>CAWFID010000021.1:0-64375 GCA_963815765.1 uncultured Bacillaceae bacterium
TTGTTACCTGTATGATCTTGTTCCATAAGCATCCTCCAGTTTTTCTTTTATTTCATATAAGTAAACATTGTTGCTGTATATGAGAAAATATAACAGAAAAACGGGAGAAAGAAAAGTTTTATTCTGATTTTTTTAGTATTTACATCCTGTTTGACCATAGTTAGAAACAAATAAAATAAATTTATTTTAATTGTTTCATATAGAGCAACTATGGAGTTGTATATGAAACTAGCAAGCGTTATCATTACTTTAGAAAAATAATTTAATAGCTTTTAAAAAAGGGAGGAAATAAAAAATGGCAGTAGAAACAACAAATACAATTGTAGAACCTATTGTAAAAGCATTTGATTGCTTACATTTTATTGATGGACAATTTGTAGAATCTTTAAATAAGAAAACTTTTAATAATGTGAACCCAGTAACGGAAGAAGTTTATGGTACAGTTGCAGAAGGTGGAGCAGAAGAAATTGATTTAGCGGTTAAAGCTGCTAAACGTGCTTTTGAAGAAGGTCCTTGGGGAAAAATGAGCACACAGGAACGTTCAAATATCATCCGTAAAATTGGTGATATCCTTTTAGAACGCCAAGAAGAAATCGCACAATTAGAATCATCTAGATACTGGTAAGCATCTTAAATTCTCACGTCACGTGGATGCACCTCGTGCGCCGAAAAACTTCCATTTCTTTGCTGACTACATGATTTCAGTAGGAACAGAAGCATTCCAAGATGAAATAAATAAAGCGCTTAACTACGGATATCGCCGTCCAATCGGAGTCGTTGGATTAATTCAGCCATGGAATCTTCCATTATTCTTATTAACTTGGAAATTGGCGCCAGCTCTAGCAGCAGGATGTACAGTCGTGATTAAGCCATCTGAATTAACACCAATGACAGCAACAAAATTAATGGAAATCATTAAAGAAGCTGGCGTTCCAGATGGAGTTGTAAACATGGTTCACGGTTTTGGTCCTGGTGCCGGCAGTGCAATCAACCAACACCCTGACATTGCTGGTATCGGCTTTATCGGACAAGTATCTACAGGTGTTAGAATCATGCAAGAAGCTGCTCCAACATTGAAAAAGCTTTCTTTCGAATTAGGCGGTAAAAACCCTAATATCATTTTTGCAGATGTAGATATTGATGAGGTCGTTGCAGGTACAATTAAGTCAAGTTTCACAAACCAAGGGGAAGTTTGTGTAAGTGGTTCAAGAATTTATGTAGAACGTCCAATCTTTGATGAATTCGTTGAAAAATTTGCTGCTAAAACAAGAGAATTAAAAGTCGGCGATCCATTTGATATGGCAAATGACCAAGGTGCATTAGTGGCAAAAGTACACTATGATAAAGTCATGAGCTACCTGAAAATTGCGGAAGAAGAAGGCGGTACTTTCGTAACAGGCGGTGGACGTCCTGAAGGAATAGAAAAAGGATATTTCGTTCAACCAACTATTATCACTGGTTTAGACGACAACTCTCGTTGTGTTCGTGAAGAAATCTTTGGACCAGTTGTTTGTGTTCTTCCATTCGACACAGAAGAAGAAGTGATTGCAGCAGCAAACGATACTCGTGTGGGTCTAAGCAACACAATTTGGACAAACGATATCCGTCGTGCACACCGCGTAGCACAATCAATTGAATCTGGATTATCTTATATCAACTGCTGGTTCTTACGCGACCTAAGAACTCCATTCGGCGGTACAAAAGACAGTGGTCTTGGCCGTGTTGGTGGAGTACACAGCTGGGAATTCTACACAGAATTAACAAATATTTGTGTGAAACTATAAATCTATTAAATTAGAAGAAATGTTGCACGGTTTGATTTGAAGGACCGTGCAACATTTTCATAGAATATTTTATTCAATAATTAAATTAAATTTACATAGGGAGGATAGAGAATATGACGAGTAAAATTGAAAAATTTGCAGCTCAATTAGCGCAAGCAGAAGCTACACAAGTAGGGATTGATCCACTAACTGTAGTAGATCCGGAGATTACTGTTGATGAGGCATATTACATTCAATTAGAAAATATTAAGAAGAAATTAAGCGAAGGACAAAAAATTGTTGGTAAGAAAATTGGCTTAACTTCTGTAGCAGTACAAAAAATGTTAGGTGTGGATGAGCCAGATTATGGACATCTATTAGATAGCATGGTTGTAGAAAATGGTGGAACAATTGACACGAAAACTATGCTTCTACCAAAAATTGAAGGTGAAATTGCTTTCGTCTTGAAGAAAGACTTAAAAGGACCGAATGTAACGGCTGTTGATGTTATTCAAGCAACAGATTATGTTTTACCTGCTCTAGAAATCGTTGATAGTCGTGTACAAGATTGGAAAATCAAATTACAAGACACTGTAGCAGATAATGCATCATCAGGCTTATATGTACTAGGTGGAAAACCAACAAAGCTTGAGGATATTGATCTTGAGTTACTTGGAATGGTTTTATCACAAAATGGTGAAATGGTTAATACAGGTGTAGGTGCAGCAGCACTTGGAAACCCTGCAACATGTGTAGCATGGTTAGCGAATCGTTTAGCAGATTATGATATTTCTCTAAAAGCTGGTGAAGTGATTCTTTCAGGTGCACTTTCTGGTATGGTCGTTGCCAATGCAGGAGATTCTTTCACTGCAAGATTTGCTCATTTAGGACAAGTAAGCGTTAATTTTAAATAATCGTATAGAACTTAATAAATTGATTCAAACAACCCGAGGAGGAAACAAAATGTCAAATGAAATCATTAAACAAATTAAAGACTATTTAGTAGCAGCAGAAGTTGAAAAACGTGAAGTGGTTAAAGTAACTTCAACAATTAAGCCGGATTTAACGGTTGAAGAAGCCTATCAAGCACAAGAACTACTTGTTCAAACAAAATTAGATCAAGGTCACAGAATCATTGGTCCTAAAATGGGCTTAACAAGTAAAGCAAAATGGGATCAAATGGGTGTATCTGAACCGATTTACGGTTATGTATTTGATTATATGTTAGTAGATAACGGCGGAGTTGTTCCTTTCCAAATCCACCCAAAAGTAGAAGCTGAAATTGCTTTCCTAATCGGTGAAGATATTGAAGGACCTGGAATCACAGGTGCTCAAGTATTGGCTAAAACTGAGTATGTATTACCAGCAATTGAAGTAATCGACAGCCGTTACGAAAACTTTAACTTTACACATACAGATGTTATTGCCGATAATGCTTCTACTTCAAGAGTTGTATTTGGTAATACATTGAAAAAACCGAGCGAATTAGATCTTGATTTAGTAGGGGCAACTTTATCTATTAATGGTCAAATTAAAGATCTAGGAGCTGGTGCGGCCGTTTTAGGACATCCAGCTAATGCGATTGCTGTTCTTGCTAATATGCTTGCTAGAAAAGGCGAAAAAATCAAAAAAGGCGATCTGATTTTATCAGGTGCATTAACAGGCGCTATTTTAGTAAATGTTGGCGACTTTGTTAGCGCGAAATTTGATGGCCTAGGTGAAGTTACACTCACAATGGGAGAATAATTCTTCCATTAAATACACTTTTGATCAGAGAGGGGGATTCATATGCCACTTATTCAAATTAATATTATGGAAGGCAGACCACCTGAAAAAATTACTGAGTTAATTAGTAATGTGACAGATACTGTTTCTGAAACATTAGGTGCTCCCAAGCAAAATGTTCGAGTACTTGTTACAGAAATGCCAAAAACACACTGGGGTATAGCAGGTGTACCGGCTTCTGAAGCTAGGAAATAGATTTGTTTAGTATGAGAATAAAATGATTATAATGGATTATAAAAAAGACGTTTAACTTTTGTTAGCGTCTTTTTTGTTGGAAAAAAGTGAAAGTGTTTTGAAAAAGATTTGCTATTTACTCATGAAACCTTCAATATTAATAACGTTAAAATTTATTTTTGGTTATTAGAAGGTAGGGTAGAGACATTGTCAAATTTTATTTCATTAGGGCTGTCTCAAAGTATAGACAATCATTTACTAGAACAACAGATATCAACACCAACACCGATTCAACAGAAAGTGATTCCTGTGGTGCTGAACGGTAGGGATGTGATCGCGCAGGCACAAACGGGTACAGGAAAAACATTTGCATTTATATTACCCATTCTAGAAAAGCTCGATCCTCAAGCAGAATTTATTCAAGCACTCATCGTAACACCCACACGTGAATTAGCATTACAAATAACCAATGAGATTGAAAAAATGATCATTAATAAGGAAGCAATCCATGTATTAGCCGTTTATGGAGGGCAGGATGTTGAAAAACAGCTAAAAAAGCTGCGAAAAAGCATTCAGATTGTTGTAGGTACACCTGGGCGATTGCTTGATCATTTAAGAAGAGGTACGATCGATTTTTCACACATTTCTTCACTTGTGCTTGATGAAGCAGATCAAATGTTGCATATTGGCTTTATCAAAGAAATTGAGGATATCATTTTAAAGACTCCGAGATCCAGACAAACATTGTTATTTTCGGCCACGATGCCTGATGAAATTAGACAACTTGCACAAAAGCATATGCATGATCCGGAATACATTCAAGTAGAGAAAACACAGGGACCTGCACAAACGGTTAATCAGTTAGCGATTCAAACGACCGATCGAGCAAAGCAGGCAACATTAATTGAATTAATTGAAGCAGATCGTCCGTTTTTAGCCGTTATTTTTTGCCGAACAATACGGAGAGTTTCCAAACTTAATGATGCTCTGAAATCTCATGGGTTTTCATGTGAAGAATTACACGGTGATTTGTCTCAAGCAAAGCGAGAAAGGGTAATGAAACGGTTTCGGGATGCGGACATTCAATTATTGGTGGCTACAGATGTTGCGGCAAGAGGACTGGATGTTGAAGGTGTTACCCATGTATTTAACTATGACATCCCCGAGGATTCCGAAAGCTATATTCACCGAATTGGTCGAACGGGCCGTGCCGGAATGGAAGGGATCGCGATTACTTTTTACACTTCAAATAGCCGGTCACTTCTTGATACAATAGAAAAAGAATTAAATATTACCATCAAAAAACAAATCCAGGAGCGTTCGGATGAGCAGCGGCCAAAAAGGGACCAAAATCATCGAGGTTCAAGACAGGATGATCATCGACAAGGAAGACAAACACCAAGGTCACGTGTCAAGAGCAAAAATGAGCAAAGCGACCGTTCATTTAAGGATAAATCAAAAAGAGGCAGAGTGGAGACGTCATCCCATTCATCCATGAGTCGTGAAAAAGGAAAGAATAAACCAGCGAGTTCTCGTAGTATGAGGAAGAGATAAATTCGAATACATAAATGAAGGATGATCGATAATGTTAAAAAAACAAATGACGCAATACCTAGCAAAACGGATTGAGGAGAAACAAGCAACACAGGACGATACGATTCAATTAGAGGTTTATAAGGAGGAAAGGGCATATATTGAAAAGCATCATTTGTTAAATGATTATGCAGGCAAATCTATTTCGTTCATTGAAAGAGATCCAAGTTTACGATTTGGGGACGTTTACATAGAACGTTGTGATAAAGAAACGGAAGAATTATTGGCAGAGGAATCATCCATATTTATGCAGCAACCTATTGATTATTTTAAAAACCATCGTAATGAATTCATCTATGTAGAATCTGAATGGTTTGACCTGATCGGTGTGGATGCTATTTCTTTTGAGGCAGACAGTGTGTTCGGCACTTATGATGTTATGTTGGGATTAAAGTTACAAAAAAAATATGGACCTTCTTTAAAATCATTTTTGACTGAACAATTAAGTAGCGATGATACAACCTTTGATTTAATATTTAATGGTAATGATGGGTTGTGGGATGTTAATTTTGCTTTAAATGATCTATGTGATTTTAATGCCATCAAGACCATTGAAGAAGCGTTTGTGTCGATTTACCGCTTCTTATTCCAATTAGCTGAAGCGCTTGAGGAAGAGAATGTGAAATAGAATCAACAAGTGATGGATGTGCAAGTTTTTACAATATTATTCATTTATTTCTTTACAATAAATGAATATAGAATTAAGATTAGAGTGAATATTAGTATAACTACTAGGGGTGCCCAAAAATGGGCTGAGAGAAAAACGTTCTGTTTTTTAACCCTTTGGACCTGATCCGGATTATACCGGCGTAGGAAAGTAGAAGTCGAAAAAACTTTACTTCTTGCTTACAAAGTCAGGTCCATTAATAGGGTCTGACTTTTTTATATTTTATTAGGGATTACGTTCATACAAAGGAGGAAGTAGAGTTGGAAATTGCAAATGTTCAAGAATTATTAGAAAGAGTAAGAGAGAAAAATCCATTGATACACAATATCACCAATATTGTCGTGGCTAATTTTTCAGCTAATGGATTGCTGGCTCTTGGGGCATCACCTGTTATGGCGGATGCTGTTGAGGAAGCATCTGACATGGCCCAAATTTCAAATGCCGTTGTATTGAATATGGGAACCTTAAATCGTGAGACGGTTGAAGCGATGATCGTTGCAGGGAAATCTGCCAATCAGTATGGAATTCCTGTCATTTTAGATCCTGTTGGAGTAGGGGCAACATCTTACCGGACAGAAGTCGCAAAAAGATTGCTTCAAGAAGTAAAGTTTGCGATTATTCGGGGAAATGCTGCTGAGATCGCTAATCTTATAGGAGAAAAGTGGGAAATTAAAGGCGTAGATGCTGGAAAGTCAGGAGGAAATGTTAAAGAGATGACGATTTTGGCTGCGAAAAAATTGAATACAGTAATCGTTATAACTGGAAAAGATGACATCATTTCTGACGGACAGACAACCTATGTTGTGCATAATGGACATCCCATACTTGACCCAAGTGACCGGAACCGGATGTTTGTTATCAACGGTTGTCGGTGCGTTCGCAGCTGTTGAGAAAAATGGATTAAATGCCGCTACTTCTGCTCTAGTCTTTTATGGCGTAACTGCAGAAATAGCTGCTCATAAAACGAAAGAACAAGGTCCTGGGAGCTTTCAAATCGAACTTTTAAATCAACTTTCACGAGTGTCCTCATCTGAAATTGATTTATATGGTTCCTTTGAGGAATTAAAGAAGGAGGATGAAAAATGATTAAAGTATTGACAATAGCAGGCTCTGATAGCGGTGGGGGTGCCGGTATTCAAGCCGATTTGAAAACGTTTCAAGAGTTAGAGGTTTTTGGAATGTCAGCTATAACCGCTGTAACGGCACAAAACACTTTGGGTGTTCAAGGTGTCCATCCGATTCCAGCAGAATTTGTCTCTTCGCAAATTGACTCAGTAGCACAGGATTTGGGTGTAAATGCACTGAAAACGGGTATGTTGTTTTCAACAGAAATCATCGAGATTGTATCTGAGAAAATTAAACAATACGATTGGAAAAAGGTAATCGTTGATCCAGTAATGATTGCAAAGGGTGGGGCAGCATTGCTGCAATATGAAGCAATTACAGCAATGAAAAAATATTTGCTGCCAGTTGCCTATATCGTGACACCCAACATTCCAGAAGCAGAAGAATTAACAGGAATGCGTATTGAAAATCATGAAGACAAAATAGAGGCTGCTAAAAGATTACTAGATTTAGGTGTAAAAAACGTGGTCATCAAAGGTGGACATGATCAAGATCTAGACGAATGTATTGATCTATTATTTGATGGTGAAAATGCGCACGTATTTAAAAGTAAAAGAATGGGAACGAAAAATACGCATGGGACTGGTTGCACGTTTTCGGCAGCCATTACAGCGGAGATCGCAAAGGGGGCCACTGTTTTTGAAGCTGTATCGGTTGCAAAAAGCTTTATAACTGCCGCTATTAGGGAGGATTTGCAATTAGGAAATGGACATGGTCCTACCAATCATTGGGCCTATAAAAGAAACGGGGTAATCAGATGAGCTTAATGAATCCACATGATTTGAGGAAGGCCCTAAAGGTGTATTTTATTATGGGCACCCAAAATTGTATAAAAAGACCCTACGATGTTTTGGCAGAGGCCATTGCTGGTGGAATTACTTGCTTTCAATTTCGCGAAAAAGGACAAGGTTCTTTAAGCGGCATGGATAAATATGCTCTAGCAAAAGAGTTTCAAGTCTTATGTCAGAATGCACAAATCCCTTTTATCGTAAATGATGATATTGATCTTGCACTTGCATTGAATGCGGACGGGGTGCATATCGGTCAGGAAGACGGTTCTGTACAAAGTGTGCGAGAAAAAATAGGAAACAAGATTTTGGGTGTTTCGATTCATAATATGGAGGAAGCAACCAGTGCCATTCAAGCTGGAGCAGATTATTTTGGTGTAGGTCCCATTTTTCCAACCCACTCAAAAGCAGATGCTAAGGCGGTTCAAGGAGTACAGATCATTCAAGAACTTCGTCAGAAGGGAATAAACCTTCCAATTGTTGGGATTGGAGGGATTACAGCTCAGAATGCATCGAGTGTTATAAATGCTGGGGGTGATGGAGTATCAGTAATCAGTGCCATTAGTCAAAGTGAAAATCCTAAATTTGCGGTGGAACAATTAAAAGAAAGTATGAATCTTTAAAAAAATATAATTTAATCTATTACTATTTTAAAATATTTAAAACTAAGGGGTTTTTTTATTATGCGTAAAACATCAAAGATGACATTAACAGCTATGCTCATTGCAATCGGAACATTAACCAGTCACATGTTCTATATACCAATTGGATTTACCAAGGTATTCCCTATGCAGCATTTTATTAATGTTTTATCAGCTGTATTGTTAGGTCCTTGGTACGCTGTCATGCAGGCATTGTCCGTTTCTATTTTAAGAAATATGATGGGAACAGGATCGCTCTTTGCTTTTCCTGGAAGCATTATTGGCGCTTTTCTAGCAGCCTATTTATTTAAGAAAACGAGAAAACTGACAATGGCATTAATTGGAGAGGTAATCGGGACAGGCATAATAGGGGGCATCGTCTGTTACCCAATAGCGACTCTATTATTAGGTCAAAAAGCAGCTTTATTTGGCTTTATTCCAGCGTTTACGTTTAGTTCTTTAGCGGGGTCATTAATCGGATTTGTTTTATTAAAAGTAATGATCAAACATTCTGTTCTAAAAAATGTTCAACTAATCGGTGCAGCGGGGAAAGAAGATGAGTTTAAACTCTAAATATATACGGTCTTCAAAGCCGTCCGAGCCAGCATGCCAGGTTTGCTGGATTCGGATTTCCAGGCGGTCCCGCCAATGACTGATACTATTATATATTTAACCGCACAGTGATTTTTTCACTCGTGCGGTTTTTTGGTTGTTTTTTGATAGACCGAGAGAGGCCGATGGGTCAGACCGCAGTAGTCCGTTTCATAAAACCGTACGTAACCACGTCGGATTCACAGATTTTAGACCGATGAAAGGGAGCGGATTATTGTTATGACAGAAAACCAAAAGAAGGTAAGAAAATACAGTGTAGGTAAGGCAACTAGTAAAACAATTCGGACTGTTTGTCAGTAATGCCAGCTTGAAGCCCTTCTCTTTTAAACTCCAAAGCGCTTCCTTAAAACCGTTTACCGGTTTCATGACAAATTCAGGACTCATCATATAGCTTCTTGTTTCAAGGAAAGCTTCCTTTGAGCGCTTAGCGGAAATCCCGTAATGCTTTGCGATTGCAGCAGGGAGCCACCATAAGTCACCAATACTGAGCATTTTTAGCTGTTCAATCACAATCGGATTAGGATATAACTCCGAAATGTTGACATTAGTCAGCGGATTCCCATCCCAACTGTATACCTCTTGTACCCGATTATGATCATGCACGAGGATTAAATCTTGTTCCACATCATAAACTCTGCCAATTTGCAAGGCATGCTTTAGATCGAGGGCAGACTGATAATCCTTCCAAAAGGCCTCATGATTTTCAGCAGGCAGCTTATGTTGAAGCTGCTTTGCGTAGTATTCAAAATGATGCGTGTCTTCATAAAGCGTACCATCTAAATCAAAAACAATGACTTTCCATTTATTATTTTCCATATTGCCTCCATTTCTGCTGTGTTTAATAGGCTGTAATACTAATATATATCATTCGAAAGAATCCAACGCTTGATGCATGGGGTTCTTTTTGGGATGTTAAAATTGCATCGTTTGAATAAGAAATCAGCGTACTTGAATAGAAATGAAGTAAAAGAATGGCTAGCTAAAACCACGGGCGGACATGGTACAGGAATCTACAGTGACACCAATGCCTGAGGAAGTTAAACGGGAAAATCAACCATCATGGAAAAAAGTAAAGAATCTCACAAGGCAGACTTTGCTGGGGAATTGCTTCGGGCACAATCGGATGCCTGACACTTTCATACTTCCTGGTATAAAGGAGTTTTTTATTCCATGTCGAATCAAGTAAAAGATGAGTGCTATAATGAAGAATTTTAAATGCATTGAAATGCTAGTGATCCAATGTTATCACAACAAGAAATTCTTGAGGTACTTTCAAGAAACTTGAATAAATGGAAAAATCAATATGGAGTGAAGCGTATTGCTTTGCTTGGCTCATATTCTCGCGATGATCAAAGAGATTCCAGCGATATTGATCTTTTAGAAGAATTTGATGAAAAAAAATGACATTTGATAACGATATGGATTTATAATTGAACCTTGAATACCTTTTTCAATAGCCAGTACATTTGGTCATTTTGGGTAATAGTAAGCCTGCACTTAAACCAAGTATTCTTAGGAACGCTAAGTATGTAGAGGGAGCCTAAAGCTTTTTTAAAAGATATTTATAACGCTGATGTAAAAATTGTATAAACATAGAATGTTCTAAGAGGTGGAATATGAAGGTTATGTATGCTTTGGTCATTATTCTTATCATAATATCGATTGTTTCAACACTATTTATCGGAGGCAAGGGCGACGAAAAGTATAGTAGCTCAACCAAAAGAAACTTCAAAAATTTAACCATAATTTATGTGGTCATTGGTATCTTGAGTTTAATTGTCCTCGGTGTATATATTTGGTTTTTTTCTTAAAACAAATTACAGGATGTTTTAACCTATTATTATAATAATGATAATAGGTTTTTTTCGAGTGGAGTTTTGTTTTTGTTAGAAAGATACGGCAGAGTAAAGAATACGAGAATAATCATTTGGTAAAAGGTAATGATTAAATAATAAGGACTGTTATATATGGATTGGAAACCAGATCGAATACGCCGACAGAGGAAGAAGGATCAACATTTACCTTTAACACAGTCTAAACAAAACAAAAACCTTTCATAACGTCCTTTTTGAACCAGGAAAATCAATTGAGATGCTTTTGCCAAATAATTTATTAACTTCTTTAGATACAATCGTTTTGGTATGTACTTGTACTGTTGCCAATGTAGATGATTTTTGGATGCTCTCAACGACTGATGTGCTTTTT
This sequence comes from uncultured Bacillaceae bacterium, assembly GCA_963815765.1. GTDB lineage: Bacteria > Bacillota > Bacilli > Bacillales > Cytobacillaceae > Bacillus_BD. The sequence continues at coordinate 11,354 of CAWFID010000021.1, forward strand.
AATGTTTCTTCTTTTTGTAAATAAACAGTCCCTGCAAATAAAATGACTAGACTAACGATAACCCCTATTACAATTGGCCAAATCCAAGATTTAAACAATGTTTTTTTTGATTCAGATGAACAGCTCTAGCTGGTTGTACTGCTAAAGTGGTAGCTGTTTCATTTTGAGTTTGTTTCAGCTCATTAATAATATAATCTAGATCACTTTTGGATAGTTTGACTTCTTCGTTCATACGTTTCCCCCTACTCAACCTTCATTTCAGTAAAATGAGATTCTGTACCCACACGAAATAACGATTTATTCATAAATCTATTATACTTTAATTCGACATTTTTCGTTGAATATTTATTGTTTTACCAATTATTCACAAAGAGTTCAAAAAAAATCCCATCCACAAACATAATTTAAGATTATAAATCTTTGACTCTATGGAAATTGATGAAAATGATTTAGTAATTGAAATTGAGACCCTCATGTAATTACAAATTAAAAACAAAACACCAGTCCTATTCTGGATTGGTGTTGTTCTGTTTCCCTAAAAAAACCTCATTTACTTATGGTACGGTTCACCACACCTTCTATACTAGCAGTTTTTACACAAAAATCCCCAAACTATATTTAAACTAAAAAGACTGTATACATCTTTGTTTAAATGGAAAAATAACCATTAGTTAGCAAAAGGATTTGCTCAACACGGCTCAAATTTGAATCGTTTACCATTGGAGAACTTTCGAAAACTGAAGTAATGATGGCCTACATTGAGGGAATAGCTCCTGATGTATCGAGATAACGATTCAATACTTAATTGCTGGTTATGTGTATGGTAAGGCTCACTTACCATACATTATTTATCCTGATATAACGATCCAATCAGCCTTTACGGACCCCAATTCTTTTAGAGCCATTTTTACTACCTATATCGTCGGATTCGCTATTCTGTTTCCTGAATTCTTCTATTTCTGGACTTTATTTATGAAAGAAAAGCGTCACCTGCAGCAAGCCGAAGATACAGAAAAGTAAATAGTTCAAAGACGTACGATTGAGTAATCAAAAGTACGTCTTTGAATGTCTATATAAGTCAGATTCATTTTTTGATATAGCCCGGAATGCTTGATTCAATAAGTTAAGTTATCCCGGTAAGAACGAGAGGAAACCGAGTTTATTCATAATTGATTGGGAGTTTGATCGAAAAGAATGTTCCTTTCCCCAGTTCACTCGTTACATGTACCTTTCCGTTCATGGCTTTAATGATACTAAACGATACCATCATCCCTAGTCCGGTTCCTCTTTCCTTTGTCGTAAAATAAGGCTCACCCAGGCGTTGGATTTGTTCTTTTGACATCCCAATTCCGTTATCACGAATATCAATTTGGATGATGGCATCGTAATAGCTTTGGTTGATCTGTAACTCTCCACCGCTTGGAAGAGCTTCTATGGCATTTTTTAATATATTAATTAAACATTGTTGAAATCTCTTACTCATTCCTTTTACATAATCGTAATCAGGACTGGATACGTACTGTTTGATCATGACATCTTTCATAGTCGCAAGAGGTGTAATCACGTTAATCGCATGTTGGATTTCCTCAGACACTCTTATTTTTTCTGTATAATCAATGGTTGGTTTAGCAAATGTTAAATAATCGTTAATCACTTCGGTAGCACGATCTAATTCCTGCAAGGCAATATCCCTGTACCTTCTTCTATCCTCTTCGGATACATCTTCAGATAACATTTGGATAAATCCTCTGCTTGCTGTCAGTGGATTACGAACCTCATGCGAAATGCTTGCAGCAAGATGACTGACCATTTGCAATTTATCAACTCTTATAACCGCTTTCAATATATCATAATGGGTTTTCATCGTCTCCACTAATAAATTGGTAAATAACATAGCCATAATGTTGATGAGCCCATATTGCAGCCAAAGTGTTAATGAAACACTTTTGCCTAACATCAGTTGATAGATAATCATTGTTAATGGAATGGCAAGGAAAAGCAATAAAACACTTACGATTACTTTGTGTTTTATAGACATCTTTAAATAATAGCGAGATAAAAGCGAGGTAACAATACCTATGGAAGGGAAAATAATACAGGCCACATAAAAGCCAGTATCTGTACCGATGAAATATCGAAGAATCAGGATTAAAGCGACTAACGAAAACCCCAATCGATATCCTCCATATAATCCTCCTAAAATCATAGGAATCCAGCGAATATCCCACACAATATTTCCGCCTACTAATACGGGAAATTGCATACATATATATATTAGAAGAAAGGTCGAAACAGGCAGTATCCATTTTTCTACTTTTTCTATTTTTCCGAAACGATAGGAATAGAGCGCTAAATAAAATAATTGAACGATAAACAGAATCAGAACAATAAATAAAAAGTTAAGTAGCAAATCTTTTGTGATAATACTCATAATTGCCCCAATCTTTATGTGATAGTTTGAATAGCTGAATAGCTTTTATAAATCAGAATTTATACTTCATTATTATGTACATATATTTATCTTAAATCGCCAAAGTACATTTGCCTAGTCGAAAAAGTGTCATTAACTGCATTTTATCGAGGTGACATTTTGATTTATTGTAAAATTAGCTTTTGATTTTATTGTATTACAAAAATACTAGTTAATTAAATATAATAATTCGACTATTTTCGACATTTCCTTATTTTTCACTATGGATAGATGAATTTCATTGAATTAAGTTAGGTTTCTCCTTATTTTTTCTTGCTTTATTGATATTTTCTTCTTAATTTGTGTTAAGCAGGCTTAACACAAAGAGTTTTATTAAGGAACATCCTAAACAAAAAGAGCGTGTTTTGAAAGAATCATTCAAAACGCGCTCTTTTTCTTATCCCTCAGTAAATGTTGATCAAGAACCCTGAACTGTAAGTGGATTTTATGTAGTGGCTGCTGCATTTTTTTCAACACCTATAATAGATTATTATCTTCAAAAACCAATTGAATCTCAATATTTAGTGTAGTAGCCCTTATTTCGAACAGCTTTTTAACGTCTTCTATAACATCTACAATATTACAAACCTCATAATACGTATTTTGTGGCTTTTCTAGTAGAAGAAATTCACCTACAATCGTATTTATTTGGTCTAATTCCGCTATGATTAATGAAAAAGAAGCAGTTTTGTATACTAAATAATAAAAGTATCCATATAACAAAATTTCATTAATAAAAAACAGCACCGTTCCATACGTGGAACAGTGCTGTTACTATTTTTCTGTAAAAACCTTTCCTATTTGTGGTACGGTTCACTCCGATTAACCCCAAACAACTTAAATGAATTACCAATAAATTTCTTGAACTCTTCTTCAACGAAAAAGGAGATATCATCATTACGCAAAATTATGGACTTGCTTCGCTAGGTTCAGCAAAAGGCTGTACGGTTCTTTACCATACTGAGTATAGCTATACAAATGAAAATATTGACCAATTTATGCTATGATTATTGATGGAAAGTATATTTTACAAGGTGGGGAGTTTACATGAAGTTAGTCCTTAGCAGAAAAGGTTTTGATCCCATGCTGGGAGTACCACCTTGGATAGAAGAAAACGAAAAATTGATCATTGGTAATGGGTTTGGGCAATTTAATGCTACACCTCAGTTAGAGAATCATAATGTTAACAAAGGTTCTATTTTTTTATTTTTTGGTGGTTTTCAGTCAACATCTAATACAAAAATATCGGGCCATTATATCTATGGTTGGTTAAAAGTAAAGAACAGAATAGATACATATGAGGAATGTAAAGAAATACTTGAACAATACAACCTTTATCATCATCCTCACATCACTGAGGCCGCTTTTAATAGAAATCAGAAGAACTATATTTTTTTACCTGAACAATGGTTATATGAGGATTTAACTATCCCGGGTTGTGGTTATTTTTCTACACTAAACGATCATCTGTTGCTCTCAAATAATAAAGAATCTAATAAAGCTACTTGGAAACTACCAAACTTTTTTTATAAAAATCTTACACAGGTCTACAAAAAGACATGGGAAAAAACAAAAGATGGATTTTGTACAGTGAAAACGGGGATTGGGCAAGAGTTCATTACAGAGTTATCAGAACAAGGGGAAGAATGGATAAGGGAGCTATTCTTGGAAAACAAAAATAATATATACCGTCATGAACATGCTGTTGCGAATAGGAGAATGAAGGAAATGAATTTTCAAGAATATCTAACACAGAAACATAATCTTAAAAATGGAGAAAGTAAGTTAAAACCTGTTTCTGTAAAGCAATATATGAATAGACTCGAAAGCATGCGTAGCCATGGCATTTATAACGAAGAAAATCTGATTGATTCCAATCTGGTAGGGAAAATCCAAGAACAGTATAAGGATTGGAAAACATATGTTAAAACAATTGAGCATTATTTACATTATAAAACTATTAATCAAGGATAATCAAATCAGGCCAGTGGGTCAGTCACTTATGTATAGCCTTAATGGGGCGGGTGGAGGGTTGTATCTCTAAATGGATCATAAAATTTGAGAAAATTAAACAGCATAGGAGGCAATAGTAATGGATCAAAAGTCATCGTTGATGCTGTTTTTTGCCGGATTACAATGGCTTTTTTTTATGTTTGCAAACACGGTAGTCATCCCGATAACGATTGGGGATGCATTTGATTTGTCTTCAGTGGAGGTAGCTAGTGCACTGCAAAGGTCTTTTATTTTTACAGGTATTGCCTGTATGTTTCAAGCATTTATTGGACACAAATATCCACTAATGGAAGGACAATCTGGAATATGGTGGGGGGCTATTTTAAGTATAAGCGCTTCCGCATCTTCAGCAGGGTTAACTGCTAGTGAAATAGGCGGTGGTCTTTCGGTTGGGATGATCCTCTCTGGGGTCCTTATAATGGTTCTCGGGGCACTGGGAATGGGGAGAGTATTAAAGCGTTTGTTTACACCCGTGGTCATGAGTACTGTGTTATTTTTGTTAGCGGCACAGTTGATAGGGATTTTCACAAAAGGAATGCTTGGATTGACAACAGGAGATCAGATAGACCTGCCAACAACCGCGTTGTCCATATTCCTAATCATTCTTGTCGTATTCATTAATGTGAAAGGACATGCTGTCATCCGAAACTTTTCAATTTTAATTGGAATCGTAACAGGATGGGCTATTTATGCGGCTTTCTTTCCTGCAGAGCCTTCTGAAGTCGTAACTTCAACAAAGATCCTCAATCTGTTTCCTTGGGGGAAACCAACTTTTAGTCTAGGTCTCATTATATTTGCTATCCTTACTGGATTAGTTAATACAACCAATACAATCGCTTCCATTAAAGGGTTTGAACCAATGGTGAACACTACGACATCTGATAACCAATACAGAAGGTCATTTGTATTAACTGGGATAAATTCAGTTGTTTCCGGGGCATTTGGAATGGTTCCTTATGCACCTTATATATCGTCAATCGGATTTTTACAATCTACTCTAATATTTCAAACTTTACCCATGATTATTGGTGCTGCCATGTTTATCGTTCTTGGATTAGTTCCTGCACTTAGTCATCTTTTTTCAACCTTACCAGTTAGTGTAGGTAATGCCGTCTTATTTGTTGCTTATTTACAGCTGTTTAGTGGGGCTCTTTCTAATTTAAATGGAATGAACTTTACCCCTAAGACCATTTATCGGATTGCTGCTCCGGTTTTATTAGGTATTTCCATCATGAATATACCTGTTGAGATGTTTGGGTCCATTCCACTGCTAGTTAGACCACTTTTAAGCAGCGGCTTATTAATGGGAATTATACTGGCCATTATTCTTGAAAACACGATTAACTGGTCAAAATTGAATAAGGTAGAAAAAGAGTTTGATAAAAATGTGAAAATCTAGTTAATCAGAGAATACTTGAGCTGGGACAAGCAACTGTCCTTATGTTCTTATTAATGTTTTATCAGCCGTATCGTTAGGTCCTTGGTACGTTTCTATCCTCCTATTTATTTAAGAAAACAAGAAAACTGACAATGGCATGAACTGGAGAGGTAATCGGGACAGGCATAATAGGGGACATCGTCTGTTACCCAATAGCGACTCTATTATTAGGTCAAAAAGCAGTATTATTTGGCTTTATTCCAGCGTTTACGTTTAGTTCTCTAGCGGGGTCATTAATCGGATTCGTTCTATTAAAAGTAATGATAAAACATTCTGTTTTAACTTTGTTTTATTCATTCCTTTCTTATATAATATGAATAAGATAGGGTTTGAAAGAAGGTGTTTTCTCTGAATTTACCTAAAAATCGAGTTATCACCATTGACGAATTTGAGGAATTAAGAAAAGAAACGGATCAGCAATTGGAGTATATTGATGGTGTCGTTTATATGTCTCCGTCCCCAAACACCAAACATCAAAGAATATCAATGAAATTATCTGCATTATTATTTCATTTATTAGATGGAAAGGAATGCGAAGTTCTTGCCGCACCTTATGATATCGAGCTAGTCGATGAAGAAAGTGACGAAAAAAAGATTATAATACCTGACTTATCCATCATATGTGACAAAACAGGTTTTACCGAACAGAAATATATTGGTGTTCCTGAATTGATTATCGAAATTATTAGTCCTTCAAACCAGTCACATGATCTAATATTTAAAACAAATCTTTATCAAAAATTCCAAGTTAAAGAATACTGGATTATCAATCCAATATTGAATAATATTATGGTCTATTCATTAGGGGAAGATAATCAATACCGTCTAATTGAAAATGAAAAGCAAGGTTTGATTAAATCCAGTATCATAAATGATTTCGAAGTAGATGTTGAAGCATTATTTAAATAGGTGAAAGTGTCTGTCACTAGTCTAATTAGACAAGTGACAGACACTTTCTTTACTATACACGGCTGAATGCAGCGAATGTAAGTTTTGTCGTTCCGGTAAGACCAATCTATGTAGTGCCGTACGAGAAACGCAAGGGAAAGAATTGGATGGTGCCTGGCACTTATTCAAAATGGAATGTACTATTCTGGAATAGAAGTGAGGAAATCAATTGACAGAGAATACAATCGTGATAAATCGAATGGGAACCGTCATTTCATTATCGATCATACATCCAGAAGCTACTCAATTACTCAAGAGAGCAGAGGAAATGATCATCGATTTTGAAAAGCGATTCAGTGCGAATGATTCAACATCGGATTTAATGAAAATCAACCAAAATGCCGGTTTAAAACCCATTCAAGTCGATGAAGATTTATTCAAATTAATTAAGATTGGTAAAAGTGTTAGTATTTCATCCAATGCGATCATGAATATTGCCATTGGTCCATTAGTTAAGTTATGGCGGATTGGCTTTGCTGATGCACATTTCCCTAGCGAGGACGAGATAAAAGAACGTATGCCACTCATTAATCCAATACATATCGAACTAGATGAAGAACGATTAACCGTTTTTTTACGAAAAAAGGGGATGGAGATCGATCTTGGTGCGATTGCAAAAGGGTATTTTGCCGATCTACTTAAGGCGTTCTTTTTAGCTAACGGTGTTAAATCTGGAATGATTAGTTTGGGGGGGAATGTATTAACCATTGGGAAGTCCCCAAATCACCCCGAGGGTTACTTTCGAGTTGGGATTCAAAATCCATTCCAATCCTACGGTAAGATGGCGGCTGTTGTTACGGTTAAAGATCAGTCCGTTGTCACTTCAGGAATTTATGAACGGACACTCAAGGTAGCAGGGAGAACCTACCACCATATTTTTGATTCGAAAACAGGGTATCCGATTGAAAATGATGTCGCCAGTGTCACCATCGTTTCTGATCAATCCATTAATGGTGAAATTTGGACAACCCTTGCTTTTGGGAAAAATGCGAAAGATGGGGTAGACTGGCTAAATATGATCGATGGGATTGAAGGCGTGATTATCTCAAAAAATGGTGATCTATACGTATCTGATCGTTTAAAAAATCAAATTTTGTTGGTGAAATGAAACCAAATGATGTTCGTCAATCATAATTGCCAAGAGGACTCCCACTTCAAATTTTCGCTAGAAAATTAAGTGGTGGGAGCATTCATCAACGAATATGCGTACCATCCATTTTCTTTTTGAAAAATTGGATAAAATGCTCTTCAATCGAACTCAATTTTTTATCTGGCAAGTATGAAATAAAATATTTGATCGTGATTAAATCCGCTGGTAATTTGTAAAGATTGTAGTCTTTAAAATCTTCAATGGGCAATAATACATTCTTTGGCACGATGGTTAAACCAACCCCTTTACGAGCAAAGTCGGCAACGGTATAAATATTTTCACTTTCCATGATTGAATTTGGAACGAGCCGGAAATTATGGAACAATTCATCTATCTGTTTACGAATCGCTGAACCTTGTTTCGTTAGGACAAATGGTTCTGTTAGCAGGTCCTTTAGCTCAAATGGAGGTTCAGTAATAATGGTTTCGTTTTCAGTAAAGAATCGGCTGTTTTTTGGAATGATCACATAATATGGCTGTTCAATACTGACAATCCTTTTAAAAGTCATATTAACCGTTTCCGGTGTTTGACCGATATAAAAATCAATTTCATTTTTAACTAAATCTTCTTCACTTTTCGTTGGCAATTGTTCAATAATCTCAAAGTTATAAAAACTATATTCCTTTGAAAAATCCGGAATCAGTAAAGGCAGCAAATAATTGCCTAAATAAGGAAGAATACCAATTCGAATAATTTCTTTCCAAGGTTTCGTATACATTTGAAATTCTCGCTCAATCCGATTCATTTGATGGATTAAATCTTGTAATTGTCTGTAATAGTGGTGACCTGTATTTGTTAATCGTAACGGTTTACTAGAACGATCAATGATGGTAATACCCAAACTTTCTTCAACATTTTGAATGAATTGTGTTAAATAAGGTTGAGAAATATATAACGCTTTCGCAGCTTTTGTAAATGTTCCATGTTCCATTATGCTATCCAAGTATTGAAGCATTTTTGGGGAAAATGTATTGACCATGCTGGCACCTCGAAAATATTTTATGATCATAAACGATGATAAGAGTCTAGTTATTGAAAGAGTTGGGCATACGTATGAATTTTTTAATTGAATTAGGATTATAAGTATTTTGTTATAATTTTATAGTAAATTAAATATTTCACAAGGTACATATTAAGGATTACAATAAATTTATAGTTAGGAAGAAAGAAAAATACCTAGATTTGTGAAACTTATCACATACTCTTCAAAAGGAGTTTGAATTTTATTATGACAGTAAATTTATTTGATGAATTAATATTAAAATCAGGGGCAACGTTAAAGAATCGAATTTTAATGGCTCCCATGACGATTCAATCCGGTTATTTCGATGGTGCGGTAACTCAAGAACTCATTGATTACTATGCCTATCGTTCTGGTGATGCAGCAGCCATTATTGTTGAAAGTTGTTTTGTAGAAGATAAAGGTCGCGCATTCCCAGGTGCCATTGGCATCGATACAGATGAAAAAATTCCTGGCTTAAAAAGATTAGCTTCTGCCATCCATGAAAACGGTTCCAAAGCCATTGTACAAATCTATCACGCCGGCCGCATGGCTTCTCCGAAATTCAATGGTGGTGCACAGCCCATTTCCGCAAGTCCTGTTGCAGCGTTACGTCCGGATGCTGTCGTACCACTTGAAATGACAAAAGAACAAATTGAACAAATGATTGCGATGTTTGGTGATGCGACTCGACGTGCCATTGAAGCAGGCTTTGATGGGGTAGAAATACATGGTGCCAATACGTATTTACTCCAACAATTTTTCTCTCCACATTCAAATCGTCGTCATGACAAATGGGGAGGGAATCGAGAAAAACGTGCAAAATTCCCTCTTGAGGTTTTAAAAACGGTTCAAAATGTCACGAAAGAACAAGGTGCAGAAAACTTTATCATTGGCTATCGTTTTTCACCAGAAGAAATTGAAGAACCAGGCATTTGCTTTGATGATACGATGTATCTTTTAAATGAATTAGCAACATACGAACCAGATTACTTCCACTTCTCGATGGGCAACTGGAAACGGAATTCGATTATTGATAAGGAAGATCCAGAACCATTAATTACTAAATATTTGGCAAAACGCTCTGAACAACTAGCACAAATTCCAATCATGGGTGTTGGTGGTATTGGCCATAGAAATGATGCAGATGAGGCAATAGCCATTGGTTATGATTTAGTGAGTGTTGGTAAAGGCTATCTTGTTGAACCAAAATGGGCAACCAAAATGATGAATAATGAAGACGTGCAGGATTTTGCCGACATTAACGAACAAAAGGCATTAAAAATCCCTTCACCGCTTTGGAAAGTAATGGACTTCATGATTGTTGACCGTGCTGAAGAAGAACGTAAATATGAACGTCTTAAAGCATTACAAAATGAAAAAATAACGTTCAAGCCTGGTACTTATAATGTTAAGGCAAAAGGGCACAATGGTGACTTGCCAATGGAAGTTACATTCTCTGAAGATCAAATTTTACGTATTGAAATTGATGATCGTTCAGAATCAAAAGGAATTGCTAACCCAGCTTTTGAACGTTTACCACAAGAAATTATTGATGGTCAAACATTAAATGTAGACATCATTTCAGGGGCTACCGTAACAAGCCAAGGAGTTATTGATGGTGTAGCCGATGCGGCTGAATTAGCTGGAGCGAACGCTGAAGTATTACGTGCTCGTCCAAAACCAGTCGTGGAATGGGTAAACGAAACCATTGAAAAAACAGTTGATGTCGTTGTCATCGGTTCAGGTGGTGCGGGGTTGAGTGCAGCCGCTAAAGTGCTTGAAAATAAACGCAGTGTAATTGTTCTAGAGAAATTCCCAGCAATCGGTGGAAACACCATTCGTACGGGTGGTCCCGTTAATGCTACCGAACCCGCATGGCAACGAGAATTCCCAAGTTTGCCTGGTGAAAAGGAAACATTAGAGGCCTTAATGAACACGGATGAAGCGGAGTTTGAAGGAGAATATTTGAACGACTTCCGAACATTAAAAGAACAGATTCATGCGTATATTGAAAATATGAATAACGGCCAAAATTATTTATTCGATACGATAGAGTTACACCGTATTCAAACCTATTTAGGCGGAAAACGTGTGGACTGTGAGGGAAATCCAATTTCTGGTCAATATGATTTAGTAGAAGTGTTGACAAATCGTGCATTCGAATCTGTAGAGTGGTTAACGGAAAAAGGTGTTCAATTTGACCGTGGTCTTGTTGATATGCCTGTTGGCGCATTATGGCGTCGTGGTCATAAACCAATGGGTGCTGATAAGGGTGTTCAATTTATTGAAACATTAGCAGCCTATATAAACAATAATGGTGGTAAAATAATGACCGATACATCGGCGGACCATCTTATTGTAAAAGATGGTCAAGTAGTTGGTGTGGAAGCTACGCAACCAAATGGCAGAAAAGTTATTTTACACGCCAACAACGGTGTCGTTCTTGCATCGGGTGGATTTGGTGCCAATACGAAGATGTTACAAACATACAATACGTACTGGTCTGACATTCCAGATGATATAAAGACAACCAATTCTCCAGCCATTACGGGTGATGGGATCCAAATGGGTGAAGAAATTGGTGCTGATCTTGTTGGAATGGGTTTCTCACAAATGATGCCAGTTTCTGACCCGAAAACAGGTGCGTTATTCTCCGGACTTATTGTTCCGCCAGCAGACTTTGTCTTTGTCAATCAAGAAGGGAAACGATTTGTGAACGAATTTGAAAGTCGTGACGTACTATCTCAAGCTGCTTTTGAAAATGGTGGTTTATTCTATATTATTGCGGATGAAGAAATAAAAGAAATGGCACTAAGCTATACGACACGTGAGCAAATTAAACGTGAAGTAGAAGAAGGTGTGATTTTCAAAGCTAGATACCTTAGAAGATTTAGCAAAGCAAATCAATATGGATCCAGAAATATTTGTAGAAACGATTGAGAAATATAATTCCTATGTTGATGCAGGTCATGATCTTGACTTTAATAAAGATGCTTTTAACACGAAAATTGATGAAGGACCGTTTTATGCAACCCCTCGTAAACCAGCTGTCCACCATACAATGGGTGGCTTGAAAATCGATACCGAAACGCATGTCTTGGATAAAGAAGGGAAGATTATTCCTGGCTTATATGCAGCAGGTGAAGTTGCTGGTGGAATTCATGCAGGTAACCGGTTAGGTGGTAATGCGTTAGCCGATATCTTTACATTTGGCCGGATTGCTGGTGAAAATGCTGCGAAAAAGCAATAAAGTTAAGCTTCGATCAGTGGGGAGGCGCATGAATCAAGGTGCTTGCCCTCGCTAAGTTCATTTTAAGTGCCTGTCATAACCTGAATCCTATCGAAAGACTTCGATAAATTCTGGGTTGTGACACTGGCACTTATTTTTTTGAAAGCATGGCCTTTAAGCAAAGATATAATGGCTGCTGAGCTATTGAATCTTCAAAGCCTGTTAGACTATACTATTATTGAGTATAAATAAACACTCATGATCAAATTAGTCTATGGGTATATAAATTTTACATATCTCTAATGATACGTCAAGATAAGAATGACATACAGATGCGATAAAAGGTTTAGTCAATATGAGACTAAACCTTTTACTAAATAGGAGGGCTGTAGGTCTATGAAAAACGATACATTTCAAATCATTCAAGATTTTCTAGTAAGTAAAATCAATCCTTGTTTTATTATTGTGTTTGGCTCATATGCCAAGGGCACTGCTAACAAAAATAGCGACATTGATGTTGCCGTGTTTCTAGAAGACACACAGATTACCTCATATGATCTTTTTATTATCGCCCAAGAATTAGCAGAACTACTTAACATAGAAGTCGATTTAGTCAATTTAGGTACTGCATCCACTGTTTTCAAGGCCCAAATATATACAACAGGGATTGTGATTTATTCAAACGATGATACCCTTCTGAAAAAACAGCAGATGATCGCACTAAGTATGTAAACGAAGCTAAATGAAGAAAGAGCGGAAATCTTAAGGAAAATCGATGAAAGTGGGAGTATTTATGAAAAATGATGTGATTTTAAATAAAATTAGTGTCATTGAACGCTGTATCGATCGAATTCAAGAGGTATATGAAAATAATCCTGATAACCTAAAGGACTATACAAAACAGGATTCTATTATTCTCAATATCCAACGAGCTTGCGAGGCATCGATTGACCTTGCCATGCATATTGTTTCAGAAAAACGTCTTGGGTTGCCTCAATCCAGTAGAGATGCTTTTGTTATGCTGCAAACTCACTCCATTATTGATGAAGACACGGCTAAACGATTGAAAGCAATGGTTGGATTTAGAAATATTGCTTTACATGATTATCAAACCCTTAATCTAGACATTTTAAAACAAATTATTGAAAAGCATTTAGCCGATTTTATAAATTATACAAAATTAATCTTGAAATTATAATGTATTGCCTTTCTGCGGTTTTATTGGGTATTTCCATCATGAATATACCTGTAGAGATGTTTGGGTCCAGTCCAATGCTCGTTCGACCGCTTTTAAGCAGTGGGTTATTTATGGGGATTATATTGGCTATTATTCTTGAGAACACGATTAACTGGTCAAAATTGGATGTGGTAGACAAAGAGTTTGAGAAGAATTTATGAATCTAGTTAATTAAAGGTGCTTGAGTTAGGATGAGGGATCTGTATGTTCTTACTAAATAATAGAAGAGCGACTATGATCAAAGGAAGATTAATTTATAAAAGTAATATCAAAGTGAGGGAGAGGTGTTAATGGCGGAAACTAGCTTAATCATTATGTCTTTTCTAATTCCCGTCAAATATGATAAGGGTATAGGTTAATGAAAAAAGGAAGGCGAGGGGATGAAAAACGATGGATTTATGGACAAATGTTCTTGATAGTATCAGCAAAAAGTTATCCAAGCCTAGCTTTGAAACGTGGTTAGCAAAAACAACTGCTAAAATTGAGGATGATGTTATTATTATAACAGCTCAGAATGAATTTGCTGTCGATTGGTTAGAAGAACGTTACAAAGTACTTATTTTCGAGACAGTCAGAGAAGTGGCCGGACAAACATATGACATTGAATTTGTTAGTCCTAACGGGATATCCAGAGATGAATTGCCACCGAGCAGAAAATCTAGCATTGATGACTACACTGAATTAAAAAGCTTAGTACTGAAACAAAGTGAGTTATTGAAGGCACATGAAGTAAAAATTGAAAAGATGGAGAAGGAGATTCTTCGCTTAACACAAAAACAAAAGAGTAAACGAAAGAAGAAATGAGTGATGTAATTGAAATACTCATTAGTATGTTGCTCAATGAAATTATATTGGAATATAAGGGTCCCCGGCAAATTAATGTTTTAATTTAGCGGGGGACCCCAATGCTCCGTTAATACGAAATCTTGGTGGTTTTTCTTCTATCTTATTATAGATGTTTTGAGTTTTCAGTATGACTTTTTCGATTTCATTAAGTCCAACCGTCCCCGAGTTTCTTTAAATGTAGAAAAAGGAGAGTCCTAGGCTTCTTTCTTACAACGTTCTGCTTTTTTCTGTAGCTGCGACAACGGCATTGATGACTGATGCACGGAAGCGGTCATTTTCTAAGCTCTTTACGCCGGCAATGGTTGTTCCTCCTGGAGAAGAAACCATGTCTTTAAGTTCGCCTGGATGTTTACCCGTTTCCAGCACCACTTTGGCAGAGCCCAAAACGGTTTGTGCGGCAAATTTGTAGGCGTTTGGACGTGACATCCCTTCAGCAACCGCCCCGTCAGCTAACGCTTCAATAAACATATAGACAAAAGCCGGACCAGATCCGCTTAATCCTGTCACGACATCCATCAAAGAGTCACTTACGACCTCGGCTTCCCCGAAGCTTTTGAAAATGGCTAAGAGTTCCTGCTGATCTTCCTTCGTTACATACGAATTGCAGGAAAGTGCGGACATTCCTTCACCAACTAATGCTGGGGTATTTGGCATGACACGAACAATTTTCGTTTTTTCAGGCAGGTCTGCGCTTAATCTTTCAAGAGTAACACCTGCTGCAATTGATACAAGGATCTTATTTTCTGAAAGGTCCCCTTTAATCGTATGAAGGACTTCGGAGATCATGTTTGGCTTGACTGCCAAAATCACGATGTCCGCTTTTTGCACAACTTCTTTTTCACTAGAAGCAGTCATAACGCCTAATTCCGCTTGCACCGCATCTAATGAAGGTAAGTACACATCATAAACGATAATCTCCTGTGATGAAGCAATTCTCGCTTTGACGATCCCGCTCATCATGGCCTTTCCCATATTTCCTGCTCCAATAAACCCGATTGTCTTACTCATTTTCACACCTGTCTTTCTTTTTGTAAAATAAACTTATTATTACTATAACCTTTTCTAACGTCTGAATATAGAATTTTTTGTAAAAATCCTTAGAGAAGACTCGGAGAATTTCCTTTGGAGTACCTATCTGGAATTTCATTTAATTGAAAAAGACGAAACGCGAGGAGGGATCTAGTATTTCTCACGCATATAGGCATACAGGAGCATTTTAGGCAAAGCATCTTTAACGTTTAACAAAAGCTAAATCTGCCATTATTATCAATTAAAACTTATTATGGGAGAAATAAAAATGAAAATTTATGTGGATGCGGATGCTTGTCCGGTAAAGGATATTATTATCTCTGACGGTACAAGTGCTGAAATTCCTGTTATCCTGGTTACCAGCATTTCTCATTTTTCTACTGTGGAACAACCATCAGGCGTGATTATTCAATAAAAGAGCAGTCGTTTTTTTGTATTAGAATCCTAAATCTTAGGTATTGAGACTATTTCAAATGGGACACAATGTAACTGTGCCTTATTAGCCTCTTTGACAAGGAATCTGAATAAGTGACAGTAAAACAAGGAATTATCTGTATCTTCGAAGAATTGTATATAGGTATGAAATATAGAGAAGTGGTAAAATGGGAGAGCTGGCTATTAAAAAAGCGTCTGGTTCGGATCGTGAAATGAATGAAATGCAAAGGCAACTCGCGGAAACAATTCAAGCACAAACAGAAATGATGAAGTCATTAACGGAATTTAATGGAAAACTAACTGATCGTGTATGTGAAGTAGAAAACAATGTATCGATTTTGTTCGAAACCATTAAAAAAACAATGGAATTAGATATGCAAAAGATGCAAACGATTAGGAGACAAGAGGAAAAAATAACAGAGTTGGAAAATTCTTATGACGAATTATTTAAATTTGCGGTCTTATCCAATCCTACTCTAGCGTATTTTGCTTTTGGTACTAAAATCTCTGAAATATTAGATCTCCATCAAATCTCTAAAATATATGGGAAAAATACTCCATTTGGTTTGTTGAATATTGTAAATAGTAAATAATAATATTAGTAATACATGACTAAAATAAGATACATTAAATGACCTATCATTATAAGATGATAAGACAAATTCTAAGTGGTGATTATAAAACTAGGTATCCTGATTATGATAATAGCGACTATGACCCTTTAAAAAATCCTTTAGTAATAAACAAATAAATGGAACTGTAATAATCCTACTTGATCAGGGAAGACTATGGGGAAGAAAATTTCCTCCATTAATAAATTATGTTAAATAAAAAGTTGATCCCTTAAATTTGTGGATTAGCTTTTTATTTAGGCTGTTTTCGTAAACTTTGTTGTTTTTAATTATATTAAATTGATATAAGGGAACATTGTTCTATTATGGAAACAAGTTAAAAATGAAATATAAGGGTCAGTCCCTCAGTAAATTAATGCTTTATATAGCGGGGGACTGACCCCAGAGTTTTCCAGAGTTAATAAATATATGAATTGTTAGAGGAACTATTTACAACTGAATTAATCTGTGTTAATTATTAAATAAGTAAATATTTTGCTTTGGATTTAATCCAAATACGGCATCCAAATAAGTTCCTTATTTGGAATATAAAATTCAATTTTATAGCCACCTAGTTAGGATAAAATGCACCCTTTAAAGGTCATTTTATTTTAACTAGGTGGCTTTTAATTTTATAAAGGAGATGTAAACATGGGAAAAATTCAATTGAATGAAGCTAAGTACTTGAATGATTACTTTGACTACTTAAAATCGGAAGAAGCAACAATCGTGAACATTGTAAAAAACTTAGTAAAGGATTTGAATACTAAAAAGAAATGGGTCGATGTAGTTGATTTTGACTGTTGGGGTTCAAGAGGGGGGAAGTATGCTTTTAATTATATAGTTGTTGAATTATTCGATAGAAAAATATATCCTAAGTACCCTCATAATGCCGATTTAAATATAAAAAAGGCTATAACTTGGAAAACCTGCCACGATGATATAGAGAAGCAACGATCAAAAGGAATAAAAGGTACTATGTTTTTAATAACATGTCATTTATTTAATAAGAATAGAGGGAAGAAATTAAAGAAAATATTTCATAACTGGAATGAGGAATATGGAGGTTTTGATTATACCGGGAGAGTACCAACAACAACTATTACACGGCAGATTGAGCTTGAACCTGATTGGAAATACAGTATTACGGGTTGCCGAAAAATTAACAATAATAGACTCAAATATATAAAGAGGAACTATAAACATATTTATGACCGTATATTAGATGAGAAATTAGTGTTAATAGATTGGTTCTTTGAAAATTTTCACTGATAAAATGAGACACCGTGACCATTTGCTGTCTCCGTTAGATATAATTATTGAAACGAGGTTTTACAAATATATAAACATTTACCATAATTCATAAAACATTCACAGTGAAAGTTTGAATTTTATATTAATTTTAAATTGTAGAGAAAATGAATCATTGCTTTTTTAAGAATATTAGTAGAATGAATCAATTTCATAAATTTAACCCTTAGAGCCTCAAGGGCTTTAAGACACAAAAAAAGGAGTACCTCCCCAAAATGTCGAATTAAGTAAGCACCACACAAACTAATAAGACTGGAGGAAGACTCCCTATGACTATTATACGACAAGGAAGCCTATTTGGACTACAAGAATTATATGATTTAGAACCTACCCACCGTTTTGAAGCTATTTTTTCTGCTATTGACATTGATCCAATCTTCGCTGTGGTAACGAAGAAATCACGTTTTGGTAGACCTGTTGAACTAAACTATGCAGCTATGATTTATTCATTAATTGCTCGCATTAACAGAACGAATTCCGTTTATTAAAGATTTGGTTAAGCGATTAAAAAATGATATGATTTTTCGTCTTGATTGCGGCTTTTTGGTATCTGATACTGTACCGTCAGAAGCTGCTTATTCAAGAATGGTGACGATCATTAGTGAATCAAACGTTCTTGAAGAAGTTCAAGAAACAATTCTTCATCAAGCCATCACAGAAGGCTTTATTTCGGATGATACCGTAGCCATTGATGCGACACACTTTGAAGCGAAAGATCAGGCACCTCCAAAAGAGGAAAAACCAAAAACAGAACCCAAGAAACGTGGGCGCAAATCAAAAGAAGAGAGAGAACAATGGTTAGCTGAAAAAGCTGAACGTGAAGCCAATCTTCCTCTTTTTGAAAAGAAAATTGAAGAACAGTTAGATGTTCCTTTAGAACAACTTCGTACTGAAATTCCTCAAAACCCAGAATGGGGTGTGAAGAAGAACAGCGAAGGAAAAAACGTTTTTTGGTATGGCTATAAGGCGCATTTAGCTGTTGGTACAAAAAGCCAATACATTCTTCAATCTCTCTTTTCTTCTGGAAATTTAAATGATGGAAAAGCAGCGATTCCTTTATTAAAAGGAATTCATGAACGTGTTCAACTTTCAACTCTGCGTTATGAAACGATGGATGCAGGTTATGATTTCGAACCGATTTATACACAGATTCATCGAATGGGCCATCAATCAGTGATTGCCTATAATAAACGGAATGAACCTGAACCAATCGGTTTTGATAAACATTTCGCACCCACTTGTTTCCG
The DNA here is from genome assembly GCA_963815765.1 of uncultured Bacillaceae bacterium. Taxonomy (GTDB): domain Bacteria; phylum Bacillota; class Bacilli; order Bacillales; family Cytobacillaceae; genus Bacillus_BD. The sequence continues at coordinate 30,321 of CAWFID010000021.1, forward strand.
TGAACACTCGTATCGATATGATAGTTTTGATCCGAAATATGAAACACTCAAGTATACACGTCCCAAAGAATGTAAGGATTGTCCTTTGGCCAATGATGGCGTATGCCAAAAGATATATAAAGTGAAAATCACCTACTGATCTTAGAAAATATACGGCACCAGCTCGTGGATCAAAAGCTTGGAAAACCATTTTTAAACGCCGTACCGCTGTGGAACGTGTCAATGCTTATCTCAAGCTATACTTTCAACTCAACAATGTTCGTTATCGGACTGGAAAACGTGCTAAAGTTCACTTTGATCTTGTGACCTTAGTTTATAATGCTTCAAAATTAGCTGCAGATCGTATGAATGCCGCATTAAATAAATCAAAAACAAGCTGCGTAAGTTTTAAAAATTTAATAGAGCAAAATTCTGTAGGTCTGTGTTTCTTTAAAATAAGGAATTAGAATGTTAAAAATGGGGGTTAATATGTTTAAAAATGATTTTTCTAAATGTAGTGAGAAGTTTCAAGTGAATTGGACTCAAAAACATTTTTTTTGATATTTCAGTATTGGATAATATTGATAATAAAGTTCAGTTACATAATCAAATAAATAATGTAAAAAGTAGCGCAGCCAGTTGTATAAATGTCCTAGGGAATTTTAGGTCAATTAAGGAATAAGAATGACCTTATATCTTATTTAAATACTTTTGGCTTAAATGTTTCCGATATTATTTCTTTTCCTACTGGTGCATTGGATGAACTTTACAATGATAAAGGTAATGTTGTTTTTGAATGGATAGGCTCGAAGTCGTCTCTAATAAATGAAACAGGCGGAATTAGAGGGCAAAATAGGACAAGTATTAATGCCTATATCATAGCTGTTATTGATGGGAAGATAACACAACTTTTAATTGAATGGAAATTTACTGAAACCTATCATGGAGAAAGGTATCTCAATAAATTTAGTGGAGGAAAAGTGATTGAAAGATTAGGACGCTACTCAAGTATCCTAGCAAATTGGAGAAAAGCAAAATGCAACGGGAGACGGTTTGAAGGCATTGAAAAGATCCAGTTAAAGAAAATGAAGAATCCGATTACCTACTATAATGTAGATAATTGGTTTCTTTTGTTTTCCCGTATGTTGATAAAAGTACCTATTGATTATTATTCAAATTAAACACTTGAACTGTCCCCTTGTAATTATTCTAGGAAGCTATTGAAAATAAAGGGAGATAAGGTTCCTGTTTGAACGGTTTGGCGTAGATTTTCGATGTACTGAGGTTGTTTTGTAATCATGATGCCAGCTCTCTTTCCTTTAACCGATTAATTACCTTCTCGGTATTGTTGTGGATTTTATTTGATTGGGTATTGATTGTGATTTTCATGGTGTATTTCCTCCTAGTTTTTAAAGTTTGTTCGGTATTTCATCCACCGACAGGGAGAAACATAACCATTATGGGAGAAATTCCAACTGGGAATTTATGGCGGTAGTGTATTGGGATTAAAATAAACTAAAGAGGAAAAAACTAACAATTTTTTGATATGGTATAATTTACATAATAGTTATTAAGAGATTCAGTTAATTTATAGTGCTTTACTAGGTGGATTTAGAAGAGAGGTCCTGATGTCATTATAATTTTTAAAATCATAAGTTTGGGCCTTTCCTAACGAATTAAAGGAAATGCTGAACGTCAATAAAAGAGCTTAGGGGAAGGATAAATATGGTGAAATACAATCTAGAGCCAAGTGAATCAATTCTTATACAGAGTATCGGTGTCCTTTGTGAAGGAGGTGGGCTTAAGGTCGCATATACCGATGAACTTATTCTTACTAACATGAACATTATCCATGTTAGTAAGGGCATTTTTGGAAATACAAAAAGGGTGCATAAATACCCACTCAATCAGGTGAAAATCATAAATGGCGAAGTACAGGCTTTTATGGGAAAAAGTACGAATGGTATTCCTAATCTTCAGATATATTTTGTAAATGGCCAGGTAGCTTTCAAGTTTCAAAGCTCAGGTAAAAAAGAAATTGTGAAATATGTTAATGAAATTAGCAAAATATTAATTGGGAAAGAGTCTTCGAGAAAATCAGTGGTAAATCAATTTGCAATTCCCGGAGCAGAAATTGTAACAGAAACGCTTAAAGATACTATAGATGTTTTTAAAGGAACATTCGGAATTAAATTCAAAGTCAAAGCTGCAGATGAACTGGTAAAGGCTACAAACAAATGTATCGGTTGTATGTCACCTCTTACTGGAACCAAGGGTCAAAGTATTCGCTGCAGATATTGTGATACAGACCAAATTTTATGATGAGAGAGGTTGATGACTATGGGAATTATAAAAGTACTTTCTGATTCGGTAGGAGGAGTATTTGTTGATCAGTGGAAAGAAATAATAACTGCTGGATATTTTGATGAACATACAGCTGTAGCACCTGGAATACTTAAAACGAATAAGAATGGGCGTGGAGTCAATACAAATGGCTTAATGGATGTTATATCAAATGGCTCGAAAATATTTATTCCTGAAAATACAGCAGCCTTCATTTTTAGCCAAGCAGGAATTGAAAACATTATCACAACTCCAGGCAGCTATGAATATCAAGATGGTGAGGAAAGCGTATTTAATGGAGAGGATATAGTAGAATCAATCTTTAAACAGGTTAAAGAAAGAATCGGTTACGGAGGCATCTCTTCCTCGGAAAAGAGAATAGCATTTGTCAATTTACGTGAAATTCGTGATATTAAATTTGGGACACGTGGTCCTCAGGTCTATAATGATTTGTATTATGGTTGCGATCTCGAAATTTATGCATATGGTGGCTTCTCTATTAAAATAGTTGATCCTGAGAAGTTTATAAAAAACTTTGTGCCACCCAACGTAATTAGCTATTCATTTGATGATCCAAAAGTGAGATCCCAAGTTCTTTCAGAATTTGTACAATCATTTATTGTAGCATTGAATTCACTTTCAACTAGATATAGGATTTCTCAGTTGCCTTCACAGGCGGTTGAAATTTCAAAGAGAATATCTGAAGATTTATATAATGCTGGTACATGGAAAGACCGATTCGGTTTTGAACTTGTTAAGGTTGCAGTTGAAAATATAGAATTTTCATCAGAATCTAGAGAACTTGTTAACCAGTTCTCTTCTAACAAGATGAATATGAAAGCTTATGAAGATGTTTCACAGAGAGCATCCAATATTGCAGCACAGCAAAAAATTGCTCAGGGTATTCAAGATAATGGACTTGGGACTGGCGGAGGTATGATTTTTGGAATGAATATGGCCCAGAATATTGGATCTCAAGGTCAGCCTTCTTCAAATCCAAGTTTTTCAATGTCTTTCGACAAGCAGATCGAAACATTGAAAAAGCTAAAAGAACTGGTTGATATGGGTGTTTTAACACAGGAAGAGTTTGATGCTAAAAAGAAAGAAATCTTGGGGCTGTAATAAAGCGTCACAAATTAGATTAATAAGTTGTATAACTTGCAACAGCTGGTCATATTAGTTGGTCGGCTTATTCATAGGGCATTCAAGAAAACGGTTTAGGGAATGGAGCAGGTATGATTTTTGGAATGAATATGGCCCAATGTTTGAACCCGCAGAACGCCTCAAAAAGTGAATCAAAACCCGAAATGTCGTTTGATGATCAAATCAAGGTCGTCAAGAAACTTAAAGACTTGCTCGATGACGAAATTTTGTTACAAGATGAATTTGACGCTAAGAAGAGAGAGAAGATGGGGTTGTAGATTATGTTAACAAATGCTTTAAGTAAAGTTTCGGTGAAATATCACAAGCGACTTAGAATTGGACTGTTGTATGTCGCGTTTTTGGCTTTATATTTTGGATTATTCTTCTTCATGGTTTTTACCGAAGAAACTGAGACGATCACAAAAGAATCAGGACACTTTTTCTGGAAAAAAACTATAGAAACCACGATTCATCATGATTTGAGTGAGAGGATACCATATCTTATAGGAGCTATAGTTTTAATATTAGTGGCAGTTGTTTGTTTTGTTACTGCAATAAGATTGACTCTATTATTTGGGCGATATAAAAAATATTTAACTATTATCAAAGGTAATGACAAACTATTAATTCAACAAGTCGCGGATATTAATAATTCAAATCCACGCCTAGTTATGAATGACCTTCAAAATATGATCGATTCAAATTACATAAATGGGTACTATATTGACTATAAGCAGGGACTGTTGGTGGATAAAAATTATATTCCTGAAAAGTTTGTTAAGAAGATAGTTAAGTGTCAAACGTGTGGCGCAAGTAATGAAGTAGTGATTGGGCAAACAAATTATTGTAAGTACTGTGACAGTTTGATAATCATTTGATAGTCTTTGAAGAATAACGTTATGGGGTACTGGTTTCCTCCACTGTTTTTAAAACCGTCTGTAACCTGCGTGCCATCGCAGCTAGGTTCGATTCCCAGGGTCACGCCAAATAACATAGAAACTGAAGAAATGCCGCACGTTTATTTTTCATTCGTGCGGTTTTTATTGTTTATCAATGTTTTTATATCAATAGAAATCTTCAAATATGAGGATTTTAACTCATATTAAGTGCTAAAATAAGGAAATAGTCTATGTTTTTTATAAAAAAATTTTAAATACGGGTCTTTTGTACAGGAGTGAAATAATATGGAGGAATTATATCAGAAAATATTAGAGTTTCGTGATCAAAGGGACTGGAAACAATATCATAAGGAAAAGGATCTGGCCATTTCGATTTCATTGGAAGCAAGTGAATTGCTTGAAAATTTTCAATGGAAAAGCAGCGAAGAGGCCATTTCCCAATCGAAACAAAACATTAAAGAAGAGATGGCTGATATTTTAATTTATTTAGTTCAGCTCGCTGATAAGATGGAAATAGATCTAGAAAAGGAAGTCCTTGACAAGCTTGAAAAAAATGCAAAAAAATATCCGATAAAAGTGGCGAAAAAATAATGATTATCTATAATGAGACTTCATCTGCTTTTTTAAATCATGTTTATGAAAATAATATAGGTTATGTTTTAAAAGAAAAGATACATGCAAAAATGAATAAAGCAGTTTCACCAGGTGAACTGAGATCCTGGGAAAATTCTCTGCCTCAAATGGCCAAGGTATTGCGTGATGCTGATTTAAAAAAGGATACGCATGTCTTGCTTGAATATAAGCTGCCCTCTTCGGAGAAAAGAATTGATTTTATCGTAGCAGGCCAAGACGAAAAAGGGAAAAATAATGCAGTCATTATTGAGTTGAAACAATGGCAGAAGGCAAAGGTTTCTGAAGGCGATGGGATCGTCCGAACTTTTTTGGGTGGACGTGAAAGGGAAACCGTTCATCCAGCATACCAAGCAACTTCATATAAACGGTATTTATTAAATTTCAATGAATCCTTATACAAGGATACATCTATTAAACTTCATTCTTGTGCTTATCTTCATAACATACGAAGGGCTTGGTAGTCACGGATGTGGCTTTCATCTTCATATAAAAAGATCCATTCGTCTATCGCGTTTTTTTTATCATGTGTAGTTCCCGTTTAAAGGCCTCTTGCTTATTTTGATCGGCTCGTTTCAACGTATAAGTGGGTCTTGTATAACGAAATCCCCAACGTTTGAGCATATGACCAATTCCGCCTCTCGTCATGGTGACCGAAAAACGAGCTTCGAGAACTTCTTTCAAAATACGCGTATCCGAGCAGGATTCACAGCGTATCCTTCTTCGGCAGGTGTACTGAATTCGAGCATTCGGCGTACTTCTTGTTCTTCTTCCGGTGACAAATAAGTCCGTCTGCCGGGTGGAATGTTTACGGTGAAGTAAACCGTCCATTCCACCTTCGTTAAACTTTTTTACATACTCGGAAATCGTTTCACGGTGAAGATGAAGAAGTTAGCTACTTGAATCGCATAATACCCTTGCATAAGAAGACGGATCGTCGTCACTCGTCTCGCCATAGACGCTTTCTGAATTGTTTTTTCGTGAGCTTGAAGTTGTTCGACTGTCCATCCGTGTGTATTTTGAAGTTGAAGTCCTTTTCCCATCTTTTCTACTCCTTGCCTGCTCTTTTTAAGAACAGTATAGACAGGAAAGGATCAGGAGTATACATGACGAAAAATAAAATGGATTTATATACATAAAAGATCGAAATAAAGAACCATTATTGGATGAACGTTACAGTGGATATTTAGATGAATCCCCCTTATTTTTCCAATTTGATGACAGAGAATTGGCGAAACAAATCCGAAAGATGGTTTCTAAAGGAAACGGTAAAGAGATTGCTCATACTATAGAAAACGGAAAAATCCGACCTTCAAAGAAATTAGTAGAAACAGTTGGTTCTCTTATTGAAGGAAACGAGGAATTTGTCCTTCTGGATGAGCAAAAGGTAGCATATGAAAAAGTCGTAAGCATTTATAATCAACTTAAAACAAAAACGGATCAGAAGCATGTTATTCTGATCAAAGGCGGTCCAGGAACGGGTAAATCGGTTATTGGTTTAAACCTCATGAGTTATATGCTGAAAAATAAAGCGTATGTTGAATATATTACGCCAAATCAAGCTTTTCGAGAAGTTTTACGTAAAAAATTGATTGGTACATCTGGACATGTTGAAGTTAGGGATCTTTTTAAAGGGTCTGCCGCTTATGTGGATACACCAAAGGATTATTTTGATGTGTTAATTTGTGACGAAGCACATCGTTTAAAAGAACAAGGACATATGAAAAAGAAAATTCCTGGTGAAAATCAAGCGACCCAAATTATTAGATCTTCGAGAATTAGTGTGTTTTTTATCGATGATTTTCAGAAAATCTCAAAAAAGGACATCGGAAGTGTAGAGTTACTGAAAAAAGAGGCGGAAAAACAAGGGGCAAAAATATATGATCTAGAATTGGATTCACAGTTCCGCTGTTCGGGGTCAGGTAATTATATTGAATGGCTCGAGAGTATTTTCAACGAGGACAATCCTGATTTAACTCTTGAAGGTGATTTTGAATTTAAGGTAGTGTCCAGTCCGAATGAATTAAAAGAAGAGATCGTTAATCGACGAGATGGAAGGCTTTTAGCCGGTTATGCTTGGGATTGGACAAAGGATGTCAAAAATGGAAAACTAGCAAATGATGTTGTAATTGAAGAACATAATTTTGCTTTACCTTGGAATGACCCTAATCGGATTGACTGGGCGATTCACCCTGAATGTGCAAATCAAATAGGATGTATACACACGGTGCAGGGGTTAGAAATGGAATATGTCGGTGTTATTATTGGAAAGGATCTTGGCTATGATGTGGAGACGCAGTCCCTAGTAGTTCGAAGGGATGAGTTTAAAGACAAAGGAGCTAGACCTGCTAAGCCAAAAAAAGATCAGGTAGATCCACTCATCGATCTCGTTAAAAATACGTACAAAACCCTAATGACAAGAGGAATGAAAGGCTGTTATGTATATTGTTGTGACAAAGGGTTGGAAGAATATCTTAGGAAACGCAGTTGGCAGTTGAATTAATAGTTCAAAAGAAACATGATTTCGAAGTCGGTGTTAAAGCATTATTTGAATAGTAAAAGTAGCTGTCACTTGTCTAATTAGACAAGTGACAGCTACTTTCTTTTTTATGATTTAAGCAGGATTTAAACAGACTTTGTCGAAATAGAAAATAGTAAAATTTTTAAAAGGAAGGTGTTGGTGTATTTAAATGTTTTTTATCTTTAATATGACCATTTGTGGAAGTAGGTCAACATTGGGTTCTTTTTAAGTATTTCCTCTTTATTTCTAACGATTTTAATAAACATTTCTATTTCTCCTTACCAAATTAATTCCTCTAACGATAGCTATTTACAAGCATTCCAAATATAATTTACAAAAGCTTTATATCGACAAAATCGTCATACAATATTAAAAAAATGAAAAAGCAGGTATATATCTACCATTGCTTAACTTTATCACGCTGAAAGGTAGGTTGATAAATTAGCAGCTGAAAGATAAAAAATATAGCAAATTAAAGAACATTTTCTTTAGGGTCAGTACTGGAATAGGAAAATGAAACAAAAAATGGAGGTATTACGATGGATAAAGTATTTTTAAGTGAATTTGAATTAAGCGGAAGTGAAAAAGAAAAGTGGGAACGCGAATTATTGATCATGGACCTTTTTGAAAAAAGAGTGGAAATAGAAGAAATCGCAAAAATAGCAGGATTATCTGAAGAAGAAGTGGATGAAAAATTTCCTAGACTTTACTAAATCAACATGATCAACATCAAAGAATATAAGGGTCGGTTCCCCAGCAAATTAACGTTTTAATTAAGCGGGGGACCCTGGAATTTCCGCCTAACGAGAAATGACAGGACATTAAAATAAAAGCCTAACCCTCGTTTCTCTATTTTGTAATTAGAGGGTCGAGGGTTAAATCTTTTTACAAACATTTTTGTATTTAGAACGTATTATTTCTTACGCTTAACTTCGATTCTATAGCCGTCAGGGTCAGTAACAAAGAAGTAAAAAGGTGTTTCACCTGGAAGTCCTTTCAATTCACCTGTTTCATAAGAAGAAGCTTTACAAATTTTATGCATTTCTTCTAAATCATTTACTGTTACACCTAAATGACTGAAACCATTTCCTATAACATATGGTTCAGCATCATAATTGTAAGTAAGTTCTATTTGTACTGAAGTACCTGGTGAATTTAAATAGATTAAATCAAATTTATGTTCAGGGAATTCTCTGCGACTGGCTACTTCAAAATCGAAAAGATTCGTATAAAAATCTAAAGTAGCATCAATATCTCTAACACGTAAACAAATTTCAACGAGCACTTGGTCCATTTTATCATCCTCCGTAATTTTATGATTTTATCTTATCATGATTAAAAGAGAAAAACATCCATACATTGTTTTTTTGAAACTACTCCCCAAGCGACTGATACTCTGCTGCAAGACCTTTTTGAACGCCTGGTCGTTTCGCAATGCGATGAGCCCATTCCAAGAGATGAGTATATTCATCCATGTTTAAAAATTCATAAGAGCCTTCATACAATTTTCCTAAAGCTAAACGCCCGTACCAAGACCATATCGTAATATCTGCAATAGTATAGGTATCACCAGCGATATAAGAACGCTGAGCTAATAGTTTATCCAGTAAGTCTAATTGACGTTTCGTTTCCATAGTAAAACGATCAATTGGGTATTTCATAGGCTCTGGCGCATAAGCAAAAAAGTGACCAAACCCTCCACCAACATAAGGACCTGACCCAATTTGCCAGAATAGCCAATTAAGGGTTTCTGTCCGACCATGAATATCTGTCGGGATCAGTTTATTAAATTTCTCAGCCAAGTAAAGCAGAATCGACCCTGATTCAAAAATTTCCACACGTGGACTTTGACTTTGATCGACTAGGGCTGGGATCTTAGAATTAGGATTGATCTTGACAAAATCTGAACCAAATTGATCGCCGGCTCCAATATTGATTTTATACAAATCATAGTCTGCACCATCGACACCCGACTCTTTTAATTCTTCCAGCATAATCGTCACTTTAATACCGTTCGGCGTTCCCAGTGAATAAAGTTGGAACGGTGCCTCTCCGACTGGTAGTTTTTGTTCGAAACGTTCACCGGCTGTCGGACGATTACCGCCTCTATTCGAATTCTCTTCTTCCCAATGCCACACGTTTGGTAATTCATATTTTGTCATCTCGACATTCCTCCTAATATCTATTTATTAACGCCATCATACTAACAGTATAAAAGTATTCCTCTTTTAAAGTGCCAGGCACTGATTATTCGCTATTTATCATTCGGCAAAAAGCAATCCAGTAATTGTTTTGAACTTCTTTTCTACACTCCGACTCGAATCCCCTTAGAAGTTATCACGGGCGTTGCGCAACTCGATAAAGTCCTCCAATGTTTCCACTTGCAGAAAGAGGTTAATTTCCTTCTCCCTGCCGATCGTTGTCGGGAGTGTTGGCTGTCCTTTTGTACGCAATTCCCGGACTTCTTTCAATACTTTGGAAATTTTTTCATTATCCGGCTGCATGTTGTATGCAAAACGTAAATTAGTTTCGGTATACTCGTGACCAGGATAAATATTTATATCATCATCCAAGCGTTTAAATTTCTGCAAGCTTTCATATTGAGCTTCGTAATCACCGGTAAAAACACGACCGCATCCTGCTGAAAATAAGACATCCCCGCAAAAGAGATCATCTCCCATTAAAAAACTGATATGGCCATGCGTATGACCTCCCGTTTCGAAGACTTGAAAAGTTTGACCCAACAAGTTAAAGGAGTCTCCTTCCTCTACAACACGATTCGCCAAGGCCTCCGTTTCTTTCGGTCCATAAACAGGACTTTCCGGATGTCTCGCTACAATCTCCCGCACCCCACCGATATGATCTTCATGCTTATGTGTTAATAGAATGGCCGCCAAGCGAAGCTGCTTTTCTTCGAGGTAATCAAGGACACCATTCGCTGTTCCCGGATCAACCACAACTGCCTCTGTTTCTTCTTGAATGCACCATATGTAATTATCAGCAAAGGCTTTGATTGGATGAATAATCACCTTACAATCCCTCCTCTTTTCATATATCTGATTTGCGGCTTGGAGACTAGTTTTTCCTCCTTCCGCTGACAAGTTTTGGTTTACCTCACTATCATAACATGGAGATTATTAATATACATGGAGGAGGTCAGCCTTCGCTGTCTGTAATTCAATCCTTAATCTTGTCAACTTCTTTTAATGAACCGTACCTCTAACTTCAAAACCTTCTGTGACCTGCGTGCCATCGTAGCTAGGTTCGATTCCCAGCGGTCACGCCAAATAACATAGAAACTGAAGAAATGCCGCACGTTTATTTTTCACTGGTGCATTTTTTTATTGTTAACCACTGTTTTTATATCAATAGAAACCTTCAAATTCACGGATTTTAATACATATTAAGTGTTAAAATAAGGAAATGGTCTATCCTTTTTGGTCTTTTGTACGAATGAAATAATAATGATACATCTATTAAACTTCATTCTTGTGCTAATCTTCATAACTACATAAAAGATCGAAAGAGGGAACCAGTATTGGATGATCGCTACAGTAGATATTTAGATGAATCTCCATTATTTTTCCAATCGGAAGTGTAGAGTTATTGAAAAAAGAGGCAGAAAAGCAAGGGGCAAAAATATATGATCTAGAATTGGATTCGCAGTTCCGTTGTTCTGGATCAGGTAATTATATTGGATGGCTGGAGAGTATTTTCAACGAGGACCATCCTGATTTAACTATTGAAGTGTATTATTTTGTTCATCCCAAAGAGGTAACAACCACATTAAGACATCGTTTCAATTATGTTCCGCAAGAAGAACGTAAAGAGGTTTATGTTGGTTATAGAAGAGATAGATTAATAAAATACATAGAAAATGTTGAGGAGGAATAGAAAATGCCATTATATTTTGCTTATGGAAGTTGTATGTCTTTGAAGGATTTAGCTAGAACAGTAGATGCAAAGCTATTAGGACCTGCTACATTAAATGATTATCGTCTTGCTTTTACAAAATATTCGAAGGGAAGGCAAGGAGGAGTGGCAGATGTCATTCCAGCAGCAGGAGATTATGTGGAAGGAGTATTATTTGAAGTCGATGATTTTCAGGAATTAGATAAACGGGAAGGTGCACCTAAATTTTATCAGCGAACTTTAGTTGAAGTTGTTCCTGTCAATTCTAATCCAGTTTCCGTTACAACTTATACTGTAGTGAAGAAATCAACTAAAGATATTAAGCCCTCAAAGGAGTATTTAAGGATTATTTTGGATGGAGCAACAAATCTTTCTGCAGAATACCAAGAGAAATTAAGAAACTATTTTTTCGAATTTTATGACTCTATTTAAACGGAAGAATTGTCAAAAATACCGCTTATGTAGATGAATTTATGGGAATTCCAAGCCTCCTAAGACAACTTAATGAAGATCAACTTGAAACAGTTGGACAGTTACCAAAAGAGCTTGTCTGATCTCATTGAATGAGCAACAATACTTTGGTTCTTGGTCAAAGATATAACTTTCAAGTAAACTTAATAAATACGAATAGGTGACCAAACGTTTTTGTTGTGTGTCTTTATTTTGAAAATGAACGATTTTCCCCAGTTAGTCGTATTACATATAGGTCATAATTTTTTGGAGTAGATCTCATGGATGAAAAGGATTTAATTCGAAAGGCGAAAAAAGGAGATACATTGGCGCTTTCGAAACTGCTACAACAGAATTATTCGTTCCTCGTAAAGTATTTAATGAAAGTTACCCTTCATCCACAAATCGCAGAAGATTTAACACAAGAGACGATGATGAAGAGTATTGAAAAAATCCAACTGTATAATGGTGAATCCAAGTTTTCCTCATGGCTCATCACAATCGCAACGAACCTTTTCATCGATCAACAGCGTAGAAAGAAGCGGGAGAAAAACTGGCTAGAGCAGGAACAAGCGCTCCGAAAAATGAAATGGAATGCAGCCAATATGAACGAAGAATGGACAGATGTACTTGATGTACTTGCCCAAATTAATGAAGAAATACGTATGCCAATCGTGTTAAAGCATTATTACGGATATTCATATGAGGAAATTGGAAAAATGATGGGTATTGCAGAAGGAACAGTAAAATCTCGAGTTTCAAATGGTCTAAAAAGTGTACGAAAGGAGTTGGCTGAACTTGAAGGAGTATGATTCTAAAAATAGTAATTCTATGTTGGATGATGAAGATGAATTAACGGTTAAGCAATTAATAGATGGTTTAGAAAAACTGGATCAATGGAATCCAGTATCTACTCCAAACTTACAATGGTTTCAACAGAATGTTGAATTAGAGAAAAAAAGAATACGAAAAAAACAATGGAAAGACCTCCTCACGTTTATCTCTGTTGCAGTATTTGTGCTTTCAGTTTTGATTGCTGTCGTTTATCGTCAGCCAATTCTTTTTCTTTATTTTCAGCTTGTGGGGATTATCTTACTGCCCTTAGCTCTTAACAAAACTAGAAAGAAGGTCAGTAATGAATGAACTCAAACGAACTAAGTAGCATACCGCTTTGGTTATGGGTCGTGATTGCATTCATTCTGATTTGCCAGAGCTCATGGATGTTTTGGGATGCGCGGAAGAGGGGACACAATGCTTGGCTATGGGGCTTTTTAGGCCTTATTCAATTTCCAACGTATCTTATTATCTATCTTATTTTTGCAAGAAAAATATTTAAAAGAAAGGTCTCAGGATCAAATTCCTGAGATTTTTTTTATTTATTTTTTTCGTGAGTGAACGATTTGGCGAACGTAATCGTATTAAGGGTAAATAAACAATTTGGAGGAGAAAAAAATGAATGAACTGTTAAATGGAATCCCATGGGGAGCGATTGCGCCAATTCTTGTCTTAGATTTAATTCTTATGATTACCGCATTAGTTTCTTGTATTAGAGAAGAAAAAACGAACGGACCAAAATGGTTGTGGATCCTTATTATTCTCATTATCAACTTAATAGGACCAGTGCTTTATTTCGTTGTTGGAAGGAGAAATGATTAATGGAGTTATTAAAGGCAAGCGATTTAGTAAAAAGATTTGGAAATACGAATGCTGTTAAAGGAATCAATTTTCATATTGAAGAAGGCAGGTGCGTTTCATTACTTGGACCAAATGGAGCAGGAAAAACAACGACATTAAAAATGCTATCCGGATTGTTGGAACCGACTTCAGGTAGTATTGATTTTAAAGGGGAAAAAGCAAAGGATTTAAGGCAGTTTATTGGGTATTTACCTCAATATCCTGCTTTCTATAATTGGATGAGCGGAAAGGAGTTTCTTGTTTTCGCAGGACAATTAGCAAAGCTGAATCGTAAAGAAGCAGAAAAAAGAAGTGAAGAATTACTTGAACGAGTGGGCCTAACGAATGCGAAGAAAAGAAAAATAGGGGGTTATTCTGGTGGAATGAAGCAGCGCCTCGGATTGGCACAGGCACTAATTCATCGTCCGAAATTACTTATTTTAGATGAGCCTGTTTCAGCACTCGATCCACTTGGGAGACGGGAAGTGTTGGACATGATGAGAGAGATTAAAGAGGAAACGACAATTCTCTTCTCAACTCATGTCCTTCACGATGCAGAAGAAATAAGTGACGACATTCTTATCATGCATACCGGGGAAATTGCGATATCAGGTAGCCTGGGAAGTGTAATGGAAGAGTATCGACAACCTATTTTACAAATTGAATTCGAATCACAGGCTGTCGATTGGCTAAAGAGCATAGCGAGTTATAGCTTTGTATCTGAAGTAAACATTCAAGGTAATAAAGCCAGCATCGTATTAAAAGATATGGTAAATGGGAAGCAAACATTATTAAAAGATATCGTGGATAGAAAACTTCCGATTCGTAAGTTCGAGATTTCTCAAACAACATTAGAAGATTTATTTATGAAGGTGGTGAAGGCATGACACAATGGACTGTTCTTTATCGAAAAGAAATGACGGAAATGGCGCGAAATTATAAAATTTTATGGATTCCAATTGTCTTTATTTTGCTAGGTGTCATGCAGCCGGTTAGTTCGTATTATATGCCGGAAATTTTGGACACTTTTGGCGGTCTTCCAGAAGGTACAATCCTTGAAATCCCTACTCCAACTGGGGCAGAAGTATTAATGAAGGTTCTATCAAATTATGGGATGCTTGGTGTACTTATTCTTGTTTTGAGTGCAATGGGTGTCGTTTCCGCAGAAAGACAGAGTGGAGTAGCAGGTATGGTCATGATTAAACCGGTTCCTTATTCCTCGTATATATTATCGAAATGGGCTGGGTTACTTACAATTACACTCATTTCATTGTTTATCGGATATGTAGCTTCTTGGTATTATACGAGTTTACTCATTGAAACAGTCGCTTTTGAGCGCATTTTTCAAAGTGTAGTGATCTACAGCATATGGTTAGTTTTTGTTGTTACATTGACGCTCTTTTTTAGTACGATCATGAAAGGAAATGGCAGTGTCGCTTTTGTTACAATTTTTGTGGTCTTTGCCATTTCGACGGTTACATCCATTCTAGGAAAGTATATGAAATGGAGTCCGGCTACGATGACTGAGCACACAGGACAGGTCTTGTTGTCAGGAGAACTAGATTCTAGTTTCTTGCTAGCTTTTATTACAACTATTGCTATTATCATCGTCATTCTCATCTCGTCCATACAAATCTTTAAGCAAAAAGAGCTATTGGAATAAAAAAGGTATCCCACCGTGTGTATTCTTTTTTTATACAGTTTATGAAACATTTCACTTAAACTATAGGGGGCGATAATGAAAAGGCAGCGGAGTTTCCGTTGCCTTTTGCCATCCGTTTTTAGAAATATTTTCTGTAAAATTCTCTTCTAACGCTTCCACTCAGCTGACCATAAATTCTAGTGGTCTCACTTTTTTCTTGTCCCAGTAAACTTTGAATAACATCAATTGGAGCTCCGTTGTTCAAAAGGCGTGTGGCATAGCTGTGGCGTAGTTGGTGTGGATGAATTACATTGTTGATCCCTGCCCGACTTGATATATGATATACCTCGTTTGTCCAATACAATATACCTGTTAAGATGTTTGGGTCCATTCCAATGCTCGTTAGACCGCTTTTAAGCAGTGGGTTATTAATGGGGATTATATTGGCTATTATTCTTGAAAACACGATTAACTGGTCAAAATTGGATAAGGAAGAAAAACGGTTTGATGAAAATGTAAAAATCTAGTTGATCAAAGAATAATTGAGGTGGGATGAGGAACCTGTCCTCAAGTCCCTTTTTTTCGAAATATTGACTATTTACTTGTTTAATTAGAGTAAAAACTCTATTATAATATTAGAGTATTTACTCTAATTCGATTAGAGGGTGTTATTATTGAATAAGACGAAGGAAAAAATCATAGAGACAGCCATGATTATGTTTAATCAAGAAGGAACTAGTTCGATATCTACAAACCATCTCGCAAAAGAACTTGGAATTAGTACAGGAAACTTATATTATCATTTCAAAAATAAAGAGGAAATTATTCGAGCTATATTAGAAAAAATGATTCAAGAATGGGATATGGTGTGGCAAATTCCTGTTTCAAATTGGGAGCCAACCTTGGAAGACCTAAAGTCAATCATCAGATGTAGTTTTCAATTGGAGTGGAAATACCGTTTTTTTTATCGTGAACTTATTGTATTGATGAAGATGGATCCAATCTTAAAAGATAGACATCTACAAATTCAAGTCCAACGGATGACAGAACAAAAGAAATTTTTTCAATATTTTATTGAGGTTGGTGTTCTTCGTATACCTAAAGGCCAATCACAAGTAGATGCTTTATTAACCATTAGCTGGATTTTAAGTAACTATTGGCTAACTTTTCTTGAAACGATTGAAGAGGAAATTTCTGAAGAAAAAATAGAGCAGGGGATTCAACTTATCGAGACGTTTATCAAACCTTACATACAAGGAGAGACCGATGAATTTAAAAACGAATGAAGATAAGAAAATGACTAGAAGAGCATTTATCATGAAATCAGGGGCCGCTTTTTTTGTAATTTCGGCAGCCGGATTAACTTGGAGAGCTATTGATCAGGGTGTTTTTAGGACTGGAAAAGGTCCTGCCTATGAGCCATGGGATATCAGTAAAGACAACGTTTATACAGGTACCCTTGCCTTAGTAAATGATGCTATTTTAGCTTCTAATCCCCACAACACTCAACCTTGGTTATTTAAAGTAACAGATACCTTTATCGAAATATATGCAGATGAGAATCGAAACATTGGTGCCATCGATCCATTGAGAAGAGAAATGTTCATGGGTTTAGGATGTGCAATAGAGAATCTCATGATATCTGCAAGTGTACATGGTTATCAACCTCAGTTACTCTATCAGCCTAATCGATTAGAACCACTCTGTATTGCTCGAATTGATCTAGAGCAAGGAAGCAAATATGATTCCCCGTTATATAAGGCCATTCCTCTTAGACATACACACCGTGGAGAATATGATACTGAACGTCCAATTTCTAAAACCATCTTTACAGAAGTAGAAAATCTATTAGTAGATGAGGAAAAGGTTAGACTTTCATGGTTTTCCTCTGCTGAAGAAAAACAAAAGATAGGAGATTTAATTGTAAAAGCTACTGAAGCCATCATAAATGATGAAGAGATGAGCGATGCTACGAATAATTGGTACAATGGGAGTTGGAAAGATATACAAAACGAACGAGATGGAGTAACGCTTGATGCACAAGGTGGCTCCTTTTTAATAAGAGCAATGGGTAAACTATTACCTCCACTGTCACACGAACAGAATAATCAGTTTTGGTTATCATCCACTAAGGATATCCATACGGCTACAGCAGCAGCTTATGGTTTAATTTCAGTAAAAGATTCTAGTGACAATGAACAACGTGCAAGAGCAGGTAGAGCATGGCAAAGAATTCATTTATACGGAACTAACCTGGGGTTAGGATTGCACCCACTAAATCAGTTAAATGAGATGACTGACCGTGAAAAAAGTCTAAATGTAACCGGGCACTTTGGAGATGAATTAAAGAAGATTACAGGGGATCCTTCATGGAATGGATTGTTTATCTTTAGAATGGGTTACCCGTTAAAAGAAGTACATTTAAGTCCAAGAAGACCAATAAATGAAGTGATCTTATAGTGAAAGGATATATCAAAATATGTTCCACGGATAACTGTTTCGAGAGTATTTTTAACAAGGACCATCCTGATTTAACTCTTGAAGGAGATTTTGAATTTAAGGCAGTGTCCAGTCCGAATGAATTAAAAGAGGAGATCATTAATCAGCGCGATGGAAGGCTTTTAGCCGGCTATGCGTGGGATTGGACAAAGGATGTTAAAAATGGAAAACTAGCAAATGATATTTTTATTGAAGAACATAACTTTGCCTTACCGTGGAATGACCCTAATCGGATTGACTGGGCGATTCACCCTGATTGTGCAAATCAAATAGGATGTATACACACAGTGCAGGGGTTAGAAATGGAATATGTCGGTATTATTATTGGAAAAGATCTTGGCTATGATGAGAAGACGCAGTCCCTAGTAGTTCGTAGGGATGAGTTTAAAGACAAAGGAGCTAGACCTGCTAAGCCAAAAAAAGATCAGGTAGACCCACTCATCGATCTAGTTAAAAATACGTACAAAACGCTAATGACAAGAGGAATGAAAGGATGCTACGTATATTGTTGTGACAAAGGCTTAGAGGAATATCTTAGGAAACGTAGTAGGCAGTTAAATTAATAGTTCAAAAAAAGTGGCAACGGTTCTCGCGTTTCATTTTTCTAACAAAATGAGCGTAAGAGCCCTTGTTTAACTTATTGAAAAACAATCCAAGGGCAGTGGTAGTGCTCCACTTAAGTAAAGTGTTAATAAGGCGGGGGACTGACCCCAATGTATATTATTCGAATTAAGTTTGTGAAATATAAACAAACGGGTGTAAGAGTACTAGAATGGATTGCTGCGGCTATCCTTTTTTCTTATTCGACTAACTGGAGTTTTGTTGAATGAGACTTATAACATTGCAGTCAAAAAAGCTTGGATTACCCAAGCCTTTTTTATACGCTAAATATACTGTTAATTGATTTTATCTCCACGTTATCGGAACTACTTACATTACCTATGCGCCCTTTTATTGGTTTGTTTTTTCAATAAGATAGGATCAAACTATATATACTAAATTCCATGTTTGTCCATTTCTTATTATGCTTGTTTAACATATTTTATATTAAATTCAAAAGCTGCGTTTAATTGGAGGCTCTTATGTCTAATCAAATTAATATTTTCAACTTGCACGTAAACGGGATGACACAAAATGCAAACATTTCTATAGGAAGAACATTACACAATAGCCATACTGCAAATGTAAAATTATTTGGTGCTAATTTTTCAATGGGAGATTTTTCACCTACTAGTTCCCTGATTATTACGGTGATTCAAGATTCCGATATAAGAGATCAAGGTCAAACCGAAAATCCATCTTCATCAAACAATAGCCAATGATGGTTCATCTATTTAATTCTAGGGATCTGTCTAAGGATTCATGATCTATTCTCTGAACTTTTATTTTGGCTATTTTCGCAAAGAGTGTTGTTTTTAGCAGATTTAATATGAAATTATACATCAAAAAATTACGATTTCGATAAGAATGACAATGATCCATCAAATTAGTCCGAGTGACCCCTTTATTCGGACTGGATCACCCATGGAAAGCTCGAAGTTGTCCGATAGAACCCCTTATTCGGACTGGATCATCCATGGAAAGCTCGAAGTTGTCCAATAGAGCCTCTTATTCGGACTGGATCACCCATGGAAAGCTCGAAGTTGTCCAATAGAGCCTCTTATTCGGACTGGATCACCCATGGAAAGCTCAAAGTTGTCCGATAGAACCCCTTATTCGGACTAGATAATCCACGGAAAGCTCGAAGTTGTCCAATAGAGCTTCTTATTCGGACTGGATCACCCATGGAAAGCTCAAAGTTGTCCGATAGAACCCCTTATTCGGACTGGATCATCCATGGAAAGCTCGAAGTTGTCCGATAGAGCCTCTTATTCGGACTGGATCACCCATGGAAACTCATAGCAGTCCGAATAATCTCTTTATATGGAACAATTTTACAAAGAGCAACAAAGTTTACGAAAAGAGCCTTTATTTTTTTATGATTAAACATCACGAAAATGAAGAAAAAGGTCATATACATTAGAGTTGCGAAGGCAGCCTTTTTTATTAAAAAAACAAGATTATGAAGAATTGCACTTAAACGGGTAGCGTTGATCCAAGAAGGGATTAACGCTCTTTTTGTCGAATTAATACGAACGATTCAAATTTTCGATAGAAAATTAAGTGGTAGGAGCAATCATTTGAAAACTGTCTAGTTTTATTGTAGACTTGTATCCGCTCATAGGTTTTAGTTTTTAAAGTGAATTGGAGGCCGACACGACCGTTCACAGCATTTAGCAGTAAAAATGAAAGATGACAAGCACTCGCAAATGAGTGTTTTTTATTTTGGTGCAGAGAAGATGACAAGGTTCATATTCTTATGTTTTTACAGGGGGTGGTTGAATGAAGGTTTTTATTGATTTGAAGTGGTTCTTTAAACAGGAAAAAAGACCCTATATTGTAGGAATCCTTTTATTAATTGTGGTAGCGATGCTTGAATTGGTTCCGCCAAAAATAATTGGGATTATTGTAGACGCGATCAAAGAAGGGACTTTAACAGGAAGCCAGCTTCTGAAATGGGTGATTGTTTTAGCGGTCACAGCTATTTCGATGTATGTCGTTCGCTATTTCTGGCGGTTAATGATTTTTGGTTCCGCTTATAAGCTTGCTAGACAACTGCGGGATATGCTGTATTCTCATTTTACGAAAATGTCGCAAACCTTCTATCAAAAGAAAAGAGTAGGGGACTTAATGGCTCATGCGACGAATGACTTACAGGCGGTTCAGCAGACCGCAGGAGCCGGTGTATTAACAATGGTAGATTCATTGGTGATTGGACTTGCTGTCGTTGTGGTAATGGCTACGATAAGTTGGGAATTAACGCTGATTTGCTTAATCCCCATGCCATTAATGGCGATTATGACGAACTGGTATGGTCGGTTGCTTCATCAACGTTTTTACAAGGCGCAAGAGGCCTTTTCGTCTTTGAACGACAAAACGCAGGAGAGTATTACAGGAATTAAAGTCATTAAAACATTTGGTCAAGAAAAGGAAGATATCGAAGAATTTTATCACAAATCAGCAGATGTCGTGAAAAAGAACTTGGCGGTTGCGCGAGTGGATGCCTTATATGACCCAACCGTCGCTAGTATTGTAGGGGTCTCTTTTTTCTTATCCGTTGCTTTTGGTGCAAAGTTTGTCATAGACGGAATGATTACAATTGGAGAACTCGTCTCGTTTAATGCCTATTTAGGGCTCCTAGTCTGGCCGATGCTGGCATTTGGCTGGCTGTTTAATATTCTGGAAAGAGGAAGAGCCTCTTATGACCGGATCAGGTCGATCCTGGACGAACTAGTGGATGTAATAGATACACCAGATGCGCTAGATCAAGTTCCAACTGGGGATATTGCGTTTCATATTGATGATTTTACTTACCCAGGACAACAGCAGCCTGCATTAAAACAAATTCATTTTAGGTTAAGAAGGGGAGAAACCCTTGGCATTGTCGGAAAAACAGGAGCTGGAAAAACGACTTTATTAAAACTACTCATTCGGGAGAGTGAAGGTTTTGATGGAGACATTTTGTTTGGCGAAAGACGTATCGATGAATATAAACTTGAGAGACTTCGTGAAGCAATTGGTTATGTGCCACAGGAGCATTTCCTATTTTCCGCTACTGTTGCAGAAAACATTTCATTCGCCAATCCGAATGCTTCAATCGAGGAGGTTCATTATGCCGCGAAATTAGCGAAGATGGATCAGGATATTCTCGGGTTTACAGATGGGTATGATACGATGGTCGGCGAGAGGGGCGTCTCACTTTCCGGTGGACAAAAGCAGAGGATATCCATTGCCAGAGCATTATTAATGCAACCGGAAGTCTTAATTCTCGATGATTCCTTATCTGCCGTTGATGCGAAAACGGAAGAGGGGATACTAGCATCATTAAGGGAAACTCGTGCTGGGAAAACAACGATTATTACAGCACACCGTTTAAGTGCGATCCAGCATGCAGATATGATTCTCGTTCTTGATGAAGGAGAGATTGCCCAAATGGGTACACACGATGAGCTAATGGAACGGGATGGCTGGTACAAGGAAATGTATCTCCATCAGCAGTTAGAAGCACTTGTAGAGAAAGGGGGATCTCATGGGTAAACCAACTGAATTTACGAAACAGGAGCAGCGTACGATCCTTTTTCGACTGCTTTCCTATACGCCCCCTCATTATAAAAAAATAATCCTTGCCTTAATTCTGCTTACGCTGGCTACATTGGGGGAAATTGCTGGACCGCTAATGATTGGGCACTTTATTGATCACTATTTAACACCGAGAAATCTTCCTCTTCAGCCATTGCTCGTTTTAGGAGGAGGCTACCTTGCTATTCAGGCAGCAAAGTCGTTTATTACGTATTTTCAACAATATCATTTTCAGGAGATTGCCTTAAAAATCATTCAAAAAATTCGTGTGGATGTCTTTACAAAAGTACAAGGGCTCGGGTTAAAGTATTTTGATAAGACTCCAGCTGGAAGTATTGTTTCTAGAATTACGAATGATACAGAGGCAATAAAGGAACTGTTTGTAACGGTTCTCGCCAGCTTTATCCAAAGTGGATTTTTACTTATTGGTATTTTTATTGCAATGTTCATTTTAAATGTTAAATTGGCAGCATTTTGTTTAATCATTATTCCGCTTGTCTTTTTGATCATAAAAATGTATCGGAAATACAGTTCACGTTATTATGCGGAGATGCGTGAACGATTAGGTGAGCTGAATGCAAAAATGAATGAATCCTTGCAGGGAATGGCAATGATCCAAATGTTCAGACAGCAGAAAAGACTGGAAAGAGAGTTTTCTACGATCAACGAAAAGCATTTTCTTGCCGGTCGCAGAAATATTAAGCTAGACAGCTTGCTATTAAGACCTGCAGTCGATGTCGTGTACATTGGTTCTATAATGATGGCACTGAGCTATTTTGGCATTACCTCTCTAAATAGTCCTGTCGAAATCGGTGTTGTCTATGCTTTTACAACCTATTTGAATCGTTTCTTTAAGCCAGTGAATGAAGTGATGAGGCAGTTAACGTTGTATCAACAAGCTATTATTGCTGCTGGCAGGGTTTTCCGACTGCTTGATGAATCAGAAATGGCACCGGAACAAAAGAATACTGTTGAAACAAAAATCAAAGACGGGGAAATTGAGTTTCGTGATGTCAGCTTCTCCTATGATGGGAAAAAGGATGTGCTACAACATATTTCCTTCACTGCAAAACCGGGTGAGACGGTAGCGTTGGTCGGTCATACGGGCAGCGGTAAAAGTTCAATCATTAATTTGCTGATGAGGTTTTATGAATTTGAGCGAGGGGATATCTTCATCGATGGTATTTCAATTAAGGAATATTCACGTGAGGAGTTACGGGAAAAAATGGGACTCGTCCTTCAAGACCCTTTTCTATTTTATGGGACGGTAAAGGATAACATTCGTTTGCATAACGATTCAATGACAGATGAAAAGGTAAAAGAGGCAGCGGAGTTTGTTCGTGCCCATCACTTTATCGAAAAGCTAGCGGATGGTTACGAGCATCGAGTCGTTGAGCGTGGCTCTACTTTCTCTAGCGGACAGCGGCAGCTTATTGCATTCGCCAGAACCATTGCTACGGATCCAAAGATCCTTGTTCTCGATGAGGCAACGGCTAATATTGATACGGAAACAGAAGAAGAAATTCAAGCTGCTTTAGCAAAAATGCGTAAAGGGAGAACGACGATTGCGATCGCGCATAGATTATCAACGATTCAAGATGCTGACTTAATTCTCGTCTTGCATCAAGGAAACATTGTCGAAAGAGGAACACATCAGGAACTATTGGCGCAAAAAGGACTCTATTATCAAATGTTCCAGTTGCAAAATGGTCTCGTCGTTTCGTAATATTTGTCACATGACTAGTTAAAAAGTGCATTAAATCAAGATTTTACGCCATTATATAAGATATGACAGGGGACGGTTCTTGTGTAACCAAACACAAGAACCGTCCCCTGTGTAATTTCCCCATGGCAGAAAAAGCTCTCAACCTATTGGACTACAGGAGAATCAAGGGCTATTGAACAATTACGCGAGTGTGGGATCGAACTTGGAACCACATACCCATTTCCTTTAATTGACCATCATTTTGCAAGAGAACGGGCGCTCCATTGCTTATCATTCGATTAAATAAGGGGGATTTTATGACGATAAAAAGCGAATAAGTAAAAAAACTAGCATAATTTGTCTTATTTTTGGAAAAAGTCAGACACTTTATGTTGTTGTGTAATTATTCTGAAAGCGCTATCATTGTGGTATCAGCTTAATTCTTTTGGAAAGTTGATGATTAGTTAAATAGTAAACACTAGAAATCCCTTACTTCAATTTCTTTGAACTTCAACTCATTAGTTCTTTATTACATACATAGAGTCATTACGAATAAGGACTAATGACTATGAATTTAGACATATTTGGGAGAGTATATCTATTTTCATTGTTTTAAATAGTGTTAATGAGATGTTGAGTATACCGGAAAACGGATTTGTTATGTGATTACTATGAAACTAATGAAAGAATTCTAGTAAATAATTTAAGGGGTGTGTTATTAATGAATGGGAATGGTATTGAAAGAGTTGGACGTATCCAGCTAAGAGTACATGAATTTGAAAAATCCGTTGATTATTACACAAATGTTGTTGGTTTAGATATTACAGCTCGAGATGAAAATAGAGTCTATTTAAAAGCATGGGATGAGTGGGATCATCATAGTGTGATATTGGAAAGATCCGATTCTGCTGGCATGGACCATATCGCTTTTAAGGTGACAAACAATGAAACTTTAGAGAAATTAGAACATAAAATTGAACAGTTTGGTTGTGAGGTTTCACGAGTATCCAATCGGTCTCGCATTGGTGAAGGTGAAGCGATTCGTTTCGTACTTCCAACTGGACAAAAATTTGAATTTTATCATGAAATTGAATATGTAGGAGTCCCTACTGGAAGATTAAATCCACATCCTTGGCCAGATGGACAAAGAGGAATTTCTCCGCATCGTCTGGATCATGCTTTATTATCTGGGGATGATGTAGTATCAACTACCAGGTTGTTCACAGAAGCGTTAGGATTTGTCCAAACTGAAAAAGTAGTGAGTGTGGATGGAGAACAATTGATTGCAAGCTTCTTATCCACATCCATGACAGGGCACGACGTAGCGTTTATTAAAGGTCCTGATGCAAAAATCCATCACGTCGGATTTTATTTAGGAAATTGGTATGAAGTATTAAAAGCATCGGATATACTCTCTCGAAATGAGATTGAAATTGAAGTAACTCCTACACGTCATGGTATAACAAGAGGTGAAACGATTTATTTCTATGATCCGTCTGGAAATCGCAATGAAGTATATACTGGTGGATATGCTGTATATTCTGATTTTCCTACCATTACTTGGACAGAGGATAAAATTGGACAAGGAATTTTCTATCACCGTCGTCAATTGAATGATACATTTAGTAGCGTGTTCTCTTAATCTTAGAGATTATGAGTCAATCACTATAAATTACATTCATCTTTATAGTAAAAGACCATTATTGCAAAGAGATTAAAGTGAAAAAGTGGTAGCTATACATTTAGGGCATCAAAATAAGAGGCTGTTTGTGCTGATGGGCAAACAGTCTTTTTTCTATCAAAAAACAAAAGAAAGTTTGTCACAATGCAGAAATAATTGACGAAAAATAGTTCGTATTTTACATTAGAGGAAGGAAGTGCCTTGAAATGTTTAAAATTAATCTCAATGATCAACACTTTTTATGTTCACCAGAAAGTACTTTAGTTCAAGCGGCTCGCCAACAAATGGTGAAAGTCCCTTATGCCTGTGTTGGTGGAGGATGCGGTTATTGTAAAGTGAGAGTGATAGAGGGTAAATATAAAATGGATCGTTATGCTAAAAGTGCTTTATCTGATGAAGAAGTTGAAAAGGGGTATGTTCTTCTTTGTAAAACTCGTCCTTTGAGTGATTTACAAATCGAGTTAATTATGTAGAAAGTGGTGAATGGGATGCGTAAAATAGTGCCGTATATGAATAGTGAGAATTTGGGGACTAAGGAAAATGATAGTCAACACATTCAGAACCTTCAAACTCGGTCTCTTATTGTTGATGCTCATGCATTTGGATCCTTTAGAAAAGACTTAATTCATACACTAGGTTTTGAGAGAACAAAAGGATTCATGTTCCGCTATGGGTGGGATATGGGAATGCAGGATGCGATAAAATGCAAAGAGAATGAGCATTTTCAATCGATTGAAGAACGAATCAAATACGGTCCTGTTATGCATTCAAAGAAGGGGTTTGTTGAATCTACTTTACGTGAATTATCGATTAAGAATGAACATAATAGGTTTACCTTAGAAATGGTAAGTTCTTGGAAAAACTCTTACGAGGCTGAGGGACATTTGAGTCAAATTGGGCTCAGCTCTACACCCGTCTGTTATGCTCTTGTAGGTTATGCAAGCGGCTATATGACGGAAGTATGTGGTCAAAAAATTATTTTTAAAGAAATAAGTTGTTGTGGAACGGGTGGAGAAGAATGCATAGCTGTTGGGAAAAGTGAATCGCAATGGGGAAAAGAGATCAGTAATGAACTAGAATATTTGGTAGATTCTTCTCTATCGGAAACGAAAGAGCCTACATATGAAAAGTTATTAGAGGAACGAGACCATTTAACAATCGCAAATGATATTCATAAGAAATTAATGGAAGAGGTTGTAAAAGGAAGTAGCTTAGTTTCGATCGTTCAAGATGTATATACATTAACAAATCGTCCAGTTGTTATTCATAATACGAAAGGACATCTCTTGGCATCGGCTGGTTTTACCATTTTGTCATCCAACATTGTGCCAAATGAATTATATCAATACATCAATAAAAATGAGCAGGAAAAACTCTCATCACAAAATCTAAAAACGATACACTGTCATAATAAACCTTTTATGTTATTGACTCACCCCATTTATTTGCAAGAGAAGCGTATTGGGTATTGTACATTTATGATCAATACTCACGAACACTATAGCCTAGAATTACTGGAAATGATGATAGAGAAAGTAGCATCTGTTTGTTCACTTTGTACGCTTTACGACAAAACCAAATTAGATTCATTTGATCAATTGAAAAGCTTTTTATTAAAAGAAATGATTAGTGGACAGTATACACCAGAAGAAATGATTGAAAAGTCAAGTTTGTATCAACTTGATTTAACGAAACCTTACTTCTTGGGAGTAATAAGCTATCATTTTAATGATCCTTCGATTGATAATGATCGCTCATTTTCGTTAAGGGTTATGTCCGCTATTACGCAATATTTTGTTCAAGAAAAACAAGAATACTTAATCAATATAACGAAACATCAAATTAATCTATATGTGTCCAATGATTTTATGAAAAACAAAAATAAACAAACTTTTTTTGAGGAGTTCATGAAATTCTTGTATTCTAAGTATCACAATGTTCTTTTTTATCTTGGTATTAGTAAGAGAACAGGCTCTATTAAAGATGCACCTAGTGCTTATAGAGAAGCTCTAGGTGCAAATAGAATGGCATCTATTAATAAACAAATCATCTTTTTTGATCAGCTTGGCATTGTAGGCACTTTAATTAATGAAACGAATGAAAGCGATGTACGATTGATGGCAAAATCCTTGTTAGGGAATGTGAATTTAGCCAGTCAAAAAAGCATTGAGTTAATCCAAACCCTATATACATTTTTAATACATGGAGGAAATTTGGAGAAAACGGCAGATGAATTATCATTGTCCATCAGCGGCTTGCGATACCGTATGAATAAAATAGAAGATTTACTAAATAAAGATATTCGAAGTCCAATTATTAGCAGCCAACTTTTGATGTCTATCCAAGCTTTAATTATTTTAGGCGAATTAGATATGAAAGCACCGATCATATAATAATAGAACTCTTGTGTTAAAAGGTGTTTGTTATACATATTGATCAACTTGGGGGTACAGCTTACGAATAGACAGGAGTGATCAATTTGCGTCAAGAAAACCTTCAACTGAATGCCCCTTTCGACCGAAGCGAGGAGGGTTTCTGGAAGGGTGTAAAGGATTGTGTGCCTACTCTGTTAGGTTACTTAAGTATTGGATTCGCTGCAGGTGTTGTCGAAAAGACTGCGGGACTCAGTATGGCTGAAATTGCCCTTATGAGTCTTCTCTTATATGCTGGTTCGGGTCAATTTATTGCAGCGGCGATGATTGCTGCAAGCAATCCCATTTCAGCGATTATTTTTACGGTGTTCTTTATTAATCTAAGGCATCTTTTATTAAGTGCTGCGGTTTCTCCTTATTTTCGCCATCTACCACCTTGGAAAAACATGATCGTGGGATCTTTGTTGACAGATGAAACGTTTGGTGTAGCTATTAATCAATTGCAAAATAAAAAACAGGCAAGCTATCGTTGGATGCTAGGTTTAAATATTTCCGCGTATCTAAATTGGGTCATTGCCAATATGGCAGGGGGATTTTTAGGAAAGTGGATCCCAAATCCTGAGGCATTCGGTCTGGATTTTGCTTTATCTGGGATGTTTATTGGACTATTGGTTATTCAAATCTTAAGTCAGAAAAAATACTTTGTAGATATTATGGTAGCTTTTAGTGCAGTTGTGATCGTGGTCATTGTTAGTTTTTACTACTCCGGAAGTGCTGGTGTGATATTGGCAACCATTTTTGCTTCAACAATCGGGATGGTGATCGAAAAATGGAAGTAAGATGGACGATTCTAGTCATTATTATGGGGTGTGCCCTTGTTACATTTATTCCACGAGTTCTTCCACTTATGCTTCTTAGCCAAATGGAATTACCTAAATGGGCGATTCGTTGGTTGAAACATATTCCCGTTGCCGTGATGGCTGCATTATTAACACAAGATCTACTATTATCTGAAAATGAATTTTCTATTTCCTCTAATATTCTTAAATTATTAGCTGCGATTCCGGCATTTATCATTGCGATTATGACGAAAAGTTTATTAGGTACCGTGGTAGTAGGTATTATTTGTATGGCGATTTTACGTTTGGCTTTTTAAGTTTAGTCTTTGGGACAGTAATTGAACAAAGGAAATCTGCCTTTTTGAGCAGGTTTCTTTTGTATTAAGAGGATTAGGATATAGATAGAGTAATAATCAAAAAAACCACTTTCCTATGAAAGTGGTTAAAAACAAAATGGCAGGTTTATTTTGCTGTGAGGTTCCTTAAAATATTGAAAGCAAATAGAATAATAGCAAGAACTAAAAGGGTTGCCGAAATACTTACAACTGGTATTAAAGCGACTTGGCCATTGAGAATAAATGCGAGACCAAGCATCATAATGGGTAGTGTTATATTATGAATCCAAAAATGTGTCTTTGCTAATTTTGTTGAAGCAAGATCAGGGAAAAGCGTGTAAATCATTCCTGCGAGTGCAAGCGACACCCATCCTAATAAATTAATGTGTACATGAACAGAAGATAGGACATATGAATGGGCGATAGACATGTACAATCCCAGACTGACCCCAATGACAAAATAAACGGCAGAAATTTTGATTAAGCGACTCCCCATCGTGAACCCCCCTTGTTGGTTAATTCCTTACAGTTAATCATATGAATGATGATAAAAAATAAGACTAAAATTCTTTTCAGGACCTTGGGTACTATACTTAAAAATCTGAACGAACAAAAAGGCAATTAATCGGGCATTAAGAAAAAAATAGATGTTTATTTAAGACACTTGTCCATTCGAAATGAAACATTCATGCATATACAGTAGTATATCAAAGAAAAAAGGGAGTTTGATCGGCTACGATCAAACCGAATTCTTTGATAATACTATTAAGGAGTGAAATGTATGAAACGAAATACGAGTTGTGATCGTCATAGTCAAGGCGGACATGATAAATGCCCTCCCCAAGAATCATGTGATCAAGTGAAGGCTAAAGCAGTACATTCTGATTTATACCCGATTCCATTATGGAAGGGATCCGTTAAACTTGAAAAGCCTTTTCTGGATGCATTAGTTCCTCTAGTTGATTTCGAATTGGAAGTGGATGTTGAAGCAAATATTTGTCTTCCAACACCTGCAAGAGAAATTAAATCCGTTCGTAAAAATGTTTCCTTAAAACAATGTAAGGCTGTTGTTTCTTCACAGTCACCGTATATTGTGAAGGTGTTTATTACAGGTGTTCTTCATAAAAACATCCAATATATTGAAGAATGCAGCGGTTTTGTAAGAGATCATAGTGCAGATGTAGTATTTACTACGATCAAAAGAGTAGAGCTCGATAATCCTGTTAGAAATCCATTTGGCCATAAAGATATTGAATTTAGTCAAAAAACATCGATTGATGAATACCGTGAGTTAGCTAAAGATGGACATGGAGCAAATCACTGTGTGACTGGTTCTGAAACGTTTGAGACTTTTAATGAGCCAATCGAATGTAAAATTCTAGGTACAAAAATTAGAGAAATGGATCTTCTAAAAGACTTTGATCAATGGGGAAGATTCAATACCATTACAGAAAAAGCAGAAATCAGATTATTTATCCGCTTATCACAAATGCAAAAAGTTGTTTTTGACCCAAAACCAGATCATCCAAAGCCTGATCATCCAAAGTCTTGTTAATTAGTACTTTAGGATAAACAGAGAATTTGAATGGAATGAATAAGAAAAGAACGAAGCATTAAAAGTCCCCCTATAATAGACGGTAAACAAAAGGTTTACTGTTTGTTATAGGGGGTATTTTATCATTTTAATTATAGATCATTTAAGTCGACATACTGTGATTGTAAAAGATTCATGGATAAGTTAACTTTTCCTTGTACATCAAGCTCTCTTAAGATACCCTTCGAAATGATTTCGTCATGCCAAATAATATGTGCATGTAGAAGCTCGGATTGAATAGGTTGTGCAAATTGTTGCGAAAATTCACGGTGGTATTGAACATCCATATGTTCATTTCCCTGGTACATATATTCGGTTTGAGAACTACTTGATAATTCAGGCGTAAATAACCAATTAACTTTCAACCATTTATTTACTGGAATATTCAATTTAACGGAATGAAGGGAGGACGACTTATCCTTTACATAGGTAATGTCTGCAACCAGTATTCCTTTTACGACAACATTTGGTGATGGTAGTAGCACTTGACAGTCAAAGGAATGAAAATGCCAGTCAATTTTTGTAATGTTATCTATTGGAAGGTGTAGTGGAAATGAGTCAAATAGATCAATATGAAAGTTAAGATGAGCTAGTAAGACTGGGAGTTTTACAATTGGAAGAATCCTCTTTGTGGAGGAGTATTCAAAATGTCCAGCAGACTCCTCATAAAGAGAAGAAGATTCCTCGAAAAGTTCAGAAGACTCCTCATAAAGAGAAGAAGATTCCTCAAAAGGTTTAGAAGACTCCTCATAAACAGAAGAGGATTCCTCAAAAGGTCCAGCAGACTCCTCGTAAAGAGAAGAGGATTCCTCAAAAGGTTCAGAAGACTCCTCATAAACAGAAGAGGATTCCTCAAAAGGTTCGAGAAGACTCCTCATAAACAGAAGAGGATTCCTCAAAAGGTCCAGAAGACTCCTCATAAAGAGAAGAAGATTCCTCAAAGTGGTCAGAAGACTCCTCATAAACAGAAGAGGATTCCTCAAAAGGTCCAGAAGATTCCTCATAAACAGAAGAGGATACATCCAAATGGTCAGAAGACTCCTCCAACATATTAAAAAATTGGTCTTCTAATTTCTCGAATAGTGAGGTCTCCAGATCAGATGATGGGGATCCCTCTTCGATTGAATGAGTATTCTCTTCATCCGATTGAAGTTTGTTTAAATGAAAAGATTGCTTGGATTCGTTTTTTTGTATCATTGTATCTATGACGAGTGGTGGCGTAAAGAGTAACGGGTGTGAAGTTCGTTTGGATGTTTGATTAGAACGTGTCTGGAATACGGTTTGGTTTGCCTTTTGGTTGGTCATTGGATTTCCATAGGTTGAAGAAATCGGATTGAAAGCTTTTTCGTTTGAATAACCATTGAATTGGTTATGAAAATCATCCATTTTACAATGGAAGGTCTGCTAATATAGCATCCTTTCCGCCCACCTCCTTTAATACTTTATGAAAGTATTAAATTCGAAAGGGACTATATCGAAATGGATCGTATAACCCCTTTGCGATTTTTTCACTTACATGATTACTCGCAGTCATGATCCCAGTCGGAATCATTCGTTGTTGAAGATACACGCACTTGTTGATTTTGAAGTACTTTTAATGTGAAATCTACAACCATTTTTTCCTCAATCTCTGTAAAAAATCCTTCATCTAATGGGGAAGAAGTAGGAAGCGGTTGTCTGTTTAATGCTTCATCCCATTCAATAATTCTACTGGAAATCAGTTCACAAAAAGGAAGTTCATTATAAAATTGTTCGCTTTCTTGATGGAATTGAGAAAGATCACTTGATAATAATTCGTCTTTTTCAGGAAAACCTGATGGTAATGGTTTCGTAACAAAAAAGTCAAATTCAGAACGCTTATTCATTTCCGGCAAAACAGGATTAGAGATGAATTTGTTAATTTCAGTGATACTTGTGAAAGGTACATCAACAGTCAGTGAATGCAAATCTGATGAAACGGATCTTGAAGTACTTTCAGAAATATCAGTGCTCGGGCTTGCATATTGAATATTTTTACGGACAAATCCCTTTACAAATAATTTATTTGTAGGCAATAACAAACGACATTGAGTGATTTTTAATCTTTTCTTAATATCTTTAATTTCTAATACAGGCTCTGGGAAAACAATCGTAGTATCAATATTAACTTGCAGCGTTACCTCTGCTAAAACAACGGGTACCTTTGTAACAATTTTACCAATTGAAACTTGTGGATGATGGTGCTTAATGGAATGACATTCACAGTGGACATCACATTCGTGATTATGTTTTTTATGTTTTTTAGAATCAGACATTTTTTTTCCTCCTATAGGGCTCAGAATAATGTATCCTATGCAGGACACATAACTATGTTTGGGTAAACGCCCAGAGAAACTTTTTGAAATGCCATTTGAAAAATGAAAGAATTGAAGAGTTCATTATGTATCACGATGATTTAGCCTTTTTAAGAAAAAAAGAAAATTTATTTTGAGTGACAAATTTAATGATTGGTCATATATATAAGTGAATTAGTTGAGTAAAACAAAATAACGACATTACGATGTCTTCTATAGAAGAATTCAAAATAATGTCGTTGATCAATCGTATTCATTATTTGTTCACTAAATCATTCAAGACTCCATTTTGTAAATTTATAGGCCAGATGGGTTAACTGTCACTCTTACCTGCTGATTTTGCAAAACTTTAATGGTAAACTCTAAAAAGATTTTTTCTACAATTCGGTGGAAATAGCCTTCTTCAAATGGTGCATTTCCATGAAGTGGCTTACGATCAACAGCTTCATCCCATTCCGTAATTCTACTTGAGATTAGTTCACAGTATGGAAGTTCATTATAAAATTGTGTGCTTTGCTGATGGAATTGAGAAAGGTCACTTGATAGAAGTTGATCCTTCTCAGGAAAACCCTTCCCTAAATTTTGCGCTCTGAAGAAGTCAAATTCCGCACGTGCATTTAATGCTGGTAGTTGTGGCGGAGATATAAAGTCACCTGCTGCAAGGGAGACTACACACTCAAAAGGAATATCTGTTGTAAGAGATTTTAGGCTTGAACTAACACAAGAATCATCGGAAGAAAGATGTGTAGGCGATGCGTATTGAATATTTTTTCGAACAAATCCTTTTATAAATAAATGACCGACCGGCGCGGTAGGGCCAAACGGAGTGTCCGGAGTAGTAGTGGGATTTAACATTAGACTACTCTGTACAATTTTCACCCTCTTTTTAATATCCTTAATTTCTAATACGGGGTGGGGAAAATTAATATTAGCACTTAGGCTAGTAGTAACATTTCTTTCTGCAAGGGTAACAGGGACTTTCATGATTACTTGATTAGGTACGCCTCCTATTGTGCCTCCTGGTGTAACCAGAGGTGTTACCCGTGTACTATTACATTCATGTACGGAAGCCGTAGTATTAAAGTCAATACAGTCATTATGCTCGTTACAATTACTCATTTGTTCTCCTCCTTAATTATACGTTCCATTTATGGTATGCAAGCTTTCCTACTCCGCTTAGATAAATGAATCAGAGTAAACGTGGAATTTCCTATATTTTCATGAAAACAAAGCTTCTTGATCCTCAAACAATATTGGAATACATTTTCTATTAAAAATGGGTACTTGCACAGATGGACTTCCCATTTGCATAAAATTCAAGAGGA
>CAWFID010000022.1:0-100232 GCA_963815765.1 uncultured Bacillaceae bacterium
CAACGAAAGGCACCTGATCCTTGCGGCTTGCGGCATAATTTCAGGGAGTGGATTTGCCATGGCAAAAATAATTCAATCATGATTCATAGAAAGACCATTTCTTTTGTCACCGTACCTGGAGCAGATACACCAACAAATACATCCGCTCCGACAAAGCGTCTGCCAATGAACCTTGCTTTTGTTCTTTATTGGTGATCAGGGCCATTTCCTCTTTAAAATAATTCATTCCCAATGGCCGACCTTCATAAATAATTCCATTTTGTATCACATAATATAACATCCTTAACACCCATATTCAGCAGCAATTTAACAATCGCAACCCCTGCCGCACCTGCACCGTTTGCAACAACGCGAATGTCCTCTATTTTTTTATCAACAAGTTTCAAAGCATTGAGTAACCCAGCGGCAGTTACAATCGCTGTACCATGCTGATCATCATGGAAAATTGGAATATTACAAATTTTACGTAGACGTCCTCAATTTCAAAACATTGGGTGCTGCAATATCTTCTAAGTTCACTCCGCCAAAAGTCGGTTCCAATAATTTAACGACCTCAACAATCTTGTCCGGATCGGTTGTATCTAAGCAAATTGGAAAGGCATCCACATCTGCAAAGGATTTAAATAATAAGGCTTTCCCTTCCATAACCGGCATGGCAGCTTTTGGACCAATATTTCCAAGACCAAGAACAGCTGTTCCATCTGAAACAACAGCGACAAGATTTCCCTTCATCGTGTAATCATAGACTTTGTTTTCATCTTGATAGATGTCCATGCATGGTTCTGCGACACCTGGAGAATAAGCAAGACTTAAATCTTTTGCATTATGTA
The DNA here is from genome assembly GCA_963815765.1 of uncultured Bacillaceae bacterium. Classification (GTDB taxonomy): domain Bacteria; phylum Bacillota; class Bacilli; order Bacillales; family Cytobacillaceae; genus Bacillus_BD. Next base: position 831 of record CAWFID010000022.1, read on the forward strand.
CATGAACTTTTGAATGAACCCCTAAGTTTTCCTTGATTTTCCTTATGCATTTTTAATGCTTCGTCACGTAATGTTGACATTGATTTTATCTCTCCTATTATTTTAATTAAGTATAAATCCAAAATAACTTCATTAACCTAAAGCTGTAATTTTTTATTTTAGGTTGAACTGACATTCGTCTGTGAGCTTTACCTCTGCATGAATTTCATTTGATTCTTTACCAGAACGCTTCAATAGCACTAAATCTAAGGCAATCGCCGCGATCAAACCAAAAATCGCAAATGCAATGAAATTGAAATGAATCGGTAAAGTGATCGATAAAGGAATCCTCCTAAAATTGGTCCAACCATTCCACCAATTCTACCGATACCCGAAGCCATCCCTAAAGCCGTTGACGAATATTGCTGGATAATACTGTGATACATAGGCTTGAACGATATTTTGCGCGCCAATTGTAGCTGCACCTGCAATTGCTACTAATACATAAATCACGAACCTATTCCCGCCAAATCCTAGCATATTAAGCAACGGCACCTGAAGCATACATCGGAACGAGCATCTTTTTCGAGCCATATTTATCACAAAGCTTGCGATAATAATGTCCCAATAATTGCTCCGCCTTGTATCGCAATAAGGAAACCTAAGCTTGAATTCAATGCATATCCTGCTTCAATCATCAAGTTCGGTAACCATGTATTTAAGCCATATACCATCAGTAAGCAACTGAAAAAGGCAATCCAAAACATGATTGTACTAAGGCTCGTTATCGTTAAACAGCGATAACAGGAACTTTGTAACAGGTGCTTTTAATTAAATCTCATCATTTTTATTAAAAGTTAAACTAGGATTTACTTTTGAAAGTGTAGCAAAAGTTCTCTTTTTTACCTTTTCTGATAAGAAAACTTGCAGTCTCTGGTAGTTGTTTATACATCAATGGAAATAATAAAGGCAATCCCGCAACCCAAAAAATCGATTCCCAGCCGAATGTCGGCATAATCAAAACCTAATAAAGGTGCAAGGATCCCCCCAACTGAATAGCCACATAACACGATGGATACAACCATACTTCTCAAGGATTTAGGTGATAATCCGTCAACAAAGCGATAACGTTCGGCATAATGCCTCCAAGTCCTAAGCCTGCTAAAAAGCGAAAGTAGAGAAAAGTGTAGGGGTTTCCGCAAACCCACATAAGAACGTAAATAAACTAAACAAGATCAATGTAATTGCAATAACTTTCTTTCTTCCAATACGGTCAGCCAATGTCCCAAAAAAGATCGCACCAAACATCATCCCGAATAATCCATAGCTCCCCATTGCTCCTGCTTCAACCGAAGTAAGGTTCCATTCTTCAATCAAGACAGGTACAACCGTTCCATATACGACCAAATCATATCCAACAAATGCAATGATGAAGAAACTCCATAACAGTAAACCTAAATGAAACTTGTTAAACTTGCTATTCGCTATAATTTCCGTTAAATTCACCTTGACCATATAAAAACCAACCCCTTGTTCTCCCTATTCAAAAAGCGTTTACTCAAAGGTATGGTTTAATTCATGTCGGTTAGTTGATTATTTCTACCTTGAAAGTAAAAAGCGAAACGTATACCCTTTTCATAATTTAAATTATATTCAACATCGTTATAGTGTTAATTGGGTAAAAAAAGAAGTTGTGTTCTACAACTTCTTTTTTAATTATCTATCTACGCTTTTACAGCTGTTTTATTGTAACCATGGAATCGGTCCACAAATTGGAAGTCATTAGCTGAACGATTTTTCATTATGATATCGCGAAGTAGAATGGCCTCAGGTGTTGTATTATGAATGATCTCGCCCCACATCCTTGCACTTGTTTGAACATCAGCTGAACGTGGAAGCCTTTCTTCCTGGTATTCTAAAAATGCTTGTTCAACGTTCTCACCATGCTTTTGAAGCATATCTGTTAAATAAGAGGCATCTTCCAATGCTTGACACGCACCTTGTGCTAAGTATTGAAGCATTGGATGTGCAGCATCTCCCGTAAGTGTTATGCGACCTTTTGTCCAATTGCTGATTGGATTGCGATCATACATCGGCCATCTGCGTTGACGTTGAATATAGGAAATACCCGTTTGAACCGCTTCACACGTCCCAGCAAAAACTTGATCCATTTCCTCTGGTGTTCCCCATTGATCCGTTTTTTCAATTTCTGGAGTATATTGAGTGCTTTTGAAAACGACCACTTGGTTATAAAGCTCACCCCTTCTAACAGGGTACTGCACAAGATGTAGATTCGGTCCAATCCACATATATACATCATCAAGATTGCCATGAGAGGTAATATCATCAATCGGAATGGCGCCACGATACGCTACATATTGAGAGCATACAGCCTCATCATCGGAGAATAATTTACGTACATTTGACCAAATTCCATCTGCTCCAATGGCAGCTTTTCCAGTGTGTTGATCTCCATTGGCAGATGTTACAGTAACAGAGCCTTCGCTTTCTACTGTTTTAACAATGGATTGATTTGTAAATAACTCAATATATGGGTTTTCTTCGCAAGCTTCTACAAGTATGCGATGAAGGTCCGAACGATGTAACACAATGTAAGGTGCACCATATCTTTCTTTATACACATCCCCAAGGTCTAAAGCAGATAACTCTTCCCCACTAATCGCATCCATTAATACAAGTCTTTTTGGAAAAACGGCAATCTCGCTAATCTTATCCATCACACCTAAACGTTGTAATACATTTGTTGCATTTGCTGCCAGCTGAATTCCAGCCCCTACTTCACCGAATTCATGTGCTTTCTCCAATACTTTGACCTTTTGTTTCGTTTCTGCGATTCCAAGGGCTGTTGCTAACCCGCCAATACCTCCACCAATTACGATAAATGATTGTTCAGCTTTTTTACTCATTATAAATCCCCCTTTTTATTATTTAAGAATTATTTATTGAATATTAGTAAATTAAAAGCGTTTACATACCTGTTTTCTATATAGCCATTAGGTGGAGTTTTCCAATCTAATGGCTATAGTCCTTATACGAGAACTGGCGTGAACTCGCTTTTTACTTCTTGCTTACCTAAATTTGTATCCAAGATTTGTCCTTGTTCCAAATCAAATCTCTCCATAATCGGAAGATCATTTACAGAGAATAAATAAGAATCTTCAGCCGCTATATGCTCATGCCATGCCCAGTTTGGAATAACGAAGTAATCTCCTTTTTTCCAGTCAAAGCGTACACCATTAATGACGCTATAGCCTGAACCTTGACGGACATGATAGATGGATGAATGTGTGTGACGATGCGCTTTTGTATGAAAGCCTTTTGGCAGTTTTTGCATCCACGATGCCATCGTTGGGTTCGCTGTCTGTCCATTTGAAGGATTGATATACTCTACAGCGTAACCATCATATGGGTCCGGTTCAAAATTCATTAATCCATTAATCGCCTCAACCGTCCGTTGCCATTTATAATTTGCAAGTGGTGCAACAGCAGAATGACGATCACTGATTGGGCGCACCATCCCGCCACTATAACGAAGCTCCGAGAAGTTATCTGGACGTTTAGGTGTTTCCAATTTGTCTGGATGGGGTTCAAAGAAAGTCCCCCCTAATGAATAAATAGTGGGAATATCAAGTGCATCCATCCAAATCATCGGCTCTGTCCCAGTATGACCATGCCCATGCCAAAGATTTTTTGGCGTAATGAGAAAATCTCCTTCTTGCATGAAGATGCGCTCCCCTTCAACAATGGTATAAGCACCTTCCCCCTCCGTAATAAAACGGAGAGCATTTTGTGAATGACGATGCGAGGGTGCGACTTCACCTGGAAGCAATAATTGAACGGCTGCATAGAGCGTTTGTGTTGTAGAAGCCCAACCCCACGGCTGACGGTAGGTCAAACCTGGGTTTTGAAAATAGATGGCTCTTCTTTCCCCACCACGTTCAGGAGTAAAAATTTCTGCCGCTTCCCAAAGCTTTTTCTTTAAGAGTTCATCCGTCCATAGGTATGCAACAGCATGTGGCTCTGGTGTTTTATTCATAATGGCTGGAATCGCTTCCCAAAGCGGTCCCAAATGATGTTGCTGAATATCCCTGGTAAAATCCTTTACATCCTGATCTTGCATATACGCATTCACTTCTGCCATCGGAAATCCTCCTTCTTATGAATTTTGTTCTTTCTTCTGATAGTTGGAAAGATTACGCTGAATTTGTTTAGCATGACCAGCTACATGTTCCTCAATAAAATGATCAATGATAAACGAAACAGGTTTATTGCCAAATTTAGCAAAATTACGATGTGGATTCTCCTGCTTCAGTGTTTCTGCATCAAGCTCTTGTAACCCACTCGCCACTTTTTCACTTAGTTTCCCTACTTCAGCAAATACATCCATTACTGATAGGTTTTCCACATCCGTTACTGCAGCTAACCGTGCCGGGTCCTGTAATCCTCTTCCCCAACTGGAACCTGGTTCAGCCACGACTCGTTTCACTTCACCTAGCCAATAAGGCACTCCTTCGACAAGATGTGAAAGGATTTGTAGAATCGACCATTCTTCCTCGCTTGGATTCCAACGAATCACTTCTTCGGAAAGATTTTCTGTGGAACTGAGAATTTCATTTAATGATTTCTGAATCGATTGAATCGATTCGTTCACTGTTTTGATCATCCTTTTTCCTCCTATAAAGCTGAAACTTTATTTTCTACTTGTACTGCGGAAACTTTATTTTCTAGAACACCAATCTTGTCAATTTCAACTTTTACGACATCTCCAGCCTTTAAGAAAACTTGCGGATTACGAGCAACTCCTACTCCACCTGGTGTACCCGTTAGGATAATGTCACCTGGCTCAAGCGTCATTAAGTTGGATAAAAATTCGACTAAGTATTGTACATCAAACACAAAGTTTGCCGTGTTTGTCTTTTGGCGTTCTTCACCATTTACGGTTAAGCGAACACCTAATCCGGATGGATCTGGGAGTTCATCTGTTGTGATAATCCAAGGGCCTATCGGCAGGCTGCCCTCTACTGTCTTCCCTTGCAGCCATTGAAGAGTACGGCGCTGAATATCTCTATAAGTAACATCATTTGCAATCGTATAGCCAGCCACATAATCAAGAGCATCTTCTCTTGTTACGTTACGGGCCTGTTTTCCAATAACAAAGGCAAACTCCGCTTCATAATCAAGCTGCTCAGAAATGGGGAAGAATGGAATATCATCCTGAGGACTGATCAATGTATTTGCAAACTTAGCAAATATAACGGGTTCTTTCGGAAGTTCTCTTCCCATTTCTAAAATGTGCTCGCGATAGTTATGACCGACACAAATGATTTTTTCTGGGTTTTGTACGGGTGCTTCCAGTTTCACATCATTAAACGCGTGTACGAGTGGATGTCTAAATTCATCTCGATGATTGATCGCATAATCAACAACTTCATTAATTAAGGAAAGGCTTTCATTTCCTCCTTCAAGAAATCCCTTCATGTCTGCTGGTACAAATGCTTCTGCAATTAATTCGGCACGAAGACTTTTTTTGCTTTCAAGAAGAGCTTGGTAAGCATAATTCAAATCGATTACTTCGTTTTCAGATGTAACAACTCCAAGACGTGTAAATCCTGCATGGCTAAAAGTAACTAATTTCATGGTTTATTTCCCCTTTTGTTTTATATTTTTTTACTTAATTTAATAGATCAAAGAAAGAATGTTGTTCACATTTGGATAACTCTGTTCTCTATTTATAGAATATTATATTTTCTGATAATTGTCAATAATTTAATACAAGCTTTTTTACCGTGAATATATTATTAACCTGTACAATTCTTTATTTTGGGACGATAAAACTTCTCAAAAAGCCGAGATTCCAGCTTTTTAAGAAGTTTTAATCTTTCAAATACCATAAAAAAAGGTAATCAATCATAAAATGATTGATCACCTTTTTTAAAACTCTTATAATGTAGGTTTTTTATAACCAAAAATAGTTGAAACTTCCTCTGCTGCAGCTAGTAACTGTTGGCTTGCCTCATGATTTACGTCTTGAGGGAAAAACTGCAAAAACCCTATGAGAGTGATAGTCCCTAGCAAATCCTTGTTATAATTAAATAATGGAACTGCCGCTGATGTTACATTTTGAACTAGAGCCTCCATCGAAAAGGAAATACCGTATTCTAGAACGGATTGTTCTGCTTTTTCCAGTTGTTCGATCTCTTCTTCGGTCAATTTATGTAGTTCTCTTTCTTTCCAATCCTTCGTTATGCTCGACGAATCAAAAGTCGAAAATACTTTTCCTGTCGCTGATAAAATCGGTAATTGTGTTCCTATTTGAGCACCAATATTAAACAAATGATTTGTGTTCCAGATGCTGGATACCACTGGACCATTTGGAGTTCCTACTGCTAATAAAGCCGTTAAAGAGGTTTGCTGACTTAATTCTTGGAGATAAGGTGTAACCATAGCAATAATGTCTTGGTGACCAATTGCACTCCTTCCATATTCAATCATTTTACTTCCAAGCGTATACGCGCCACTCTTTTTATTTCGATACAGGAGTTGAAGATGCGTTAAAGTATTTAAGTACTTGTATAGATTACTTTTTGTGATTTGAGTAAGTTCCTGAATCTCAGTAAATTTCAAGGGCTGATTTTGAGAAGCAATTAAATCAACAATACTCATTCCTACTTGAAGCGACTGAATCATAGGACTACTTTTGTCATTGCCCATTTTTATATCCTCTCCATTAACGAATGACCCACTGATCATTTCATTTTTATAAATTATACCACAGCAATGAATTTGGACAGTATAAGAATAATGGACAAAATATTAGGGAAACAGAGAGGAAATACGAGGAAGGAAAAGGGGCGTTCGAGACCACTGAAAAAGTGCTACTTTGAATAACAACAAGTACTTTCAACAACATACAGTAAACAGAAAGAATGCCTTTTTTCTATATAGTAAGATAATAGGTTTCTTTTGTTCTTTAACTGGACTTTTTCAGTGCTTCGGACGGTTCTTGTGTTTCTTTAATATTAGTAGAAGTGGCTTCTCAAAAGGACTGGTAAAGCTCTTTTTCCTACACATAATTTTAGAGGATATGATGCAAGTGGGATTTAAATCCCACTGCTTTAGTTATAGAGTGTCAGTTATTGAAGAATCCTAAAGCATATCGAACCCCTTGATGTATATCTTCGGTTTCGTATGCAGCCAAGTCCTCAAAAGTGATTTTCATCTTTACATCTTCTAATTCGTAACCACTATCCAAATCAATATCTAATCGTATTTCATACCCGTCGGTACTAGCTCTTGTATCAATAATGTTAAAACTTAGAATGGATGTACCTGTTTCATGAAAAAAAGGCACTAATGAATCATTCTCTACTGCTTCTAATGAATCTAATGAATCTGTCATAAAGATAACACCACCATTTTCTTTCATGTTTATAGCTTTTACGATTTTTTAAAAAGGTTATGCTGACATTTTAATATATGCCATGATCATTATTTTCTATTTCTACCATCAGTTTGGGATTTTTGTCCGTACCGAAGCTGTTCGGCTTCTTTTTCTCCTTTTTGTCTATTCAATTTTCCTTTTAAGCTAACGTTCGGAATGTTTATTTCTTTTTCATCCATATTTTTCACCTCCGATTCATATTATGGCATTTTATCTAGGAATTATGTTTATATACTTATGTACCTCATTAATTCAAGCAAAAGACAAACCAAAAAAAACGAGGCTGCCTCTATTAAAAGACAACCCCGTTTATGATTTCGATATGAATGGGTTCGGGCTAAATCGAAACAGGTTCAAGATGCTTCACTAATTCTGTTCGGATCGACTCAGGTATCTTTACAGATTTACCTGTTGATCGGTCAATAAACACGTTCGTAAGACTCCCCTTAGTTACAAGAACATTTTCTTTGTAAAAACCAAATGAAAGAGTAAAAGACGAATTTCCAATCTTACTAATTGAAACTTGTGCTTCTAACTCATCATCATATTCAATATTTCCCATATAACTGCATTCCACATGCACACGCGGCATATCTAAACCTAGTTGAAAAATCTTTTTATACGAATATCCAATCTGTCTAAAAAAGTCATGATCCATGATTTCAAAATAACGAAATATGGCACTATAATGAATACGCCCAGATGCATCTGTATCGACAAATTGAATGCGAATTTTTTTTGCGATCATTTTTGTTATCCCTGCCTTTTCTTTAATTTTGACTGTGTTAGAAATGTGTTTCCTGTATGAAAGCGCTCGTTATCATTTAGTATCATTCATTACAATCCTAACTAATGCATCATTTTGACTTAACACTTTCTGCTCCAATTTTTGCTAGTTCCTTTTTATCTATTTTTCCTACATGTGTTTTCGGAAGTTCCTTTAAGAAAATGATTTCTTTTGGAATTTTATAATTGCCTAGTTTACTTGAACAATGCCGTCTTAGTTCGTCTACTGTTAACTGTCCATGTTCTTTTAACACAATGAACGCTGTAACGAGCTCTCCCCACTTGTGATCCGGAATTCCGACAACGGCCACTTCATCCACTTGAGGAAGGGTAGAAATCCAATTTTCGACTTCTACTGGATAGACATTTTCCCCACCCGTTATGATGAGATCCTTTTTTCTACCCACAATATAATAGTAGCCGTCGGGGTCTCTTTTAGCTAAATCACCTGTTTGAAGCCATCCATCACACATCGTTTCCTCGGTAGCTTCGGGATTATTCCAGTACCCTTGAAAAGTATGCTTTCCACTAATGGTTAATTCCCCAACTTCATCAGGACCCGTCTCTGTTCCATCTTCCCTCATTAACTTTATCGAATTGAACAACATTGGTTTTCCAACCGAACCTCTTTTTTCATTCACTTTACTCTGATCCATAAAAAAGTTATTTGGACCTGCTTCCGTTAATCCGTATCCCTCTTTAAAGGATAATCCTTTACGCATAAATGCCTCATAGATTTCCAAAGGACAAGGTGCTCCTCCGGATAGAAAGGTTTTCATCGTTGGAAAGGTTTGCTTTTTAAATTCGTCTGTATTCACCATCATGTGATACATAGTTGGAACCAACAAGACAATCGTGCATTTGTATGAATTTAAATAGGCAATGGCTTCGGTTGGGTTGAACATACTGGCCAAAACTACTTTTCCACCGATCATTAAAAGAGGAATCGATAAGGCATTTAATCCACCCGTATGAAACAACGGCATATACGTAAGTGTCGTATCTTCCTTAGTTAAATTCCAGCTCATGATCGTATTTAACCCGTTCCACATAATCGACTGGTGCGACAACACCACCCCTTTTGGCTTTCCGGTTGTTCCACCTGTATAGATAATGGCAAGAGGATCGCTTTCAGTGAGTTTCACTTCTGTATGTAGAAAAATATCTTGATCGAGATACACTTCATCATCCATTTTAAAACGTAATGACTCAGAGAAAAGAAGTTCATTGATCTTTTCAGTAAAAGAGGAGTGATAACCGATTACCTTTGGTGTGCAATCCTGAAGAATATAATCGATTTCATCAGCGGCCAATCTCCAATTAATAGGAACAAATATAGCCCCTACCTTCATACAAGCAAAGAGTAAATCGAAATAACAAATATGATTAGGAGAAAGTAAGGCGACCCGGTCCCCTTTATTGACGCCATGCTTCCTCAACCAGCTTGCTGCAGCCCTACTCCGTTTATTGACCTCAGCAAAGGTCCAGCTTCGCGATTGTTCAATATCCACAATCGCTTCTGCATCCGGCGTTAATCTTGCTCTATTCTCAACCCAATCGAGCTCCAACATCACTGAAACCTCTCCTTTTTTATCATGTAGGGCTTGCTTTACCGCTTTTCTTCTCTCTCCCTATTTTCGGGCACGAATGAAGAGTTTATGGCATTTATACATCTCCGTCAATCCAGAAATTCTGTCACTTCATGAAGCAATTGGTCAAGATCGTCCACTAAAGGAGAATGCCCACAATCCTTTAATTCTACAAATCTTGCTACATCCCCCAAGTCTTCCATTATCTCTTTTGCCATATATTCTCGTATGATTAAGTCGCGGTCCCCACGAAGAACTAAGACTGGAAGTTTAATATTTTTCACAAGTCCATTTCCTTCGTTTAATCCATTATGCTTTTCACTAATATTAAATATATTCAAAGAGGAGTATACTTCTGCCAGATTTTTTTGAGTCAGCATATCATCGATATATTCCTCATATTTCTCTGCACTCGGCTGATTTTTGGTGTAGATAAGTGAGTTCCACACCATTTTAAAAAAATCCCGATCCTTGATATTGCAGGCAGTCTGAAAGAGTTTTGTTTTGCCCATATCCAATTTGACTTCTTCATAGGTTGTCAGACGATTCTCAAAATCAGGCTGTCCATCCATTCTCGTTCCATAGAAAGGATACCCCCGTGTTGAAGCGGAGGCCAATAAGACTAACTTATTACATATTCCAGGATGATCAGCTATGAGCTGCATCGCCACTGCCCCACCTGTCGACCAGCCTATGATGGAAAAGTCGTTCAAGGAAACCGCTTTCACAAATTCCGATACATCATCCGAAAAGTCTTTGATGGAGTGAATTTGATGATGATAGGTTGATCGACCAAATCCTCTCAAATCAATGGCAAATAGTTTATAACTTGGATCCATCTTTTCAAGAATAGGATCCCAATGGACGGAAGAAGTCATATTTCCATGAATCAGCAGGATCTTTTTGTGCCCGCCTTCTCTTTCTTGATAAGCAATGGTTTCGCCATTTGGCAATTGTATGTATTTATATTGCACATTGAATAAGGTCACTTCCCAACTTCCTTTCACCTAAAAATTTTTATTCCTTTCAAGTCTATAACACTTGTTGTTAAATAATGCCATTATAGATAATAATCCATTTTATAATGAAATAGACTATTCTGCACGTCCTTTTTACTTATCATACAAGACTTTGCAACAAGTTTTTGTCGATTTAAAAGAAAATGAAGGAAAAAGTTTGTCTGGGAAAGAAACAAATGGTCCATCCCCTATCAGATTGCAGCAGGGAATGGACCAAATAAGAGCGTTAGGATTCTAATCTCTTCCTTTTATGAACGTTCGCTCATTTCGAGGTAGCTTTTATCTGTTGAAACACTTTTGTAGGCAGGTCGAATGATTTTATCTCCATTGATCAGTTCTTCCATACGATGCGCACTCCAGCCAACAATTCTGGCCATCGCAAAAAGTGGTGTATAGAGTTCCTCCGGAATATCCAGCATACTGTAGACAAGTCCGCTATAAAAGTCAACATTGGCGCTGACTCCCTTATAGATCCGACGTTCTTTTGCAATTACTTCCGGTGCCATTCTCTCAATCATGGAATATAATTCAAAATCAGCTCTTCTACCTTTTTCATCAGCAAGGTTCTCAACAAATTCTTTAAATACTTTTTCCCTTGGATCAGAAATAGAATATACAGCATGTCCCATACCATAGATCAACCCTCTATTATCGAAGGCTTGCTTATTTAAAATCTTCGTTAGATATTCTTTAATTTCTTCTTCATCATTTAAGTCTGAAACATGGGATTTAATATCTTGCATCATCTCGACTACCTTAATATTGGCCCCTCCATGTTTAGGTCCTTTTAAAGAAGATAGAGCGGCTGCAATCACTGAGTAGGTATCAGAACCTGCAGAGGAAACCACTCTTGTTGTGAAGGTTGAATTATTTCCTCCACCGTGCTCCATATGAAGCACTAAAGCAACATCGAGTACACTTGCTTCCAGTTGTGAATATTGTTTATCAGGTCTTAACATTCTAAGAATATTTTCTGCCACGGACAGATTATCATCCGGTCTATGGATATATAAACTTTCATCACATTCATAATGTTTATAAGCATGATACGCATAAACAGATAGCATAGGAAAAACACTAATGAGCGATAGACACTCTCTCAGTACGTTATCCAATGATAAATCGGAAACCCGATCATCATAGGATGCCAGTGTAAGAACACTTTTCGTTAAAGAATTCATAATATCTTTGCTTGGTGCCTTCATAATCACGTCTCTGACAAAGTTTCTTGGTAGATTCCTAGAATCCTTTAGAATTTCCTTAAATTCTGCCAGCTGTTCTTTATTGGGAAGTTCTGAAAATAAAAGTAAGTAGGTAATCTCTTCAAATCCATAACGCTTTTCATTCACAAATCCCTTGACTAAATCATTGATATTATAACCCTGATAAAATAGTTGCTCCCTCACAAGGCACAGTCTTCCCATCAATTTCTTCCGTAGACTGAATTAATGAAATTTTGGTAAGTCCCGCAAGAACTCCCTTTCCATTCTTATCTCTAAGTCCACGCTTTACTCCATGTATTTCGTCTAAACTGCTGTCAATCAAACTATTTTCTCGGAAAATTTGGCTGTACTTACTCGTGTAATTTTCGATGACTTCTTTTTTATTATCCAGCATATTTCTCCTCCATTTCAGGATTTTCCATCCTACTTTTTTCTTAATGATGTCTATCACTTCCACTTGTTGATCTATTTCAATATCTTGTTGTCATCATTTATTTTTTAAAGGAGTATGGCAGTCTATTCATCCTTTTCCATAGCTTCTTTGATGTTATTCGTTATTTTTTTGGCCACACACTCCATGATTCTTCTTTCTTCCAATGCAATATCCTTAAAAAGAATATTGATTAGATTATCCCGCATTTCATTTGCTTCACTCACAATCAGTTCAGCGGCATCTGTTATTTTCAAATGAACACATCGCCTATCATGTTCATCCAAATTCCCTAACAAATAGCCTTTATGGATCAAGGAATCAATTGCTTTTGAAACATGGGATTTTGCATAATATTTCAATTCGACTATATCTTTTGCTGTATTGTAAACCTGATTCTTCTCCAAGAATAATAGGATTTCAATTTCAATCTTGGTAAGTCCATACTTTTTTGAAATCTGGTTGTATTTTCTTTCAAATAGTTTCTTAAATTGCTGACCATTGAATAAAATTTCAAGGTATTTATCCATTATAGTAATCATTTCCTTGTGTTTTAGTATGCATTAAAATTGTTCTTTTTTGAACTGTTCACTATAGAACTATTATACCTCAATATGTTAGAATTGTCAAATAATTTACTTCTATATAAAGTACAAAATGTTAGTTAATAAGAACACTTAAGAAAGTCATTCTGTTGGCTTGGCTTCTTTGTCAATGAGAATGACACAAGAACCGTCCCTTTGTAACCCCATTAGAATGAGCCGATAGTATGATGGCTATCGGCTGTATGTTTTAAACTGCTTTAGTTGAGTAAATCTACCTTTTTGATACCGACACCCACATCTCTTCAAGCCACTTATCAAAATCAGTACCCTTATCACCTTCGTACGTATCATACACATCAAGTCGCATCTTCTTTAACTTCTCTTTAAATTCATTATAACTATGACCTTCTGGTAAACTTTTCTTTACTCTTAATAAGATCTTAGTAACTCCTTTAATCAAATCACCTTTTTTCCTTGGTGGTAGTTGAACATCCTCTCCAAGCTTTTTCAGCTGACGGAATGCGGCTTCTTGAACTTTATACACAGCATCCTTATTCATCATTCGCGTTAGGATATCGATGACTTGTTCATTCTTCCACTGTCCTAGGTCATCGATTGCATCTAAACGATCCCTCCAGCTAGAGGTTCGATTAGCTTGTTTTTTTAATTCCTCATAATTTTCCGGTAATACGCCTTTTTCTTTTATATTTTTCAAGCGATTCAATCTCCTTTTAACTTAATTTCGGCATCCATATTTTAGATCTTAAAAAATAATCATACTTCAGTATGGCTGAATATGTATTAGAACTGAAGAGAAAACAACTGTATTGTAAACATGGAGTGTCCTTCCACCATACTCGATATGAAGAATCAATGCAATATCCAATATCCTTGACTCATCCCTTCATATCTATATAAACCCATCATAACTTTTCGATATGAATGGTCGGCCGACCTACTTTCACTTCGCTGTTATTTCCTACATAAATAAAAGCTCGATCAAGCAGGCTGGCCTCCCATTTCTTATGTTGGTTTAATAAATGGGCTGTATATAGTTTCCGACAGGTGATGCAAATCACATTAAAAAGGAAGTTAGACTACTATACTATGAATAGCTAATCACGAAGGGAGAATTTTTTATGCAAGGATGTCCAAGTAGTTTAATCGGTAATGGCCCAGTAACTCTTTCTGAAGGCTTACAAAAGTTAGTGAATGAACACGGTCCCCTACGTAATAGGTTAGAAACACTATTCTGGTCCCAAAAATCTATATAAATCTATGGATTTCCATAGAAAATCTAGATATTCGAGTCATTCGCTCCTTGTTCGAAAAACAAGGTCTTGGTTGAGCCAGTTTGCTGCTGTACAGCCCAAAAACTCGACTGCCATTTCCGCGTATCCCACAACCGTTGGGTAAATCTATAAATCAAATAACATGAGGTAATCTTCACCTTCCCGAAGGATGAAAGGTCCCTTTCCTATAAAAGCGTCCGTTTCCTTTATGATGAACACTAAACATTTATATTAAGCTAAGGCAACTTCGGTTTCTTTTTTTGATGATTTCTTTGACTTTTTTATATGGTGTATATAGCGTAATTTCTTTATCATTCAATCGTCTTTTGACTACTTTTGAAGCATTTTCATCTGCATTGAAAATACCGCACGTTTTACAAACAAACTTCTCTTGTGTCGGTCGATGACCCAAACAACCACAAACATGGCACTCTTGGCTTGTATAAGCAGGATTAATATATTCGTAATCGATCCCATTTACATCGCACTTAAACGATAAACGTTCGTCAATAAACCCTTTCATCCAACGCGCTAACTTTCTTTTTACGTGTTTTGGCAATTTATCATCCCAAGAAACAAAAGCAAGATTTTCAATCCCAATTTTAGAAGGTTTTTCTATTCGGACGAGATGGTTTAATTCACCATTAATATAACTTTTTACCGTTTCATCGTGTTTTCGTTTATTTCGATTGTACTTTTGTTTTCCTAAGTTATTTTGAAAAATTCGTTCTGCTTTTTCTAATTCACCTTTTTCTTTTAAGGTGCGAACCATTGCATAGTATGGATTTCTTTTTTGATTAACAGAATTCAAACGTTCGGTTTCTTTGCTTAAAAATTGATTCAAGCCCTTTCCGTAGTGATTTCCACTAGAAGAAACTAACATCGTTTTATATCCTTTATCTACACCTATTTCGTTTTCCTCTGTCCAAACTTGCTTTTGTTTTGTCTCTACCATGTGAGTCAAAGTAAAGGAATTCTGGTCAAAAGTCATACGAATGTTTTTACCATACGTGTTTTGGTCTAAACATTTTAAGCGAATTCGATTTCTCTTTTGATGTGTAGAAATCTCAATATATGTAAAACCATTCTCTTTAACATATTCGTACATATCCGCATCCAATTGGAATGAAAATGAATGTGAATAAGGGATTTTGCCTTTGTATCTCCTTGCGTATCTGCGAATAAGATTATGAATATACGTTTCTCTTATATTTAAATCTTCTATTTTTTTAGGTCTTTTAATAAGTTTTCTACTCAAAATCAACCCAAATAAAGAAGGAGCAGAACATACATAGTAAATATAGCTTTTTTCGTCGTCGGTTAAATTTGGATTTTCTTTAGCTGCTTCTTTAATTTTATTGCAAGCGTTGGACCAAAGAGATTTTAAAGAACCCATCACTTCTTCTAAAGTGATTTTCCAAAAACGAGCAGGTAATTTAAACTGTTCAACCAATTTCTTATCTTTTACCCATTCGTTACGGATGTCATAATTCTTGTACAAACGTAAATAACTGTTGATTCCTGCTAATCTACTGTACATATAGTTTCTTGCGTTTTGAATTCTTTTCCCTAACTCTTTAACCATAACCAGATTTTCTTCATCCAATAAATGGGCTTTTTGTTTGATCGTTCGTTTGAATCTTTTTTGGATAAAAGGTTTCTGTTTCGATTTCTTTTTAACCACGCATCTTCTCCTCCTTCCTTAATAAGGGTTTTTATTTTTCACTTTTAAATGTATGATATCAAAAAAATATTTTTAAATTCAATTGATAGCACTCGAAAATACTATAATGATTTAATTACATTCAAATTAATAAAAACCTATTAAAACAATCAATAGGTTTAATTAGAAATAACTACATTTACGGTAACTGTTAAAAACCTCTTTATCTAATACCGTTGAAGTTGAAGCAGAGAAGGAAGCTCCTTTTGAAGAATTAACAGAAGAAGTAATCCGTTTTTTTAAAGAGCTTGAATTTCATGCAGTTCGGGAAGAAAATTACTTATTTCGAATGATGGAAGTGTACATTGGTAAAGATGGTGGTCCCATTGCAGTTATGGAATATGAACATGAACAGGCAAACGGGTTTATTAATGAATTTCTAAAAAATGTCCAAGGTTCACAACAATCCTCTGATTCAATGATTCATAATTCAGGCCTTATCAAAAATGCTTATTATACATTAGTAGACCATTTCGCAAAAGAAGAACAAGTATTATATCCGATGGCGGAACAACTATTTACGGAAGAGGAAAAAGAGGAATTTCTTCAAAAGGTGTCAGCGACTCACTAAAACCCCCAAAAAAGGGATAATCAAATATACACTAGAAAAGGAACCCAATCAAATTGATTGGGTTCTAAACATATCCTCTTTGCTAAGACTTCTAAATCATGTACCACAAAAGGTTCGGTATGGAAGGTTGGATGGTGTTGGCAGTGTGCAGTATTCATTCTGTTCTGGAGAATGGGCAAATGGGCTTGAAAGAACATCAAGGAGTCGTTTCATCACGCTATAGTCACCTTGTTCTACTGCCCCGTCCAGTGCCTCTTCTACCCGATGATTCCTTGGAATAACTGCAGGATTGCTTTTCAACATCAATTGATGTGAGTCAGCTTCTGATTCCTGCTGCCTCTCTAGTCTTGCCTGCCATAGCGATAGCCACTGCTTAAATTCTGGATATCCAAATAAAGCTACATCGTCGTACTTTTTAAACGTCAGTGCACGAAAGGTATTCGTATAGTCTGCACGAGATTGTTGCATTATTTTTAGAAGCTCCTCGGCAAGGGATTGATCCTCTGCTTCTTCATTAAATATTCCCAGTTTGGCTCTCATCCCCGCCAGCCAATAGGTTTGATACAACTCATAAAAATCTGAAATGGCATCCTCCGCTATTTTGATGGCCTGTTCCTTCTTTTCATGAAGCAGTGATAACAGACTTTCCGCAAACCTTGCAAGATTCCATCCGGCTATATATGGCTGATTTCCATAGGCATATCGACCATTTCGATCAATGGAACTAAATACCGTTTCAGGGTCATATGTATCCATGAAAGCGCAGGGACCAAAGTCGATGCTTTCTCCACTAATGGCCATATTATCCGTGTTCATGACGCCGTGAATAAAACCAACCAGCTGCCATTTGGCAATCAGTTCAGCCTGACGTTTAATGACAACCTTAAGCAGCTCCACATATCGATTCTCATCTTCTTCAATGTCTGGAAAGTGCCGCTTAATGGTATAGTCAGCCAAGGCTTGAAGTTCCCCATCTTTACCCCATGTTGCAGCATATTGAAAAGTACCAACTCGTATATGACTAGCAGCCACACGAGTCAGAATGGCACCAGGCAGATTGGTTTCTCGGATGACGGACTCACCAGTTGAAACTACCGCTAGACTTCGGCTCGTAGGAATTCCAAGTGCGTGCATCGCTTCACTAATGATGTATTCACGCAGCATCGGTCCAAGTGCTGCCCGACCATCACCCCCACGAGAATACGGAGTTCTACCAGAACCCTTGAGCTGAATATCGACTCTCTCACCTTTGGGGTTGATCTGTTCACCTAGTAGTACAGCCCTGCCGTCGCCTAACATGTTAAAATGTCCGAATTGATGCCCAGCATAGGCTTGAGCTAAGGGGGTTGCCCCTTGTGGAACGATGTTGCCTGCAAGGATCCCTATACCATCTTCTCTTTGTAGCACACTTCCATTTAGCCCCAAGGATGTGGCCAACGATTCATTGAAAATAACCAACTTCGGTGAGATTACTGGGGTTGGATTCTGAAGGGTAAAAAAAGTTTTTGGCAATCGTGCATAACTGTTATCAAAGTTCCAACCAAATTCGTAAGTCATTCCTATCTCCTTTTGTTTTCGTCTTCTATATCTTAGTTTATTCTTTTTGTGAAATATAAATCATCCACATTCTATAATATTTCCAAGTCATCTACTACAACACAAGTACGCAAAAAGCTCCCCAAACCATCATCTGAGGGAACTTAAACCATTTATAATACTCTCACATCTTAAATGGAATCCGGCAAATTATGGAGATTATGAGTCATAACTCCCTTATCTCTATATTTTATAGCTAAACCTTTTAAGAAATTCCTAGCATATCGGTCCCCGCACACTTTATAATTTCGATGTCCTTCTTTTCTTAATACAGCGCTTAATTCTCCCTTTGTGATTGTGACTCCTGCTTCTGCTAATATTTCAAGCATATCCTCACTGGTTAATGCTAGTCCTATTTTCACTTTCTTTAAAAGGATATTATTTACACTTTCATTAGACAGTACTGGTTTTGTCGTGTTGACCTGGTTTTGGCTCTTGTACTCCTCTTTTAAAAATAATAAAGCCATTTAAAAATGACTCTAACATACGATCAGTGCAGGTTATGTTCTTTTCACTTTCGTTTGTATCTCCACCATGATCTGTCATATGATCATCATTGTCATTTGATTTTGTGAGCATCTTTAATACTTCTTCTTTTGTTAGTTCAATGCCACCAAGTTTAAATATCTCTACCATATCGGCATCTTTCATATCTAGAGCATATCTTAATCGAATTAATATATCATTATTCTCCATCTAAAAAACCTCCTATAACCATTTGATCCTCAGTCTATTCTTTCCCTAGGGTAGAATATCTGAGACAGGAAAGAGGATGGGATTTTGTGGTCCCATCCTCTTTATTCAAAAATAATCTTGTTGTTTCTATCTAGTATTCATATTTTTTAGTATGATCATGCGAGTGTTTATTTCGCCTTTTATTGTGCAGAAGAACGAAAAAGATCCTCTAATTTACGAACAATTTCATCATTGTCCGCTTTTATAACTTCCACATATTGTGGTTTATCAAACAATTGACTAATTTGTTCAGGGTAAGTCTGTTTAATTTCACAAAGTGTAATGGCTTCGTTGAATTTTGCTGGATGTGCTGTTGAAAGTGTGACACATACCTCACTAGAATCATTACAATTTTCGTATGCAACCACCCCACAAGAAGTATGTGGATCCAGTAAATATTGATTTTGCGCATAGTACTTTCTGATGGTTTGCAAGCATTCTTCGCCTTCTACTCCATACGCTGCAAAATCCGCTTGTACTTGACGAAGCTGTTCCTCATTCACCACAATTTTACCTTCTGACTTGAATTGATCCATTAAGCCAGCCACAGCACTTGGATTTTCATCAAGTAAGTAATAAAGATAACGTTCAAAGTTGCTGGCTACTTGAATATCCATTGATGGGCTGTAAGTGCTTTGGAACTCCCCAGGCTCGTACACCCCATCCTTGATAAAACGTTCCAGAATGTTATTCTCATTCGTTGCGACAATCAGTTTACCAACTGGAAGACCCATTCTCTTCGCCAAATAACCCGCAAAGATATCTCCAAAATTGCCTGTTGGGACACTGAAGTTGATGCTCTTAATATCCTTCTCTTTGGTTACTTGGAAATACGCATAGAAATAGTATACAGTTTGAGCTAAAATACGGGCAAAGTTTATAGAATTAATGGCACGCAAATGATATTTATTTTTGAAATTTACATCCGCGAACAATTCCTTAATAATTCTTTGACCATCATCAAACGTTCCTTCGATTGCTAAATTCAAAACACTCTCATCATGAATCGTCGTCATTTGTAATTCTTGTACTTTACTTACTTTACCGTGTGGGTGCAAAATACAAATACGAATTCCTTCTTTTCCTCTTACGCCCTCAATAGCAGATGCACCTGTATCTCCTGAAGTAGCACCAAGAATATTGATCGTTTCACCAGTCTTCTTGGAAATATAGGCATACAAGTTTCCTAAAAATTGCAGTGCCACATCTTTAAAAGCAAAAGTTGGACCATGGAACAGTTCCAGTACATACATGTTATCCTTTACCTGCTTAACAGGAGTTACCTCTGGATGACGGAAGGTCGCATAGCTTTTTGCAATTAAGTCCTTTAACTCATCTTCTGGAATTTCGCCATCTACATAATAGGAAATAACTTCATACGCTAAATCCTGGTAGCTTAACTGGGACATTGCCTGTAGCTTTTCTACAGGAATTTGTGGGATCGCTTCCGGGATTAAAAGCCCCCCATCATTTGCTAGCCCCATCATGACTGCATCAATAAAACCAATACCATTTACATTCCCGCGTGTACTAATATATTTCATAGTACCCTCCAAGTATAAATTTAATATATTACTATCCTTACCTAAAATGAACGATAAGTCAATATGAAATAAGCTAACATTCTGACTCCTATAGTGATTGCATTTTTATATAGAGAAAATAAAAATCCAAAACAATATAACCTTATTATAAATTATATTAGAACATGTTTTCACTATTTTTTATACGAAAATGACAGAAATACTCTTCCATAATTTAAGAGACATTCCTCATTGCGAATAAGTGGATATAGAGGTAATCTGAACGTAGTTAAAAAAGGTATTAAAATAACGAAAAAACGACTCCAAGTTTAAATCAAGCTTGGAGTCGTTTTTTCTATACTCTCATTATTTGTTGGAAGCTTCAGCAATGCTCTTTATCGAATGGGCAAGCGTTTCGTTGAATTCATCCTCTGTTTGCTTAGAGATAATCCCTCAGTTAAGGCGCGTGAAAAACTTGCGATGACCCCATGATTACGTGCGAGTATTTCATTCGCTTCAGCTTGCGAATAACCGCCAGATAGCGCAACGACACGTAACACATGCGGATTCTGTACTAAATCATGATAGAAATTGTCTTCCGTAGGTAAAGTCAGTTTAAGCATGATTTTCACGTCATTGCCAAGGGTAGAAAGTTGATTAAGAATTTCTTCCTTTAAGAATCTTTCCGCCTCTACTTTATCGGCACAGTGAATATCCACTTCCGGTTCGATAATCGGAATGAGGCCCTTTGCTAAAATTTGGTTAGCGATTTCAAACTGTTGCTCAACCACTTTCTTAATCCCAACAGGGTTGGAGTCTTTAATAAACGAGCGCATTTTTGTCCCGAAAATATTGCGTTGATTTGCCCGATCCAACAGTTCATCCAAACCATTAATTGGTTTCATGACCTGAACTCCATCCTCAAGTGATGCAAGTCCCTTATCCACTTTTAGAAAAGGCACGATCCCTTTCTTCTCCCATAGGAAATCAGCTGTATATACCCGTCAATATAACGATCCATCGTGTTTTCAAACAAGATAGCTCCCAACACAGACTGAGAATCAAAGGCAGGACTTTTAATAATATGCGTTCTCATTTCATGTACTAAATTGAACATCTCTTCATCATTAGAATAGCTATCTGAACTAATCCCATATGTCGCCAGTGCCTTTGGAGTACTTCCGCCACTTTGGTCCAAAGCAGCGATAAAACCTTTTCCAGTTTCAATTTGTTCTAATTGCTTGTTATTCATGAATCGTTCTCCTTTCAAGGAATAAAATTATGTACCTACCTCTAATATTACATGGAACTGGAAATAAATGCGAGATAGTTGATATAGAAAAATAGATGTATTTATGATAGTAGTATGTGTAGATCCTTAAAATTCTAATAATATTGTATTCAATTAGGAAAAGAACCCGAAAACTGTCCTCTGCCTTCTTGAGATGCACCATACTAACAACCATCCCTTCAGGCTCTCATTATAAGGTTTATATACCTACAGTGAAGTTTCTATATGATTATTGCCAGATACGATATTTTGTTATCCCTAAATTCATTAACTGATTTTTATTCATCTATTCCTCCACCTAAAAAATATGAGTTGTACAAGTCATACTCATGAATATAATAGTAGAAGTATTTATAACTTGTATTGAGGAGGTATTGTATGAATACTTTTTATTAGCTATCTCTTATTAGGAATTTCTTTATCTGCACCTGTTGGACCCATCAATGTAGCACAATTAAACAAAGGAATACATAATGGATTTTATCATGCTTGGCTTGTAGGAGTAGGTGCTATGGTTGCAGATGCTATTTTTATGCTGCTCATTTATTTTGGTGTGGCTCAATTCTTAACAACCCCTTTTATGAAGTTCTTTCTTTGGTTATTTGGTTTTTTCATATTGGTATACTCAGGTATAGAAAGTATTGTTACTGCCAAGGCCACTATGAGGACAGATTTATCAGCTAATGAATCCTCTGGCAAATCATTTAGAACTGGTTTTTTTATGGCCATTTCCAACCCGCTTAACATTATTTTTTGGCTAGGGATTTATGGTGCTGTTTTAGCGAAAACAAGTGATGTTTACAGTCATTCACAACTATTGCTTTACAGTAGCGGAATCTTTCTTGGCATTTTTCTTTGGGATATTATTATGGCCAGTATTGCGAGCAGTTTTAGAAGGTTTTTGAATTTACGTGCATTACAATTCATTTCCGTGGTAGCTGGAGTAGGCCTCATTGGATTTGGATTATATTTTGGCTATGAAGCGTATATGCTTATTTTTACATCTTAACACAACTAGTCAGTCACCCATTCCCTCCTTCTTTAATATTGTATTGTTGTAAAGTCTAAAGAGGAGGGAACAAAAGTGGAAGTACTCGTTGATAAAGAATGGTTAGACGAACAACTAGAAACTCTTTCATTGTGGCAACAAGAAGCTTACCAGTCCTTTTCTTCCATCATTGCCGATGATGAAAATACGTATCCTTGTGTTCCTGGAAGACAAGGTTTTCTAACAAATAATCTTCGCTTCAGTTTTATCAGTGATCCTCGTGAAGAAAGTTCAGCAAAGGAGCTTGCAATTGCATTAAAACAATATGGTATGATCTCTCGTGATACTGGTAAATATGCGTCTTTAGCTGTGTTCGTAGAAACACCTAAAGATATCCTGGAGAGCTATGATGTAGAAAATTACCGGGAATTGTTTTGGACAATATTAAATAATGTCACATCATTTGATCAAAAAGAATGGCCAGAGGATATTCCAACAGATCCTTCTGACCGTAAATGGGAATTTTGTTTTGATGGAGAACCTTATTTCGCCTTCTGCGCTACACCTGCACATGAAGTTCGTCGAAGCCGACACTTTCCATGCCTGTTGCTGGCGTTCCAACCACGCTGGGTGTTTAATGAAATGAATGACTCAACAGCATTTGGTCGTAAAATGAAAAAACTGATTCGCAAACGACTTGTAGAGTATGATGGAATTCCCGGCCATCCTGATTTAAAATGGTATGGCCAAGAAGACAATCATGAATGGAAACAATATTTTCTAAGTGACGATGATAGCAGTCCTTCTAAATGTCCTTTTATGCGTATGAAAAACAAGTTTTCCAGCTTCTTAAAATAAGCTGCACTTAGGAAGTATGCTCTTGCGCTGCCCATTTTTTCTCATGATAAAAGTTGCAATACCTATAAGCAATATGAAGAGCAGGCTTACAAAAAATCCAAGTCTGCTTGATTTGTCTCCTAAAGTTCCAGATACAGTAACTAAAATTAGCAGTATCCCTATCAAGATTTTAACTTTCTCCCAAACAGTCTGTTGCATTAATTTGGTATAGGTGACTAGAATGAATAGCCAATTATAAAGAAGCATCAATCCCGCTGCAGTAGTTATATATTCAAAGATTTTTTCAGGTAATAAAAGAGCAATGATGATCGAGCCAATTAAGCCAACCGCTGTAAACAAGAAGGCTGGAAGTGGAATTTTCAGTTTGCCCTTCTTAGCTAAGAATTTAGGGGCATCATGGTCTTCTGCTAACGTCACAATGATTGTAATAACGGCATATAAAGCTTCCCATCGTGAAAAACCCGCAATAATCAGTATTCCATTTAATACATCCGTAAATCGGTAGTTTAAAGGCATTAAGCGCTGTAACAAATGGACTTTCATCTGGATTGACATCCTTCCACGAGATAAGTGCTAAAGCAAGTCCAATAGATACTATATAAATACAAGTTAGTACAATAATCATTATTCGACCCGATTTAAGTCATCCTTAGGATTATTTAAGTCAATAACGAGTAATCCATAACTTCAACTCCACCGAAAGCATAAAATGCATACAATAAAGCAAGCCACATCCCTTAATTCCTTCTGAAAAAAAATCACCATAGTTTTGTACGACATTTCCTTGCTCTGTTCGCCAACCTATACCTTTAAATAATAAGAAAATGGCAACAAGAATGAACATAACTATAGCTGCTGTTTTTACAACGCCAAATAGGTTCTCTATTTTTTCAAAGCCATTCATGCCTGTTAAAATCACAGTAATCCAAGTACACCATAAATGGATGTCAGGATCCATAATGGAAAATCAGGGAACCAGTATTGAGTAAATAAACCTAAAGCAATAAGTTGACTGCCCATAATTAGCACTTCTGAAATCAAATATACCCATCCATTGCTAAAGCCTGCCCATCTTCCAAACGCTTTTTTGGCATAAGAACGAAAGGAACCTTTATCAGGATGATCAACAGACATCTTTGCAAGTGCATCATATACAAGATATGTTCCAATTTGCGCGAGAAGAAAGGGTATTAAAACAGCTGTTCCGCTTTTCTGAATAGCTATACTTGAACCAAGGAAAAAACCTGTACCAATTGTACACCCCACTCCAAGCAGAGAAAGCTGCCACCACGACATATGGCCTTTTTTTGCTTGCAACTTCATTTGGTCACTCCCTAAACCAAGACATTGTATTAGTTTACAGATTTACGCTTTAACGGCAATGTCATACAACGTATCCCACCACCTGATTTCTCTAACTCTGTTACTTCAACTTCAATGATTTTTTTGTTTTGCAATTTAGGGTGATTCTTAATCAATCCCTTATGTGCCTTTTTACTAATTAACAAAGTTTCAGGATTGATATTAAGAAAATTAATATCAGGTATTGTTTCATATTCCTTTATCCAATAAATCTCAAATCCGTGACGTTTTAAAAATTGCTCTGGCATTTCATACCGGGATTCTGTTTGGGTTAGCACATTTACCGGAAAATAACGCAAATAGCTTTTTGATATTACAAGATTCTCGTTTGCAACATTACAATTCATGTCTAAATGAAGTGTATCAGAACGACGTGGTAGGTCTATAATACCAATTTCAGAAAATCCGGTTTGAAATAGCTTATCCTTTATCCTCTCTACACTTGTTATACTAGTCCTCATTCCTACATTAATAAACACAGCGTCACTGTTAAGAACAAGAACATCACCATATTCCAGTGCTTTTACATTATTGTTTTCATTTATTAAAAATTGCTCTGGAAACCACTTCTTAAAAAGGAAATGTGCTTGAACATACTCCGGTCTTCTCATTGAAATACCTGGTTCTCCTGGAATAATAATATCTCCAAACACACAGGCAAGATCTCGAACAAAGAAGCGATTGATGAGCTGTTCACTTAATTGGTTCTCTTTCTCTGTTAGCTCTTTTGAGTAATCTATTACTTTTGTTCCTTCTGCTTCAAGGGCAGCCTTAAGCTCAGCAAAATTTTCATGTGCTCTTGATTGATTAACAGGAGCACTCCATTGAACATCTTCTGCTGTTTTTAAATCTGGTATATCTAAACTAGATGGTGAGCATAACATAACAATTTCAAGTTCCCCATGTTCTGACCAGCAACTTGGTTTGAATGATAACATGTTTTATATCCTGCCTTCCTCATCAATATCTTCCTTATAGTTACCTTTTGTGATGTATTTATGTATCAAGAAGGTTCATATACAGCTTTTCGTAAAAATGAAGTATTACTTATTGTAAAAAATAGAAACAATATAATTTCCAATTCGCATACATGAATGTACACAAAGTGGAAATTATATTGATGAATATCATAAATAATTAGGAGGAATTTTAATGCAAAACCAAAATAACAATCAAACTGGACAACAATTAACACCGAATATGCAGCCCAATCCTACTACATATTCTAAAAATCATGGTGGTCATGAACTATTTGATGCTCACGAAGTACTTGCAGGAATCATTAGTATGCTAGATCAGTATCAAATGTACGAACAGCATATTCAGGATCCTGAACTTAAAGAGATCTAATCAGCGTCAAGCGGCTTTTGTAACACAAGCGTATAATACAATGGTAGAAGCTTTCTCAACAGGTCAAAAACCAACGATTTCTACTCAAGTATATAATATGACCCAAAATCATGATGTTGTTTATGGGGTGAAGCCAGGTCAGCCAAAAAACCAAATCAATCTGTAAACGAGCTTTCGGATCAAGGTCTTTCTGCATATATGTTAGGTAACACTAAATCACTATCTACGCTATTAGCAATGACAGCCCTAGAAATGACAAATCCAGTACTACGACGTGTCATAGCCGATAGTGTTCCAAATTTCATTGAATTAAGCTATGAAATTTTCCTATATCAAAACAAGCACGGATACTACCAAGTTCCCCAATTAATGCAACAAGACATGAATCTAATGCTAAACAGCTATACAAAGGCTTCAAGTATAAGCCATTAAAAATTGACAGGATCAGAATAATATTCTGGTCCTGCTTTGTTATTAAGAGATGCTTAGTATCTTCAGAGACATATACTCAATGAATACAATTACTTCGACATTTGTTTATTCATAAAAACATATGACAACATAGGCTTTTACATGGAATATTTATATACTAATTGTTATGAATAAGGTTTACTGGGGTTATCTGGTGAATACCTTAAAGGATAGAAGAAAGAAGAAGAAGGCTTAAAAAAGTTAGAGTACCTCTATGAGCCAAGATTATTTAGTTATTCTGGTACAATTAAGTGTTAAAAAGTCACATATTTTCAACTGAAATTCCTAACTTTAAGATGCAAATACAAAAAAAGTTTAAGATAAAATTGTTATGGAGGGGGAAACTAAATGCACTCATTTAAGATAAAATCTCTTAATATTGGAAAACCAGAAAAAATAGAGAGAAACAATAATGTATTTATATCTAGCGTAGGTAGAAATAAAGTATCAAAAGCTTTTTTAACTACTCACGGGTTTAAAGATGATGCTGTACAATATAAATTCCACGGGGGACCGGACAGAGCTGTATTATTTTATTGCTATGAGCATTATGAAAAATGGGAGGATGAGTATAATAAGGATTTTAGGATACCAGGATTTGGTGAGAATATCACGGTTTCAAGCTTGTCAGAAATGAATGCTAAAATAGGAGATATATACAAAATTGGAGAAGCAATTGTTCAAATCACACAACCACGTATTCCTTGTGATAATTTGTCTAAATATAATGATGTAAAAACACTTCATAAACGACTAGTCGAGACAGGTTTTACAGGCTTTCTAGCTAGTGTTATAAAAGAAGGTTGGATTAAAGACAATTCATCCATTACTCTCATAGAAAGCCCAAAACAATCTATAACTGTATTAGAAGCAAACCACATTTTTTATCATGATAAAAATAATAAAGAACGTATTCAATCTCTTCTTTCCATTCCAAAGTTAGCTGATGAATGGAAAGAATATTTGAATAAAAGACTAGATCAGTTAATAAAATAATTTAAAAATACTAAAAAGACTTAGGGGTACACCAAAACATATGCTGGACTAAAAAAATTCGTTTTCTATTCGAACTGGACTCCTTGACAGTTGGTTCGTTATTAGTTGGTTAGAATAGATTGTCTTTTTTCATCGTATGTCAAGAACCGATTATGGTGTTGAGCCCTTTTTACTTTGTACAAAATTTTAATTTCAATTCTTTTCCTAATAAATATTTATTATAACAGAAAACAGGGGACGGTTCTTCTGTAACCTTATTTATCTTCTCATTTTTTACCATACTACTCTGTTTCCTTTAACAACTTGGAAAACATTGCATTCATATGATAAAAGGTGCTTATTCATTAATCTTTTGTTGTTTCTTTAGTCACCTATTTTCACTGCCTTTTTTTCATTTATGTGAAAGGTAACCTCATCGCCGGTATAAAGGATCCTTTCTCCCATAGCACCTGCAGGAACATCCATTAAAAGGTTTTTTCCATTCCAATTCAAGCTTATTCTTTGAATTCTTCCAAGGTACTCCTGCCATTGGACAGATGCCTTGTAATTGCCAGAATCAGAAGGGATCAGTCCATCAGGTCTTACCATTACGGTATTTCCCCCGATATAAAAGAAATTGCATTCTCCCATGAACTCCGCCACAAATTTGTTCACTGGCCTTTCATAGACCTCCTTAGGGCTCCCAAACTGCTGAATGACTCCTCCGTCCATAATAGCTATTTTGTCGGCTATGGACATTGCTTCCTCCTGGTCATGGGTAACGTATATGGAAGTTATATCGGCTTGCTTCTGAATATTTCTTATTTCCTGCCTCATGGACACCCGAAGCTTTTCGTCAAGATTGCTCAATGGCTCATCAAAAAGCAGTACATCCGGCTGTACCACAAGGGCTCTGGCAAGTGCAACTCTCTGCTGCTGTCCCCCACTTAACTGGCTGATTTTTCTATTCTCAAGACCTGAAAGCTTTACTGTTTCAAGAATCCTCTTTATTCTTTCTCTTCTTTCAGCGGCGGGTATCTTTCTTACCTTAAGTCCGTACTCCACATTACTACCGACAGTAAAATGGGGGAATAGAGCGTAGTTTTGAAAAACCATAACGGCATTTCTTTTTCTAGCTTCAACTTCCGTCATATCTATACCACCAAAAAAGATAGTCCCCTGTGACAGTGGTATCAATCCGGCTAGAATTTTTAGAAGGGTCGTCTTGCCACAACCTGAAGGACCCAAGAGAGCAACAAGCTCCCCGTCGCCTGCAAAAAGATTTACATCCTGAAGTACTCTGTTTTCTCCATAGTTATGTGTTACTCCATTGATCGTAATATCCATATGGATCACCATCTTTCATTATTACAAACCGAATTCCAGATATACAAGTTTTGCATCATCGTGGGTTTTCAGTCTCCCTATGTTTCTTTTATCTCTATCTACTTCCTCCAGCTCTCAGTTCTCTAATAAGCCCCTTGGCAACTTTTTCTCGAATCCGATCAAGATAGCTCTTTTTTGAATATCTATAGGGCATCAGTCCATCTGTGGCAAGAACTTATTCCACTATAGATTGCAATTTCCTTAAAAGGATTGTTCCTACTACTGTCAATAACAGCACCAATGTTCCATAGGCCATTGCCAAGCCTACATCGAATTCAGACATACTATTTACCATGGCTATTGAAATAGGCCTATTCGATGGCGTATATAAAAAGGCCGAAATGGTATGTTCCCCAAGACTACTTATAAATACCAATAGAAATCCTGACCATACTCCTGGGGAGATAAGTGGCAAAGTAATCCTAAAAAAAGTAGTCAATCCAGAAGCTCCAAGGTTTCTTGAAGCCTCATCATATTGGTCCTTAAGCCTTTGGTACGATATGGTAACAGATCTTACTGCCATAGGTAATAGGCTTACAAAGTAGGTTAAAGGAAGCATTAACCATGTACCAAGCAGAATGGAGCTGAATCCATTGATCATATTGATGGCAATAGCGCTACCTGGAAGGGCAAAGGGTAGCATTAAGAGAAACTCCAATAGCGGTTTTACCCTTGTCTTTGTCTTTGTAATCGTATATGCTGCAGGGATTGCTATAAGGATTGAAAGGATCGCCGCCAACCCTGCCATCTGAAGGCTATTAAGAAATGGATCAAAGCTTCTGGAATTTGTAAATATCCTACTATAATTATCCAAACTAAACTCCGAAGGGAATATCTCAACCATCCATGTTCCAGGCTTTACAAAGGACAATACGATGATCGTAATGATTGGAAGAAAAATCATAATCGTTATAAATATTGCAATAAGAATCATAAAAGCCCTTAAAAGGGATTCTTAATCTTTACAGGATCTATTGTTTGTTCCCTTTGATCTGTCTGAAAGGATATTTTCTTCTCATAATACCTGGATAATCCCATATAGCCTATTGCAAATATGGATAGGACCACAACTTGGGAGGCTGCCAGGCCCATAAATAAATTCGCCTTGGATAGAAGGATCTGAGTCGTTAAAACCTTGTAACTTCCGCCTATTATATTAGGTGCTGAAAAAGACCCAATTCCCGTCATAAATGTAAGAATCCCAGAGCTTATAAGGGCAGGGGCAACATAGGGCACAATAATGGAATAAAACACCTTGAAAGGTGAAGCACCCAAGTTTATTGCCGCCTGTATGACAGACTTATCAAGCTCCTTTACTGCCACTGATACATTCATATAGAAATAAATGTATTGGGTATATGCATGGACCATAAGGATTCCAGGAAGCCCTGTAAACCTATAGGGTACCTCTGAAAGTCCAAAGAGATTTTGTATCGTTTTTGTCACCATTCCACTTTCCCCGTATAGCTGAACAAAGGCAAATACAATAATAATTCCTGGTACTACAAGAGGTAGAAGAAGTACCTTATCCAAAAATCTTTTGCAGGGAAAGTCAAAAAAGTGTACGAAAAAAGCTAGAAACGTTCCAATAAAACCGCATACAATTACTGTTAGAATTCCCAACCACAGAGTGTTTTTGATGGCCTCCAATGAACCTTCAGTGGTAAAGATATACTGGTAATTTAATAAAGAAAAAAACCCCTGGTCAGTTGTAACGCTGACCAGGAGAGTTCTTAATGATGGATATAGTACAAATACTCCAAGTACCAGGAGTAATAAATACTTTATCAACCTTTTCATCTATTTCACATCTTTTCCTGAATCCTTTATTTCCGTATCCCATTTTTGCATCCAACTAGGTTGCTTTTCTGAAAGGTCGGTCCAGTCTACATCCATTGCCTCAAAACTAATCTCACTCATCCATTCTGGAGAATCAGCCATAGCTTCTTTTAAGGTTGGCATTCTATTGAATTCATTTGCTAACAAGCTCTGCACTTCAGCACTTCCTGCAAATTCTACAAATGCTTTAGCTGCATTTGGATTAGGTGAATTCTTTATTGCAGCTATTCCGTCTGTTATGATAGGATATCCACTTTCAAGCTCTATAATTTCAATCGGTAAATTATTCTTAGTCTTGTTGTCCATAATATCATTCAATGTTGAAAAACTGATACTTGCTTCTTGTCTTCCAATAGCCTGCATCATAAGGGAGCCGCTCTCATAATACTGTTTTGTATTACTGTCTAAAGCTCTCATAAATTCCCAGCCCTCTTCAATTGAGCCATTTTTTTCAAAACTTTGGATAAGAGCAGAGTACATTACACTTGCTGAAGATGAAAGGGCATTTCTAAATACCAGTTTTCCCCTATACTTTTCATCTGCTAAATCAATCCAGTCTTTTGGAAGATCCTCAGATTTTAACATTTCAGTATTGTAGAATAAAGCAACTGGAGTTTGAATGGTTCCAAACCAGTTGTTATCTTCATCCTTGAACATTGGATCCAAATTACTTGCCCACTCAGGCTCCAATGATACAAACAGATCTTTTCCCTTCAAATCCATAAACAGGTTTGAAGCCCCTCCATACATTACATCAGCCTGTGGATTGGACTTTTCCGCTTCAACCCTTTCAGCCAACTCTCCTTTAAGGTTGATATACTCCACTTTTACTCCTGTTTTTTCTTCAAAGGCCTGTGCCACTTTCTCGATTAGATCTTCACTATGTGTTGAGTATACTACAACCTTTTCTTCAAGTTCTGTAGTCTCGTCAACCTTCTCAGATGGTTTAGCAGATTCTTCCTGAGTTGGTTTCTCATTAGATGCACATGCTGTAAATGTAATAATCGCTATTACTGCCATAAGTAATAGCCATATATTTTTTTTGTTAAATTTCACTCTCATTATCTCTCCTTTTTATACTATATTAATATAGTGTAATATAAAATCGACTTTAAGACCTATTCAAAATATCATTATAAAAGATACTCTTCTATCGTTTTTTTGAATATGTTTCCATATTATATAGATCTAACCAATTAAATCGACATAGAGATCTAATCATTGTCGGCCACCTACTTTCACTACGCTTGTTATTACTCCGTACTTAAAGGCTTGTTCAAGTAGGACGGACAACAATTTAGTTTATGTCGAAAAATTAAGATGGATTTATATAGACTCCATAAGAAAAAGAACCTAAACAATGTGTTTAGGCTCGAATTTAAATGTTCACATATTATCCACAGGCGTATCAGAACTGTGTTTTAATTATGACAATGGTTTGTTTATACGTCAGGAGTTTATTTTGGCTTTACAAAATTTAATTCAAGAAGGCAAACAGCTTCAACATGACTTGTTTGCGGAAACATATCGACTGGCTGAATGTATTCCACTTTATACTTTTTCGATAGTACGGCAAGATCCTTCGCTAACGTTGATGGGTTACAGGATACATAAACCACTTTTTTAGGTTTCACGTACAAAATCGTATCAAGCAGCTGTTGATCCAGCCCTGTCCTTGGTGGATCGACTATGATTACATCTGGGGTCCAACCTTCTTTTACCCACTTTGGTAAAACCACTTCCGCTTTGCCTGTTACATATTGGGCATGTTTAATCCCATGACGGGCTGCATTTTTCTTCGCATCTTCAATCGATTCAGGAATAACATCCATGCCACGAATCTCTGCCGCCTTGATCTGCTAACCAAAGTCCAATTGTACCAACGCCACAATAGGCATCCACTACTTTTTCATTACCTGTCAAAGAGGCTGCTTTTTTCACTTCATTATAAAGCTTGACGGTTTGTTCAGGATTTAATTGAAAGAATGTTCTAGCTGACAGCTCGAAGCTTAAGTCTCCTAATGTCTCTTGAATAAAATCATTTCCACCTAGATTAATGGTCTCATCTCCAAAAATAAGAGACGTCTTCTCTCCATTAATATTTTGCATGATGGATTTTACTTCTGGTAGTCGTTTCTTAATTTCTTCAATAATGAGCTCTTTTTTAGGAAGCTCCTTCTTCGCTGTGATCAGGACAATTTGCAGTTCACCTGTTTGAATCCCCATTCTTGCCACAATCGTTCGAACAATTCCTTTTTTCGATTTTTCATTGTAGATGGGAATTTGTAACTTTTGAAGAATCTTTTTGACCGTTCCGATCGCTTTATTCGTTTTAGAATGTTGAACGGCACATTGATCAATATTCACAAGTTGATGTGAATTGATTCCGTATAACCCCGCAAGAACTTTTCCATCTTTTTGTCCTACTTGGAATTGACTTTTATTGCGATAATTCCATGGATTTTCCATTCCCATTGTTTCTCTAATATCCATTTGATCAATCGAAAGTTTCGTATGTCGCTCCAATGATTGAATAATAATATCTCGTTTTTCCTTAAGCTGTTGATGGTACTCAAGATGCTGAAGCTGACAGCCTCCACACTCTTCATAAACCGGACAAAGGGGTTCTACACGAAATTCTGATTTTTTTCGGATGTTTTTAATTTTGGCCTCCGCAAATTTCGGATGAACCTTTGTTGTTTCTACTACAACTTCTTCCCCTGGAAGGGCACCTGGAACAAAGACAACTTGTCTTTTAAAATAGCCCACCCCTTCTCCATTGATACCCAATCGCTTAATGGTTAATGGAAAGGTTTGTTTTAGTTCTATTTTCACGGTTTGGTCTTTTTGCATATTATCACTCACTCCAATTTTTTGACACTTCGCTACATATATAGTTTGAATACTCAAAAGGCAGATTAAGTTCTTAACTATTGTCGAATATGGATTACAACAAAATGAACACTTAACTTTTTCAAAAGCATATCTATACTATATTATAGTAGTTTTTACCGCTATTCAATCATGGTTATAAATAATGACAAAGTTTAGGGCGCCTGACATAAATCAGGCGCCCTAAATTTTAAGTAATCGTTCCAATATTACTTGAAAGATTATTCGTTTAAAAATGCCCATGCATATTGAGCATAAAGCTCTGCACCAGTTGCAAGAGCATCTTCATCAATATTAAATTTGCCATGGTGATGGGCCCATTCTGTATCTTTTTCAGGATTACCAGATCCCACTAAAGCGAAGCTGCCAGGTACTTCATCTAAATAGAAGCTAAAGTCTTCGCCACCCATTGTTGGCTTTTCATCATATAACAGCATCTTCACCAAATGCTTCTGAAGCGACTTTTTGTACTAATTTAGCACTGTATTCATCATTAATAACCGCTTGAGTTCCACGGATATATTCAACCTTAGCAGTTGCACCATAAATACTAGCAACATTTTCAGCATAAACTTGAGTTGTTTTTCAATATGGTCACGCGTTTTAGGATCAAAACAACGGACAGTTCCTTCAATAACAGCATTTTCTGCAATGACATTGAATCTTGTTCCAACGACCATTTTTCCAACCGTTAAGACAGCAGGGTTTTGAGGGTCAATGGTTCTTGATACGACAGATTGTACATTCATAACAAATGAAGAAGCAACGATAGCTGCATCGATACAATCATGTGGCATTGCTCCATGTCCGCCTCTACCCTTGAAAGTGACTGTAAAAATATCGGCTGAAGCAAATGCATGGTCCTGGTGAACAAGATACTTTATGTGATCGGCATTTGTGACCAAATATGAATTCCAAACGCATTATCAACTCCTTCAACAGCACCTTGTTTCACCATTTCTATTGCACCTGTCGCTACTTCTTCAGCAGGTTGAAATATTAATCGTACATTTCCAGGTAAATCTTCTTTTACTTTCATTTAAGTGCTTTTGCTGCAATTAACAACATCGCCGTATGAGCATCATGACCGCAAGCATGCATTTTCCCATCTTCTTTTGAAGCATATGGAAGATCTTTATTTAATTCTTCAACAGATAAGGCATCCATATCTGCTCTTAAAGCTACAGTTTTTCCTGGCTTTACCGCCTTTAATATCTGCAATGACACCAGTAGGTTCTGTTTTTCTATATGGAATTCCTAAGTTGATTAAGATACTCAGAAACATAGGTAGATGTATTATATTCTTCCCATGATAATTCAGGTTCACTATGAAGTTTTCTACGTATTTCTGTTAATTCATCACTATATTTGTCTAATCGCTTCTTTTATTTTTTGATTAATCATTCTTATTCTACCTCCGTTAAGTACTTTGCTGCTTCATAAAGTATTTGCACACCATGTGCTAAATGACGTGCATCTGACCATTCCTCAGGACAATGGCTTAGTCCAGCTTTACTTGGAACGAAAAGCATCCCAACATCTGTCACATCAGAAAAAACCATCGCATCATGACCTGCACCACTGTTAATCGAGCAATATGGAATATCTAATTTACTACTCTGTTCTTTCAATAAAGCGACAATTTTATCATTCATTCGTTTTGGTTGCATATATAAAAGCTGTTTAACAGATGTTTGGATACCCTTTATCATTGGTAGGACTGTATTAAATTCCTGATTTTTGTTAATGACATTGCTAATATGTTCTTCCTGACCAGATCGAATATCGAGTGAAAACACCACTTTGTTCGGAATAACATTTGCTCCATTAGGAAAGACTTGAAGTCGACCTGTTGTGATAACTATATCTTCTCCTTCATCGATTGCAAGGTCTTGGTAATTGAGAAATAATCTGAGCAGGCAGCTAACTAAGGCATCCGTTCGGCGATCCATTGGGGTTGTACCAGCATGACCTGCTTTTCCTTCAATCGTTACCTCTAATTGGGTTAACCCAACAATGGCTTCAACGACTCCAATCGGAATATTCTTCTCTTCAAGAATGGGGCCTTGTTCAATATGCAATTCGAGAAATGACTTTATCGTATTAGATTCGCTTTTTTTTGGAAGTGAAGGATCCAATCCGATTTTTATCATCGCTTCTACCGTTGAGATACCATCTTTATCTTGTAAATTCTTAAAATCTTCCTCACTAAGTGATCCAACAATTCCTCTTGATCCCATCAGTCCGCCACCAAATCGTGTACCTTCTTCTTCAATAAGAGCAATGATTTCCAATGGATATTTTGGCTGTTAATTGATTTTCAGCAAAAGAGAGCAGCTACTTCAAGTGCAACAATGACTCCAGCAGGACCGTCATACGAACCTCCATTTGGAACAGAATCAAAATGGGAACCGATTAAAACGCTTGGGGCATCTTTTAATCGTGCCTTCAAGCTTGCCAAAGATATTTCCAAAACCATCTTCTCGAACAATGAGACCGTATTCCTTCATTTTATTCTTTAATATAATTACGTGCAAGTAAATCTTCTTTGCTATACGTAAGCCGAGTAGTCCCCTTCACCAGGTGTAGATGTAAATTCACTTAAATCGTTTATATGCTTTTCTATACGTTCAAAAAGACTCATCTAGGATCCCTCCCTTTTTACAAGAATTGTACGAATACTCCTGCTAAAACAACGGACACGATCGTAACGGATATAAATCCACCAACAAGCATCGGCGGCATCATATGGCTGAGTCAATGCTTCTTTTTCTTTTTCATCTTTTGTTAATGACATTAACAACTTCATTTGTAATAATGTAATCAGCTGGGAATCCATATAATGCTGTTAATGATACAGCAAACGCCATTTCTTTGCTGACTTTTAATACTTTCCCGACAAGGAATGAGAAGATATACATACCGATCACAGCTAAGATAATACAAACAATGAGTGGATATAGGATTTCAAGCATCATACTTGGTGTGGCTTTTTTTAATCCGTCAAAAATGAATAGCATAAGGGCCATGATTGCTAAACCAAATCCATTTGCTTTTTGTAGAGTCTGTTTTTCTAAGAAACCAATACTTTTCGCGATAACTCCAAAAAGCAAGCAAAGAACAAATGCATTAATCGATACAACTGGAGCTAATAAAGTAGAAACAAGGTATGCAAGAAAAGCAACAATAGCAAGTCGGAAAAATTTAAAGTAATCTGTATTATACTTTTCAGGAAGGTTTTTAAACATTTTAAGCTCTGTCTTGCCGTCTTTCCTGCTTGAACACTGAATCATCCATTTTTGACCGTCTAATTGACCATTACGATATTGGTCAAGAAGTCTTTTTCCTTCTTTTTTCAAAACAATGGATGTTAAAGGATAGCCAGCAAATCCTTGCATAACATAAATAACGATGGCAAAAACAGACAAGACTCGTCAGACCTGCGTTCTGCTGCTCCTTCTGACATAATGAGTGCAGATACCAGTCCGCCCACTAAAGGTGGAATCGCCACAATAACTGTTTCTAAATCAAAAATAAGTGTTCCAATTCCAAATAGTATGGCAATTATACCTAAAATTCCAGAAAGAGAGATGACAATGGTCTTCCATTGATTCTGATCAATTCTTTAACAGAAAGCAATGTACCCATGTTTGTAATTAAAAGGTACATCATCATGACTGCCGCAACTGGCGGAACACCCGCTATTGACACGATGTCCTCTGGGAAAAACGTCCAATATCCAATTAGAAATAAGATAGCGGAAATAAAAACGGAGGGGATCCAAGCTTTTGTACGGACTGCTACAACATCCCCGATAAATAAAATAAAAAGTAAAATAACTAAAGCTAACATTTGAGACATCTAAATGTCCTCCCTTTCCTTTCAATATATTTCGATATAATATCATCACATTATTAGAATTGAAAGTATTTTCATTTTTTTGGGTATATTTACATTTAAATATGGCAATGTAAGTGTTTTATCGAAATATACAATTAGAAAATTTTCGAAATTTAATTATTTTAGAAAAGTATTATTTAAATAGAAAAACTGACTTATGGTTGATAATTGAAAGTCTGTTTTCTAAATTCAATTGATTAATTTGCCCCATCTTAATGGGCAGTAAGACCCCACCTCAAGGATTCTAAGTATATGAAAAGAAGATAGGTGGGGGATCAACTGCCCGTAAAGATACGACAAGATCTTTTCTTAGAGCTTTAGCTCTTAGAAAAGTCAGTCAGGCGTAGCGTGATAAGTGCGACTAACCATCAGTGGGGATGAAGAACCCCCACTGATGGAAGTCTTCTGTATCTTTAAATCATCTAAACTTTTGAATGTATAGCCTTGTTTTTTTAAATCTTGGATAACACGTTCTAAAGCATCTGCATTGTCCTTAGATACGGTATGAAGAAGAATAACGGCACCAGGATGAATTTGTTTCATAATATTATCGTAAGCATATTGGGCACCTTTTTGTTGCTCGGTTTTCCAATCCACATAAGCTAGCGACCAAAATGCATGGGTATAGCCTTGTTTTTTTGCAATTGCCATTGTACGTTCACTAAAAATCCCTCGAGGTGGACGAATATAATTCATGGTCTTATTACCAGTTAGTTCTTCCGTCTTTTTCCGAACCTTTTCTAGTTCTTCCAAGATTTTTTCATCACTTACTCTTGTTAAGTCTGGGTGTGTCCATGAATGATTGCCAACAATATGTCCTTCCTTTGCCATGCGTTTGACAAGGTCTGGTACAGATTCTAAGTAATGCCCTGTTACAAAAAAGGCAGCAGGAACTTGCTCTTTCTTTAGGACATCTAAAACCTTTTCGGTAAACCCATTTTCATAACCATTATCAAAAGTTAAGTAAATTTCCTTTTTCGTTGGATCTGCTTTATAAAATGCGCCATGCTTTGCAAGTAAATCGTCCCACGCTTTTCCTGCTTCTGCAGGCTTTCCATCCGTTGACCGTTTAATTCCCCAATGAATCGCCTTGTTTGAATATTGATCTGCTGAAACGCCAGAAAATGTTATTAAAAACAGTACCAATACGGTAATCAATTGTTTTACATATTTCATTTACCTATCTCCTTTATGAATTTCTTGTCTATCATTATTGTTGCAGTTAGGATAGAAACAATGCGCTTTTCAAGTTGCCAATACGAGGGGAGATCTTAATAAGATTTCCCAAATTTTTATATAAAAAAAGGCTAAAACGAAAAGATAATCTTTCGTTTTAGCCTTTTTGAAACGATCTATTATTTAAAAACAGGTTCTTTAAATTGAGCTAATTTTTCCAGTGATGATTGATCGACCTCTTTGTGAAGACTGTTTCCATGCGAGTCCATGGTGACGACCGCTGTAAATCCTTCAACCTGCAGATGCCACATTGCTTCTGGGACCCCAAATTGGGTTAAATCTACCCCGTCAACAGACTTAATACAATCGGCATAGTATTGTGCTGCACCACCGATTGCATTCAAGTAAACTCCACCATGTTCCTTAAGAGCCGCCAATGTTTTAGGACCCATTCCGCCCTTCCCAATGACCGCACGAATACCAAATCGCTTCATAATATCGCCTTGGTAGGGTTCCTCACGAATACTTGTCGTTGGACCTGCTGCTTTCACCTGCCAATTTCCATCTTCGTCTTTTAACATGACAGGACCGCAATGGTAGATGATTTGCCCATTTAGATCAACAGGCGCATCATGGTCTGATAAATATTTATGAATCGCATCACGACCTGTGTACATTCTTCCATTGATACGAACAACATCACCCACTTTTAACTCGCGAATTTGTTCTTCAGAAATAGGCGCCTCTAATTCCACTACATTGACATTTTCTTTAGCAGCTGCTGATTCTTTTTCTGCTTCCGAAGTTGCGAAATCGATTTTTTCCCCTTCTTGGTACATCCATTCATTTATAGCACCGGTTTCAGGATTAATAGAGACTCCTAAACGGCGAAATGCCCAACAATTATAAGCAACCGAAACAAAGAAGCTGGCTGGAATCCGATTCATAACGCCAATTTTACAGCCTAAGAGTGTCGTTTCACCGCCAAATCCCATGGTCCCAATTCCTAATTTATTAGCATTTTGCATGATATACTCTTCAAGCTTGTGCAGGTCTTCATTCGGGTTCACATCTTCTGACGAACGGAAAAGTTGTTCTTTTGCTAGATCGTAACCGCTCGAACGGTCTCCCCCGATTCCTACGCCAATAAATCCTGCACTACAACCTTGTCCTTGCGCTTGATAAACGGAATGAAGAATACATTTGCGAATTCCATCAAGATCTCGGCCGGCACGTCCTAATCCTTCTAACTCGCAAGGAAGACTGTATTGGATATTTTTATTTTCACATCCGCCGCCTTTTAAAATAAGTCGAGCGTCAATATAATCGTTTTCCCATTGTTCAAATTTAATGACCGGAGTTCCGCCACCCAGATTGTCTCCACTATTTACACCTGTTAGAGAGTCAACAGAATTTGGACGAAGCTTTCCACTTTTAGTAGCATCCGCAATGGCCGAATAGATAGCCTTTTTCATTTCAATTTGATTCGCTCCAACTGGTGTCTTTATTTTAAACGTCGGCAGTCCTGTGTCTTGACAAATAGGAGAAACATTTTCATCCGCCATGGAAATATTATTTGTAATGGTGGCAAGAGCCATAGCAGAACTTGTACCTGCATTTTCCTTTTCTTTCGCAGCTTTAATGGCCCGACGTACATCTTTTGGAAGCTGTGTGGATGTCTCCACGATCAGCTTGTACATACTCTCCTGAAATTTCTCTACATTCATGAATGATTTCTCCTCTCCGTAAAGCTAATATATTTTTTGATTATTTAGACATTTATATTATACTTGTCTATTTGCAAATTTAAAAGATAAAGGCTACCCATGACTTCCAATCTCATTTAAAAAAAGAAAAATGGTTGAAATTTGATTTTTCTTTAGCATTCTTCACTTTTTAATCATTAAAAAAAGAGCCAAAAATGGACTCTTTAAATATCTCGATGGTTAAATTCTCGGCACTTTGATTCAAGCTCATCGACCATTTCAATTAAACGATCAATATCCTCAAGATCTGTATCCTCTGGATCAATCGCATCTAATACATCAAGAAACATGTTCAAACGTTGTTTTAAAAAGATTACTTGCTCATTTTTATCTTGAATATGACTACCCAATAAACTCGCTCCTTTCACTTTCGTATTCATCCTATCGAAAAATAGAACTTTAGGCAATACCATTTAACCATGAGTTGCCTGAACTGGATTGTTCATAATATTAAAAGTTTTTAGTGAAATAAATATGGACATAAGTCATATTTATATAAGAATGAACGTAATCACAGGAAGGATGAAAAGAATGATTGATGAAAAAAAGAAAACAACTCCAAACTACGATCCTTGGGAAGCTTATATAGATATGGAAGAGCACGGTAAGCTTACTTTATCGAATATTGAATTTACTACAACCAATTTATGCAATATGCGCTGCGAGCATTGTGCGGTTGGCTATACTTTGCAGCCTAAAGATCCTGATGGGCTTCCAATTGAACTTCTCCTGCAAAGACTCGATGAAATCCCCTATTTACGCACGTTAAGTATCACTGGGGGCGAGCCCATTTTATCGAGAAAATCTGTCGAACAATACGTTGTCCCTCTATTGAAGTATGCTCATAATCGAGGAGTTAAAACACAGCTCAACTCCAATTTGACACTTGATCTCGATCGTTACGAGCCTATTATTCCTTATTTAGATGTCCTCCATATCTCTCATAATTGGGGAACAGAGGATGACTTTATCAACGGAGGCTTTGCCAATATGGAACGTAAGCCGACGCGAGATCAAAGGAAAAAGCTGTTTATGAAAATCATTGAAAACAGCCGGTCATTAGCCGAAAGTGGTGTTTTCAGTATCTGCGGAAACGATGTTGAATAAGCGAACTCTTCCACACTTAGAGCATATCCATAAACAAGTTGTTCATGAAATGAAGTGCGGGCGTCATGAAATTCATCCTATGTATCTTTCAGACTTTGCCTCATCCCTTGAGTCACTATCACTAGCAGAAATCCGTGCTTGTGTTCACCACTTACTAGATATCCGTGACCAAGATACGTGGATGCTATTTGGGACTTTGCCTTTTTATGCTTGTTCACAAAATGAAGAGGATTTGCACCTGTTAAAAAGACTATCTCATGAAAAAAATGTGACCGTCCGAAATGACCCTGATGGCCGTTCACGCTTAAATACCAATATATTTACTGGTGATGTCATTGTCACAGACTTTGGTGACACCCCTCCACTTGGAAATATCAAAGAAGATCGACTCGTTGACTTATTTGATAAATGGTTACATACAGAACTCGCTACATCATTGAATTGTCATTGTCCACAAGTTCAATGTCTCGGTCCAAATGCATTAGTTAAAAACAGCTACTATAAAGAAGTAAACTTCAGAAACCGCCATGCCCTACTATGAAATCAATCATAACGGTGTCAGGCACCACAAAAAGACATTTGTCTTTTTGTGGTGCCTGACACTCATTTTTGTTAACGAGGTTGTTCACTGGCAGCAAAGCTAAATGAAACGTGGTCTTGTATTGGAATCCAAGCACCAATGCCTTGGGAGGTCACATTTTTTGCGACAATCATCTTTTTAGTACCCTTAAGCATTAAATACACTTCTCCATAAGTTATTTTTCCCTTTTCATTCACTGCTGGTGCATACCCGTATAAATAGCCTAGCATTTTAGGAGGAATATTATAAATTTGACTTTTCTTCGTTCCGCCTCCAATAACAGTTTCAAAGGCTAACGGCAATCCTGACTTTTGCATCGCTTTCATCAGCATCATTTTTTTCACTTCTTCTACATTCGCAATCTTTGCTGTTAAGCCTCCGCGGACTATTTGTTGTGCCTCTTGCACATAATGAATCTGATAAGGTGATTTCCCCCCACGATTATCATAGAAATTGGTATTGATTTTTTGGTATTCCCAATTAGGTGTTGTTTCTAAAGATTCATAATTCAACGGCCAATGCCCTAGATAGACAATAGCCCTATAACCAAACGCAAAAGGTGTACTGTTAACCGTTGTTTCATTCAGCATACGAATGAGTTCTGGATTTTCAATTTTAATTTTAGTTGATTCAATAAGATCATTCGTTAAGTCACTCGGTTCTAACTTCGGAATATCTTCCTTTGAATTTGGATATGTATTTTCTTTGGTTACATTCAGTACTGAACTTGGTGCGCTAATCAATTGCTTTGGTGGTGGGATTTCTTTTTCTGGTTGTTTTTCCGCCCAAACATTCGGAAGATAAACAAACATGAAAACGAGCCCGATCAACAGTAAGAGTAGTTTTTTCTTCATAAAATGAACCCCTTTCAAAAAAACAGACTAAAAAATTCACATAGTATAGTATTTTCGAGGAGATTCAAGATTATCCACGAGAAGTTCAGATTTATTGGTTTACCGAGCGGTTTTTCATAATAAATAAAAACCAATCCCCATTATGGCATAAGCTCCAAGTAATATAGCTCCTTCAAACCAGTTTGATTCTCCGTCATTTGAAATAACGACCATTAATAATACGGCTGTTACCATCGAAATAAGTTCAGGCAGAGTAAACACAAGTGGCATGGCAGTTGGAAACAAGAGGGATACAAGCATAAGTACTGGGGCAACAAACATTGCCACCTGCAAAGTCGAACCAATGGCGATTTCCACTGCAACGTCCATTTTATTTTTAACCGCCATAAGAATGGCTGAGGCATGTTCAGCAGCATTTCCCACAATCGCCACGATAATGACCCCAATAAATAAATCAGTCCATCCAAATGATTCTGCAACAACTTCAAAGGTATGCACTAAGTTTTCCGACACATAAGCAACCGCAATTGTTGCAAGTAAAAGTACCGTAATAGCCTTCCCTTTCCCCCATTCAGGCTCTTCCTCTTCATGGGTACCTAAATGATTCTCCTTATGCTGGTACACACCACGATGTGTAACAAGTTTGAAGAAAAGAGCAGCCAAATAAAGAACCATTAATATAATTGAAATCCCGAAACTTAGTGTTAATGTATCACGATCACTCATGGTCATTGAAAACACTTCTGGAATCACGAAAGCTACAATCACGGCAAACATAAGTAATCCTGAATTATGTCTGGCATCAAAAACATTAAACTTTTGTCGTTTAAATTTCACACCACCAATAAAAAAAGATAGTCCTGCAACTAATAATAGGT
This sequence comes from uncultured Bacillaceae bacterium, assembly GCA_963815765.1. Taxonomy (GTDB): domain Bacteria; phylum Bacillota; class Bacilli; order Bacillales; family Cytobacillaceae; genus Bacillus_BD. The sequence continues at coordinate 44,977 of CAWFID010000022.1, forward strand.
TTCCTAAGACAGATCCAGTTAGCGAGGCGAGTACAACCCCTACCAAACCAGCTTTTAATGAGAAAATAGAAATGATTAATTCCACTGCATTTCCGAAGGTTGCATTTAGTAACCCACCAATTCGCGGCCCCGCAACTACAGCGAGACTTTCTGTCGCTCTCCCCATAAAACTAGCCAGTGCGATAATCGTTAAACAGTAAATAATAAATAAAAGAATGCTTGACCAGTGCATCAATGTACCAATGACAGACAAAGGAACACCTATAAAAGTTAAAATCATAAAAATCCTATTAAACATAATAAACCTCCCTTTTTTTGTTCGCAGTTTTTAATTTAAGTTCCCCTAATTCTTCCATTTTTATTATAGGTTATTTCCCACTCATATTTATGAGCATTTTTCTTTTATAAGAAATCATTGTATGGTAAAGTCTAAGTAATTCGTTTTTTATTCTATATTATATGAATGCTTTTAGATATTTCTGCTGTCACCCTTGGTGGCAGCTTTCGTGTTTTTTAGGGGTAATGATGTTGATTATCCTTCTCAATTAATAAATTAAACACTATCGATATGATGAAAAGGGGGATTTCTATGGATACAGGTGTGCAAGTACTAAAGAAAGAAGAAGTCATTTCACAAGAAAGCTTATGGGAAAGGCTTAAAATAAATGGTGAGCTTATTGCCGCTATTACATGTGGAGTATTGATTTTTCTAGGGTGGTTATTGAATCGTAATGGTGTCGAAAATCTATCGATTCTTTTATATCTACTTGCCTTTGTAATCGGAGGTTTCGCAAAGGCAAAAGAAGGGATTATAAGTACGATTGAGAATAAGGAACTCAATGTTGAAATGTTAATGATCCTAGCAGCAATTGGTTCGGCCATTATTGGCTACTGGACAGAAGGGGCTATCTTAATCTTTATTTTTGCATTAAGTGGCGCCTTAGAAACCTACACCATGAACAAGAGTCATAAAGAAATTTCTTCTTTAATGGAGCTTCAACCTGAAGAAGCGCTTAGAGTAACAAATGGAATCGAAGAACTTGTTCATATTTCAGAATTAACGATTGGTGACCTGATTCTCATTAAACCCGGTGAAAGAATACCTTCTGACGGAAAAATTGTCAAAGGATTGACAACCATTGACGAAGCCGCTATTACTGGAGAGGCAATCCCTGTTTCTAAAGGGCAGCAGGATGACGTGTTTGCTGGAACAGTCAATCTTAATGGGTCTGTCACAGTTGAAATTACCAAGCCAACAAATGAAACTTTATTTCAAAAAATTATTGAGCTCGTTCAGTCGGCACAAAGTGAAAAATCCCCTTCGCAACTCTTTATCGAAAAATTCGAAGGGAACTACGTGAAAATTGTGTTGGGGATTGTGGCATTAATGATGTTTCTTCCTCACTTTCTACTCGGATGGAGCTGGACGGAAACCTTTTACCGTGCCATGGTTTTACTTGTAGTTGCTTCTCCTTGTGCCCTTGTTGCTTCGATTATGCCAGCTACTCTTTCTGCCATTTCCAATGGAGCTAGACATGGAATCCTTTTTAAAGGAGGCGTTCACTTAGAAAACCTAAGTCACATACAAGCAATCGCCTTTGATAAGACCGGGACCTTAACGAAGGGCCAACCAGAGGTAACGGATCTCATTGTTCAAGAAGGACTTAATGCAGAAGATATTTTGCACATCTCGGCATCGATTGAAAGTCATTCCAATCATCCGCTCGCAGGTGCTATCGTGAAGTATGCAAAAGAAGAACTAACGACAGACCTCCTGCACCCAGAGAGTATTGAAGATGTAGTAGGATTTGGGGTTAAAGCGGTTATTAACGATGAAGAATGGAAAATTGGAAAAGCTGGATTTGTTGGAAAAGAAAAAGTCGAGCAATTTGCAGATGGGATCGCCAAGACACTTGCCAGTGAAGGGAAAACGGTTGTCTTTATTCAAAGAGGTGAACAGCTGGTTGCACTGATTGCTTTAAAGGATATTGTACGTGAAGAAACAAAGCTGGCCATTGATGAATTAAAAGCCAAAGGAATTTATACCATTATGTTAACCGGGGATAGTGTGAAAACAGCGCAGGCCATTTCCTTGGAGAGCCATGTGGATGAATACATTGCTGAATGCTTGCCAGAAAACAAGGTGGAACATCTTAAACAACTGAAGGAAAAGTATGGAAATGTGGCTATGGTGGGAGATGGAATAAACGATGCTCCCGCGCTCGCAACAGCTAACGTCGGTATTGCAATGGGTGGGGGAACCGATGTTGCACTGGAAACGGCGGATGTGATCCTGATGAAAAATGACTTACCGCGGATTGCAGAAGCCATTACCCTATCGAAAAGAATGAATAAAATCGTTAAACAAAATGTCATCTTTTCAATTAGTATTATTATGATCCTCATTTCATCAAACTTTTTACAGGCAGTTGATTTGCCATTAGGGGTTATTGGTCATGAGGGCAGTACTATTCTAGTGATTTTAAACAGCTTGCGATTACTAAAGTAAGGTTCTGGATAGAAAAGATATTATTAAAGAAACGGGACCCTCCTGAGTCCCGTTTCTTTTTTTAATGGTAACCGTTCTGACCGTTTGCAGATCCGGATGTTTTTTGGTTTGGTTTATTTTTACCCTTTTGCTTCGTTCCGCCGTCTTTCTTCGATTGTTTCGCCAATTTAATGCCCCCCTATACTTATAATGGGATGTTTGTTTCCCAGTTATAGGTTTTACCATTCGAGCTAAATTCATAACGGAAACTTAAGGAAACATTAGCAATTCTTTTCCTCTTTACTGTAAAAAGCGTTTACTTCTCCACTAATCATGATAATAATCCCAGAAATATAAAACCAAACCATCAAAACGATAATCGCTCCGATACTGCCATAGGTAGCAGAATAATTCCCGAAATTACTAACATAAAAGGAAAAAGCCCATGAAGTTAAGATCCAGCCTATCGTAGCAAAGGCAGCCCCTGGTATCGTACTGCGACAAGTAATCTTTTTACTGGGTGCAAGCCAATAAAGTCCAATAAAAATAACAAAAATAATAATCGAACTAACAAGCCATCGAAAAGTCATCCAAACCGATATAAATTGATCCGACAATTCAAATTGTGAAAAGAGAAATACCCCTACCTGTTTTCCAAATACAGGTAAAACAAGCGCTACAACAATGACCACAATCATCGCTACTGTTAATAAAATAGCTGTTATCCTCGCTCTAAAAAACGTACGACTTTCAATCACTTCATATGCTCTGTTTAAAGCTTTGACAATCGCATTTATTCCATTCGAGGCAGACCAAAGGGTACCAATAATCCCGAAAGATAAAAGCGTGCCATTTTTAGATATTTGCGAAAGGTTCAGTTCGATTAATTCCATTGTACCCCTTGGAGCAAAGTCTCGAAAAACGCCTAATAAATCTCCCTGAGTGAGCGGCAAATAAGGTAATAAGCTCACAAGAAAAATAAGCAGTGGAAACAGCGAAAGCAAGAAAAAATAAGATAATTGGGCAGCAAACCCAAAGTAGTCATTTTCGGGCAACTTTTTCCATAAGTGTCGAACAAAAGCGACCATTCGATTCACGGCAGTCTCACCATCCCAGTTCTTGAATAAGGAGAAAAAGATAACTTTCTTATTCTGCCTTATCTTTCAAAAAACATGAATGAAGTTAATCTTTCAGAGCAGATCCCACTACTTGATCATCTGACTCATCATCGATAAAAGCCTCTCTCGTATCTTTTACTAAATCAGCCACTTGTGGAGTTAATTCTTTCAGTTCATCGATTTTTTCCGCAATAAAAGAAACCTCTGCCCCTACCTCTTCAATGGTAGATCTGATTTTTCTACTCGTTTCTTTTACCGTATTAATGGTTTCACGAGGATTTTTCGCAAAGTATGCCAGCTTTTCAGACGTGCACTGAATATTTTCTTTCACAGACGTTCTCGTTCTTCGATCAAATAAACTAAGCGCTCCACCTGCCATTGCACCCAATATAACGCCCTTCCAGAATTTTGAATTACTCATGTTTAATTCTCCTTTTCAAGAAGATCTTTTTTAATTTCATGCAGTAAACGTTTGCAGCCTTCACTGATCAGCTCATATACCTCATCGAAATTTCCAGTATAGTATGGATCTGGGACATCGGTTTGTGCCTGATCATCAACAAAATCAAGAAGCCGCTTTATTGTAACCTTTGAAGAATGGACGCCTAGTTTTTTAATATTTTTTACATTCTCAGTATCCATAGCAATGATATAGTCGTACTCATTTAAGTCACTGGCTTTGATTTGTCGAGCCAATAATCCTTCATCTGAGATGCTCTTGGCTTTTAATATCTCCCTTGTTCCTTGATGAGGAGGTTTTCCAATATGCCAATCACCCGTTCCTGCCGAATCAACTTTAATCCGATTCTCCAGTCCTTCTTTTTTAACCTGATCACGAAAAATAGCCTCTGCCATTGGAGAACGACAAATATTTCCTAAACAAACAAATAATACATGGATCATTTTTTTCACCCCTTTTCTTTATTTCTCATTTCATGCTGCTTTTAATTTCAATCATTATGATAAAAATAAATCTTTCCACCAGTCTAATCATATTGACATTTCCTACTAAGAATGGAAAGATTAATGTAATTTCACTAGATAACCTGAGAGGATGGGACCCTGATTGAACTTAACTGACAAAACGGTTGAAAATGTAGAGTTTATGATTGAGCAGATTAAAGAGAAACTCAAGGTACTAAATCTGGGAGCGATTAAGCCTTCCCATTTTGATGAAAATATGTATGCCGAACTAAAAGATATTTATGATTTAGTCATGAAGAAAGACTCTTTCAGTCCAAACGAAATGCAAGCACTCGTCGAAGAACTAGGAAACTTACGAAAGCAGTAATGAAACAAAAAGCGCCGATTGGATTCTAACATTCGACGCTTTTCTTTTTGGTATCAGATGGTACGACCTGCCCCTATAGACGATCAAACTTCTTCTTGGTCCGTCAAGATCAAGGCTCCTTCTTTTGTGATCGCAATGGTATGTTCATATTGAGCAGAGTATTGTCCATCCTCTGTACTTGCTGTCCAACCGTTATTATCCATCTTCATTCTAAAGGTCCCAACGTTTACCATTGGCTCAATTGTAAAGACCATACCTTCCTTTATACGCGGACCCTTTCCAGGTAGACCGAAATGAGGAACATCCGGCTTTTCATGAATAGCTGAACCGATTCCATGACCGATAAATTCACGTACAACAGAAAAACCTTCTCCTTCTACATACGTTTGAATGGCGTGTCCAATATCACCAATGCGGTTCCCAACCTTGGCTTGTTCAATCCCTATGTAGAGTGCTTTTTTTGTGATGTCTAATAATTTTTGACTTGTCTCTGATACTTCTCCTACTGCATAGGACCACGCAGAATCCGCTAAGGCCCCATTATAATTTACCACCATATCAATGGTAACAATATCACCTGTTTTCAATGGCTCTTTACGGGGAAAGCCATGACAGATTTCATCATTAATACTAGCACACGTCGCGTATTTATACCCTTTATAACCTTTTTGTTCAGGGGTCGCTCCTACCCTTTTTAAATATTTTTCAACAAACTCATCAATCTCCCACGTTGTAATGCCGGGTTTAATCATACCAGCCAACTGTTTATGTACGGAAGCAAGGATTTTACCAGCCTCATGCATTTTTTCAATTTCTCTTTTGGATTTTAGTACAATCATACAAATAGCCTCTCTTCCATTCTGAATACTAAACATATCTCATATATTGTATGTTTTTTCATGCCTTCTTGCAAAAAGTAAGGAAATTCTTATAAGATACTCTTTTTAACACAGTAAACGTGTTATATAATAGTATTATTGATTCTTGCCTCATTTACGTTCGAGCTGAAGTCTTTTTGACAGCTACATTTTTATAATAAGCAACAAATGATGTTACATCTACTATAACTTACGAATTAAAAAGGACGAAAAAGATAAATAGTTTTGGAAATTCTCTCTATTTATGGCATAATATTTTTATACTAATATAAGAAATGCCACTCTAAAAATGGTACTATCGACTATACAAAATTATAATTTGGTAAGAAAGATAAATCACTTGTTCTTAATATGGAACTTTCCTTTTGTTTTTGGCTATGATACAAACATATAATATATAGAAGTGAGTGAGTAATTTGATCGGTGATCGCGTAAAAGAACTTCGACAAGAAAAGAAAATGTCATTATCTGAATTGGCACTTCAAGCAGGCGTTGCAAAATCATATTTAAGTTCTTTAGAAAGAAATTTACAAACAAATCCATCCATACAGTTCTTAGAAAAGATTTCCACAGTTCTTGGCGTACCAGTTGACAGCCTTATCCTTGAGCATAGGAATAAAGATGATTTGGACTCTGACTGGATGAAAATTGTTCAGGAGGCTATGGAATCTGGTGTATCTAAAGAACAATTCCGTGAGTTTCTTGAATTTAATAAATGGCGAGGAAAGCAAAAAAATTAATTTGATATAAAATCAGACTCCAGCCTATATTTATTGTTTTTAAATGAGTAATTAATCTAGGCTGGAGTGGATGTACCCCTTCGTACTGCTATCCTCAAAAAAAAATATCCCTCTTATGAGAGATACCTCTAATGAATCTGCCACTTTTTATGTAAAATCATCATTTTTACTCAGGGCGACTCTTTTCTGAAGTAAGTCCAAGTAAAAAACTTCGAATTTCTTCTTTTTCAATTCCTAAGTTTTTGGCTTCTAAAACCAATTGAACCCATTCATTATCTAGTTCTGCTTTTATAATTGTTTTATCCCCCACCACAAATAATCCTCCCATATACCATTCGTATAATGGTAGCCCAGCCGTCATAGTATCGGATATACGTTAGACCTGTGACTTTGCGTCTCTATTTTTCAATAGATTTGCCTTTTTCTATTTCAAGTAATTAAATGATCACTTTATTATAACTCATGAAAAGTGAAAAAATTGTAATAATATGTCATATTCATTATACTTTTAACAATTTAAATAGTTTGAAAATTTCAATCAAAATAATTTATATCGGAATACTATTTTATCCTTTGCAAAAATACCCATTTGTTCTCTCAGATAAGTTTGATTAGAATGTTTTCCCTCTAGTAAATGAACCCTCATAACTTTCAATCTTCTGCTTTAATGGGATTGACTTTGTTTGAATGTGATCGATTGTTCTAGCATCAAAATGAGGAAAATTCGTTAAATCACTCCCACACGAAGGACAAATCCATTCCCCTATATGACTGCTGCTATAAGAGGGTCTAAAACATTTTTCACAATTCTTTCTGTAAATGTCCTCACCTACATTCTCTGCTTACAAAGCATTATTAAATAGCGTATCATTTAGTTCCTATTTCGTTCTATTTAAAGTACATTTAAAGTAATTATAGTTCTTATGAACGATTTTTTAAAATACCAAAATCCTTTAAATATTCTTTAAAAAGAACACTTTTTGCCCTTTTTCTAATGTTTACTCTGAAATTCTCACTATTTGAGTATTTTTTATTGAACAAATTGTTCTTTATAATGGTATTAGGTTAAAGGAACAGGAGATCATTATTATGATGCAAAATCGCATTAAACAGCTGAGACTTTTAAAGGGATATTCCATAAATACACTTTCGGAGAAAACTGGAGTTTCCAAATCTTACTTAAGTTACATAGAACGGGGGATACAGAAGAATCCTTCACTACAAATATTGTCTAAGCTTGCTAACGCATTAGGAACAACTGTGGAAGATTTACTTGAAGAAGATTATTATCATCATGAAGAAGAGAAAATCGACGAAGATTGGGTTCAACTTTTTAAAGAGGCTAAAGAGCATGGCATTACAAAGGAAGATTTTTCACTCTATTTGGATTTTATTAAGTTTCAGAAAATCAATAAAGAAAAGTAAATGACCACTGCTGTTCATTAGACTAAAACGCACAAAAAAAAGAGACCTCATGTAGTATTTCAACTACCCAAGATCCCTTTTTACTCCATTATTCAAAGTCCGTTCTAGGTAAAATTAATATTTCTACCCGTCTATTTTGAGCCCTGCCTGCCTCTGTATCATTTGATGCAACAGGTTGAAACTCGCCGTGTCCTTTTGCACTAAACAATTCAGGGTTTAATTGAGTATTTTCAAGCAGGATCTTCATAAAATTGATCGCTCTCATAACACTTAATTCCCAGTTAGATTCGAAATTTGCATTTTTTATCGGTACATTATCTGTATGGCCGCTGATTATAATACTTCTCGGTACATCCATTTCAAGAAGCCTTGAAATTTCCTTTGCGATGTTCAGGTCTTCACGACGAACATCTGCACTACCTGAATTAAATAAAACATTATCACGAATCGTAAGTGATAGTCCCTCAATCGTTAAAGAGGTAGCCAATTGATCTTCAAGGTCATTTTCTTGAACATATGTATTCACACGATTTTGAATTTCCGCCAGCCTTTGTTGTTCGGTAATCTGTTCACTTGTTTGCTGTTTATCCTTCTTCTCTTGTTCCTCTTCCGGTTCCTGCTTATCTGGTGCATTTGCGCCGTCTTCTGGAATTGGACTAGGAAATTCAAAAAAACCAGTACCACCCTTTAATTCTGCATTAAAAGCACTTGATAAAGCCTGAAACTTCTGTGAATCAACAGCACTACTGGCAAATAAAACAATAAATAAGGCTACGAGCAACGTTAATAGATCTGAATAGGGAAGGAGCCAAGATTCATCTACATGATCTTCAACGTGTTTTTTCTTTCTTCGTTTACTCATCCACCCTCACACTGCCTTCTTCAAGAAATTTCTTTCTTTCTCCAGATGGAAGATAGGAAACTAATTTCTGCTCAATCACTCTTGGTGCTTCTCCCTCCAAAATAGATAAAACCCCTTCAATCATCATATACTTATGCTGCGCTTCAATCTTTGATTTTCGCTTTAGTTTATTGGCAAAAGGATGCCAAAGTACATATCCAGTAAAAATCCCTAGCAATGTAGCAATAAAAGCGGCACTAATTGCGTGTCCTAATGCTTCTGTATTACTCATATCTCCGAGGGCAGCAACCAGCCCAATAACAGCACCTAAAACCCCTAGTGTTGGAGCATAGGTTCCAGCTTGAGTAAAGATTAAGGCTCCTGCTTGATGCCTTTCTTCCATAGCTTCAATTTCCTCTGTCAATACATCACGAATATAATCTGCATTCTGACCATCAACCGCGAGGGATAATCCATTTCTTAAGAAAGGATCCTCCACCTCATCGATCTTTGCTTCAAGAGAGAGTAAACCTTCCTTTCTAGCTAATTGGGCTAAATCCGAAAATAACCGAATTAATTCTGTCGTATTGGTCATCTTTTTTTCCTTAAAAAGAACACCAAACAACTTTGGCACTCTTTTTAATTCTGTCATTGGAAAAGCGATCGTTATAGAAGCAATCGTACCCATGATAATAATCAAAAAGGCTGCAGGGTTTGCTAGCGCCGATACCGACACTCCTTTTAGAACCATTCCGACTCCTACCGAGACAAGTCCCAAAATAATACCTATTAATGTTGCTAAATCCATCCTTTATCACCTGTCTTATCTTGTTCATTCTTCAACTAGCAGGGAACACACAAATCTTTTCTTATACTATATTTCGTCAATATTTGAACTTTATTTAGATACTTTTTTACTATAAAGAAAATATGTTTGCTCAGGAAGGGAGGGATGATGAAAAAAAGCAAAAAAATAATGCCTTCTGGGGAGAAGCATTATTTTTTCTATGTTCTATTATTTAAAGGGGGAGGGGTGTTCAAATATCCCTTGTGAACATTTGAATAAACTCATTATAGTACGCGTATTCATATAATTCCATGAATAAATTGTGAACTTTTTCACATTTAATCCTTTTCTTATACGGTCAAAAATGAAGCCATCCTCCCCCATCACAACGCCGCTTACAACGATATGAATCAGCTGGAATAAATGTCTTCCCTTTTGCGAAAAATAGATAAGAAATATGAAAGGAGTTGCATGATATGGGTCGTGGTAAGCATTTTGATCACAAAAAAAAGAACCATCCTGGAAAATTCCCTGAAGATACACTAGTTGAAAGACATACAACAGAAGCTCAAGAAGATGAAGAACTTCTTGTCACTCAGGTAGCTTTTAAAAATCGAATCGAACATACCGAGTGAATGAATCGCCATTATGCCTAAAAGCCAAGGAAATCAACTCCTTGGCTTTTAGGCATTTGCATTGCTCGACCGTATAGCTGCTAAAATGAACTTAAAAAAGTAAGAATGGTTGTCCGTTCCATATTAATCAAACTTCAACCCCTTTAATGCTTCTGCTAATGCATTATTTAAAGGTTCTTCTTTGTCCTGATTTTTCAAATACTTTTGTACGGTGCGTTTATCCACTTTACCACCAGATTCTTTTTTGCGACGCGCTTGGAATGAGGCCAATTTTTCCCGATATCCGCATTTGCATGCGAAAATTTGTCCTTCACCTTCCCCGCGCAGCTCGAGTTTTTTATGGCATTGAGGGCAGCGCGCGTTTGTGACACGTGAGACGTTTTTACGGTGTCCACATTCGCGGTCCTGGCACACGAGCATTTTACCTTTTTTGCCGTTCACTTCCAGCATCGGCTTTCCACAGTCTGGACAATTTTTCGTGGAAATGTTGTCATGCTTATACTTTTTATTACTGCCTTTAATTTCAGCTACTATCTCTTTTGTGTGTTGTTTCATTTCATTAATGAACACTTCTTTTTTCAGCTTACCTTTTGCAATTAATTCAAGTTTCTGTTCCCACTCGGCTGTGGTTAGTGGAGATCGTAATTCTTTGGGCACTAAATCCAGTAGCTGACGTCCTTTAGAAGTAATATGAATATCCTTCCCACGTTTTTCAATTAAGAACGAATTGAATAGCTTATCTATAATATCAGCGCGTGTCGCAACTGTACCCAGCCCACCAGTTGATTTTAAGGTTTCAGCTAATTTTTTGTCACCCGTATCTATATACTTCGTAGGATTTTCCATTGCAGAAAGTAAGGTCGCCTCATTAAAACGCGCTGGAGGCTTTGTTTGGCCCGATGTTTGCGCGATGAGTTTCACGTTTAATGTATCGCCTGTTTCGATTCGGGGCAGTATTTGTTCTTTCAGATCATCGCTTGCGTCGTCCTCTTCAAAATGATTTTCGTATACTTCTTTCCACCCCATCGCTAAAATGGTTTTTCCTCTGGCAACGAAATTCTCATCACCTATTTTTGCACGGAGCGTTAATTGCTCGTACTCGAATGCTGGAAATAACACGGCTAGAAAGCGTTTGACTACTAAGTCATAAATTTTGCGTTCTTTATCTGTGAAGGCTGAGAAATTCACGTATCCCTCAGTGGGAATAATCGCATGGTGATCCGACACTTTGCTGTCATCCACAAACGATTTAGAAGCCTTAATCGGTTTCTTCAAGATTTTACTCGTTAGTAGACGGTATTCACCTACCCCACATGCTTTAAGTCGTTCATGTATCGTTGGAACAATATCTGATGTGATATAGCGTGAGTCTGTACGCGGATATGTTAACACTTTATGTTGCTCATACAACTTTTGCATAATGTTTAATGTTTCTTTTGCAGAGTAACCAAAGATTTTATTCGCATCACGTTGCAGTTCAGTTAAGTCATAAAGACCCGGAGAGAATGATTTCTTCGACTTTTTATCAATCTCTGTGACCACAGCGTTTTGTTTGCCTAGCTTATTTACAATGGTCTCTATTTTTTCTTTATCAAAACTGCGCCCATTGCCTTTAGAATCCTGCCAGGTAAGTTTTAATGAGTCGGCTGTTTGCGCTTCTATCCCATAATAATTTTGCGGTTTGAAACTTTTGATTTCGTCCTCACGTGAGGCAATCATGGCCACAGTAGGTGTTTGTACACGACCACAGTTTAATTGGGCATTGAACCTTGTTGTTAAGGCACGTGTGGCATTCAAACCGATATACCAATCCGCCTCAGATCGTGCGACCGCTGAAGCATATAAATTGTCATAGGATTTTCCAGGCTTCAAGTTTGCAAATCCGTCTTTGATCGCTTTATCGGTTACAGATGAGATCCATAGACGTTTAATCGGTTTTGCGACTTTCACTTTATCAATAATCCAACGTGCAACTAATTCGCCCTCTCGCCCTGCATCCGTAGCGATTATAATTTCATTTACATCCTTCCGAACCAGCTGACTTTTAACCGCATTAAATTGTTTTCCAGTCTGCTTAATAACGGTCAACTTTAATTGTTCAGGGAGCATGGGGAGATCTTCTAAATTCCATGTTTTATATTTCACATCATAACTTTCTGGATCGGCCAGTGTGACTAGATGTCCTAGTGCCCAAGTAACGATATATTGATTTCCTTCCAGATACCCATTTCCTTTTTTATTACAATTCAGTACACGTGCGATGTCACGTGCAACAGAAGGTTTTTCAGCAATTACGACGCTTTTTGCCATAGTTACAACATCCTTTCGAGTTTCCATTAGTTAAATATAGCATACGTTTCGGACCAGATTCAGCTATTCCGAATATTCCCATCAAAGATTAAGCCCCTATTCCGCTTTTACTTTCCGACATTCTTTTGATAACATAATTCTTAACATTACAAATAAAGGTTTATCCTTGGTAAGTACCAAATTATACATATGAAAATGATGAACATACTCAATAAAGGGAGCTGAACCATGTGAGTGAATTCCAACAAAAGTTAGAAAAATATGCAAAACTGGCAGTAGAAGTAGGCGTCAATATACAAAGGGATCAAACCCTTGTCATTAATGCCACCTTAGACGGGCAAGAATTCGTTCGCTTAGTTGTGAAAAAGGCATATGAAGCAGGTGCCAAGGACGTTATTGTCAATTGGAGTGACGACGTCGTGTCCAGATTAAAATATGATTTAGCTCCTGACGAGGCTTTTCTTGAGTACCCTGAGTGGCGTGCAAAAGAAATCACAGCCTTAGCTGAAAGTGGCGCAGCCTTTATGTCCATCCTGGCATCAAGCCCTGCTCTTTTAAAAGGAGTAAAATCAGAAAAAATCGCAAACTATCAAAAAGCTGCTGGTAAAGCCCTTCGTGAATATCGAAAATATATTCAATCAGATAAGGTTAGTTGGACCGTTATTGCTGTTCCATCACAAAGCTGGGCCGATATGGTATTCCCAAATGAACCAAAAGAAGCAAGAATGGAAAAGCTTTGGGAGACCATTTTTTATACATTACGACTAAATGCAGAAGATCCAGTAAAAGCGTGGAAAGAGCATGATGAAAATCTTCATAAAAAAGTAGCTTACTTAAACAATAAAAAATATAAAAAACTCCACTATACCGCGCCAGGCACAGATTTAACGATTGAACTTCCTGAAAAGCATCTATGGTGTGGTGCAGGCAGTACGAATGAAAAAGGCTTTGAGTTTATGGCGAATATGCCTACTGAAGAAGTCTTTACCGTTCCAGTTAAAACAGGGGTAAATGGTACTGTCTCAAGCACGAAACCACTAAGCTATGGTGGAAATATCATTGATGAATTTACGATTACGTTTGAAAACGGAAGAATTATGGATGTAAGGGCAAAAGAAGGTGAAGAGATTTTAAAACAACTGGTTGCAACAGATGAAGGATCACATTATTTAGGAGAAGTTGCGCTTGTTCCCTATAACTCACCCATTTCTCAGTCAAATATTTTATTTTTTAACACCTTATTTGATGAAAATGCCTCTAATCATCTCGCTATTGGCAGTGCTTATGCTTTTTGTATTGAAGGTGGGAAAACGATGTCTACAGAAGAATTACAAGAGAACGGCTTAAACGAAAGCTTAACACATGTTGACTTTATGATCGGCTCATCCGAAATGGATATTGACGGGATTACGGCTGATGGGAAAATCGAGCCTTTATTTAGAAACGGAGACTGGGCTTTCTAAATAGTGACTCATAACACTTTATTCGTTTTAGGAAAACCATGTGGAAACCATCATTTTCCACATGGTTATTTTTTTAATAACAAAACTAACCAATCACATATTGCATCGCCCCTTAATTTATGGGAGTATTATGGTAATATGGAACTTATACGTACAGCGGAGGGGTAAGAAATGATCCAGTTGCATATTCTTGTTTCTGGAAAAGTACAGAGTGTAGGCTATCGTTACTTTTCTCAGATGAAAGCAGTCCAATATGGAGTGACAGGATGGGCAAGAAACGTATCTGATGATACCGTTGAAATTTGCGCATTAGGGACTAAGGACCAGCTCGATCCCTTTATAGAAGACCTACGAAGAGGAAATCCTTTTTCTAAAATTACCAATTTGGAAATTACCGAAATGGGACAAACCGATAACTTTCGGTCATTCACGATTAAGTATTAATGAGCATTATTGAACAAATCTAAAATAAGAAGGATTGAAAATGAATGTGGTCTGAATTTAAAAAGTTTGCATTAAAAGGAAATGTTTTAGATTTAGCAGTTGGGGTTGTTATAGGTGGAGCGTTTGGGAAAATTGTTGCTTCTCTTGTAGCAGATTTAATCATGCCGCTTGTGGGTTTATTATTAGGCGGAGTAGACTTTTCTAAACTTTCTATTACATATGGAGACGCAGTAATCAAATATGGTGCCTTTCTTCAAACAGTCGTAGACTTTTTCATTATTGCTTTCTCGATCTTCCTCTTTATCCGTCTAATAAGTCGTTTTAAGAAAAAAGAAGTAGTGACAGAAAGTGCACCAGTTATTGATGTAAAGGAAGAATTGTTAACTGAAATTCGTGATCTATTAAAAAGCAATCAACAAGCTGGCAATCGTTCACAATCAAACGAATAAAATAAAACAGCCATTATGAATATTTATTTTTGTATGAAATCATTTATGTGTAGGGAATCGAAACTGTTTCGATTCCCTTTTTTGATGTAAACTTTGCTTTAAAAAAGTAAAAATTCGCTCTATTTATTCGTATTTCTTTGACTCACCAAGGATATTTCCCTCTAAAACTCTTTGCCCGCTCCGCACTATCTTTTCTCCGCTTTTTACGAATTTCTAGCCTGTCTTTGGCCGTTTCATATAAATGCTTTTCTTCCTCCGACTGTGGAACTACTTGTGGAACTTCAGAAGGATGTCCATTTTCATCTAATGCAACAAATGTTAAAAAGGAAACAGCACAAATATGGCGATCTCCGGTAAGCATATTTTCAGAAACAACTTTTACAAATACTTCCATCGATGTTCTTCCCGTATATGAAACAAAAGCCTCCAAGCAAACTGAATTCCCCTCTATAATGGGATGAAGAAAATCTACTGAATCACTTGATGCGGTTACTGCTAGTTTTCTCGCATGCCGCATAGCCGCTATGGCTGCTACATCATCAATGTATGCCATCAGTTTCCCACCAAACATGGTTCCGTGAATATTTGTGTCAGGTGGTGATACCAGACTTGTTTTTATCGCTAATGACTCCCGGCAATATTTTTTATTTTCCATAATAAAACTCCTTTATAACAACTGTTATGATAAAAAGATCCTTACAAATTACGTTTTTTTACATAATTTAAGTATAACTGAATTATTACGGCTAGACAAAAACTACGTTTACCCATTTGTCCCTATCCCCACTTCATGTCAGGGTGATTTCATTTGTTTTAGTGGGGACATAAAAATGGAGACGCCTATTTTTTTACAGACAGTCATATAATGCATCATCGTTAATAGCATGGCCTCCGCATTTATGCCGATGATGATTCCATCCATTTGAAAGTGACTGCTCGACCCGAGGAAATACATGATAGCAAATGCAATCGTTGTTGCCCATACCCCATGAATAAACGCATCCTTCATGAGTCCAAGGCCAATTAAATAAGCTTGAAGTGGCATCACAAAAAAACGGAAAAGAAAACAGGGCCAGAGCAGCTGCAAATAACGGGCAGCCCCTTCAGAGTGAAAGAACGTAGTTGTTAGTGGTTCAGCAAAAAGGTAACAAGCGGCAACAGCAGGAACTCCATATAAAAAGGTCAAAATCATAACTTTCTGGAGTAGTCTTTGTAAGTATTCAATATTTCTTTCTGCATTTTCCTTTGAAATGGTTGGGATCAGCATAATCATTAATGAATGGGAAATAAAAGTAGGAAACGACCCAATCACCATTGCAATTCCTGCGACCATACCAAATTGCTCTGTTGCCATTTCCTTCCCTACACCTGCGTAGTAGAGTGCGCCCGTAATTAAAAAGGGCTCAATGGAAGAAGTAACGGCATGAAAAACACGTAAAGCGGTCGTTGGAATAGATACTTCCATTAAATTTTTCATAACCACTTTACCATGAAGCTTTCTGGAGGGTTGCTTTTTCATATATTGGTATTGAATCATAAATACGTGAAATAAGTATAAAAAAACAACTAAGTCACTTCCGATCAGTGTACAGAATGCAATCAGTACAGCCAAATGCGTCTCAAATTCGAAGAGTTGAAATAGATAAACGAGTAACAGGAGTTGAACGATTTTACGGAGAAAGTTGGCTACAGCTATTTTTCCCATTTGTGATTTCCCCATAAAATACCCTCTTGCAATGGAGGTAAAGGAGACGATCGGAATTAGGAGCAGCACAAGCCATCTAAAAATGGGATGATATTGATCAAATACAGGAATAAACGGTAACACAAAAGTCACAACCAACATTAATACGGCCGTTGTCATAATCGTCCATTTCAGTACATGACTGAGCATACTTTGATGAATTCGCTTATCCTTCTCGGCAACAAATTTTGATATCGATATAGGCATTTCAAAGCTTGCCAGTAACACAATTAAAAATACGGTAGGCAAAATGGACATATACATACCAAGCCCGTTTTCCCCAAGTTCCCTTGCCAAAACCATATTGATGAAAAACTCAACACATTCTCCAATGAAGGCTGCCGCAATGAGTAAAATCGTTCCTTTAACAAATGAATTCATAGGCCACTCCTTTTTCATATTCCAAATCCGGAAAATTTCCAGATTAACTAGCTCATCAAATACGTCTTGACGTATTTGCAGACAGAACTTACCTTAACTTACTCGGGTCAATACCTTTTAAAAATAAAGTACTTTATAACATATGAGACAAGTCCCTAGATTATTTATCAAAAAAAAACTCGGTGCCTGACACCCGAAAAAGACAAATGTCTTTTTCAGGTGTCAGGCACCGAGTATCTGTTATGGGTTATGTATTCCATTGTTTAATAGCTGATTCATCCTTACTTCAAAATCCTCTTGTCTCGTTTTACTATGAAAATAAGCGGGTTCTGTTATTTCGGACAACAAAAGTTTTTTTACTTTTGGATCGCTGATTTCTTCTAGAATTTTCTTTCGACATACGTATAAAAAATCAACATATTCCTTATACTCTGGACCATATTGATCAGAAATTTCTCTGCTTAATCTTCTTTGCAAGGATCGGACTCGCACCCGATGTCGAGACGGTAATGCTTAATTTCCCCTGATTCAAAACAGCAGGAAGAATAAAGTTGGACTTTTCTGGATCATCCACCAAACTAATGAGCTGATGGGGTGCTGCTGCCTTGTATACAGCCTGATTGATTTCGGGATGATTGGTGGCTGCTATAATAAGAAAAGCATCTTGAATATCTGCAGCAGTAAAGTCTCTTTCCTTCCAAGTTAATTTACCCTCTTTGGCATATTCCGTTAATTCAAGGGTCAATGTTGGACTAATCACGGTCACAACTGCCATCGCCTCCATTAACCCCATAATCTTCCGCCCAGCTATTCTCCCCCCGCCAACGACAACGACCTCTCTTCCACTCAAATTAAGATTAATTGGATAATAGACCATAGCGAACTCCTTCATTGCTTATTCGTTGATCGAACAGGCTGCAATACACTCAATTAATGCCTGACTTGTCGGTGTTTCTGGTTTTGCATCAGGTTGAACCCCGTAGAATTGTGCTGAGGACCAGGTCCGATCTCCCATACAAACGACGTTTACGTCATGAATGAATTCAGGTGGGAATAATTCCGCTACCAACTCACTTTCAAAAAACATCTTGACGGATTGGGCACTCGGAAATACGACCGTATCGGGATTGGCTTCCGCAAGCATCCTTCTTAGGATTGGCAAGTATTTTTCATCGATTATATTCTCGCTTGTGATCAAAACATCGAAATGAGCATATTGATATTTATTCACACGGTTATCTCCCACTACAAGTAACGGTTCATCCTGTTCAATTTGATCAGCCACCTCTGCCATTAGTCCTTTTTCATTTAAGGCCGTTACCGTTTTTTGGGATAAACCAAATAATTCGGCTGAAAGACTTCGAAGATCAAATTTTTCCTGCCTCAAAAATTGAAAGAAATGAGTGACACTTTCTACCGAAGTGAATAATATTTTTTCATAGGCAGTGATCGAATGTAATATTTCTGGATCAAACGGGATTCTTCTACTTTTCCATTTTGGAAATTCAATCACATCTGCTCCTTGCTCTGTTAAAGCCTGCGCTAAACCGCTTGGATTATGTCCCGTCCGAGCAAGGAGAATTTGACGGCCAAATAATGGCTTTTTCTCAAACCAACTGATCTTCTCTCTGAGTGAAACGATTTCACCAACAAGGGTAATGGCTGGATTCTTAAACTTTTGCGCCGCTGCCAAGTCAGCTATCGTTTCAAGTGTACCTTCCAAGGTCTTTTGTCTGCTATAGGTTCCCCATTGGATTAGAATAATTGGTGTCTCTGGCGGCTTTCCATTGGCCATTAAGCTTTGACAAATATAAGAAAGATTGGCTACGCCCATGTAGAAGGCAATCGTATCAATCCCTTTTGCAAGTGCATTCCAATCGAGAATAGGCTTCCCTTCCTTTGATTGACTATGTGCCGTGACAATCGCAAAGGTTTCACCAAATTGCCTATGGGTAACGGGAATTCCAGCATAAAGTGGAGCCGCCATTCCAGATGAAATCCCTGGAACCATTTCGTATCGGATGTTCGCGTCTCTTAAGCTTTCCGCTTCCTCTCCAACTCTCCCGAAAACACCTGGATCGCCGCCCTTGAGCCGCACAACCATTTTCCCTTCTAATGCTTTTTCTACTAAAAGGTCATTAATCCCATCTTGTCTTAATGTGTGACGATCAGGCAATTTCCCACAATAGATTAATTCACAATCTACCGAGGCGAAATCAAGTAATTTGGGATTAGCTAGTCGATCATATAAAATAACGTCAGCCTGTTTGATCACTTCCAGCCCTTTTACCGTAATCAAACCAATATCTCCAGGTCCTGCCCCAACTAAAAAAACTTTTCCCATACTCATATGTGGTCATCCTTCCCAAAACGGTGCCTGACACCATAAAAAGACAAATGTCTTTTTGTGGTGTCAGGCACTGGTTTATTTTACAATTGAGTGCTTGAACGCATAAATGACTGCTTGCGTCCGGTCTTGTACCTGCAATTTACTCAGGATATTACTAACATGTGTTTTCACTGTTTTCAAAGCAATAAAAAGTTCATCCGCTATTTCTTGATTGCTTTTTCCCTCTGCAATCAGAAGAAGAATTTCCATTTCTCTGCCTGTTAGCTCTTCATGGAGTTCATGATGATTACTTTGCCTCATTTTCAACATCATTTTCCCGGTCACTTCAGGCTCTAAAATAGATTGTCCACCATATGTTGAACGGACGGCATCTGCAATTTCACTCGCTTTTGATGTTTTGAGCATATAGCTTGTGGCACCTGCTTCAAGAGCAGGATACACTTTTTCATCATCTAAGAAGCTTGTTACAATAATAATTTTCGCTTCAGGCCATTTTGCTATAATCCCTCTCGTTGCTTCGATCCCATCCATCTCTTTCATCACTAAATCCATCAGTATGATATCTGGTCTAAGGTTCAATGCTAAATCGATCGCTGTTTTTCCATTATCGGCTTCTCCGATCACTTCAATATCGGGCTGAGCGGATAAATACGCAGAAACCCCAATTCTCACCATTTCATGATCATCAACAAACAATACTTTAATCATTTTCCTCACCTACATTCATTATGGGGATTTTCACTTCAAGACGGGTGCCTTTATTTTTAAGAGAAACGATTTTTAAGGTGCCGCCAATTTCAACGGCTCTTTCATACATATTCTGCATACCATATGACCCAGCTTTATTTTCATCTACATCAAACCCAATTCCATCATCTGTTACTCTTAAAATAATAAAACCATCTCTTTTGATCAGTAAAACTTCCAAAAGAGTTGCTTTAGCATGGCGAAGCGTATTGGATACAGACTCCTGCAAAATCCGAAACAAGTGGTCTTCAATCCCTTTTTCAACAGAAAATCCCTCTATTTTCGAGTTAATATTCATCTCAACCTTTTGCGTGAGCTCCGTTAATAATTCTTTGATTCCATCCTGTAATGATTTTCCTTTTAAAGCAACAGGTCGCAAATGAAGAAGTAAGGCACGCATCTCAAGCTGTGATTGATGAATCATTTCTTCAACTATTTTTAGCTGTTTCGTTTCCCAATCATCTGAAGGTGTTTTCACCTCATTAATAGCAGACATAAGCATGGAAGCGGCAAAGAGCTGCTGACTTACGGAATCATGGAGTTCACGAGCAAGGCGATTTCGCTCCTGAAAAATGATTTCCTGCATACGGGTTTCTTGATCTTCAGCCGCCTCTGTTGCTAGCCGCTGTGAAAGCTTCGCCTGCTCTGTAATCTGTTTTTGAATTTTACTAATTCTGCTTGAAATCACTCGAATTTCAAATAGAGGATTGCTCTCCATTTCTAAGAGCCGCCCTTCCTCAATCTGGTGGAGCCAACCATCGACAGATAGAAGCTGTTTCCTCCAGTAAAAACCTGAAAGTATTCCAAATAGAATTCCAATCACGATACTAAGACTGGGGATTAATAAAATAAATGGGGTGTCAAATGCCCCTCTGCCCCAGAGATCGCTCCAGTTTAAATGTGAAAAAGAGGTGAAAGTACCAATTATGACAACGATAAAAATGACGAGAGCCATTCCTATGCCTAAAAGTACTTGACGTAAAACGATACTCATACGCGTTTCACCTCAATGTCACCGATCATCATGGAGGTGAAGATTTTAACCTTTTGTGTGGTCTGTTCATACTGAGCTGTTTCGACTTTAATCAAACGATTGATTAAAGAGGATTCGTTAAAATCTAAGATTCGTACAGAGCCAAAAAAGACAGAATGATTGACGCTCACTTCCACATCATAAGGGATCATAATAGTGACTTTTCCCATCACATTACGAATAAAGATTACTGTTTCACCTTTTGGAAGAACGGTATAGCTTAAATCAATGACCGTGTCGCCAATGCCTGCCTGTATGTTCACATCATTCCATTCGTAGACGTGATCAGGTGTTTTTTGCTGTCCAAATAGGCGATTTTGAAAAAGAGACTGTTCTTTGATGATGGTTTCACTTCGTTTTTCCAGATCTACCTGTTCATTTATGATCGGTGTGATGGTTTTGGCTTGTTTTCTCCGATTCGCATACTGAACAATCAGTATACAGAGGAGAGCAAGTAAAAAGAATTTGATCGCCAGCATATTTATCACATTCACTACTAGAAAAAAAAGTCCGACCCAAAAGAGTAATTTACCCGTTTTTTTCGGCATTCGCTTTCTTCCTAAGTAAACCATTCCTGTCGCAACAATAAGGGAGAAAATCAAACCTTCGTTAAAAAAGAATACATCTAATAGAAGAAAAAATGCGCCAATTAGGACGATCCAGCTGAGATAATCACTTTTAAGTTTTTGAAACAATTTGGATTCCTCCCTTCTTGTTATGACAGGAAATATTAAAAGCGGAAGCGCCTTGCTCACCCCCGACAAGCACAAGACGAGCCTCACGGAAAGGTGTTCTTTACCTTTCTGGGAGGATTGGCTTGTGACCTCGAGGGGGTAGGCGCTGCAGCTAGATACCATTAAAAGCGGAAGCGCCTTGCTAAACCGCTTGAAACGAAAAATTCTTTAATTATTTACCAAAAAGACGTAGATGCCTACGCCTTTTTAGCATAACAGTTTATTTTATTAAATTGAACTTGTTTCTTCTTTTTTTATGTTTATTGAGCTATTTTGTTTTTCTAATTGAGCAATTCTAGAATCAATTGTGTTTCTGTAATAAGAGCTGTTCACTTGATTTTCTAAACGATCTAGATATGAATCAATTTCTTGGAATCGTGAATAAGATTGGCTTGAATACGATTGATTATCTAGCACTTGGTTCATTTTATGCTGTGCGCGAGTAATGTTTTCACGGCCCATTAGTTCCAATCTACGAATATTCATGTCTTTTAGCTTATGCTTCATATCTTCATATTTTTGTTCTAATTCAACAAGTTGACCACTGGCTTGCTCCATCATTTCTTTTAAGCGTGTAGCACGGGCCTCGTATTGTTGTTGTTCATTGACAGCAAATTGATAGAGTTCTGTTTCACCTGCTTGAGAAGCAATCTCCGCCTGGTGTTTCCGTTTGGCAGACAAGTCCACTGCTTGACGATATTCGCGTGTAAATTCATCTTTTAAACGATATTGTCTTTCCAAAAGCTTACGAACTTTTTCTGTTTCTTGTTCACATTCGCGTAAATACTGGTTTAAAAGAGCAATTGGATTTTTTTGTTCTTTTTGATCTAGTGCCCCATGTAAATCTGCTAATATTGTATTTTTAATGCGGGAAAATAAGTTTGCCATATGTTTTCTCTCCTTTTAGGGTCGTTTATTTTTATTAATATTTATTCAACTCTGACCATTGTCTTTCGAAATTCACAAAGGGATCTTTTTCTTCATGTACAACCGTTTTTGTTTTATTCCAATTTTTATAAACCACATACAAAACATAGGCTGCAGCAATTCCTAGAACGGCTGGTATGTTGGATGCAGATGCCATTAATGCCACGAAACCGAGGATACCCCAACCAATTTTCATTAAGATTGAATCTGTCTTTAAGAAACGTTTGACGACAAAGTAGAGAATCGCAAGGCTAATCACCATCCCCACTATTGGAGCAAGATTATGCAATAACACAATTGCTGCAAGGCCTCCTATTAAAAGCAAACCAAATTTTTTCATTTTTTGTTGCCTCCTTTCTTACATTCATCTTACCTTTTTGAAACATTTTCTATAACGAACCTGTAGCGTATTTTAAAGTCAGACTTGAGGCTTAGATGGATTAGGCCTATTTTTCGAACCACTTTTTATGATTAATTGCAGCCTTAACATTTATTTTCAATAAAAAAACTAAGGATTTCTCCTTAGTTTTTTATCATGCCAAACACAAGATACTTTACTTATCTTTGGTCTGAGATGGTTGCATTATTATTTGCTGCGCTCAGTGCGGCTAGGTTATCGTAGGGAGGACCTGTAGTTGTTCCAGCAAGCAAAACGATATCAAACTCATTTGCTGGGATTCCCCATGAATTTCCATTAAATGTTGTGAACGCCTGATCTACTAAGAAACCACCTTTTGTGTTGTAAACAATGTTATTATTAATCATTCCTGTTCCATTAGGATTAATATACATTCCTGTTCGCAAAGAATGAAAAGTATTGCTTGCCAATAATAAACCTGTAAGACCTCCTTGTGAAACAACAGCTCGGTTTACAACCCAGTTTGACATAGGCAATGCTTGTGGCGGACCATATATTGTATTATTCAATAGGCTAACATTATTTGCCCCAATTTGAATAAATTCCTTTGCATAAGGAGACATCGCTTGTCATGGTTAAACTATCAATAGTTACATTAGCTTCCTGTTATCAGCAATGGAATAAGGTTGGCCTTTAATAAAAGAAGTGTCCCTGCTTCACCTTTTAAAATAATTCCTATCTTATTAACAACAATTTGCGAGGTAATTGAGTATGTCCCACTTAAAATATGGACGATGCCTCCAGGATTTACAGCTGCAATCCCCTCTTGAATCGTGCCAAAAGGATTTGCCATACTGCCATCCCCGCCTACTGAATCAGCAAGGACAAATATATTGTTTGGATCTACGATTTGATTTATTGCATGATCAAGTGCATCTTGTACACTTTCAACGGTAGGATATCCTCCAACCGGTCTGTTCGTTAAAATGGATCCTGCTACTTCATCTTTTTGCGCTTCTGTAAGACTATTATATGCCGTGAGATCTAGACCAAGTTGTGGATCTTCTATAGCTATGCGCATCTCTGAGACACTTTGTGCATCATTGACAGCATCTAAAAAGCTGTTGCTACCTGATAGTACATAGTCTGTCAGTTCATCTGTGATTGTAATTTCATTATTTGTATTAAGGAGATTATCAAGCTCACTTTCACGTAGAGTAACAAATTGTATTTTACTATAAAGATCTCCTTGGAAAATGGTAAAAAGTAAAACTCCATTTAAAAAGATATTTTGATCGTTACCATAGGTGATGATTTTTGATTCTCCTGGATTTAGTGCAAATGAAGAGGTACCATCTTGATTAATTGGATTATCACCTTCACGAATAAATAGTGTAATTTGTAAAGTTGCTTGACTATTGTTGATAAATGTTTTTATTCCTGCCATTTGTATTTTTTCCTTCCTTTCATATCAATTAGTTGTATAACCGAGAAACTCACAGTACAAAGAAAGAATAAATCCTCTTTCTTTATACATATAATGCGGTAGGGACAAGCTACGACACGAACAAGTAACTATTTATTGGAAAGATATTTTAAAACTAATTGGTTAAAGAAGTTCAAATATACTCCTATAGGTATAAAAAAACTATTCTTGTGGGAAATGTTCTTTGTTTCGAAAGTAGTTAAGCGTATCCGTTAAAGACTTCTCAATCTCAAAGTTTGGACTCCAGCCTAGATTTAGTAGTTCTATAGGCACGATTTCTTTTACTGTTGATCGACATCATTACATAGCGATTGAACCTTAAAATCAATATCTGTTAGGTTTTTAAACGTTGCAATAATATCTTCTAGAGAGTATTTTTTCCCAGAGGCAATTTCATAATCTTTTCCAGGTTCACCCTGTTTAACAGAACCTCGTATGCCCTTACAGCATCTCTGACATCTAAAAAATCACGTGTTGCCAATAAATTATTTACTTCTAGTACTTTATCAATTTTATTCTCTTCCATCTGTACGATTTTACGTGCAAAAATGGTACAAACACCGCCGGATGGTCCTGGTCCTATTAAATTTGAAGGGTTAGCAATGATAATTTGAAGTTTGTATAATTTTTCCCATGCTTGTGCAATTATTGTTTAGAGGGTCTTACTCAAACCATAGGGGTGTGAAAGGGTTGAAAGGTCACTAGGGTCAAATTGAAGGATTGAGCCGGCAAGAACGATTTTACAAGATGGATTTTCCACACGAATCGCATCTATCAAAAAGGCAGTTGACATCAAATTTGCCTCTAATGTTGCAATTGGATCTTTCCAAGAAGTAGCAACATGATTCTGCCCAGCTAAATGTAATAGAAAATCAGGTTTAACCTGCGGAATTAATTGATTTACATTTTTTTTATTTGTTAGGTCACAGTATATTACCTTTCCCACTGTATAGCCTTCAGATGATTGCTTTCTTTTAACAGCTGTTACATCATATCCCAATTCCGCAAAATACCTGCATGCGTGTTGTCCTGTAAAACCACTTGCCCCAGTAATCAGTAGCTGTGGCCGTTGTTTCATAAAAATCCAGCGTCCATTAACATCTGTTTGATCTCTTCATATGACATTAATTCTTCATTAGAGCTATAAGATGATTTACTTACTGCGGGACAGGATGAGTATTGTCCCCTTAATTCAGGAATTTCAACGGTAGGGAGAACAACTAAATAATCATGATTGAACAAAATGGTATCCTTAACTTCACTATTTGAAACAAGGACCTCATGTAGCTTCTCACCTGGTCTGGCACCGATTTCTTTTATCATTACATCTTCTGCTTTTTTCCCAGATTCTTTTATTAATACTTCAGCTAGATCTAAGATTCTACATGCAGGCATATTCATGACAAAGATTTCTCCGCCTTTTCCATCTTTCGCTGCCTGTAACAAAAGTTTGATTGCATTTTCTTGCGTTAAGAAAAATCGTGTCATCCTTTTATCTGTAATCGTAAGGATTCCTTTCCTTTTTATTTGATCCATAAATAAATGGATAACACTTCCATTTGTTCCTAATACATTTCCTCCTCTTACACAAATAAATTTTGTATTCGAAGTCAAATGATTACCGTGTATAATTAATTTTTCGCCAATTGCTTTTGTAAATCCGTAGAAATTAGAGGGGTCAGCAGCTTTATCAGTAGATACATTGATGACCTTTTTGACATTATTAACGATAGCTGCTTCAATAACATTTTGAGTACCTGTTATGTTTGTTTTTAATGCCTCTAAAGGAGACTCTTCGCAAACAGGAACATGTTTTAATGCCGCTAGATGAAAAATATAATCTACATCTCTACAAGCTTGTATTAATGCTTCCTTATCACGAATATCCCCAATACAAAAGCTTACCCGTGGATCCGTAATTTCCCTTCTCATTTTGACTTGTCTATCCTCATTACGTGAAAAAACAATGACTTTTTTAAGATCAAATTGTAATAACTGGAGAATAAGTTCTTTCCCCCATGAACCTGTCCCACCTGTTACTAAAATAACTGCATCATTAAACATCTAAACAATCCTCCATATAATTAGCTTTTTATCTTAATTCCACTAAAAGTACTTTTCCAATAATGATCATTTCCTGCCCACATTTCTTCATTTGGTAGCTCAATTGCACAAACATTTTCTAATGGCCAATCTTTCTCTTTTATTCCATTGACATTCGTATGGTTGACAACAAGAATATGAAAATCTTTCTTTACTAAATTGGCGAGCACAGAATCCAGTTCAAGAACTTCTGCAAAAGATCCTTCCGTGCGAATAAAGAGTATCCTTTTTCCATTAGATAACTTATCTAAAAAGCGTTGAATTCGTCTATCTAATTTTTCTCTGACTTTAGGGTAAGTCGCCAAATTTGATAGTGTATTCTGATCTGCATAAAAATCATGACTGGAAACGATCCCATAGGCAGTATCATGAACAACTAGACATGGTTCATTAGAATCTACAGCAGTTGAATAACTTGTAGGCATTAAATTGGGGCGATCCATAAAACCAACGAATCGATTCTGCAATAATTTACTAACACTAGGCAAAGAAGGGGACGACATCCAGTCTAATGGACCGGCAAATGCTCTTAAGTTGTTTTTCCTAAGCTGAAGGGCTGCAAGGCAAAGATGCCCTAAACTATAGATTGCATCATATTCTCCCTTTAACTCGTCAATTCTCATTAAATTAATCATCTCCTTACATTTATACTTAATGTTTCTAGTTTTTTATCACACCTTACTTGTAGAACTTGTACCTTTTTCTACTTAACTCTCTTCTTAATAACTTATTAAATGCAAAAAGAAATGGTTTGATTGGATACCTAGCCTATTTTATAAAAGATAGGTTTAATCTAAATTTTATTTTTTTCCAAAAATATAGGAATAACTTTCCTCAAGACCTCGATAAATATCGTAGACTGGCTTCCATTTAAGTAACTGAAGGGCGCTCATATTATTAAGACAACTATGTTTGATATCCCCTTTTTTACCACTAACCCTCTCTGCATCTAGATGGGAACCGTGTATTTTGATTAATAACTCTACTAATTGGTTAACCGAAGTTTTTCTTGAAGTGCTGATATTAAACGTTTGTTGATGTCCATGATCAATAGCTGCGATATTCGCCTGAACGATATCTTGTACAAAAATAAAGTCTCTTGTTTGTTCCCCATCCCCAAAGATCTTAAAAGGTTCTCCCTTTTTGATACGATCCATAAATATGGCTACAACTCCCCCTTCTCCTTTTGCTAATTGTCTAGGTCCGTAAACATTTCCATAGCGAAGAATCGTATAAGGCAATTTATACAACTGATAAAATAAGCGGATATAGGATTCTGCACTTAATTTTGACGCACCATAATAGGAAATAGGTATAGTTGGAGCATTCTCAGTAATTAAATCCATGTTAAATTCACCATAAACAGCAGAAGTTGAAGCAAATATAAATTTCTTCACTTTAGCTTCTTTACACGCTTCCAAAATATTGATTGTCCCGTTAATATTGACGCTAGCATCAAAATTTGGATCACTGATGGATGTAGTGACATCTGCCTGAGCAGCTAAATGGAATAGTACATCAGGCTTTTCTTTGACAATGACTTCTTTAGCCTCACTGCTGCGTATATCGATATTGTGAAAAATAGCCAAAGGATGTACATTTTCCAAACTACCTGAGACTAAGTTATCGATTATGTGAACTTCAAACCCACTAATGGCAAGTGCTTCAACCAAATGCGAGCCAATAAAACCTGCCCCTCCCGTAACCACTGCCTTCATTCTTCAGTCCCCTCTCCTTTAATGGTGTATCTTATGTCTATTTTCGGAAAAGGTATAAACTAGTACCTACTTTTTAACCTTTTGTTTAAAAGGAATATTCTTTATATAATTTCTAGAGTGAAACTAGTCAATTCTCATACTCTATTGGGCTCACTAAGTTGAGGTCCCTTTTTTCACATTCAAAAAACTCGCCAATGAATCAGCGAGTTTCCTTAAAGTGTATCTTTCCAAGAATTACATATGATCATGTAAGAATTTTCTACTTGTTATATACATTGTTAATGAGTGTGGAAGCTTATACTGTTCAGGTAATGAATCTTTAACTTGTTGCCAGATCTGATTATCAACTACAATCTCTTCATCTAAACCGGATGACAGAAATAGCGAATCATAAAAATTTGTACTCATTAGCTGGAATAGATTCACAGTCAATGGATTAGGAATTATATAATCTTCGAACAAAACTTCCTTGATTGGTTTCCAGGTATTATCATCAACATAAACATTTGGTGTGAGTGCATTTACATAAAAAATGGATTGATACAAGTGACCATCCATTTTTTTAAGCGTTTGTTCTGATAGTGGATCTGGAAGTGTGTAATTTAATGGAAGGGATCTTTTGATCGGCTCCCACACCTCCGGATTCACAAAAAGATGTGGCGTTTCTATAGTAGTAGAAAAAATAGAACGATAAGAGTCTGTATCCATAGGTTTAAATGTATTTAAAACCAAAAGATGTGGCAGTTGATAGTCAATAGGAAGATTTTGAAGAATAGCTTCCCACGTTTGAGAGTCAACGAAGATATTTGAGGTTAATGTTTTGTTAGTAAATGGTAAGTTATAGGAATCCCCTTTCATCTTTTGAAAAACTGCTATTGACTCCGGATTAGGTAAAACAAAATTTTGCGGTACAGATTCTATAATCTTTTCCCACTCTAAACCAGACACAAAAGTGTTTTGAGTTGAGATTGGGATAGAGAACAAAGAGTTATACTCATCAGAGTTTATCAAGAATACATCAGGTACATTAATTAAAGGAGGGGACATTTGCTCAGCGCTGTTCACTTTTGACCAAAGCTTTTTCCACCATACCTTAAAAGTCGATAACCAAAGAAAAATAAATTGTTTAATTACGATTGTCAGACGTGTCATTTTGCTGGGCCTCTCTATGCTTCGAAATAACATCTTGATAAATAGATACTAAATTTTTAACTCCTTTATCTATAGACCAATGAGTCATGCCCCATTTTTTTGCATTTGACCCGAGCTTTTTTCTATAATTGTCATCTTCTAATAACAAATTTATATTTTTACGTAACATGTTAATGTCACCTGCAGGAGTGATCACTCCTGTAACACCATTTTCAATTATTTCTGGCAATCCTCCTACATCACTGACGATGATTGCTTTACCGGCAATTTGAGCTTCGATAACGGATAAGGGCTGATTCTCCAAAAGGCTAGGAAGAACAAATATATCCGCCTTACTTAACAGGGCGGGAACATCTTCCCGCTTTCCAAAAAACAATATATGATCTTCCATGCCTAAACCTTTACTTTGTGCTTGTAATTCCTCTTGTTCCATCTCCATTACCAATTATCCAACAAACCCAATCATCACGGATGTCCTTTAACTGAGCTAAAGCAGATATTAGATGATGAACACCTTTAAGTTCTACCAATCTCCCTGAATAAATAATGACTTTCTTATCCCTTGGAGGTTGGATACGTGATTTTTCCTTTGACCTTTTAATGAAATTCTCTGTATCAAATCCATAATGTAATACTTTAATTTGTTCGTTTGGAACTTGAAATTCACTTGTTAAAATATTTTTTAACCATTGGTTAGCAACAATGGTCACTTCTGCTGAGGTTGCACCTATCCGCTCAAGTTCATCATAATAGGCTCTAGCCATAAATGAAGTATCAGATTGATGGATTGTAGTCAATTGGTGTCTAATTTCATGAGCGACAGAGCCATGAAGTGTTGCAACGAGCGGGATATGCTTCGGTCTGACACGATTGATACACGCAGTCGAAATCACATCTTGCGTGTGGATAATGTCATATTTATCCAATCCCAAATAGGCAGAACTTAACTCATAAATATACCTTTGAAATTCTGTGTATTTTACTAAATCATTTGCATGTATGGCCGGATAACTGTTTGCATCTATTTTTGCCTCTAATAAAGGCAGCAACTTACTCCTCTCTATTTTCCTATTTTCATTTACAATATAAACGGAGGTATTATCTTCGTCATATCCTAGCAAATCTACCTTATGTCCAAATTGTTCAAGTTTCTTCTTCTGTTGGAGCATATAATTCCAAACTCCTCCTACATGTGGAACTGGCCAATACGTAGCAAGTAAAACCCTCATGTTATTCCCCCCAGTTAAATGGTTATAACTTAACCATATGGAATCCTAACGAATATGGTATAGGCCACTAACCTATTATTATTAAAATTTAACCATTTGTAAGATAATCGGAGTTCCTTTTATAGGAATATCCTCTGTAAGGAGAGTCAATCTGCCTTCTTCTATCTCATAAGATACTTTTGGTTGTAATACTCCATTTATAAAAAGATTCGTATACGATACTTTTCTTTGATCAATAATTTTTTGATTTCCGTAACTAAGAACTGCATCTCTTTCAGTGAAAATTCGTTTATATCCATCTGAGAGAGTATAAAACTCATAAATAACAACCTTTTTAGGACTTACATAGTACTCCTGTCGATCGATATTGGGAAAAGAAAGGAATGGAGGTGAATAAGGAATTACAGTTTTACTTTTTCTCAAGTATCTTCCCTCCAATAGCTATATATAAATGGTTTTTTGATATGGATAAAAATCGATATTCCATTATATAAATTTAAAGAGAATCTGTGTGAGAAATGGGTTGATGCCTTAACTTTCATAATTAAACTCGTCTAACTGTATCTTCTTAGCCATGATTGACATATGTTGTATGGAAAAATAAAAAGGAGGAAATGTTATGAGTCTTAAAATTATCAAACTCGCAGTTACTTCAGAAACAAAAATTACTACATCTCCCACCGTAACACGCTTTTTCTATGAAGTTCTTGAACCTGTATCAAACATAAACACTCTAAAAATCGATACTTCCCATTTTTTAGATGATACTGGTAATAAAGTTAGTTTGCTACCCTCATTAAATCTTAATAATAGCTATTTTAATATATACATTAATGGTGTATTACAAATGGACGACAATTTCGCTTATACTGCTGGTGAAGAAGGAATAGGAAATCTACTCATATCCATTCCAGAAGGTTCTGAAATTCGCTCCAGGAACTCCTATCATTTTAGAAGTAATAAACTTTAACCCTGTCCTTAAAACAACATTTGAGACATAAATGGGTCTGACAATCTTTTTTTTATAGATAAAAAAACTAAGGATTTCTCCTTAGTTTCATGTTTTCAAACCATATTTATTGAACAGATTTCTCTAGTGCATTCACAAACACATCAATAATGTCTTCGGCAGATTCAATCCCGACTGAGATCCGAACTAAACCTTTTGTGATGCCCAATTCGACTTGTGCTTCTGGCGGTAAAGCTCGATGTGAAGTCGTTAGCGGATGGGTGACAATGGTTTCAATGCCTGCTAATGTCGGAGCAATTTTCACCCAAGATAGCTGGCGGAAGAATTCGTTTATATCCAACCTATCTTGAAGTTCGATTGTTACAATAGCACCGTATCCTTCTTCACTATAGTCAAACGGATAATATGTTTTTTTAACCAACTCATGACCCTTAAGTGCTTCAGCTAACTTTCTTGCATTTGCTGATTGCTCTCTCATTCGGAGTGCTAAAGTTTTCAATCCTCTGCATGTTAACCATGCTTCAAACGGACTGAGGTTTGTGCCAAGATTCGTAATCTTTGCAGCGGCTTTTTCAATCAAGGATTCTTTTCCAACTAATACGCCTGCTGTTACATCACTGTGACCACCAAAATATTTCGTTGCACTATGGACAACTAGATCCACTCCTTTTGTATAAGGCTGACAATGATAAGGGGTCGCAAATGTGTTATCTACTAATGTAGTAAGCTTATATTTTTTGGCTAACTCGACAACACCTTCGATATTTTCTACTCGTAACATGGGGTTGGTAATCGATTCCGTATAGAGTAGCTTCGTATTACTCTGAATAGCCTTCTCCACTTGATTTAAATCTGAAAAAGCTACAATAGTTACGTCAATGTTGCAATCATTTAATTCATCTTTAATCAAATGAAAACTGCCGCCATACAGATCATCTGCTGCCACAATATGATCCCCGCTTTTGACAACCGCTAAAACGCCGGCTAAAATGGCGGACAAACCCGAAGATGACGCAACACCGGACGTGGCACCTTCTAAACGAGCAACCGTTTCACCTAACTCGTCTGTATTGGGATTTCCCACTCGAGAATATAAATAATGACCATTTCCCTGATAAAAACCTTCCAACTCATCTAAATCACGAAATGTAAAGGCACTTGTTTGATAGATTGGTGTGACTTTACTTTTAATTGTGCGATTTTGTTTCTTGTTTGAATGAAGAAGCATAGTTTCAAATTTCATATTTTCCGACTGCCTTTCTATGATAAGATACTTCATTTTATCTAACTTTTTAAACAATAAAAGTTTAACTTTGCTGGATTAAAACGGCCCGTTATGAGTAAGATCCATACATTTTATCGCTGCATTCTGATACGTCAATGGACAAAAGTTCAAATTATATCCACCTTAAATAAACAAATGTCCTTTTTCGGTGTCAGGCACCAGAAAAGGACATTTTATTTGACTCGATCTAATATACCTTTTGAACGGGTTCCTGCCCTTTGCAGCTTATAGTCCACGGCAATGTCTATTTCGGCTTCTTGAAAGACTTCATCCCAATGATCCTCAACTTTCTTGAAGTTTTTGTAATCCTGCCGGGCAATCACTTCGCCAAATCCGAAGATGTCAATTCCGTAATCCTCTTGAACCGTTTTAATCGTTTTCAGCACAGATTCTTGTACAAATTGATTCGTCAGATTTTCAATACTCTTATACGTTTCCGGTTCATCCGTGGAGCCTTCACAATTAGTACCAATTAGATAGCCATCCATTTGGATATCCATCTGAATTTTCGGTTTCCCGTTTACGATAGTGCCTTTTAATTTGGTCTTTGAATCGGTAACCCTTGGCGTAACGTAACGATCACCTTCACAGGGTACTGTCATGGTTGTTCTTTTAAGCTTATTCTGTGTCCATAAATAGTTTCTCGTATCCTCCACCGACATGAAGCCTTCAAGCTTATCTTTGCGAAACAAGGCCATTGAATCGATGACGACAAGTGCATCTGGATGGGCTTTTTTCATATTCTCGACGCTTTCACCTTTTTTAGGATCCCCTTGAATTCTTACGACTGACATGACGGGTTGGCGGCCAGGTGACGTTAAGGCTCGTATGACATCATTAATCTGCACTGACGGAGTAGATCCCCAAGCCTTGGTCGCTGTTTCCATCTGTGCCATCAATTTTAAAGAAGAAGCCTTCTGAGTGGTATAAAGCACCTTTAATATGTCTGCCGCTTCTCCTTCTTTTGCCATTATAATATCGAAGTCTTCCCGGAGCTCTCTGCTTCGTTCAAAAGTATCAAGAAACGGCATTAAACCTTCACTTGCAATGTCTTTACTCACAACGAGC
The DNA here is from genome assembly GCA_963815765.1 of uncultured Bacillaceae bacterium. Classification (GTDB taxonomy): domain Bacteria; phylum Bacillota; class Bacilli; order Bacillales; family Cytobacillaceae; genus Bacillus_BD. The sequence continues at coordinate 79,131 of CAWFID010000022.1, forward strand.
ACTCTCATATGTGAATAAAGCATAGTCTTAGATCCATCGATATTCATTTTCTGACTCAATTCTTCAATCGAATTACCCTCGATGGAAAGCACAACAGTCGGGGAATTGCCCGATGCTGTTTTTCCATTTAATTCAGGCGTATTAACGATTTCTACCGTCAGTTTATATCTCTCCTTTTCCCCTTTATCGATCGCCATTCCAGTAACGAGTGCAATGGTTGCTAGTTCCCTTTGATCCCAACAGCCCGTTAATAACAGAATGATAGCAGTAAGACATAGCCAGTTTCTTTTCATCCTCTTTTTCCTCCTACCCTATCTGGAGGACTTGGGGTACCGCTTGCCTTCTGTTTTTCTGGATGAGGAGAGCGCAAATAGCTAGGTCTCTTATTCATGGACGCAAAGGGAAAAACAACAAAGACATCCTTCATAGCTTTTAGATTAAGTGGGGCAACTGGAGCTAAATATGGCACACCAAATGATCGTAAAGAGGCTAAATGGGCAACCATAAGGACTAATCCTAGCAGGAGGGCATACAGTCCTAGAAAGGCAGACATAATAATAAGAATAAATCGTAACAATCTCGTTGCTGACGATAAAATATACACAGGAGCGACAAAATTTGCCGTGCCAGTAATCGCTACAATAATGACCATAATGCTTGAGATAAGTCCTGCTTCTACAGCTGCTTGTCCAATGACAAGGGCACCGACAATAGAAACGGTCATCCCAACTGCCCTTGGCATCCTAAGACCTGCCTCTCTCAGAATTTCAAATGTGAATTCCATAAGGAACACTTCAACAAAAGCTGGAAATGGTACTCCCTGCCGCTGCGCGATAATACTGATTAATAAATCAGTGGGAATCATCTCCTGATTAAAGGTTAAAAGACCCACATAAGCAGCTGGTGTAATTAACACGATCATAAAGGAAATATAGCGAAGGATCCTAATAAAACTTGAGACAAAAAAATGATGATAATAATCTTCTGATGAAACAAAAAAATCAGTGAACACAGCGGGAACGAGTAATACAAAAGGTGATCCATCCACCATGATCCCCATTTTCCCTTCCATTAGATTACCTGCTACTGTATCAGGTCTTTCTGTGTTGAGTGCTAATGGGAACAACGTAAAGGATTTATCCGCGATCAGCTCTTCAATATTGGCAGATTCAAAAACAGCGGATACATCAATCTTATTTAATCTTGTCCGAACTTCTGAGAGTATTTGTTCATTGGCTATGCCCTTTACATAAACTAAGTTCACATTTGTTTTCGTATCATTTCCGATGATAAACTCTTCAAAGTGAAGGTTTGGATTTCTAATTCTTCTTCTAATAAGGGACTGATTCGTTGAGATGGACTCGATAAAGCAGTCTTTTGGACCTCTAATAACAGTCTGTGAAGTCGGTTCTGCCACTTGGCGATACTTAGTATTTCCCATTTCAATGACAATAAAAAAAGAATAGGATTTCATCGCAATTGCGATGCTTCCATTTAACATCGCGTTTACCACCTCATCAACCTTTTGTATGAGTTGAAACCAGAACCACCAAACTCCTGCTTACAAAAATTGGTTAATCCCTCTCTTGTTGTCAAATCAAAAGACAGTTTTGTTGGATCCATTTTTTTGTTCAAAAAAGTCTCTTTTAATAATTCCGTTCCAATCATACTCTCAAGAAAGAACAACATTCCATCTGTATCAGCTATTTTTATCTCATCTATCTTTAAATCGGCTGTTTGTCCAAAAATAGTGCTAATGTTGTGTTTTAAATCTTCTAGGCTCCTTTCTTTGTCTTGTAAAGAATCCTTAGTATCCTTATTTTCACTATTTTTTTGATCTTTTGATGATTTTTTTCTTCGTCTTATGACAACAAGCGGTTTCTCATTAGTCATCACTTCACCCCATTTTGAGCCGATTTATTCTTTTTTGTTTTCCATGATAAAAAAAGAACCGTCAACATTGGAAGGATCAATTGCATAATAATGTAAAAATAGGAAATAAGCGTAGACTTAAACTTTTCCAAATGGTCCCCAAAATTAACCGCAATTAAAATAGAAAAGACAGAAACCATCATGGAGATGGGGAAAGCAAAATAACGATACGGTTTTCGGAATACATACTCTAGCCCCTTTAGGCTGCAATAGATAAAGACAGCACTTTTAATGATAACTCCCATTGTCATAATAAAGACGACTAGGACATCCATTCTTTCTAGAAAATGCGCAATGGAGATTAACCGTGTCGTACTTAACAGCGGAAAGTTTGTATATTGATAAACATCCACTCCTAATGTGATGACCATTAATATAGAAGAGAAGGCAAGGAAAATACCAGCACTCAACACAGCCATGACGGCAACTTTTTTGCTTTTTTCCAATTGCGTCACACTTGTTAAAATAATCGTAAAAGCGATTAGTTCACCAAATGGAAATATAAGCAAAGAAGGAAACATTTCTTTTAGAATCGGTTTCATTCCATCCCCTAAAATAGGTTGCAGATTTTGCAATTGTATTTCCCCACTTGTAAGCAAAAAAATCAAAATGATTAAAAGAAATACCAAAATATAAGGAGTAAATATCTCTGCTACTCTAGTTAAAACTTCTAAACCGAGGTAAATAATATAAGCGATGACAAGCATGAGTGATAAAGTGATGACCTCTATAGGAGTATTTGAAAGAATAGCTGTTGTAATCATTTCTCCAAATGTTCGAATCACCCGGGATGACGTATAAAGAAAATATGTGACATAAACTAGGCTTAGCACGATCGCAACGGGGCGTGAAAAACAATACTCCATGATCTCAAAAAGATTCTTGCCCGGCATCAATCTACAAATGCTGTAATATAAATACATCAGCCCTATTCCAATAAAAGTTGTCAACATAATAGCGATCCAAGCATCTTGATGAGCACTTTTTCCTATTCCATAGACAATGGCACTACCAATTAAAAAGTTGAAAATGAGTACGAATAATTGCGTTAATGAAATATTTTCCTTTCCCATCTATAATCATTTCCCCTTTAATACAACTACTGCAGGCTTTTATCCTATTTCATTCCTTTTTCCCTAATGACCCCTACCTGAATTTATAGCGTTTGTTTTTTACCTTTTTTCTTTCCTATTCTAATATCGATGATAATAGCAGATATAAAGCTACTTATGCAGATGATGTATAAAAACACGCCACCAATCGTATCGATCTGAAACATAATTCCTAATGCCTTTATAAAAGAATAATGATAGATAGAGATATCAATGGCGAGTAAGAGGCCCGTTAACAAAATAAATACAAGAAAAGAAGCAATCGTAACCATTTTATTCTCCCTTTCTTTTTTCTTTTAATAGGAAATCTAAAGAGGTTTTTGGTAGTTAGTCATTTCATTCTTCTTTAACCGTTAGACCCAATTCTCCATTACCTTTATGATGTCGTTCTATCAATTTTTATCCAAAAAATCCATTATTTTATTAAGAAGTTTGATTTATTTTGGAGAATAGTTTGTATACAAGCGCTGCATATTGGAAAAATTACCTATGATATGTAACAAATAGGAGGATTCCAATGACAAATTCATCACAAGCAATGCCACAATTTCCAGAACCGTATTGGCGGGAAGTCACGCTGCCCCCTTTTGAAAAGCTTACAAGTAATCTAGAAGTGGATGTCGCGATCGTCGGGGGAGGAATTACCGGGATTACAGCAGGTTATTTATTGCGTAAGGAAGGATTAAAAGTCGCTATTCTAGAGGCTGGAACGATTTTAAACGGCACATCCGGGCACACAACCGCAAAAATTACCGCACAGCATGGGCTTATCTATGATGAATTGATTCAACACTTTGGTGATGAAAAAGCGAGACTATATTATGAGTCGGCAGATCATGCTTTGCAATTTATGAAAAAAACAATGCATGAGAAGAGTATTGATTGCGATTTCAGTGAGGAAGATGCTTTTATTTATTCGAGTACCGACGAATATGCGAATAAAATTCAAAAGGAAGCGGATGCCTATCAAACGCTTAGGGATTAACGGCAGTCTTCAAACATCCATCCCATTTGATATTCCAATAAAGAATGCTCTAATGATGAAGGGGCAGGCACAATTTCACCCACTAAAATATTTAAAACCACTTGTTTTGGATTTTATAGAAGGTGGTGGGCTCATATTTGAACAAACGACTGCAACGGATGTCGAAGATGGAGATCATCCAACAGTCATTACACGAGAGGGGCATCGTATATCGTGTAAATATGTGGTGAGTGGGTCACACTTTCCTTTTTTTGATGGAATGGGGCTTTATTTTACCAGAATGTACGCTGAACGATCCTATGTTATAGGCATTAAAACAAAAAAGCCTTATCCAGGCGGAATGTATATCAGTGCAGATGATCCCACCAGATCCTTGCGCTATACACCGATAAATGGAGAACCGCTTGTGCTTATTGGCGGAGAAAGCCATAAAACAGGTCAGGGTCCTGATACGATGTTACATTATCTTGCTCTTGAAGCTTTTGCTGAAAAAACACTTGGGATTCAGGAATATGCGTATCGTTGGAGTGCCCAGGATTTGATTACACTTGATAAAATCCCCTATATTGGCCCTGATTACGGCTGATAAGCCACAGATCCTCGTTGCAACAGGTTATCGAAAATGGGGGATGACAAACGGGACGACCGCCGCTCTGCTATTGACGGATATCATTTTGAAAAAAGAAAATCCGTACCGTGATTTATTTTCTCCTTCGCGCCCCAAAAAAGCGGATCCCGATCTTAAAAAGTTTATTAGCATAAATGCGGATGTTGCGGGACACCTTTTAAAAGGAAAACTTGAATTCGTTCCAAAAGATATAAACGATTTAAACAATGATGAAGGCTCCGTTGTGATGGTAAACGGGAAAAGAGCGGGTGCTTATAAGGATCCTGAGGGAAAATTGCATATCGTGGATACAACGTGTACACATCTCGGGTGTGAATGCGAATGGAACCATGGAGAAAGAACATGGGACTGTCCATGCCACGGATCACGCTTTTCTTATGTTGGAGAGGTATTAAATGGTCCTGCTGAAAAACCGTTGAAAAAGATTGAATAAGGAGCACGATTGGCCTGATTCGTTCTCGTTTTTTCTGTTGGGAACATTTTTCGGGCATGATTGGTCTCTTTTTTCATTAACGAAAAACAAAAACAAGGCATCCACTTAGGAAGTGGCTGCCTTGTTTTATTGCCATTTAGTCGATCACGGGCTGGTCTTTTCTCTCTTTACTGCCGGTTGTGAATTCAACAAGCTCTTCACTTACACGATTCGGCTCTTTCTTATTTTTATTACGTTGTGCGTTTGCATTTCCTCGTTTTGTTCTACCCACTATAAACCACTCCTTTACTCTTCTTATAGTGGTAGTATAGCTCTGTTTGCTCACATTATTCAGTGAGTCGGATCGATTAATTAGCGCTTAGATTAACGATATTTTCCCCATGGAATCTTTTCACCTCAACGGGAACTCCTAATTCACGAGCAAATTTTTTCAATTCTCGTTCTTCTCTTTCCGTCACTAAGGATATGACCGTTCCACTGGCGCCAAATCGGCCTGTACGTCCGGAACGATGTACATATTGATTGCGATCTTTTGGAAAGTCATAGTGCACAACATGGGTAATTCCTTGAATATCAAGTCCTCTTGCTGCCACATCCGTCGCAATCAAAAGAGAGGTTTTGCCTTCTCGGAAATCTTTCAACGCCTTCTGACGTTCTATTTTATTTAAATCACTATGAAGAACACTTGCTTTAATTTGTTTAAACTGAAGTTTTTCTGCAAGAACGGATAAATTGCCAATATCTTTCACAAAGACTAATGCTTTTAATGCCTTCAACCGAGAAATTTTTTCAATGAGTTTAATGCGTTCCCGTGGTTCTGTATAAAAGTAAATATGATCCACTTTTTCTGCATCAATCGTATCATCCTTTTCTACGGTAACCACTTCAGCTTCATTCATAAATTCCTTGGCTAATTTGACAATTGGACCTGGTAAAGTTGCTGAAAAAAGAACCACTTGCCGATCTCCTAAGGTTGATTTGATAATCTGTTTGACGGTTTCCGTGTGCTCAGGGACTAATAATTGATCCCCTTCATCCAGGACGATGGTCTTCACTTCATGCATTTTTAACTTTTTTTGTTTAATTAATTCAAGCATTCGACCAGGGGTACCCACCGCTATTTGCGGATGCTTTTTTAACTTTTCTAGCTGTCTTTTTACATTGGCACCACCAATGAAGGTAGCTCCACTAATGCCCATCCCTTCAGACCATTTTTGAATTTCAGTAAAGATCTGCATCACAAGTTCCTGTGAGGATGCTAAAATAACGGCTTGAACAGCTTTTTTCTCAGCATCAATTTTATTCAGAACAGGCAGAAGGTAAGCAAGCGTTTTACCTGTTCCAGTTGGAGATTGTGCGATCACGTCTTTATTTTCAAGTATAAATGGAATCGCATATGATTGGATCGATGTTGGACGATCAAAACCAGCTTTCTCCCACACCTGTTGAATAGATGGGTTTAATTGACTTATAAGTTTATCTGACATTGAGTTCTCCTTAATTGAAATATGTATGGATCAGTATCTTTTCTTCATTATACTATCTAAAGAACACAAAAAGAAGCAGCCTAGTAGGTACGGAACTGAAAAACCTGCTAAGTTGCTTTCGTATTGGAAGGATGTGATCTGGATTAGCTTACACCCTAAAAAGCTTCACAATCACGATCCCTCGCTCTTTTCTTATTCGCTTATTAAATGATTTTCTTTCATTGTTTCCGTTAAAGCAGACAGCAACGCCTCTTCATCAGAACCCTTTGCTATTACCTTTAATTGTGCTCCTTTTATAACACCTAATGATAAAACACCCATAACGGATTTCATATTCACAGTCTTATTCTCATATTCAACATTTACATCTGAAGCAAATTTATTTACTGTATTCACTAGAATCGTTGCCGGGCGTGCATGAAGTCCAGACTCATCCGTTATTTTGTATACGATTTCAGCCACATTCATACCTCTTCTCTACTTATTTTCTCACCATCTTATCTTAAACCAAAAATAATCATACTGTATCGTTTTTTATTTTTCCCAATGATAAGCCTCAATAAACTGAAAAGATTTACTGCTAGCACTTGTGACAAAAGAGTGAGAACTAAATAAACCGTTGTCATGCTCTTTAACTCCCTTTAGAAGCATACCATTGGTAATTCCTGTAGCCACAAATAAACAATCCTCCGATTTTACAAGATCATTGATCGTGAATACTTTATCAGGGTTTTCAATCCCCATCGCTTTACAACGAGCCACTTCTTCATCATTTCTTGGGGCGAGTTTTGCTTGAAAATCTCCGCCTAAAGACTTTATTCCGGCTGCAGCGATGACACCTTCTGGAGCTCCACCTGTTCCAACGAAAATGTCAATTCCCATACCATCAATCGCAGTAGCAATGGCACCTATTACATCACCATCTGAGAAAAATTTAACGCTTGCACCCAAGGCTATTACTTGTTGAATAATTTCTTCATGACGAGGACGATCCTGAATCATGACGGTTAAATTACTTACATCTTTCCCCAGTGCCTTTGCCACAGCTTTCATGTTCTCTGTAAAGGATGCTTCAATATTGATGGATCCTTTTGCTTTAGGACCCACAGCCAGTTTATGCATATACATATCTGGAGCATGAAGTAAGCTTCCTTTTGGGGCAATAGCAATGACCGCTATTGAATTGTCTTGTCCTGTTGACATTAAGGTCGTGCCTTCAACTGGGTCTACTGCAATATCTACTTCAGGCCCAGCACCTTGCCCCAACTCTTCCCCAATATAGAGCATGGGTGCTTCATCCATTTCACCTTCACCAATGACAATGGTACCGCTTATATTCATACTATTTAATACCATTCGCATTGCTTCTGTGCCTGCTCGATCGGCTTCTATTTTATTCATTTTCCCTATCCATGGATAGGATGCAAGAGCTGCCTTTTGAGCTACAGCTAAGAAATTGGGTATTAATAAGGACAAATTTTCCTTCGACTTGAACTAAACTAGATTCCATGCTAAATCCCTCATTTTATCTTTTACTTTTCTAGAAAAATAATTATAGCTTATCTTTTGCATTCTTTAAACATTAAAAACGCACAATTTCAGATCAATTTGTTAAAGTGACCGTACTTCTGCCATACAAAAAAAGCCCATCATAAGGATGGACTCTTTTGTATACACTATTCATTATCAATTAAAATCCTGTAATGGCCACTACTGATGGTCGAGGCATCGTGTCGCCTTTGCGGTGTGGCCACATGCTTGTTGGTTTATTAATGTCTGACGTTTCTTCTCCTGGATGTTGAACAGCTAAAAATAAAGTCGTTTCATCCGCTGTAAAGCATGGTCCAGTCATTTCTGCTTCAAGTGGTGCAGAAGCAAATTGGAATGCTTCTCCAACTGCATCTTCTTTCACATTCTTGTATGGAATCGTTGGGATAACGAACATACCGTTATTTTTAAAGTGCTTATAGATTCCACCATTTAATTTGCTTGAAGAAATATCTGTAACTGTCCAAAGGTTACCATGTGTATCAAATGTTAAGTTATCTGGTGCACTGAATCCGCTTTGTTTACCGCCAGCAGCAAAAATTTCAAAATCAAATTTTTCTGAACCCAGATCATTACCTTCTTCAATAAATCTTGTAATATGACCATGGAAATTACCATGACTATCATTATTTGTATGTGCAATATAAATAGTTCCATCAATTGGATTGATTTCTACGTCTTCTGGTCGGTCAGTTTTTGTTCCGCCTACTAAAAGTGCTGCTTCATGAGTATACACACATACATCAGCTTGTGTTTTGAATTTATCTAATGCAGCTTGATTTTTTGCTTTTTCTGCAGCTGCTTTAACATTTGCAATCGATAACTCTACCCATGTACCAGAGCCCATATTAGCAACATACAATTTACCATCTGCTAATAAAGCTGAATTTGCTTTACCTTTAGACTTGTCAAATTTTCCATTACTCACAAATTTATATACACATGCATCTTTCTTATCATCGCCCATATAAACAACAACGCGGCCATCTTTTGCTAAGCCCATTGCAGCATTTTCATGATTGAAGCGACCTAATGCAGTATGCTTTCTAATTGGGAAGGTTTTATCACCAACATCAAATGGATCCACTTCAATAATGTACCCATAGTGAGTATCATTTAAGCCACAATCTTTAGCTGTATTTTCATAGTTTTCTTCAGCAGAAAGAACAGTGTTCCATAATGTTTTACCACCTGAACAGTTCGCAAATGTACCTTGTACAGTTGTTTTTCCGCCAACAGTTGCTGAACCTGCAGCTGGTCCTGTTAATGTAAATGGTGTTAAACCAGTGATACGGCGTGCATATTTAGAAGTTGTATCCATTTTCCAGCCGCCTTTTTTATCACCAACCACTTCGATAATGGAACCACCTTGTACATATAGCATTTTTTCGATTTGCTCACCGGAATATTTTCCATTTGTTTTTGGACCTTGAACAAATACATCACTTGAATACTCATGGTTTACCCAAAGTAATCCGTGGTTGTTAGATCCATCAATTGGAAAATACATAGTGAAGTCATTGTTGAAACCAAATGTATCGCCAGCTTCGTTAATCTTGTCTCCATAAGCAGCAACAACATCATATTTATATCCTTTAGGAAGTACAAGTTCATCTTTATCAGATGGAGCAATTGGATTGAAGTTTAAGCCTGACACTTTTTTATTGAAGCCAAACAAACGATTTGCAGCTTCTGCTCCTTTTGCTTCTACTTTAGGTGCAAATCCACCTAGTCCTGTTGATGCAACTGTCAATGCTGCTGCCCCTGTTCCAACATACGTTAAAAACTTACGACGATTTACTTCAGTCATGAATTTTCCCTCTTTTCATTCGTTTTATTCGTTGAAATTCGAAGATGGTCTAATAAACAACGTTTCCCTAGTTAAAATAGTATTAAACGAATGTTAAGAGAGGGACAAGAAACAATTAAGAGATTATTAAGAAATGTATATATAGTTACAAAATTATTAATAAATTATGATGATTGATTAAAAAGACTAGATTTAACGAACAAGAACAGCTATAATTTTGTTTTATTTGACAATAGTTGTTCATCTTAACGAACTCAAACTTAAAAAGAAGTGTCCGAATCTGAGATTCGAACACTTCTTTTGATTATTAGAGGGCATTTGTCGTATTACCCATTTGCTTCTTTTCAAACTTTTCTTTTGACCGAATACGCTTAAATTCTTTTGTTTCAGCTACTACCACCCCGGATAGAAGAAGAAGACCGATCAAGTTCGGTATGGCCATAAGAGCATTAAAGATATCCGCAATTGTCCAAACTAAACCTAGATTCATCCCTGCACCCATTAATACTGTAGCTATATAAACCACTCTATAAATGGTAATAGACTTATTTCCGAATAGATATTCAAAACATTTTTCCCCATAATAAGCCCATCCTAATACCGTTGAATAAGCAAAGAGGATAATACCGATTGTAACAATCCATCCACCACCTGGAAGCAGTGCGTCAAAGGTTTGCGTTGTTAATGCGGCACCTGTTAAGTCCGCATTGTCAATATATAAACCACCCATTACCAAGGTAATTCCTGTTATTGAACAAACCACGATTGTGTCTAGAAACGTTCCTGTCATCGAAATTAAAGCCTGACGCCCCGGATGATCGGTTTTGGCAGCTGCCGCCGCAATTGGTGCAGATCCCATACCTGCTTCATTCGAGAATACACCACGCGCTACCCCGTAACGGATAACGGCTCCAATGGCTCCACCTGCCACAGCTTGCCCAGTAAAAGCATCCGAAAAAATAAGCGATAAAGCCGAAGGAAGTAGATCTGTATTTAACAAAATAATGATAAGTCCGCCTACTACGTAAAAAATGGCCATAATCGGTACGAAGAAAGCCGTTACTCTACCGATGCTTTGAATTCCTCCTAAGATAACAAGCGCAGTAAAAATTGTTAAGATGATTCCTGTAATCCATGGGTTTAATCCGAAAGTCGACTCCACGGCTGCTGCAACAGAATTGGATTGAACAGAACTTCCAATACCAAAGGCAGCAATAGATCCAAAGAGAGCAAATAAAACCGCAAGCCATTTCCAACCTATCCCTTTTTCAATATAGTACATGGGTCCGCCGGCCATTAGGCCATTTTTTCCAATTGTACGATATTTAACAGCTAAAATCGCTTCAGCATATTTTGTCGCCATTCCTACCAACGCTGTGACCCACATCCAAAATACCGCTCCTGGTCCTCCCAGAACAACGGCTGTGGCTACCCCCGCTATATTACCAGTACCAATCGTAGCCGCTAAAGCGGTCATGAGCGATTGAAAGTGCGAGATATCCCCTTTAGAAGAATGGTCTTGATTCTTAGAAAAGGCCAGTTTCAAAGCATATGGTAAACTACTAAACTGATAAAAGCCAATACGCAATGTTAGGAAAAGTCCAGTTCCAACGATTAAAATAAGCGTTGGGGGACCCCATACAATATCACTTAACTTACTGAGAAACTCTGTCAAATTCATTACATCCACCTTTCAGTTCTTATTGTACTGTTATATAACAGCATAAAATTACTTATATATAACATATAATACAATACAATATTCTGTCAATATAAAATTATCAAAAAATTAATATTAAGCAGAATGAATGCCTACCGCTAATAAGAAAATAAAAAAGGCAGAATCGAGAACGAGGATTTCTTCGCTCTTGATTCTTGCCTTTTGTGCTTATAAGTTTAAAATTATAGGAGATATCATGTTTGACTACCAGATATTCATGGCAAATGGTCATACGAATTTCAGCTTTATCCACACATGAATCGATAATCTAAAATCGTCACAATTTTACTCACGTCTAATCATAAACAAATCCAAAGAAAAAAGACTTAAATTTTCAAGCCTTTTTTCTATGATTTTACACAAATAATGGTTCTTTTGAAAACTGAAAACATCCTTCAATTGGGTACAGGTTTACATCTGGATGTATGCTTTCAAACGTCTTTATATCTGCTGCTTTTCCCTTTACATATAGAACTTGCTCGCTTAATAGCTCCACTTTTTCCATTGTTTGAGGGAACAAATATTGATCCTGTTGTTTTGTAAATAGGAGCCACTGCCCGATCTCCTCTTTGAGATCTGTTGATTTGGATTCGTCGCTATAAAAAGATGGAAGCTGCTCTTGATATAAATGGAGAAGATCTTCAATAATAGCACTTGCCGTAGGAAATTTCCCCGCACCTGGTCCTACTAACGAGATATTCCCAACAATATCAGCATGTATCGAGACGGCATTTTGCACGCCTTCAATATTGTAAAACGGGTGGGAATCTGGAACGAGGACAGGCTGTATTTTACATTGAATCCTATCCTCACGCTTCTCCAATTTCACGATATGTTTAAATTTCAAGCCTAAAGATACAGCATTTTGAATGTTTTCCTGTGTAATGTTTGTAATTCCTACTATATCGATATTTTCTTTTTCAGGAAGCCTTCCAAACATAACATTACTTAATACAAGTGCTTTAAAGTATGCATCAAAGCCCTCTATATCATTGGTTGGATCCTCTTCTGCATACCCTTTTTCCTGCGCAATAGCCAATGTCTCTTCAAACGACAACCCTTCTTCCCTCATACTCGTTAAGATAAAGTTAGACGTCCCATTAATGATTCCTTCTATTTTTGAAACATGATTAATCTTTAACAATTTTCTTAGCGTTTGAATCACTGGGATCCCACCACCAACGGTTGCCTCAAAACCTACCGATACATGATGATCATTTGCTAATGACAACAATTCTTGTCCATGATGAGCAAACATTTCTTTATTAGCTGTAATGACATGACAGTTTCTTTCGATCGCACTCTTTACATAGGTATAACCAGGTTCTGTCCCCACAATAGCATCAATCACAACATCCAGTTTATTTAACTGCATAATTTCTTCAATACGATCCGTTAATAGAATCTCGTTATCTTGAAAATGATGCTTGTCCAAATTTCTTACAAGGATCGCTACAATTTTAACGGGCTTTCCTAAAAAAAATTGCAATCGTTCCTGATGAGATTGAATGGTCTCATAAACTCCTTTTCCAACTGTTCCAAATCCTAATAAAGCGATATTAATAGAAGTCATCCGCTATCATCCTTTCATCAACCTATACAAGATGCTATGTTTTTAAAATAACTATATAGATCTAACTAATTAAATCGACATAGAGAGCTAATCATTGTCGGCCACCTACTTTCACTACGCTGTTATTACTTCGTACATAAAGGCTTGTTCAAGTAGGACGGCCGACCATTTAGTTTATGTCGAAAAATTAAGATAGATATATATATTAAATGATTCTTAGGCTTAAATATAAAAAGGCCCCTTCATTTTGTATAAGAAGAGGCCTTATCTTTTCATTCCTCCTCTTATCTTCCAGAAAAATTCTGCAGAAATTAGCACCTTTTCAAGGTCACTTGAAGGTTGCTGGGCTTCACAGGGTCTGTCCCTCCACCACTCTGGATAAGAGTTATTAAAATAGGTTATTTAGTTATTCTTAGAAAGATCTTAATCATGATTTTTCCTAGAGAAGCTTTTTATACTAATACTTCTGCAAAAAACTCATTGTAGAGTGCTTGAACCGCTCTTTTCTCATCTGCTGCCCTTACACCAAACATCATGCTTACCTCTGATGATCCTTGGTTAATCATATCAATATTAATGTCCGCCATCAGCAAGAGCCTTTGCCGCTCTGGCAGTTGTCCCAACATTGCGGCGCATCCCTTCACCTACGACCATAATTAAAGCGAGATGACGTGTAATTTTCACTTCATCTGGTTGAAGATCCGCTTGAATCCGTGCAAGGACTTCTTTTTCAATTTCTTCATTAAGTTGATCCTCACGTAAAATAACGGAGATATCATCAATTCCAGACGGAAGATGCTCGTAACTTAAATTTAAATCCTCAAGAATTTGTAACAGTCTTCTGCCAAAACCAATTTCTCGATTCATTAAATACTTGTCAATATAGATACTGCAAAAGCCATCATCACTTGCAATCCCAACTACTGGCCCATTTGTATTCTTTCTTTCACTAACAATTTTTGTACCTGGTGCAGACGGATTATTCGTATTCTTCACATTGACAGGAATACCCGCTTGGAATGTAGGACTTAGAGCTTCATCATGGAATACAGAAAACCCTGCATAAGAAAGCTCACGCATTTCACGGTAAGTTAACTCACGAATTCCTTTTGGGTTTTTAACAATATTTGGATTCACTGTAAAAACACCATCCACATCTGTAAAGTTTTCATATAGCTCTGCCTTTACACCATTGGCTAAAATAGAGCCTGTGATATCCGATCCACTGCGTGAGAAAGTTAATACATCCCCTGCTTTGTTATAGCCAAAGAAACCTGGGACAACTAAGATCCCTGTACGATCTCGTAATTGATACAAATGTTCATATGTTTCTGGCAGAACTTGTGCATTACCTGGTTCGTCTGTCACAAAAAGTCCTGCATCTTTTGGATTCACATAATGTGCTTCAACTCCGCGATGCTTGAAGAAAGCAGCAATTAACTTTGCGTTATTATCTTCTCCACTTGCTTTCATTGCTTCTATGAAAAGGACTGGGCTCTTTTTATCTTGTTTCATGATCGATAATAGATTTTCTTTTATCTCATCGATAATCGCCATCGGAAGACCTAATTCGTCCGCAATAGATGAATATCGATCGATAATCGTATTGAATTCATCCTCTGCATTCGTACCCGCTAAGGTCTTCTCGCCTAAAGATATTAATAGATCTGTCACTTTAATATCATCACTATGCCGTTTCCCCGGTGCTGATACAACGACAATTTTTCGTTCAGGATCAGCCATAACAATATTATATACTTTTTCTACCTGTGTTCCAGAAGCTAAAGAGCTTCCACCAAATTTTACAACCTTCACTTCCTCATCTCCTACTTTTAATTTTCAGTCAAATAATATTTGTCTATTATCTACTCTTTTCAGCAAAAATGCAATAGGTATTTCTGTTACACGTGGACATTTGTACTTTTGAAAAGTACATTCAATAAATCTCCAAAAATAATGGCCTATCTTAACGGTTTGGAATGTAGACACTCTTTGGCCGATGGTCTAGGAAGTTTTGGTAGGCAAAACCTTTTACGTCCTCTTCACTAAAATATTGGCGGAGCTTATCAATTAAAAGCTGGCTTTTGGAGGCATCTTCTAAATCCTGAACAAAGGTTGATATGCCATCAAAATCAGAGCCTAATCCAATATGCTTCTTACCCCCTAATGAACAAAAATGATCAATATGGGCAATCAAATCATCAATAGTCGCCACTCCGCCTTCTCTAATAAATTCAGGATAGTATACCACATGGACCATGCCACCACTTTTAAACATCGCCCTGGCTTGATCGTCTGTTAGATTACGAGGATGATCGCATAATTTGCGTGAGTTGGAATGGCTCGCAATCGGATACTTGGCTAGTTCCATTACATCCCAAAAGGAACGCTCACATAAATGAGAAACATCTGTTAATACATGATGTTCATTGTTCCAGCAGACAATTTCTTTTCCAAATAGTGTTAAGCCTCCACCGCGAGGCTCACCAACACCATCTGCCGCTAAATTAGCAGGATTCCACGTTAACCCAATGGAACGAACACCGAGCTGATACAGTATGTTTAACTTCGTAAGATCATTGCCAATAGCTTCCACTCCTTCAAGAGTGAGCATGGCTCCAATTTCGCCCTCTTTTAAATGATCAAAATCAGACCAATTCGTAATGTGTTTCATGTCAGCATTTTTCCCGAGTACTTCTTTATAGAAATAGTCAATTTGTTCCAGTGCCGCCTGAAATTTTTGATCAGATGGGATAGTTGGTTCGAGGAAAATGGCAAAACATTGTACCTTTACCTTCCCTTTTATTAATCTCTCTTTATTTGTATTCAATTCCTTTGCATTGGCAAAAGATAAAGCTCCTTTTGCATCACGCAGCTTCATTAAGGCATCACAGTGAAGATCAATAATATTCATAACATTACTCCTTTACAAGACCACAATGATCATTTGCAGTCCATTGTTATTATAAGTATAAGCAACGAGATAGACAATATGGAGGTTTTTTTATATTTATTGATACTATAGATAAAGAAAACTCACCGATTGGCGATCCTTCAAGGCGAAGACTAGGCGTAGCTGCACTGATACTGTTTTCTTAAAAATTGTCCCTACGACCGAACTTCCCCAGCGCTGCAATTTTATGCTTAAAAGTGCAAAAAAGAACCTCAATGAATGAGATCCTTTTAAGTTGCTTTATTTTAACAGATGTTACTGTCCTTCTTTAAAATACAAAACCATCAAAACTGTCTTTTTGTGGTGTCAGGCACCGGAAACTGTTTATACTTTCATTTTACTGTTTTTTTGGTTCAGCCATTCACTTTGGCGGAGTTTTAATTCAAAGAAAGTAAGCGGATCTTGGTACCATTCAGGGTTTTTCCGCATTTCCCCAAGTGTATGCTGATTGGCTTCAATTTCCGAACGTGTTTCCTCAACGGTTTGCTTCAAGATATCCAGCGGATTTCTAAAGAAAATGGTGATATCGCGCTCGATCGATTTGGCAAATAAGTCAAACTGTTGTAAGAATCGTTTTGTAATGAGTTCTGCTACTTCATGATAGTCTTCATGCTCTACATATTGCTTATATTTGTTGTATAACATCGATTGATTTTGAGTTAGGCCACCCAATAATTTTCCCGCACTTTTTAATAAAAACTGAGAAGGTGTAAAGCGCAGAAGAATATTCAACTTTTCCAAATAGAATCCACTTGTCATGCGATCTGCGTCACGGCGCCAGTCATCCAGCACTCTAAAGTCACATTCAAGGTGCAACTTTTCCTCATCATACAGGGCATTGAACCCTTCACACATCTCATTAATGAAAAATTGTACTTCATTGAAGTTTACCGTACTGTCCGCAATCCACTTTTGAATGGCTTCAAAATACTCCTTCATGACGTTTTCCTGCAAATAGCTTTCAATCTCTTGATTCATCTTCTCATTTAACTCCATATGCAGGTTGCCGAAGTTACTATCTTCTTTAATATACTTAGAGCATCTTCGTAACAACTGTGGAATCTTCTCGACTAATTCTGCCTCAATCTCTTCCTCAATGGCCCGGTACGATTTTGTCATTACGCGCACTTTCTCCGCTTCTAAATCACCCATTTGATGGACTGCCCCGCTCAGCTTGGCCGCCATTTCTTCATTCCAATTAATCGAATCAACAAGAGCTTTTTCTTTTTCGATTCTTTTGCTTGCTAAGTACTTAATCGATTTTTTTATAAAATAAAGCAAATTAGTCGTTTGAACCATTACGGTATTCTTCTGATTGTAATTTTTCCTTACATATTGTCCTAGATCTCTTAATTGATTCTGGCGGTCATAATAAGAAGAGAAAGCGAACAGATCTGCATCCGGTTCAACTTGCTTAATTCTTGCCCATGTTTCGTTAATGATCGGACTGTTTTCATTATAAACGGAATCCATCTTGTTCATCATGAAATGAATAGGCACATTGGGCCTTTCTTCTCTTATTTGCTGAAGCATTTGCTGTTCCTTATCTGTAAACGGTGTGTTTGCATTTAAAACAAATAGGACCCCATCTGCAGCATGTAAACAAGAAAACAACTCTTTCTTATTGGTTAAACTAGGTGTATCAATAAGTGTCACTTGGTTTTCTTTTAAAAAGGCGCTGTCTAGTTTTGCATGGAACGAACGTTGGTAACGGAAAGAAGGACGCTCTTCAATTTTATCGACATGATGAATATCCGATTCCGATACTTCTACTATTTTAGGATCCACACTCTGATCGATCACTACAAGTGCGGTGTTGTCCTCAGGCAGCACTTCTCTGCCGATCACGGTATTGATCACAGAGGACTTCCCGCTTTCAATCGTCCCCACCATGGCCAGCTTATAAGACTCCTTATCCTTTAGGACATTCATAATCCACGTAAGCGTGTTTGATACCTGTAAACCTTGCTTAACTGCCCAACCATTAATTTCATCCTCTAACCGAACCGCTTCTTCAAAACCGTTTGTTTGTTTTTCTAGCTTCAACAGTACATTTTCTGCCTCATAGATGGCTGAATCTGCAAGCGTTGATGGAAACATTTCATTCCAGGAGATCACAGATGACGCAGCAGATAAGGCATAGCTCGTATCACATATTTTCATCCAGCTTGTTAACAAATCTGGAATCAGCGCACCAATTTCTTTAATAAGATGGGTCCCATTAATCAATCTTAAATAAGACTCCTCGTATAAACCAGAAAGGATCTTCCATGAACAGACGGTATTCCGATCCAATTTGGCAATGACTAGATTGATGACAAACATCCAGGAAATATGAGATTCTTCATCTTTATAACTATTCCATAGTGCAGCAGAAAGCCGTTCAAAGCGGTTGGAATCCAGCTGTGCTAATTTAGTCAAGACGCTCTCAAACTCATTCGGATCCATCGTTTTTGTCAGTCCCTTTTCCACATAACGAATAAGCGCATCATACCAACTCGTTGATTCAAGACGAACGGATTCCTTCATAGAGAGCTCAATGGCACTAGACCAATCTAGATTCTCTTCAAAGAAAGAACGGGCCAGTATCGTAACATTTGGATAATCAGGGTTCAGTTTAATGATTTCCTTTATGACATTACTCGCGAGCTCAGGATGTTTAAGCTCCATGTACAATGAAAATAATTGCAATGAGACTTCTGTGTGTAAAGTTAGATCGTCTGTAGCAATTGATTTGTAGATATCCTCTGCAGTTGGTAATAGTCCCAATTCAAAATAAGCATCTGCCGTATTTTTCTTCGCCCATTGGCCCCATTCATTTTGGATATTTTCCCATTTGAAAATAGCCGATTCATAATCCTTAAAATGGAAGTACAGTTCTCCTTGTGCAAATCGGATGGCTGATAGGTCTGGAATGTCCTTTTTTTGTTCTTCCAAATATAAGTCCCCAAGTACTCGTATGGGTTCCTTTTCAGGATGGTCTATCATAAACGTTTCATAAAATGTTTTTTCTATTAGTTGTTGTTCAGTTGTCACTCTTTTCGCCCCCAAGTAAAATTCACTTTTCATCTTATTATGTAAATATTACTCTATTTAGCATTTTATATCCTATCCTTCTATTCTACCAAACATCCATGTACCGTGAATGTCATTTGGCTTAAATTATCTTAACATTTTTAAAAATCAAATTCGCCCGTCGAATTTGCGTCCGGATTTTTCTCGAGCTCGCTCGAGAAATTACCCTTAAAAAATCGCAAGACTCGCCGGAGGCTTAACTTCATTCAGCCGGAGTTTGAACCCCCACTGAATCGAAGTGCCATTTGCATTCATCCCTTAACTTTAGAAGTGGCGGACTTCTGTACCTGTCGCAAGCTTTCGGTACAAAAGCATTTGCTGAATGAAGTTAAACATTTTTAAATCATAAAAGTCCTTCCCTCCCCCGAATTAAAAGGATTGTCAATGGTAAGTAACGGAGATAATAAGAAAAAATCACAATTTCATTTAAGTAACGCTTTTATATTTGCTATAATGAGAACTATTAAATAACCTTAGTTACAAGAAAGGCTGATACCGGTTGGAAAATAACTCGTCAAATTTTATCAAGAGTATTATAAAGGAAGATTTAGAAACAGGAAAACACAAAGAAATTATTACTCGTTTTCCTCCTGAGCCTAACGGCTATCTGCATATTGGACATGCTAAGTCCATTATGATTAACTTCGGACTAGCGGATGAATTTAAAGGTAAAACCAATTTGAGGTTTGATGACACCAACCCTTCTAAAGAGGACCAAGAATATGTTGATGCCATTAAAGAAGATGTAGCATGGCTTGGTTTTGATTGGGATGGTTTATACTTTGCCTCTGATTATTTCGATGAAATGTACCAACGCGCGATTCTGTTAATCAAAAAAGGAAAAGCATATGTGGATGATTTAAACGCAGAGCAAATTCGTGAATATCGTGGAACCTTAACACAGCCAGGAAAAGAAAGTCCATTTCGCGACCGTTCAATCGAAGAAAACCTTGATCTATTTGATCGGATGAAAAATGGCGAATTTGATAATGGAAGTAAAGTACTACGGGCAAAAATTGATATGAGCTCCCCAAATATCAATTTACGTGATCCGATCCTTTACCGTGTGTCCCATGCAACCCACCATAATACAGGTGACAAATGGTGCATTTATCCTATGTATGATTTTGCTCATCCATTAGAGGATGCAATCGAAGGGATTACCCACTCCATTTGTACGATTGAATTTGAGGATCATCGTCCTCTTTACGATTGGGTTGTTACAGAATGTGAAATGGAGAATACTCCACATCAATATGAATTTGGACGCTTAAATATTACCAATACCGTAATGAGTAAACGGAAGCTTAAGCAACTTGTTGACGAAGGGTACGTGGATGGTTGGGATGATCCTCGTATGCCAACCGTGTCTGGATTACGAAGAAGAGGTTATACACCTGAAGCCATTCGCGAATTCGTCAAAGAAACAGGAGTCTCAAAGAGTTCTGGAACCGTAGATTCTGCGATGCTTGAACATTTCGTTCGGGAGGATTTGAAATTAAAAGCTCCACGTACAATGGGTATTTTAAATCCACTAAAGGTTGTTATTACAAACTATCCTGAAGGTCAAGTGGAGATGCTTGAAGCGGAGAACAATCCGGAAAATCCAGAAATGGGAAATCGCCAAATTCCATTTTCACGAGAAATTTATATTGAACAAGAAGATTTCATGGAAAATCCACCAAAGAAATATTTCCGTCTCTTCCCAGGAAATGAAGTTCGTTTAAAGCATGCTTACTTTATTAAATGTGAAGAAGTCATTAAAGATGCTGAAGGCAATGTAGTTGAACTGCATTGTACATATGATCCAGAAACAAAGAGCGGAAGTGGTTTTACTGGTCGAAAA
>CAWFID010000023.1:0-38036 GCA_963815765.1 uncultured Bacillaceae bacterium
TGTGTTACTATTAAATTGATGAAGATTAAAATCATCCTCTTAGTCGCGAACAAAACAAATGAACAAAATGAGTTGGAACTACTAAATGCCCCTTGTTTAAACATCGATCATCCATTAGACTTCTGTTATAAAATCTTAGTGTCCGTTCATACATTCGAATATAATTTAAATTGAAGTATTTTATCAATTTCAATATTAAGATAGTTATTACTTTAATGGACTTAATATAGAATGTCAATATATTTAGTGGGTTTTCTATTACTTTATAAAAATATATTATCCCACAAAAATATTCATACAAGGTTGACGGACGGAATTTAATAGCATAAAAGAGATTTTCTTCATCATTATTTGTTACGTGAAGGGAAACTTTCTATTTAATGATCATAAATTTCATTTTAAAATTGGATTACTTCCCTACCATCCAATTGGATGAATACAAAAAGACCATTTTGATTTATCATACTTTTAGATTGACACTTCACGATGTTTATCAATAGCATCGTTTGTGCTTTCTTCTTTTTAGAAAATAATGTAATAAAGGAGATTTTAGCTTATGTTAAAACTTATTTTTCCATTACTGGCGCTAATCGGTGGTATGGCATTGGCAACGCAAGGTCAAGTTAATGGTGGTTTAGGTAAAAAGGTCGGGGTAATTGAGGGTTCCTTTATAAGTTTTTCAATCGGAACATTAGCATTATTATTTATTTTACTTTTTTTTGGTTCTGGTAATATTTCAGCTCTTTCCACCGTTCCAAAATGGCAATTAACAGGTGGTTTATTGGGTGCATTTTTTGTAGTGGTTCAGGTTATTGTCGTTCCTAAGATCGGAGTTTCCGCCTCTCTAATGGCCGTCATTGTAGGTCAAATCATTCTGGGTGCTGTGATTGATCATTTTGGTCTTTTTGGTGGAAATCGTTTTCCGATCGATAAACAGAAATTGATTGCCATTCTTTTGTTGTTTGTTTCCATCTATTTGTATAATCGAAACTGAAAAATGGGAGATCTTATTAAAATACCTTCATTCCTTTATATAGATTTTTTCCATTTTCCCGTTTAACTTTAATTTCCTTCCGTGTAATATAGTTAATGGGATGGATTGATCGCTAGAAAAGGAGTGTTTTAAAAAATGAAATTAGATGTTGCCATCATTGGCGGAGGAATCAGCGGACTTTCTGCAGCACTTTATACAGGACATGCTGGATTAAAAACAGTCGTTTTTGATTCTGGTGAGTCACAAATTAAAAAAGTCCCTCATTTAAATAATTATTTAGGAACACCTGATACTTCTGGAAATGAGTTGCTAGAAAAATATCAACAACAGGTACAAGATTATGCTGAGCTTAAGTCAACTAGTGTACAATCGCTTCAAAAAGACGGGGATGTCTTTACGCTCCAAGCGGATGGGGAAACATACATAGCCGATCGAGTTATTGTAGCTACTAATACTCAGACCCAATTATTAGAAGCACTCGGTTTTGAAATTGGCGTGAATCCGAATATCAAAAGTGGCAAAGTCAAACAAGTAGTCGGTGTAAACTGGGAAGGTGTAACCTCTATCCCTAATCTTTATATTGCTGGATTATTAGCTGGTATACCAAGCCAAGCCATCATTGCTGCAGGTCAAGGTGCCGCTGTCGGTATTCGCGTAGCTCAAGAGGGCACTGGTGAAAAATATATGTGGCATGATTTTACATAATGTGATCTATAAATTGAAATGCTTAAATGTTTGCCCATAACCACTACAACTTTAGTTCTCCTTTGGCCTAGGGAAATAACAACACAATCATAAATAAAAGCTCTAAAACGATCGAAAGATTCTAATCGTTTTAGAGCTTTTATCTTGTAACTTGAACCTTTACATACATCCTTTAGACTGTCTATCATTGTTCATATTCTTATAAGAGTAGCCCACCTATTGCCCAATCTCTCTTTTATCCTATGTACATGATGTTTATAATTTTCTCATTGAAACTTATTTAAATAAAATTCATAATAGTATTAACTTGATATCACATGAGCTTATAAAACTATTATAGAAGAAAAAGAATAGGAGGGTCATCGTTGATTTCTCTCAATTCGAAATAAATCCTATTTTAATTAAAGAATAACCGCTACACATATTTCAGAAATATCATACAATGTTATGTAACTATAGTGCAAAATAACTTGGAGGAACGTTTATGGAAGGACAATTCTTTAAGGAGTTTTTTGAAAAATCACCAAACTGCATACTCCTGTCATAGGAAGGTTATGGATGAACATGGGATTCCATATGACTATGAATTTTTAGCCGTAAATAAGGCCTATGAAAAAATGATGGGTGTTCAAGCTCGCGATCTTATAAATAAAAGATTTTATGAAGTATTTCCAATAGGTTGGGACGGTGAATGGCAATGGAAGGATAAATTCAATACTGCAATCCTAAATCAAAGTCCCATGCATTTTGATATGCATCATTTCTCAATTGATAAATGGATTCGAGTCAAAGTATTTCCTTTATATGGGGATATTTTTGCTTGTATATTCAATGATGTAACAAAGGAGTATTTGTTAGACACAGAAAATAAAGGTTTTCTGTCAGTGAATCCCGATATGCTTTGTGTTGCCAATACAGATGGAAAGTTTCTTAAAGTCAATCAAAAATTTGAACATATACTGGGCTATACGGTCGAGGAGCTAGAAGGAGAAAGCTTTGTTTCTCTCGTACATCCAGATGATATTCCCTCAACCTTGAATGTCCTTAATGATTTGGAAGAACAAAAATCAATCATGAGTTTTATCAACAGAGTTCGCTGTAAGAGTGGGTCTTACAGATATTTAGAATGGCGTTCCCAGCCTAATGGAAAATATATATATGCTTCTGCGAGAGATATCACTGAAAAACGCTTAAAGGAAATGAATCTGATTCAATTGGCTGAGGAATTGCAGAAGAAAAATGAATCACTAGAGACTCTTGCGGTTACCGATGAATTAACCGGTCTTTACAATCGACATTTTATAGATATCAGGATAAAAGAAGAAATGGAGAATTCAGATCGTCATAACAAACCACTTTCCTTGATCATTTTAGACTTGGATCATTTTAAACTTGTTAATGATAAATGGGGTCATCCTATTGGAGACGAAGTTCTAAAACATTCCGCTGAATTAACTAAAAGGTCCATCCGCAAATCCGATATTTTGGCTCGATTTGGTGGTGAAGAATTTGTTGTTTTAATGCCAAATACCCGCATGGGTGATGCGTTACTCGTTGCCGAAAATATTCGTCAACAAATGGAAAGTGCTCCAAATTCCATTGTGGGTCAAGTAACTGCCAGTTTCGGAGTGGCTGAAAGAAGAAACAATGAATCGTTTTACAATTGGTATAAGAGGACAGATGAAGCCTTGTACTGTGCTAAAAAAGGCGGACGAAATCTAGTGATTTGCTCAAATCAGCAAGAAAATACTACGATTGCTAGGGTGCATTTGAACTGGAAAACCGAATGGGAAAGTGGTCATCAACAAATTGACGCACAACATCAGGAACTAGTCAAACAAGGCGATATTTTGATTCAAATGTCTCTTTCAAATGAAGAATATGAAAAAATATTGCACCAATTGGATATCGTATTAAATCATATCGTCGCTCATTTTGATACCGAGGAACAGATTTTAAAGGATATTGGATTTCCTGGTTATGAAGAACACGCCGCCATCCATAATAATTTAGTTGAACAAGCGTTACAACTCAAAGAATCCTATCAAAAGGGACAACTCAAATCATCTTCATTCTTTTCATTTATCGTTGATGAAATCATCATAGGACATATGTTAGATAAGGATCGGACATTTTTCTCCTATATCCCAAATCCTGAAAAAGTAGACTGTACCCTAATCAATTAAAACAAAAGTGTATAAAAAATTGAGTAAGTCAAGGTAACGAATAATTTCATCATAATCTTCATACCACACAACAGGGACCCGTAATTGGGTCTTTTTTTTACAAATAATATATGAATACATCTAAACCTTTTAAGGAAAGCTTTTATATGTGTCAATAAATCAATTCAAAAAAAACAATGAAATTGAGTGAAGAAAATGCGAAAAAAAGCTGTGATAGCCTTTCTTTTATCGGTAACCATCATCCTTAACTGTTCAAATGTTTTAGCTAAAGATGAAGGTGTAGGCCTGCAAATTGATATGCTTCCTTGGGAAAAAGTGTATAAGCTAATACCGAAGTACAGTAAATTTACCGTGTTGGATGTAGAAACTGGAAAAATGTTCAATGTGCAAAGACGTGCAGGAAGTCGCCATGCGGACGTTCAGCCTTTAACGCCAAAAGATACGAGTATTATGAAAAAGATATATGGAGGAAAATGGAGCTGGAAACGAAGAGCGATTATTGTAATTCATAACGATCAATGGATTGCCGCTTCTATGCATGGAATGCCACATGGTGCAGGAGCATTGAAGAATAATTTCCCTGGGCACTTTTGCATCCATTTTTATGGAAGCCAGACCCATCGGACAAACTCCATGGATTTATCACATAAATTAATGATATTAAAAGCTGCGGGTAAGCTTCAAGAATATGTTGCGGGTGCTGATCCTTTTGAACTCATTCGCGCCTATGTAGTCGGATTTAAGCAACAGGATCCCCTAATCATCTCGGTAATTTCTCTACAGCATATCGATTGGGCCAATAAAACCCACTATGTTGAAAATATGAATTTAAATCGTATGACCGTACTCCCTTTTAATGACTATGCTAATGCAATAAACCTTACAGTTCCCGTTGAAATCGAATGGATCGGCCATCAATCCCATAGAAAATATTTTAAAGGAAACATTCATCTATACCGCCTATCCCCCACCGATCCCTGGAAAATAGATAGCAGCCGCTTTTTAAAAGAAATGTAAAATAGGGGGGACAGTTCTTCTGTCTCTCTTCCTATTAGAAGAGAATTCTAAATTTCTCGATTATGAATCTTTATTTGTATCACAAGAATGAGAGATCATTTTACACTAAAAGTTTTGGCCTCGAAATAAAATAACCTTGAAGTAAATGAACGCCCAATCTCTTTGCCGTCTTTAAATCCTCATCTGTTTCAATGCCTTCTAATACTAGTTTCGTTTTTTCATTTGTATATTCTAAAACAAGAGAGACCGTTTGTTGTTTCACAGTAGAATAAGATAAACCTTGTGCCTTTGTATAATCCAATTTGATAAAATCGGGTGAAATAGCATCCATTTTTTCAAAAGAAGTCTTTGCAACAGGCACATCATCAAACGCGATACTAAACCCAAGGGACTTTAGAAGAGATAAGCCATCCAAAAATACCTCTAGCCTCCAAATGCTCTCTTCATTCAAATCCTCATTAATTTCAAAAACGATACGTCCCCTAATATGGGGATAACAAACAAGTAAACGATGAATAAAATTCTCAAATTCCTCGTGTATGATTGTAGAAGGGAGTATGTTAATAAATAACAATTGTTGTTCTAGATATGTATGAGGGTATTCTTTTATAGCATTCGTAATGCAGATTGTGTCCAATTCATATAAATACCCATCGACTCTGGCCTGTTGAAATAGGATTGGGGGTGCTATTCGTAGCTTTGATCGCATTAAAGCTTCATGAGCAAAAATGGAAATGTTGCCTGCATGGGCTACAGGTTGATACTCACAATACAATAAATTCCCCTTAATAAGTGTTGGAATATCAGGTGAACTCATTTTAAATCCCTCCTTCTCTATATGCCGATAGAAACTCTTTGTTATTAAAATGATGAAACATATTCATTCATTATTATCCCATAAAATCACATAAAAGTAATCGTTGTTTTTACTAATTTGAAAAGACATAGGGACGGTTTGCCTCCTTTGCTAAAGACTAAATACCCTTTCCCCTTTCTTCACTAAAAGGATGCACTCCCCAAAATTTATGAACCCCTATTCTTAACAATTGTCCGCAAACCAAATAACTTTAGATTAGAATGATCTTTTAAAACAGAAAAAACTGCCCAAAGTCTGAGCAGCCATTTTCCTCATCTATTCAACATAATCCATCGTACCCAGAGAGTCCATATGACTTGCGATCATAGCTATAATGGTACTGGCCTCTTCTTTACTAAAAATAAAGTTTGTTTCATCCTTTAACAGATCATCGTCTGTCCATATACGATTGATCCTTTTTAATACACCGTCCCTTGTCTCCTGGATAATCCCGAACTGATAAGTGACTTCTACTTCATTTTCTTGATAATAAGCAGTCACCTCAGGAGTTTCCCATTCAACCTCGACTTCCTCTAATAAATCTACACCATCTTCATTAAATTCATAGTACTCGGTTTCATCTACATCCATTTCTTCTTCAGAAAGGTCATCATCCATATAAATATGAAAGCTTTCGTGAACAGCATCCACAATGTCTTCTATATCAGCTAGTATGACTTTACTGACATAGCCAAGATCCGGATCAAAAGATTCTACATAGAATTCTTCATTATGCGGATCAAAAAAAAGTGTACAGAAATACTCTCTGTCAGACCCTGCATTTTCTATAAAGAAGTCTATCGTAGGATGCTTTGCCCCTCGCTCAATAGACATACTCCCATTTTCATCATACTTACTGCAAATGGAATCAAGACTATCCTGCAACTCACCGCAAACTCGGTCGAACCATTCTAAATCCATTTAAAGCGCCCCTTTCTTTATGAATATCTTTGTTGTGACCTTTTACTAAAAATCTTTACAATCCTTCAAATAGTAAATTTTTGGAATTTAATTCTTTTCACCTTATTTATTATGATCTGGAAATCACTTATATATGATAGGAAATGAAAATAATTTCATCTATTTGTTAACGTGATTTTTCCACTTGAATGCAAGAATACAACTAGGCTTCGTTTTCATTACCATGCATAATGAGATTATAGGCATATCTTAATAAATAGAGATTATAATGAAACGAATCATCTTATTTTAAGAGAGGGAGTCTACTATGTCATCAATTGAAGATCGATTTTATGGATTGCCAACAACAGGAATTTCAGATGCGTTAAAAGGTTTTAATCATATGAATTCGATGATTAAACCCTTAAAAGGAAGTGACAAAATGGCTGGAAGGGCGTTCACGGTTAAAATTCCAGCAGGTGACAATACGGGCATTTTACATGGATTAAGAGAAGCAAAACCAGGAGATGTCTTGGTTGTTGATGGAAAAGGCTATACAGAGCGAGCGGTTGCTGGTGATTTTGTCATTAGTCTTGCACAAAATCTTGGATTGCGAGGAATGGTCATTGATGGCGCGATTCGTGATATTCAAGGGATCCGCAGCTTAGACTTCCCTGTATTTTGTCGGTCATCAACCATAGCAGCCAGTGTAAAAGCCGAGCAAGGTGAATGGCAAGTTCCGATTTCATGTGGTGGTGTGAGCATTAGTCCTGGTGATCTCATCGTTGGAGATGCAGATGGTGTAATTGTCATTCCAAAAGGAAAAGAAGAAGACATTCTACAAGCTACTTTAGAAAAAATTCAAAAAGACCGAAAGAGAGAAGAACAATATATAGGCGGCCGTGATAAAGCTCTTCAGTATTTGGATCATGTACTTGGGGAGCAGTAATAAGGAAAAAACAGAGGGACGTTCTACCGTTTCTCTGTTTTAAAAAAGCACTAAAACCTTCCCCTTGTATTCCTTCTAAGCTTCTTTGTCACACGGTATAAAATAAAGCTCAACAACAGTGTTATTACAGAAAAGAGCACCGCAATACTGGCAAATGCGAGGATGTAGGCGTTATATCCAGCCAATTTTAATATTAATGGATAACTATCGAAGCCAAGAACTCCAGCAGCTATGTTTATTAAAAACAGGAGGATAAATATCGTTAATAGTCCATTTGCAGACCCCTGAATATCCTCTTTACTTAAAGCCGTATGCGACGAAATACAAATAGCGACCATTAGAAATATCCAAAAGAACGGATTCAAAAGATTATGAAGTGTAAAAATGCTTTTGCATAGAGCGAGAATGGTTTCCCCTATTATTTTTAAAACTCCTATCGTTAACTCTTCTAATGTAACCTGTTGTTGTATGTACGTTGCAATAGATTCATAAGATTCAGGCAGCAATAGATACAGTCCTAACATCAGCGAGCCAATTCCACTAAAAATGGGGCCTATTCCAATAAAAAAATTCCCTATCCTTTGGTAGATGCTATTCCGATTGTATTGGTGTTCCACAAATCCTAAAACACCATCACCTTGATTCCATTGCAATAACTTCACCTTTGTAACTCGATGGCCCCAAATGAAACACTGAATCAGATGCCCGATTTCGTGAATAGGAGTGCCAATCCAAGCCGTTAACAGCAGTCCGCGTATACCAAAAGCCCGAAATAAGTAAGCATTGGAATATCTTTCAAGAATACCTATCACCAAACCAACTAGGATTATAACCCCTAAAAGGGAAAACAATTCGATAAAACTAAGTAGCATTGAATTTAAAATAGAGGATAATACAATCATATTTTTCATTCATTCCCTTCAGGATACAAATTGGTTAACCAGATTATACCATTTGTGAATAAAAAAAAGTAAGTGGTTGTATCTCTTTGATTGGTTTTCTAGGATTCTCTTTTACCGATTTTCGTATTTTTTCAGCATCTTCTTTTAATACATACATTTTGTCATTGGATCATTGAAGTTTGATTGATTTTGATCCCCACTTGTCTCGCTCCCCGTTGAATGTTGATGATGATCTGTTGAGAGTTCTTGTGAAAAAACGATACTTTGTCCGATGAAAATAGCATATATCACTGCCAAAATACTGAGAAATAATACATGAGATATATGTATTTTAATAGATCTTTGATTCATCCCTTTCCCCCTTAACTAATCTTCATTGCATTTTTTGCAAATAAGATTATTCCATAATATATTTCTTCTTTTGAATTGTTTTTCCTTTATACTCAAAATATTTTGTTAATAAAAAAATGCCAGGCACCACCAAATAAATGGATGGTGCCTGGCATTTTTTATGTCTTTTTAATTATTTCCCAATAAACATTTGCGTCCAGTAATTTCCTTGTGCAACATGCCCTATACCAATATGTGTGTAGTTTGCATTTAGGATATTCTTACGGTGTCCTTCACTATTCATCCATGCAGTGACAACTTCCTGTGGTGATTGTTGTCCCATTGCGATGTTTTCACCCGCTGTACGGTAAGAAATACCGAATTTTTTCATCATATCAAATGGAGAACCGTAAGTTGGGCTGTTGTGATCAAAATAACCTTTTGCCTGCATGTCACGAGATTTTTCACGAGCCACTTTACTTAATTCTACATCAAGCTTTAAAGCAGGGACGCCATATTTAGCACGCTCTTGGTTTGTTAAATCTAGCACTTGCTGTTCAAAAGCACTTACTTGTGAAGAAGCTGGTGTTGTTGGTGCTGTTTTTGGCTGTTCAACTGGTTTTTGTACTGGTTGTTGTGCTGGTTGTTGAACCGGTTGTTGAACTGCCTGAGTTGGTTGTTTTGCTGTTGTAGTCGTTGACTTCCCATTCATTCGATCTTGTCCATTTTGCATGTATTGAGAAAATGAAAGATTACCATTCAAGTATTTTTTAAGAATGCTATTTATTTGATCTTGATTGAGATTACCCGTTTGATAAACATATACTTTAGATTGTACAGAAACTGGTGTTGCTGCTTCCGCTTTATTCATGCCAGGTGTTGAAGCTAGTAATGCTGCAGCTGCTGCGATTGAAAAAATAATTTTCTTATTCATATATTAAATCCTCCCAGATGTTTGATAGGCTAAAGTATTTTTGTTGCTGTCTTGCTTGCACAAACATCGTAACACATGAATTTTGTAATATTTTTGGAAGGAAATAACATACTGCTAGATTGATAGACTTTATGGAGATTAAATTGGTAGGGAAAACAGCGAAAAAAGCTTTCATGATGGACGTTTATACATACCAATGATTTATATGGATTTATTTTACAATTATGGGTATTATCCAATTCGATTCCCATATTTTATATAGAAAATAAGGATTGACAGTTTTTTGACGAAGACGTCTTTTTTACTTTTATTACAATCGTGAAACAAATGAGTCATTCATGAAAACAAGAAATATTAAGTTCAAGCCACGTTATTAACACAAATAATACAATACAAAAAGACTCATCCATTTGGAGAACAAAGCCCATTTCATTTAATTTTTTAAAAATTTAGTAAACCACTATTGCTAATTCCGAGTATATACATTAGAATAGTTGAAAATACTAATAATAGAACTGATTAAGTGAACCACTTAATTGTTTTTCATTAGAAACCATGTTCGTTGGATGGCTGATACTAATTTATGAGCGATAAGAAAGGGGAATGTAGGATGAATACAGAAATGGAGCTAAATGTTAACGATTATTTAGATTTGTATCTTTTTGCTGGAGACTTAGGCGAGACAATATGGCAACTTGAAATTATCGAACAACTAGAAGCTTTAACTACTGAGAAGCCCATAAAAAATCAACCTTTAGACAAGGATATTCTTTGGAAAAAATACAAACTTATTAATGAAGAAATTTATCAACTTTATCAGCACATCAAAAAATACTCTACAAATCATGAGTTACAAGAAAAAATGGGGAATCTCAAGCAAGAACGGATTTTATTAGGGCGCCAATTGGGTTTAACTAAAAAAGACACTCTCAAAAATTAATCATTCAGCTCATGGGTACAAATTCAAAAAAAGAGGTACCTTTATAAAAAGGCACCTCTTCTCCATTTATTAGCAGTTTTCTTTCATTTTAATCATCATGTTCATCATCGATGTCATCATTTCATCGCATTCTTGCATTTTAGACATCATTTGATCCATTTCCATCATCATGTCCATATCACACATCTTATCCATCATCATTTTCGTACAATTCATTTCACACATCATTCTTTCCATGCAAGTCATCATCATCATACTCATACACATTTTTTCCATTCTCCATTCCTCCATTATAAAAATTTTTTTATTGATAATAAGAAAATAAAAAAGCGCCTAAAACGTTCTCATAGATATTTGTTCATTGAAGTAGTAGATATCTAGACTTTCTAGTTCTAAACTTCAATTTAACAAAATTCTAAGAGGCATTTTAGCGCTTCTTGTGGTCAAGTCAGCTTTTCCTTATCTATCAATAAATTAAGGATAGCATGTTTTAATTAAAAATCCAATTAAATTCAGAATATTAAGAATATATTTACAATTTGTTAGTATTTAATTCACAAAAAATTTCAGGCTCGTGTTTAATTGGACCTTCGATTTCTTAGAAAGGTGGGAATTTCAAATAAATCTTCTTTGGAAGGTTTTCCCCGTCTATCTTTTTGAATGGTTTCTTGACGTTGCAGCAGCGGAGAACTTTCACGGGTTCTTCTTTCTTTTAGTGGCCGAGTAGGCATGTTTAACGCTGGCTCTTCCTGCTTTTCAAAACCAGTAGCAATGACCGTTACGATGATTTTATTTTTTAAATTTTCATTAATAATCGAACCAAAAATCATATTAAGTTCCTCGTCTGTTGCTGAAGTGACGATATCTGCTGCTTCCTGAACTTCAAACAAACTTAAATTGCTGCCACCTGTAATGTTCATGATCACTCCTTTAGCGCCATCAATCGAGGTTTCAAGTAAAGGGCTCGATATTGCTTGCTTAACCGCTTCAACCGCTCTACCTTCCCCTTCTGCGATGCCAATACCCATAAGTGCGGTACCTTGGTTACACATGATCGTTTTTACATCAGCAAAATCCAGGTTAATTAAACCAGGCACTGCAATTAAATCTGAGATCCCTTGTACTCCCTGTCTGAGGACATTATCTGCCTCACGAAACGCTTCAAGCATAGGTGTTTTTTTATCCACAACACCCAATAATCGATCATTTGGAATAATAATTAACGTGTCTACAGATTTCCTCATTGCTTCAATACCGCTGTCCGCATTTCTTGAACGCTTACGGCCTTCAAATGTGAACGGACGTGTAACAATCCCAATGGTTAGCGCTCCTAATTCACGGGCAATTTGGGCAACTGCCGGCGCTGCCCCTGTTCCTGTGCCGCCGCCCATTCCAGCGGTCACAAAAACCATATCTGCCCCTTCAAGAACTTCTTCGATCTGGCTTCTACTTTCTTCTACCGCTAGTCTCCCCACTTCCGGATTTGCACCCGCTCCTAAACCTCTTGTTAATGCAGCACCAATTTGCATGGTTATTCCCGCATTCGAGTAATGAAGTGCCTGCGCATCTGTATTTAAAGCAATAAACTCTACACCTTCCAATCCTTCCTCGATCATACGATTCACTGCATTATTTCCTCCACCGCCAACACCAACCACTTTAATCCGAGCATTCTGATCTAAATGTTCATCATATCCAAACATTCCATTCACCTCCTATGTTCTTTCACGTACCCAGATATTTTTTGTGTAATACATGTATTGCGTAAGAAGTTATGATATTTGAATATTCAGTCTTTTATAGATAGCATTACGGACTTTAATCTGATTCTGTTTGGAAGTCATCATGTATAAGAAATTCAGTTATCTATTTATTCTAGGTGTCCTCTTACGATACCTCCTAACAACCTACATAATCATAAAAAAATATTATCTTGATGTGCTTTTTACTGCAAAGGTAGACACAATATTCCGGAATTATTTTAACTAAATCATCAAAAGGGACCCCTTACTAGGATCCCCCCATTCATGTTACATTTTTACTTTTCTATCTCCTTTGTTATTGCCGGATTTAGACGATAACAAAAACTACATGGATATTCCCCTATCAACCTGTTTGTTTCGAGTTCCAAAAAACATTTTTAATAATGGAGGTGTAACGAGTGTGGTCACAATCACAACAATAATGATTGCCGTGTAATATTGAGTAGGCAGCAACCCGCTCTCTAATCCCATCGCAGCTAAGATTAACGCAACCTCTCCCCTCGAAATCATCCCAGCACCGATTCCCATTGAAGATTTTGAACTAAATCCTGAAACCTTAGCACCAATTCCTGAGCCAATAAACTTCGACAATATCGCAATTATGGAAAAAATGACCATAAATCCCACTTGGCTGCTGATTCCATCAAACGAAACCGCCAACCCAATACTTACGAAGAAGAAGGGAACAAAAAGTCCATTCGCGATAGGTTCTACTTTATGCTCAATTTCTTCTTTAAATTTTGTTTGCGCGATGGCAATTCCTGCAAAGAACGTGCCAATAATCCCAGCAACCCCAACAGATTCCGCAAAATAGGCAAAGCCAAAACAGATTATTAATCCCGCACTTAAACTAGCCTCAGTCACTTTAAATTTGGAGAACAACTGAATAAATTTAGGTACCAACCATTTAGAAGCTAAAATAATGATGACAAAGAACAAGATTTTCTTTCCCATGAGTAAAGCAAGATTCGTATCGGACCCAGCAAAGAAACTCATCGCAATGGCAATTAGGATGACAACAATAATATCATCTAGTACTGCAGCTCCTAATAATGTAGAACCTTCCTTACTATTCAACCAGCCAAGTTCTCTAAGCGTTTGAACCGAGATGCTAACCGATGTGGCAGATAATAATAAACCTATAAAAATGGACTCCGCATTTGAAAAGTCATAGATTTGTGCTCCCATGTAGCCTAAAAGAATGGGCGCAAGGATACCACCAACTGCAACGAGTACAGCTGCTCGTTTATTCTGATTTAACTCTTTCAAGTTTGTTTCCAATCCTGCTAAAAACATTAAAAGTAAAACACCGATTTCACTAAAAATACTGACGATTTCTGTATCATGCACCCATCCCAGCAGTGCTGGTCCTAAAATAATACCAACAATAATTTTGCCTAACACAGACGGTTGTCCCAGCCGAATACTTAATTGTCCAGCCATTTTTGTTGCCAGTAAAATAATGACAATTTGTAGTATGAACATATAATTCCACCTTTCTAACTATAAATTTGTTTAAACATAAGAAAACACAAAAAGAGCCTGCAACCAAGGGACATACTAATCCCTTGGTGACAGGCTCCTCCAAATTCAAACAAGTATTTTATTATTAATACCATACCACACTTCTTTATATAAATAAACTGTTTTTACTCTTCCCCGCATAATCATTACTTTAAACTGCCTACTCTTACATCACAACATCCATTACGAAAACAACAATCATGATGATCTGAATAATCACTTTTGCAAACGTACCGCTTAAAAAAGCCATAAAGGTAGCAAATGCCACTTTAAGGGATTCCTGAAATGACTTCTTTTGCATCATTTCGACGATTAGTACGAATACAAATGGAACAATAATCACACCGAAAGGAGGAATGACAAAGCTTCCAACAATTAATCCGATCGTCGCCACTCTCATTCCCCATTTAGAACCTCCTGCTTTATCCACAAAATGTAGATTTGCAATATAATCTGCTAAAAACAACAATAGCGTCAATATGATCAGCATCGTCCATGAAATCCAAGAAAGCTCCTGCGAATTAATCCCAAAATGATAGAACGCAACTCCGACCCAAATGACTAAAACAGACGGGATAATAGGATAAACAAGTCCTACAAAACTGAAGATAAAACAGGCTGTAATGATGATCCAAAGCAATAAATCCAAAAATTCTTCACCGCTTTCCCTAAATTAAGTAAAATTACCCAAAGTTATTCAACTGAAATAAGATTTAGGAGGAACTCTTCTTGTGTTGAAGAATTCTCTGAGAATTTTTGCATCAAAATACCCGTTACTGGTATTAAAATAGCTAATGTTAAGAAATAACCTGTCTCTAACCATTGGATCGTTGTCGCACCAACATTGAATACTTGACCTAATTGTCCTAAGGCAATATTTAATGCTGTTTCACTAAACAGTCCAACAAAGCCTGCTACTAGAAGGGCTGCCATAATAGGGCCTGTTTTGTACGTTTGTTTCAATGTAGAACCTGTTTTACTTTGTGTATTCATTCATTAAAACTCCTTTATAAAGTTTGGTAACACTTGAGAAATAACTTTTAGTGGTTCTGCTGACTTTTGTGTTAAGCACAGCATCATTCCACCTTCGATAGAGGCTGTTGTCATAAGGGCAATCGAATGTGCCGAATCTTCAGAAAACCCATCAGATAATAACTTATGAAAGTATATCTCTTGTATCTTTTCATACAACTGAGCACAGGCTTGTCTAACTGGATCATTTAACGAAGCCATTTCGCTAATAATACTGCTAAATGTGTATCCAGTAATCGTCCCATCTATTTCCAAATGATCAATCAATTTTCCAATCATAGCCACTAAAGCCTCTTTTGTAGTTGGATAATGATCAAAGATGTCCTCGATGTCCCTCGTAATCACTTCTTTCAGGGATTGAAGGCAACTGATTAATAATTCTTCTTTGCCATTTGGAAAGTGATGATAGAGCGAACCTTTTGAAATATTACAAGCTTTAATAATCTCGGTTAATCCTACCCCTAAGTATCCTTTCTGCTGGAAAAGCTTTGTCGCAGTTTCGATGATCAACGATTTCGTATCCATTCCTCGAAGCACACCTCCTCCGTACCAACCGGTCTGTTTTAGACTATAGCAAATATTTTTCCTATAAATCAAGGTTAACTTTTGTATTTTTTCGAAAACGGATTCATAAAACACAGCATTTATTATGTCCAAAACAGTCATTTTAGTATAAATAAATGATTTGGAAGTTAAACTTACTGCTTACTCTCTGAATATAAAAACAGACACAATGAGCTCTTACTACATACTCATTGTATCTGTCTTATTTTACTCGTTAGTTTGTAATTCCATTATTCAATGTCAGGTTTTTATCCCAAGTCTGAATCCCGTCATCTTCGTCAAATTCGATAATCACGTCCGTTACCCCTTTGATTTCCAAAATCCGGTTCTCAATACGATCCTTTATCTCATTTGCCTGAGCCACGGTTAACGATGGATCGATTTCAAGTTTCATTTCAATATGAAAATCTTCCCCTTCTTTAATGGCAAAAAGTGTTTGTATATCTTTAATTTCTGAATTTGTAAATATGTACTGAGCAATCGTCTCCTCTAATTCGTCATCCGCTTCACCAAGTGCACCTTTAGCATTATCTAAAAATACCTTGCCTACTACATAAAACATCATCAAACCAATCAATATGGATGCAATTCCTTCTGCTGCGTGCAGCCCTCCAAAATAAGACAAAAGAATCCCAATAATCGCAATGACTCCACCGAATGTGGCAACCAAATCTTCCATAAAAACGAGTTTTGTGGCTGGTTTTGCTCGTTTTAAAACACTCATACTTTTTGTTAAAATAGCAAACCCTTTTGCTTCCGTATGTGTTTCATGAAGAACTTCCTTCATCGCTTTAAAAAGAACGAATGACTCCAATAAAAAGGCTGATCCCAGAACGGTAAGATTGATTAAAACCCCTTTTGATTCAGTTGGATGTAGAACATGATGATACCCTTCTTTAATTGTTTCATAACTCATGATACCGACAATAATAACCGCTCCTAATAAGACTAGGTTTACAAGCCGTCCAAAACCATTAGGATAGCGATCTGTCGGCATCTTTTTACTTAGCGCGCTTCCAATAAAGACAAAAAATTGGTTCGCTGCATCTCCTAAAGAATGCATGGTTTCGGCAAACATAGCTACATTCCCCGTATAAAAATAGGCGACTCCTTTAATAATTGAAATTACGGTATTTACAATCGCAGCAATAAGGGAAGATTTATTCCCATTCTTTAGTAAACTTTTCGATTGTGTCATATTTTCCTCCCTCAATCGTACAAATGTAATCTTTGCTTATTATTATTCTTCTATTTATTGAAATTTATTTAAAAAATCTCCGTTACCACAAAAATGTATGATGTAAATCCCATTTAAACAGAACAAAGCGATCGTCCCTATTCTAAATAAAAAAATGGTTATCCATTAAAAGATATATGATATAGTCAACATGATACGAAAAGAAAGGAAACAAAAAAATGAAATGTTTTTCAATTGATTTAGACGGTACACTTTTAAACTCCGATCATGAAATATCACATGAAAATTTAGAGGTTCTAAAGACCATACAGAAACAAGGTCACAGCATTATTTTTAACACTGGCCGTGCTTTTGAAGATGTCATTAGGTACGAAGAAATAAAAGAGCTGGAAACTCCCATCATATGTATTAATGGAACCGTACTATATTCGAAAACAAGAGAAGTTCTTTATGAAGCTTCTTTACCCCTATCCATCTATAAAGAGTTGTTCCCTATCCTAAAAGAAATAGGGGTATGGATCATGGTTTATACCAATCAAGGCGGGTTTCCATGCCGAAATCCGGAGATTCAAGATAAAAGCCCAGAAGAAATCGATCGCATTTTTCACGATTACGATTACGATCACATTCTGAATAAAGATCATCTCAAAATCCACAAAGTTATGGCTGTCTCACGCAAGGATCAGACCGAAAAAATCGATCAAATTAAACAAATCATTCAAGGAAAACTGGACTTGTCCATGGCTTCTTCACACCCGAACAATGTGGAATTTACATCCATTGAAGCTGACAAAGGTTCCGCTTTAATACGGTACCAACAAATGATGAATCTCCAATACGATGAAATCTTTGCGTTTGGCGACGGTGGAAATGACCTTGCTCAATTCAAAGTAGCAACTACCTCTATAGCAATGGGCAATGCCCCACATACGGTTCAGCAGCAAGCCGATATCATAACCAAAACAAACGACGAAAACGGCTTCGCCTATGCAGTTAAATCACTATTATAATACAAGGGGACGGTTCTTCCGTCTCCTTTTTAAATTCCTGTCAAAAAAGTGATCCAATTTATTATAAGAGTCATTGCGCTGTTCAGTGATTTTTATTTCCGTCATTATTTTACCTTTTTTGTAAACTTCCTACAATTCAATGATGAGGAAAGTTTCATAAAAAAAGCTCAAATCAGTAGATTTGAGCTTTTTTCCATTTAATCTCTATTCAAGCATGTAAAAATGGTTTGAATGGACATATAAGTATACATTAAAGCGGCCACTCTACCCTTCTCGCTCGTAAGATTAACTTTTGGACGTAGGCATTTACGAAATTCCTTGTCACAATAACACTGCGAATTGTACTTAAGACATTTGTCATGGCCTTTACAACAAGAATCTACATCATTAAACGGAATACCAGGACCACTGCAACCAGGTCCGCACCAATTATATTTTGGAAAAAGGCAAAAGTCAGCTTGAGATTTTCCACGTTTCGTTTTGTTCAAGATCAAGTCACCCTTTAATTGTTTTACCATATTCTATGGACAACTTTTACAGAGTGCTTGTACTTTTAGAACAAGACAATTCTCTTATTGTTAAGAACTTATAGAAATTGCTAAGTTATAAAACTTAAAAGACTGCCACAAGTCTAATTATTTTAGATTTGTGACAGTCCTTATTTATCATTCATATCATTTTCTGCTTATCATTTCTTAAAATAATTTACATCATTACTCTCTTCTAACATAATTGACTCCACAAATCCTCGCTTTCATCAATTGAACGATATTCAATAATTGAATAAGCTGCATCTGTAATGGCTTCTGCTAATGTATTACCACTTGCATTTATATGATTAAAACGAACTTCATTATCACCATCTTTAGTGAATTTATACCCGAATTTTTCCAACTTTTCTACAACTAGCATAGCGTGACCAAGATTGATCTCAGGTTGAAATTCGTTTTCATGAATAAAAATTTCTTTCTCCGAATCATACCATCGATCCCATTTATTTAGTTTCCAACCTAATATTTTTCGTGCAATCGATTGAGTTTTATTCATATGATCATTCTCCTTTTTAAGTTATGTTATATAACAACTTTATTAATTAAGATTATTATATAACACACTTAAAAAGATTACTAGTATTTATTTGTAAGGTGCTAGATAAACTTTTAACATATTCATTTGTTCGACAAATTTACTAACCCTAAATAAAAAACTCCCCTTACTACAATGATAGAAGTTTTGTAGTAAAGAGAGTTATAATCTTTAATTTTCGTTTAGTAATAAGTTAGACCATTGAATCGCATTTTGATAACATTTTGAAACTTCATTTTCAGTTAATGGTAACTCTGCTATATCCCAATTACATTTTTCAATTTGAATGGCCCAGTTCAAAACCTTTCCAATTTCATTGTTTTTTCCATTTATAGCATCTTTAATTTCATCTGATAATGGTAACTTTTGTAATGCATCATTCATATCACAATGTAATAAATTATCTATTAAAGAAAACATCCCAGCTAATAAATAAGCAGAGGACTCCGTTTTTCCAATCTTTTGTGAGAGTTGTTCGCAAAGATGAGCCCGGATAAGGGAGAGTTTAATCACTTCCTCCTGAGCTGTATTTTTTTCGTGGTTAATCTGCTTAATCGTAAGCACATAAATCCACTTTTTGAACTCCTGTAAACCTAAAAATACCAATGCATGTTTAATGGAATTTATTTTATTCCTTGTGAAAAATGCCGCTGTGTTGATCAATCTTAGCAGTTTATAAGAAAGTGCTACATCCTGCTCAATTTTAGAAGCAATATCATTTATATTGGGCTCCTGCTTTGAGAGCTCCTCTGAAATTTGATAGTGAGTTTGAAAATAAGCTGGAATATCCTGAGTGGACAGTACATCAGGCTTACTAAAAAAGTATCCTTGAAATAAATCAAAGCCATCATTTAATGCTAATTCAAATTCTTCTCTCGTCTCGACTTTTTCAGCGAGAAAGGAAACTTGATGACTCCTATAACGTGTGATCATTCGTCTTCTGTCATATAACGGCGTTTGAAGAAAATCGATCTTGATGATATCTATATATTTTAGTAACTCGGGTAACAATTCATATGATTCTTGAATGGCAAAGTCATCAAGTGCAATCGTGTAACCAAGCTCCTTTAATTCTTGACAAATGGACACCAGCTCATTATTAATTGGAATATCCTCTAAAATCTCTACAACAATTGATTCTGGTTCAAAATAAGTTGGCAACTTTAAATTCAATAAATTTTCAGTGAAATTAATAAAGCATCTTTTTCCTTCTGATAGTTCCTCGACCCCAATATTGAAAAAGCCATTTATAATGACATCTGCTGTTGCTTCATC
The DNA here is from genome assembly GCA_963815765.1 of uncultured Bacillaceae bacterium. Classification (GTDB taxonomy): domain Bacteria; phylum Bacillota; class Bacilli; order Bacillales; family Cytobacillaceae; genus Bacillus_BD. The sequence continues at coordinate 20,166 of CAWFID010000023.1, forward strand.
TCCATCAATATGATTATAAGAATTGATTTCACTTTTTCGATACAATAATTCGTAAGCAACACTCTGTTCTCCTCTATTAAAAATGGGTTGCCTTGCAACAAATACATTCATTTAGCCCCACCCTAAGACATTCGTATTTAATTCCGATATGGTTCATTTTTAATAGTCCAATTATATCACAAAATAGAATTTTTGGAAATTTCATTCCAATTAAACAAAAATAACATAGCAATTTAGACTTAGATAGAAAAATAACGATCCACAGATTATTGAAAGAGTACACCTCATTTCAGTAGTCTCGGGATCGCTAACAATTGCTTACTATATTACTATTGTCTAATATTCCCTATTATTAAATACTGGGATTCACTCTTGTATGAAGCAAATTTTTGAAGAATCCATGAAAACCGCCAATTAAAATAGTCGTTTTTATTAAAGCGTACCTCATTTTTTATTGAAACATTCAAGCAGATTACTGATTCGAACAAAATAATCCTTTTTAATGATAGCATCCCCATTAACATACGTATGTACAATTTAGTGAACTATCACTTCATGAAAAATCCACTAAAAATCAGATCTGAATATAATTATTTCTTCTTTTTCTTTTCTTCTGATCGCTTCATATTCTCATCGACTCTATATCGAACGATTTCTCTTATCAATTCATAAGGCAAGGGCTTGTCGATCGGAAACTGAATGGCTCCTTTGGACGTTTTATATTCAACTAATTTATCTGTAAAAGCAGCGACTCCGCTTGCGGCTGGATAAAATCCTATATGTTTTTTATATGCAGCGAAATGCACTAGATTTCCATGCATAGCAAACGTTGGCATTTGATAACTAATTTTTTCTGTTGCCTCCGGTGCTGATTCTTTGATCAACTTCCTTAATGTTGTCAATATATCCTGAACCTCAGAAGGAAATAGACCAATGTATTCATCAATTGAATTAAATTTGACTTTGTTATCTTCCATATAATAAACACCACCCATTCATTCTCAAAGGATAACCTATTATAAAACCGCACTTTTTTCTTAATCCAACTTTACATCATTTTCGTGTGACCGTCATCCTTCACACGCTTCACTTTTTTCATAGGGTTAAATAGACTGTACAGTACTGGAACAATAAATAGTGTTAACAATGTAGAAGTTGTCAGTCCACCAATTACAACCACAGCTAGCGATGAAGAAACAATTCCTGCATGCGATGAAATGGCCATTGGAATAAGAGCACCCACTGTGGCGATCGCGGTCATCAAGATGGGTCTAATCCGAACGACACCCGCTTCTATTAATGAGTCATGTTTCTCCATTCCCAATTTCTCATTTTGCTTCACTTTATCAATGAGAACAATGGCATTTGTAACAACAATTCCATTCAACATAAGCAATCCAATCATAGCTGGCATTCCAATGGGTTCCTTTAAAATGTAAAGTCCTATTAAAGCCCCTATGACTGAAAAAGGAATAGCAAATAAAATGACAAATGGTGCTTTCCCTTCTCCAAAGGCAATAACCATCACCATATATACTAAGAAAATACTGACCACGATCGCTATTGCTAAATTTTTAAAACCATCTGCCATAGCCGCTGAGGCGCCTTCTTTGTAATAACTGACACTTTCAGGCAAATCAAGTTGATCGATAACCTCATCGGCTTTTGCTGTTACATCCCCTGTATTTGAATCCGTAATTTGTCCAAAAATCATCACATATTCATTGGAATTTAAATGATTGATGCCTGTTATATTATTAACCCGCTTCAACTCTCCAATTTCCTCAAGAGCAACTGGCATTCCCATCATATTATTTATTTTCTGTTTTCCCAATTCCTCAAGAGAAGTCATGTCATCCATTTTCAAACCAAGCTTAACATCCGTTTTCTCATCTTCAATCATCATATTCGTTACAACATCACCGTTGATCAGATTACGAAGGCCTTGTCCAACCATTGCAGGCATAAGACCCTTTTCCGCAAGTTGCTCTTCATTCAAGTCTATTTCTATTTCAGGCTCTTCTCCTTCTATTGAGGAGCTAATTTCCGCCATGCCATCTATTTCTTTTAATGCACTGACGATTTCCTCGCTTGCTGTTTGAATCTCTTCAAAATCTGTACCATTAACGACCAGTGTATATTGTGATTCAGCTCCGCCTATCAGCCCACCAACACCGTTAACGGAAATTTCTTTAGCTGCTGTAATATCAGCAAAATGATTACGTAAATCTTCAATTAAACCATCCACATTTTCAACAGAGTCCTTGACGACAAATGAAATGGAGGCGCGCTCAGATTGCCCCACTACATTTGTACTTACAAGTTCAATCTCCTCTTGAGCTAAAAGAATTTGTTCTACTTCACTTGCTACTTCACTCGTCTTTCTCGGTGCCGTCCCTTTCTCCATCGAAATGTTCACGTCATAGTCGCTTACTTTTTCCTGAGGCAAAAAGGTTGTACCAAGCTGTGGAGCAATGAAAACAACGGATCCCACAAGAAGTCCTACTGCTACTGTCAGAGTCACTACTCGATGTGTTAGTGCCCATTGCAGGCTAGTGCGATAAACCTTTTGTAAATAATTTTCATTATGTTCCTTTATAGAAATATTTAATAGAAAAATTCTCGATAAAAGAGGTACGATGGTAATCGCTACAATAAGTGAAAATAATAATGAAATCACAATGGTCCATGCAAGAGGTTTAAAAAATCCGCCTACAATTCCAGGAACAAAGGCCATTGGCAAGAAAACCGCAACAGTTGTAATCGTAGAAGAAGTAATCGCTGAAGCTACTTCCCTTGTCGCTTGCTCTACTAATTCTTCATCCCGATCTTTTGTGGCCCTTACTCTTCTAAAGACATTTTCAATCACTACGATGGAGTCGTCCACAACCCGACCTACTGCAACTGCTATCCCTGCAAGCGTCATAATATTTAGCGTGTACCCAAGCATATTCATGACCGTAAAAGTGGCCAAGATCGATAACGGAATCGAAATAACCGCAATAATGGTGGAACGAATATTTCTTAAAAACAACAATGTAACCAAAACTGCCATGATCGCTCCAAGTATTGCTTCACGCATCATAGAGTATACGGAATCCTTGATTTCAATCGATTGATCACGTAATGTTTCTACTTCATATCCTTCTGGTAGATTCACATTTTCTATTTCTTTCTTCACTTCATCTACAATCGAAACGACATTTGCGCCGCCTTCAGCAATAATTCCAAAGCGAATACCTGGCTCTCCATTTATTCGTGTGAAATTACTAGCATTTTCATTTTCAAATGTCACTTCCGCAATGTCACTTAGTTTTATCGCTTCAAGCTTTGGCAAACCTTCTGCTGATGCTTGTTCCCGTGTAAAGAGACTTATATTTTTTACATCCTCAAGCGAGCCTAATTCTTTACTTACACGTACTGGAAATACTTCGTTTGAAAGAGATAAGTCCCCTGTAGGAATAGAAAAATGATTCGCTCGGATCGTCGCTTTTACATCATCAAGAGTCAGCCCTCTTTTCATTAACTCATCTGGAAACAGGCGAATCGAAACCGTTTCATCCTCAACTCCACCTACATCCACTTTACTTACCCCTTCTATTACTTCAAGACGAGGAATAATTTTATCCTCTACAAATTTCTGAACTTCCGCATGATTTTCTTCCCCATAAATTCCCATTGAAAAAATCGTTGGATCTGACTCAGGTCCTGATAAAATAATCTCTGGCTTTTCGGCTGTTTCTGGTAACTGTACTTTATCAATCGTCGACCTGACAATTTGCTCAGCATCATCCATGCTGACAGACATATCAAACTCCATCGTGGAAGCAACGACATTCGCCTTAGCATCTGTATAAACATTTTTTACCCCTTCAATATTCAAAAATTCTCTTTCAATCGGTTCTCCGATCTCTCTCATTACCTGCTCTGGAGATGAACCTGGATACACAATCACTACCGTCATATAAGGGATATCCACATTCGGATACTTTTCAATATTAATTTCTTTTAATGAATATACCCCTCCAGCAACAATAAGAAATACCATCAAAAACAAGGCAACTGCATTTTTCATACTAAAACGAATAATCGATTTCAACATTCATTCTCTACTCCCATCCATACTACTGTTTATCTTCCTACTATTTTCATTTTAGTAAAAATTTTGATATATTTCCCTATATTTACAAATTATAATAAACAATTTCACAAGTCTATATTTATCAAATTCTCTACAGTGATTTCAAAGTAATTTCCAAGGACAAACTGTTCTTTCTCTAACTTTTACGCTATTATTCTACTTGATGAATAAGAATGACCCTCATTTGTAGAGGCATTTTCTACTCATTTGATGAAAATTTTCATATTTATCAAAAAATAAGTAATATTTATATGATGAAAACGTTGAAAATGGTAAAATATTAAAAAAGGGAAAAGGAGAAATTAGTGGATGAACAAAAGAGATGTTATTGCACGTAGAATTCTAGGGTGGAAATTAAATAGATGGGATCGATGGTTTGATTTTGAAAAGGGGACTTTCATCCATGAATCTGAATTTAACCCTGAGCAAAACCTTGAACATTCCATGCTTATCGTTGAAAGATTAGAACATCTGGGGTTTACTTATACAGAAAAAGAAGGTATCGAAGTATGTTTTCAGAATGAATTTAATAAAGTTTGTGAAACTGGAGATACGTTAGCAGAAGCCATCACGAATGCAGCATACGCACTAGCTGACGATAGTTCCCTTGCGGATGCGTGGCTATAGGAGATCGGCAGCCATATGTCTTTGGATTTAAACCGCCTATCATATGTGAAAATCATCACCTAAATTAAAGCCAAGAGAACAAAATGCTCTTGGCTTTTCACTTTATCCTTCAAATGCATACATTTACTTTATCGGACGTTCAAGTGTTAGAATTTCATCTTCAAGTGAGGAAAATTGTTGTTCAACAACCTTTTTCACATCATAAACGGCAGCGTTATAAAAATGCGGGGCCAGTGATTCCTTCACGAAATCCAATACACGTTCTGCTGCAAATTCAGTAATCTCTTCTTCTCTTTCTTGGGAAAAGAAATACTGAATATCAGAAATCATTACTTGTTGTTGCTCTTTCGTAAGCTTAAAAAACAAATTTAATTCACTCCTTTAGAACCTATTTGGCTTCCTTTTTATGGACATCATTACTGTTCTACTTGTTATTTCCATTGCCCTTCCTTCACTCACCTCCATTATGCCACTTTCTTCTACTCTATTGAATAAATTTCTAACACCATATATAATGAGAAACAATTAAATCATACAAATGTTTTCTAGGGTTCCGTAGCGTATAGGTTAGTCTGGTCCGAGAGAAAACTCACAGCATGGCTGTGTCACGGAAGGATAAAAGCCTGGGAGATACTGTTTCGTTAAACAGTCATCTCTTAGGCTTTTTTCTGTGAGGTTAACTATGGGAGGTGTTTTCTATTGAATTCAAACTGGTTTAAAGTATTGATTGCCGCTATTTTTGAGGTTCTTTGGGTCATTGGATTAAACCATGCCGATCATATATGGTCATGGATCGGAACGTTACTATCCATTTTCCTGAGCTTTTACTTAATGATTATGGCTGGTAAAACCCTTCCTGTAGGGACGGTTTATGCTGTTTTTGTAGGATTGGGTACTGTAGGAACGGTATTAGCAGAAATCCTGTTCTTTGCCGAGCCTTTTCAAATCGGGAAAATCGTTTTTATTTTGATTTTATTAATAGGAGTGGTGGGTTTGAAATTAGTTACTTCAGATCCCGTTAAGGAAGGGGCTGACACTTAATGGCATGGGTTTCTTTAGTTTGTGCAGGTTTGTTTGAAATGTTTGGTGTGTTAATGATCAATAAACTTCATAGAGATCATAACTGGCAATCTGCTCTCATGCTCATTCTTGGATTTGGTTTAAGTTTTCTATTACTCTCACAGGCCATGGAAACCATACCGATGGGGACAGCCTATGCGATTTGGACTGGTATTGGTGCTTCTGGTGGAGCTCTGTTAGGCATGGTTTTATATGGTGAATCTAAAGATTGGAAAAGAGTTGTATTTATTATCATGATTTTAGGATCCACGATCGGCTTAAAGCTCATCTCCTAGAGTCTTTATTAAAAAGGACGTTTCTATTAACAAATAAGAGACCCCAGGATTCAATAAGTAATCCTAGGGTCTTCTTATTCTAATATTTATCCCTTACTATTTTCTGAATAGACTTGTTTCATCAGGATGTCGATTTCTTTATACAATAATTTAAGGATTGAAACGTACTTCGGATGACATCCCCACGACTAATAATGCCCACCAATACTCCATTTCTCTCGACCGGTAATTTTTTTATTTGTTTTTTCCCTAAAATAGCCGCGATATTTTCAATTTCCTCATCCCAGGCAACCTTGTATACTGATTTTTGGGCAATTTCCATAACGTTTAAATCCACGATTCGGTTTGCCCGCTCCTCAAACGCCTCAAAATCACCTTTAAATAATTGTGTAAAAAAGAAGGCACCTAAAACCATATCTTCATGCTTCCCTATATAACGCATGATATCACCATCACTGATATAGCCAACCATTTCATTTCTGTCATTTACAACAGGCAAACCACTTATACCGTATTCAATAAATTTCTCAATCACAAAGCTTACTAAATCATATTCTTTCACTTTTATAACATGGTATTTCATAATTTCATGTGCCTGCATGCCTCTTACCCTCCCCACAATCTTTAAATTCTGCGATCCGCACCCTTTCACAAGAAAAATAAAACCTTCTATGATTCTTTTACAAGTTACACAGTATCCGATTGTGGCTGATTTCACCATGATGAATAACTAGATTTATTCACATAGATTAAGCCGTTGTTTCTACCTTTTTAACACTCACCTTATCTTTCTTCACCCTCGAAGCAAAATGATCTTTTTCAACAAGAAATGAAACGAACAAACTACCGACAATGGCCCAAAGTGGAGCACCAATATTAAAGAAATTCACACCTGACATTCCAATTGTTAAGGCAAAAAAAGCACCCATTTGAAATTTACTATCTGAAAAGGCCGTTTTAAGAGAGTTGATCAAAACACCTAACATAGCTAATCCAGCAATCACAGTAACAATTACACTAGGCATAGCGATCACTATAGGTACAACGAATGCGGCAAATAATCCAAATACGGAAAAGAAAAATCCATTTGCTACTGATGCTGCATAACGGCTTTCTTTTTTGCCAACTTCTTTCGCCGAACAAATCGCTGTCATCGGCCCTGCAATGTTAATCGCGTGTGCCCCGAAAAATGAACCGATAAGCCCAACCATTGAACCATACACCGCCATCCCACTATTCGGCGGTTTGTATCCTTGCGCCATTAAAACCCCTGTTGCTTGAGCATTTTCCGTGCAAATAATCAGTAAAGCGAGCGGAATTCCAATCGACACAATCGCATCCAGACTAAATGCTGGCATCATTAATTGTGGCAGGACAAATGAATCCTGAACATTCTGAAATTTAAATTCACCCATCAATACTGCCAACACAACGGCTACAACTAACGCAGATAGCACCGGCGGAACCTTTTTCAAAAATCGGGACGAAAGTAAAAATACTAAAATAGCAGACCCCGCGAGTATCGGAGCAACCGTTACAGATGTTATCATTTCAGTCGTAAAACGGATCATGACACCAACAATCATCCCCATGACAATTGGAACTGGAATCCATTTCATTACTTTATCAATTAACCCCGATGCACCAAGAAGTATGACAAGAATATGAGCTACGATATAGGCACCGATCGCTTCTTGTAGTGAAAAATGAGTTAAAGCACCCGCAACTAATACGGCACCGGCGATGGAATGGGCACCCGAAATAGGCTGACGATACTTTAATGACAAAAAGATCCCTAGTAATCCACTAAAAAAGTAAACAGCAAATATCCAACTTATCGTTTCAGCATAGGTTAACCCACCACTTGTCGCTCCCCCGATAATAATTAAGGCAGGACCTGTACAGCCAAAAATGGCTGCAACTAAACCCGCACTAACGGTATTAACATTTAAATTCTGTCGTAAATCCTTAAAGCTTGTACGAAAATGATTCTCCTTCATAGTAACCTCCTAATTTTATTCCCACTCTTAAAATGTAATATGTGTTAATCATATGAATATTTTTCTGAAAAATCAAATATTATAGTTGCAAATCCGATCTCATTCTCCTCCTTTCGATCAAAATCGTTTAGTGATATTCTATAATTAGTATGATAAATCAAAAAATTCTTTTTGTACTCATCCAATTGGATTGTTCTTATCTAATCCAATTATTAATTCGATATCAATGAATAACATCGAGGTGAATAAACCATGGAATGGTCGGTGAATCGTGAGGCTGATAAACCTCTTTATCAACAAATCTATGATTTTATCGAAGAAAAAATTGCCTATGGAGAATTACCCGCAGGAACCTTATTGCCTTCTGAACGCAAGTTGGCAGAACAATTAAAAGTTAATCGAATGACCATCGTTCATGTTTACGATGAACTTCAGGCATCCGGCTTGGTGGAAAGAAAAAAAGGGAGTGGAACCCGAGTCAGTACAAATAAATGGGGAATTCTTCCACAAGGAGTAACAAATTGGAGGAAATACACAGAGAGTGGTACATTTTTACCTACTTACCCTCTAATTAGACGCATTCGTGACGAAGCGAAGAGTATGAAAGATGGATTCAATTTATCAAGTGGTGAATTATCTGCTGACTTATTCCCAGCTCGCTTTTTACAGGCTTCTTTTGCTGAACAAACTTTTCCTCACAATTTAGGTCATGTCCATCCACAAGGACATTTGAGCTTTCGTAAGACTTTAGCGGACTATGTAAAAGAGTACCATCATATTCAGACAACTAGTTCCTCTATTCTTATTACCTCCGGGGCACAACAGGCTTTATATCTTATTACTCAATGCTTACTAAATCCTGGAGATGCTGTCGCAATTGAAGCTCCTTCCTACAGTTATTCACTTCCATTGTTTCAATCTGCTGGCCTAAGAATATTTGCTTTGCCCGTTGACGATAATGGAATAAATCCAGACGACATTACGGTACTTCATCAGAAGCATCAAATCCGTATGATTTTTCTAAACCCAACCTTTCAAAGTCCAACAGGAACGGTTCTCTCGGATACTCGTCGAAATAAATTATTGGAGATTTCTTCCCAATTAGGGATCCCCATTGTGGAAGATGACCCTGTCAGTTTGCTTTCTTTTGAAGATAAGGAGCACTTTCCGATTAAATCCTATGATCAGAGCGGCAACGTATTGTATATCGGATCGCTGTCTAAAGTGATTGCTTCAAGCCTGCGGGTAGGATGGATCATCGGGCCCCAAACGGTCATTAACCGTTTAGCAGATGTGAGACAACAAATTGATTTTGGCATCAGCATTTTCCCACAATTAATTGCCAATCAATTCTTACACTCACCTGAATATCCAAAACATCTTCATTTCTTGCGACAAGAACTTTTGGAACGTAGAAATGAAATGATTTCTGCCTTAAACGAATATCTAGGGAACAAAGTGGAGTTTTCCATTCCTAATGGTGGTCTACATATCTGGTGTAAAATAAATCAGAATATAGATGACCGAAAACTAGTTGAAGAAGGCATAAAAAACAACATTTTGTTTATGCCTGGCAGTGTGTACGGATCACCAAATGGTTTTGTTCGTCTGACATATGCTCATTTAAAACGAGAGTCAATAAAAGAGGCCATCTCTAGATTTGCTGAAGCTCTTTCTCGTATATAATGTTTGAAAATCATTCTAGTGCTAATCAGAATCCTTCTCAATTTCTAATTTGTTATGCTTTCTTTTATAAATAAGAAATAGTTACGTGTAACGTTTCCATGTCAATGGAGGTATTTTTACCTCCATTTATTAAAATCGCTGTCCTCTCCTTCTTTTTCTCTCTTTTTCAATTCGATGAACGCCTTAAATTCTTCTAAAGTTACATCCGATTCCTTGATCTCTTTAACAATTTTAAGCCATTCGTGATTTAAATGATTAGTTTCCATCCTTTGATCCCTCCAATCATTATTTTTTTAATACATTACTAATCATTCAACACTTTTTAGGCCGTTTTATATAAAAACGATTCTATTTTCCTAACCAAATAAGACTTAACTCCCCCTCAAAGTCTTTCTTAAAATCTAGTCATAAGATCCCACTAACAATCTATTTCATTTCAAGTACATACATTGTAGGTTTATTTTACTATATTGGAATATTTTTTATTCTACCCCCTCAAAATCCTCGATTATATTCGAATAGATGTATTGACTAAGTGGCCACTTAAGTAACTTCCGAGGTGATAATCATGAAATTCCAAACCAAACAAGATAAAAATAAAATCGCAAAGAATACACTCGCAATTGTCCTAGCAGGAAGTTTTGCTTTCTCTCCTGCCTTAGCTTTCGCAGCTCAAGAAACAACCGAAGAAGAAAATATCAAGAAAATTGATTTGCAGGCTCTATCCTTAACAGAGGAAAATTCTGCTGAAGAACATGATACAGTAACGGAAGAAACAACCTCTACGACTGTTGTAAGCGAAGAAACCCCATCAGAAGATACTCAAAAAGATGCTCCCACTCTTGTACCTGGAAATTTCTTTTACTTTACGAAAGTGGCATTAGAAAAGATCAAGCTTGCCCTTACATTCAATGATGTAAAAGAAGCTGAGTTATTAACAACATATGCGACTGAACGATTAGCAGAAGCGGAAGTCCTTTTTTCTGAAGGAAAGGAAGACATGGCACTCGAAAACATAAAAAAAGCAATTGATCATTTTGAAAGTACAGAAACCATTATCGAGTCTGAAAAAGAATCCGTTGCAACTAGTACAGATGAAGAAAAAGAAAATAATACATCTACTAGTGATACCGCTTCTGCAGAGGATGAAAATCAAGACGACTCCTTGGTAGAAGTAGAAAAAATGGTTTCACAAAATATTCTTTCCCTAAAAGCAGCGATGGAAAAAGTGAAAAATCCAGTAGCAAAAGCCGCCTTAGAAAAAAATATTAAAAAGAGCTATGCCAAACTAGAAAAAAAACTAGCTAAACTGGAAGAAAAGGCTCTTAAGTTCACTTTGACTGAAGAAAAATCAGAAGATAAGGAAGTTGCTGATGGTCAAGATGCAGGAGAAGTAGATCAACAAACCTCATCCTCTAAGAATGGAGTAGGAGTAGAACAAGATGCTTCAGTCTCTAAGAATGAAGCAGACCCTGAAACGGAAGATGCAGCCACATCTAATGAAGAACCTGTAAAAGCACCTGTTCAAGAAAAAACTCCAGCTCAGGCAAAGAAAGAAACACATGAAGTTATGAAACAACAACAAGTACAAATTAAAGAAGAAGCAAAAGAAGAAATAAAAGAAATCAAACAAGAGGTAAAAGAAAATCGTATGAAACAAAAGGAAGAAGCAAAACAACAGAAAAAGGCTGATCAACCAAACAGGCTAGAACAGGAATCAAATGGAAAAGGCCAAGATAAAGCGAACAAAGGAAATGAAAAATAACTTGAACTTGTAATGAAGGATAAAGGGCTCACAAAGAGCCTATTATCCTTTATCTTCTATTTCATAGCCAACCCCATTAAATGTATTTTACTACTATGATATAATGGTTTCAGTCTGGGGGTGAGGCTAATGCTAGGTTTATTGTTTATGGCAAAGAAACAAAAAAATTCGCTTGAAGAGAAAGTCCGTTTAATACAACAGGGAGATCTAACCCTACAAAATGAACTAATCCATGCTTATAAACCATTTATTGCAAAAACCGTCTCTTCTGTATGTAAAAGATATATAAATGAATCTGATGATGAATTTAGCATGGGGCTTATCGCTTTTAATGAAGCCATCCAGAAATATAATCCAGAAAAAGGAAGTTCTTTAATCAGTTTTTCTGAAATTCTCATTAAACGTAGAGTCATTGATTACATTCGCTTGCAATCTACTAAATATCAAACGATCAGCATGGATACAAGCAGTCAAGATGGACAAGACCACCACGAACAACACTATATCGATGTCGAGCTTTCCATCAATCATTACGAGAAGAAAAAGGATGAAGAATTTAGAAAAGAAGAAATCCTTCAATTCATTGATAAATTGCATCAATTTGATCTTTCATTAAAGGATTTGATTGAATACTCACCAAAACATGCAGATGCTCGTAAGAATGCCATTATGGTGGCAAAAATTTTAGCTGAAAATGAATCACTTAAAAATAGTTTATTAAAGAATAAACGACTTCCTATGAAGCAATTGGAAAGCTTTGTACCACTAAGTAGAAAAACGATTGAACGTAATAGAAAGTATATCATTGCCATTGCACTTATACTTATTGGGGATTATGTTTACTTACAAGATTATATAAATGGGGTGTTGGAAACGTGAAAAAAGGAATCATTATGGACGTAAATAAAAGATTTTTGACTATTTTAACCCCTGATGGTGAGTTTTTACGTACCCGTAATTTAAATAAAAAGGTTCAAATTGGACAAGAAATTGACTTTTCTCCTGTTGAACAAAATAGAATAAGTACCCTTCTATCTTTCTTTCATTTTCAGCCCCATAAAGGCAAGTTTGTGGTTGCAACCGCCTTAGCGCTCGTTCTCATGATCTCTATTCTTCCCTCCCAACTAAATAATCAAGTGTACGCTTATATGTCCATTGACATTAATCCCAGTATTGAACTAGGTGTTAATAAAAAGGATCAAGTCATTGAATTGATTCCCTATAATAAGGACGGAGAGAAAATAGTCAGCCTGCTTGAAAATTGGAAACATGAGGATGTTAAATATGTATTGAGAGACATTTTCAATGAAATGAGCAATCAAGGCTATCTAAAAGAGAATCATGAAGTCGTTCTGTCAACCGTTTATGTTACGGAAGAACATAAAGAACGTGACCTTCACTTACAAAAAGAATTAACAAAAGATTTGAATGAAATGAAAGAAATTATGCAAAATGAAGATGTTGATGTAACAATTGTGAATGGAACGCTAGAGGATCGAACGAAAGCCATAGAACAGGGCTTAACGACAGGCTTGTATAAAGAAAATAATAGGAAAACAGAGATTAAGGAAATAAAAGTGAAAGAAAACAAAAAGATAGAAGAAAACAAAAAGATAGAGGAAAACAAAAAGATAGAAGGAAAAACAAAAAGATAGAGGAAAACAAAAAGATAGAGGAAAACAAAAAGATAGAGGAGAACAAAAAGATAGAGGAGAACAAAAAGATAAAGGAGAACAAAAAGATAAAGGAGAACAAAAAGATAGAGGAGAACAAAAAGATAAAGGAGAACAAAAAGATAAAGGAGAACAAAAAGATAGAGGAGAACAAAAAGATAGAGGAGAACAAAAAGATAGAGGAAAACAAAAAGATAGAGGAGAACAAAAAGATAGAGGAGAACAAAAAGATAGAGGAAAATAAAAAGATAGAGGAGAACAAAAAGATAGAGGAGAACAAAAAGATAGAGGAGAACAAAAAGATAGAGGAAAATAAAAAATTAGAAGTACCTTCACAGCAAGCAAAACAGCAGCAAGTAAACCCACCGAATCCACAAAAGGAAATGACAAAAGCTGAACCAACCAAACCAACAGAGAACATGGAAAGTAGTAAGGATCGCACCCCTTCTATTCCTCCAGGACAATTAAAAAAAGAAGAACGCTCAGATGAAAATACCCATAAAACAAATGCGGTAAAGATTGAACCACCTAAAAAGGAAAAAGTGGAAAGCAACACATCAGATAAGAACAGTCAACCAAAAGAAAATGATAAGAAGAATCAGGGGAATAACAGTAATCACAATAATCAGGTTGTACCGGAAAATAAATTGGATAAGAAGTAACACATCCTCTATCCATTCACTTAAAAAAATACTCCTGCAAAAATATGGTCCATTTTCTCAGTATGAATCTAAATACACTGGGAAGACGGACCATTTATATATTATATTCATCTTTTAATTAATCCTACTAGTCTAATATAACAAGATAGCTCTTCGACTAAATCTTTCTACTAATCTATTCAATAAAATTTACTATACTACACAAAATAACCTTTAATAATAATTAAACAGAAACAATTATTGCACAAAACTTACATTGCAGCAAATTCAAAATCACTTGGCTTTTCAGCTTTAAGTTGATCCAATTCAAAAAAGAGATTTTTGTACTCAACAATTGATAGTTCACCGTAAATATAACTTTTTTGAAGATAATCTAATAATTCATTTACATGGATTGGAGTACGCTTTTTAACTTGTTCAAAACGATTTTTCAACTCTTCTAACATAGTTATCACTCACTTTATTTTTAATTTTAACAACGTGCTAATGTTGTAAATATTATAACATGTAAATGGTTTCATTATTATTAAAAAAAAATTCAGACTTACGACATTATTTGACAATAACTTTATCATCCCTTTTGATTGATCCGCTCTGTCGACCCTACCCTACAAATCTTTTCAAGACTACAAATTAATAAAAGGCGCACTAATCTTTACAAATTATTAATAATATTTAACCGTAGTTCCGTGATCATAGTATTAGGTTTTCTTCTCTATTATTCCCAATCCTCATGTTCCGCCCCCTAACACGTTACTTACGTTGCATCTAATACCCCACCTCTTCCTAAACGATCCATACTTTGGGTTTATTTTTCAATGTAATTACAGAAGTTACAGTTTTTTCATAAATCCTTTAGATTGGTTTGTTACCTTAATGTATAGAGCCTACTTTATAGAAAAGACCATCCGCTAAAAAATAGACTTATGGAGGTAATTTCAATGAGTTTTAGCAATAAGGGCATGAACAGTCGTAACTTTTTAAAAGTCGGCGGAATGAGCACGGTAGCATTAACATTAGGAACAACTGGATTATTCTCACCACTAACGAATGCAACAAAAGGACTTGCAGCAGAGGCTACTGGCAATCCAACAAGCGGATTTGACGGTTATGGTCCAGTTGTATCGGACAAGCTTGCTGCCTTTGCCGAGGATCAAGGGATATCCCCACTAGAAGCCGCTGCATTAGAGCGTCACGGTATGCCGATCATTTAATTCGTTCATTCTTAAAGTGAGACATAAAATTAACTATTCATTAGAAGGTGAAGTATGCTACAAAATATTGGAATCCCAGGCTTAATCATCATTTTGGTCATTGCTTTAATTATTTTCGGACCATCCAAATTGCCTGCGATTGGACGGGCGTTTGGAAACACGTTAAAAGAATTTAAAAAAGCAACAAGTGATCTAGTTAAAGATGAGAATGAAGAAAGCGATCCTCCCTCAGACAAAAATAAAGTAGTCTCCATTAAAAAGTTAGAAAGTAAAATGGAAGATAAATAATTCTCATCCTTAACATGAATCTTAAAATCCAATTAAAATGAAACAACCCCAAAAGGATGAAAGGTTCCAACCATATATTCGTTGGAACCTTTCATCCTTTTCTATTCACAATCATTCGTTGATGAAGGAGTAACCCCCTATTCATCCCTCTTTGATAAGCAATAATCGCATTCCATCAAGTAAGACTCTGCTTGCTCTTCGATTATTTGCCCACATTCTGAACACTCCTTTTTCGGTAAACTTTTGAAATATTCTACTGGACTTTGCAACATTATTTTCATCGCTCCTTTTTATAATACAGAATTATTTTATTACGATCTGTTATGTTACAGTATATGCAGATTTACATGAATAATGTGGGCTTTTTTAAAAAAAGATCAACCATCGAGCTATTCTAAGATGCTCTACCATTTGCACGTAAATTACTACCTTTAACAACATCAATATGTATTCAAAATCAACATTCTTCTATAAACAGGCTAAACTAAACAATAACTATTAAAATTATACTGAAATGTCAATACATTTGGGTATTAAGAACTATTAACAACCCTTTTCTTCTGTTAGAATAGAGTAATAAGTAATATTTCTGCTATTTTAAGAGAAAGGAATGCCCGAAACATGGCTTACAAAAAAGGGATAAAACTTAAATATGCGATAAGTTTTCTTGTGATCCTAACTGCCTTCTGTACGACGACTGTTATTTGGTATACCTCTTTTCATGCACTTAAACAAACATTAACGGATCAATATCTCGAAAGTAATTATCTATATGCTCAAAAAACAGCTGTGAGTACAAGTGATTTACTGAACAATATGCAGCAAAATACAACTTCTCTAGCATATATCCTAGGAAAACATGAATTTAAGCAGGAGGAAATTGATGAATGGAGAAAAACGTATAGTAGCTATTTCAATTCCATCTTTATCACTAATTCAGATGGAGTCGTACAATTCGTAAGTCCCATTGATCAAAAGAGCAAAGTACAACCGGGTACAAAGATTACCTCAGACCTTATGAAACAAGCCTTAAAAAAGCAGGAACGATTTATTTCTGAACCCTATTTAGCACAGACTGGAAAATTAATGTTGCTTGTATCCTCCCCCATTTTTGATGAAAATGGTCATTATAAAGGTGTCGTGGATGGGACCGTGTATCTAGATCGTGATTGTTCACTTAATAAAATGCTCAATAACCATAAATTTATGGATGGATCATCGGTTTCTGTCGTTGATCAGTCAGGTAAAATCATTTATCATCCTGATTCAAGTCAGATAAATGAATCTCTGAAAGATCCTTCTCTTGTGCAAAGTATCATTCAAGGAACAAGCGGCTCCTCCAAAGTTATTAATCACAAGGGAATTGAATATTTTGCAGGCTATGCAGTGGTTGAACAAACAGGGTGGGGAATCGTTATTAAAACGCCTACCTCTGTTATTGAAGCACCTTTACACAATTTAACAAAAAAAATCATTTTTCAATCTCTACCCATTTTATTACTCATTTTGGTATTCGTTTGGTTTTTAACAGATAAACTATCTAAACCACTTAATTCATTAGCGAAATTTTCCGAGGAAGCTGTCAATAAAAAAAGAGCACTTACATTGCCTTTCGATGACTTGAAAATGAAATCCCATATTTATGAGATTCATCAACTTTACCGCCATTTAAGTAATTATCTTGTCTTACTAAACAATCAAATTAAGCGCGATGGACTAACAGGTTTATATAATCGGAGAACCTTTAATTACGTTATGAAAGAATGGTTTGATAATCATATACAATTCTCCATCATATTATTGGATATTGATCATTTTAAGAAAGTAAATGATACATTTGGACATCAAGTAGGTGATGATGTGTTAAGACACCTTTCTTCTATGATGCAAGAAACTTGTAGAGATAAGGATTTATGTTTTCGATATGGTGGAGAAGAATTTGCCATTTTGACGACTGTTCAAAGCGATCATGATGCCTTTAAAATTGCGAACGATTGAGAATCTAGTTTTCTCAGGAGCCCAATCCAATAGGTCGTCCGATTACCATATCATTTGGGATCTCCTCCTATCAAAGTGAAGATTTGACTTGGGATGAAATGGTGAAAAGAGCCGAAACTGCACTCTATCAATCCAAAATGAATGGTAGAAATCAAACGACTATTTATGAAGAAGGCAATTCCATTGCAGAATAGGACCATCTTAACATTTTCTTGACATTTTCTTCTGAGGTTCTGGACGGTTGTCCGCTAAGATGTAGTTGTAGGATAACTAGATAGCAAAAAGGAGATGTTTATTATGTTATGGAAGAGAGTCTTGGTTGGTGGAGCTTTTGCTGGTGTTTTCACCTTGGGAGCGTTATTTTCTCCTATCGGTCAACCGAAAGCTAATACAGAGGAACAAAACATTATTAAGAATCCTTCGACTGTCCTAACAGCTGCAGAGAACGATACAGCTCAACTA
>CAWFID010000024.1:0-20043 GCA_963815765.1 uncultured Bacillaceae bacterium
CAGCTAACGTAATACAAGGATAAAGTAGATCATTTAAATACAAAGAATCCCATCTTCCATTTTAATATGGAAGGTGGGATTTTTATTTATCAATACGGAGTTAAACAAATGTAATAAAGGTGGTACACCATATCTGTCTCCTTATATCGTGTACCGCAACTTCGTTCATGAAGGCTCTTTAGCCGTCTCACTCTTTTCTCTTGTTTTCACAAAAAAATAAGCCGTAATCCAGGAAGTAATGGGTATAATCAGTGCTACACCAATTCCTGCACTAAAAATAGTGATCATTTCAGCGCTGAATATTTTTGAATTGACGACTTCTCCAAGAGAATAAGATAAATCTTTAAACCATATAAGTAATGCCATATAGCCTCCAAAGAAGGCGAAAAATAATGTATTCGCACTTGTTCCTAAAATATCTCTCCCAATATTTAATCCAAATGCAAATAAATCTTTCCTGCTAATGAGGGGATGATGATGAAACATTTCATGCATGGGAGATGAAATGGCAATGGCAGTATCCGTAATGGCGCCAATGGTACTCATAATGATCACAGATGCTCCAATTTTAATAAAATCCACTCCAATATAAAGGGAAAATATGCTAAGCTCTTCTGTTTCTTCTTCACCAAAACCCTGAATCATGGCATGATCTGTCACAATGACAATAAAAAAGAGTAGTAGGACAATTGTCAACATAGAAGAAATGAATGCTGTTTTCGTTTTCGTGTTCACTTCATTAATATAAAATAAATTAATACAACTAATGACTGTACATGCAATCAATGTTAAGAGAATCGGATTAGCCTTTGGAATGGTCATAATGATGATGGTAATGAGCAGTACAGCAAAGTTGAAGAATAATGCAAAAAAGGACCGTGCTCCTTTTTTTCCACCGATCAGGATCATCAATATAAATAAAATGGCTGCCAGACACACTAATACATTCATTTTCTAGCCCTCTTTCGATTAATGAAAAAAATAGAAGTAAATAATCCGATCGGGATCGTTAATACGATTCCAATTCCACCAGCTAGGGCTCGAGCCAATTCCAATGAGAGATTCATGGAAAGGGTAAACATCAATGGAGAAGCATTCTTCAAATACAAAATAAGCATGGGAATGGAACCACTTATATAGGCAAAAAACAAAATATTCGTCATGGGTCCCATAATATCTTTTCCAATCTCTAACCCTGAAGTTTTAAGTGCTTTATTTGAAATGTGGTTATTTTTTTCATACAGACCAAAAATAGAAGCGGACATGGTAATGGCTACATCCATTACAGCTCCTAATGAGCCCACAAATAAACCTGCCATAAACACCATTCGATAAGGACTCGTTACAAATTGCATTTCTTCATATCGAAGACCTTTGTCAGAAGTGAGCCACATAACCAAATAAGTAATGAACAACGAAATAAAAGTTGCTAGCAGAGTCGTAACGATAGCCGCATATGTTTTTTCATTAAAACCATTAACAAGCAATAAAGAAATGACCGTAAATAAAAGAATACTTATACTGCATATCCATAACAAACTGCTGCCTGCGGTATGAAGATAAACATCCAGTGCATAGGATAACAAAACGGAATTCACTGCCAAACTTATAATCGAAAAGAACCCTTGCTTTTTTCCAACCATCAGTAAGATCAAGATAAATATCCATGCTACAATCAAAACGTATTTATCACGTTTTACGTCTTTTATGGTCCCAGACAAATATGAATTTTTTTCTGTGTTCCGATCAATCGAAACAAATAATTCATTTCCAACATGATATTCCTGATCATAAGCTGCTGAGGATGAATATTTATTCGTCAAATGAATAAGCTGTCCTTTTTCTTCTCCATTTTTTAATTGAGCAATTATATGTTGTGTGAATAGACGATCTTTATTTTGATACAGATCATTCATTTCGGTTGTATCTTCTAGTTTCGTTTTGATTACTTTGGCTATTGGTCGTTCATAGAATGAATGATTGTGATTGACGAAAAAAACAGAGCCGGCAAAACAAAGTGTGATGATGGTGTACAAAAAAATAGATTTGTAACCCATTTTTTTAAATTTGTTTACTAAAACATTCAAAAAAAATACCCCCAATGATCGAGATGGAATCCATTATATAACATTTGAACATAGGTTTCAGTAATCACTTAAATATGCATGGTCATGTTTTCAAAAAATGGCCATGTATCTGGGTTTAGTTTTCCATAAAATGGTACGATTTATAAAAAATGCAAAAAGAAATTGATTTTACCCTTTTAATAGACCAAATACGAAACCATTTAAATTGGCTCCGTTTTGTTTGTTAACCGAAAAATGTATCGTAAAGCAAGAACAAATTCAGCCCGATAATGAGTATAGCGATGAGCCAGGCTAAGATCGTTGTCAAATGATGGTTCACTAGTTTTCCCATAATCTTTTTATTGCTTGTGAACAGGATTAACGGAACTAAAGCAAATGCGATTCCAAACGAGAGGATCACTTGACTGATGACAAGTGCTTTGGATGCATTCACTCCCATTAGAATAATGATTAAAGGAGGAGCCATTGTAATGGCTCTTCTCAAATAAACAGGGATGTGTCTTTTAATAAATCCCTGCATGACTACATCACCTGTCATCGTTCCAACGGAAGAGCTAGATAATCCTGCGGATAATAATCCAATCCCAAAAAATATGGCTACAGAAGGACCAAGCATGGCACCAAATTGATGAAAAGCAACGTCTAAGTCCTCAACAATTAATCCATTTTTATGAAATAGAGAAGCCGAAACAATTAACATGGCTGCATTAATTCCACCTGCAATAACCATCGCGATAATAATGTCGATCAGTTCAAAGCGAAAGATCTTTTTCCGTTCCATATCATTTTTACCCACAATCCGTTTCTGTGTTAACGCAGAATGAAGGTAAATCGCATGAGGCATAACAGTCGCTCCAAGCATACCAGCAGAAAGTAAAATGCTATCTACCCCTTCAAATTTTGGAGTGAAGAGTCCAAGAAGAATGGATGAAGAATCAGGTTTTGCATAAAAAACTTGAGCGCCAAATGCGATCACGACAACAAAAAGCATTCCAACAATCACCGCTTCAAACACTCGAAATCCTCTTCGCTGAATTTCTAAAATGGCAAATGAACCTAACGCTGCGATAATAGCGGATGTCATCATGGGAAGATTAAAAAGTAAATAGATTCCGAGTGCTGCCCCAATAAATTCAGCTAAATCGGTTGCGATAATCACCAGTTCAGCTTGAAGCCATAAAAAAATAGATGTTTTTTTTGAAAATTTTTCTCGGCACATCTCAGGGAGGTTTTTCCCTGTGGCAATCCCTAATTTAGCAGACAATGACTGAATCAGAACGGCCATTAGATTAGAGGCGAAAATAACCCATAATAAAGTATAGCCATATTTAGAACCTGAAGTGATATTGGTCGCGTAATTTCCTGGATCAATATACGCAATAGCTGCAATAAAGGCTGGACCTAAGAAAGGAAATAACTTTTTAATTCCTTTAGATTTATCATTTAAAGAATTGAAAGCCGATTTCGTTAGTGCATGAGTATCAAACATAAATATCCACCCTTTTGTATTAATGTTAAAAAGTTGCCCTAGGCAAACTTATTTAGTTGAATGCAATTATACCATAAATGACAACATTGTAAAGTAAACTTTTTTAAGACGTTTAGTAAGATGTTTAAAGGAAATATTGATGATATAAGTTTAACTTCATTCAGCAGAAGTCCTCCACTTCTAACGTTAAGGAATGAATGCAAAAAGACTCTCTGATTCAGTGGGGGTTCAAGCCCCGGCTGAATGAAGTTAAGCCTCCGGCGGATGCCTCGGATTTTAAGGGGAATTTGCCCCATCACGGGCAGTAGAACCCCTTATCAAAACCATAAGGGTTCAACTGTCCGTAAAGATCCGATAAGTGCGACTAACCATAAGTGGGAGGTCTCCCACTTATGGAAGTCTTCTTTATCGAGCGAGCTCGATAAAAATCCGGGCGCAAATTCGACGGAGCGAATTTGATAAAATCTCACTTCTTATATGAAGAGTGGGATTTTATTTTTACAAATAATGAAATTCGCTTAATGAGGTTCCAGATTTCAACATTCTTACGACTTCTTGATAGACTGATGGCTTTTGTTGGATTCTATGGATTAGATGAATAAAGAGAAAAAGTTCATTGTAATGCCATCCTTTCTCCTAACCTAAAACTGAATGAAATCTACAGTTCTAAGAGGATATTCCATAGACCTGTGCCATTGTTAGAATATTGAAATTATTTAGAATATTATTAGAAAAGGTTTTGCAAATCACTCATCAAAAAATATGAGTACGAACAAATTAATGAAATGGAGTTGAGAGGATACTTAATGATCGTTGGTATTTAGAAAGGTTTAAAGAATAATAGAGAGGATGTTGTGAAAAATATGACCAAAATTAAGGTGGGCATTTTAGGGTCTGGAAACATTGGTACAGACTTAATGTATAAGATTTTAAAAAATGATGGGGATATGGAGTTAGCTTTGCTTTCAGGTATTGACCCGGGGTCAGAAGGGCTTTTAAGAGCCCGCAATCATGGGATCCGTGCAAGTCATAACGGCATTGATGCCATCTTGGAAGATCCTGAAATCAAAATTGTATTTGATGCAACGAGTGCAAAAGCACATATGGTCCATGCTGAAAAATTGCGTGCTGCAGGAAAAATGGCTGTAGATTTGACGCCTGCAGCGGTTGGTCCTTTTGTAGTACCAACAGTAAATTTAAATGAACATATGGATGCCTCAAATGTGAACATGATTTCTTGTGGGGGACAGGCGACTACACCTCTTGTCTATGCAGTCAATCGAATCGTCCCAGTTCATTATGCGGAAGTTATTACAACAGCGGCAAGTCTATCAATTGGTCCAGGTACAAGACATAATGTGGACGAATTCACCCAAACAACCGCAAATGCACTTCACAAAATTGGAGGCGCTAACATAACTAGAGCGATTCCTGTTTTTAATCCAGCAAATCCGCCGGTCAATATGACCAATACTGTGTATGCTGTCATACAAGAAAAAGATTTTGATGAGGAAGCTGTAAAAAAATCAATTGAAACCATTGTAGCTGAAATTTCTAGTTATGTCCCAGGATATCGTTTGAAAAGTGCTCCATTGATTGACTATCGTGATACACCATGGGGACACTTACCGATAGTTGTCATTATGAATGAGGTTGTAGGAGCAGGGGATTTCTTCCCGACTTATGCAGGAAATTTAGACATTATGACTGCTTCAGCATGTAAGGTAGGAGAGATGTATGCTCGTCATTTTCATGAAGCTAAGGGGGTAAAACAATGAATATACCAAGAATTACAGATACCACACTACGAGATGGTGACCATGCCATAAACCATAGCTATACACCTGAAATGGTACGGACAATTGTAAGCGATTTAGATAAAGCAGGTGTGCCGGTAATTGAAGTTAGTCATGGATCAGGATTAAAAGGTTCTTGTATACAGCAAGGGTTTTCAGTACATTCAGAATTTGATTTAATTGCGGCTGCAGTGGAAACAGCCAAACAAGCTAAAATTGCTTCCTTATTTGTACCTGGAATTGGGACAAGTCAGGAACTTAGAAAGGCCATTGAAATAGGCATTAGCATGATTCGTATAGCTGTTCATTGTACAGAAGCGGATGTGACCGAGCAGTATTTTAGGATTGCGAAGGAAATGGGAATCGAGGCAGTAGGTTTCTTAATGATGTCCCATACGCAGCCAGCAGAAGTTCTGGTCGAGCAAGCAAAACTGATGGAATCATACGGGGCAGACTGTGTTTATGTAGTTGATTCTGCAGGAGCTCTTGTTCAGTCAGGGGTTAGAGAAAGGGTTTCAGCCCTAAAAGAGGCACTTTCTATTGATGTAGGTTTTCATGGCCATAATAATCTCGGATTAGCGATTGGTAACACAATTACTGCTCTTGAAGCGGGGGCAGACCAAATTGACGGAACCTTAAGAGGACTTGGTGCCGGGGCAGGGAACGCTCCTACTGAAATATTGGTAGCTGTTTTAAATAAAATGGAAATCGAAACAGGAATCAATCTTTCTATATTAATGGATACAGCAGAAGAGGTAATTGCTCCACTCATGTCGACGCCAATCGTTATTGATCGCGACAACTTATCAAGTGGATATGCTGGAGTGTATAACAGTTTTCTTTTACATGTAAGGAAGGCAGCCGAACAGTTTGGCGTAAAAGCTTCTGAAATTATGGAGGAACTAGGAAAACGACAGGCAATTGCTGGACAAGAAGATTGGATTATAGATGTAGCTGTTCAGCTTGCAGAGAAAAAAGGAATAAGAGTTTAAATAGCATTACTTCCCTCCTTTTAACATCCGCAAGAGGGCAGGTTTACCTTTTGCGAATGTTTCACATTCTTTCGGAATGCATGGAGATGAAATAAAAGAATGCTAGAAACGTTCTTTTATTAAATAGTAAAGGGGCAATGGAAAATGTTACATAAACTTTCTTCAAGTATTTCCAGCCAACTTGAATTGCCCGTCATTACAGCTCCTATGTTCCTTGTATCTGGCACTGATTTGGTTATTGAAGCATGTAAGGCAGGAGTTATTGGTTCTTTTCCACTAGCAAATGCCCGAACAGTAGAGGACTTGGATAATTGGATGCAAATGATAACCATAGAACTATCAAAGGCAAGAACGTTAGAGCCTGAGCGACGGATTGCACCGTGGGCAGTTAATCTCGTTGTCCATCGTACAAACAAGAGATATGAAGAGGATTTA
This sequence comes from uncultured Bacillaceae bacterium, assembly GCA_963815765.1. Classification (GTDB taxonomy): domain Bacteria; phylum Bacillota; class Bacilli; order Bacillales; family Cytobacillaceae; genus Bacillus_BD. The sequence goes on from CAWFID010000024.1 coordinate 6,800, forward strand.
AAATTTATTAAAAGATACCAGCCGCCTATTGTGATTACATCGCTGGGAGATCCAGGTATGGTAGTGGATATTGTCCATGAATATGGGGGCATTGTTTTTTCAGATGTGGTAAACCTCGTACATGCAAGAAAAGCAGCTCAAAAAGGGATAGACGGATTAATTCTAGTTTGTAATGGAGCAGGCGGGCATGGTGGAACCTTAAATCCATTTGCTTTTATTGGAGCAGTTAAGGAGTTTTGGGATGGTTTGATTATTCTAGCTGGGGGCATATCCAGTGGGCGAGATCTATTCGCTGCTCAAATTATGGGGGCTGATCTCGTTTATATGGGGACTCGTTTTATTGCGACAAAGGAAAGTCTTGCAGATACAGATTATGAAGAAATGTTGATTGAAGCAACACTCGAAGATCTGATTTACAGTGATGCCTTTAGCGGTATTAGCGCAAATTACCTTGTTCCAAGTATCCGTAGAGCAGGACTCGACCCAGAGCAGCTGCACAAAAGGGAGAATTTTAATTGGTCTGAGTCAAGTAAAGATGGACCAAAACCTTGGAAAGACATTTGGTCTGCCGGACAAGGTGTAGGGGCAATACAAAAGGTCGAACGAGTGGATGATATCGTGAAAGAATTAAAAAAAGAATATTTACAACTGAAAAGGATGAACGGGAGGATTTAATACCGTCTTCATTTTACAAATAGACCCGAAATCAGTCAGATAGGTTCCTTTTGTATAAATATAATTTGAAGGAGTCGAGAATAGATGAATTTTCAATTGTCAGAAGAACATGGAATGATCCGAAAAATGGTTCGTGATTTTGCAAAAAATGAAGTCGAGCCTACAGCGGCACAAAGGGATGAGGAACAACAGTTTGATCGTGCCATTTTCGACAAAATGGCAGAGCTTGGATTAACAGGTATTCCATGGCCGGAGGAGTACGGTGGAATTGGAAGCGATTATTTAGCCTACTGCATCGCCGTTGAGGAGTTATCCCGTGTGGATGCATCAATAGGAGTTACGTTATCTGCTCATACTTCGCTTGCGGGGTGGCCTGTTTATAAATTTGGGACAGAAGAACAAAAGCAAAAATACTTACGACCAATGGCTCAAGGAGAAAAAATTGGCGCATACGGATTAACAGAGCCTGCAAGTGGTTCGGATGCTAGTGGAATGAAAACAACTGCACGGCTCGAAGGAGATCATTATGTGATCAATGGTTCCAAAATTTTTATTACAAATGGCGGAGTTGCCGATATTTATGTTGTTTTCGCTAGTACAGAACCGACTCAAAAGACAAAAGGCATTACAGCTTTTATTATTGAAAGCGGTTTCCCTGGATTCTCAGTTGGCAAAAAAGAAAACAAGCTTGGCATTCGCTCTTCACCTACAACCGAAATCATTTTTGAAGACTGTCTAGTTCCTGTAGAAAATGTATTAGGAAATATAGGGGAAGGCTTCAAAATTGCCATGATGACGTTGGATGGCGGCCGTAATGGGATTGCTGCCCAAGCGGTTGGGATTGCCCAAGGAGCACTTGATGCGGCAACAAATTATGCAAAAGAGCGTGTTCAATTTGGAAAGCCAATATCAGCACAACAAGGGGTGGGATTTAAGTTGGCGGATATGGCAACAAGTATTGAAGCTTCGAGACTATTAACCTATCAAGCTGCATGGCTAGAATCCGAAGGACTTCCGTATGGAAAAGAATCTGCGATGTCTAAGCTTCTGGCAGGCGACACAGCCATGAATGTAACGACAGAAGCGGTTCAAATATTTGGAGGTTATGGATATACAAAGGATTATCCAGTTGAACGATATTTACGTGATGCAAAAATTACACAAATTTATGAAGGAACACAAGAAATTCAACGATTAGTCATCTCACGGATGCTAACAAAATAAAAATAACCGTCTTTAACTATGACGTAGTCAAGGGATGATCCTTCCTGAACGAGCGAGGTCATATGGTTGAGAGGGTTACACTTATTAAACGAGGTGAAAGAGATATGAATATTTTTGTTGTGATGAAACGCACTTTTGATACAGAAGAAAAAATTTCGATTAAAAATGGAAAGATCAGTGAGGATGGAGCAGAATTTATCATCAATCCTTATGATGAGTATGCCATTGAAGAAGCACTTAAATTAAGAGATGAGCATGGTGGAGAAGTTACGGTTGTTACAATCGGTGAAGAGGCAGCAGAGAAAGAGCTTCGGACAGCCCTTGCGATGGGCGCAGACAAAGCGGTTCTGATTAATGATGAAGAGGTTGAAGAGCGGAGATCCATTCTCTACTACAGCGATTTTAAGTGCTTATTTTAAAGATAAAGAGGTTGATATTATTTTAGCAGGAAATGTAACGGTAGATGGAAGTTCTGGGCAGGTCGGTCCGAGACTTGCGGAAGAACTAGGAATCACTGCGGTTACAACGATTACAAAGCTTACCATGGAAGGGAATAAAGCAACGATCGAACGTGATGTTGAAGGGGATATCGAAATAATGGAAACACAGCTTCCATTGCTTGTGACATGCCAACAAGGTTTAAATGAGCCTCGTTATCCTTCATTACCAGGAATTATGAAGGCCAAGAAAAAGCCGCTTGAGAAACTGGAATTAGATGATTTAGACATCGATGAAGATGAAGTTGAAGGAAAAACAAAAGTGGTTGATAGGTTCTTACCACCGGTCGAAGATGCAGGAAAGATTCTTGAAGGCGATGCTGTTCAACAAGTAAAAGAGCTTGCCTCGTTATTAAAAACAGAAGCAAAAGTTATTTAATTTACTTTTTTTAGTGAGAAGAAATGATTAACGATGATCGAGCGATATTCACATAAGAAAAAGTACGCATTTATTTAGGGGAGAGACGAGATGGCAAAAAAAGTATTCGTTTTAGGTGAGATACGTCAAGGCGAATTGCGTCAAGTTTCCTTTGAAGCGATTGCTGCAGCAAAGCAAATTGCAGGTGGTGGCGAAGTTGTAGGGTTATTACTAGGAAATGGGGCGAACAGTCTAGCGCATAGTATGATTCAATATGGTGCGGATCGTGTTTTAGTCTCTGAGCATAGTGATATACAAACGTATACACCCGATGGATATACACAGGCAATTATGCAAGTATTAGAAGCGGAAAAACCTGAAGGCTTTATTTTAGGACATACTTCCATTGGAAAAGATATTTCTCCACGAATTGCTGCAAGACTGAAAGACAGGATTAATTTCAGATGCTGTCAGTCTAGAGGTCAATGGAGAAGAGTTTGTCTTTACTCGTCCGATCTATTCGGGTAAAGCATTTGAGAAAGAAAGTATTAAGGAAGGTATGATCTTTGCAACGATCCGTCCGAATAATATCGCTGCTCTAGAAAAAGATGAATCACGTACAGGAGAAGTATCATTGATCGATGTTGAAATAAAAGATTTACGAACGATTGTGAAAGAAGTTGTTCGCAAAACAGCAGGTGGAGTAGATCTTTCAGAAGCAAAAGTTATTGTTTCTGGAGGCCGTGGAGTGAAGAGTCAAGACGGATTTAAAATTTTACAAGAATTAGCAGATATGTTAGGCGGTGCAGTAGGGTGCGTCTCGTGGTGCTTGCGATGCTGGGTACAGTGATTATTCCTTACAAATTGGTCAAACTGGAAAAGTGGTAACACCTGATCTTTATATTGCCTGCGGAATATCGGGAGCGATTCAACACGTAGCCGGTATGTCCAACTCAAAAGTCATTGTAGCGATCAATAAAGATCCAGAAGCTCCTATTTTCAATATAGCTGATTATGGAATTGTAGGCGATCTGTTCGAGATTGTGCCAATGCTAACAGAGGAATTCAAAAAGAACAAAATAGGTGCAGGCGTCTAATAATGGAGATGGGAGGAATTCATTTCCTCCTATTTCAATAATTCAGAATAGTTCGTTATATAATGGGCTAGAAATAGGAATCTCTTCGTCTAAATAACTGGCAATAATCAACAATGGAGGTGGAAAAGAATGTTATCATTACTGAATTTACTTGCTTTCCTAGCCGTGGCAGGATATGCAGTCTATTTGTTTGTCAATCTTGTTATATACACGGTATTTGTTTATTAAGCTTGGCAAAAAAGCGGAATTTGAACCAAACCTTAAAGAAAGAATGTATTCAGTATTAATCAACGGCTTTGGCCAGAAAAAATTATTCAAAGACAAGAAAAGCGGTCTGATGCATTTAGTTTTATTTTATACCTTTTTTATCATCCAAATTGGTCTTATTGAACTCATTATAAAAGGATTTATTACAGGCTATGAATTTCCTTTTGGTGAAGCACATAAATATTTCAGTCTACTACAGGAGTGGGCTACGTTCCTCATGCTGCTCGCTGTCGTATATGGATTTTACCGCCGTTATGGCGAAAAGTTAAAGCGATTGCAATGGAAGCGTGATGGGAAAGCAGCCTTTGTCTATATCGCCTTATGTACTTTAACCTCATCGATCCTGCTTACATTGGGATTCGAACCGATTATGTTAGGTCATGAACCAAATCTTGTGTATGCACCCTTCTCTGGTGCTATTACGTTGTTGTTTTCTGGCATCGGAACAACTGCAGGAACTGTGTTGTTCTACGTATGTTGGTGGGGCCATATGTTGACTGTATTCTCATTTTTGGTGTTTGTCCCACAGTCCAAGCAATTTCATGAATTATTTGCCATGGTCAATATCTTCTTTAAGAAAAGTGGCCCTGTAGGAAGGTTAAGGAAGATTGATTTTGAGGATGAGGCAGCAGAAAGCTTTGGAGTTGGAAAAATTGAGGATTTTACTCAAACTCAGTTAATGGATCTATACGCTTGTGCGGAATGCGGAAGATGCACAAATATGTGCCCAGCTTCAGGAACTGGAAAAACGTTATCCCCGATGGATCTCATTGTTAAGATGAGGGACCATTTGACCGAAAAAGGAGCAGCAGTTACCTCTAGACAGCCATGGGCGCCTGCCTTTGCTTTTAAAAACACAAGAGGCAATCAAATAGCATTAGCGGGTAGTGGTTCTCAAGAAGTAGCAGCAACAATGGAAAATGTGAGTTTAATAGGAGATATCATTACAGAAGAAGAGATTTGGGCCTGTACAACCTGCCGTAACTGTGAAGATCAATGTCCTGTCGCAAATGAGCATGTGGACAAAATCATCGATTTGCGCCGTTACCTTGTTCTAACAGAAGGAAAAATGAATGGTGATGCCCAGCGTGCCATGACCAATATTGAACGTCAAGGAAATCCATGGGGGCTGAACCGTAAAGAACGCGCTAATTGGTGTGATGCGATCGATGAAGAAAGTAACGATTCCATTGGCAAAAGAATTGAAAAAAACAGGAGAAGAGTTTGACTATCTCTTCTTTGTTGGATCGATGGGTTCTTACGATAACCGCAGTCAAAAACTTACTCAATCTTTTGCCCGCATACTCAATCTAGCCGGTGTAAAATTTGCCATACTTGGTAATGAAGAAAAGAACTCTGGGGACACCCCGCGTCGTCTGGGGAATGAGTTTTTATTCCAAGAGTTGGCAAATGCCAATATTGATACTTTTAAAAAATATGGAGTGAAGAAAATCGTCACGATGGACCCTCATGCTTTTAACACATTCAAAAATGAATATCCCGAATTTGGGTTGGAAGCTGAAGTGTACCATCATACAGAATTGCTGGCTAAATTGATCAAAGAAGGAAGAATCACTCCAAAGAATCGGATGGACGAGGTTATTACGTATCATGATTCGTGCTATTTAGGCCGTTATAACGGCGTATATGATGCACCGCGTGATATCTTAAAGTCCATACCAGGAGTAAAGGTGGTTGAACCTGAGCGGAATCGCGAAAATGCGATGTGCTGCGGTGCCGGTGGAGGATTAATGTGGATGGAGGAAGATAAGGGAACACGTATTAATGTCGCAAGAACCGAGCAGCTTCTTGAAACCAATCCAACCATCATCAGCACAGGCTGTCCATACTGCTTAACCATGATTAGTGATGGAACAAAAGCAAAAGAAGTAAATGAAGGGATACACACATTTGATGTGGTAGAAATTTTAGAAAAATCACTTCTATAAAAATGTAGGATGAAATGATGGGGGAATTTAGGATGAAAATTGAAAAGGTCATGGTAATTGGTTCCGGTCAAATGGGAAGCGGAATTTCCCAGGTACTGGCGCAAACGGGCTACCAGGTAATTATGAATGATATAAGTGAAGAATTTCTTCAAAAAGGATTAGTTAAAATTACAAAGCAGTTGGATCGTGATATCCAAAAAGGGAAGAGAACAGAGGAAGAAAAAGCAGATCTACTTTCCAAAATCACACTTTCAAGCAATCTAGAGGATGCAAAAGAAGTTCAATTGGTCATTGAAGCAGCCACTGAAAATAAAGAGATCAAGCTTGGAATTTTCCAGAGTCTGGATGAAATCACACCTGAAAATGTCATTCTTGCTACGAATACTTCTTCCCTGCCGATAACAGAAATTGCAGCCGCAACCAATCGACCTGAAAAAGTGATTGGTATGCATTTCTTTAATCCCGTACCTGTCATGAAATTGGTTGAAATCATTAGAGGATTAGCTACCTCCGAAGAAACCTTTTCAATTGTAGAGGACCTAGCGAAGGAAATGAAAAAAGTACCTGTGGACATAAAGGATTTTCCAGGATTTGCGGTCAATCGAATTCTTATTCCCATGATTAACGAGGCAATATATACCGTATATGAAGGGGTTTCTACTCCGGAAGGAATTGACGAAGTGATGAAACTTGGAGCGAATCACCCAATGGGACCCATTACGCTTGCAGATTATATCGGGTTGGACACTTGCCTTGCCATTATGGAAGTCCTACATGAAGGATTTGGAGATCCCAAATACCGGCCATGCCCGTTGTTAAGAAAATATGTGGAAGCAGGCTGGCTTGGCGTCAAAACTGGACGTGGGTTTTATGTCTATAACTGAAGGAGGAGACCGATGAGAGAATTTAATACGATTATCTTTCGGTTGATGAAAATATAGCTGTTATCACCATCAATCGACCCAAGTTTTTAAACGCCCTTAATTCAGCTGTACTAAGGGAACTGTCTGAAGGCTGTAGATTTGATCGAGAAAGATGAATCCATTCGCGCTGTGATTGTGACTGGATCTGGAGAAAAGGCTTTTGTAGCGGGGGCAGATATTGCGGAAATGCAAAATAAGGATGTATTGGAAGCACGTGCATTTTCCACCCTTGGGAATCAGATCTTTTCCAAAATTGGAGAATTTAAATAAACCGGTTATTGCTGCTGTAAACGGTTTCGCCCTCGGCGGTGGCTGTGAATTGGCCATGGCTTGTGACATTCGTATTGCCGGTAACAAGGCAAAATTTGGTCAGCCTGAAGTCGGACTTGGGATTATGGCAGGTTTTGGTGGTTCTCAACGTCTTGCACGCCTTGTAGGGACTGGAATTGCTAAAGAAATTTTGTTTACAGGTGACATGATCCATGCAGAACGTGCCTATGAAATTGGTCTGGTAAACAGATTGGTTGATTCGTCTGAGGTCCTGAAGGAAGCCATGAATATGGCGAAAATGATTGCCACTAAGTCACCACTTGGAGTCTGCTTCAGTAAAAAAGCGATAAACGAGGGCATTAACCTTGATCTCGAACGAGCATTATCTTTAGAAGCTGAATTATTTGGAGCACTTTTCTCCACGAAGGATCAGACAGAGGGTATGTCTGCCTTTTTGGAAAAACGTCAGCCTGTTTTTACGGGAAAGTAAGTTAAAGATTAAAAACGAAATAATTAAAATGACTAGAATCATAGAGTGAAAAAATGACTGAATAATAACAGTGCCGAAAGACTTCAAATTTCATGTCCTATATAAGGAGGTATCTGATGAGTTTTCAAAGGATGTATCAATTAAAGAATGGTACCGCAGAAAAAGCTGTCCATTTCATTGAACCTAGCGATTCTATTATTTTACCGATTAGTCCAGGAGAACCGCCTGCCTTGTTGGAGGCACTTCTATCCAATCATCAGCTTCATGGGAATACACTATACAGAATGCTTCCAGGATATCCAGTCCTAAATGTGGAGCCCGAGATCATTAAGCAAGTTTCCATATTTCTGTCAGGTTCTGACCGTCAAGCATTTAGAGAAGGGAAAATTGATTTACTGCCTAATCACTTTTCAGACATTCCATCACTGTTAAAATTATCAACGTCGAAACCAGTGATTATGGCTGCAGTATCGCCAATGGATGATGAAGGGTATTTTTCACTCGGAACAAGTGTCAGTTATATTGGGCAATTGTTGCAAGATGCCAAGTCGATCATTCTTGAAGTCAATCAAAATATGCCACGAACCTTTGGTGAACAAAATAGGGTCCATATAAGCCAGGTAACGGCATTGATTGAACATGATTTTGATTTACCTTCGCTTCCAGAACCAGTTATGGGCGATAAAGACACGAAAATTGGCCAAACCATCGCGGAATTAATTCAAAACGGTGATACAGTCCAAATTGGTTTTGGATCTATGCCAAATGCGGTTATGGAGTATTTAAAAGGTCACCGCGACCTCGGGATTTATACAGAAATGCTACCTGATAAGGTTGTTGACTTATATGAAAAAGGCGTCATAACGAATTCTAATAAAAAGATTTACAAAGGAAAAACAACGGCAACATTTGCGCTTGGTTCTAAGAAATTGTACGATTTTATGCACAATAATAAAGATATTCTGATGTTGCCTTGCCAGGTATCGAACGATCTTCGCAATATTGCTCAACTGGATCACCTTGTCTCGGTAAATTCTACTGTTGAGGTTGATTTTCTTGGTCAATGTAATTCCGAAATCATTGCTGGAAAATACTATTCTTCTACAGGTGGTCAGGGAGACTTTGCAAAAGGAGTTCGAATGACAGAAAATGGCCGCGGAATCATTTGTCTCTATTCAACGGCAAAAAATGATACGATCTCTAAAATCGTCCCGATGTTGTCTCAAGGCGCAGTCGTGACTACTTCTAAAAATGATGTTGATATCGTTGTTACGGAATTTGGAAAAGCTGAACTAAGGGGAAAAACAGTTCAAGAACGAACAAAGACCTTGATCAATATTGCCCATCCAACGTTTAGAGAGCAACTCACCTTTGACGCCATCAAGCGCGGTTTTCTTCCTCAAAGGAATTTTTTTATTGTTTAGTCTATTTTAGATTCAGTTCCTCTGTAACTTATAGCCGCGGGGATCTGAATCTGTTTTTATTTTAATCACAGTTTTCAACCTCTTTTAAAATAGTTGTCATTTTAATCTTCCATAACCAAAACTGAATGAAATCTACAGTTATTTCTTATAATTCCATAGGCTTGTGCTATTGCTAAGAATATTTCGAAAATTTAAAATAAGGTTATAGAAAGAGCATGAAAATATTCACCAGACTATAGTCACTAGCAAAGGATTAACTGGAGTTGAAGAAGCATTAATTTAATGAAAGCGAATTCATAGGGGATTAATAGATGCCATAAAAGCAGGTAGAACTAGAGTATGGATTGACAAGAATCGTTCCACGATGAATGCAGCTGTTATTTAATAAAATGGCTGAAACCTCTTTATAATTGTAAAATACTATTATATTAAAACACCAGAATATTCTTTTTATCAGAATGAGTAAAGGGGCAAAAATCGAAATGAACCAACTTATAGATTTACATAACTTATTAAATATCTATCAAAAAAACGATCTGCTATACGTGAATGATCAAAGACATTTATTAACCCCTACGAATGCATTTGGAATACTACAGCGTGATTTAATTGACAATATTGGTATGGAACGTATGAAGACTTTTTTCTTTAAATATGGTTGGAATTTAGGAATTGAAGACGCCAAAGAGATTATGAAGGATGTATCGACTGATTTGGTTGAAAAAATCTTAATCGTTCCCCTGTTTCATTCCTTAAAAGGGCATGTAAAAGCTACAATCACGGAAAAGATATTAGAAGTGGAAGATGACCGTGTGACAACATTCAGGTTTAAAGGAATTTGGGAAGAGTCATACGAGGCTGAACAACATGTTCAACATTTGGGTTTAGCCGATCAACCGGTTTGTTATACCATTTTGGGCTACGCAAGCGGGGCTATGTCACATCTTTTAGGTGAAGAAGTGCTCTTTAAAGAACATCAATGTAAAGGTCAAGGAGCTCCTTATTGTATGTGGGAAGGTCGCTTACTATCTGATTGGGAAGAACCAGTCTATCAAGAGTTTATCCATAATAAAGAACTGCCTATTTTAAAGGAACTTGAACAAACATATGAAAAGCTCTTACAAGAAACAAATAATTTATCTATGGTCATGAAAATGGACCATGAACTGACAGATGCTGTTGTCAAAGGAAATAGTGTAGAGACCATTCTAGATATTGTCGAAAAACAAATTATGAAGCCTGTTGTAGTAGGAGATCTAATCAATCAGGTTGTTTTTGTAAAAGGAATGACGATTGAGGAGTATGAGCCAATAAAAAAAGAGTTTCAACATTATTTAAGAAAAGCTGGTTGTATTCAGAATACCACTGAAATTCAACATTCACACTATACTAGACTGGTTTCTCCTATTTATCTACAGGGGAAAATCGTCGCATATTGCTCTTTTCTTTATGATGGAAAACATAGGTTTAACTATGAAATGGACTCTATGATTCTCGGTCGAGTGTCCACTGTGTGTTCATTGATCCTGTTAAATGAAAAAGTAAAATTGGAATCAACGGTACGAATGAAAGGCTATTTTCTTGAAGAAATCATGAACGGAAAATATCAATCCGAACAAGAGATTTTAAGTAAGGCATTCTTTATCGATTTAGATTTTACAGGTGGCTATCACGCTATTCATCTTAAATATAAAGTGCCAACCGAACAACATTCATTGAATCCTAGTTTTCATAATGAAATTTTCGAATATGTGACAAAATATATGTCTGATAAAGGAATTCATGTATTAATTGGACAAAAAACCAACAGTTTAATGTTACTGCTTCCTCAAAAACAATTGGGAGACAAGAAAGTAGAGCATATCATCTATCCTTTTATGTCTTTTCTTAGAAAAAAATTAAATAACACAGTGTGGTTTGCAGGAATTAGTTCCATGCACAGCAATGTGTTCGAAGAAGTGAAAGAGGCTTTCAAAGAAGCTCAAACAGCTGTTAAGCTTTCGACAAAGGATACCCCGATTACATTCTTCCATGAATTAGGTATTCTTGGCGTGCTAGTCAATGAAGAAAATAAAATAGCCATTCAAAAAATAGCCCAACGAACACTTGGAGATTTATATAAGAATCTTGATCAGAGTAAAGTGGAATTAATGGAGACGTTGTATACGTTTCTCTCAAATGGAGGGAATTTCGAGCAAACAGCAGATCAATTGGCCATCTCGATCAGCGGTCTCCGATATCGTTTAAACAAAATTACGAATTTAATAGGAAGTGAATTTCGTGATCCAGAAAGTAGATTTCAATTGCTACTATCCTTAAAAGCACTAATTGTTCTCGAGGATGAGTTGCTGGAAATAAAAAGATAATGAAAAATATTTTTTTAAGAGGGAGAGAAGTAAGTGAATATACAACTCGCTGCAAGTCAATTATTAGAAGCAGAAGAAACAAAGAAAGTAATCCAACCTTTAACGGAGTTATATCCTGATATTTCTGTTGATGACGCATATTTTGTTCAATTAGAGCAAATTCGCCGCAAAGTAGAACAGGGAAGTGTTATTGTCGGGAAAAAAATTGGTGCTACCAGTAAAGCGATTCAACAATTGTTCCAAGTCGATCAGCCAGATTACGGGCATCTATTGGATGATATGATGTTTGTCGATGGTGAAACAATTTCACTACATCAGTATATTCAGCCAAAAGCAGAATTTGAGATTGCTTTTGTGTTAAAAAAAGATTTAAAAGGTCCCAATGTTACGGTCCTCGATGTTGTGGAAGCAACAGACTATATTGTACCAGCTATTGAAATCATTGATAGTAGAATAGAAGATTGGAGAATTCGATTTGAAGACACCGTAGCGGATAATGGATCCTCTGCAGGAGCTGTTATCGGTGGAAAACCAACGAGGATTGACAATATTGATTTAGCCCATATTGGAATGGTCGTTTATAAAAATGGTGAGTTTCTTAATTCCGCAGCAGGTGCAGCGGTGCTCGGTAATCCGCTTCGTGCCGTAGCTTGGTTAGCGAACTCCTTAGGAAAATATGACGTTTCCTTAAAATCAGGAGAAATTGTCCTATCAGGAGCATTATCAACTGCTGTTCCAATTGAGGAAAATGATACATTTACTGTTGAATTTGCTCATATTGGTTCCGTTTCAGCTACTTTTAAAAATCAAAGTAAAGGAGATACGAAATGATAAAAACAAATATCATAGATCAAATTGCTTATGAATTGTATCAAGCAGAAAAAACGAGAACAAAGGTTGGGAAATTTGTTGATCGTTTTCCAGAGTTAGATGCCGAACTAGCTTATGACGTTCAAGACAGATTAATTGAATTAAAATGTAAAGAAGAAAACACTAGAATTATAGGCCGTAAGCTTGGTTTGACAAGTAAGGCAAAGCAAAAAATGATCGGTGTACACGAACCATCGTATGGCGTTCTTTTAGAAAGTATGCAGCTTTTTGAAGGAGAACCAGTCTCGATCTCTCCATTTATCCATGCAAAAGTGGAACCAGAGATCGCCTTTGTTTTTCATAAAGAGGTCAAGTGGTCCTCCGTGACGGTTGCAGAAATTTTAGATGCTACATCCTATATTGTTCCGGCATTAGAAATCATTGACAGTCGTTTTGAAAAATTTAATTTTACACTTCCAGATGCGATTGCCGATAACTCTTCATCGTCCCGTTTTATTATCGGCGAAAAATTCTATAAGCCAGAAGAAGTTGATTTACGATTAATGGGGATGGTGTTTAGAAAGAACGGTGAAGTGATTTCGACAGGGGCAGGGGCAGCTGTGATGGGGCATCCTGCAAGAGCAATTGCTTGGATGGCAAATAAATTATGAAAAAGGGGACAAAGCATTAAAGCGGGCGAAGTCGTTTTAAGTGGTGCTATATCAGCATCCGCGAATTTCTCCAGGAGACCGTTTTTCGGCAAGCTTTGATGGAATTGGATCAATTGAAGCTAATTTCACTAAATAATTTAACAGATATGGTACAAGGGGGCAGTTCTCTGATGGGTTTTTTAAGGATATTGGGTAGGGATAAAGTAACTTTTTAAACCAAGGT
>CAWFID010000025.1:0-14464 GCA_963815765.1 uncultured Bacillaceae bacterium
AAATATCCTTTAATAGGTTCTGATTTGGAAAAGATGACCCCTATACAAAAACAAAAAGAGGTGGTTAACAGCTACCAAAAATATACTTAATTCTAATTAAACCTATTGATTATTCCGATAGGTTTTTATTCATTCAAATGCAATTAACAAAATATAATTTTTCGAGCGCTATCAATTGAATTCAAAAATATTTTTTTGGTATCATACATTTAAAGTTAAAAAAAGCCAAAAACAAGGAAGGAGGAGAAGATACATGGAGAAAAAGAAAGTTAAAAAGAAACCTTTTATCCAAAAAAGTTATAAACGAACGGTGAAACAAAAAGCTTATTTATTGGACGAAGAAAACCTAGTCATCATTCAAGAACTAGGAACAAGAATTCAAAACGCCAGAAACTATATGTACAGTAGACTAGCAGGAATCAATAGTTATGTACGCTTGTATAAAAACTATGATATTCGAAACGAGTGGGTAAAAGATAAGAAGTTGGTTGAACAGTTTAAATTACCAGCTCGTTTTTGGAAAATCACTTTAGAAGAAGTGATTGGTTCTTTAAAATCTCTTTGGTCCAATGCTTGCAATAAAATGAAAGAAGCAGCCAAAGAAAATCGCAATTTAACAGACGATGAAAGAAGCTATATTTACTATGTATGTGCTGCTCCTTCCTTATTTGGTTTAATCTTAACGAGAAAAAGGATGGTAAAACCTAAAAAAATTGAAAATCTTACAATAAGAGAAAATTATATTCATAATCTTATTCGTCGTTATGCCAGAGGTTATAGAGGCAAAACGCCTTATTCTCATTCTCTTACTTTTCAATTAGATGCTGATATGTACAATTATCTACAAGAAGAAGGAAATACATATATTGAAATTTCAACCCATCAAAAAAAGAAAAGAATTCGTCTGAAATGTTTAGACCAAAATATGTATCATAAAAACATACGTATTACTTTTGACCAATGTTCGTTTACTCTGTCTCATACTGTAAAAACAAAACAACGAAAAAATGGGTTAGAAGAAAATGAAATAGGTGTAGACAAAGGCTATAAGACAATGTTGGTCTCTTCAAGTGGAAACCATTACGGTGAAGGTTTAAACAAATTATTAAGTGAAGAAACGGAACGTTTGAATAAGGTTAATCAAAAAAGAAACCCTTATTATGCGATGGTTCGAACCCTTAAAGACAAAGGCGATTTTGAAAAAGCGGAACGCATTCTTCAAAACAACTTAGGGAATAAAAAATATAATCGCCATAAACAAAAACATGATTCAACCGTTAAAAGTTATATTAATTGCGAACTGAATCGTCTTATTGAAACAGAAAAACCTTCTAAAATTGGAGGAGAAAATTTAACTTTCGTTTCATGGGATGATAAATATCCGAAGCACATTAGACGAAAATTATCTCGTTGGATTAAAGGCTATATCGATGAACGGCTTTCATTTAAATGCGATGTCAACGGGATTGAATATGAATATGTCAACCCTGCTTACACGAGTCAAGAATGTCACAAATGTGGATGTCTTGGAAAACGAAGCACACAAGAAAAGTTTGTTTGCGAAATATGCGGAACGTTCCATGCGGATGAAAATGCTGCGAAAGTGATTAAGAAAAGATTATATGATAAAGATATTACTCTTTATACGCCTTATAAAAAAGTCAAAGAAATAATAGAAAAAAGAAAAGCAACCGAAGTTGCTTTCGTTTAATATATTTTTTATTGTTCATCATAAAGGAAACGGACGCTTTCACAGGAAAGGGACCTTTTATCCTTCGGGAAGGTGAAGATTACCTACTGTTTTACCATGTTTTTTGTTTCACCAACGGTTGTGGGATACGCGGAAATGGCAGTCGAGCATTTGGGCTGTACAGCAGCAAACTGGCTCAACCAAGACCTTGTTTTTTCAAACAAGGAGCAAATTACTCAAATATCTAGATATTCTATGGAAATTCATAGATTTACATAGATTTTTGAGACCAGGACCTATGCCCTCGTATTAGGGATAGTATCCTCTTCTCCTTCTAGTATATAGTGATTCAAATAGTATGAGCATTAAGCGAAGGGCATTGTAAATTAGAATATACAGAAGTAGTCGATGTTGATCAACGATGCTTCAAGTGTAATCTACTTTTTTCCTATTAAATCAAGAATGATTTGAACTTCTACTTTTGTTCCATTGAACAGGGCGTCTTCAATAATCTTAAATTTTGGATGATGGTTCATATATCCACAGCCCTGTTCTGCTTTGCCTCCACCTAGCCATAAGAAGCAGCCTTTTGTTACATTTGTATAAGCAGAGAAATCTTCACTACCCATTAGCATGGGTGCATCATAAACGAATTCTTCACCTACCACCTTTTGAGCAGCTGCTTTCGCCTTTTCTACTAACTCTGGAGTGTTATAAACGGGTGAACAACCATGAATATAATCTAATTCATATGTTGCACCATGAGAGGCAGTTACATGCTCGATAATACTTTTAACTCTTTTCTCTATTAGTTGTCGCACGTTTTCATTCGTTGTACGAATCGTACAACTCAACTTGGCGGTATCTGCAATAATATTTGGTGCTTGTCCACTATGGAACTCACCAATACTTACAACAGCCATTTCACTAGGTTTAACATTACGCGAAACAACAGTTTGCAGGGCCATTACAATTTCACTACCGACAACGATTGGGTCAATGGAGTCTTCAGGCATTGAACCATGAGAACCTCTGCCTTGAATTTTTAAGAAAAAGCCATCCGCAGCTGTTGTCGCAAAACCTGAAGTTATGCCAATCGAGCCTACTTCTAAGTTAGGCATGATATGTAAACCATAAATTTCGTCTACACCTTCAAGAACTCCAGCATCCACGATTTCTTGAGCCCCACCAGGAGGCTGCTCCTCCGCATGTTGGAAAATAAACTTAACGGTTCCCGCTAGTTCATCCTTCATATTTGAAAGAATATGTGCTGCCCCAAGAAGCATTGCAGTATGTGTATCATGGCCGCATGCATGCATAATTCCTTCTTCTGTTGATTTAAATTCAACATCTGCTTCTTCTGTAACAGGTAAAGCATCGATATCGCCTCGTAAGGCAATGGTTTTTCCTTCGCTAGCTCCACCTACTAATGTAGCGACAACACTTGTTTCAGTAGGGCGAGTTATTTCTAGATTCGGGAAAGTAGATAAAGTATCATAAATGAATTGAGAGGTTTTAAACTCTTTAAAGGATAATTCAGGATTTTGATGTAAAAATCTTCTCCATTCAACAATCTTTTCTGCTGGTATTTGATCGATCCAGTTGCTGATTGACATTAGTATTCCTCCTAGATTGTACATATAATGCTGATCATTTTTTAAGTAATAATAAAAAATGAATGATCAAAAATATTATTGATAAGTAATTCTAACATAACTTCTCCAAGGATAAGGAAAATAATAAGTGGCCTATAAAAAATGCGTTCCTCGAAGGTAGTAACACGAAACTAGGAGAACTAAAATATTTTATGTTTTCTTAATATAATTTAGATTTTCCAAAATCTATTACGGATCTGTTATAGAAATAATAGGAATGGACGATATGAATTGGGGTTCAATATCTTTTAATTTTTTAATATTTGAAAGTATAATGAATTGGCTTAAAATATCGAATCAATAAATGTTGCTCTGTAAGGGTTGTAATAAGGAATGGATAAATGTTTAAATAGTAGAATGATCATAACGAATGGAGGATATGAAATAATGTCAAATTTGCCAAATTGCCCAGAATGTAATTCTGAATATACGTACGAGGATGGGAATCTCCTTGTGTGTCCAGAATGTGGTCATGAGTGGACTGCAGAAGCTGAAACGAAAAATAACGAAGATATAAAGGTCATTAAAGACGCAAATGGGAATATCTTAAACGATGGAGATTCTGTAACCATAATTAAAGACTTAAAAGTAAAAGGGAGTTCATCTGTTTTAAAAATAGGCACAAAAGTAAAAAGTATACGGCTAGTTGATGGAGATCATGATATTGATTGCAAAATTGACGGTTTTGGAGCCATGAAATTGAAATCTGAATTTGTTAAAAAGAGTTAAATTGTTTTCACCTATATAATTAAATAATAGTTAAAAAGCCAGTACCCTTGAAACACAAGGATACTGGCTTTTTTTAGTTGAATTCCTTCTTTACTTTTAAAAATTGATAAAACAAACACTTTAACATTTAAAAATTAAGAATATATTTCTATTATGTAAATTTTTGTAAATATAATATTATATTTTGTTCTATTAATATTTTCCACACTAGTCCATATCAAACTCTAGAGTATGACATAGCTTGTAAAGTACATTTCATTGAATATGAGAAATGGATTTGAGAGAAAGGAGGTGCTCTATTAATGTATTTTGGTTTGGAAAATTGGAAGGAGTCCTTTCAACAAGTGATCAACCTCCATACAAAAGGAGTTGAGGGTGATCAAGAATCAGTAGAAAAGGCATATAAACTGCTTAAGCAAATTAAAATCCAAGAACGGGATAATGCTCTAGTTGATGCTTACTTTGGAAGTATTACAGCATTAATAGCGAGAGATCACCCGAATCTAATGGAAAAATCAAAGTTTGCCAAAAAAGGGCTTCGTTTATTGGATCAGTCTGTTCAAAAAGACCCCAATCATATAGATATTCGTAAATTAAGAGGGTATGTATGCTATCGATTACCTGAAATGTTTTTTAAACGAACTCAAACGGCAATTGAAGACTTTACTTTCATAATCAATCATTATGAAAAAAGTAAGAACAAAGGAATTTCTAAGGAGTTCTATTATCAGTTACTGTTTGATTTAGGTATGGCGTACCGCAATATTGGTAATGAAACAGAGGCTGCTTCAATATGGGATAGGCTTCAAAGGTTAGCGGCAGATTCGAAATATCTGAATCTTATAAAAAAAGCTAAAGAGGAAGGGAAATAAATGAAAATCAATGTACAGTATAGGGACGATGACTTTTTTCAGAAACCTATAAAAAGACGAGTGGCAGATTACAAGGCATTTGAAAATCCCGTTAAAAATAGAACTGCATATCCATTTGAGCAAACTCCAATTAGACCGAGTGTTTCCAAGAATGCTGAAAAATCAATTGAAGTACAAACTATGAATACTGAGATTTCAACAGAAGTACAAACTGGAAATGTTGAGATATCAAATGAATTACAAACCGCAATTCGTCTCCATAGTGAAGGTGTAAATGGAAATAAATCAGCCGTGCTAAAGGCATTTGATCTGTTCAAAAGCTTATATGAAAAAGAACCGAATAATACTGAAGTTGCAGCCTATTATGGAAGTGCAACAGCATTAATGGGACGCGATGAAGCAAATCTTTCTAAAACGAATGAAATATGCATTATCAGGGCTAAAGCTACTAGATTCTGTTGTCGAGCAGTCATCTAACTCTTATCTCGTTCGTTTTCTTCGTGGAAATGTTTGCTATCGCTTGCCTGAGATGTACTTTCATAGAACAGATACTGCCATTGAAGACTTTAAATTTCTTGTAGATCTTTATGAAAAGGATCATAGCATCCTGACAAAATCTGAATATGAAACGGTACTAAACAACTTGATAAAAGCTTGCGCCACATTGAATAAAACAGAAGAATCAAAGCACTACAAAGAGAAGTTTAAAGCTTTATTACAAACATCAAATGAGAGTAATAAAAGTAATGCGAGCAATATAAATAATTCAAATCAGGAAGACCAGACCCAACAGGAGTCGATAAACCAATCAAGTGAGACTTCGACGGAATTGGATGAAGAGAGTGAACAAATTTATCTTAAAGCTCTTCACGGTGAGACAAAGGATGTCAAAAAAGCCATCGAGCATTTTACAAGTTTGGAAGAGAAATATCCTAATGATCCTTTAATCAAGGCCTATTCCATTGATTGTAACTCTCTCCTTGGAAGAAATTCGATCAATACGTATGAGATGTTTTCTGCCGGAATCAAAGCGATGAAAGCACTAGATGCATTAGTAAATGAGCATCCAAATCAAATTAATATCAAGAAAATTCGTGCTTATCAAAGTTTTCGTTTACCAGAAACCTTTTTTAGAAAAACGGCTTCTGCCATAAAGGATTTCGAGGAATTAATACGTCTGTATGAAAAAGACGCGAAAATCTTTACGTCTGAAGAGTATATGGAGATGCTTTTTTCATTTAGGGGAAGGATATGAGCGTCTTGGCATGAATGATGAAGCAAATTCTGTTTGGAAAAAGCTTCTTCAAAAGAATCCCAGTATAGAAATGAAAGAAAAGATAAAAGAGAGACAGAACATTCTAGCGTTTAAGCCTATAGAGCTCCAAACGATTACAATCTCTCAACCAGAAGAGCTTTTTAAAGTAGGAAAGGAACTTCAGGTGAAAGGCGTAAAAGGTAGCAAGATAGCGGCGCAACAGGCGTTAGATATTTGGGAAAAAGCGGTAGAGGCATTCCCAGAGGATAGTACCGCAAAAACGTACCATGCAGCTTCTGTTGCATTAATGGGGAAATTTGCTGATGAGGCTCAGGGTATGTTCGGGGAAACAATTAGAGGTTTGAAGCTTCTAAAAAGTGCATTCAACAAAACCAATCAAAATGCAGAATTACTGTTATTACGCGGTAATATTTACAACGCACTACCTGAGGCTTTCTTCCACAAGACAGAAAGTGCGATCAAAGATTTTAAAGCAGCCCAATCACTGTATAAACAAGGGGATCAAAGCATAACGAGAGAGCAGTATTTACAATTGCTAGTGGATCTGGGAAGTGCATATGAACGCTCTCATTTTGAAGAGAAAGCGAAGAAAACATGGAGTTTGCTAGCAAAAGAAGACATGGAAGGTCAATATAAAGAATTTCTAGTGAGCAAGAGGGGAGAAATTGAATGAGTTCACTATTTGAACAAAAAATAAAGAAGGTAAATAAACCATCCTATATTTCAAAGTATTTTAATAACAATGATTTCTTCGATACTACTACAAATGTTCTTAGAATCGATCAGTTTCACCTTGACGCTGTACGAGAAATTTCCCAAAGGGCCTATGACCATAATGAATTCTATAAAAATAAAATGGATGAAGCAGGAGTTCATCCCAGAGATATTGCGGGCTTAAGTGATTTAAAAAAGCTTCCACTACTAACAAAGGATGAATTAAGAGGAAAACCTTATATTCTATTAACCTGCAAAAAAGAGGATATTGCCCTTGTTCAGGTTTCAACCGGTACATCAGGTGGAGAAGAGATTTATATGATGTACACGTGGAATGACTATTATTTAAATGATTTAGCTCCTAGATATCCAGAGTTATTCCCTATTGATCCTGAAGATGTCTGTTTGAATGCATCTGCCTTATGAAATGAGTGCAGCAGGTCTCGCTTTTCACAAAACTTTTATTGAGGGATGTGAGGCAACCGTCATTCCTGCAGGAAAAGGAGGGGCGTATTCTACCCCGAAAAAAACCTTGAAAATGATGCGAGATTTACAACCGAATGTCATCATTACAACTCCCTCATGGGCCATGCAATTAGCAGAAGAAGCCAAGAAACAAAACTTTGATTTTAGTAGTCTTCAACTGAAAAATTTATGGCTTACCGGAGAGGGATGTTCTCCTGCCTTTCGTGAACGTTTGGAAAAAATTTGGGGAACAACAGCTAACTTTTTTTATGGTTCATTAGAGTGTGGTGTGCTTGGAATTGAGTGTGCAGAACATGATGGGTACCATCTAGCACAGGCTCACGCCATTCTTGAAATGATCGATCCAGAAACAGAAGAGGTATTAGAAGAAGGGGATATAGGGGAGATTGTTGTAACAAGTACCCTTCGCTATGACACTCCAATTCTACGTTTTCGAACAGGTGATTTAGGATATTTGGATAAAACTCCTTGTAGCTGTGGAGTAACACTGCCTAAATTTTATCTAAGGGGCAGGGTACAAGATCAAATTTCCTATAAAAACACTACGTTATCGCCTTATTATTTAGAGGAATTCCTGATGAGACAACCTGAAATCGGAAATTGGTTCCAATTTATTGAAAACCCGGATAAGGCTGAAGATGTGATTTATGTGCGCTGCGAACTTGCGGAAGGGGAAGAACCTACAGAAGAGCTTGCAGAACGATTAGCCAGTAAGCTGGAATTTTCAACTGGAATTCCGTTTTCCTTTGAGTTTGTAGATCAAATACCTCGTCCACAAGGAAAAACAATTCGAGTGGTTACCGAATAGGAGGTGGCTCCGTGATTATTGATGCACATGCACATTTATCGTCAACGGATTATGGAAGTGTTGATCAGTATTTAGAACAATTGAAACAAGCAGGGATTCATAGTGGTGTTGCAGTTCCGGGGGCTATGCTTGATGTTCGAAAAATGACCGAGTATATAACAGGGAAGTCGCAGCCTGACAATCCTGTGCCTGATAACTCGTATGTTCATAGTGCTATGCAAAACCATCAAAATATTTATGGATTTGTTTGTATTGATCCACATCAAAGTGATTCTTTACAAACATTAGAAAATAGTCGCTTGCAGGGGTTTTCTGGTTTAAAGCTATCTCCCTTGTCCCATCAATTTACGTTTTCAAGTAAAGGGGTTAAAGAGCTAGTGCAATTATGTAGTGACTATGGATTTCCTATTTATAGTCATGTTGTATACAGTCCTGGTGCGTCTACTGCTAAGTTTATCCAGCTTGCTAAGCAGTTTCCAAAGGCGAATTTTATTATTGGTCACATGGGATTCGGACCTGCAGACCAAGAGGCAATTGATGCCGCAAAATCTTTATCCAATTTCTTTCTTGAGACCTCAACCGGAAACTTTTTGAACATTCAAGAGGCCGTAAAGAAAGCTGGGTCTTCCAAAGTGATTTTTGGATCTGAATTTCCTTTATCACACCCTTCCATTGAATTACAGAAAATTATGCTGCTGGATGTATCCGATCGAGAACGAACTGACATTCTAGCAGGTAATATCAAAAATCTACTAAAGCTGAAATAAAGGGTGGTGGAGATGGATCTAAAAAAATTACAAGCTTTGAATGAAGTGATTCATTACGCAAAATCAGCACCATTTTATCAAGATCGATTGCCCGACCAAATTCATTCATACACAGATTTTACCGCTATCCCTTTAACCTTGAAAGAGGATTTGCAAAATCATTCGCCCTATGGGTTTGTGGCTGCTGAAAAGGAAGAGTTGCTCCAATATCATGAATCATCGGGTACAACAGGACAACCGATTTCAGCTTGGTTTAGTGAAAAAGATCTTGAGGATATAACAACGAGCATTAATGAATGCGGCGTCCATTTTTCAAAACAAGACAAGGTATTAATTCGATTTCCTTACGCGCTTTCAACCATTTCGCACTTTTTGCATCAGGCAGCACAAAAGAATCATGCTTGTGTGATACCGGCAGACAGCCGGACAACTGTTACACCGATGCCTAAGGTCATTGAATTAATGAGAAAGTTAGGAGTGACCGTGCTAGCCTGTAATCCACTTCAAGCGATCATGCTCGCTGAAGTCGCTGAAATAGAAGGTTTTCATCCCATTGATGATTTTCCTTCACTCCGGGCTATTTGTACAGCAGGAGAGCCTCTAACTTCATATAAACGGAGCTTGTTGCAAGAAATCTGGGGAGTCCCTGTATATGACAATTATGGAATGACCGAAGTGGGTACCGTGATGGTAGAGTGCCCGTATCAGCAACACCACCCTTTTCAATGCTGCCTATCATATCGAAATTTTGCGGGATGATCTTCAAACAGAAGCACTTCCAGGTGAAGCGGGGAATCTTGTTCTAACAACGCTGCAAAAAAGAGCGACAGTGATGATTCGCTATCTTACCGGTGATCGGGCAAGAGTACTCAATCGGAAATGTTCCTGCGGGAAGGAACCCATCATTGAAATATTGGGAAGAAAAAGTAATTTGATCCAACTGGGGTCTATTGATTTTGATCAAATGGAAATAGAAGAAATGATCTCCTATCTGCCATGCAGACGATTTTGGGCTGTTGGAACCATTAAAGACACTCTAACGTTTTTTGTTGAAAAAGAAAGTGAATCCGATCAATTGCCACTAGGTATGGAGGAAGAATGGCAAAGAAGATACGGAGTAAAAATAAAAATTCATCTTGTAGAAAAAGGAACCTTATACGATCGCAATGAAAGACAGTCTTTTGGAGTGAAGGCGAAGCCTCGTTACTTTTTAACGTGAAGAAGAAATTGGCAAACTATTAATCAAAATTTATTAGTTCTCGAAAGGAGCTTTACCATGAATAAGCAAAGAGAAGTTTGGTATGACGGACGTGGAGTTTCTGTTGATAATATGGATGTATGGGAAGTAATTAATCACTCACCTATTGAAAAAGTATTAGTGACATTGGATCAGCGTCAAGAGGGATATTTTCCTCAAAAAATGAAATTCATCACTCAAGTACAGGAAATTAGTGATCTAAATTCAATATCATCTCAAGACATTGTTTTCTCGAATGATGAATTGATTTTAGCTGAAGCAAAACGTCTGGGCCTTAAAACTTGTATCTTTTACTCTGTTGATGATCGTGAAATGTTAGAACGCGTCTCAAGAGAAGCAAGTCAGTATGACTTTGCCGCTGTCGATTTTGATCTGCCGACAAATATTCCATTAGAGTTGATCATTGCCAGATTAGAAGAATCAAATACCATTTTGTTACGCGCTGTAAATACAGCGATTGACACTGAAATTGCCTATGGAACATTGGAAAAAGGCAGTGATGGTGTACTATTTGCCACAACAAATGTGAGTGAAATTAAAAGACTCATAGAATATGTTTCGAAATTAAATAATCCAAAGCTGAATTTACAACCACTTGTGGTGACAGAAGTGATCCACGCCGGAATGGGAGTTCGAGCATGTATTGATACAACAGGTTTAATGAGCCAGGATGAGGGAATGATTATCGGCTCAACTTCAGGCGGAGGAATCTTTGTTTGTTCAGAGACACATTATCTTCCATATATGAATCTGCGTCCATTCCGAGTAAATGCAGGTGCAGTCCATTCCTATGTTTGGCAGCCGGATGATGCGGCAGAATATTTAAGTGATCTAAAAGCAGGCAGTAAAGTCCTTTGTGTGAATACAAAAGGAGAAACGAGAGAGTTAACCGTTGGTCGTGTGAAAACAGAGGTACGTCCAATGCTCTTAATCAAAGGAAAAGTAGAGGATCGTGAGTTAAACGTATTTGTTCAAGACGATTGGCATATTCGAATCATGGATACTGAAGGAAATCCAAGAAATGCTTCTACCATTCAACCTGGAGATACACTACTAGCTTATACGTGCGAGCCAGGAAGACATGTTGGTGTGAAGGTCAATGAAACCATTGTTGAGAATTAAAGGAGATATCAAAAAATGACTGGGAAACTAAATCGATTAAAAAAGTTATTTCGACACTCAGATAAATTGTTTATTGTTCCGATGGATCATGGAATGACATTAGGACCCGTAACTGGACTAGAGGATATTGATAAGACCGTGAAAGCTGTATTTAAAGGTGGGGCAGATGCCGTCATTGTTCATAAAGGATTGGTCCGATATTTGACAGACTCGATCGGATCAAATGAAGGAGAGTTGATCATTCATTTATCTGCCTCTACTGCTCTCGCTAGTGGGGCACAAGCAACGAGGAAAGAATTGGTATCCACGGTGGAACAAGCGATTCGCCTTGGAGCAACGGGGATTTCAACTCACGTCAATTTAGGCTCAGATTTTGAAGCAGACCAACTAAAAGATATGGGCTTAGTGGCAGAAGAGTGTGATAGATGGGGAATGCCATTATTAGCGATGATGTACGTTCGCGATGGATCAAGAGAGCATGAATTTGATGGATCAAAAATTGCCCATGCTGCAAGAGTTGCGGAAGAATTAGGTGCTGATATGGTCAAAGTGAATTATAGCGGATCGGTAGAATCATTCAAACAAGTAATTAACGGTGTGAAAATTCCTGTCCTAATAGCAGGTGGAGAAAAAATGTCATCAGATGAAGCGATCTTAACAATGATCAAAGAGTCCATTCAAGCAGGCGCTAAAGGTGTTTCCATCGGACGCAATGTGTTTCAACACAGTGATGTAACGTCACTTTCAATGAAAATCCGAGAAATTTTAGATCAAGAATAAAGGAGTGAATAAAATGAAAAAGAACCATGATCAAGGGAAGCAAAACACGAACGAATAAGCAAGCTGAAATTCAAGTAAAAGACACAAGCGATAATGTTCCAAGTTTGAATCGTCAAGAAAATGCTGTCAATGTTAATAATGATACCATGCAGTCTGCAATGAAGGATTTACAACAAAAAATTAGCGATGCCAAAAATAGTGAGAACAAGGGAGAAGTTATTCAAAATGCTGTATTTGAAATGATGCAAAATATGGGGTTAAAAATCCCCCCTGATGTCATTGATAAAATAAAAAATAAGCGAGGTGGGAAGTAATGGAGAAAAGTAATGTGGAATCAGCAGTTACCACTTTACGTGAACAGATCAATACTGCCCTACAAGGGGAAAATGTTGCAAAGGATATTGAAGCAGCTATTTATAAGATGTTGGATACATTTAATATTCCAGTATCGAAATAATAATGAGAGGCACTCTAGAAGGTGAAAAGCTTACTTTCTAGAGTGCCTCTTTGTTTTATTAAGTATACCGTGTTAAAAAAGTTATCCTTTTCCTAGAATGGAAGTTTTGAAAATGGAAGGAATCATGGATTTTAAAAGAAACTACTAATTGGTAGCCTTTAAATCTATGATTCTATTTTTATTATAATAATGAAATGAGTGTACCACCAAATGCACCAATGATTACGATTATCCATGGACGCATTTTCCAGAACACTAACAGGCTAAACAAGATCGAAGCAAAAGCAAAGTCAATGGGCGTTGAAATAGAACTGGTCCATATTGGATGATAGAAAGAAGAATTAATATTCCTACCACTGCAGCATTGACTCCCATTAATGCTCCTTTTATTTTTGGGTTACGGCGTAATGATACCCAAAAAGGTAAGGTTCCTAAGATAAGGAGGAACGCAGGTAAGAAAATGGCAATAGTGGCTAATAACCCACCTTGCCAACCTCCTATAACAGCACCAATATAAGCAGCAAAGGTAAATAATGGACCAGGTACCGCTTGTGCAGCACCATAACCAGCTAAGAAGGACTCTTCGCTTAACCAGCCAGTAGGGACAAATTCACGTTCTAATAAAGGTAGAACAACATGACCACCACCAAAAACTAAGGAACCTGATCGATAAAAACTGTCAAACATCGCAATCCAGCTCAAAGAGGTTATTTCTCGCAAAATGGGTAAGAGGATCAGTAAACCAAAAAACAAAGATAAACATATAACGGCAAAACGATGAGATATAGGAAAATCTATTTGTGAATCATCGCTTTCAGTGTTTTGTTTATAAAGAATGAAGCCAATGATGGCAGAAACGATAATGACACCAACCTGAGTAATGGCAGTTTGCCACAATAAAGTACCCACTAAGGCAAACAAAGCGATTGCTTTTCTCTTTAAATCAGGAGTAAGTTTTTGTGCCATACCTAAAATGGCATGCGCAACAACAGCAACTGCGACTATTTTTAATCCATGTATCCATCCTGCATCCGCTATATCTAACCTCTGAACAATGAGAGCAAATAGGATGAGCGCTACAACAGAAGGTAGGGTAAATCCAAGGAAGGATATGATCCCACCTAGTACTCCTGCTCGCATAACACCAATCCCAATTCCTACTTGGCTGCTAGCAGGGCCTGGTAAGAACTGACATAAAGCAACTAAATCAGCATAGCTTTTTTCATCCATCCATTTCCGTCTTCGAATGTATTCTTCATGAAAATAGCCTAGATGTGCTACCGGTCCCCCAAAAGATGTAAGACCAAGCCTAGTTGAAACGAACAATATCTCCAATAGAGACTTGAAATTTCTGTTCCTGTTGTTTGGATTCATTAAATTCTCCTTCTTTAATCATTTTCAATAATCAATATATTACAGTAAAACATTATTTTTTCTTAAGTAAAACGAGAATCTTAGCATAATCTTTACATTGAAAAAGAATTAATCAAAAGGAAAGAATAGATTTGTTTAATGAGGTAGTTGATTTTGTAATAAAGAAAAAGAGTCAGATTATCATTATTACGGGTTCCATACTCGTAAACTGCGAGCTTTATAAAACTTTAACAAAAATTTAAATGATTACGTAGAACCATATTTTAGTGCTATTTTTGATCGATAATAAATAGATATCGTTCATTTAGTGAGAAATTTTGGCTATTTAAGGGATTTACAATAAATGGTGTCAGGCGTAGAATAATCACATTAAATCACAATTTTAAATAGGCTAAATCTCAAAGTATTTTGAGAACGGAGGAACCATTATTTTGGGGTTAATTCTACAATTATGGAGAAAGTAAAAACAAAACGAA
>CAWFID010000026.1:0-201493 GCA_963815765.1 uncultured Bacillaceae bacterium
TGAGGATCTTTATAAGGAGGAATTTTGATGCTTGGAATATGGATTGTTATTGGAATCGTCGCTTTTTTATTAATTGCTTTAATTGGAGTATTCGTTACCAAATATAGAACGGCTGGGCCGGATGAGGCACTCATTGTAACGGGAAGCTATTTAGGTAGGAAAAATGTCCATATTGATGAGTCAGGTAATCGGATAAAAATTATCCGTGGAGGTGGTTCTTTTATTTTGCCGGTATTTCAGCAGGCAAAACCACTAAGCCTACTTTCTAGTAAACTAGAAGTTTCAACTCCAGAGGTATACACAGAACAAGGCGTACCTGTTATGGCAGATGGAGTTGCCATCATTAAGATAGGTAGTTCAATCGGAGAAATTGCGACTGCTGCAGAACAATTTCTAGGTAAAGCAACAGAAGATCGTGAAAATGAAGCAAGAGAAGTATTAGAGGGACATTTGCGTTCTATTCTGGGTTCGATGACAGTCGAGGAAATATATAAAAATAGAGATAAGTTTTCACAAGAAGTGCAAAGAGTTGCTTCTCAAGATTTAGCTAAAATGGGGCTGATTATCGTTTCATTCACGATCAAGGACGTTCGTGATAAAAATGGTTACTTAGATTCACTAGGTAAACCACGAATTGCCCAAGTCAAAAGAGATGCAGACATCGCAACAGCTGAAGCAGATAAAGAAACGCGTATCAAGAAAGCAGAAGCGTCTAAAGATGCTAAAAGAGCTGAACTGCAAAGGGCAACTGAAATTGCCGAATCTGAAAAAGAAAATCAAATGAAGATGGCTGATTATAGACGTGAGCAGGATATTGCTAAAGCTCGAGCTGACCAAGCCTATGATCTGGAGACGGCAAGAGCAAAACAGGAAGTTACAGAACAAGAAATGCAAGTCAAAATTATTGAAAGACAAAAGCAAATTGAATTAGAAGAGAAAGAGATTTTAAGAAGAGAACTTCAATATGACTCAGAAGTAAAGAAAAAGGCAGATGCAGATCGCTATGCGGTTGAGCAAGCCGCTGAAGCGGAAAAAAGAAAACAAATTGCTCAAGCAGATGCGAATCAATATAGAATTGAGTCTCTAGCTAAGGCAGATGCAGAGCGAGTTCGGGTAGAGGGAATTGCAAAAGCAGATGCTGGCCGTGCACAAGGGGAATCAGAAGCTGAAATTATTCGTTTGAAAGGTTTAGCTGAAGCAGAAGCGAAACGCAAAATCGCTGAAGCGTTTGCGCAATTTGGTCAAGCGGCTGTCCTCGATATGGTCTTGAATATGCTCCCTGAATATGCGAAGCAGGTAGCTAGTCCACTTGCCAACATTGATAAGATCACTGTGGTAGATACGGGAAGTGATAGTCAAAATGGCGGCGCTAATAAAGTGACCGGTTATGCAACGAATTTAATGGCCACGATGCAAGAATCCTTGAAGGCTTCATCTGGAATCGATGTGAAAGAGTTATTGGAAAACCTTTCAGGAAAAAGAAATATTCGTCAAAGTATTGATGATTTATCCACCGAGTTAACAAAATCAGAATAATTCTCTCTATTTGTGTTTATAACATAAAAATAAATAAGTAAAAGTGTGAAACTGACCCAAAGTAAAGGTTCATTCTAATGTAGTAACCTATCTAGAAGAAAGATTATTCCTTTCTTCTAGATAGGTATTACGGGAGAATTCTTTCTTAAAAGGGGTCAGTTTTTTAATGTCTTTAATTAAATGGAACATTTTAAGGGTGGACAAGGCCTGAGGAAAATACCTAAAAATTGTGTATTTGTCTATCGCATAATGCAGTCATGCTGAATAGGATAAAGGGAATAAGAAAAGGAGGTTTTTATAAATGTCAACTGAACATGGTCATCACGGCGGAGGTTTCGCTTTAGTAGTTGTATTGTTTATTTTGTTAATTATCATTGGTGCTTCTTGGTGCTGCGGAGCATATTAATTTGATTCACTGTTATTAAAGGTAAGAAGGGAGGGGGTGTTTATATGTACGGTTACGGAAATCCATGTGGAGGCTATGGTTACCCTGTTTCCCCTGTTGGAGGTCAAGGAGGTTGTGGATTCGCAATAATCGTTGTTCTGTTTATTCTTTTGATTATTGTGGGTGCATCTTGCTTCAGATTTTAATTCCATTTCTTATAAATTATAACAAGAAAGAGGTATTTGCTTTTAGCAGATACCTCTTTCTTGTTGCGTAAATGTCTTATAATTCGTAAAACGCTTTTGTGTTCTTATATAACTGGTTATAAACAATGTTTAAAGGCAGCTTTTTAATGTCAGCAATCATTTTGATCGATTCGTGGATCATGGATGGATGTGTGAGTCTACCTTGGAAGGGTCCTTCAAAAGGCCAAGGTCCATCTGTTTCAACCATCAATTGTTCAAGCGGATAGAAATTGACAAGATCACGAATCTCTTTTTCGTAACAAACATCAGGTGTCACTGAAATAAAATAGCCATTATTGATCATCCTTGTAATGGTTTTTTGATCCCCTTTGAACCAATGAAAATGAGCCTTTTTCATGGAATGCTTTTCAAGTAAATCACAGACAAGTGATGCATCTTCATAGACGGCATGTAGAATAATGGGTTTCTGTATGGTTTTCGCAAAAGTGATGAAGGTTTCAAGTATTTGGATATAACCTTCGATTGGAAAAGGATTTTCCTTATGTAAATAATACGGTAAACCGACCTCGCCAACAGCGATCATTTCCTGTTGGTGTCTGGTCATCCAATCGATTAATTCTGCAAACTCATGATCGGTGATTAATTCTTGTTCTGGGTGCCATCCGAAAGCTGGTTTTAGTTTAGGGTGCCCCAGTGCAAGTGATAAATTTTGTTTACAGGAATCAAGGTCATAAGAAACAGTGATCAATGCATCTAAAGCATCATCCTTGTACAGGATATGTTCAATCTCTTCCATATTATAGTGGTCAAGGTGGATATGGGCGTCAATGATCTTTACGATGTCCATTACTTCCCTTCTGAATGAAGTGCATAATAGATTTTCCGTTTCCAGTCTAGAAACTCTTCGGTCAGCATAAGACCTTCTTGTCGCGGTCTGGAAAATTGCGGTGAAAATTCAGCCTTAATGGATGCCGGTTTTTCAGAAAGGACAACAATACGATCTGATAAATAGAGTGCCTCATCAATATTATGGGTGACAAAAAGAATGGTTCGTTTATGGATTTCCCAAATGGAGAGCAACCATTTTTGCATATCCAGACGCGTTAATTCATCGAGTGCAGAAAAAGGCTCGTCCAGGCATATGACAGGTTGTGAGCATAATAAAGCACGGATAAAGGAAACCCTCTGTTTCATGCCACCTGATAATTGTGACGGATAGGCATGGGCATAGGCGCTTAAACCTGCCTTTTGAATCATCTCCATAGCGATCTCTTTATCCTTACTTCCTTGTAGCTCCTGACCTAGGAGCACATTTTGTAATACGGTTCTCCACGGAAAAAGAGAAGGGGATTGAGGCATGTAGCTGATCGATCCTCTTTGTCCATTAATGGGGACTCCCTTTAGTTGAATCGAGCCTTCATCAGGAGTTAAAATCCCACCAATTAAATGAAATAATGTACTTTTTCCACTACCGGATGGCCCAAGAATCGATACAAACTCACCTTCTTGAACTCTGAGAGATAAATGGTCAATCACATGGACTCCCGAAAATTGCTTGGAAATCTCCTGAATGTTTAATAAGGTCATTTTGAAACATCTCCTTGATCTTGCCAACGGACAACTAAGTGTTCAACAACACGGATGATCGCGAAAAATAGTAAACTAAGAATCATAATGGCAAAAATGGCGACAAAGACGCGGTCCGTCCGAAACGAAGAGGAGGCAAGCGTCATATAGACCCCAATCCCTGCCTTAGCCCCTAACCATTCTGAAATAACAGCACCTAATACACTGTAGGTGGCAGATATTTTGATTCCAGAAAAAATAGAAGGGAGTGCTGACGGGAACTCCAACTTCCAAAACATTTGTCTTTTATTTGCGCCTGCCATAAATAAATAATGCTTTAACTCTGAGGGTGTTTGTTTAAACCCATCAAGTGCCGCAACGGTAACCGGGAAAAAGCATACGAGCGTGATGACAATGATTTTGGGTAGCATGCCAAATCCAAACCAAATGACTAATAATGGCGCAAGGACGATGGTTGGAATATTTTGTGAGAGAATCAGTAAGGGATATAATGAATCTTTTAATAATGGAATTAAATATAATAGGATGGCAGTTAAAAGCCCAATGAAAGTACCAATCAGAAATCCAGTGAAACTTAAATTTACAGTTGAAACGAGATGTACAGTGAAATCGCTCCAACTTAAGAAAGCCTCACTGAAAATTTTTGATGGTGCAGGGAGGAGCCATTCTGGAATTTTCATTATTTTTACGATTACTTCCCATGAAATGAACAAAAGAAGGAGAACCAATAAGGATCTCCAACCTTTCGAAAAAAAAGTTTTCATTAGCGATATTTCTCCGTTAAATCCTCCATAGTAATGCCAGATGGTTGATAGAGAACTTTAATTTGTGTAATGACATTTGGACTGCCAATTTCGATCATACGTTCATTCATTTTCGTAATAATAGAAAAAATGCTTGTTAACTCACCCTCAATGGTTGTCTCAAGTGGATGAACCTCATATTTCATACCGGATTCAGCAATAATTTTGATCGCTTCATCGACATAGGGAATGACATTCTCTCCATTTTTGGTTTTCGGGATGATTTGAATACTAACTAATGAGTTGGCCAAAGTAATCTCTCCTTATTCTGGTAAGAATTCATTTGTGAACGCGTCTTTTGCATTCAGTTGTTTTTCTAATAATTTATTTTCGTGCATCCAATTTGCGTAGTTTTCCCATACTTCAAGTTTTTGTTCTCCCCAGCGAGGTGCATCATCTGTATATTTAGGTGCTAACCATTCTTGACTTTTCCTAACTAAATCTGCATCAAGGTCTGGAGCGGCTGCCATTAAAATATCAGCAGCTTTATCAGGTTCGTCGATGGCATATTGATATCCTTTTGAAGTCGCTTTTAGAAATGCTTTAACCGTGTCCGGATTGGTTTTAATCATATCTTCATTTGTTGCAAGTACAGGTGTGTAATAATCCAAGTTTTTACTATAGTCTGTTAGATAAATCATGTTGATCTTTTCGCCACGAAGGTCTGCTTCAACACCTGTCCAACCGTAATAGATCCAGGCAAAGTCAACATCTCGTTTTACAGCAGTAAAGAAATCAGTATCCCCCATATTGATGATGGATACGTCATCAGGATTCGCATTTTCTTGTTTCATTAAAGAGGCAATAACAGACTTTTCAACAGGTGAGCCCCAACCGCCATAAGATTTCCCAGCAAAATCTTTCGGTGTTTTAATATTTTTTTCAACAGGTGAAGCAAATCCCGATGTATTATGCTGAATCACTGCAGCGATCGATACAAGCGGTACATCTTGAATTCGTGCTTGGGTGATGCTTTCTTGATAGCTTACACCAAAATCTGCTTTTCCCGAAGCAACGAGCTGATCTGCACCCGCTTCTCCAGGCATGATAATTTCAACATCAAGTCCTTCGTCTTCAAAATATCCTTGGTCTTTGGCAACATAAAGGCCAGTATGATTGGTGTTCGGAGTCCAATCTAGAACAACGGATACTTTCTTTAAATCACTTTCCTTGTTCGCTGTGCTTTCTTTTGTTTGATCCTTTGACGGGTCATTGCCGCAGCCAGCGATCAAAATCGTAGCAAATAGAGCTATTAAGAACCTTTTCATTAGAAACCCCTCCTCTTTATTATGGAACAAGTAGACATGAGCATATTGATTAGATCGAATGAACATCCGCCAGGGGGATCTTTATTAACAAGTAATATAGCAATAAATAATGGAAATAAAAAATGTACCCAATATTTACCGGGTACACGCATATTAAACAATCAACATCATTGTTTTAGAATATGTTTCCTCCGCCGGTATTAACCAGATCAGGTTCAAAGGGTCTGTATCAAAACGGATACGATCTCAACCAGCTTAACCGGTTCCCCTACTTATTCTTTCCTATTCAATTGGCTCTAATCTATTATAACAAAGTTATTTAAATATTAAAGAATAATGAACTTTGAACTGGAAAAGGTATCCTGCCTTTCCATGGAAATGATTGTGGTGTAGTATTCCTCCAGCATCCATGTTACGGTTATTTTAGAAACAAAGAGGAGGAGATAAAATGAAGAAGGTTATTTTCCTGACGATTGTTATTCTCAATACTACCCCTTTTATTATTCTCAAATTCAAAAATATATGCTCAAACCTTAGAGCAAGTTCAAATATATGAAGTCCAACAAGGTGATTCTTTTTACGAGATCAGTAAGACATTTGGTGTTTCGGAACTGGAATTAAAGAAAATAAACAATCAACACCAGTCAGCTTCAGGTGAGAAGGTTATTATTCCGAAAAGGATTCCAGAAGACGGAAAAAGATTTGCTTGCTCGTCTAGTGACCGCAGAAGCAAATGGGGAACCCTATGAGGGAAAAGTAGCAGTAGCAACAGTAGTCTTAAATCGTGTGGACGATGAACAGTATCCAGATAGTATTAAAGAAGTGATTTATGAGGAAAGACAATTCCAACCGGTAGATAATGGAATGATTAATAACCCGGCCACTGCAGAAGCAGAAGAAGCTGTGAATGAAGCAATCGCAAGACAAGGAACGGGTAAGGGTTCTTTGAACTTTTATAATCCAGACATAGTTGACAGTGAATGGCATCGTTCGAAAACGGTAACGGCAGAAATTGGAAACCATGTATTTACAAAATAACTCCGTATAAAGCGGAGTTATTTTGATTCATTCATATCGATATGCCTGTTATCCTTCCAGGTCTTGAAACGGTCTAATTCGGTAGAAATTTGCTTAGCAGTAAAGCCAATGAGGGCAACATCATCGAATATACCTAAGCCGACAATAAAATCTGGTACTAGATCAATAGGGGAGACAAAATAGATAACCGTTGCTACGATCATTATGATGGTTCTTTTTGAAATATCATGATAATCTCCTTTTGACCATGCTTTTATCAGTTCAATAAATAATTGCAATTTGTCCCATACTTCAGTGAGTGATCCCTTTTTATTATTGGCTTTATGTAATGCCTTCTTTAATAATCCATTTATTTCGTTTGGATTTTCTATATACTTTTTTGCTTTTTCTTCAAAACGCTTAAAAGTTGTTTCGAAATCTTCTTTACGAAATGTTCTCATCCGTTATCACTCCTTAAACTTAGTATATAACAACCGTAAGACTTCATCCAAAACAATCTATCATGATTATTGGAAGATATATAATTATAACTACGTATATTTTTTATTGCAAAGTGACTACTATAGGAATAAGATTAAAATTATGAGTAAAATTTGATAAGTATTAAAGTGAGGAAACAACATGTCAAAACAATTTATAGATGACGTAGAGTCAAGAAGAACTTTTGCTATTATCTCTCACCCGGATGCTGGTAAAACAACCTTAACTGAAAAGTTATTGCTTTTTGGTGGAGCGATTCGTGATGCAGGTACGGTTAAAGGAAAAAAAACAGGTAAATATGCGACAAGTGACTGGATGGAAATTGAAAAGCAGCGGGGAATTTCCGTGACTTCCAGCGTGATGCAGTTTGATTATGATGATGCACGTGTCAATATATTGGATACACCAGGACACCAAGATTTTAGTGAAGATACCTATCGAACATTGATGGCTGTTGATAGTGCTGTCATGATTATTGACTCCGCAAAGGGAATTGAATCCCAGACCTTAAAGTTATTTAAGGTTTGTCGAATGAGGGGAATTCCGATCTTCACCTTTATTAATAAATTAGATCGTGATGGGCGACCTCCGCTTGAGTTGCTTGCAGAACTTGAAGAAGTTATGGGAATTGAGTCCTATCCGATGAATTGGCCGATTGGGATGGGAAAAGAGTTCCTTGGAATTTACGACCGTTTTCATAACAGAATTGAACAATTCCGTGTGGAAGAAGATAAGCGCTTTTTAGAATTAAATGATGATGGTGAAATCGAAGGCGATTCTCCCATTAAACAAAATGCCTTATACGATCAAACAATAGAAGAAATTTTCCTTTTAAATGAAGCAGGGAATGAGTTTTCGCGTAAGAGAATTGCAGATGGATCACTCACACCCGTGTTTTTTGGCAGTGCATTAGCAAACTTTGGTGTACAGACATTTTTAGAAACCTACTTGCAATTTGCACCATCCCCACAGCCAAGAGAATCTACAATTGGAAAAGTAGATCCACTTTCTGAGAACTTCTCTGGGTTTATCTTTAAAATCCAAGCGAACATGAACCCGGCGCATCGTGATCGTATTGCATTTCTTCGTATCTGTTCAGGAAAATTTGAGCGAGGAATGACCGTAAATCTTCCTAGAACAGGAAAGCAGTTGAAGCTATCGCAATCTACTCAGTTTATGGCGGATGATCGCAGTACCGTTAACGAGGCGGTCAGTGGTGATATTATTGGTTTATATGACACAGGCACGTATCAGATTGGTGATACACTGACGAGTGGGAAAGACCAGTTTCAGTTTGAAAAACTTCCAATATTTACACCAGAGTTATTTGTTCGTGTCACAGCAAAAAATGTAATGAAGCAGAAACATTTTCATAAGGGAATCCAGCAGCTTGTACAAGAAGGAGCTATTCAACTATTTAAAACCGTTAAATATGAAGAATATTTATTGGGAGCGGTTGGACAACTGCAGTTCGAAGTATTTGAGCATCGGATGAAAAATGAATATAATGTGGATGTCGTATTGGAAGGGCAAGGTTCTAAGATTGCACGATGGATTGAAAATGATGAAATTAATGATAACTTGTCAAGTTCTCGTAGCCTCCTTGTAACCGATCGTTATGATAAAAAAGTCTTTTTGTTTGAAAATGATTTTGCTCTACGATGGTTTCAAGATAAAAATCCGGATGTTAAATTATATAATCCAATGGATACAGAAAATAGATAAGATGAAACTCGCTATTCTTGAAAAAAGAATGCGAGTTTTTTTCTGAACCAATATCTAGCCCATTTTAAAAAAGCAACTTTTATTGATTCCATTATAAAAGCCCGGAGTGAACCGGGCATATCCATAACCATATCGTTTATCGTTGATTTCCTGATAATTGAGATTGTGCTTGTTGGACGAGTCGTTTTGTAATTTCTCCACCAACGGATCCATTTGCACGAGAAACAGTATCTGAGCCTAATTGGACGCCGAATTCCTGAGCAATTTCATATTTCACTTGATCAAGATATTGTTCGATGCCGGGTACAAGTAATTTATTGCTGCTTCTAGTCATTTTCGTTTCACTCCTAGCCATTCATATTATTTTATCCAGAGGATGTAATGGTACTATCCTCATTTTGGTTTACGGTGTTAAAAGTAGAACTTGCTGATATTGCATTTGCGATTGATTCCATGCTTGCTGCAGTGGCTTTAGCTGTAACGTTGCAACTTACTGGATGGTTTACAATGGGTGGTGGAATTGATGGCGGTCAATTTATGGTTATGTTATTAGGAGGAATCATTGGTTTAGTGATTATGCGTTTTGCGGCTAATTGGTTTGTTGTATTACTCCATAGAAGACCTTCTTTAGAGATAGCTGCTTTTCTGATTGTCGGTTGGGTTGGGGTGAAATTGGCTGTATTCACACTAGCGCATCCAGAGATTGGTATTCTAGATCAGCATTTCCCTGAGTCAATCGGATGGAAACTCATTTTCTGGATTGTCTTAATTATGATTGCTGTAGGCGGATATTTGTTCTCAAGTAAAAAAGGCAACAAACTAGTAGAAGAAACCTAATCAGTGTCTGTTTTTGGTGCCTGACACCAAAAAAGGACATTTGCATCTAATTTGTACGCTAGTGAGTGAACATTCTTTTATGATAGAACACATAAAAAAGTCCGGATATGATAGCCGGACTTTTTGCCATTGCGATATGTTGTTTTTATGATTGATTTATACCCAGATAAATGGGCTTGAGCTTGCTGCACGAACCGTTTTGTAATTTCTCCACCAACGGATCCATTGGCACGAGAAACAGTATCTGAGCCTAAGTGGACACCAAATTCCTGAGCAATCTCATATTTCACTTGATCAAGATATTGCTCAATGCCAGGTACAAGTAGTTTATTGCTGCTTCTAGCCATAAATTTTCAACTCCTTACACATCTATATTATTGAGTCCAGAGGATATAATATTACTCTGTATTTTATTATGTGGATGTACAGGAATTCATAAGTGGTAATCATTAGTTGGAATAGTATGAGGGATAAGTCTTTGTTACACAATATTTTTTTGGATAAATGGTGAGTGAGGATGAAAAATTAGATCATCTACATAAAACTACATATTTTCGAAAAATTCGTGAAGACTCTTTCAAATGAAGGAAATATTCTTTAAGATAGGATTATTGATTGGGGAAAGGAATTTAACCATGTGGAATAAATTAAAGCTTAAACTGGATGACATTACTCCTGCACAATCTATCATTACTTTTTATTTTATTGCGGTGACCGTGTCTGTATTGTTATTGAGAATTCCTGCTGTTCATCAAAAAGGAGTGGAAATCTCTTTATTAGATACGATTTTTACAGCGATTAGTTCTGTCAGTGTGACTGGTTTGACCGTGATTGATATTTCTGAAACCTATAGTGTTTTTGGGTTGTTTGTGTTAATGTTTATTTTTCAATTTGGCGGGATAGGGGTCATGTCACTTGGAACCTTTTTCTGGCTTTTAACAGGTAAGAAAATTGGTTTGCGCGGCAGGCAATTGATCATGGTGGACCACAACCAAACGAATTTACGTGGTTTAGTTGCATTAATTATAGAAATATTGAAGTTGATTCTATTGATTGAAACGATCGGTGCCCTTATATTAGGGTTCCACTTTTTACAGTATTATTCTGACTGGAAAGAGGCGTTTTTGCATGGATTATTTGCTTCCATAAGTGCAACCACTAATGCAGGGTTAGATATAACAGGTGCATCCATGAAACCTTACGCAGATGATTATTTCGTTCAACTCATTACGATTATATTGCTGACACTCGGTTCGATTGGATTTCCGGTTTTAATTGAAGTTAAAAATTATCTATTTCATAAAAAGGATTTCCGTTTCCATTTCGTTTTTCGCTTTTTACAAAATTAACCACCATTACATATGCAGCACTTCTTTTCTTTGGAACCTTATTCATCCTTTTGCTGGAATTTCAGCATTTCTTTAAAGGAATGGAATGGCATAAGTCCTTTTTCTATGCCCTTTTTCAATCGGCCACAACAAGGAGTGGGGGATTAGCGACCATGGATGTTAGTGAATTTACCTCTCCTACTTTGCTTGTCATAAGTTTGCTTATGTTTATTGGGGCATCACCGAGTTCTGTCGGTGGAGGTATTCGGACAACCACTCTAGCCATTAATATATTGTTTTTAATTCATTTTGCGCGCGGGAAGCGTTCGATCAAAATATTTAAGAGGGAAATACACGAAGATGATATAACAAAAGCACTTGCGGTTATGATTCTTGCTCTCGTGCTCTGTTTTATCTCGATTATCATATTATCTGTTTCAGAACAACATTCACTCATGTCCATTATTTTTGAAGTTTGTTCTGCATTTGGAACCACGGGATTGTCGATGGGGATAACTGCCGATTTATCCACTTTTGGGAAATGGGTGATTATGATCCTTATGTTTATCGGTCGAATTGGTCTCGTATCGTTTTTCTTATTGATGCGAGGAAAAGATCAAGATGTGAAATATCATTACCCTAAAGAACGAATTATCATTGGATAGGGAGAGAGAAAGGAGCCAAAAGGGTTTCCTTTCTCTTTTTTCTAATGATTAATCGGATGCTTTGCTTACATTTTTGGTTGGATGCATATATGGGTTAGTTTGAGGTAATACGTTCTTTTCCAGTAATTCCTTGTTTTCATTTGTGTTCCAGCCGATATCGTTGGTGGGATGTACCCATTCACTGCCTGACATAACGGCAGGGTCTATGTTGTCACTCCAATTTTCTAGGGGAGATTCTTTTGAGGTATAGTAACTGTCGCCAATCGTTACGCCAAATGAATTCACAAACGGTGGCATTCTTTTGATTCCTGTTCCTTTCAAATTCGGTGCATTTATTTGATGGGTCAGGCTATCTTCCCATTCATCACTGTTTTTCTTTTTCATGAGATCATTCCTTTTTTAATTGTTATTCTTTAGGGGTAATCGTTTTTATTTGATGAAAAATAAGGAAAACTCTCTTATGAATGAAATTAAGATCCTTGCAGAAAACTATGTCTGTGCATAGCTGATCTAAAAGGCTTTGTTGAATATTATGTTGTGTTACGCTTTTTGACTCTTCGAAATCATAGCTGATGGA
Source organism: uncultured Bacillaceae bacterium (assembly GCA_963815765.1). Taxonomy (GTDB): domain Bacteria; phylum Bacillota; class Bacilli; order Bacillales; family Cytobacillaceae; genus Bacillus_BD. The sequence continues at coordinate 12,436 of CAWFID010000026.1, forward strand.
GTAGCTTCTTATCTGAAAGTAAGAAAGTCAAAGGAACAACATATATTGACAATTTTAATAAAAAAGGGGGAATGGTGAATGGTAAAGCGAAAAGCAGAATTTGATGCAGTGGAGAAATATAGTAAAACCCCAAAAAAAATACCCAGGAAACGGAGTTTTCCGCTGAGTTCAGTAATGGAGAAAATATGTTAAAAGGGGCTAATCGAAATTCAAAAAAGGGTCGAGAAGGAAGAAGTTAATATGAAAAAAACAACTAATAAATCTGTTGAGAAAAGTACAAATGTTGAATTTGGAATGGAATTTGGCGATTTAAATGCAAGTAAGTTATATGAAATTCCATTTATGAATAAGCAAAACAGTGAAAAAAGAAAGAAAAAAGAATAATGAATAAAAAGTAGCCCCTTTCATCTTAAAGATTTGAAGGGGCTACTTTTATTCATTTACTCCATCATGTGAAAAGCAGTTTGTTTCAGGGTAGTGAAAGTTGGTTTTTCTTTTGATGGATCAAAATGAACTAAAAGAAAAGTCGGTTCATTTTTAATTATTTCGTTGTTATTAAAATAGTGTTCAATATTGAATGAAAGTGGTTCTAGTAGAGTGTGCTTAAATAAATCCTTTTCATCTAACTGAAGATCCCCCAGTATCGAAGGTGTGTGAAGGATCATTTGATAATAATTAGATCGTTCCTTCTTCGATAAAGTGGGTTCCCACCATGTTTTTCTCGGTTTAAATTTTTGCTTGGCAAGGTAATCATATTTCATTATGTCCCGAAGAATCGAAAGATCTGGAACTTCAGTGAAGCTAAGAAATTCGTCTAAGTCTGCGAAATAAGTCTTCTAATTGATGACCAATACGAGACCAGCCTTTATCCTCCCAGAAATGGCCAAAATCTTGAAAGAAATCAAAGGGGGATGGAAAAATGTTTGAAACAAGATATTCGATCGTATGGTCCATTCGATGGTCATTCCAATATTTCTCTAACACATCTTCCACTTGTTTGATTCGAGATAATATCATCAAAAGGAAGAACTCGATTACCTAGAATTTCATAGGGTGGGTGGTCACTGTAAATATATTGATATTCTTTTGCTCGAATTCTTAGTCCTGTCCCGCGCAGCATTTTTAAAAATCCCAGTTGGAGTTCCTCTGGGCGTAATGCAAACACATCATTAAAGGTTCTTCTAAATGAATGGTAATCTTCCTCAGGAAGTCCGGCGATTAAATCAAGATGCTGATCAATCTTTCCTCCTTCCTTCACCAACATGACGGTTCTCGTTAGCTTTTCAAAATTCTGCTTTCTTTTGACCAAGTTCATTTGTATAGTCATTCGTGGATTGCACCCCAATTTCAAAGCGGAATAAACCAGGAGGGGCTTCTTTATTTAAAAACTCAATGACTTCTGGTCGCATAATATCGGCTGTGATCTCAAATTGAAAAACGGTTCCAGGTAAATGTTCATCAATTAAAAAACGAAACATATCCATTGCATAACTTCTACTGATATTAAAAGTGCGGTCAACAAATTTAATCGTTTTTGCTCCATTTTTCATTAAATAGCGGATATCTTCTTTGATTTTTTCTCGATCAAAATATCGAACACCCACTTCAATAGAAGATAAACAAAATTGACAACTAAATGGACACCCACGACTTGTCTCGATATAAGTCACACGTTTTCCAAGCTGCGGAACATCCTCTTCAAACCGATAGGGAGAGGGGAGATCCTGTAAATCCAGTTTATGTAGTTGTGGATTTATAAGAATTGTCCCTTCATTACGGTAGGAAATTCCAGGCACTTGATCAAATTGTTTATCACGCTATTTAATTCATGAAGCAAACGTTTAAACGTTTCTTCCCCTTCACCAACAACAATAAAATCGAATTCGTTTACTTTTTTCATCCAATCATGCACATCATAAGATACTTCAGGTCCTCCTACAATCATGATGATCGTTGGATCGATTTTTTTTATCATTTGAATGACTTTAATGGTTTCTTCGATATTCCAGATATAACAGCTAAATCCAATTACATTTGGCTTTTTACGAATAAGGTCGGTCACGATATTCATGATCGGATCCTTAATGGTATATTCGGCTAGTTCAACATCAAACTCAGGCTGAGCATATGCCTTTAAATAGCGAATGGCTAAGTTCGTATGGATAAATTTTGCATTTAACGTAGCACAAATAACATTCATTTAGATTGATCTCCTTTTTAACGTAATCAATATCAATACTATTGTATAGGAAAAATGAAAAAATACGAAATCCTTGGGTGGTTTATGGTTATTGTTATGGTAAAATTCTAAATTTACTTATATTAATTAATATTCTGTTAAAAATTTGATAGTATTTAATGCATAGTTGAAATAAAAATGGTATGATTAAAATAGAAAAAATAAAATAAAAAAGAGATCCTGTTTTATTGTACTACAAGATATTTTAATCTGTTATATATTAAAATACTGTGTAATAATATAGAATATCTTAAAAAAATAAATCTGTTTCATAAATTTTTTTGACTTTTTTATATTAAACACAGTAAAATATGATATATTTATATAAAATAAGAAAAGAAAGTTAATATATATGTGTAATCGAAAATAAGTTTCTCAAATAATTTGGAAAACTATTTTTGCGAAAATTCAGTATGACTGAATTTTAAATACTTTCTATTTTCTTATTGGGAGGGAGAATTATAAATGTCAATTTTGCCAAAAAAGAATGATTTAGGATTTTTTGAAATTCGTTTAGAATCAATCGGAGGATTGGGAGCGAATTTAGCAGGAAAATTACTTTCCGAAGCTGGTGTAGTTGGGAACGGCCTAAACGGGCTTAGCTTTTCATCTTACGGATCAGAGAAAAAAGGTTCACCTGTAAAAGGAAATATTCGTTTCTGTGATCCTTACACAAATATTCGTGATACAACGCCGGTTGAGCGTCCGCATCTTGTAGCGATTTTCCACGATGCTCTTATTCAAAACGCAAGACTGTACAAGTGGAATTTATCCAGATAGCACGGTCTTAGTTAACTCTATGAAATCACCAGAGGAGCTTAAAGAGTTAGCGAAAATAGATGGTGGTATCGTTGCTGTTGTAGATGCTACACAAATTGCTTTAGAAGAGAAAACGAAAGTAAATACAGCCATGCTGGGAGCTATTTTCAGAATTCTTGATTTCTCTAGATGCAGACTCAATGAGAGATACGATTCGTCGTACTTTTGAAAAGAAATATCCTCATTTAGTAGAATCAAATATCCGTACATTTGATCGCGGTTATAATGAAGTTCAATTTAAAACTTTTGAATTAAGTCCTGAAGCTGCTGCTAAGCCGTTTGTTCGTCACGAACCAACTTTAGGGTATGAAACACAACCAATCGGTGGTCTTGTTATAGATCCAGGTAATAGTATTTTCAAAGATTTAAGTATTTCACGTTCAGGGGTACTTCCTCATTTTAATAATGAAACATGTATCAATTGTGCTCAATGTGACACAGCTTGCCCTGATTTCTGTTTTGTTTGGAAAGAAGAGCCGGATAAAAAAGGTCGTCCACAAATGTTCCTTAAAGGAATTGACTATCAATATTGTAAAGGTTGCTTAAAGTGTGTACATGCGTGTCCAACGGATGCATTATCTAGTGAAATTGAAACAAATGATGGTTATGCAGATGCAAACCGAGTGCCACATTTATTCGAACTTGTAAAATAATTTATAGCAAAGGGTGAATACCAGATATGTCTAAAGAGATAATCATAGATAAAGAAAAAGCAGGTCTATCGGACGGATCTGTAGAACAAGCGATTGTATTTGAATCAGGAAATGAAATGGCGGCATATGCAGCCCATCAAATCAATTACCATATCATGGGTTATTATCCAATCTCTCCTTCTACAGAGGTTGCTCAGTTCCTTGATGGAATGAAAGCAAGAGGACAACATGATATTAAATTAATCGCTGCTGACGGTGAACATGGTTCTGCAGGGATTTGTTACGGTGCGGCTACAGGCGGCGGACGTGTATTCAACGCAACAAGTGCAAATGGTTTCTTATATATGCTTGAACAATTACCTGTTCAATCCGGAACTCGTATGCCAATGGTATTAAATCTAGTAAACCGCTCTGTTTCTGGTCCATTAAATATCCATGGTGACCACTCTGATTTATATTTCGCTTTAAATATCGGATGGCCAATTTTAATGGCTCGTGATCCACAAGTTGTTTATGACATGAACATCATGGCGATTAAACTTGCTGAAGATCCAGAAGTTCGCTTACCAGTTATTGTATCTTATGATGGATACTTTACTTCTCACCAAAAGAGACGTGTACAAGTAATTAAGGATAATAAACAAGTGCAAGAGTTTATTGGAGAGCTTCCAACAAACTTCCCACATGCATTAGACCGTGATAATCCAATCTCTATTGGTGCTTATATGAATGAGCCTGATACCATTAATAACCGTTATCAACAATCTGAGGCTATGTATAATGCAGAGAAAGTATTCGAAAGAATTTCAAAAGAATATGCAGCGTTAACGGGCCGTGAATATCCAATCCTTGACCTATATAAAATGGAAGATGCTGAAGTTGCCGTATTTATGTTAAACTCAGCAACAGAAGTTTGTAAGGATGTTGTTGACCAATTACGTGCGAAAGGGATCAAAGCAGGGGTTATTTCACCTAATATTCTTCGTCCTTTCCCACAAAAACAAATTGCTGAAGCATTGAAAAATGTAAAAGCTATTACAGTGGGTGACCGTGGAGATTCTTATGGAGCTCATGGTGGTAACATGGCACTTGAAATTAGAGCAACACTTCAAACATACGAAAACCATGACATCAAAGTGATTAACCGTGTTTATGGTTTAGGCGGAAAAGACTTCTATGCAGATGATGCAGAAGAGTTCTTCCAATTAGCAATTGATGCTGCAGAAGCTAACAATGTGGAAGTACCATTTGATTACTATGGTCACACACCAGGTAATCCTGAGTTAGCACCACAACGTCGTGTAGAACCAATGAAAAAAGAAGATTTAATCACAGGTCTTATTACGGTTACTCCTGATGAAGAAACAGGTAAATTAAAAGTTAAGATTCCACCATTAAGAGCCTTAACGAAAAAACCAAAACGTATTGCTTCAGGACACGGTGCATGCCCTGGTTGCGGTATTTTCTCTGGATTAGAAACATTCTTTAAAGGAATTGAAGGAGATATTGTTGCGCTATTCCATACTGGTTGTGGAATGATTGTAACAACAGGATATCCTTACAGTTCACACAAACAAACTTATATCCATAACCTATTCCAAAATGGTGCAGCTACACTATCTGGACTTGTGGAAATGTTCTATGAGAGACAGCGCCGTGGTGAATTTAAGGAACTAGGATTAAGTGATGATTTTACATTTGTGATGGTAACTGGTGACGGTGGTATGGATATTGGTATGGGTCCTGCAATTGGTACAGCTTTACGTAACCACAAAATGATTATCGTTGAGTACGATAACGAAGGGTACATGAATACAGGAAGCCAATTATCATATTCAACTCCAATAGGACATATGACAAGTACTTCTGGTGTTGGACCATACCAAGCAGGTAAAGCGTTCCACCATAAAGATACAGCTCAAATCATGGCTGCAACAAATATTTCATATGTATTCACAGGTTCAGAAGCATATCCGCAAGACCTTGTGAAAAAAGCGGCTAAAGCACAATGGTATGCACAAAACGTAGGTATGGTATACGGAAAAATCCTAATTGCATGTCCGTTAAACTGGAAATCAAATGAAACAATGGGACAAGAGATTGTGGATGCTGCCGTTAGTTCATGTTTCTTCCCGCTTTATGAAGTGGAAAGAGGCGTAACAACCATCACTTATAATCCAGAAGAGAAGAAAAAACGCATTGAAGTTAGTGAATGGTTAAAAACAATGGGTAAAACAAAACATATGTTAAAAGAAGAAAATAAAGCGATTTTAGTAGAGTTCGAACAAGAAATCGAACGTCGCTGGAATCAAATTAAAGCAAAACATGAAAGTCCGTTCCTATAATAGACTCAATTGAAAAGAAAAATCGAGGTTCCCTTGGGGAATCTCGATTTTTAATAGGCTTCTTGTTTATAAAAAGTAAAAAGTCGAGACCCCTTAAAGGGTATCTCGACTTTTTTAACAGGTAACGTGGTATATAGAGGGGTTGCTTGTTTGTGGGATCAGTGAGGTGTTTTCTAGGGTAAATAAAAATGATGAATTCGTTTTTTGCTTTTATCATTAGATGTAAGATCGTTAGAGTCCTATTGCAACATAAACACAGAATTTATTTGATTGGATTGGTCACCTCGGTTATGTCTTTTTTTTCGAAAAGAATATTGATATTGGTAAATCAATTCATCAAGCTCTTGACTACATTTGATCGTGTCATCATTGGAAAGGCCTTTTTTGTTGACTAAATCTATCATAACTTCTCGTTTTTGTTGAATTTCAATTAAGATGGTTTTATTTATAGTTTGCAATTGAAACTGCCCCCTGATTCAACCTTTTTTCTCTTTTTTTATACTATCCATGATGAATTATCACAAGAAACTCATTTAAAGTAAATAGAATCGCAATATTAGACATTTTTTTTGATAGAAAACCTTTCGACAATTTTCTGCATTAACTTTAAAAGGTAGAAGTATTAGTTTTATTTTATTTCCATAGGAAAAAATTGCATTAAAACGTTGCATATAGAACAATAACATGAACTGGTATTCACTTAACTGTTTTTGAATAATAATGAAAGTTAGACATAACGGGATACTTCTGTTGCAGGTTTGACACACTTTATCCGTATTTTAGTATTTGACATTTATTGTTAACTTTCCTATAATAAGAAGTTGATAGTTAATCTATTGGTTTCGTGTAAATATGAAGAGGCAGCTATGATAGGAACCTCAAAGTAGTAGCATATATTATGAATAAAAGGATTTGGATAAAATGAAGAGTAATGAAAAAGTAGATAAGTCATTAAAATTATTTATTGTTCTCTCTCGGGCATATCGTGCTGTTAATGAACATGTGAATAAACAGATTCAGAAATATGATCTTAATCCAACCGAGTTTGCCGTAATGGAGTTGTTGTTTCATAAAGGGGATCAGCCCTTACAGCAAATTGGCGGAAAAATTCTCCTTGCTAGTGGAAGTATGACCTATGTAATTGATAAATTGGAGAAGAAAGAGTATATCAGACGTGTTGCATGTGCTGAAGATCGAAGAGTTATCTTTGCCCAAATTACCGAAAAGGGAAAAACGTTGATTGAGCAAGTCTTTCCAGTACATCAAAATGAAATTGATCAGATTATGTCCGTACTTTCTGATGAGGAAAAGGATATGGCCATTGAAGTATTGAAGAAAATCGGTTTATCTGTAAAAAAATATTAATCAAACGTAAAAAAGGGAGTCGCTAACCAATAGGGACTCCCTTTTTTATCCATTCATAACGATTATTTAATAACGATTTCCTCATTTTCAAGCACAGCCGCTAGTTCACCAGTCTGCCCTTTATCTAGGATAAAATCAGCAATTTGATCTTCTAACTGTTCTTGAATCACACGTCTAAGTGGACGGGCACCAAACTCTGGGTGATAGCCCAACTCAACAAGTTTGTTTTTCACTTCATTTGTTATGGTAAATGAAATCTGCTGTTCTTGTAAGTTTTCGTTTAATTCATTGAGCATTAAATCGACTATTTGTATTAACTGTTGTTTTTCCAGGGCTTTAAATTCAATAATACTATCAAAGCGGTTTAGGAATTCTGGTTTAAAGTACTGCCCAAGTGATTGTAAAATATTCGATTCCTTTATGGCATTACTTTTATCAAATCCAACCTCAATTTTTCGTGTTCCAACACCGGCATTGCTCGTCATAATGATGACAGATTCTTTAAAGCTAACGGTTCTTCCTTGACTATCGGTTAAGCGTCCGTCTTCAAGAATTTGCAGAAACATATGCAGCACATCTGGATGGGCTTTTTCAATTTCGTCCAGTAAAATGATACTGTATGGATTGCGACGTACTTTCTCGGTTAACTGACCGGCTTCTTCATGTCCAATATAGCCAGGAGGGGAGCCGATAATTTTAGCTACACTATGTTTTTCCATATACTCACTCATATCTAACCGAATCATAGATTCTTTTGTACCAAATAGCTCCTGTGCTAATGACTTTGATAACTCCGTTTTACCTACACCAGTAGGTCCCACAAAAAGGAAGGATCCGATTGGACGATGTGAAGATTTTAGACCTGCACGACTACGGCGGATCGCTTTTGCTACTTTTTCAACGGCTTCATTCTGCCCAATCACTTTTGCTGCAAGATTTTGCTCTAATGATTTCATTTTCATATGTTCATCTTCATGTAATTTTCCAACAGGGATACCCGTTTTCTCTTCTATGATTTCTTGAATGTGGCTAATATCAACAACTGGTCGTTCTGTAGAACCGGTTGTACTCAAGGCTTTCTCAAGACTTTTTTCTTCCTCTCGAAGTTTGGCCGCTTTCTCATATTCTTCTGATTTTAGAACAGCTTCTTTTTCCATTGAAATTTCTTTTAAACGTTTTTCAATCTGTTCAGTTGAAGTATAGGTAGAAGTAAGATTCAATTTTGATCCTGCTTCATCAAGTAAGTCGATCGCCTTATCAGGTAAGAAACGATCTTGAATATACCGTTTTGATAGGGTGACACATGCTTTTATGGCATCATCTGTGTAACTTACTTCATGGAATGTCTCGTATTTGGCTTGTAATCCTTTTAAGATTTCAACAGCCTCTTCTATGTTTGGTTCGGCTACTGTAACGGGTTGGAAGCGGCGTTCAAGTGCGGCATCCTTTTCAATTGCGCGGTATTCTTTTAAGGTTGTTGCGCCAATCACTTGTAATTCGCCACGAGCGAGAGCAGGTTTTAATAGATTACCTGCATCCATGGAACCCTCTGCAGAACCCGCACCAACAAGTAAATGAAGTTCATCAACAAATAGAATAATATTTTTTCGATGCTGTAGTTCACTGATAAGCTGTTTCATTCGTTCTTCAAATTGACCACGGATACCTGTGTTTGCAACTAACGAAGCAACATCTAATAGGTAGACTTCTTTATTTTTTAATTTATTAGCTACAGAGCCTTCTTCAATTTTTGAGGCAAGACCTTCTGCAATGGCTGTTTTCCCAACCCCAGCTTCACCAATAAGGACTGGATTATTTTTATTTCTCCGGTTTAATATTTCAATGACTCGAGCAATTTCCTTATCACGACCAATAACAGGGTCAATGAGACCAGCCTTTGCCATTTGGTTTAAATTACGACCAACCTGATCAAGGAAGCTATTCCCATGATTCATCTTTTGTTTATCAGGGACGGGTGGAGTAGGTTGATTTTGCATATTTTTGAGTAAATCATCCATCGGCATTTGATTGAAAGCAGGGAATTTGCCGAAATGATTGTTGGATCCAAAATTTGCAGCTATTTTTTGTTTTTCTTTTTCGTAACATGAATGGCAAAGCTGCAGTTGCTTTTCTTTTCCATTTAAAACAAACTTCATCATGATATTGGCATGATTTTGTTGACAAATTTGACAGAACATATTTATTCCCCTTTCATTAATCTTTGACTTTGACTTTGACTTTCTTTGACCTTTGTTTGATTTGATTATACTCTGACCTTTTCTGACTTTCAAGTGTTTTGAACTAAAATTTTAAAAAAATAAACAGCAAAATAAATACGATAAAATAGATTAGAATGAATATGATATGATTATAAATAGATAGAACGTAGGAGGTTACAACATGAGTCAATCGATCTTACAGATGGAAAAAGAATTTTTTGATTATAATAAAAAAATTAGTGCTTATAATGAAGCACTTGCCTTAATTTATTGGGATTTACGAACTGGGGCACCTAAACAGGGGATCAATCAACGTGCAGAAGTAATCGGTATTTTATCCTCTGAAGTTTATGATCTTTCAGTATCGGAATCAATGGCCGCCTATTTAGCAACACTTTCAAGTAAAGAGGCACAACCTGTGATTTCTGACGTCACAAAAAAATTAGTAGAAGAATGTACAAAGGAATATGATCATAAGCGGAAAATTCCTTCAGGGGAATATAAAGAATATGTCATTTTATTATCACAAGCAGAGAGTATTTGGGAGGAAGCAAGGGAAAAGGCTGATTTTGAATTATTTAGGCCCTATCTAGAAAAAATCGTTGCTATGAATCGACGTTTTATTGATTATTGGGGTTACAAAGGCAATAAGTACAATACCCTTCTAGATCAATATGAACCGGGGATGACAGTGGAGGTATTAGATCAAGTATTTAGCGACTTACGAGCAAATATTGTTCCACTTGTCCGAAAAATAACAAATTCAAACCATAAGCCTGTCACGGATTATTTATATAAACCATTTTCGAGAGAAAAACAGCTTGAGTTTACGAAAGAAATCTTAAATCAAATGGGCTATCATTTTGCTGCTGGTCGACTTGATGATACGGTTCATCCTTTTGCGACAGCCATCAATCGCGGGGACGTTCGGATCACAACTAGATATGACGAATCTGATTTTCGGATGGCTGTTTTTGGTACGATCCATGAGGGGGGACACGCACTTTACGAACAAAATATTGCAGAAGAGTTAGCGGGGACTCCATTATGTGCAGGAACTTCCATGGGAATTCATGAATCACAATCGCTTTTTTATGAAAACTTTGTCGGTCGTCATTTATCTTTTTGGAAAAAGAATTATTCCTTGTTAATGAATTCTTCAGAAGGGCAATTTAATGGAATCGAGGTAGATGAATTTTATCGAGCGATTAATGAGTCAAAGCCTTCATTGATTCGAATTGAAGCGGATGAATTAACCTATACGCTACATATTATGATTCGTTACGAAATTGAAAAAGCACTGATAAATGATGAGATAGAAGTAAAGGATCTCCCACGGGTGTGGAATGATAAATACGAAGAATATTTAGGGATTCGACCCAATCATGATGGAGAAGGAGTTCTTCAAGATGTTCATTGGGCAGGTGGAAGCTTCGGCTATTTTCCATCCTATGCCCTAGGCTATATGTATGCTGCACAATTTAAACAAGCCATGCTTCGTGATCTGCCTGATTATGATCAATTACTAGAAGCGGGAGATCTTATCCCTATTAAAAATTGGCTCACCACACATATTCATCGTTACGGAAAAATGAAAAAGCCTTTAGAAATCTTAAATGATGTAACGGGAGAAGGGCTTAATGCAAAGTATCTAATCAAGTATTTAACGGAAAAATACAGTCAGGTGTATCAGTTGGATCTTTAAGAAACATTCTGAATCTAATTTTGCACTGTTAAGAAAGCATAATATTGCAACGCTGGAGAAGTTCGGGCATAGTGGCAATTTTTAAGAAAACAGTATAAGTGCAACTACGTCTCTGTCTTCGCCTTGCAGGCCCGCCAATCGGCGAGTTTTCTTTAACTATTCATTATAAAGGGAAACTTACAAAAGGTTTGAGTTATTAAAAAACGAACATTAATGAAGATTTTTGTCGAATAATCCGTATTTTATGTTGATTTATCGTTTATGAATGTTATAATGTAACTAAATTAATCGTAATCACTCATATAATTTCAGGAATAGGGCCTGAAAGTTTCTACCGGATTACCGTAAATAATCTGACTATGAGTGGGACAATGGGATAAAGGTTCCATTCGGAATTATTCGATAGACGAATACCTGAAGTCATTGTTTCACTCATATTAATTATGATGTGAATACAACGATCTTCAGGTTTTTTTCTGAAGATTTTCTTATTTATGATGAGGGAGGAACAACATGAATTTATTAAAACAGAAAATTGAGCAGGAAGGCATCGTATTATCGGATGCTGTTTTGAAAGTTGACTCATTTTTGAATCACCAGATTGATCCACATCTAATGTTAGAGATAGGAAAAGAATTTTCCCGATTATTTGAAGAAGAGGGGATCACTAAAATTCTGACGATCGAATCCTCAGGAATTGCTCCTTCAGTCATGACGGGTTTAAAATTGAATGTTCCAGTTATCTTTGCCCGTAAACGAAAATCGATGACTCTGATCAATGATTTATTAACAGCAAAGGTTCATTCCTTTACAAAGGGAGAAACAAATGAGATTTCAGTCTCAAACAAATACATTCATGAAGAAGACCGTGTTCTAATCATTGATGATTTTTTAGCAAATGGACAGGCTGCACTAGGACTTATTGACATTGTCAAACAAGCAAAGGCCCATATAGTAGGAATCGGAATTGTCATTGAAAAAGCATTTCAAGATGGTGGTCAAATCTTACGTGATCAGGGATATCGTGTAGAATCGTTGGCTAGAATCTCATCTTTAACAGAAGGAAAAGTAAAGTTTCTATCTGAGCAAACGGAGGAAGTCCGATAATGAAACAGAATAAGTTGAAACTCGCATCATTAAGTATTCAACATGTATTAGCCATGTATGCAGGTGCTGTGATCGTTCCATTAATCATTGGTGGAGCCATTGGGCTTACTGGCGAACAATTAACCTATCTTGTTTCGATTGATATCTTTATGTGTGGGATTGCCAGTCTGTTGCAAGTATGGAGTAATCGTTTTTCCGGTATTGGATTACCAGTCGTTCTTGGCTGTACGTTTACGGCCGTAGCGCCCATTATTGCGATTGGGAACCAGCATGGTATTTCAGCTATTTATGGGGCTATCATTGTTTCAGGTTTATTTGTCATCATCATTGCTAAGTATTTTGGCAAGTTAGTACGATTTTTCCCTCCCGTTGTAACAGGTTGTGTCGTTACAATCATTGGGATTACGCTTATTCCTGTTGCTATGAATAATGTAGCAGGGGGTCAAGGTAGTCCTGATTTTGGTAGTTTTTCAAATCTTGGTCTTGCTTTTGGTACGCTGATTATTATCCTTGTGATCAATCGCCTATTCAAAGGGTTTATCCGTTCGATTAGTATTCTACTAGGAATTGTAATTGGGACGATTGTAGCATTTTTTATGGGTAAAGTTGACTTTTCTCCAGTAGGAGAAGCTTCTTGGTTTCATATGATTCAACCATTTTATTTTGGATTTCCAACATTTGAAATCTCATCAATCATTACGATGATTTTAGTTTCCTTGGTAGGTCTTGTTGAAGCAACAGGTGTCTATTTCGCTCTTGGAGATATTTGTGAACAAGAAATCAAAGAAGAAGACCTATCTAAAGGGTACCGTGCGGAAGGAATCGCTATGATTCTAGGTGGAGTATTTAATTCTTTTCCTTATACAACTTTTTCGCAAAACGTCGGCCTACTGCAGTTAACAGGTGTACGAGATAAGATGGTCATTGTGGTCATGTCCTTTATGTTGATGGTTCTTGGATTGCTTCCAAAAATTGGTGCGCTTACAACCGTAATCCCTGCATCTGTTCTTGGTGGTGCCATGATTGCCATGTTTGGAATGGTATTGGCTAATGGAATTAAAATGTTAAGTAAGGTTGATTTTGCCTCACAGGGAAATTTATTAATTATTGCTTGTTCAGTTGGGATTGGTATGGGTGTAACAGCCGTTCCTGGACTATTTGCTCAAATGCCAGATACCATACGTATTTTAACGGAAAATGGAATTGTGGCAGGAAGTTTAACAGCTATTATTTTAAATATCGTCTTTAATGAAGTGAAACGTAATCAAAATGTAAATTCCGTACCTTCGCACGGATCTAAAATATCATAGGATTGATTTATATAAAAATAGGAAGATAAAATAGAGTTATACCTCTATTTTATCTTCCTATTTTTGTCTATAATAGTAGACTGCCACTTCCTGAATCATTGTTCAATCATTAAGATAATATTAAGATTTCCTACATTATGTACGGAAATAGTTAATCGAAAGGCTTTTTCAAAGCCATAGATTTTTGTCTGCCCAACAAGCACGGTAGGCGGTGTAATATCCATTTCCATGCCTTGCAGTGAAATGGAAGTCGATAAAGTACCAGCAATCATATTTCCTAGTTCTCCAGCAAACGATTCCAGCATTTCTCCTTCTATAGCCATGCCAAACATTCCTTCACCTATGCCGCTAAACACGCTTTCCTCACCATCTATCATTAATCGGCCTCTAACATCGCCTGTCATCCCGACAAGTACGCCAAATGAATGAAGTGCAAAGGGTTGAGTAAAGATCGCGGGTGTTTCCCATGAAATTTCAAACGGGATGACTCCTTTTACGGATTCAATGGTTCCATTTAAAATAGTTTGTATATGTTTTGATAGTGTCATGTTTCATTCCCCCAACATATGGATAAATTCATTTTATCATAACTTTAGTAGGAGAAATGTATTTTTTGACATTTTGTAGAGTTATTTAGTCTCATAAAGAATAGATGATTGTCCTATAAAATTGGGTATATTTGTTTGTTGGATAGGTCAAATAAGATAGTTCCTTCTGATGAAAGAGGAAAATGGTATAAAAAGAAAATATCATTTTTTCACTGAGCATCTGTTTTTATTTAATGACTAAATTAAGAAAATGTTAAAAAAGTGAGAAATCGATTAATTCTTATTGAAAGCAATTATCATTTATGATATATTTTAATTGTAAATGAAAGTAATTATCATTACTAATTTAAAAGGATGGTGTTTATATATGACTGCTGTATTCATTGTTGGAACTGTAGGAGTTTACGCTGTTGTTATGAAGTGTGTGCTTAACCATGTTTCAAAACCACATCCCATTCATAAATAATCTTCAATCTTTTTTTACTATAATAGGTAAGCGTTTTCAATTCCTTTTTTAGGAAGGATGATTAAATGAATATGATTTTACTAAGTTCATACTAAAGCCGAGTGTTCTAAATAATAGATACTCGGCTTTGTTATGTCTAGGTAGAATCATAATAGGACTTTTAGCGTGTATTTTCGTTTAGTCATGAAAAGATTCTTTTCGTTTGCTTTGTTTTTCTACTGCTAAATACTCTTTTAAGTCATCTTGAACGCTTGTTTCCGTAAGCTTAACGTTAGAACGGTAGGCTGAACGGCAAATCACATGTGCCGAAACAGGTGCTGTTAGAAAAACAAAGAAAATACCAAGTAGTAATCGAATACTAAAATACCCATCCGTGATGAGAAAATAGAGGAGTGTTCCAACTAATGTACACAAGACCCCGAGTGTAGAGCTCTTTGACGCGGCATGTGAGCGGGTATAAACATCTGGTAAACGTATGAGACCTACACCACTCAGAAAACTGAAGAGGGCTCCAATTAAAATGAGGAATGCTGCGATGATTTCACCTACTGTTGCGCTCAATGACTACACCTCTTTCGATAAATCTAGCAAAAGCGATCGTTCCAACGAAAGAAAGAATCCCAAGTAACAAAATAATATCTAAAAATGCATGGGTTCGCAAAAGAACAGAGACAATGGCTATCCCAGCAATGATGTTAATGCCGATGAAATCTAATGCCTGTACTCGATCGGGTGTGGAAAGTCCTTTTACCATTCGATAAATGGCTGCCAAAATGGACAGAGTTAATAAAAATAGGGAAGAAATCAAGATCAATTCAAACATAACGGGTCACATCCTTTATCGCTTTTTCAAATGCATTTTTTGATTTTATTACGGCATCGCTTGATTCGGGAATGTCCATGGCATGTACATAAATAACTTTTCCATCGTTTGATACCTCCATCACAACCGATCCTGGTGTCAGTGTAATCAGTAGGGACAAAAGAGTTACTTCTAATTCGCCCTCTAATTCGGTTTCCAGCGTAAAAATTCCGGGTGTAATATTAATTCTTGGACGCATCACTTGCTTGACAACTAGCACACTTGATGAAATCAACTCTCGTATAAAAACGAGTAATAATTTTAGGATGGCTAGTATAGAAAGTAAATAAAAACGGGTAGGAAAAAAACGACGCATACTAAAAACAATAAATACCCCAACCAAATAGCCACTGAAAAAGGAAAGAATGCTCCATTGATCCTGAAGAAACATCCACAATAAAGCAACGGATAGATTGATTAATAATTGTATGGGCAATTGTACCACCCCTTTCGAAGTAAGATCTTTCTAAGGTATTGGATGACCGTCAAATACGGCTTGAATATAGCGATTTGGATCTAATAGGTCTTCAGCTGCGATTTGAATGTACTCATTAATACCTTCAGCACCTATACCAAGTGCTATGGTAGCGAGTGTTAAAAGAACTAACGGAAACATTAATCCTTTTGTTGTCCCTTGTTCCATTTCTTCACTTAAGATGGTTTCTCCCCAAAATCCGTTCATAAAAATTTTTAATACAGAATATAAAACCATTAAACTTGTTAAGATTCCTATTGCACCTAACCAAAAATAACCCACTTCAAACGTGCCTCTTGTAATAAAGACTTTACCGAGAAAGCCACTTAATGGAGGAATTCCTGACAAGGATAAAGCAGCGATAAAGAACATCCAACCTAGGTAGGGATGCGTCCCAATAAGACCACTTATGTCTTTTAGCTTACTCGTACCTGTTAAATGAATAATCGTTCCTCCAATAAGAAAGAGAAGTGCTTTAATAATGATGTCATGAATAAGATAATAGATCGATCCGACGAACGCGTGGGTGCTAAAGGAGGCTAATCCTGCAAGGATTAAACCGACTCCGACAATGACATTATAGGTGAGGATCTTTTTAATATCCCAATAGGCCACAGCTCCGATGGCCCCCAATAGCATGGTCAAACCTGCTAAAATTCCGATAAATAAATGAGTGATTTGTGGTTCATGATAAAAAATGAGTGTGAACATACGGAACATGGAATAAATACCTACTTTTGTAAGTAAAGCAGCGAAAATGGCTGCAATGGCAGTAGGGGGTGCACTATATGAACCAGGTACCCAATAAAATAAGAAAAGACCCGCTTTTAAGCCAAAAACAATTAAAAATAGAAGAGATACTGTTGTTAATAAGCCATCTTGTCCGGCCTCGGCAATACGAATGGAAAGATGGGCTAAATTTAAAGTACCCGTAATTGAATATAAATAGGCAATACCCACTAGGAAAAGAAAGCTAGAAACAACATTCACGAGTATATATTTAAAGGATTCCCGTAATTGTATCTTGGTTCCTTTTAGTGTGATCAACACGTAAGATGAAATTAACATAACCTCAAAACAAACGTATAAATTAAAGAGATCGCCTGTTAAAAAGGATCCGTTAACCCCGGTTAGCAAAAACAAAAATAATGGATAAAAATAATAAGATTCACGGTCCCTTCCAATCGAACGAAAGGCATATATAAGACAACAGAGTGCTACAAGACTACTTGTTAGCACGAGTAAGGCAGAAAACATGTCTGCTACCATACTCACTCCATAAGGAGCCTTCCAACCGCCTAATTGCAGGGTTTGAATTCCTTCTGTTTTAATGAGATTGATTAGAAAGATCGAGATCACTCCATTTGCAAGGATTGCTAAAACACTTAAATTGCGTTGGAGTAGAATGTTTTTACGAAAAAGTACTAAGATCATTCCTACCGTTAATGGTATAAGAATAGGCATAAGGACTAAATTATTCATCTTCATTTCCCCTTAACTGTTCCATATCATCCGTGCCAAATCCTTTATAAATACGGTAACTTAACACTAATAGAAGAGCAGTCACTGCAAAATTAATGACAATGGCTGTTAATATTAACGCTTGTGGAATCGCATCTGTAAAGGAGTGGATTTTCTCACTTAATAAGGGAGGAGATCCTTTTTTCAAGCCCCCCATGGTCATAATAAGGAGATTAATTCCGTGACTAATAACAGATGTACCTAAAATAATTCGCAGCATATTTTTTGACAAGATCATATAGGTACCAATTGTGAAAAATAGGCCGACTAGAATAGACATAATCGTTTCCATCATGAACGATCATCACTTATCGTTAAAATGATGGTGACGGCTGTTCCAATCACCGCTAACGCAACGCCGGTGTCAAAAAGAACGGCGGTTGCAAGTTCTGTTTTCCCAAAAATAGGGAGGTCAAAATAACCAAATGTTTGTGTTAAAAATGGCTGACCATAGAAAAGTCCTCCTAACCCCGTGAAGATGGCAATTAATACACCGACCGCAGCGACATTTTTAAAATCAAAGGGGATATTTTTTCGAATGGTTTCAATATCGAACGCAAGGAATAAAAGGGTAATCCCTGAAGCAACGCTTAGACCGCCAATAAATCCTCCGCCAGGATTATGATGACCACCATTAAACAAATAAATGGAGAATGTGAAGATGATCATAACGGCAATTTTGGTAACGGTATGTAAGATGACATCATTTGGTTTCATTCTTGTTCCTCCCGGTTATTTGAAGTTTGATTAATGTATAAACCCCTATGCCTGCAATACATAGAACAGAAATCTCTAACATCGTATCAATGCCACGAAAATCAACAAGAATGGCATTCACGATATTATTGGCGCCGGCAAGTTCATAAGAATTTTCAAAGTAATCAACGATGGGTTTGAAAAGTTTATATCCATTTGCAGATAAGGCGAGTAAGGTAATAATTGTCCCTACACAAATGGAAATGAGAAGATTTGTCGCTTTAAAACGCATTCTCCCCATATTTTTGCTAAACTCAGGCAGATGATAAAAACATAATAGAAATAAAGCCGTTGTTACGGTTTCAACTACTAATTGTGTTAGAGCTAAATCGGGTGCCCGAAAAATAACAAAAAACATGGAAACGAGATAACCTAGTGCCCCGACCGCAATAAGAGAGGTCATTCTTGTTTTAGCAAAAAGGACCGTAAAGGCAGAAATGACCATGGCAACGATTAATCCAGCTTCATAGAAATTAATGGCTGCATCTTGTGAGGAATCAAAGGAGATTCCATTCAAGAGCCAACTTGCACCACCAAGTACCACTATAAAAAAGGCGAAAATATAAATGAAGTAGCTTCGAATTGAGCCGGTCATATACCGATTGGTTAACTTCATTGAAAATAATTCCATTCCATTTATAAATTCGGTATAGAGGTTATTGAGCGTTAATGCTTTTGGGTAATAGCGATAAATAATCACCCATCTTCTGATGAATACATACATAAGAGCACCAAGGACAATAACTCCGATAGTCATATATAATTCGGGTGTCCAGCCATGCCAAGCGCTGATTTTCAAATCGATCCCACCGCTACTTGCATATGCTGGTAATACAGCAATGAAAGCAGGCTGGATTAGATACTGACCTAACATGTTAGGGAAAAAGAAAATCAGGATAACCAGTGCTGCTAAAATCATTGGAGCTATTAACATCCCAATAGGAGGTTCATGAGCACTTTTTTCTAATTTGGCTGGTTGGTGTTTTCCTGCAAATGTCTTAAACACAAGGATCATACAATAAATAAAGGTAAAGACACTAGCAACCCAGGCAATAATGGGAAACAGCATACCCAACCAATCCATATTAAACACGTTTAATTGGGAAGCATTTAACATAGCAGTAAAAAACATTTCCTTACTTAAAAAGCCATTAAATGGGGGCAATCCTGCCATTGAAAAACTACCAATAACCGTTAAGGTAAAGGTAATTGGCATGAGATTCATGAGTCCGCCTAACTTGCGAATATCCCGGGTTCCGGTTTCGTGGTCAATAATTCCAACGAGCATAAAGAGGCACCCTTTAAAAGTTGAGTGATTAATCAAGTGGAATAGGGCAGCGAAGACCGCTATAGCATATATAGTCGTATCGTCACCATAGTCCATATACATGGATGCAGATCCTAAACCAAGAAGACTCATAATTAAACCAAGTTGACTAATGGTCGAATAGGCTAGTAATGCTTTTAAATCCGTTTGTTTCACAGCATTAATAGAACCATAGATCATCGTTAGGATTCCAATTCCTGAAACAAGCCAAAACCATTCTGCCTGTCCGCCAAATAGAGGTGTGAACCGGGCAACTAAATAAATGCCCGCTTTTACCATCGTGGCGGAATGGAGATAAGCACTAATTGGAGTAGGAGCTTCCATCGCATCCGGTAACCAAAGGCTAAATGGAAATTGAGCAGATTTTGTAAAGGCTCCTATTAGGATTGCGATCATCGCTGGAAGAAATAAAGAATCATTAGGAAGTTCTTCCGCTAAGGTGATCATTTCTCGAATACTATAGGTATCTGTCATCATGGCAAGCATAATGAATCCAGTTAGCATAACAAGACCGCCAAACACGGTAATCAGCAATGATTTTTGTGCACCATAACGAGATTGCTTCCGTTGGTACCAGTAGGCAATTAATAAAAAGGAAGAGATGCTTGTTAGTTCCCAAAACACATATAGAACAAGGATATTATCAGAGAAAATAACACCGAGCATGGCACCCATAAAGAGCATTAAATAAACATAGAAGTTATGAAGTGATTCACGTATCTTTGACATATAGTAGATCGAATAAAGGATGACTAACGTACCAACTCCAGTAATGAGTAAAGCAAAAATAAAGGATAGACCGTCCAGGTAGTTAGTGAAGTTAATCCCAAGAGAAGGGATCCAAGGTAAAGTATGACTTAGAACTTCTCCACGTGAAACAGCGGGGAGAAAGGTTACCAAATAGCTAAAAATGAGTAGCGGTATTGGTAATACAAGCCAACCTATATGTATGCGTGGGGCAAACAACTTATAAAGAATAGGAATAAAGATGGCAGTGATAAATGGAATGAAAATCATGATCGGTAACGAAGACAAATCAAGTCCCCTCCTTTACGATTGTAATCGTAGTACTTTGATTTATTTTTAACATATTAAACTGAAATAACCCTTCGTAATGAAAAGAATGATGAAATGAAGCTTGAACATTATCAGTCTCAGCAGTCTTTATGATTTTTCATAAGGATTGACTGTTTTTGTGGCATAAGATATAGTCATACATAGCTTGATAGAATAAAGATTTGTTTTTTTACAATGATACTCGAGGTGACCATCATAATGAAAAAAGTAAAAGGTCGTATGGACGAAAGCATCCTCGTCTGCGTGTACTATGGACCAAATGGTGAACGACTCATCAAGCGTGGTTGTAAGATAGCAGGTATGCTTGATTGCCCACTCTATATCTTGACCATTGATCCAAAGCCTTTTGATGAATTGGATGCAGAGAAATCTTTCTATATTAATAGTTGGAAACAATTAGCAGAGGCGAATAACGCCGAAGAATTTATTATTTTAGATAA
Organism: uncultured Bacillaceae bacterium; assembly: GCA_963815765.1. Taxonomy (GTDB): domain Bacteria; phylum Bacillota; class Bacilli; order Bacillales; family Cytobacillaceae; genus Bacillus_BD. Next base: position 33,670 of record CAWFID010000026.1, read on the forward strand.
TGAAAAACGACCCATTTCTAAAGTAATTGCTGATGTTGCCAGGGATAAAAAGATTACTCAAATCGTTCTTGGTCAAACAGCTCAGAGTCGTTGGGAGCAAATGACGAAAGGATCGATCATTAACACCTTGTTGCAGGAAATTCCATTTGTTGATCTTCATATTATTTCTGTCTCTCGATCCGTTCAAGATCAAGAAGGTCAATTTGAAAAGGGAGTACGTGCTTACCTTGTGAAAGAGAACGAACAATACCGTCTCCAATTTAAACATACAAAGAATGCTGAGTATGAAGGGATTTTCTTCAAGGAGACCTGTACTGATTTTAATAATGGCTTGTTTAAATTTATGAAAAATAAAGAAACCATGTATGTGCAAGTAACAGAGGACCATGTTAAGGACTTTACAAACGTGGACATAACCGTTCAGGATGAAATGAATAACCCTTAATTTAGATTTACTTCATAACGATTGTATCGTAACGACTCTCTCCCATTTATTTCAAAGTGGGAGATTTTTTAATTTAATCTAAGTAACATCAGAAGGATTCTAAAAATCAATTATAGGTTTACATCCACTTTTATGAGGCTTTTTTCATACTTTTCAATCCCTAAGTATCGTAAGGTTTCTGCTGGTGATTGGTGATGGTAGATAGACATTAGAATGGATATCGCAATTCCTTTATGTAAGGCATGATAGCCAAATGTCTTTCTGAGGGTATGTGTTCCAATGTTCCCTGTTACCCCAGCTTCTATTGAGGCATTATGAATAATTCGATAGGCTTGCTGTCTTGTTATCGGTTGATTATTTTTTTTTGATTTAAAAAGATAGTCTTGACTGTTAAGTTTTCCTTGGCCTAGATAAGCTTGAAGGATCATACTAACACGATTGTTTAAGTAATAGGCTTGATCTTGATTGCTTCGGTCATCACGAATAAATATGAATTCCTTCGGTTTAGTCCCATCCCAGACATCTTCCACTTTCAGAGACAGTAGATCACTAATGTTCATTCCAGTATTAATGCCTAATACAAAAAACAGTAGATCCCGCTGTGAATGGTTCGCCAAGATGCCTTTCATTGCTTCAATCTGTTTAACGTCTCTAATCGGATCAACAAATTCCACAATATTCCCTCCTGTAACTAATGTTACTTAATGATATATTAACAAACTTTATGTAACATTACAACTTTAACGGTATAGGAATGATCGCAGGAACGTCTATTCTTAACGGAGTTTCTGTTTTATTTTTCGATCATAAATATGTATTTTTCTTCTTGGAAAATATTTAATTAAGAGCTATACTATATTTAGATGATTATCTAAATATCTAATAAAAAAAGAGGCGATTACTGATGAATGAATCGTTCAAGGCGCTGTCAGATCCGACGCGAAGAAAAATACTTCGCCTTCTACAGAAGCAGGATTTGACAGCAGGAGAGATCGCAGAGCATTTTACCATGTCTAAACCAAGTATTTCACACCATCTTAATATGCTAAAAACAGCGAAACTCGTTCTTGATGAACGAAAAGGACAGCATATTAGTTATTCACTCAATACGTCCGTTGTACAGGAAATGGTTGGGTGGTTTCTGGATATATTAGGTAAAGGAGAGGATAGCGATGAGTAAGAATAAAATGAAATGGGGAAAAATCGATCTGATCAGCTTAATTATAATCCTCATACCGATGGTCATGACGACCTTACTATATAATAAGCTGCCAGATCAAATGGCTACCCATTTTGGCACAAGTGGAGAAGCAGATGGCTATCAAGGGAAATTTGCCTTTTTACTAACGAGTTCACTGATGCTCATCGGGATCCCCTTATTATTAAAGGTCATTCGATATATGGATCCAAAAAGGACTAATTATGATAAATTTGAATTAACTTATGATCGGTTCCGACTCATCTTTACCGCTTTTTTAAGCGTAATGATGGGGGTAACGATTCTTTATAATCTAGGGTTTGCCGTAAATATTCAAATGATTGTCTTAATTGGAATGGGTATTCTGTTTATTTTCCTTGGAAATTATATGTCCCGTATTCGTTTGAACTATACAATGGGAATTCGTACACCATGGACATTAGCAAGTGAAGAGGTGTGGCGGCGTACCCATCGTCTCGCTGGTCCCCTTTGGTTCATCGCTGGAATCATTGTGATCATTTTAGCCTTTTTACCAGGGAACCTTGCTTTTATTCTTCTGATGATCATTATCGCTATTGTCGTACTCATACCTATTCTTTATTCTTATCTCCTATATAAGAAGTTACCGTAACGGATCAATAGATCGAGTTAATGAGTCAAAAAGGAAAATCGGACTGCAAATTCTTCATTAGATTTGCAGTTTTTATGTGAAAATTTATTTTGTAAGCATAATAAGTTTTTTAAGTGGGAAATGGTTACAAAATCGTTTAAAATATTTGTATATTGAAAAAATAAGGGGATAAACATTCATGATAAAAATAGAAATGCAGCGAGACATTGCTTTATTAAGGGGACAAATCGCTTCACTTCATGAAATATTTCTTCAACAAGAAAATGTACAATCAAGTGAGCGAGCAAAGGATTTAGCCATTAAACTTGAAAAACAAGAATATGCCATTGCTTTTTGTGGCCATTTTTCAGCTGGAAAATCGAGCATGATTAATAGGTTGATGGGAGAAAATATTTTACCCTCTAGTCCGATTCCGACAAGTGCTAATTTGGTTAAGATCAAGTCGGGAGAGGATTATGCCAAGGTCCTATTCAAAGAAGATCGTCCGCGTCTGTATCCTGCTCCATATGATTATGAAAAAGTTAAATCATATTGTAAGGACGGCGATCAAATCGAGTCCATCGAAATCAGTTATTCGAAAACGTTGATCCCGAAGGATACGATTATTATGGATACGCCAGGAATCGATTCAACCGATGATGCGCACCGAATTGCAACTGAATCTGCCTTACATCTTGCAGACCTCATTTTCTATGTTATGGATTATAATCACGTCCAAAGTGAATTGAATTTTTTATTCACAAAAGAATTAACAGAGGCGGGTAAAGAAGTCTATCTCGTAATAAATCAGATTGATAAGCATCGTGAAGAGGAATTAAGTTTTGCAGAATTTCAAGAAAGTGTTAAAACGTCTTTTGCTGCATGGGGAGTCAATCCGGCAAGAATTTTCTATACGTCATTAAAAGCAGAAGATCATACCCAAAATCAATTTGCTGAATTAAGACAGTTTATTCATGATCGAGTCGACAATCGATTAAAGGCGCTGCCAGAATCGATTTTTCAATCATTGAAAAAATTAGGGGAAGAACATAAGGAATTTTTATCAACCAAGGACCAGAGTGAGTACGATCAATATCATACGCTGCTGAATGAGCTTTCAGAAGATGAGAGAAAGAGTTTGCCAGACAAGGTTGCGGAGCTAAGTGCACATACGAACGAGATGAACCATTTACCGCAACAACGTGAGCAAGAGTTATATGCAGAGATGGATCGTATACTGGACAGTGCCTATTTAATGCCTTTTCAAACCAGGGATTTAGCAGAACAATACTTAGAGACGCGGCAACCAGATTTTAAAGTGGGTTTATTTTTTACTAAGCAAAAAACGGTACTTGAGCGTGAAGCAAGATTAAATCGTTTTTATGCTGATTTTGCGGAAAAAGTGACCTCTCAGATTGACTGGCATATAAAAGAATTGCTCTTAAGAGTATTAAAAGAGAATAAGTTAGAAAGTGAGAAACTGTTGGAGATCGCTCAGAGTTTTGTTGTCCAATTTGATAAAGAGCTATTGGCGAGTGCTGTTAAAAGTGGAGCAAGACTATCGGGAGATTATGTATTGAACTATACAAAGGATTTAACAGATTCTATTAAAAGCATAACCAAAAAGCAGTTAGCATCTTTTAAGGAAGAATACTTGGAGCAATTAATCATTAAACAGAATCAGCAGATCGAAAAGCTGGAAAAGGAACTTTCAGGTTTGACCCACTATTTAAAGGCACAAAAGAAAATAGATGGATTCATAGAACAACAAAGGCAAATTAGGAATCAACTAGAAAATGTATTGGCCGGAAAAATTGATGTCCATGCTCTTCAGGAAAAAGCAAATCAATTGGCTCTTTATGAAGGGGAAGAGGTAGAAGTAATTGTTGAAAATGTTACTGTAAAAGAGCATAACCATAACAAAAAGAAACAAAGAGTCGTGCCGTTCGTAACACTGTGGAAACTAAAAAGTCGGAATATGCAGAATTGGATGACCTTATTTCATCCTTACAATTTGCTTCTCATGAAGTAAGGAATCTGCCAGGTTTTAAAAAAATCGCCGATGAACTCATGCAAAAGGCAGAAAGACTTGAGAATCAGTCCTTTACGGTTGCCCTGTTTGGCGCATTTAGCGCTGGGAAATCTTCATTTGCGAATGCTTTACTAGGAGAGCGATTATTGCCTGTTTCACCGAATCCGACAACCGCTGCAATCAATAAGATCATGCCGATTGATGCCGCGCACCCACATGGAACCGTACTAGTGAAGTTGAAATCATATGATACATTAATGGGGGACGTGAATCGTTCATTGGCAGCGTTTGATCAAAATGCAAATTCCATTGACAGTGCCATTTCGTCTGCACAAAATATCATTAGCAATGAAAACCATGTGGATGCTTACGAAAAAATGCATTTAGCCTTTTTACAAGCGTTTGTCCGTGGAGTTGGAGCCTATACAGACCAACTTGGAGAAACGATTGAAAGTGATTTGGCTTACTTTTCTGGATTTGTTGCCAATGAAGAGCAGTCATGTCTCGTTGAGTGGATTGAAGTGTATTACGACTGTGAGTTAACAAGAAAAGGAGTTACCCTCGTTGATACGCCAGGAGCGGATTCCATTAATGCCAGACATACAGGTGTGGCTTTTGAATATATTAAAAATTCAGATGCGATTCTCTTTGTGACTTATTATAATCATGCCTTTTCAAAAGCGGATCGTGAATTTTTAATTCAATTAGGTCGTGTGAAGGATACCTTTGCTCTTGATAAAATGTTCTTTATTGTCAATGCAATCGATTTGGCACAAGATGAAGAAGAAATGAATGCTGTTTTAGATTATGTGGAAGAGCAACTAGTTACTTACGGAATTAGACGTCCCCATTTATTCCCAATTTCTAGTTTGCAATCACTGAAAGAAAAATTAAGTGGTCAGTTAACAGAAGAATCCGGAATCGGCATCTTTGAAAAACATTTTTATACGTTTATTGAACACGATTTGAGAGAGATTGCCATTAATACAGCAAAATTAGAATGGAAGCGAATGATTAAGCAGCTTCAAAGCTTTATTCATGATGCTGAGAGTGACCAGGAAACAAAAGAGAAAAAACGGATAGAACTTGGAGTAGAAAAGGAACGGTTGATCGCACTCATTCATCAACAGCCACATTCAGTCATACAGAAAAAATTAACTCAGGAAACAGAGGAGCTTGTCTTTTATATAAAGCAACGTGTGTTCTTGCGGTTTAGTGATTTCTTGAAGGAAGCCTTTAATCCTGTCCTCTTAAAGGATGACGGTAGAAATTTAAAGAAGGCCCTGCAATCAGCTTTAGATCATTTTCTCGAGGATTTTGGGTTTGACTTTGCCCAGGAACTCAGAGCAACGACATTAAGGATTGAAGCTTTTATGAGGCAGTTGCTTTCCCAGACGGAGAATTCATTGATTGCAGCACTGCAGGAAAAGAATCTAGAGCTATCCTTTAGTTTGTTTGAGGGTGACAAATGGGAGAGCATTCAATTTGAAACAGCCTTTACAGGTCTTGATCAACAAAGATTTAAAAAAGCACTATCCTATTTTAAAAATCCAAAATCCTTTTTTGAAAACAATGAACGAAGGTTTTTAAGTGAGGAATTGGATGCCGAATTTACAACAACCCGCAGATGAATATTTAATGGAAGGAAAAGAAAGGATCATAACGCATTATGGCGAGCAGCTAGAGTTTCAATTTCAATTGTTACAAAAACATCTGACGGAACAATTAGAAGAATATTACGAAGGGACACTTGCCACTTTATCAAATGTCCTCTCAATAGAGGAGCTACGAACCATCGAAAATAAACTGGTGTCAGGCACCGAAAAAGGACAGATTTAATCGTTTTGTCTTTATCCAGAGGACAGATAAGGTTCTATGTGGAAGCGTTCCGGTGCCTTAGAACGTACTATAAATGGGGTTATTCGTATATGATCGAATATTGGTTAAAGGAGCTTGAAGAAAAGCATAGGATCGATATCCTGTTTGCCTCTGAAACAGGGAGCCGTGTATGGGGAGGGGTAAACTCACATTCTGACCATGATATAAGGTTTATTTTTAAGCACAAAGATGTGAAAAGATATTTATCATTGGGAAAAGTGGCGGAAACAATCACGGATTCTGCTCCCTATGATGCACAGGGCTGGGACCTTTTTAAGGCATTCACTTTACTGCAAAAATCAAATCCGGGATTAATGGAGTACGCTTTTTCACCATTACTGTACCGAGATCAGAATCAATTCTCGAGAAAATTACGTGATAAAGTGGAAGAAAGCTACTCCCCCTTTTCCTTATATCAGCACTATATCCGTCTCATGGAAAGGAATATAAGGGAAATAAATGATCAAGATTTTACAGAGAGAAGTCAGAAAAAACTTATACAAGCAATGCGAGCCTTTTTACTTTCAAAATCGATCCTTCTGACACAAAAAGTGCCCGTCAATGTCTTATACAGCTCTTTTTCAAATATCGTTCCGGATCACGGTGGACTAGTTTCTTTTTATCATACATTATTGCAGAAAAACAAAGTGAGAAAATCGTTTCATTGCAGTCTGTAAAAGAAATGATTTTTAAATTGGAAAATGAGCGCTTAACAATGGATCAGCAATCATTGAACTTACCTAAAGGTAAAAATATTAAGAATGAACTAGATCAATGGATATGGGAGATATTGAATATATAAGGGATCAAATGATTACCAACTCGTTTCACAATAATCATGATATAATGATGTTTATGAATATGAACTTGATCCTTATAGGGAGTGTGAGATGATTGGATACAAATAATAAACCATCATTAATGCTGGTAGACGGAATGGCGCTTTTATTTCGTGCTTTTTATGCTACATCTGTGACAGGGCAATTTATGATCAATGCACAAGGTGTTCCGACCAATGCTGTGAATGGTTTTGTGAAGCATTTTTTTACCGCTGTTTCATCGTTTAAACCCAGCCATGTGGTTGTTTGTTGGGATATGGGAAGTAAAACGTTTCGAAATGAGATATTTGCGGGTTATAAGGCAAATCGGGGTGAAGCACCGGTCGAGCTTATCCCACAATTTGACCTCGTAAAAGAAGTGGTAGAATCCTTTGATGTTCCGAATATCGGAATATCAGGCTATGAAGCGGATGATTGTATTGGAACCATTGCTGTACAAGCAAAGAGCGAAGCGAATATTTCGATTTTGACAGGAGACCAAGATATTTTACAGCTGATTGATGATCACATTTCTGTCATTCTTTTAAAGAAAGGGTTTGGAAACTATCTTGTTCACAATAGCCAAACCTTTTATGAAGAAAAAGGAATCCTGCCAAAACAAATGATTGACTTAAAAGCTTTAATGGGTGACCCGAGTGACAATTATCCAGGTGTAAAAGGAATAGGGGAAAAAACAGCATTAAAATTGCTCCAACAATATGAACATGTGGACGGGATTGTAGAAAATCTAAATGCGTTAACCAAATCCCAAAAATTAAAAATTGAGTCCGATTTGGATATGCTTTATTTAAGCAGACGATTAGCTGAAATCAAGTGTGATGTTCCGATTCAATATGATCTTGAAAAAGCAAAGTTGAATCTGAATCATGAAAAAGTACTGAATAAATTTAATGAAGTAGGCATGAAAGGTCTTCAACGGTTTCTAGAAATCGAACAAAAATACGCTTAAAGCTGAAAGTGTCTTCCACTGTGGAAGGCACTTTCTTTTTCAACTGTAATAGATTATTTTGTATTTGACTTTTTAGCAGCATTTTCAAGTTTGCTTTTCGGTTCTTCCGCAAACTCTGCATCTTGGCCATAGCCTTGTGGATTTACACCAGGAGCTTTTGTGCCGCGGTTCGTTGATTGTTTTTACTCATTTTTCTTCACCTCCAATTATTAATATTTCCAGATAGAATAAATTGACTCCTATTTCTTCACACTAGGTATGAGGTGATCAATTCATGAATAAAGGGATCTATGTTGCTTTATTTAGCATTGGATTAGCACAAGCTTTAAAAATTCCCCTTCATTTTGTCAAAACGCGGAAATGGAAACCAGATTTGTTTTTTCAAACAGGTGGAATGCCCAGTTCTCATTCCGCCGGAGTAGCCTCATTAACCACCTTTATTGCTTTAAAAAGAGGCACACCCACCATTGACTTTGCCCTATCGCTTATTTATGGATTAATTGTCATGTATGATGCGCAAGGAATTCGGCGTCAAACAGGAGAATTAACCTTAAAAGTGAATGATATGGGGGACCTGATGGATAAGATCCATAAGGATAAGCCTGTTAAATTTGAAGAAAAAACACCTAAAAAACTGAAGGAAATGCTTGGACATCAACCAGAAGAGGTAATTGGTGGGGCACTTCTTGGAGTTTTGACCGGTACGATTGGGCATCTAATGACGAAAAAAAGATAAAAATGAATGTTCGGTTGCAGAAATATGGGCTCTTTCATTTATACGAACGGTTCTAAATGAACGCAGATCGAATAAAAAATACGTACTCAAAAAGGGAGTACGTATTTTTTATGTGGCTACATGATCTTTTGATGTTTACGCTCACATTTGGGGTTGCTTTTTGAAATCGTCTTTCTTGAAGGAATTTCTGAATAAATCATTCCAGCAAAGATAAACAGGCATCCTGCAAAAGCACTGATTGAAAGTCGGTCACCAGCCAAAATAAATCCGGTTATCGCAGCAAATACAGGTTCCATCGCAAAAATTAAGGCAACCCTTGTTGGGGTGGTATATTTTTGTACGGACGTTTGGATTAAAAAGGCAAGTGCGGTCGCAAATAAGGACGTAATGATTAATGCAGTAAGTACATTCGTATCCAATAAAGTTTCTGAAGTAAAAGTGTTCTGCCAATCTTCAAACAAAAAGGCACAAATCATTGATAGAATCGCTACGGTTGTAATTTGGATAACCGTTAAAAGTAATGTGGGATAACTAGAGCTATATTTCCCTGTAAAAATGATTTGCAGCGCAAAGGCAATCGCGCAAATAAACACAAGTCCATCTCCAATTGTGAGCGAAACGGAATCAGTCATAGTAAGTAAATAAAGTCCGATCGTTGCCACAACGATGCCTATAATCGCATTTCTGCTTGGCTTTTGTTTTAATAAAAATAGAGAAAAAACGGGCACGAGGACAACGCTTAATCCAGTAATGAAACCGGCTTTAGAGGAAGTTGTAAATAACAGCCCTGCGGTTTGGGTAGCATATCCTACAAATAGCCACAAACCTAAAAATATTCCCGAAAAAATCAGTTTGCGATTCCATTCTTTTAATTGTTTCCTTTGAAAAATAAGGAGCCAGATAATTAAAAGAACACTTGCCATGGTAAATCGAACACCATTAAAAGAAAAAGGTTCTAAAAAGTCCAGCGCATTCTGCACAATGACAAAGGTTGTTCCCCACACAAAAGCAACCAACAAAAGTAAAAAATCAGCAAAAAAAGTATTCTGTTTCAAGATGATTTCGACCCCTTCTATAAAAAAAGTAGCATGATCCCTTTATTTATGAATAGCGGACCTTGCTAATTGATCAGCATTTTTGTTTTCACTACTCGGAACCCATTTTAGAAAAAATAAATCAAATTCTTTGATCAGTTTTAAAGCTTTTTCAAGTAATGGGGCGTATAATTTATTTTTCACAAATTCTTTTTCAACCGCTCGATTTACTAGCTCAGAATCTGTACGGAAAGATACGATTTGGAATCCTTTTTGTATGCATATTTCTAGTGCGCAGATGAAGGCATGAAATTCAGCTTCATGATTACTCATTTCTGGCAACGGTATGGAGAAACGATCGACGACTCCATTTGCATTAATAAATACCCCTGCACCACTTGGACCGGGATTTCCAGCGCTAGCACCATCAAAATAAATTTCATTCAAAGATAACTACCTCCCAAGCCATTCATTATGTGTTCATATGTATATGATTTAGTCCTTTTTAATAAATTCAGATGTTCATCATGCAAATAGGCATGGACTTAATGGGAAAAGTATAAACTAAAAAGAGTCATCATGAAAGGGTAAAAGATTAAAACAATAAAGAAGGAATCCATTAAAGTACATACGGTGTCTAATCATTGCACTGAAATGATGATACCGATCATGATGCATTTCCAATTGGGAAAAGCCTGAATTCATAATAGAAAGGTTGAAATAACAATGAAATATAAACTAGAATGGATATATAAGGTAAAGGGGAGAGATGGAATATTCTTTACATCCGACTGGATGGATGCTGAGTTAGCGATTATGGGTGGAGAGAGTATAGAAAAATCTGGAAAAGCAAAAGATCTCATTTTCTATGATGATATGGGGCAGTCTTGGAATTTAAAAGAAATGAAGAAGTTAATGATTGAAATTGAGGAAGATCCTCATGAAGTGATGATTTATTTTGACGGAGGATTTAAGCTGGATTCTTATCAGGCAGGATTGGGTGCTGTCATTTATTTTAGACAAGGAAAAAAGAAATATAGGGTAAGAGCAAACGAAAAAATTGATGAGATGGAATCCAATAACGAGGCTGAATATGCTGCGCTTTATTATGCTTTGAATTTATTAATTGAGCTTGGTGTTCATCATGTACCTTGTGATATAAAGGGTGATTCTCAAGTCGTGATCAATCAACTTACAGGAGAATGGCCATGTTATGAAGAAAACTTGAATCGTTGGATCGATCGAATTGAAGATCGAATCAAAATCTTAGGGATTAAACCACGTTACCAACTAATCCCTCGAAATGACAATAAAGAAGCAGACCGATTGGCATCTCAAAGCTTAGAAGGGAAAAATATATATAGTAAAATGCAGTTGCTATAAATGGAGGGGGATTAGAGATCTCCGAATCAAAAAAGGGGTCATTCGGAAATATAATATTAGAGGTGGAAAATCATTGGATAGAAAGGTCATATATAATGAAGTAGAAGAAATTTTAGAACAGTATTGTAAAGGTTGTTTTTTATATAAACAAAATCGAAAAGATCGAGGTCGAAACTTTGCCCATCGTTTTTGTATTTCATCGTGCACAGTAGGAGAGAAAATGAGGCAATGTGGGGAAAAATTAACCCGTTAATATTCTTTTAAACCGTTGTCTTGATTCATCTATCCATTATGAAAGGCTGACGTAAAACGTCAGCCTTAATTTCAATTATTATATTAATAGGATTATAGTTTTACAACGTTAGAAGCTTGTGGTCCACGGTTTCCTTCAACGATTTCGAAAGAAACTTCTTGGCCTTCTTCTAATGATTTGAATCCGTCACCTTGGATAGCAGTGAAATGTACGAATACATCGTCTCCACCTTCAACTTCGATAAATCCAAAACCTTTTTCGTTATTGAACCATTTAACTTTACCGTTTTGCATATTCATTTTTCCTCCTAAACCTTTCAAGACACTATGTGTCTATAAAAATAAATATTATCATTAAACAAAATATATATTGGATATTTATAGAATTGCCGGAAATATATTCTGATAAATGATGATTTTAATATACATGAAAGAACGCTTTCAGTCAAGGTATAATATGTAATTTTCAAAATAATAGAAGTAGATGATGAGGGGGCTTTTATCCAAAGGGTTTTATACATAAACGCTAAGTGAAAGAGCGCTGAATAGGCGCTCTCCCTCATAAGAATCTAATATTTGGAAAGAAATGAAGTACCCACAATAATTAATAGAATGAACAATACAACAATTAAGGCAAAGTTTTATTAGAACGGCCACCTTCAGATCCAGAGTATCCCATGTATTTCACCTCCATCCATCTGATATTACATCTTATTCATTCATCTACTGGGGGCTTGGACCAATAACCAGAATGACTAAAATCAAACGTTTGCTTATATTGAGAAGATGCTAAACTAGTGAATCATGAAGCTAGAATCATCTGTTTAAAATGACGAGTTGTTGTTTAATAGAAATGAGATATGCTAAAATAAATCAGCTATGGGCTTTTCCATTATATTAATTAAGTAGGGAGATCGCGATGAAATTAATAATTGCAGAAAAACCTGATCAAGGGCTTACACTCGCATCCATCTTTAAAACGAAAAAGTCACAGGGATTTGTAGAAATTCTTCCAAATGAAATTTTTAAAGACGGAGCTTTTGTCACATGGGCGGTTGGACATATATGCCAACTTGTGGCACCAGAAATCTTATAATCCACAGTGGAAAAAATGGTCACTTTCGATGTTACCGATTATTCCAGAACAATTTAAATACGAAGTAACAAAAGATAAAGCAAAGCAATTTGCCATCATAAAAAATCTTTTATCTAATCCACAAGTAACGGAAGTCATTCACGCAGGGGATGCTGGAAGGGAGGGCGAACTGATCGTTCGAAATATACTCAGATTAACGAATGCTCGTCAGCCCATGAAAAGATTGTGGATCTCCTCTCTCACACCAAAATCAATAAAAGAAGGATTCCAGTCCCTATTATCTGAAACAGAGACGAGAAATTTGTATTATGAAGCCTATACTCGAGCTTGTGCGGATTGGATTGTAGGGATGAATGCATCAAGATTGTATAGTTTACTTCTTCAGGAAAAAGGTTTTTCAGATGTCTTTTCTGTTGGAAGAGTGCAAACACCCACACTTGCCCTTATTGTAAAAAGGGAGCATGAAATTGATCAATTCGTCTCCCAACCTTTTTGGGAGGTTGATGCAGAATTTAAAGTTGAGGGAAAAAAATATAAAGGGAAATGGGAAAAAGATGGCGAAACGCGAATAGACTCAAAGGAAATGGCTGAAAAAATAGCCCTTTTTTGTGAAAACAAGGATGCAGAGGTTGTCGATGTGAAAGCAGAAAGAAAAGAATATTTACCTCCTTTTCTCTATAACTTATCCACATTGCAAGCTGATGCAAACCGTTTGTATAAATTTCCACCAAAGAAAACACTGGATGTATTGCAAAAGTTGTACCAGAGAGGCATTGTATCGTATCCTCGTTCCGATTCACGTCATGTAACAGAAGGAGAAGCGGAAATGTTTCCAGATATCCTACAGAAAGTATCTAATCTTTCGCAGTATAGCGAGTTCTTCCCTTTGCCAAACGAGTCTATCCTCCATAACAAACGCTTTGTAAATGAAAAAAAAGTAACGGATCACTATGCAATCATACCAACAGAACAAGTACCAAACCTTGCATCCTTAAATGCGGATGAACAAAAACTATATGATTTAGTGGTCAAAAGCCTAATTGCTGCTCATTACGAAAAGTCGATAAGTGAATATACCACCATCATCACCCTAGTTGATAAAAGAGCCACGTTTCAATCAAAGGGAAAGGTCCAACTTCAAGAAGGATGGCGTAAGGTTATTCCTTCTGCTGAAAAAGGAGACCCTGTTCTCCCAATCCTCGTTCAGGGTGAAAAAGGGATCGTTGCTAAAGTGACAGTAAAAGAAAGTAAAACGCAACCACCGAAGCGCTACACAGAAGGTCAGTTGATCACATTAATGAAAACAGCTGGAAAAGAGATGGAAGACAAAGAACTTGAAAAGGTGTTAATGAAAACAGAAGGACTCGGAACGGAAGCAACTCGTGCTGGAATTATCACCATGCTAAAGGATCGAAAATATATAGACGTGAATAAAAATCTTGTCTATGCCACAGCAAAAGCTAAAATTCTAATCGCTGCTGTTGGAAATGAATTATTGGCATCACCAGAAATGACGGCAAAGTGGGAGCAACGTTTAAAACAAATTTCGGAAGGGTCCGCTTCACCAAAGCAATTTATGGACCAGTCTAATAAAATGATTTCACATCTTATAACAGAAGCTGTTAAAGAGTCGGATGAATGGACTTTTGATGAGGACTTAAAGGAAACTTTTGTGCCTAGACAGTATAAAAAAGCGTCCCCTACTAAACTTGGAACTTGCAAGCTTTGTGGTGGCTCATCATTGATAAAGGCAGTTTTTACGGATGTTCGAACTATCAAAAAACAAGTTGTCCAGTTTACCATATCAAAGAAAATTAAAGGAAAGCCCATCACACAAAAACAAGTAAAAAAACTGCTTAATGAAGGTATGACGGATGTAATTGATGGTTTTAAGGGAAAGGATAAAGAATTCTCTGCTAAAATTACCTGGCTTGAAAATGAAAAAAAGATTCAGTTTGTTTTTTCATAGAGGTTTACCAATAAAATACAAAAAAAGCGAGTTTGTGAAAGATTGCAAACTCGCTTTTTTTATGTATAACTACAAGAAATGGGCATATTCGATCTTTTTTAAAAATATTTCTCTCTCTTGTAAAAGTTTGTTAATAATTTATTCATATTTTCTCATTAGAATAAAGCTAACTTAATAAACAGTCATAGTACTTTCAAGATGGTACATTGAATCTATAGGAGGATACGAATATGGATGATTTTAATGAACAGTTACCTATTTCAAATGAAGAACCTAAAAAACAAAGACAACAGGGCAAGTCAAAATTTAAGGGAATGATGTCAACGATCGCAGGAGGGGTGATTGGTTCAGTACTCACTTTAACCATTCTCCCGCAAACGGGTTATCTAGAGAATCTATACACAACGGCTGAAAATGGAGTGTCACAACTTTTGGGTCAACAGGAAAGCAACGGTGTTTCTACCAATGCCGTAACCGTAAAACCAACGACGGCAACCAATTCTAATTCTTCCGTAGCGGACATGGTGGAAAAGGCTTCAAAATCGATTGTGGGAATTGTTAATATGCAAAAACAGCCTCAAGGTCAAGGTTTCTTTTTTCCAAACTCAAATAACGCTGATACGAACAGTTCCAATATCGTTGAAAGAGGTTCTGGAACAGGTGTTATTTTTAAAATAGATGGGGACAAAGCCTATATCGTAACCAATAATCATGTGGTGGAAAATGCAGAAGAACTTCAGATTACCGTAAATGGAGGAGAAAAAACGACAGCCGAATTAATTGGCACAGATCCATTAACAGATACGGCCGTATTAAAAATTGATGCGAAATATGCTAAATCTGTATTGGAGTTTGGAGATTCTAGTCATTTGAGAGCGGGTGAGCAAGTGTTCGCGATTGGGAACCCTCTTGGCCTTGATTTATCCAATACCGTTACACAAGGGATTGTCAGTGCAGTAAACCGTACAGTTTCTGTTCCAACATCAGCTGGTAAGTGGGATTTAAATGTTATCCAAACAGATGCAGCGATAAACCCTGGAAATAGTGGTGGTGCTTTAGTAAATACATCTGGCCAGTTAATGGGCATGAATAGTTTGAAAATTGCTGAGGCTGGAGTGGAAGGGTTAGGGTTTGCTATTCCAAGTAATGACCTTGTGCCGATTATTAATGAAATTATCGAAAAAGGGCAAGTGGAACGGCCTTATATTGGAGTAGGATTAGCAAGTCTTGAACAAATTCCAAGAACGTATTTACAAAACTTCCTAATAGTGTTACAGGTGGGGCTGTGGTTACCAGTATTGACCCCAATTCAGCAGCTGCGAAAGCAGGACTTCAAGTGCAAGATGTCATTGTTTCGATAAATAACACAAATGTAGCAAATTCCGATGACTTAAGAAAATTTTTATATGCCAAACTAGAAGTTGGCGATAAGGCAACTTTTAAAATTTATCGAGGCAATGAGCAAAAGACCATTGCATTAACTTTAACAAGTAGTAATAATACAAATGAATAATGGGTCCACTTAATTTAGTAAAACACCACTTAAATGATTTGAATTAAATCATTTGAGTGGTATTTTAGTTTACATAGAGACAGTTGCACAATGATCAAATTCGATTTAAGTTTAATACATAGAAAACCATGTGCATCCATTCATTTTTGAAAATAGGAGTTGGGGCTAATGAAAATATTAGTTATAGAAGATAATGAAAGTGTTGCTTCAATGATTGAGATGTTCTTCTTAAAAGAAGGCATCAAAGGGGAGTTTGTGACGGATGGTTTAGAAGGATATAATCGCACAAAGTCCGATGAATGGGATGCCTTAATTATTGATTGGATGCTCCCCAGTATGGACGGTGTGACGATTTGCCGGAAAATTAGAGAAGAAAAAAAGACGGTTCCTATTATTATGTTAACCGCAAAAGATAGTGAGTCTGATCAAGTACTGGGTCTTGAAATGGGTGCGGATGATTACGTGACAAAACCATTTAGTCCGCTGGCATTAATGGCGAGAATAAAGGCGGTGACAAGACGCTATCGCACGAATAACGAAAATCAATCGGAAGACGGTCTCTTGAAAACGGGGCATTTTGTCATCAATAAGGATACAAGAGAAGTTTTTCTTGGTGGTGAGTCCATTACAAATCTAACTCCAAAAGAATTTGATTTGCTCTATTATTTTGCCCAGCATCCAAAGCAAGTATTTTCCCGGGAACAACTGCTAGAACATGTTTGGGGCTATGAATTTTACGGTGATGAACGAACAGTGGATGTTCATGTTAAAAGATTGCGTAAAAAAATTGGCAGTCAAAATCGTCCCTTTATTCATACAGTCTGGGGAGTCGGTTATAAGTTTGATGAGGTTGCGGTAGAAAATGAAATTTAGATACATCTATCAACAACTTGTTAGTCATCTTAGCATCATCATTGTGGCCATCATCGTTTTAAGTTTGTTGTTCACGCACTATGTTGAAACTCTTGTTTATACCAATAAAACAGAAGAATTATCGGATTATGGTAAAAATATTATGAGAGATCTAGAGAAAAGTAGAAATGACGGGAATCGGATTTTAAATGAATACACCCATGTATTAGCAGGTAGAAATATACAATATATGGTTTTTGATCAAAATGGCTACATCCAGTATCCTACTGGAGGACGTATTTACTTAAAAGAGGAAGAGTGGAACAAGATTAAAGCGGGACAGACTGTAACGGTTACACAAGAAATGAAGCGTTTTGATCAGGCAGTTACCTTTATTTTACTTCCCTATATCCAACATGGCCAGTTCTTGGGCGGCATTTTTCTAGCTTCTCCAATCAGTGGCTCAAGGGAAATGATTTCACAAATCAATCAGTATCTATGGTATGCCGTTCTAGTTGCTCTTATAGTCGCTTTATTACTAAGTTGGTTACTATCAAAAGTTCACGTAAATCGTATTAAGCGACTTCAAGAGGCTACATCACTTGTTTCTACCGGAGACTATACCGTAAGGCTTCCATCGTCTAATTTTGATGAAATTGGAGAATTGGCGGAAGATTTTAATAATATGGTACAGAAATTGGATCAATCAAATGAAGAAATTAAAAGTCTTGAAAATAGGAGACGTCAGTTTATGGCAGATGTATCGCACGAACTTCGTACCCCATTAACGACCATAAACGGGGTTATTCAAGGAATTAGAAATGATATGATTCCCGAGACAGAGAAAGAAAGAAGTATGCAGCTAGTCAGCAAAGAAACAAATCGTCTCCTTCGACTTGTGAATGAAAATCTAGATTATGAAAAAATTCGCTCCAATCAAGTGAAGCTTAGTAAAGAAGACATTGAACTTGTTGAAGTGCTCGAAGTTATTCAAGATCAATTAGAAATACTGGCAGAGGAAAAGAAGAATAAGATTGTCGTTGAAGTGGAAGAACCTTTAGGGATCTATGCCGATTATGATCGTCTTATTCAAATTCTCATTAATATTACAAAAAACAGTATTCAATTTACAGAAAATGGAGTTATTACATTAAGAGGTAAAATGGGCTATAAAGAAACCATTATTGAAATTGAAGATACAGGGATCGGTATTGATCCAGAAGAGGTGGAAAATATTTGGCGCCGGTTCTATAAAGCGGATTTGTCTCGAACGACAAATCCTTACGGTGAATTTGGTCTGGGTCTTTCCATAGTCAAACAACTCGTACAACTTCATTATGGGGAAATCGAAGTGTTTAGTGAGAAAGAAAAAGGAACAAAGTTTGTGATTCGTTTTCCCATCCAACAACTTCAAGAGTAAGGCTTGAAAACTCGTTTACTACAGAATAAAGGATTGAGAAGCCCTTCATTTTTCAGATGGAGGGATTAATTTTGATATCCGCTCATATCATAGTTCGTATAATAAATTAATGGGTATAATCTTGTTTACCTTATTTTTCTATAGTAGAATTTAAGGGAATGTTAAGCTTTATAGGACAAAGCACTAGGGGAAACTGTGATCGGAAAACTCTTCTTTATTCCAAAGCGCTTTGTGTAAATATAGGAGGGTAATAGATGCCGACACCAAGCATGGAAGATTACATAGAACAAATATATATATTAATTGAAGATAAGGGCTATGCAAGGGTATCAGATATTGCAGAAAACTTGTCTGTACATCCTTCTTCTGTAACGAAAATGGTTCAGAAGCTTGATAAGGATGAATATCTTATTTATGAAAAATATCGAGGATTAAGTTTGACCATGAAAGGCAAAAAGATAGGCCAACGTCTTGTTTATCGTCACGAACTTCTAGAACAGTTTTTAAGAGTCATTGGTGTGAAAGAAGAACATATTTATCAAGACGTAGAGGGAATTGAACATCATTTAAGTTGGGAGTCTATCGATCGAATTGTGGATTTGGTTCAGTATTTTGAAGAAGACGAAAATAGAATTAATGAATTAAGAAAAATCCAATCAAAAAACGAAGAGCATCATGAATAAAATCCCATTGAAAAACGATGAAAGAATCCACCTTTTTTAACTGACAAGGTGGATTCTTTCGTTATGCACTGGAGAAAACGGTGTGAATGGACTTAAAGTTTTAGGTTTTACTGCTCTTTATCTTTCTCATGACTTTTCTTAATTGCCTGAGGGAGTAACACCACCCAGAAAAAGTCGAATAGATTTGACGACCATCAGATGATAAAAATAGGATAGCTAGGTAGGGAAAGAATTTTTTTTGTCGGAAGCGAAGATCTTTCCATAGTATAAAATAACCATTTTTTCTTTTTTCAACAAAAGGAAAGGCGTAATTCGTACTTGAGAGAAAATTATTAATCGTCGGGTGTGAGGGACAGTTTTTTAATACATCTGGAAACTCTGTCTTTTTCGGTATCACATATTCAATGTTTAACGAATGAAAAGAATAGGCTCCAAACAAAAAATCTTCTTCTGTTTCGATCAGTACATCCCATTTAAGAATAGATGCTTTAGCTATTAATGTGATTGAACGGGCACGTCGAAAATGTTCTTTAAGTTGACGTTTAATATAAGAACAATAGAGCACTCGAATCAGGATATACAAGAGAATCATGCTATAGATGGATACGAATACAGCTCCTGGTTCAAGGTATAATAAACAACAAAACCCTGCAAGGTGAACGATGGTTATAAAAGGATCAAAAAGTGGAATACTGTCAAATGAAATCCACGCTCTGCTAAATGGCAAGAGTACCTGGGTCCCATGGACATTAAATAGATCGGTCACAACATGAACGATAACGGCCAAAAAGATCCAAAGAAATAAATGAAAGTAGGAGATGTTAGGAAAAAAAGGCACGAGTACAGCAAGAATGAGAAGGGACCAAAAAGGTAAAATGGGAAGAGAATGAGAGTAGGAACGATGATTTTTGCAATAGCTACTGTTACTTTTTAGTCGGTATAAAATGTCAAAGTCAGGTGCATTTGAACCTAGTACGGTTCCTATAAGCACGGCTTGTGTTAAAGTTTCACTCCCACTAACAACAGGATCAATTTGTGCTAAAGCAGCTAAACCAAAACCCATTAATAGATGTGAAGAAGTATCCATGGATCAACCACCCTTCAGGTTTGATTTTGATTCACAACCTTTTTGATTGAAAGGGAAATTCAATAATCGGTTTGTGGATACAAATAGAAACTTATTAAAAAGTGTACCACTCTATTGTAAAAGAAATATAAATGGTCAAGCTATTTTTGTTAAGAACATATAAAAAAGTCTTAAAATAAACTGAATGTTAATCTGAATTTAAAAGTGGTCCGATTGTTCCGGACCACTTTTATTAATCCCATTCGTAAGGTGTTACTTGGTAAACATAATAATTTAACCAGTTTGAAAATAGTAAATGTGCATGAGAACGCCAACGATTGAGCGGCTGATTTTCAGGTGAGTTTTCTGGAAAATAGTTTGCAGGCACCTGTGCATCAATTCCTCTTTGAAGATCTCGATAATATTCTTCTGCCAAGGTTTGAGCTTCATATTCTAAATGGCCAGTTACCATAATTTGTTTTCCGCCATTCGCATACAAAATAAAGGGACCCGCCTCTTTTGAGGTGGATAATACTTTAAGTTCAGGACATTTCAATAGATCTTCCATCGCCACATCCGTGTGTCTAGAATGGGGAGCTAGATAGAGATCATCAAATCCACGTAATAGTTTTTCAGAACGATCATTTACTTCATGAACGTAAACTCCAGAACATTTTTGAGGTAATTCAAATTTATGAATTCCAAAATGGTAATATAATGCTGCTTGAGCTCCCCAACAAATATGGAGTGTGGAGGTTACATGGGTTTTGGTCCATTCCATAATTTCTACTAATTCATCCCAATACTCTACATCCTCAAAAGGCATCATTTCAACCGGTGCACCTGTAATAATCATTCCGTCAAATTTTCGTTCTTTTATTTCAGAAAACGTCGTATAAAATTGCTCTAAATGATTGGGACTCGTATTCTTGGAATCATAAGTAGCTGTTTTTAAAAAGGAAATATTTACTTGTAAAGGTGTATTCCCAAGGAGACGAAGTAAATGCGTTTCTGTTTTTTCTTTTTCTGGCATTAAATTTAAGATCACAATTTTTAATGGACGTATATCTTGTTTGCTTGCCTGCTCATCATCCATAATAAAAATGCTTTCTTTTTCCAAAATCTCACGAGCTGGAAGTAATCTTGGTAGTTTTATAGGCAAAAAATCACCCCTCATTTCCTTTTTTCAATAAACTAATTATAATAACCTTTAAACCATGTCGCAATGTTAAATGTCTTGTGAACAAAAAATAAAGTTTGAAAAGAGGCTATAAGCTATATGTTTGATCCAACTGCATTCGAGAATATGAGAGTTGTTATGGAAGGGGCCTTTTACGATCGGGATTTATCCGGTGACATATCCATCGTGGATCGAAACGATATAATCAATACAGCTAAATTGTCACGTATATTTGATCTCTCTTTTAAATTAAATTCCGCATCCATTTCAATTGTAACATGTAGACTAACACTCGAGGCAAACTTAAAAAATCTTGTCGCTGAGTTGCTGCCAACGCCTGGATCGGAAAAACAAGCAGGTTGTATGGTCAAGATCGAATTTCTATTTGAACATGATTCCAATGATTCGATTACGTTAGAAGTCGATCGGATTCTAAGAAAGATATGGGGTGAAAATAGAACGATCCAACAAATCATTCATTACGAACCCCTGGAATCGAATCCAATCAAACACCAAAATGCTCTGATTTCTTTTGATCGAACCATTGGGGAAGATCAAATGGATGATCTGCTTGATATGATGGAGTATATGATGTTGACGATTGAAAAGATAGAAGATGTTGTGAATGCACCGAAAAAATGAACCATTAGTGAACAAATAGAACAACATGAATATTTGTATCGATCGGTAGAAAGGGCAAAATTAGCAGAGATTAAGCTATTTTGTCTTTTTTGGTTCGCTTATTTTTTGTAACTATATCTTGATAGATCACTACCTAATCAGCTTTTGGGACATAGGGCATTAAAAATGTTTATCATCTGTTCTGCAGGTTATTTTTGGTGGAAAATCCTATTCTTATAATAAAATAATAATAAATAATTGAATTTTTAAAATTTTAGTTTTAAACTATAGTAAAAAAGATCTACAAAATACACCTTAAGGGGGAAGCGATATGAGGTTTACGATTACCAGAAAGTTATATGCTAGTTTTTTTGCGATTCTCATTTTGTTGTTTAGTGTTGGGATATTATCGCAAACAGTTTTAAAAAATACGGATGAACAGTACCGATTTCTATTAGATGATCGCGTAAAAAAAGTGATGATTGTAAAAGACATTATAAACAGTCAGAAAGAGCAAGCGGCTGATATTAGGGGATATATATTATATCGTGATACAAAGTACATAGAGAAGTATTCGGCAGCAGAGGAAATCGTATTAACTAAACTGAAAGAACTTGATGGGATGAGTAACAGCCAGAAAGGAAAAGAGTTGTTCGGTAATTTACAGCCAAGTCTTCTTGCCTACAATCAATTTGCTCGTGAAGCGATAGAGGCAATCAAAAATGGTGATGAAGCAAAGCTAGCGGCGGTAGCAGCGGAAGCGAGCAAGTCCGTAGACTCCATTAATCAATCGGCAGATGCGTTCATGAACTATCAAGTTAGTTTAATGAACGAAGCAAAAGCTGAAATTAAGCGTAATCAAGATACGACAACACTAATGATTTGGATGCTGACAATTGCTTCTGTTGTTATTGGCGGAATCATATCCTTCCTTATCGGACGTTCAATTGCCAAACCTATTAACATTGTTAGCGGTTCTTTGCGAAGGATTTCAGACGGTGATTTGACAATTGAAAGAATAAAAGTGAAAAGTCGTGATGAAATTGGTGAAATGGTGCAGTATTTAAATATAATGGTTGAGGATCTTCGAAATATGGTTGGGCGTGTAAATGAATCAGCTGTTGAAGTGGCCGGTCAGTCACAAGAATTATCAGCTAGTTCGGAGGAAAGTGCGGCTGCCTCTCAGATGATGGCTGAATTAACTCAGCTAAATGCAGCAGGCAGTGAGAAACAGCTTCAAGCGATTAATAAGGTGACACAATCCGTTGAGGAAATGTCAAATGGCTTTCAGCAAATTGCCATAAGCAACGAGGGTATGTTAGAAGCAACAGAAACAGTAACGTCTGTGATTAAAGAAGGTTCTGTATCGGTTCAATCATCTGCTAAGCATATGAACGAATTGAATATAGCGATGACGCAAATCTCTCAAATTGTTCATGAATTAAGTCAGAAGTCGAATGAAATTAGCAATATTACAGGCATTATTAACGGTATAGCCGATCAAACGAATTTATTAGCACTTAATGCAGCAATCGAGGCAGCCCGTGCCGGGGAAGCTGGGAAAGGCTTTGCTGTTGTGGCGGATGAGGTGCGTATTTTAGCAGAGCAATCGAAATTATCGTCCGGACAAATTGCTGAGATGATTCAAAGCATTCAACAGGGAACGAACAACACGATGACTTCGATCGAAAAAGGAAGCGGTATTGTTGAACTTAGCTTGGCGTCTTCACAAGAAACGTTGATAAACTTTAAGCACATTGAAGAGTCAGTCAACAATGTCGGTGAAAGAATTCAAACAGTTGCAGCCGCAACCCAACAAATGAATGTGGTGGTACAACACATATTAGACGCAGTAGAACAGGTGCAGGAAGTTGCTAAACAAGCAGCTCAAAGTTCAGTTGAATCAAGTGCTGCCACAGAAGAACAAGTAGCCACAATGGAACAAATTTCAGGCAGTGCCCAATCTCTTGCATTTCTTGCAGAAAAATTACAAGCAATCATCAGCACGTTTAAGGTTTAGTACATAACTAGTATATAGCTAGGTAGAGTAAGTGTATTTTTACTGCGTGCTTCGTATCTGGAAAAAGGATAGAAAAACAGAGTCTCTCTGTCTTTCTATCCTTTTTATTTTTTACTAGCGAATTTTGTCGTAAAAGGTAATATTTGAAATATAAATGTAATATTTCTATTACACAACTGACAAATTGGAATGTTATACTACAACTTGTGAGAATGAAAAAGTTTCCTTAAATGGCAAGTGATAGAGTACTAGTATAAATAATCGTTTGGTAAAAATACATAAGAAATACTTCGAATACGATACATAATTTGTCGAATGGATAAAGGTTTAAACACCTTTTACATTTGCTTTGTGAGAAACAGGAGGATTTACATTTTGAAGACAAAAATCATTACATTAAGTACAACTGTGATGCTGGGAATGGGAAGTTTGTTGTCCATTCCGGCAGTTAAAGCGGAATCAATTGATAGTCAGAGTGCAGTAGTAAAAAGCAATATTGACCAAACTTTAAAAGAACTTAGTAGTTTACAAGCTCAACGTGCAGATATTGAAGCACAAATTGCAAGACTTGAACAAGCTATTAATGATAATCAAGCCAAAATAGATGTAACGAATACACAAATTACGGAAACATTAACAGAAATTGATAATATGAAAAAGGAAATTGCTGTTATTGAAGAACGTATTGCTAAGCGTAGTGAAGTATTAAAAGAACGTGCTGTTTCTTATCAAGAAAATGGAGGACAAGTTAAATACCTAGAAGTTATTCTTGGATCTTCAAGTTTTGGTAATTTTATTGATCGTGTCGGAGCAGTTGCAACCATTGTTGGAGCAGATCATGACATGCTAGCAGAGCATGAAGCAGATAAAAAAGCATTAGAAGAAAAACAAAAATCAGTTGAAGAAAAACTAGCTGATTTAAATAATACAAAGGTTGAATTAGACGGAATGCAAGCGGACATCAACGAGCAGAAGGCAGAAAGTGAAACATTAAAAGCACAAATTGCACAACAAGTGAATGAAAACACTTCAGCACTTGCAAGCCTTCAAGCTAGAGAAGCTGAATTGGCTGAACAAAAAGCTGATTTATTAGTTGCGACCGTAAATGTTACGAATCAAACAACTGGCTCGGAACAATCAACTAGTTCTAATACAACAACAGAAAAATCTACAACAGAATCTAAACCAGCAAATACAAACACAGAATCTAAACCAGCAAGTACAAACACTGGGTCAGGTAGTATTTCAACCCTTATTAATGCGGGAAATAAATACATTGGAAACTCAGTCTATGTATTTGGCGGTGGAAGATCAGCATCGGATATTGCAGCTGGTCGCTTTGATTGTTCCGGTTTCGTTGCATGGGCATTCTCGCAAGCTGGTGTCAAAGTCGGAGCTAGTACCGATTCGTTAAAGAATACAGGTACGCGTGTATCAACAAGTGAAATGCGTCCAGGAGATATGGTGTTTTTTAATACTTATAAAACAGACGGACATGTTGGAATTTACCTAGGTGGAGGTAAGTTCATTGGCTCACAAAGTTCTACGGGTGTAGCGGTTGCCAGTATGTCTAGTGGATATTGGGCAAATACTTTCAATGGCCGTGTTATGAGAGTGATGAATTAATAGAGTAATAGTTAAAAGCAGGGATCAAAACTCCTTGCTTTTTTATTTTCATTAGAATTGTATTTGTAACACTGTCATGAGTTGATATAATGAGGGGTATTGAAATAAAAGAGTATGTAAATAAACTTCGATGAATGGAATGGTCCTGATGAAAACAATTACAATTGAACATGTATCAAAAACATATGGAGAAAAAACATTATTCCATGATATTTCTTTTGTCATTTCTGAAAAAGAGCGTGTGGGTCTGATCGGTGTAAATGGCACAGGGAAATCTTCCTTACTAAAATTGATTGCGGGTCTTGATAGTCCTGATGAAGGGGATTTTATATGCTCAAAGGATTATCAAATCTCCTATCTATCTCAGCAACCCGAATTAAATTCAGATTTAACGATTCTAGATCAAATTTTCGCAGGAGATGCACCGATTTTTCATTTGTTAAAAAAATATGAATTGACGCTTTTACAATTGAACGAACAACCTGAAAATCAGGGCATCCAAGAAAAACTTTTCGAATTACAAAAAGAAATGGATCGATTAAACGGCTGGGATGTCAGCACAAATGCAAAAACCATTTTAACTAAGCTTGGGTTAGAGGACTTTAACTTGAGAATAGGGGTCTTATCTGGGGGACAGAAGAAACGTGTGGCGCTTGCACAAGTATTAATCCAATCACCTGATTTGTTAATACTAGATGAGCCTACCAATCATCTTGATTTTGATTCGATCAAATGGCTTGAAGATTATTTAAGCCGCTATCAAGGCGCTATTCTCCTTGTCACACATGATCGATATTTTCTTGACCGCGTGACCAATCGCATCTTTGAACTGGATGGTGGGAATTTATATAGCTATAAAGGAAACTATGCAGCTTTCCTAGAAGCGAAAGCGATACGGGAAGAGAATGAAGCAGCCACAATTGATAAACAAAAGAATCTTTTCAGACAAGAGCTTGAATGGATCCGACGAGGGGCAAAGGCAAGATCGACAAAGCAAAAGGCAAGAATTCAGCGCTTTGAACAATTGGATGATGAGCTTTCTTCCGTGAAATCAAAGGAAAAACTGGATATTTCTTTAAAAGGAAGTCGATTAGGAAAGCAGGTATTTGAATTAAAGAATGCTTCTAAAAGATATGAAAATAAGACGATTATCGATCAGTTTGATTTCCTTGTAAAACCAGGGGATCGAATTGGGATCATTGGTAAGAACGGAACTGGAAAGTCAACGTTATTAAACCTATTATCAGGGAAAATCCCTCTCGATTCAGGTGAACGGGTCATAGGCCAAACCGTTAAGATCGCTTATTATACACAGGAAAGTGTCGACATGGATGAAAATAAGCGTGTGATTGAATATCTGAATGAAACGGCTCAGGTAGTTGAAACAACAGATGGCAAAACGATTTCTTCCACACAAATGCTTGAGCGTTTCTTATTTCCATCTTATACACATGGTACCCCGATTCGGAAGCTATCTGGTGGAGAAAGAAGAAGATTATATTTATTGAAAATATTAATGCAGGAACCGAATGTTCTTTTATTGGATGAGCCGACAAATGATTTGGATACGCAAACTTTAACGGTTCTTGAAGATTATTTAGAAGAATTTGCGGGTGTGGTGATTACGGTATCCCATGATCGGTACTTTCTTGATAAGGTAGTTGAACAACTTTTAATATTAGAAGGCTCTGGTAAAATTGGTACCTATTACGGGAATTATTCTGAATACCTTGAACACGAATCACAAAAACCTGAAAAAGATAAAACGGATGTAAAGAACCACGAGGTCTCTTCAGTTAAAGATAAGCCAAAGAAAAAGAAAATGTCTTATAATGAGCAGAGAGAATTTGAAACCATCGAGGATGATATCTCTGATGTAGAAAAAAGGCTGGAAGAAATTGCAGTAGAGCTTAATAATACGGGAAGCAACTTTGAAAAAGCCCAAGAGCTCATGACTGAAGAAAATGAACTGAATGAAAAACTGGACTATATGATGGAACGTTGGACCTATTTAACTGAAATAGCCGAAGGTTAAACAATCTAAAGGGTATGTCTGAGAGAAAATGCAAGGTGTAAGAACACAAGTGCATCTAAAAGTGAACGGGTTCTTTCAATTTTTTCGAGATGATCGGATAGGTCAACATGATTGCCTACTTACAATATTTTATAGTATGCTAATATGTGAATAAGATTTTTAGGAGGAATGAATGTATGTCAATGGCATATGAAGAATATATGAAACAAATGGTAAAACCAATGCGTGAAGAATTAGTGCAGTCTGGTTTTAAAGAATTACTGTCTGTAGAAGATGTTGAACAATATGTGGAGGGTGCAGAAGGAACTACACTTGTGGTCGTTAATTCGGTTTGTGGATGTGCAGCTGGTTTAGCTCGTCCTGCCGCAACACATGCGATTGCTGGGAGTGAACAAAAACCCGATCATTTAGTAACCGTTTTTGCCGGTCAAGATAAAGAGGCAACGGCAAAAATGCGAGAATACTTCGGAGATATTCCACCGTCTTCACCTTCAATGGCCTTATTAAAAGGGAAAGAAGTTGTACACTTTGTACACCGTCATGATATTGAGGGTCAACCATTAGAAGTGATCATGGGGAACTTACAGACTGCATTTGCAGAACATTGTTAATGGAATAAAGATTAGATTAAAAAAATATTACAAAAGGGTGCTTTGGCACCCTTTTTTCATTCAATACTGGTATTATGGAGATGTATATTATCGTAAGAAAGATGTGAATATATGATCGTCACGACTGCTGGCAGGACGAATACGGAAATGATTCAACGGGCAGAAAGTACAGCAAAGGAACTGGGAATTCCATATATTCATAGACGAAAACGCTCCATTGAAGCTGTTCAACAAGCAACCCACGAAGATTGTTTGGTGGTTGGCAAAGAACGGTTGGAGTTATATCCTTTTGGTGAAAGTGAACCGTGCTTCTTTCATCCAAACTCGGCTATGTTTCGCATAAAAAGATTACAAAAAGGTGAATGTGACCCTTTTATCGAGGCAACACAACTTACCAATGGGAAAAAACTTCTAGACTGCACTTTTGGGCTTGGTTCTGATAGCATTACGGCTAGCTATGTTGTAGGTGAACAAGGCCTGATTACAGGCTGTGAAGGAAACACATTCCTAGCGTATCTCATGAAAGTTGGTTTACAGTCTTGGAGTGATGGGAACCTATCGATTATACAAGCAATGAGGAGCATTGACTTAAAGTCAAGTCTTGCGTTGGATGTGTTAAAAACCTTGCCTGATAGCAGTTATGATTGCGTTTATTTTGATCCCATGTTTGAAGAAAATATACTTGAATCTAAGGGGATTAAAGGGCTTCGAAAGCTGGCGCTATATGAGGAATTAACGAAAGAAACAATGGATCATGCATATCGGGTTGCCAGAGAAAGAGTCGTATTAAAGGATCATTTTCGGAGCTTAAGATTTGCACAATTTGGATTTCAAGTACATATTAGAAAAAATACTAAATTTCATTTTGGTATTCTAGAAAAGTAAAATGAATAAAAAAATGAAACCATTCCTGTACTAATCCGTAATAATAACTATACGAGTAAATCATTACATGGCGAAAAAAGTTGATTCTATTATATGGTCAACCTAGTCATGCAGGGCTTTCATTTGAAGGTTTGAAAGGAGATGAAGATTAGTGCCAAAATGGCTTAGAAAGTCGTTGCTGGTGTTCGTTACGATCATAACGTTTGGAATGGTAACTCCTCAAGAGCTGCTGGCTGAAAATCCAAATGCTGATAAACAACCAAAACGAGATATTTATGAAGAAAACGCTCAACTTCAGGAAGAAACGGTATTTGAGGCAAATGAGCTTTCGGAGAGAGAGCGGTTTATTAATCAAATGGCTAAGGAGGCGGAAGTGCAATCTTTTGTAAAGTTTGGTTCTAAAATAAAGCCTGTAATCGAAGACGAATTTAGAGAAATCATTCTACCTAATATTGAAGCAGTAATCACTAAGGTGGCGGCGCAATATCCAGAAGAGGATTTGAGTCAATTAATGGTTAGTGAAGTGCCAAGTGGTGGAACATCTGAACGGATTTTCCATATTTTAAATAAACAAACGAACAAGGATGTCATTCGGTTTCATGTTCGAAGAGATCATCCACCAAAAGAGGTATTTTCCTTCAACTTCCACTATCATACGGATCAGGATCATTTTCAAACACATCATGACTTAGGAGTCATTTATTGGGATAAAAATACACCACCTAGATGGATGAGTTAGTATGATTTGCTACGAAAGGTGAACAATGGATACAATAGATCGGGTTTTTATAGCCCTTCTAATAAATTAACGAATATAAAATGGAGGTAATAAATTTGGCTATCAGCTTATCAAAAGGACAAAAAGTTGATTTAACAAAAACAAACCCTGGATTATCAAAAGTAATCGTAGGATTAGGTTGGGATACAAACAGATATGATGGTGGTAAGGATTTCGACCTTGATACATCTGTATTTCTGTTAGGCGATAATGGTAAAGTAGGTTCTGATAGTGATTTTATTTTTTATAATAATGCAACTGGCGGGAATGGTTCGGTTGTACATACAGGAGATAATCGTACAGGTGCAGGCGATGGCGATGATGAGCAGACCAACATTGATTTAAATAATGTACCTGCCTCGGTTCAAAGAATTACGTTTGCCATCACCATTCATGATGCTGAAGCACGTAGTCAAAATTTTGGACAAGTTGCGAATGCTTATGTCCGTATATTAAATGGAGATTCAAACGAAGAATTGATTCGTTATGACTTAGGTGAAGACTTCTCAATTGAAACAGCATTAGTTGTGGGTGAATTGTATCGACATAATGGAGAATGGAAGTTCAGTGCGATCGGTAGTGGATTTCAAGGTGGATTAGCGGCCTTAGCAACAAACTTTGGTTTACAAGTAGGTTAATGTGAAGAAAGACCCGCAAAACAGCGGGTCTTTTCAAATGAAATAAAAAATAAGGTTACTCACCAATTTGTTTAAAGCATCTTCTCAACAATATAAATAGACATAAACCGAATACATAGAAAAGGCTAAAAATAATGAGAGCTATTTTAATGGAATGTTGTGCTGGTGGGGAAAAGATCGTTAGAAATAGGGCCCAAAAAAATAAGTCAATCAACATAAAGTATCCAGAATTTAATGTATCTTGAACAAACTTTAAATCACTCTCTAAATCTTCATGACACGTCCGTTTATAGATAAATTTCATGACCTTCATCCTTACCCGTTTACGAATGATTTGACTTAAGTGAATGCAAATTACCGTACTCCCTTTGAAAACTAGAATAGCTTCTGAATGGCATTCTCTGTATGTATCTATATGTATAGTCATGATAAGATGTGAAATAAAGGTAGATATATTTATGAAACCTTTATTCCATTTCTTTGCAATTATTACAAATGTAACCTAAGGCTATGATATGATAAGTAAGGAATTCCTTTCATTACCATTATGATCTCCACGGATTTAAGGGAAGTGATATTTTGAATCAAACCGTTCATCAAATGATGCCACACATTTTGCCTTTATCTTATGAAACATGGCTGTCCATCTTAAATAAAAGAATCCCTGAACGTCCACATTATCAAATCGACCAAGGTACGATTCATATCGGACAAGTTGCAGCTCGCTTTCTGGGTATTCCACTGGATGAGGATGAATATTATAATCGATTGTATGATTATGTGCATGATGAAATACCAGGAATACAATTGATTAGTCAAGACCATTTGGATAAAACCATTCCGAATGAGCAATTTAAAGCCATTCAAAAAGTGTTAAACATAAACCGTGAACAACAACTTTCCGTTAATCGGTTGGTAGCCTTTCTTGATGGTGAGCAACTTCTATTGAAACCATCTAATCCAGCCATTTTTCGGAAAATTCGAGAAGCTATGATCATAACTATGGGGCAGTTTGCCGCCAATGAAGAGGATGGTTTAAAAAGCAATCAGCTACAGAGAATCCTCGTTGATCTGATTAAATGGTCCAATAATCATTTGAATGACTTACTGAAAGAGACACACTTTGAAACGAATATGCCGAAATTGATTTGGTATGGGAACGCTAATAAAAGTCATCAATATTTTTTATATTACTTACTAAAACTCGGCTGTGACGTTTTAGTATTTAATCCTAGCGGTATAGATCCTCTTTCCATACTAGATCAAGAGCAACAACTTACCTTCGTTCATCAGTTTCCAGAATATACGGATCCTGATCATTTTCCAACTGAAAAAAGGAGCCGAAAAGCAACGGTTGCGTATCGTGCTTCACAAGAAATTGAAGCCATTCTGAATCATGAAGGGTCGCTTTTGTTTAAGCCTTGGCAATTACGAGACTATATACCATCGTCAGTCACATTGAAAACAACCTATGATGAACTATTTATTCTTGGGAAAGAGAAGGCTATGTTTCGTCCAAACTTTGAAGTGAAGAGTGGCTTGGTAAGTATTCCAACTATTTTTGCCAAGATTCAGGGTGTGAGTTCAAATCGAAAAGAATATTGGGAACGTCTACATTCTCTAGCAGAATTGGAAAACAGTATCCTCATTAAGCAATTGCCCTTAACCCGCTCGATCAACAACGATTTTCGATTTCACTATCGAAACGCTCTTTCTGAAAATGGAGAGCTTAACATACAGAAGATGATGGAGTCTAATTATTGGAAATATGGCCATCTTCCACAGGGTTTACAAAAAGGGATTGCAACAGCCGTTAAAAATGTTTGTACGCGCCCACAGTTGAAGTCCATACATTATGAGACACAAGAGGCCCTGAAAATTTATTTATTCACTCAAGGGATGCAAATACCTGTTGAAATACTTAGAGTCATGCAAAAGTTTGATTATTCACAGGAAGTACCAAAGCTTGTCCTTTATAATAATGGGCTGAATGGTTTGTTTGCTAGAAGTGATGCTGCTTTGTTCTTACTGTTAAACCAATTTGGAATGGATATCATCATTTATAATCCACCAGGATTAAATGATATTGAAAATTTTCTTGATGAAAAGATATTTGATACACATTGGTTGGAAGATCTTGTTTTTGAACAAGAGTATAAAGAAACATCCCCGTTGAAAAAGTTTTTCTTTAACAGTGGGTTTATTAAAAATCTAAGAGGAGACTAAAGATGATGTCTAATCCACTACAAACAACAGTCAATGGGGTTACCCCTATTGAAGATCCATTTTCTGAAACAAAAGTATCAGAGCTCAAGATGGCCTTAAGAAATGATCCGGAAGTGCAAAAACTGGCGCGTTCCATTGATGAACGTGATCAAATTCAAATTCTTGAATTTGGAAAAGAACCTGCTGAACTAATATCTCGTTTTTCTGATCAAATTTTGCATAATATGAGAACCACAAAAGTGGAGGATTCGGGAGAATTATTAAAACAGCTCGGCCGAATCATGGATAAATTTGATAAAAAGGATTTTGAAAAATCTTCTGAAGGTTTTTTCGGGAAACTTTTTAAAAAGGGAGAAAAAATGGTTGAAAAGTTGTTTGGGAAATATCAAACAATGGGGAATGAAATTGATAAAGTATACGTTGAGGTTTCAAAGTACCAAAGTGAAATGGTGAACTCCACAACGATGCTTGAACGTATGTACGAGGAAAACTATCAATATTTTTTAGAACTCGAAAAATATGCAGTTGCCGGTCAAATGAAAGCAGAGGAAATCAAATCGAATCAGTTACCACAACTAGAATCAAGAGCACAAGGTGGAGATCAGATTGCATCTATGCAGGTCGAAACCTTGCGAAATGCTGTTGAGCTATTGGAGCAAAGAGTATACGACCTTGAAATGGCTAAAATGGTTTCCCTGCAAACAGCCCCTCAAATAAGACTTTTGCAACGGGGGAATACGAAGCTTATTGGAAAAATTAATTCTGCCTTTGTGACTACCATTCCAATCTTTAAAAACGGTTTAATTCAAGCAATGGCTGCAAAGCGGCAAAAACTAGTTGCCGATTCAATGAATGAACTCGATCGAAGAACAAATGAAATGCTCGTACGAAATGCGCAAAATATATCTACGCAAAGTGTTGATATTGCTAGATTGGCTGGAAGACCGAGTATAAAAATTGAAACGATTGAAGAATCTTGGAGTATCATCATGAAGGGTATGCAGGAAACAAAATCGATCGAGGAAGAAAATAAACGTTTACGTGAAGAAGGAACCAAAAGATTAGAGCAATTACAAGAAAACTTTCGAAAAGTAAAACAAACGAAATAGGATCGTTGGAAATGGCTATCTATTTTTGAAATAGAGAATTTTATAACTTTATAGCGTGTTCAACTAAAAAATTAAGAGGTGATTGGTTTGGCTATTAATTTACAAAAAGGTCAACGAGTGGATTTAACAAAAGGAAATCCTGGTTTATCAAAAATTATGGTTGGTCTTGGTTGGGATCCAGTTGCGAATAAAGGAACAAAAGGCGGTCTCTTCGGTTCACTGTTTGGTGGGGGAAGTCCGAGCGTGAATGTGGATTGCGATGCATCTGTTATTTTACTTGATGAAAATGGAAAACTGACAAATAATCAAGATGTGATTTATTTTGGGAATTTGAAAAGTAAAGACGGGAGTATTCAGCACTCTGGAGACAATTTAACAGGTGATGGTGCAGGAGATGATGAGCAAGTTCAAGTTGATCTAAGTCGCATTCCAGCCTCCATTCATAAACTAGTTTTTGTTGTCAACATCTATGATTGTGTGAAACGAAAACAACATTTCGGTATGCTGAAAAATGCATTTATCCGAATTGTGGATCCGGCTAGAGGTCAGGAATTAATTCATTATAATTTAGCAGATGATTACAGTGGAAGTACGTCATTAATTGTAGGCGAAATCTATCGCAATGGCTCCGATTGGAAATTTGGTGCTGTGGGGAATGGAACTTCGGCTCCGAGTTTGAGTGAATTGGTCCGCTCTTATACGTAACTGTTTTAAAAAAAGGAGTGGGACTGGCCTAATGGTCAGTCCCACTCCTTTTTACATATGCCTAATGGAATCAATCCACTTTTTAATTCCCCAAATAAAGAAGATGCGAGCGGCATTTGCAATCAGAAGAACCAAATCCTTTAATTGGGATGATAGCTTTTTCTCTTTTCCTTATATTCTCAGCAAGTTCACACTCTTTGAAGCTATCATCATATGTTATAATTCTAGTAATGGTTCCATGGGCACGGAGATAATCAAAATGCCAATGGAATTTTTTATTCGTCTTTTTGTGTCGTTCAATTCGCTGTTTGATATTTTTTTTGGCACTTCCTACATAAACATAGATGCCCTTTTGAAAGGGAAACGCTCCAAGCTTCCCGACTGAAATGAATTGATCTTCAGCTAATTCCAGATAAATAGTGTAGAGAGAATGATTGAGATTAATAGATTCATACATATTAAAACCTCCAAGATTTGACAGATAGGGACTGAACTATATGAAAAAAAACCGTTATCTCCTTTGTATCGTGATGCTTTCATTAGCCCTTATGGGAAATTCGCAAGCAGAATTACAAGGCATCAAGCTAAAAGACTTTCCTGCAAACTCAATAATAAAAACGTCATTACCATTAACATCAGAAAGGGAGCTTGGTAAGATCGTAATCCTTCCAAATGAGAGGTTTAATCAACGTGAAGCAGCGCAAGTTATTTCTCAATTGGATAAGCTGCCTTCTTCGCTCCTAGCTAAAATCAATCAAAATGGAATCGTGATTCAATTATTTACAGGTAAACTAACAGATAATCCAACTGCTTCTCATCTATCTGGCAGGATCCCTCGTGGGTACGTGAACAATACAACTTGGGATGATGTACCAGGATTGGGCGGAGGTAAAACCGTTCTTGTGAAAATCGGTGCAAGTCATAAGGGGGAGGGGCATAGCTCAGTAAATTTAGAGCTTCATGAATTGGCTCATTCCATCGATCGTTATATATTTCATGAAATAAGATATGACAAAGAATTCTTAAAGATTTGGGAACAAGAAAACGCTCAAATGTTTCCTGGGATCCGTTATTATTTAACCTACCCAGAAGAATACTTTGCTGAAAGTTTTGCCTATTATTATCTGGGCGGTTTGTACCGAGAAGAGTTAAAAAAGAAAGCACCACAAACCTATCAATTAATAAATAAATTATCATAAACGGAATAGATTTGCTACTTTGTCGATTTTTGTTAAAATGATTAAGAATTCTTCTTTCTCAAATGGTATAAAAGGGAGTGTGGCGATTGCAACATCCAGAGTATGAATATTTGAATATGTGTCGTTATGTATTAGAAAATGGCAATCAAAAAAGTGATCGAACGGGTACAGGAACAATATCTGTTTTTGGCTATCAAATGAGATTTGATTTACAAAAAGGCTTTCCGTTACTGACAACCAAAAGAATCCCTTTTCGCTTAGTTGCCAGTGAATTGTTGTGGTTTGTTAAAGGGGATACCAATATACGGTACCTATTAAATCATAATAACCATATTTGGAATGAGTGGGCGTTTAAGAATTGGGTTGAAAGTAATGAATATACAGGACCTGATATGAAAGATTTTGGTCTTCGCAGCCAAAGGGACGATTCATTTAAACAATTATATGAAAAAGAAATGAATGCTTTTGTAGAACGTATTCTTAATGACGAGTCTTTTGCAAAGAAATATGGAGAATTAGGTCCGGTTTATGGGAAACAATGGCGTGCGTGGGAAACAACACAAGGAGAACCCATTGATCAGATACAGAATTTGATTGATCAGATTAAAACAAACCCTGATTCAAGACGGTTAATTCTTTCATCATGGTCACCGGAATTCACTCCACAAATGGCTTTGCCGCCATGTCATACATTATTTCAATTTTATGTGCATAATGGGAAATTAAGTTGTCAACTCTATCAACGTAGCGCTGATATTTTCCTTGGTGTTCCTTTTAACATTGCGAGTTACGCTTTATTAACGCATTTAATTGCACATGAATGTGGGCTTCAAGTCGGTGAGTTTGTTCATACATTAGGGGATGCCCATATCTACAACAATCATATTGAACAGATTGAAACACAGTTAACTCGTGAACCAAGACCATTTCCAACTCTTCACATTAACAAAGATAAGCAGTCATTATTTGATATAGAAATGGAAGACATTTCAATTGAGGGGTATGAGCCGCACCCAACCATTAAAGCGCCGATTGCCGTTTAAGAATAAGAAAATAATTTGCATATTTAGGATGGAGGATTAATATGATTTCATTTGTTGTAGCAATTGGTCAAAACAATGTGATGGGAAAAGATAATGCAATACCTTGGCATATTCCAGCAGACTTAAAGTTCTTTAAAAAGGTAACGATGGGGCATCCAATTGT
Source organism: uncultured Bacillaceae bacterium (assembly GCA_963815765.1). Classification (GTDB taxonomy): domain Bacteria; phylum Bacillota; class Bacilli; order Bacillales; family Cytobacillaceae; genus Bacillus_BD. The sequence continues at coordinate 70,464 of CAWFID010000026.1, forward strand.
AATGGGGCGAAAAACGTATGATTCCATCGGAAAACCATTGCCAGGCAGAGAAAATATCATTATGACAAGAAATCAACATTATGCACAAGAAGGATGTACGATTATACATACAGTTGAAGAACTGCTCAAGTTAGAGGAAAAAAATGAAGAAGTATGTGTGATTGGGGGAGCTGAAATTTTTAAGATAACATTTCCCCATGCAGATCGCTTATATCTAACAAAAATTAATCATGAGTTTGAAGGAGACACATTTTTCCCGGATTTTGATGAATCAGAGTGGAAAATCATTTCTGAGGAAAAGGGACCAAAAGATGAAAAAAACCCATATGATTATACATTTTTTATTTATGAGCGAAAGGGCGATCAGCTATAAAAGAGAGAAAAAAGCAGCCAAAATGGCTGCTTTTTTAAGAATTATGGACAAAACCTTATGTTGTAAAGAGAACACTTCATCTGAGTAAAGGTTCCTTTTCCGTTGTTTTGTCTGATTATCTTTGAATACGAATATACGCAATGCCTTCTGTTGTGATATAGGTGTGATCATGGTTTAAAACCATATATTCAGCAGGTGTATTGGCATCCAGTTCTTTCATTTCATCAATTGTAACCTTGGATAATTGTTTGATGATATCCAATTGACTGAATTCGAAATTATTTTCTGATAGATAGATCCAATTAAATGCTTCATCAAAATTACTAAAATAGGTTGCTGCTTCCATCACATATCCATAATCTAAGCCTACCATTTCTGCAACCATTTCCGCACACGCACGTTTATTCATTGTAAAATCCTCCCCAGTTTTTAATCTGATCATCAAAAGTAAGATTAATATAAACTTAAGTTTCTAAGTACTTCCTATAAAACGATTTAAAGAACCTTATGTGTTTCTAATGATGATCGCTATTATATTACTATTTTCACTATAAAAAACTACTCATACTACATATATATCATATTCTTGGAATTCTCTCAAATTTCTTTTATATTTTATTATAACAAAAGTGAAATAAATTTAGAAAAAAATGAATATTATTAATGAAACTGTCTAAATAGACAATTTCATGGTGGATAATTGAAATTCGACAATTTCATGATATAATATACTGATTAATAAAGGATAAAAGAAATGAATTGAGGGTGAAGATATGGAACAGAAAGTTACAAAAGAGAAAGGGTTGCAAGTGGAGGATATTGTCATTGCTTACCAACATCTGAAAGATATCGTTACCCATACGCCATTGCAAAAAAACGAACGATTATCCGAAAAGTATAATTGTAATCTTTATTTAAAAAGAGAAGATTTACAAGTCGTACGCTCTTTTAAGTTGCGTGGAGCTTATTATGCAATGAAAATGCTTCCACAAGAAAAACTTGGGAACGGTGTTATTTGTGCAAGTGCTGGGAACCATGCTCAAGGTGTTGCTTATGCTTGTCGAAAACTTAAAATCCACGGGAAAATTTTTATGCCCACTACAACTCCAAGTCAAAAAATTAATTCAGTCGAAATGCACGGAAGGGAATTTGTCGAAATTGTCTTAGCAGGCGATACCTTTGATGACTCTTATAATCAAGCAGTGATTTGTGCTGAAAAAGAAGGAAGAACGTTTATCCATCCTTTTGAGGATGAGTTGGTTATGGCTGGTCAAGGAACAGTTGCGGTGGAAATTCTAAATGACTGTGAAGATAAAATTGATTATGTGTTTGGTAGTATAGGTGGCGGTGGCCTCATGTCTGGTTTAAGCACTTATATGAACGGTATTTCACCAGAAACAAAAATGATCGGGGTAGAGCCAGCAGGAGCTGCTTCAATGAAAGAATCGATTAAAAATCATCAGGTTACACCGTTGCATTCGATTGACAGTTTTGTAGATGGTGCAGCTGTTGCAATTGTAGGGGAGAAAACACTTTCCATCTGTGAAGAATTATTAGATGATATTATCGTTGTTCCAGAAGGTAAAGTGTGTACATCCATTTTATCATTATACAATGAGCATGCTATTGTAGTAGAGCCAGCAGGAGCTATGCCTGTTGCAGCCCTTGATTTTTATCGGGATCAAATTGCAGGGAAGACAGTTGTCTGTGTGATCAGTGGGGGAAATAATGATATTGGAAGAATGCAGGATATTAAAGAAAGATCCTTATTATACGAAGGGTTACTTCATTATTTTATTGTGAACTTCCCACAACGTTCAGGCGCTTTACGGGAATTTTTAGATGAGGTTCTTGGTGTAAATGATGACATCACCCGTTTTGAATATACAAAGAAAAACAATAAAGATAATGGTCCAGCACTTGTTGGAATCGAATTGAAGAAAAAAGAGGATTATAGTGATTTAATCCAAAGAATGGAAAAAAAGGGATTTTCGTACAATGAAATAAATAATGATAGTAGCTTGTTTAATTTACTCATTTAATTCGAGTGATTTTGGTAACAGTACAAATCGATTGATCACTCCCTATTGTAAATTTTTAATGTTTTTTTATGAATTTTACATGAATATTTAACACAATTGTACAATTATGAATCTGATTATCATATAATTAATACAATGAATGGATTTATAATGTTCATACTAAGGGGGATGTACAGATGTTATCAAATATTGGAATTCCAGGATTAATACTCATACTTGTTTTGGCTTTAATCATATTTGGCCCAAAGAAGTTACCAGAAATTGGTCGTGCATTTGGACAAACGTTGCGTGAATTTAAAAAGTCAACTCGCGAACTTACGAGTGATGTAGTAGATGAGATTGATGAAGTGAAAAAAGAAGTAACAAATGTGACAAAATAAGATGTAAGATTTTACTCTTACATCTTTTTTCTTGGATAAACGTAAGAATGCCAAATTGAGTTAATATAATAACTATCCCAGTGTCCACAACGATCGTTATTAGATTTGGTTTATTATCTGAAAAGATGGCAGGGGAAGTACATGGAAGATAAAGAATTAAATATTGTCGATCATTTAGATGAGTTAAGAACAAGGCTTATTGTGACCGTTGCTGCTTTTATTGTCTTTTTTGTTGTTGGGTTTATGTATGTGGAAGAAATCTACAAATTTATTACGAAAGATTTAGAGGTAAAGCTTATCGTATTAGGACCGAGCGATATCATTTGGGTTTATTTCATGATCGCTGCCGTCATTGCCATTGCGGGTACGATTCCGGTTCTTGCTACACAATTATGGTTGTTTGTTAAGCCAGCCCTCAAACCAATTGAGAGAAAAATTTCACTCTCCTATATTCCGGCTCTGTTTATTCTTTTTATTGTGGGATTGTGTTTTGGGTATTTTGTGATCTTCCCGACTATTATGAACTTTTTAATTGAACTTGGCGGAGAGATGATGGCGACCAATTTTACCGCTGAGAAGTATTTTCGTTTTATATTAACAACAACCATTCCTTTTGGCGTATTGTTTGAATTACCAGTTGTTCTCATGTTTTTAACATCGCTTGGGATTGTAAATCCATATGTTTTGCAGAAAATTCGAAAATACGCTTATTTCGTTCTTATATTAGTAGCTATTATTATCTCTCCACCAGACTTTATGTCTGATTTTATCGTAGCCATTCCATTGATCTTTTTGTATGAAATCAGTGTGAACCTATCGAAAATTGTATATAAACGCAAATTAAAGAAGCAAAAAAAGTTGGAAGAAGAGTTTGCCAAAGATGATGTTGTGGCGAATGATTAACCTTACCATTCCAAAAAACAAAGACCTTTAAGTCAATAACTTGAAGGTCTTTATTTTTTTGAATGAAAATTATGAATCTCCCATTTGAATGAATAGTCATGTATAATGGATCAAAATGGTTTCGAAGAGGAAGTGTATGTATTGAAGAAAATAAGGATTGTTACAGATTCTACTGTAGATATGAGAGCAGAAGAATTGGAAGACCTAAATATTGAAATGGTCCCATTAACCATTAGTATTAATGGGGAAACGTATACAGATCGAGTGGATATAACACCTGCTGAATTTATAGAAAAAATGAAAAGGTCTGAGGAATTGCCAAAAACCTCTCAACCATCCGTAGGTGCATTTCTTGAAATGTATGATCGTCTTGGTTCAGAAGGTTACGATGTCATATCGATTCATTTAACAGGTGCTATGAGTGGAACCGTACAAACTGCGCAGAGTGCCGCTAAAATGACAGAAACAAATGTTACTGTTATTGATTCTCGTTTTATTTCTAAAGGATTATCTTTCCAAGTGATCGAAGCAGCCAAAATGGTACAAGAAGGTAAAGAGTTGCAAGATATTATCGATCGGTTGTCAGAAATTCAGCATCATACTCGGCTATATGTTGTAGTAGATTCTTTAGAAAACCTGGTAAAAGGCGGCAGAATTGGAAAGGGAACTGCTTTTTTGGGATCTCTTTTACATATTAAACCGATCGCTTCTTTGGAAAATGGGGAGTACACACCTGTTGCGAAAGTTAGAAGCCATGCACAAGTGGTTAAATATTTAATAAAAAGTTTTGAGGAAGATGTGAAGGGGAAAGTCATCAAAGGTGTGGGTCTTGTCCATGTAGATGGTCACGAACTAGCCTTAAAGGTGAAAGCAGCGATTAGCGAACGAATAGGGTATGATGTGATTACGATTGAAGAAACTACTCCGGTGATTGGTACACATACAGGTATAGGGGCAATAGGTTTTATGTATTATTTTGAATAGACAGATCGACCATTAATTAAGTCATTGTAATTTTCATATTCAGGTGTTTTTCCTGTATCCCCTTTCAATTATATAAGTAAAAAGTAGGAAATTTAAAAAAAGTGTATTTATTAGAAGGGATAAAGTAAATTTTGTCGAATTAATTATCTTACTGTTAAATCTATTGTGGTAATAGTGAAAACTGAATTCGAATGTATATAAACGACTCATCAGAATTTGTTCAATCTCCTCTGATGGCTTGTTACTTGAATTTTAAAGATATATTAATAATTGAAATGTTAAAAGGAATTGGTGACTGATTTATGACAAATTCTCCAAAAAATATTTCTTTGATAAAACGAACTTTATTCTTTGCCTTTTTTATTTCACTTTCTGTTGTCATTTTCATCGCTCTGTTTAGTTATCTATGGCAGTCCTATCAATTGGAAAAACAGTTAAAAAGTTATGCACTGGATGTATCTAATCTTTGGAGTCCAACCATTAATCCAGATGATGTGGAAGTGGTCCTCGCTACGCAAAATGAAAGGGATCCTCATTTTATAAGTATAAAAAATAATTTATCACTACTTAATAAAAAGAGTTCTCTTTTTGTAAATGGATTTATCGTAGATAAGAAGCGCACTAATGAAAATGAGATCCAGGTAGTGGTCTCTGCACCGAAAAATAAGGAATATGGATGGAATTCGTTGTCAAGTAATGTAGCTCGAGAAGAATTTATGGAGATTTATCATCAAGTTTTGCGAACCAATCAACCAATTGTTAGTGAAGCCTACCCCGTTCGAGACGAAAAATGGATGACTGTTCTATCTCCCATTATGAATCAAAATGGTGAAATGGTTGCCTTATTTGGGATTGATATAAGTACAGAATCCAATGCTGCTTTTCAAAAGGAATTTGCGCTCATTCTTCTATTGATCCTATGTATCCTTACACCATGCATCTATTTTTTACTTAAAAAAGTATTTACAAACGTCTTGGATCCAGTTAATGAGTTAATGTATGGGATAAATGAACTAAGCCAAGGTCATTTTGATGTCCAGTTAAACGTCTTGGATCACTCAGAAGTAGGCATTTTAGTGGAACGATTTAATTCAATGGCTAAACAACTGCATTCATTGGTCGAAAAGTTAAGTGCTACTTCTGAACAGTTTGATACACACCCTCAAAAGCTAATTTTACATAATTTAGATGATGCCTTAGATCGAATGCAAAATATTATGGAAAAGTCAAAAAGCAGTCGGGATCTACAGCGTGCTGAGAAAATGAATGCAATTGGGCAGTTAGCGGCATCCGTAGCTCATGAAATCAGAAATCCTATGACAGTTGTAAAAGGATTCCTGCAAATATTTTTGGCGAAAGAACAAATGAGTGATGAAGAGCGAATGTACATACGATTAATGATTGATGAAATGAACCGTGCTGAAACCATCATTAATGATTATTTATCCATGGCAAAGCCTGATTTGGAACAAATTGAACGAATTAATGGAAAAGAATTAGCTGAAAAGGCGATGGACTTGATGAATTCATACGCGATGATGGCCAAAAATATTACGATGATTACACCTATTATTGAGCAATTAGAGATTAAGGGGAATAAAAACGAGCTTCAACAAGTGTTGATTAATATGTTGAAAAATGGCATTGAAGCAATGAAAGATGGTGGCCAATTAAGTTTAAGTCTATATCGAGAAGGTCCGTTTGGAGTATTTAAAATAAGTGACACGGGAATTGGTATGACACAAGAGGAATTGAAACGACTTGGAACCGCCTTTTATTCTTTAAAGGAAAAAGGTACGGGAATGGGACTAACGGTTTGCTATCAAATTATTGATAGAATGAAGGGGAAAATTGAGGTAGAAAGTAATAAAGGGATCGGAACGACATTTAGGATTTATGTTCCCATAAATGAATCGTTTAAGTGAATACGTAACGGTTAGTTTCGTATTCAATCGATCCTTTCTCTTTATCGTAGTATGCTTCATATTCCAAATTTAATTCATGGGGGAGAAAGTGTGAAACTCAGGATCATTTTATTAACGGCTATATTGGTACTTTTGTTAACTGGATGCGGGTCTAAGGTGATGAACGATGCCTATAATTGGCAAATTGATGACTTTACACATACGGATCAAAATGGGGAGCCGTTTGGTTTAGAAGATTTAAAAGGGAAGATATGGGTTGCGGATTTCATTTTTACAAATTGTGATGATGTTTGCCTGCCAATGACAGCTAATATGAAAAAAATACAAGATGAAGCAAAAAAAGAGGGAATCAAAAATATTGAATTTGTCTCCTTTAGCGTGGATCCTACTGTAGATACTCCAGAAGTATTAACTGATTTTGGACAGTTGTTTAATGTTGATTTTAGCAACTGGCATTTTCTTACTGGTTATACACAAAAACATATCGAAGAATTTGCCCTAAACACTTTTAAAACACCTGTAAAAAAACCGGAATCTGGAGATCAAGTCATGCATGGAACAAGTTTGTTTTTAGTTGATGGAGAGGGTAAGATCATAAAAGATTACACTGGATTAGCTGAAATGCCGTTGGAAGAATTGATCCAAGATATCAAACGTTTACAATAGACCTTAACCATGGTCTTTTTCTTTTTCGCTCCAGGTACTTATGATTAAGAGATGTCACGTCTCAAAAGTTGAATCAAAAAAATAACAAAAACTGTATTTAACAGAAATAGTGGCGAGGCGTTTCATTTTAGAAGAAATATCTGCATGATATAATAAACATACTTTACAGAGGATGAGAATAATTGAAGATACACCATTGGAAAAGGTTCTTTTTCTTTCTTCTAGGGATTAATGTGGTTGTCATTCTTCTCTTTCTAATATTGTTTGTGGTCGTAACAAAAAGTCCGAGCCAAGATACAAAGCTTCCTGATACATATCATTCTCAAAGCAATATAAATTTTCACCTTAAGACCAATAAGCAAGATTTAAATACATGGATTAACTACTACTTAACAAAAGAATATACGGGATCCTTTGAATACCAAGTATTATTAACAGATGAAGTGGTGTTATATGGAGAGATCCCTATTTTTAATGAAAAGGTTGAAATGAAATTAACATTTGAACCCGTTGTACTTGAAAATGGTGATTTAGAGTTACAACAGAAAACGATCTCAATCGGGAAATTAACGCTTCCAGTAACGTTTGTGTTAAAATTCATTCAAAGCAGTTATTCAGTACCAGATTGGGTAACCATTCAACCGAATGAAAAGAAGGTTTACATGAAATTGCAAAATATGAAACTAAAAAGTGAATTAAAGGTTAGCGTGCAGGAATTTGATTTAAATAACAATGATATTGAATTTTTATTACAGGTTCCCATAGAATAGATGTTAGATCGCTTTTAGGATGAAATGTGTATCACAATGAATTCAAAAATGAATCGTGAACTGGGAGGGATCTTGTTGGAAGAAAACAAGTATGAATTGGCAACTTTTGCTGGGGGATGTTTTTGGTGTATGGTAAAACCGTTTGATGAGCAGCCAGGGATTATTAAGGTTGTATCGGGATATACAGGTGGTACGAAGGAAAACCCAACCTATCAAGAAGTATGTTCGGAGCAAACTGGACATTATGAAGCCGTACAAATTACCTTTGATCCCTCTGTGTATTCCTATGAACAGCTTTTGAATGTTTATTGGATGCAAATTGATCCAACCGATGCAGGCGGACAATTCTATGACCGTGGACAATCCTATCAAACCGTGATTTTTTATCATAATGAAAATCAAAGGGTTGCTGCAGAACATTCCAAGAAAGAATTGGAATTGAGTGGTAAATTTAATAAACCGATAGCAACTGAAATTTTACCTGCAAAAGTATTTTATCCTGCTGAAGAATATCATCAGGGTTATTATAAGAAGAACCCAGCTCATTATAGTCGATATCAACAGGGATCAGGCAGAAAATTATTTATTGAAAAACATTGGGGGTAATGGTATGCCGAATGAGAAAGATTTAAAAGAAAAGTTAACTCCGATTCAATATGAGGTCACACAAAATAATGCCACAGAACCACCTTTTCAAAATGAATATTGGAACGAATTTCAAGATGGCATCTATGTTGATCTTGTATCGGGAAAACCATTATTCAGTTCCAAAGATAAATTCGATGCAGGCTGTGGGTGGCCGAGTTTTTCAAAACCTTTACTAGATGAAGAAATGGTTGAAAAAGTAGATAAGAGCCACTTTATGGTAAGAACTGAGGTAAGAAGTAAAAGTGCTGATTCTCATCTTGGTCATGTGTTTAATGATGGGCCACAGCCAACGGGTTTACGCTACTGCATCAATTCGGCTGCGATTAAATTTATCCCAAAAGAAAAGTTAAAAGAAACAGGCTTACAAGAGTTCGAAAAGTTATTTGATCAGGAATAATATATATTAAACCAACATAAGAAACGTTTGGTCGGCCTGCTTGATCGAGCCTTTATTTACGTAGGAAATAACCGCGAAGTGAAAGTAGGTCGGCCAACCATTCATGTCGGAAAATTAAGTTGGAATAATATAAAAGGGATGGCGAATTGTTGTCATCCCTTTTACTATTATTCAATTACGACGATGGAAGAAAGCTGAACAAGTGGGTTTTCCAAAATGTTGTTCTTGGCTGATTTTGTCCCTGTCACGATGAATGTGACTTCATGTTCTCCGTCGGATAAGTCACTTGTGAGATATAGCGTTCTTTCTCGATTGATCGGCCACCAGGTGGAAACTCTCCGTACAAACTGTCCATCGACAAATACATCCATTTCCCCGCCTTGTTCACTTTTTAAAACCTTAGCACCTAAATTTGCACCCATAAATGAATAGGTGATCGATGCTCCTTTATCGCGTGAACTGTAATAGTCATTTAATTTTATAAATTGTTCATTTTTTTCTTTGTATTGATGGATTTCCTTCACTTCAATATTCAAATTCCCGTCAACATCTAATGATGGTGGTATTCTTGATACTTGCTTCTTTGTTAAATAGCCTTTTTCGAGTGCCAAAAAAATCGCTTCTGCATATAACCGATAACCAAGATTGTTGGGATGTATGAAATCGGATGTTAATTCAGCTGTTGTTTTTTCTGAGTTCCGAAAAGGGATGCGCATGTCAATATGGTTCGTGTGATACTGATTTGCAAGGCTTTCGATTCGATCGGCAAAACGTTCATTGTTTAAGCAACTTTCTGTTATGGTCATAAGTTCTGCATCAGGGTAAATGGTTTTTACTTCTCGAATAAGTGATTCGTAATAAAAGGAGAACTGTTTTGCATTCATGTATTTTCGGTCGTTCTCCCCAAAAATGAAGATGACTAAATCAACATTTGCTGGTTTACTAGCTTTAGCAAATAAATAAAGCCCTTCAAATGTAGTTGCCCCACTTTGAACGATGGAATGTCGGTGTAAATGAATTCCATATTTTTGTTTCATCAAAGCTTCCCATTGTATGAACCAGGTTTGGTTTCGATTCTCTGCCCCAGACCCTCTTCCAATACTATCTCCAATAATTAAGTAATTCAGGTCTCTTTTCAAATCCATTTTTTCATATACATTCAAGGTGGACGTTTTGGCTTCTTTAACCTGATAAAACAAATAAAAAAATCCAAAGCTAACAGAGATAAATAATATGAAAATAGTGATTGTTTTTATGTTCTTAAACAAGATGAATTACCTCCAATCATGAGATGTATGACTCTACGCGTTAAAAGAAGAGGCATTAATGGAGACTTCTACTTTTTTATAACCGTTATTATAAATAGCATACCCAAAAATCTCTCGACATTAAATAGTTTTGAGTAGATATAGTTGTTAACTCATTTTTTGATTCATTATGTTCGAACGTATATTTCAAATGCCTTTTTAGCTCAGCAAGCAGGGGACGTAAATAAAAAGAAATTGTTAATATAATATAAAACGTACATTTATTTAATAAACAAAATAATCATTCGTGTTTTTCTTTGACGAAAGCCCTTTCATTTGATATATTTACCAATAGATAGGTTCATAATGACTAAACCACATCTGGGGGATACTTTTATGAAAAACCATTATGATGTAATTGTTGTAGGTGCGGGACCAGCAGGGATTTTCACCTGCTATGAATTAACATTAAAAATGCCGGAAGCAACGATTCTTTTAATTGATAAAGGGCATGATATATATCGAAGAAACTGTCCGATTTTAGAGAAGAAGATCGAAAAATGCCCACCAGCCGTTGGTCGAAAGCCGTTTGCAGGCTGCCTACCTGCTTGTTCGATTACGAATGGGTTTGGTGGAGCAGGAGCTTATTCGGATGGAAAATACAATATTACCAGTGAATTTGGTGGCTGGATGACGGAGTATCTACCAGACTCATGAAGTGCTTGATCTCATTAAATATGTTGATGACATCAATCTTAAACATGGTGCGACAACAACCATTACGGATCCTATGACGGATAAAGTTCGAGAAATTGAGCGGCGAGGTTACGCAGCAGGTCTAAAATTATTGCGTGCACAAGTCAGACATCTCGGAACAGAACAAAATCTTCAAATTATGAAAAGCATTTATGAATATCTACATAGGAAAATTGAAATGGCTTATCAAACAGAAGTGGAAGACATACAAACCGTACGAAATGAAACTGGACATCGTGTTACGGGAATTCTATTAAAATCTGGAGAATCCATCACAGCGAGTAAAGTGGTGGTTGCTCCTGGGCGCGATGGTTCAATCTGGCTCTCAAAGGTGTTAAAGAAACGTCGTCTGCACATGTTAAATAATCAAGTCGATATTGGGGTACGGGTTGAAACGGCTAATATTGTCATGGATGAAATCAATGAGCATTTGTATGAAGGAAAATTCACCTATAATGCATCCGTTGGGACAACAGTAAGGACTTTTTGTAGTAACCCCTCTGGACATGTGGTGGTCGAAAATCATTCTGGAAGTATGCTTGCAAACGGCCATGCTTATCATGATCCGAAACTTGGTAGTCAGAATACAAACTTTGCTTTATTGGTATCGCACGTATTCTCAGAGCCGTTTGACAAACCGAACGAGTTTGCCCATGCAATTTCTCGGTTGGCAAATAGCTTATCGAATGGTGGGATCATCGTACAGAAATATGGTGATATCCTAAAAGGCCGTCGGTCAACGGAAAAAAGAATTAAAGAAGGTTTCATTGAGCCAACCTTAAAAGAAGCTGTGCCCGGTGACTTAGGTTTGGTTCTTCCCTATAACACGTTAAAAAGCCTGGTTGAAATGACGGAGGCCCTTAATCATGTTACACCAGGGATTGCATCGGAACATACTTTGTTTTACGGGGTAGAAGCAAAGTTTTATTCAGCAAGACCTCAACTAAATGATCGCTTTGAAACAGAGATTGATGGGTTATATGCCGGTGGGGATGGAGCAGGTGTTACACGTGGCTTGGCGCAAGCAAGCGCATGTGGGATTCGAATTGCTCGTGATATTGTCAAGCATTTAAAATAAAAACGTAAAAGGATAAATAGCAAATCAATAGAAAGAGAGTCTGCCAAACTGACAGACTCTCTTTCTATATTCAAAAGGACTGAAAGAAGGTTCAATTGAGAATGAATCTGAAATTTGATGTTATATTTTATGACATAATATATTGACAATTATAAAAATTCTGTTAATATTAGAGTTACAAAATAATTATGTTACATTTCATAACATGAATACGTAGCTATATGTAACGGTAAAGGGGAAATTAAAAATGGAGACCATGTTTTTAATGAACAGCTTGTGGGTTATGGTTAGTAGCATTTTAGTTATTTTGATGATTGGTGGATTTATTCTTCTTGAAGCGGGTTCAACAAGGATGAAAAATGCAGGACATATTGCCGGTAAAACCATTTTTACTGTTGGTCTAGCTTCATTGGTTTTTTGGGCAGTTGGGTATGGATTTATTTTTGGAGAGAATGCAAACTTCTTTACTGGACTAAGTGATTTCTTTTATTCAGGTAGACAGATTGCAGGCGCAGGTTTATCAACAGCAGTATTCTTTGTCTTTCAATTAGCATTTGCCTGTATATCGATTACGATTGCTTTAGGAGGATTTGCAGAACGGGCTAAATTTTCAAGCTATGTGATCTTTACTATATTATTTAGCGCTACTATCTACCCGGTTATTGCTCATTGGATCTGGGGTGGAGGTTGGTTAGCTGAAGATGGTGCACAAGATTTTGCGGGATCGACGGTTGTTCATTTAACCGGCGCCATGGCAGCATTAGCAGCAACGATCCTATTAAAACCGAGGATTGGAAAATACAATCGTGATGGATCAGCCAATAATCTTGCCGGACATAATCAAGTTTATACGGCATTAGCGGTACTGATTCTATGGGTCGGTTGGTTTGGATTTAACGCAGGTAGCACCGTTTCAGTGGATGAAGGATTTTTTGGATTTGTTGCCTTAAATACAAACTTAGCAGCCGGAGCAGGTGCTGTCGCAGCTACTTTAATTTCATGGATGGCCCTAGGTAAACCAGATGTTCCGACCATTTTAAATGGTGCATTAGCCGGTCTAGTAGCCATTACGGCATCGTGTGCATTCGTGAATACATGGGGAGCGGTCATCATTGGATTTATTGCTGGAATACTTGTTTTTTATAGCGCTAGATACTTTGAAAAGAAGAAAATTGATGACCCAATCTTTGCACTATCTGTACACGGTACTGCAGGGGTATGGGGAACGTTATCAACAGGTTTCTTTGCTACATCCGAACTTGCTACAGTAGGGGCACCGGGGTTATTCTATGGTGGGGGATTTGGGCAGTTGGGTGTACAATTAATGAGTGTGGTGACAGCGGGCTTGTACGCATTTATTGTCTCGTTTATCATATTAGCCCTTATGAAGAAAATGATGGGTATCCGTGTGACAGAAGAAGAAGAAATTATGGGATTGGATATGAGTGAACATGGCAGTTATGGGTATCCAGAACAATTTATTGAAATTAAGGCAAAACTAGATTCTTAACATAATGGCCTCTGTATGGAGGCCATTTCTATATAAAAAGTGACTTCTGTAAAAAATATATTAAACCAACATAAGAAACGTTTGGTCGGCCTGCTTGACCCGAGCCTTTATTTACGTAGGAACTAACAGCGAAGTGAAAGTAGGTCGGCCAACCATTCATGTCGGAAAATGAAGTTGGAATTATATAGTCAGGCACGCTCAACAAGGAAGTGGTGAAGTGTTAAATGAGTGGAAATCCTATGAATCCATAAAAGAATGGAAGGAAAAACATATAGCTGAATATAGTTCATCGAATCATTTATTAAATGAGTTTCATGATTATGTGATGAAAGAAGTCATGAAACTGGCAATTACTCGGTTAAATAAAGGGAATCCTCCATGTGACTACTGTTGGTTTATTATGGGGAGCGGAGGAAGGTTTGAACAGGGGCTCATTAGTGATCAGGACCATGGGATGGTTTTTGAGGTTTATAGTCAGGATCATGAGCATTTTTTTCTGGAACTTGGTAAAGAAATCTCAAATGGACTTGCGTGTGTGGGTTATCCCTACTGCAAAGGCAATATCAGTAGTTCGAATGAGATTTGGTGCAAGTCATTAGACCAATGGAATGAACAGATCCATACGTGGATGGAAGAAGAAAGTCTGGAGTCTATTCGAAATCTGCATATTTTTTTTGATGCAAGATGTTTAGTGGGGAGAGAAAAACATCTCCTGGATTTAAAATATCATATTTATGCGTATCAAAAAAAGCATCCATTTCTTTTAAAACGTTTTATGGATAACGTTATGCATATTAAAAAGGCAATAGGACCTTTAGGACAGTTACTCCTCGAAGAAAAAGGGAAATACCATGGCCATATTAGCCTCAAATATTCTGCTTTTCTGCCATACGTGAATGCGATCCGAATACTCTCTATAAAAGAAGAAATTTATGAGACATCAACGCTTGAACGAATAGACCGTTTAAGGGGAATAAAGAAATATAGTGAAATGATGACTAAGTGTGAGGTTAATTTTCAAATTCTTTTGCATTTTCGTCTTTCTTTAACTCAGGTCCATTCATACGAGGATACTCACTATTTAAACATAAGTAACCTGACCAAACTCGAAAAAAAAGAGATGAAAAGAATTGTTAAAGAAGGTATTGATCTGCATCATTTCGTAAACCGACTTATTCATAAAGGAGGTTAGCGATGGCATTTGAATCATTTTTTCATTTTATGAGAGGAATTCAAGGAAAGCTAAATGGTGGGCCTGGAACGGTATATGGGAGTCAAAACGCTCAGCAAATTGCTTTTATACGAAACTTACAAAAAGAAAAGAAGAAAAGTGATGTTTTATATCTCCCTTTACACAAATTGAAGGTCGTCGTTTTTGACATCGAAACCACTGGATTTTCTCCTCAAAAAGGAGATGAAATCATTTCGATTGGAGCGATCAAGGTTTGTGGCGAGGAAATTCAAGAAGATCAGCAATTTTATTCTCTTATTCAATATGAAAAGGGGCTCCCTTCTAAAATTATAAATCTTACAGGAATCACAAATGATCAATTAAAGAAAGCTCCTCCGATTTCAGAAGTTCTACTTCAGTTTATTGAATTCACGAATAATGAAACACTAGTTGCTCATCATGCCAATCATGAAAGAAGCTTCTTACAAAATAGTAGTAGGAAAATATTTCGTAAACCCTTTGATCAACGAATTGTTGACACTTCGTTTCTTTATCGAATTGCACAACCAGATTTAAAAATGGTGAGATTAGAGGAGTTTTGTCATCATAATGAAATTCCTATAGTGAATCGCCATCATGCCTTAGGGGATGCGATGCTAACAGCAAAACTATGGACGATCTATATTCGAAAGGTACGTGAATTAGGGTGTGAAACTCTGCATGATGTGTATGAACGAATAGCAAGAATGAAATAGAGGAAAAAAGACCCTATCTGATCTTTAAAAATAGAGTGTTTTTTCCTCTATTTTATTTTTTACAGAAAATTAACAAAAAAATATTCTTTTTTCATGAGCGTGAGAATATAAGCAAGATTTCAACCGTTGACTCATATAATTGATCAATAACTAAATTCGCTTATAAACGTTACTTTCATTAGAAATGCCTGAGGTGAGAACATGAAGCGGTCCTATTTAATTAAACCGATGCTAGATGAAGACTATCCGATGATTGAATACGGAAAAGGTGTTTATTTATATGATGTGGAAGGAAAGAAGTATTTGGATGCCTCTTCGGGAGCGGTGACGGCAAATATTGGTCATGGTGTAAGGGAAATATCAGAAGCAATGAAAAAACAGGCTGATAAAGTATCCTTCGTCTACCGATCTCAGTTTACGAGCGAACCAGCTGAAAATTGGCACAAAAACTAGCGGCACTTGCTGGTGGTCATTTAAGCTGGAGTTTCTTTGTAAATAGTGGTTCTGAGGCTACAGAAACGGCCATGAAGGTGGCTATTCAATATTGGCAAGAAAAGGGAATACAGACAAAAACAAAATCTTATCTCGCTGGGTTAGTTACCATGGGATCACACTTGGCGCCTTATCCATGTCAGGACATACCGGAAGAAGAGCTCGTTTTGTTCCACTTCTAGAAGACTTTCCTACCATTCATCCTCCCTATTGTTACCGCTGCCCGTACAATCAAACGGCACCACAATGTGGTTATCTTTGTGCGCAGGAATTAGAGACGGCCATTAACAGAATCGGTTCCGAGCATATTGCCGCTTTCATTGCTGAACCCATTGTTGGGGCCGCAGGTGGAGCGATTACCCCACCCCAGGACTATTATAAAAAGATCAAACAAATTTGTGAACGACATGATATTTTGTTTATTGCAGACGAAGTAATGACCGGTTTTGGAAGAACAGGCACGATGCTTGCTTGTGAGCATTGGAATGTCATACCGGATATTGTCGCTCTTGGAAAAGGGATGGGAGCAGGCTATACACCAATTGCGGCAACCCTTGTAGGTGATCATGTGATGGAACCTATACGAAAGGGTTCGAAAATGGTCATGAGTGGGCACACATTAAGTGCGAATCCGCTAAGTTGTGCGACTTCGTTGGCTGTTATCGATTATTTAGAACGCCAGGATCTATTTGCAGCAGTAGCCAAAAAAAGCAGCTATTTATTTGCGAAATTGGCTGATTTGCAGAAACAGTTTTCTTTTATTGGTGATGTACGTGGAAAGGGTTTGTTAATCGGTCTTGAATTTGTGAAGAATTTGCTCACAAAGGAGCCTTTTTCACGGGAGGAAACCTTTTCGCAAAAGGTGATCCATGTAGCTTTTGATAACGGTTTGTTATTATATCCTGCCGGGGCAGGAATCGATGGAATTCAAGGCGACGCTATCATTATTTCCCCACCCTTAACGATTACGATCGCAGAAATGGATGAATTGATCGAAATATTGACGACCACTTTTCAAATTGTCAGCACCATGATCCAAAAGGGGGGTTCGCATTCGGATGGATAATCCCTTTGGAAAAATTACGACCATTTCTCATGTCATGAATCTTTTTCATAACGGAATGACCATCATGTTTGGTGGCTTTGGAGGAGTCGGATCCCCCCCA
Organism: uncultured Bacillaceae bacterium; assembly: GCA_963815765.1. Taxonomy (GTDB): domain Bacteria; phylum Bacillota; class Bacilli; order Bacillales; family Cytobacillaceae; genus Bacillus_BD. Next base: position 87,727 of record CAWFID010000026.1, read on the forward strand.
ACCATTATTGATGCCATGATCAAGAAAGATTTACAAGATTTAACACTGATTGGGAATGATACAGGTTTTCCGCATATTGGGATTGGAAAAGTGGTGAGTGAGGGAAGAGCAAAAAAAGTGATCGTTTCCCATATTGGCTCCAATCCGATTGCAGGCCAATTAATGACAGAGGGCAAATTAATCGTCGAGTTTTCACCACAGGGAACTTTAGTGGAACGGATGCGGGCGGGAGGGGTAGGGATTGCAGCGATTCTAACCGATGTTGGGATCGATAATGAATATGTTGCGGAAAATAAACAAACTTTGATTCTTGCCGAAAAGAAATACTTGGTTGAAACGGCTCTTACTGCGGACGTGTCGATTGTTTATGCCAAAAAAGCAGATTCTTATGGGAACTTGATTTTTGACAGTAGTGCCCGAAATACAAACCCCCTTGTGGCGATGGCAGGAGATGTGACGATTGCAGAGGTGGAGGAAATTGTAGCTTTAGGGAGCTTGCAACCGGATGAGATTATAACCCCGGGTGTATTTGTTGATTACGTTGTAGCTTCTAAGGGGGTGGACTGGAAATGGGCATGGGAATAAAAGTTCGAAATATGATCGCAAAAAGAGCCGCTAAAGAAATGAAGCCAGGTATGCTGGTGAACTTAGGGATTGGGATTCCCTCCTTGATTCCAAACTATATTCCAAATGAGATGAATGTCATGTTTCATGCTGAAAATGGCATTGTCGGTATGGGAGCAAGCCCTTGTCCGGGCGCTGAGGATGAAAATTTATGTAATGCAGGTGGGTATCCAACTACGATCGTGAAAGGGAGCTTCTTATTGTGATAGTTCAATCGCATTTGGCATGATTCGTCGTGGCAAAGTGGATATGACGATTCTTGGGGCGTTACAGGTAAGTGAGAAAGGCGATCTTGCCAATTGGATTGTACCAGGGAAGAAGGTACCTGGAATGGGTGGAGCGATGGAATTGGCTCAAAAAGCGCAGAAGGTGGTGGTGCTGATGAGTCATAGGGATAAAAGTGGAAAGTCAAAACTCATGCGAAATTGTTCTTTGCCGTTAACTGCGCATGAGTGTGTCCAGGTCATTATCACGGATATGGGTGTTTTTCATGTTAGGAAAGAGGGAATGGTCCTATATGAATATTTCTCGAATACGACCATTGATGCCATAAAAAAAGCAACAGATTGTCCGTTAGTGGTTCATGAAAATCTCAAGGTCATTCCAATCGATGCATAAAACCAAAGGTTAACCTTATGTGAACAGTGAGGAAATCTTTGCTCAAATCATAAGAAAGGATTGAGAACAAGCTTTATGTATAGAGTGGTTCATCTGTCTTCTACCTAATGAAGGGAGAAACAATATGAAAAATAGAGAGAATACGATAAAAGATTGGTTAGTAGAAAATCGGGGGAAAGGGATAAAGCTTCTACAACGGCTTGTTCAGGAGAGAAGTACCCGGGGAGATGAAAGCAAGGCACAGGCCATTATTATTGAAAAACTTCGTGAAATTGGGCTGAGTCTTGATATTTGGGAAATCGGTGGAGCAGAACTAATCAACCACCCTGTTTTCTGTAGTGACCGAAAGAATTTTAAGGGGAATCCGAACGTGATTGGCGTATGGAAAGGAACGGGAGGTGGCCGATCGATCATTTTGAATGGCCATATTGATGTGGTTCCTGAGGGAAATCTAAAAGAGTGGGAAAGCGATCCATATAGTGGGTTCATTCAGGATGGTAAACTGTATGGTCGTGGAGCCAGCGATATGAAAGGAGGAACGGTTGCCCTATTAATGGCAATTCGGGCAATAAAAAGCTGTGGAATTCAGTTAAAGGGGGATGTGATTTTTCAAAGTGTAATAGAGGAAGAAAGTGGAGGAGTGGGGACTCTGGCGGCGGTATTACGGGGATACAAGGCAGATGCTGCCATTATACCTGAACCAACGAATATGAAATTGTTTCCAAAGCAACAAGGCTCTATGTGGTTTCGGATTACCGTTAAGGGGCGCTCCGCACATGGTGGAACGCGATATGAAGGCGTTAGCGCCATTGAGAAAATGATGTTGATTATTCATGAACTACAACAATTAGAAAAAGAACGTAATCAAAGAATGACAGACCCGTTATATGCGGGTGTTCCAATCCCAATACCCATTAATGTTGGAAAAATATCAAGTGGTCAATGGCCTTCCTCCGTTCCAGATCTAGCTATGATTGAGGGAAGAATGGGTGTCGCGCCTGATGAAACTCTGGAGGAAGCAGAAAAGGCCATGGAGGATTGTTTGAAGCGTTTAACAATTAGGGATCTGTGGTTTGAGAATCATCCACCTACGATTGAATGGTTTGGTGGAAGATGGCTGCCTGCAAGTTTGGATCTTAATCATTCTCTGATTGGAACGGTTTCCCAGGCCTTTAAGAAGATTAAGGGACACGCTCCAAGCATTGAGGCATCACCATGGGGAACTGATGGGGGCATATTATCCGCTGTTGGAGGGATCCCAGTTCTCGTTTTTGGACCGGGTGTAACAGAAGCTGCGCATGATATTAATGAATATATTCATTTAGATGATGTCATTGATGCGGCTCAAATTATGGCACTCGCTATTATGGAATGGTGTGGTGTAGAAACGTAAGGATCCCCATAAGAGAAAAAGCTGGCTCATGATATGGGGCGGCTTTTTTAGAAAGGAAGTCCATGATGACAAAGGAATCATACGTCAAAACCATACAATGTAATCGGTATGAGATGGAACTCTATATCGATCCTTATAATAATCGAATTCGGATCGATGATTTTCGAGGAAATGTCCAACAAATCGTAAAGAAAGCAGAAGAGATAGCCCTTGAATTGAAAGTAGAGAAAGTCATTTTCATTGCCAAGCTTGAACATTTTGCTTTATTGCTAGAGTCTGCTTATCAATGTGAAGCCAGAGTGGATGGTTTCTTTCGAGGATCAAATGCCTATTATTTTACTAAATACTTTAGTGAAAATAGAAGGCATAGTGATCAGTGGATGGTGGAGGATCAAATCCTTCAATCCGTAAGAAGCATAGAAAGAAATACAAACAAAGTAAACGTACAACTTCCAATAGACTATGAACTTAAAAAAATAGAAAAGAGGGAAGCGGATCGACTCGCGAAGCTCTATCAAGAAGTATTTCAATTATATCCAACACCCATGCATGATCCCAGTTATATTCAGAAAACAATGGATAGGGGAACCATTTACTATGGTGTCATCTACAAAGGTCAAATCGTGAGTGCAGCTTCTGCAGAGGTAAATGCTTGTAATCAAAATGCGGAATTAACGGATTGTGCGACCTTGGCGATCCATCGAAAGTTCGGTTTAATGAAATGGATACTGGAAAAATTAGAAGAAGAACTAAAGGGAAAAGGGATCTTTTGTTCTTATTCGATCGCAAGAGCTCAATCTTTTGGTATGAATGCGGTACTGTATCAGCTCGGATATACCTATAGAGGCAGATTAATAAACAATTGTTATATTTATGACAAACTGGAAAATATGAATATGTGGGTGAAAGACCTTTCACAGATTTGATTCAAAAAATAACAAAAAGAATCCTTCATCAATTCTTGAGGTTATTTAACGTATTATCGGTTGCTGAATAGAATATAGGAAAATATCTAATGATGATGAACACAACTGAATATACGAGGAGGATTTTCAATGAAACCTTTTCTATACAAACCAGATCGACATTGGAAGGAGTTTGATTTATGGAAGGATGTGACCGATAGCCAATGGAATGATTGGATATGGCAACTAACCAATACGATTCGTACAGTGGATGATTTGAAAAAAGTCATTCAACTTACACCAGAAGAAGAGGAAGGCGTTCGTATCTCCACAAAAACCATACCTTTAAATATCACCCCTTATTATGCTTCCCTTATGAATCCAGATGATCCGCGTTGTCCGATTCGAATGCAGTCTGTACCTGTCTCGAACGAAATATATAAAACTAAATATGACCTGGAAGATCCACTTTATGAAGATGAGGATTCCCCTGTAGCCGGTTTAACACATCGCTATCCTGACCGCGTGCTCTTTCTCGTAACGAATCAATGTTCAATGTATTGCCGTTATTGCACACGCAGACGCTTTTCAGGACAAATTGGCATGGGGGTTCCTAAAAAGCAGTTGGATGCAGCGATCAATTATATTCGCTCAAACCCAATGGTCCGGGATGTTCTGATCTCTGGTGGGGACGGACTTCTTATTAACGATCAAATCTTGGAATATATATTAAAAAATCTTCGTGAGATCGATCATGTCGAGATTATTCGAATTGGAACAAGAGCACCTGTTGTGTTTCCGCAACGCATAACAGAAAATCTTTGTAACATATTAAAAAAATATCATCCAGTATGGTTAAATACTCACTTTAATACATCCATCGAAATAACAGAGGCATCAAAAAAAGCCTGTGAAATGCTCGTCGATGCGGGGGTACCGGTAGGCAATCAATCGGTCATTTTAGCAGGGATTAATGATAGCGTGCCAATTATGAAACAATTGATGCATGACCTGGTGAAAATACGTGTCCGACCTTATTATATTTATCAATGTGATTTATCGGAAGGAATCAGTCATTTCCGGGCGCCTATTTCAAAAGGATTAGAAATTATGGAAGGCTTACGCGGGCATACAAGTGGGTATGCAGTACCTACCTTTGTCGTGGATGCTCCTGGTGGCGGAGGAAAAATAACATTGCAACCGAATTATATTATCTCACAAAGTGCCAATAAAGTGGTGCTTCGTAACTTTGAAGGGGTCATTACGACCTACCCAGAGCCGGAAAATTATGTGCCGGGAAGAGCGGAGGATTATTTTAAGAAGATTTATCCCGATATGGAAGAAAAACGATCCACAACGGGGATTGCCTCTTTATTGACTGACAGCCAATTTAATCTTGTGCCAGAAGGTCTAGCGCGTTTGGATCGTCGTAAACAGTATCAACAAAATCCAGAGCATCAAACATTAAAGAACAAACGAGAAAAACGGGATGAATTGAAAGAAAAAAAGTTCCAATCTCAACAGAAAAAAATAACTCCGGAAGAAAAGGGAGATGTGTAGCGTGGAAACTTGTCCATGGTGCGAAGTTGGGGAACTTTCATCCGTAACAGATACCGTGTACTGGGAATTGCCAGATGGAACGCGGGCTGTTGAAATAGCCGAAACACCCTCATTCTATTGTGATAATTGTCGTGCACTATTTCAAAGTGATGAAATTGTTAAAGAGATTGAAGACCAACTATTTCTGATTGACACAAAACAACTTGGCAATAAGACAACGTTTAAGAAGTTGTTAAAAATGAAGCGGTTATTGAAGCGAAATTATTTTGATTTCTAAGAGATTCATAATTTTATATTGTTTTTTGAAAGGATAAAGAAGAAAATACCTCTTTATCCTTTTATATATATCCATCTTGATTTTTCGACATAAACTAAATGGTTGGCCGTCCTGCTTGAACAAGCCTTTATATACGAAGTAAAACATGAGTAGTGAAAGTAGGTGGCCGACAATGATTAGATCTCTACTATGTGAATGAAAATATGTGCGGCCATTTCGGTGCTTGTTTTTTAAAAAGACTTTGCTCAGACTTTGAAGCATTTTAGAACAAAATGTTTTATTGGAATACATTTTGTTCGAATCTTTCTATTATTTTAATCGTATAAACAGGACTAAAGAGATAGAAAAAATATAGTACAAAAGTAGTGTTTGCCATTTTTTTGAACAGGATGTATAAACAAATTCATAAAAATATGTTATGTTCGAATAGTGCAATTATACTGATAATTATTAATTAAGCTCAGTGGCTAAATGTTCATGACAGAGATGGTTGAATAGGTATAAAGAAACTGTTCTAAAAAGTAGGTCTACTAAACGCAATAAGGATTTAAAAAATTTATAGGGGGCAGTATGGCTGGAAGAGTTATGGCTTGGTGAACGAAGGATGGAAGTGTAAAAGGGGTTGGTAATGATGATGAATTTCGTAAAGGAGTTAAAAGAAGAGGAGTATCTGCTCGGGGATATCCTGACCTCAATGATGGATCTGGTTTGTTTGAAAGATGAAAATGGAAATTGGATCGAAGCGAATGAATTAGCAGAGAATTTATTAGGATATAACGAATATAAAAGGGTTGGAAACAAGTCTGATGAAATGGAAAAGTGGTATGGAAATGACTTAGTTGAATTTTGGGAGCATAGTAAAGAAACAGATGAACAGGTATGGAAAAATAAAGAGATGATCCAGTATGATCGAGAAATCTATGATCGAAATGGAGAGTACCATATTTTTTCTATAATTAAGATGCCATTTTTTCATCATGATGGAAGGCGAAAAGCTTTATTAGTTTTGGGTAAGGATATTACGCTAGAAAGAATGAATGAACAAGAGTTAGTGACGACGATAAAAGAATTAGCTGACTTTAAATTTGCCTTAGATCAGTCGTCCATTGTAGCCATAACCGATCAAAAGGGAAAAATTACATATGTTAATGATATGTTTTGTGAAATTTCCAAGTACAGCTAAAAGTGAATTAATTGGGAATGATCATCGTATTTTGAATTCTGGATATCATCCGAAATCCTTTTTCAAATCCATGTGGAAAACAATTCGAAAAGGAAACGTTTGGGTGGGTGAAGTTAGAAATAAAACAAAAGACGGATACTATTATTGGGTAAAAACAACCATTGTTCCGTTTGTTAATGCAGAAGGAGTTCCCTATCAATATATTGCCATTCGTCAAGATATTACAGAACAAAAAAAGAATAGTGAACAAATACTATACAACGCCTATCATGATGATTTAACGGGACTTCGTAATCGTCGTTGTTTTCGAGAAGAGATGCAAAAATGGATTTCTCAAAGTAATGAAAACGATCAATTGGCCCTTATCTTTTTAGATTTAAATCGCTTTAAATATATTAATGATGCATTAGGTCACAATGTTGGAGACCAAGTTATATGCAAGGTAGCAAATCGATTAGATACTTACCTCCATAAAAAGGCGGATATCTACCGATTTGGTGGAGATGAGTTTATTATTGTGTTTAAAAATCAGTCAAAGGATCAAGTATTGGAATTGGCCAACGAAACAACCCAGTTATTTATCGATCCCTTTTATTTAAATAATGAAAGATTTTATCTTTCAGCAAGCCTCGGGATTAGTATTTTTCCACAAGATGGGCAAGATGTGGGAACTCTTTTTAAAAAAGCAGATAGTGCGATGTATGTAGCGAAAAAGAAAGGGAATCATGCCGTTCAATTTTATACGTCAGGCTCGTCTAGTCATGTAACCAAAACAATGAAATTGGAAAACGCATTAAGACATGCGGTTGAGAATGAAGAATTTGTCCTTCATTTTCAGCCAAAGGTAGACCTGAAAACGAAAGAAATCATTGGTGTAGAGGCACTTATACGCTGGGTTCACCCCGTTATTGGGGTTATACCGCCATCTGAATTCATTCCCTTAGCAGAGGAAACAGGATTGATTAATCCGATCAGTCTATGGGTATTAGAAACGGCTTGTAAACAAAATAAGATCTGGCAAGAAAGCGGGCTATCCCCGATCATAATGGCCGTGAATGTTTCTTCCTATTTGATTAAAGAGGATTTAGTTAAAACCGTCAAAGAGATTCTACAAAAGACGAGGTTAGAGCCATGTTATTTGGAGTTAGAACTGACAGAAAGTATTATGCAGACACCTGAACTAACGATACCGATTCTGAATAAAATAAAAGAACTGGGTGTACATCTTTCCATCGATGATTTTGGAACGGGATATTCATCATTAGCTTATTTAAGGGATTTTCCAATTGATTCACTGAAAATAGATCGATCATTTATTGAAGAAATTGGTGTGGATAGCTGCCATCGAAATCGAGCGATCATTAAAATGATTATTGATATGGCGGTCAATCTAAATGTAAGTGTGATTGCCGAAGGAATTGAAACGGAGGAGCAATGCCAATTTCTTGCACAGCTGTTTTGTGATGAGGGACAAGGATATTTATTTAGTCGGCCATTACCAGATAAAGAGATCTATCCATTATTGATAAAACAGCAAAAAGACTGATATAGTAGGTTCATGAATGGATTCGAAGGGAGTTTACTATATGTCGAAAAGCTTTTATCACTTTTTAATGAAATACCGTCATCCTGAACCAAAAGAAGTGATCAGTGTATTTGCAAATGATGCCTATCAAGATCACAGTTTTCCAAAAATGTCCTCTAGTTATGATCAAATTAGCTCCTATCTTGAGTTTAATGGGACTTATTTAACCAATATGAGAATTTTTGATGAAGCCTGGGAGCTATATTTGGCACACGAATTAAAATCTTAAGGACCGGAATCTTGTGTAAACTTATTTCTTTAATGCCTGACAACGACCTACTTAAATAAACTTAATCTTACGTATTTCCATATCCCATTCTCATGCATATAATGTGTAAATGACATTTCACGGCTTCTACGTTTAAGGAGAGGGATGAGATGGGAAGAAGAAGAAAAGCAAAGTTTCAAATAAATGATACCGTTGTAATCATGATGTATGGAACAGTTGGAAAGGTTACGGATGTTAAGTGGTTGGATGGGACGTATGTGTATGAAGTGAATAAGAGTGAAGGATTATACAAGGAGTCCAGTCTAAAATTGCTATCTGAGTATGATGGAGAAGTTGTAGAAAAAGAACACATTGATATTGAATATAAGTTTTTTATAGGAGATATTGTTCAAGTGAAGGGGCAAGGCTCAGATTTCTTTAAAATCATTGGATTTCGAACAGAGATTTGGCGCTATAAAGAAGATGCTTGGGAAGATATCATTTATGAATTAGCTCGAATTGGCGATGGAGAATGGCTGGAAGCTGCTGAACATGAACTCGTTTTGCTTGCAGATGTTGAGAATGCAGAGGCATTTATGCAAAAACTGGGTTTACTTTATTTTATAAAAAAACAAAATGGTCTCGAAGAAACTGAGCTGGCCCTCTCACTTGAAAAGAAAGATCAAAACAAGAAACCCGTGATTCACAAACGTGAAGATCAGATTAATCGATTATTAGATATTTATAATGATTATCGTTTATTATATGATTGGTTCCGTGAGGATGAATATTTACAGGTAATGAAAGCCGCGATTCGAGAATTGAAGAAGTTGAGCATGAATGGTCATCAATCAACTTAATTTCACGTCAATTTTCCAAATGAGAATAGAACGTACAATAGAAATGGCAGACCCATGAATATCAACCAACTAAAATGTAGATGAAGTGCTTTGTTAAAAATGGACCAAACCATGCTTTCATCTTCATTCACATCGTCTCGAACCCATTCAATGATCTGTTTAATCTTTGTCATCCTTTTCCCTCCAGATTTTTTAGCTTGTCCTCCATAATTATGTTTTTTTCCTCTGAAAAATGCCGTCCACATTCAAAAATTTAAAACTTTTTTCAGGTCTATAAAAATAATAAGGGTCATACATTTTTAAAAAAGGGGGCGACGCTGTGAGAGAAATAGAGGTCATTATAGATACAGATGAAATTGCAGAGTTTTTCTTTCAGGAGTTGTTGAAAAGGGGATATGCACCGCTAGAAGGTGAATTAGATGACCTCGCAGATATTACGTTCGAATACTTAATTGAAAAATGTATCATTGATGAAGAAGTGATAGATGATACTTTTATAGATGATCATGAATAAAAGGAAAAATGACGAGATGGAAACTCGTCATTTTTTAATGATATTATTTAAAAAAATGAAACCACATATGTCTTTAAAACGTATAAGTTAGAAGAAACAAAATAGTATTTACAGATTGCTAGTGGATACAAGTTAATGGTTTAATCAATGTAAAAGGATTGAACACTGTACATATTAAGGAGGAAAATCGATGTTTCGAAAACTATTGAAATCACTATTAAATCAATCTTCACATAAACCATCACATCGTAAATATAGTAGTTCAAGTGATCGGTATAAACGACATGATCATCACCGCCATTCTCACATGGGACATGGATATTATAAGAAAAAGCACAGAAGTAGCGGTTTTTTCTCTAGTCGGAGTAGTTTTTTTAGCAGTTAATCGAATGCTAAAGAGCGAAATAAAAAGGAAGATCTTAGATGATAATGGAAGCCTTACGAAGGACTGCTAATATCCTTTCAAAACCATTTAACAATGGAAAACTGATCAATGAGCGTTACGAAATACTTGAGTTTTTAGGTAGAGGCAGCTATGGAAATAGTTATCTGGTTTTGGATAGAGAAAATGAAAATCAGGTTGTTTTAAAGTTATTACGGAAGCATAAGATGATTTTTAAAGCGGGAGCGAATTCTTTTAAACAAGAACAAGAAATTTTGCAGTTCCTTCATGATCGGCATTTCCCTGCGTTTTATGAAAAAGGTGAGTATCGTGGAACGCCTTTTTACACGATGGAGTTTGTAAATGGCAAAACATTTGAACAGTTGATTTTTCAAGAAGGGAAAACTTTTTCAGAGGGTGAGTCCTTTCAAGTTGGAAATCAATTGTTAGATATTATTGACTGGCTTCATCAAAAAAAGATTATTCATCGAGATATACGCATTCCAAATGTTATGATAGAAGAAGACCAAATAAGGTTAATCGATTTTGGCCTTGCACGAAGATTCGATGAAAATCATTTGCCAGAGCTTGATTTGGACTGCATTAAGAAAATGGTTGCTCCAGTAAGTGACTATTATGCCTTAGGTCATTTTTTATTGTTTTTGTTGTATTCAACCTATGAAAATAATGAAAATGAACAGGAAAGTAGTTGGGAAGAAGAGCTAGACTTAACAGATTCAGCACGAAGGGTCATTCGAAAATTATTGGCCCTAGAGGAACCTTACCAATCTTGTTCTGAAATCAAACAAGATTTTGTCACTTTATTAGCCCAAGAGGAGGAAAAAAATGTCTGTTTTTAATAAATTTTTAGCGAGTGTGGGGATTGGTGCAGCGACGGTTGATACAAAACTTGCGAGCGAGGAAGTGACTCCAGGCGAAGATATCCAAGGTATCGTCGAAATTCAAGGTGGAAATGTGGAGCAACAAATTAACGAAATCTATCTATCCATTAACACACAATATGTTCAGGAAACGAATGATCATAAGCACCATGTGACGGCAACGATTGAACGGATTCGGTTGTCTTCTCCATTCACGATTTCAGCTAATGAAAGAAAAGAGATTCCATTTTCTTTTCCATTACCGTCCGAAACGCCAGTGACAATGGGAAGAACGAAAGTTTGGGTGAAAACAGATCTTGATATTAAAAATGCGATCGATCCAACAGATAAAGATTATCTCCAAGTGAAACCGAGTCCATTACTAAATGGCGTGTTGAACAGTATTTCATCATTAGGCTTTCGTTTAAGAGAAGTAGAGTGTGAAAAAGCTACCTATCGATTGCATGGCCGACTGCCATTTATTCAAGAATTCGAGTTTGTGCCGACGTCAGGTGCCTTTCGTGGCCGACTTGATGAAGTAGAACTTGTATTTCTTCCTGAATTCTTCCACAACAGCCGATCTGTATTTTCAAATTGATCGAAAAGCCAGAGGATTAGGTGGTTTTCTAGCTGAAGCAATGGAAATGGATGAAACAAACATCACGGCATCGATATCCATGAGTGATTTGCCAACATTACCACAGAAATTAAAAACGTTACTAGAAAGGTATTCTTAATGTCGGCAAAAGATGGTTTAAAACACCATCTTTTTTACTATATTACAAAAATAAACATTTTTCGACAAAAATAGTGAATATTCGTTAAAGGGATTGACACCCACTTTCTCTAATATATACTTTATGGCTTATCATTCAGATTAACTAAACGTGCAGAAGGGAATGCGAGTGTGAATGGAATTATTACGGACACGAAAGAAAAACTATGATGTGACAATTTTTCAAACACCAGTATTTAAACAAAAAAAGGGCTATCAACAAGTGTGCCGTCTGCATATTGAAGGATTTTCCCACAGAGATTGCTTAGATGAGGTATTTTCAAGATTTAATATAACGGATTTGCTGCCTCCTGATTTCGAAGGACGGTTCCTAGGTACAGGTGATATTGTTTTTATTGACGAGGGGCGAAAGGGTCAAATCTATTATCAATTAAAACCAGGTGGCTGGGAACAAGTAAACCGAATTTCAGTTCGATAAGGTAAGGGTTTGATCACCCTCACCTATACCGATCCTTATTCGATCCTGATTTTGTGAAGGTTTATACTTTATTTTTCCTGCCACCTGTAGCGGTATACTCTTTTCCGTGTGCTTCATGTTCGGCAATGATGGCTTCTTTAGGAATATGGTTATTCTTTTTTGGTGAATTTATGCGATTTCGATGTTTTTTACCCATATTGACCTCCTAAAATAAACTAAATAAGCAGGTTGTTCCACTTGTTTCACCGTAGTGACTGCTTACCCTGAGAATAGTTTTTCCAAACCATGACCCCTTCATGCGGATGAAATCGATTCGTCCATTATGGTATAGTGTTGATGACAAAAGTTATATGGAGGTTTTGGATATGAGTATACATATTGGTGCAAGAGAAGAACAGGTGGCAGAAACCGTCCTGTTACCAGGTGACCCACTTAGAGCGAAATATATTGCAGAAACCTTTTTAGAAGGGGCTGAATTGTATAACGAAGTTCGAAACATGTTTGGTTATACGGGTACTTACAAGGGAAAAAGAATATCTGTACAAGGCACAGGGATGGGCGTTCCATCTATTTCCATCTATGTGACAGAATTGATGCAAACCTACCATGCCAAACAGTTGATTCGAGTTGGGACATGTGGGGCAATTCAAAAAGACGTAAACGTTCGAGATGTAATCTTGGCGATGACGGCCTCTACAGATTCAAAAATGAACCGTATCATTTTTGGCGGAGTCGATTATGCGCCAACAGCCAACTTTGACTTATTAAAAAAAGCGTATGATACAGGCGCCGATAGAGGATTAAAGCTAAAGGTCGGCAATGTTCTCACGGCTGATTTATTTTATAATGACCATGCTGAATTAGAGAAATGGGCAAATTATCAAATCTTAGCAATCGAAATGGAAACGGCTGCTCTATACACGTTAGCCGCTAAATTTGATCGAAAAGCCTTGTCTATTTTAACTGTAAGTGATCATATCCTAACAGGTGAAATCACAACGGCACAAGAAAGACAGACCACTTTTAACGAGATGATTGAAGTGGCATTAGAAGCAGCCATTAAAGAATAAATGCATGAAGAGAGCCTATTATAAGCTCTTTTTTTTAAGGAATTAGGCTTAGTTCGTACGAAACACTACTTCTTTCTATTATCATTCTCCTGTCTTTACTTTTTTCGTGATTTTATGATAAAAAGTGATAGAATAGAGAAGAATTTTAAATAGACAGGTGGATTTTATGAAGAAATTGGTGTTTTTAATTGGAAGTATCTTGTTTCTAACGGGTTGTAGTATGAACTCAACTCTTGAGCGAGTTCCTCTTATAAAGAATGAAAAGACAGTAGAAGAGAAAGAGCAACATCCTAATGTGGAAGGAAAAGAGCCTGCTCATTCAAAACTAACGTTGGAAGCTGCCTTATTTAATGAAGTGGTACAAGTGAATGGGAAAAAGGTTATTCAAAATGCTGCCAATACCATGGCTCTTGTGAATAAGGAATTTGCTTTACCGGATGGATATGCTCCTGTGGATCTTGTGCGTCCTAAAGTGGCATTTTCTTTTGGTGACCAAGATATTGAAAAAAGTTACTTACGTAAAGAGGCAGCCTCTGCCTTGGAATTAATGTTTGCGGATGCCGCAAAGAATGGGATGCAACTTTTTGCGGTTTCGGGCTACCGCTCATATGATAGACAGAAAGAGGTTTTTGAAGCTGAGGTAAATAAGGTGGGGTATGAAAAAGCGGTTCAGGCTGTAGCTGTACCTGGAAATAGTGAGCATCAGAGTGGTCTTTCTATGGATATTTCAAGTGAAAGTGCTCGTTTTGGGTTAACAGAACAATTTGGGGAAACCGCAGAAGGAAAATGGCTGGCAAACAATGCACATCGATTTGGCTTTATACAGCGGTATCCAAAAGGAAAAGAAGGAATTACAGGCTATCAATATGAATCCTGGCATTACCGTTATGTTGGGATGAAGGCTGCAACTGAAATATTTGAGAATGGATTAACATTAGAAGAATATTTTAAGATTGTAGAGAAAATATAAGAGGTGAGCTGGGCAATCAGTCCGGCTTTTCTTTATGTATGACAGGTTTAAAATGATCGGAATAAATTTTATTCTTAAATGCATTTATTTTTTCCAAATGAACATAAAAATGTTATTCTATTCAATAGGACTTAATACGATATGCGCATACAACAGTAAGATATGAAAGTGGTGAAGAAGTTTGGAAAGTGAAAATGAGAAAAAAGAAATAAATAAGGAAAGTTCTGAATCGAGACCTGGATTCATTCGTATGAAAAAGTTCCATTTTATTATGCTATTGTTCTTAGTGGTCTTTCTATCAGCAGGGATTACCACCTTTGCCCTTGCATTTGGCGATGAAAAAGCGGTTACTGTCGGAACAGAACGAAATGAATTTGATAAATTGTATACCGCATATGATACATTGAAAGACAAGTATTATAAAGAAGTGGATCAAGAAAATTTAATAAATGGTGCCATCAATGGGATGGTTGAAGCACTTGATGATCCGTATTCTGATTATATGGATACAAGTGAAGCAAAGGGATTTCATGATAGTATATCGTCATCCTTTGAGGGGATTGGAGCAGAAATTCAAGAGCAAGACGGTTTTATTATGATTGTTTCGCCAATTAAAGACTCTCCGGCAGAAAAGGCTGGTTTAAAACCGAATGATATGATAACCAGTGTAGATGGGAAAAGTATTCAAGGAATGAGTGCAAATAAGGCTGTATTGTTGATTCGAGGTAAAAAAGGAACAACGGTCAAATTAGCCATTAAACGTCCAGGCGTTGAAGAACGAGTAGATGTATCGATTGTCCGGGATACGATTCCAATTGAAACCGTTTATGGCAAAATGATGGATGATGGAATTGCACATATTCAGATCACTTCTTTTTCAGATAATACGACATCTGAGCTTGTGACGATTTTGAACGATATGAAAGATCAAGGAATGAAGGGACTTATTCTAGACTTAAGACAAAATCCTGGTGGACTGTTAAATCAAGCGATTCAAATCTCTAGTCTGTTTTTACCGGATTCCGAAGTTGTTTTACAAGTAGAGGATCGCGAGGGGAATAGAGAAAAGATTACGTCAAAGGCAAGTAATGACAATCCGAATGTTCCGATCGTAGTAGTAATTGATAAAGGAAGTGCCAGTGCTTCTGAAATTCTAGCTGCTGCCGTTTCTGAATCAGGTAATGTGAAACTAGTCGGGGAAAAATCATTTGGTAAAGGGACTGTCCAACAAGCACAGAGTTTTTCTGATGGGTCCAATATTAAATTTACAACCGAAAAGTGGTTAACACCGGATGGAAATTGGATTCATAAAAAAGGGATAACACCAGATATAGAAGTGGCTCTTCCAGACTATGCTTCACTTACGATGTTAAATACGGAATCTGAGCTTAAACTTTCTGTATCTTCTCCAGAAGTAAAAACGGCACAGCAAATGCTTAGTGCATTAGGCTATGATCCAGGAAGAGAAGATGGATACTTTGATGAAAAAACGGAACAAGCCGTAAAAGATTTTCAATCAAAAGAAAACCTTGAAAGAACAGGAATTCTAACTGGGGATTCTACGATGAAGTTAATGGAAAAACTGCGAGATCAAATAAAAGCAAATGACACTCAAGTTCAAAAAGCAATAGAAGTGCTTAAAGAACAAATGGCAAAATAATCTTGAAAAGCTCTCCTTCATAGGGAGAGTTTTTTGTCCATGACTAGTGGGATAAAGATAAGGGGGGATTCGAAGTGAATCAAACAGAGGTCTATTTATTAGCGGGCTTCCTTGGAAGTGGAAAAACGACTTTATTAAAAAATTTACTACAACAAGAGAAAAAAGATGAGCGTAAGGTTGCGGTCTTAATGAACGAGTTGGGCAGTGTATCGATTGACTCTGATTCAGTTGCTGAGGAGGTTCCGCTAAAAGAACTTCTAGATGGTTGTATTTGCTGTACGATCCAAGACAAGCTTGAAGCACAGTTGCAGGAGTTGCTTGTTGAAGCCAAACCAGAAGTCATTTACATTGAAGCAACGGGGGCGGCGCATCCCGTTGAAGTATTGGATGCAGTGATGTCGCCGATCTTTGCTCAGCAATTAAAGTTTAAAGGCATCATTACAGTCGTTGATGGAAAACGTTGGCTGGACCGGAAAAACTTGAGTCCACAAATTCAACAATTGTTAGTAGAGCAAGTCAAACATGCCAATTTAATCTTAATCAATAAAAGTGATGCATGCACTCCAGGTGATCAAGCAAAGCTTAGTATGGAAATGAGTATGATCAATCCCCATGCTTTCGCCATTTTGACATCCTTTTCAAAAGTACCCATACCGGAAGTGAAAAAAATGGGGTTTAGTGAAAAAGTGCGTGTGGATCACCAACATGTCCAAAAGGATCTCCATTTACGGTCATTTGTCTATCGATTTCAGAATCCAGTGAATCAGAAGGATTTTGAGGACTTTTTACAAGGCTTACCAGATACTATTTATCGAATGAAAGGATATGTGAAGTTTTCTGAACACTCTTATCCGTATTTATTTCAATATTCGTATGGAATGCCTTTATATATGAAGGAATACATGAATATGCCACTCAATTTGGTTTTTATTGGAGAACAAGTGGATTGGAATCTAATCAAGGAACAACTGAAAAAACTAGAAGAACTGTAAGCCAGGTCGTTCTACTTATGAATAGAATGAAAGAAAGAAGCCTTTGTTCATTTTAAGGGCTTCTTTCCTTTTATAATCGTGTAAACATAAAAACAGGAGCTGCTATTTCATTTCTCCAAATTTCACAAACGTTTTTTCATCTTCTATTAAACCGCAGGCAGCACATTGTACCTTTAATTCAGGTCCCTTATAGGACATATGAAAAGGGCTTAATTCTTCAGATGCATACTCCTCGATAATACTACCTGTATGAGGATCCATTTTTACGGATTGTGGAATTTGTCTAATTAAATTAAAACGACTTTTATTCGTTCTGCAATTTGGACAGCGATAGGGAGTGGTCATGGTTGACTCCTTTCAGATCAATATAGGTAGCATTAGTATTTTCTATTTCTATTTTCTTTATGTAAATGGTTGTGGTGAAATATAAAAAATCAAAATGATGATAGAAAATTTATAATATTTCCACAAACAGTGAGAGTAATGCTAAAATGAAAAGAGAATAAACAGCATAAAGGCATATAAATGTGACTAATAAAGAAGGGGCTTATACATATGAGAAAGAATCTATTTTTAATGATAGGGATTGTATGGATGGTTACCATTTTAGCTGCGTGTTCACAGCAAACAGAAAAAAGAGTAGAAACCCCGCAATTTCTTGATGTTCAACTAACGATCAATCCCACACAAGGAAATATAAATGAAGTGATTACATTTGAGGCAAAGGTTCTGTATGGGAACAAAGAAGTGACAGATCCTGATGAAGTGACATTTGAAATATGGCGTGAGCATGATGAACAACATGAAAAGTTGGAGCCCAAACATAAGGGAAACGGTCTATTTGCTCTAGAAAAACGTTTTTCAATAGAAGGAACCTATTATATATATGCACATGTGACAGCGGAAGGAATGCATTATATGCCTAAAAAAGAGTTTGTTATTGGGCAATCAGGTGAACCAGAGGTGGAAGGCGCTTCAACAAATGGAAAAGAGTAAGTAATTAGAATGATGACAAACGTAAAGAATACGTCCTGTTATAGAGGCGTATTCTTTACGTTTGTCATGTTTTTGTAATAAAAGTAATGAACAAGGTCTATTAAAAAATCTGTCAAGAGTGATTTTTGCTATAAAAAATAGTAGGGTTACCAACAAAACACTATTGGTGGAAAAAATATACACCTCATAGGGTAGTAGTGAAAAAATGCTGAAAAATAGGCTTTTTACTGGATTTTTCATAGATTCAAAATCTTTTTTTGATAGATTCCTCATTTATTGTGAATTTCTTCCTCCAATATTACAGAAAAAGGCATGTTAAGATAGCTATGCAAGCGAGATCGACAAACGAATCATTCATTGATTACAATCCTAAGGAGGAAGAAAATAAATGAAGAAAAAAATGTTCTTTTCAATAGCAGCAGCGGCAACATTATTAATGGCTAATCCGGGAGTAAATAAAGCAGATGCGTCCTATTATAATAACTCCGTTTCTACTAATGAGAAAGTAGTTGTCTATCAATCTAGTAATATGAATCAAGCAGAAATGAATTCTATTATACAAAGATATGTAAAAGGTTATAATATGAAATGGAACCAAGTCGAAGGGAAGCCAGCTCCAGTAAAACAAGTTCCGTGCAAAAGCCAGTTCAAACTCAAACGAAACCGACTGTACAAAACAAACCAACAACAACTCCAGCTCCAACACAAACACAACAAACAACAAATACACCAACAGCTACTTCAACATCTCAGTTAAGTGCATATGAACAACAAGTAGTTAATTTAACAAATGCTGAACGTGCGAAAAATGGTCTTCCTGCCCTTAAGGTAGATGTGAACTTAAGCAAAGTTGCTAGAGAAAAATCAAGTGATATGCAACGAAATAATTACTTTGCACATCAAAGTCCAACATACGGCAGCCCATTTGATATGATGAAGAAGTTTGGAATCACATACAAATCTGCTGGTGAAAATATTGCCATGGGTCAAAAAACGCCTTCTGAAGTGGTACAAGCATGGATGAATAGTGCAGGTCACCGTGCGAACATTTTAAATGGCAGTTACACACATATTGGTGTTGGTCATGTGGCGAACGGAAACTACTGGACACAACAATTTATCGGAAAATAATGCTATTTATGAGAACAGTCCTTCAAAAAGGCTGTTCTTTTTTTGCAGGAATACTTATTTAATGAAAGGATGGGAGGATTCAATTCAACTCGGTAATGTCCACTTCTGAATATTGCATATCTATATTTTTGCCCATTCTGATTTCAAGTATACCGTCTTTAAAAGAAGCGGTTGACCCTTTTTTCTTTACGAGAGAAGGAAGGGGAATCGAATGCTTATCAGGATAAGAAGGAATATGTTCGAGAATAAGCAGATTTGATGTATGATACACTTTTAATTCCTCTAACCAATCCTCTGAATCAATTTGAATGCGCACAAAGATACATTCATGTGTTTCAAAAATAGAGTACTTTAGATGGTTATCACTGCTTTGCGAGTTTGGATGTTCATGAGTTGATTGAAATGGATGAACGTTTTTCATCATTTCTTGATTGTTCATATTATGAGGGAAGCCAGAAGAAAACATATTGTCCATCATCTTTTGTACATACTGATTCACCTCTTCAGGATTCATTTGCTTCATTTTAGATTGCATATCTTTATTAAATTGAAATAAGTTCCAAGGAAACATGGATGTTTCATCCTTTCATATATAAATATGATAAGACATATTATGCAGGAAGGAGCCTATACGTTAACTTCTAATGCTAAATAGCCTCGTTTGACAATTTAGAAACAAACGAGGCTATTATATATTTAGTTATTTCGAAGGGAATATCTTACTTTCTGAAGATAGAGAAGTCTGGTTGAAAGACAAAGGGCACCAACTGCCAAGCCAGATATTAATCCAATCCAGTATCCAAAAGGTCCTAAGTCCGTATATTTGGTCAACAGGTAACCCAATGGAAGTCCGATTATCCAATTTGACAATAAGGACATGACAAAGGTGATATTGACATCTTTATAGCCGCGTAAGGCACCTTGTATCGGTGCTTGAATCGCATCGGAAAGCTGAAAGAATAAAGCATAAAGCAGAAACTGAACAGAAAGTTCAATCACTTGTTTTTCATTAGAATAGAGACCGGCTACTTCTGTTCGAAGAAATAGGAGAACGAGCCCACTAAAAACAGCCATTAAAATAGCTGCTGCTACACCTAACCAACTATATTGCTTGGCATCCTGATATCTTTTGGCCCCGATTTCATACCCAACCAAAATGGTTAGGGCCATAGAAACACTTAAAGGAATCATATAAACAAACGAAGCGAAATTCATGGCAATTTGATGTGCAGCGATGGTAATCGTATCAAATGTACTCATTAGGATGGTAACAGCCGAAAAAATACTGGTTTCAATAAAGATGGCTAATCCGATCGGAACACCAATTTTTAAGATTTCAGCTATTTTTTTAAAGGATAATTTATATAAGGTCTGAAAGATATGGAAATGTGAAAAGGGTGCTTGTTTATGTACAATGACAATCGCAATTAAAAGCAATACCCAGTAAGTAATCGAAGTGGCATATCCTGTTCCAACACCACCTAATTCGGGAAATCCGGCTTTTCCAAAGATGAATAAATAATTAAAAACAATATTGACGGGTAGTGCAGACAATGTGATGAGCATAGATATTCGTGTTTTCCCGAGAGAATCAATAAAGGATCGCAAAGCATTGTATAAAAATAACGGAAGAATGCCCAAACTGATGGCAATCAAATAATCATGTGCGGTTTGGTGGACCTTCTGTTCAAGATTCATGGTATTTAATAGTGGATTTAACAAAAAGGAACCAACCATTATGACAAATATCGCCAATAAAGCAGCTACATAAACTCCTTGTGTGACAGAAAAGCTTACTTCTTTTTCTTTTTTTGCCCCAATTAATTGGGCTACAATGGGCGTTATGGCGATTAAGATACCCGTTAAACCGGTAGAAACAGGTACCCAAAGAGAGGAACCAATGGCTACACCCGCTAAATCTTTCGCACTATAATGGCCAGACATGGTCGTGTCGAAAAAATTCATGGAGTACATCCCCATTTGCGAGATTAAGATCGGAATTAAGATCATTAGAAATTGATGGATCTTTTCTTTCATACTTTTTGCTTGTATCATGTTGTTTGCCTCTTTCATACATTCTATACTACATTCACAAATGATATCATAATCCCTAAAAAACAGACATGATTTTTAGGAGAATACGAAAAGTGGCTGATCCCGATTTGGATCAGCCACTTTTTGATTCATACGACAAATCAAAGTGAATTTCATTAAAGTCAGCTCTTTGTATTAAGCTTCCATTCTATGTGAAGTATCTTCATCATTCATGTTTCTTAATACATGCAGTGTATATAGGTCTTTTGGAATTTCTAATAATTGAAAAATGCTTCCATTTGAGTTTAATTGCTCGAGAAGGGATTTACGAGTTTCGTTGGCATTTATCACGTAAGGTAATTTTTCAGCAGCTTTTTGTGAGCGGATGTTTTCTTTTCGTATACGCATAAAGATGGTTTCAATATTTAATTCGAAAAACAGTTCATTAAAAAAGGCATCTTTTGCTCGTTGATTATATCCTTTTCCGTGGTAAGGCTTCCCAAGCCAAGTTCCTAAAAAACCAGCATGGTTTTGTATATCGAATAAACTGATCGTTCCGATAGGAGAGCCCCACTCATCAAGGATCGTCCGTGAAATTAACTCACCTCGATCTTCAGCTTCCATCGTTTGTTTGGTCATAAATAAAAATTCTTCATATGAAGTTGCTTTGTGTCGAACAAAAGGGAAGACGTCGGGATGTGACATCAAGTCAAATAGTTCATGACATTCGTGAAGTTCGCGTTTCTTGAGCATGTTTAATCCCTCCAAAATGAGGGCAGTTCATCTCCATACAAATAGAGACGTTCCCCACCCTCGAAATTTTTTATAATGTTACTAAAAAATTTCGGGGTGGGAATCGAACCCACTAGAACCAGCTTGACTGGTGGCGCACCATTTGCCTTCCCTGTTACTTTGTAAACAATATATATTTCCTACTTAATCGGATTAAGTAGTTTCGTCTTTTTATGCTGTAAAAAAGGTATTGAATGCATATCTCATTTTCTATTTGTATTTTACTAAAAAATAATTCAAAAGAAAATAGGTCGGAGGTAAATTTATCGTAAATATTATGAAGGATTATCGACATTTTTGAGAAGTAATTTCTTCCAATGCTTACAGTTCAGAAAGACCTTCATGAATGGTATTTTTTACACAAACGTTTTATTGAACGGGTGTGTATGATCGTCTGTTTTAATTACAATCATTATTAGGCGATTGTCTTATATAATTATATGAAAGAAAATGAAAAAGGTTATCGTGTATGCTTAAAAAACATTCATGAGTTGCAATAACAGAATCAGAAATCCTAAGATCCATACATAAATAGCGAATCCCTTTAGTGATTTTCTTTTTAAAAAATTGATCATCCAAACAATCGCCATATACCCAAATAATGCGGATGAAAGAGTAGCGAAGAAGAGGCTAGAAAAGGAAATATATTCAATATGTCCAGAAGCTAACTCGCCAAATTGAAAGATAATTCCCCCGAGGATAGCTGGAATGGATAGTAAAAAAGAAAACCATGCAGCTGTTTCACGATCAAGTTTACGGAATAATCCAGCTGCAATCGTTAATCCAGATCGTGACACGGCTGGAAAAATAGCAATTGCCTGAAAGGATCCAATAAATAAGGCATCTTGGTAGGTAATTTGATCCATCTTTTTGGCGCCGTTTTTGATTCCGTCTGACATCCAGAGAATAAATCCAGTAAATAGAAATTCCCAACCGATCGTCACACCGGTTTGGGAAATCGTGTTAAAAAAATCGTTTAACATAAAACCTACGATAACGGCTGGAATGGTCCCAATGACGAGTAGTTTGGTGAGCGGACCAAAGGGGTTTTTGAGCATTTCAAAAAGCTCCTGTTTATAAACAATGAGAACAGCTAATAAAGTTCCGACATGAAGCATGGTATCCAAAAATAAACCTGCTTCATCCAGTCCAAATAAATGCCTGCCTAAATATAAATGTCCCGTACTTGAAATCGGTAAAAATTCTGTTAACCCTTGAATGATTCCTAATATAATGGCTTCTAGCTTGGTCATTTCATGTCACCCTCAATCATGATTCCTATTTTATAAATCTGTACAGTCATTAAAGTACAGGTTGTCTACCACCAATATATTATGGCCCATCCGAATCTATTACCTGGAACTGGGAACGTCATAAAAAAGAGTGAATCTTTTTTTGAACATATACGTAAATATGGAAGAGGATATCATGATAGTGAAAGGAGGAGTGATTTATGTCTTATAGCGAAAATGATTTCTTAAAAGAGAATATACCCACGTCATCGAAGGACGAAAGAGTATTGGCGGCATTACTTTATGTATCCAGTTTTTTCACCGTTTTCATTGGTCCACTTATTATCTGGTTGCTCAAAAAGGATGAATCATCTTTTATCGATTATCATGGAAAAGAGTATTTTAATTTTCTTATCTCGTATTCTATTTATTCATTTGTGAGTATTATTTTAATGATCGTGTTAATTGGAGTGTTAACCATATGGTTAGTAGGTATTTATGTATTTGTTTTTACGATTATTGCGGCTGTTAAGGCATATGATGGGAAAGAATATCGGATCCCGCTTGTTTTCCGTTTCATTAAATAGCATGATTACATGCAGGGATTCTAATGCTAATTAATGGAATGACACAAATTGTTAACAATAAAGTGTATGAAAGTCTACATTTAGAATTGTCAACTAGATCATGTCATGTTAGTATTATAGTAATTTAATAAGAATCCTTCGGGGCTGGGTGTAATTCCCAACCGGCGGTGAAGAGGTAAGACCTCTAAGTCCGTGACCCGGTTTCTGATAAAGGAAAGCGGTGGATTTGGTGCAATTCCAAAACCGACAGTTAAAGTCTGGATGGGAGAAGGATATGGATGATACGTTAAAAATTAATCTATTTTAATGTTTATTTAGCATTAGGTAAAAACATTAAAATAGTTCATTAGAACGTTTATTTAGTATTGCTTTGTAAAGCCCTGTACAAACTATTTGTATAGGGCTTTTTGTGGTTATTTTACCTTCATTTCTCCTGTCAATTTCTTCCCTGGAAAACGGATCTCATTAAAAATTTTTTTTGATATGCTTATGAAAAGGAGGAATGCCATTTCATGTTTACGGGACTCATTGAAGAATTAGGTCTTATTAAGAGGATCATGAAAAAGGGACACACATTAACTTTAGTCATCCAAGCTGAAAAGATTATGCATGATTTACATGTAGGAGACAGTATTTCCGTTAATGGTGTTTGTTTAACCGTTACGGCCTTTTCAAAAGAGAAATTTGAAGCAGATGTTATGCCAGAAACCTTTAAACATACGTCTCTCGCAAGTTTAAAGGAAGGTTCTACGGTTAATTTAGAAAGAGCTATGAGTGCGAACGGTCGATTCGGTGGACATTTCGTTACGGGTCATATTGATGGGCTTGGTCGGATTCGGAAGCGAACGTACATAGAAAACGCCATTCTAATTGAAATCGAAATTCCGGAGACCTTTTCTCATTTTGTTTTGGAAAAAGGGTCCATTGCCATCGATGGAACATCGTTAACGCTGTTTAAGACAACGAACAATTCAGTTACCGTTTCACTAATCCCGCATACAGCTAAAGAAACAGTGATTGGGTTTAAGGGCGAAGGTGAAATCGTGAATCTCGAATTTGATGTTATGGCAAAATACTTTTACTCCTTTATGAATAAAAAGTCTCCTGAACAGAAGCCACAGGGAGTAACGGAAGCGTTTTTAAAAGAAAATGGCTTCTATTAAGTGAAACTGAAAAAGGCAAAATGGAGTAACAAAAGATGGTTTTCACGAATAGGAGGAAATTGAAGTGTTTCATACAATCGAAGAAGCATTAGAAGATTTAAAAGCTGGTAAAATGATCATTGTTGTGGATGATGAGGATCGTGAAAACGAAGGTGATTTCTTAGCGTTAGCGGATTATGCAACACCTGAAACGATTAATTTTATGGCCAAGGAAGGAAGAGGGCTCATCTGTGTTCCTCTGACTGAAAAGATTGCCCATCGGTTAAATCTTCATCCAATGGTCGAAAATAATACAGACGTAAAAGAAACCGCCTTTACGGTAAGTATTGACTATAAAGAGACCACAACGGGTATTAGTGCCTTTGAACGCGCCCTCACGATTGAAAAATTAGTGGATCCAAACAGTGAAGCTGCAGATTTCAATCGTCCAGGTCATATCTTTCCTCTTATTGCGAAAAAAGGTGGAGTTTTAAGACGTGCAGGACATACTGAGGCAGCTGTCGATTTTGCGAGACTGGTTGGTGCAAATCCAGTAGGAATCATCTGTGAGATTATGAATGATGATGGTACAATGGCTCGGTTGGATAATCTTCAATTGGTTGCTGAAAAATTCGATCTTAAGCTTGTTTCCATTGAGCAATTAATTGAATATCGGTTATCTCATCATGATTCGAATGTCAAACGTGAAGTGGAAATCAACCTGCCAACCTCATTTGGTGATTTTAAGGCAATTGGGTACTCGGGGCTGGATGGAAAAGATCATGTGGCTCTTATAAAAGGTGAAATCAATGAGGATGAGCCTGTTCTGTTACGTGTCCATTCAGAATGCCTAACGGGTGATGTTTTTGGATCAAAACGTTGTGATTGTGGTCCACAACTCGCGGCTGCTTTAAGTCAAATTGAAAAAGAAGGAAAAGGGATTCTTCTCTACATGAGACAGGAAGGCAGAGGGATTGGTCTGATCAATAAATTAAAAGCCTACAAGCTACAAGAGGAAGGCTATGATACAGTAGAAGCCAATCATAAACTGGGCTTTGCGGCCGATTTACGAGATTATGGAATTGGAGCACAAATTTTAAGAGATCTAGGCGTGAAGAAAATGAGACTCTTAACCAATAATCCACGAAAGATCGCAGGACTTAAAGGGTACGGTATCGAGGTAGTTGAGCGCGTTCCAATCCAAATGCCAACTGAAAAAGAAAATGAACAGTATTTGAAAACAAAAAAAGAAAAATTAGGACATTTATTATCCCTATAGGGTTGGATATATAGAAAAAGGTTCGTTACGAAACAAAAATAAAAAACAGGATATGATAAGGAGAGAAAAAGAATGAAAAAAATTATTGAAGGACATTTAATAGGTACAGGACTTAAAGTAGCGGTTGTGGTTGCGAGATTTAATGAATTTATAACTGGGAAATTGTTAACAGGTGCCTATGACGGCTTAAAAAGACATGGCGTATTAGAAGAGGATGTTACGGTTGTTTGGGTACCAGGTGCATACGAAATCCCTTTAACGGCTCAAAAAGTGGCACAACAAGGAAAATATGATGCGGTGATTACGCTTGGAACGGTCATTCGCGGCGCTACCCCTCACTTTGATTTTGTGAGTAACGAAGTAGCTAAAGGTGTTGCACAAGTTGGATTAGAAACAGGATTACCAGTAGTGTTCGGCGTTCTAACGACCGACACCATTGAACAAGCCATTGAACGTGCTGGTACTAAAGCAGGGAACAAAGGATATGATGCAGCTATTACAGCCATCGAATTAGCAGATTTATACAAGAAATTAGCCCAATAAAATGATGCAAAGGAGATATGGCAGTAGCCAATATCTCCTTTTTAAATTTTCCGTTTATCTATACATTTTTCGACAGGATTATAAATCCAAATGTTGTAAACTGATTTTATGTGCAATTTGGATTGGCTTAGAAGAGTGTCGGAGGGAATGCAATGGAAGTTTTTGTAGCGAGACAACCCATTTATAATAGACAAGAAGAAATTGTCGGATATGAGCTTTTATATAGAAAAGATTTGACGAACAAATACCCCTATATTGATGGTGATCAAGCAACGGCTGAGGTGATCATTAATAGTTTGTTTAACATGGGACTTGAACGCTTGACAGAAGGTAAAATGTGCTATATTCATTTTACAGAAAAATTATTAAAGCAGAAGTTACCTGCCCTTTTTAATCCAAGCGAAGTCATGATTAAAATAGATCAAACCGTAGAAGCTAGCCTTGAATTAGTAACCCTTATGAAGGAATTTAAAGAGCTTGGTTATACGATTATGGTAAATGACTGTATATTTCAACAGGATAATCCGAGTTCTTTTGACTTAGTATCTCTAGTGGATATGATTAAAGTTGATTTTAGAAGTCATAGAACGTATCGACAAGAATATATAGAAAAAATCACATCCGGTTCGGATGTTAAACTTCTGGCAGAAAAGATTGAAACCCTTGATGCCTATGAAGAAGCAAAAATAAGAGGCTATCAATTATTTCAGGGATATTTTTTCTCCATGCCTCAAATTGAATCAACGTATGAAATTCCCATTATTTTTTCTTCCTATCGTCTTATTCAGAATATGTCATTTGAAGGATTTAACGAAGATGAACTGGCCCATTTAATTGAAAAGGATTTATCGCTCTCCTTAAAATTATTAAAATTAATCCAAATGTCTTCCCTGCATGAGGAAAATAAAATATGTTCCATTCGGGAAGGAATTTCTTTACTTGGTGTGAACAAAATTCAGAAGTGGGCGTATATTTTATCGTCTAGGGAGCCACATGAAAAGAAAACACAACTTTCCGATAAATTCGTACGGATGAACCTAACGAGAGCCAAATTATGCGAAACGATCGCAAGACATTTGGGGAGAGAACCCATTGCTTGTTATTATATGACGGGATTAATTTCTACCATGAAAAGTATTGTCGGTCCGTCCATGGAAGACATTCTCCTAGAACTTCCATTAAAAGATGAAATCCATGATGCTTTGCAGGGGAAGGAAAATCATTTGAAAGACGTGTTGGATTTAGTTGAAGCGGTTGAACAAGCAGAGTGGAAAGCAATGGCTGATATATGTCGAAAGTTGGATTTGCATGTGCGTGACCTTTTTAGAATTTATGCGGAGTCTTCCAATTGGGCCTCAAAAATGATGGATGCCGAAAAAATTGCGTCTTTAGAATTTGACCCTTTGTTGATTCATTGATAAGAATTTCATGGATTGTATTTCGATCATTTTGCCTCCATATATGATAAAGTATAAATCATAAATTGGTTTAGAGTGGATGAATGGAGGTAATCTAAGTGAAATTAAAGTTGATTAAATGTCACGGATCTGGAAATGACTTTTTATTGATTGATGAAATGAATGGAGAGTATTCCTTCACAGAGGAAGAACGTGCCACACTTGCTCGAACACTTTGTGAACGACATACTGAATTAGGTTCTGATGGGATCCTATATGTTTTAAATAGTGAAAAGTCAGATGCAAGAATGCGTGTTTTTAATGCAGATGGTTCTGAAGCTTCCATGTGTGGCAATGGTCTTCGTTGTGTGGCGCGTTATGTATGTGAAAAGTTGAATAAGAAAGAAGCAGTCATTGAAACAATGAAGGCTCATTTGCAGGTAAAAAAACAAGAGGACCTATTCCCTGAAATTCCAACTTATATGGTTGAAATTTCGCCGGTTTCTTTTCAATTAAGGGATCTTCCCCTTATCTTGGAACAAGAAACACTCATGAATGAAAAGATTCCTGCACTATCAGAGAACCTGACTTTTACGGCGCTAGCGGTGCCTAATCCACATCTAGTATCCATTGTAGAGTCAGAGGATCTTCATGCAGGGCTGCAAAAGCAATTAAGTGAATATGTAAATGGTCCCAACCCATTATTTCCAGATGGTGTAAATGTGAGCTTTGTTAAATATCTCCAAAAAGGGTCTATTTATGTGCGCACTTTTGAACGGGGGGTTGGATTTACCAATGCATGTGGAACAGCTATGTCCGCTTCCAGTCTGGTTTCCTGTTTAAATGGATTAAGTGAAATCGAAAAGGCGATAGAAGTTTATAATAATGGCGGAAAGGTTCGCTGTGTGGTTCACAAAACAGAAGCAGGCTACTGGATGGAGTTAATAGGAAATGCGACCTATGTGTATCAGGCTTCTATTGACCTGGACTGGAGAGAAGCCACGTTTACGGTACTGGAAAAACAAAATTTCGACTCAGAAACGCATCAATATAAGAAACTAGAAGAATTAGCCAATCAATTTGTTCTTGAACATCTGTAAGGCTTACGATTTGTTAGAACGGGTGAATATAGTAAAACAGGAAGGATCGGTCTTTTAAAAGGCCGGTCCTCATTCATTTGTATCATCTTGTTTCGTTATTATGAATATCGTAACAACTTATAGCATATAGTTGGTAAATTGTCATGTTAAACTAGAGATAGAATTCATTCTTCGAGAGGTTAGGGGGTAACAAAATGGAAACGTATATTTTATCTTTAGACCAAGGGACAACAAGCTCTCGGGCGATTCTTTTTAATCAAAAAGGTCAAGTGGTCCATGTGGCACAAAGAGAGTTCACACAATATTTTCCGAATCCAGGTTGGGTCGAACACGATGCAAATGAAATTTGGGGATCGATCTTAGCGGTAATCGCGACGGTTTTATCAGAGTCCGGGGTAAAGGCTGAACAAATTGCAGGAATTGGCATAACGAATCAGCGGGAGACTACCATTTTGTGGGATAAAGAAAGTGGGCAACCCATCTATCATGCGATTGTCTGGCAATCCAGACAGACGAAGGATATTTGTGATGAGTTGGAGGTAAAAGGTTATCAAGAGGTCTTTAAACAAAAAACAGGCTTATTAATTGATGCCTATTTTTCAGCTACAAAAGTGAAATGGATATTGGATCATGTGGAAGGTGCGCGTGAAAAGGCAGAACGTGGAGAAGTGCTATTTGGCACGATTGATACATGGCTTATTTGGAAACTTTCCGGTGGCAAAGCGCATGTGACCGATTATTCGAATGCCTCTCGTACCCTGATGTTTAATATTTACGATTTGAAATGGGATGAGGAGCTTTTACAGATCTTGTCCATTCCCCCGTCCATGCTTCCAGAAGTCAAATCTTCATCCGAGATTTATGCGAATACAGCAGGTGATCATTTTTTTGGAAAAGAGGTTCCGATTGCGGGTGTAGCGGGAGACCAGCAGGCAGCTCTGTTTGGTCAGGCTTGTTTTGATAAAGGAATGGCTAAAAATACATATGGAACGGGCTGCTTTATGCTGATGAATACAGGGGAAAAGCCTGTACGATCCCAACATGGTTTACTCACGACCATTGCCTGGGGAATAAACGGTAAGGTTGAATATGCGTTAGAAGGAAGTATTTTTGTTGCTGGGGCTGCTATTCAGTGGTTACGTGATGGTCTACGAATGTTAAAACAATCAAGTGATAGTGAAGCTTATGCATTAAAGGTCCATTCAGCAGAGGGTGTGTATGTGGTGCCTGCCTTTGTTGGTTTAGGCACACCCTATTGGGATAGCGATGTTAGAGGAGCGGTGTTTGGTTTAACAAGGGGAACAACGAAAGAACATTTCATTCGGGCTACATTAGAATCCCTCGCTTATCAAACGAAGGATGTGTTAGCGGCGATGGAAGAAGATTCAGGAACTAAGTTGAAAACTTTGCGAGTGGACGGAGGAATGGTCAAGAATAATTTCCTCATGGAATTTCAATCGAATCTATTAGATGTATCGGTTGAACGGTCACAAATAAATGAAACGACTGCGCTCGGTGCTGCCTACTTAGCGGGTCTTGCGGTTGGATATTGGAGTAGTCAGGATGAAATCACTCAGAATCGGACGATTGAAAGAACGTTCCTTCCAAACATGGAAGAGCGTGATCGTCAACAATTATATAACGGCTGGAAAAAGGCAGTAAAAGCTGCGATGTCGTATAAATAGTAAAATTGTAAAAACTGAGAACATATTTTGGTGAATAAAATAACCAGTTGGGGTGGGGTTAGATGAAATTCTCCAATCGAAATCGTAGTGAGTACAGGAAGACATTAAAATCGAATGGTTTTGATGTCTTGATCATAGGTGGAGGCATTACAGGTGCAGGAATTGCCCTCGATGCTTCCTTACGCGGCATGAAGGTAGCGTTGATTGATATGCAAGATTTTGCTGCAGGCACCTCAAGTCGTTCAACAAAACTTGTTCATGGGGGCCTTCGTTATTTAAAGCAATTCGAAGTCAAGTTGGTTGCTGAGGTTGGAAAGGAAAGAGAAATTGTTTATGAAAATGGACCGCACGTAACAAAACCAGAGTCGATGCTGTTGCCGATCTTTAAAAAGGGGACTTATAATCGCTTCAGCACCGCTGTGGGCTTACGTATTTACGATTTTCTCGCCGGTGTAAAGAAAGAGGAACGTAGAAAAATGTTATCCATTCAGGAAACCCTCGAAAAAGAACCTCTGCTCAAAACGAAAGGTTTACAAGGTTCAGGATACTACGTTGAGTATCGAACAGATGATGCGCGCTTAACCATTGAAGTGATCAAAGCCGCTGTTCAAAATGGGGCCATCTGTGTGAATTATGTTAAAGTAGAAAATCTTTTATACAATGGAAACGGTCAGGTATGTGGTGTGACAGTTTCTGATCAATTATTGGGAGAAGCGTTTGAGGTAAAAGCCAAAAGGGTAGTGAACGCGACAGGTCCCTGGGTAGATAAAGTCCGAGAAATGGATGGATCTCGAAACGGGAAGACACTTCGATTAACGAAAGGGGTCCATCTTGTTATGGATCAAAGCTGTTTTCCTCTCAAACATTCGATTTATTTTGATACACCTGATGGGCGAATGGTGTTTGCGATTCCTCGGGATGGGAAAACTTATGTGGGTACAACGGATACTTTTTACGAGAATGATCCACAAAGTCCGCAAATGACGATAGCAGACAGGAACTATTTGATTGAAGCTATTCAGTATATGTTTCCTTCTTTAAACATAACAGAGAAAGAGATTGAATCGAGCTGGGCTGGGGTTCGCCCACTCATATTGGAAGAAGGAAAGGATCCCTCTGAGATTTCACGAAAGGACGAAATCTGGGAATCTGACAGTGGTCTTTTATCAATAGCAGGTGGGAAATTAACTGGTTATCGCAAAATGGCGGAAGTGGTTGTCGATGGATTGGTTCAAAAATTTCATGATGATTCCAATCAAATCTTTGGTGAGTGTCAAACGAAACACTTCCCGATCTCAGGTGGGGAAGTTGGAGGGTCAAAAGGATTTAAGAAGTTTATGGAGGAAAGTGCTTATAGGGGTGGGCTCACGGGATTTACCCATGATGAAGCTTATCATTTAGCTTCTATTTATGGCTCAAACGTCTCCACCCTATTTGATATGATGGAGAAGGAAGAAAAGTTGGCGGGTTCTTCCATGTTGCCCACTCCGCTTTGGGCAAAACTTCACTATGCTTTAGAATATGAAATGGTGGCAACTCCGATCGATTTTTTCAACCGAAGAATAAGTGCCCTATTGTTTGATATGGATATAGTCCAAACCTATCAAAAGGACGTAATAAATTATATGGGGCATTATTTTCAATGGGGTGAAGAAAGAAACATATATAGCCGGCAGTTAGAATCTGCTATAAGGGAAGCGACTGCACCAGCTATAGAGTAAAGACCGCTCCTTTAAAAGATTGTGGCGTGAGGATACTTTCGGCATATTTCAATAAATGTTTCAATGCCAGTATAGGATACAAATTCAATTAATTGACAAAAAGTCAAGAATAGGTTATTCTAGTTTAAGACATATTTCAAGTATTCCATGTCTATGAGAAAAAATAGACTGATATAAGATTTTTTGGTTTAGCTGCACACTCACAGCAGCTAATAAGTAAGTAATATCACCTTCCAATACTACTACTTTTATGAAAGAATATTCTTCGTTTAATCATAACACTTCAATTGACAAAAAATCTCATTCATACTTATCCCAAATCGTTTGTTATATAACCTGATTCCTATTGGCACGGCCCAGGAGCCGTAAAGATGGAAGAGAGGTAGGGCTTCTATTGTTTTAGGTTTTAAAAATGAAAAAGAAAATGTTTTTGTTGCATTTAATATGTCTACCTGAGATGGCTGATTTCGGTCATCTTTTTTTATTGAATTTTCAGTAAAGTTTAAGAAATACTAAATAAAAATAAATATTAAAAAGTATTTGTATTGACAAGTACACCAGCAACAATTATAGTAAGGGTAACGCTATTAAGTTCGGTATAAATATTTTAGATAAGTTGTCAAGGCTTCAAGGGCTGTTGGCAAATTTATTTTGCACAGTTCAAGTTCAGCTACGATTTTTTATAGGTGCAAATATTATATGTATAACTTAGAGTGAATATGTTTTTCGGAGGCAAACTCATGAACACAGGTAAAGTAAAATGGTTTAATGCAGAAAAAGGATTTGGTTTCATCGAATCATCAGAAGGACAAGATGTATTCGTACATTTCTCAGCTATTCAAACTGAAGGATTCAAAACTTTAGAAGAAGGCCAAGATGTTAACTTTGAAATCGTTGAAGGAAATCGCGGACCACAAGCTGCTAACGTTACAAAAGCATAATAATGCTTGTTGAAGTGATGCATGTCAATTCCATGCATCACTTTTTTATGTGTTAGTAGACGTCGAGATTTGATCGATTGCAGAATATCATGGTTTAAACAGTTTGAAATGAATGTATTATATGCTATTCACCGATCATACCTTGTACGGATCAGAAGTTTATGGTAATCGATCGATAATCAGCGTCATATATGGATCCAAATGAACAATTTTATGAAGTTAAAAATAACATGAAAAAAAAGAGGTTTAAATGGAAACCCTAAAAAGGCACAGTAGAAAAAAAGATCCATTTAAGCTATCTAAGGAGGAAATATCATTTTGACAACTTTTTCAGATTTCGGCTTAAGTAAAGAAATAGAGACAGCCGTTTTTAATATGGGCTTTGAAGAACCATCACCAATCCAGGCACAGGCTATTCCGATTGCCTTAAGTGGTAAGGATATGATCGGGCAGGCGCAAACAGGTACAGGGAAAACAACAGCCTTTGGCGTACCTCTTTTAGAAAAGTTAGATGTAAATGAAGGGATTCAAGGACTTGTCGTTTGTCCTACTCGTGAGCTTGCTGTTCAGGTAGCAGAAGAGTTAAACCGGATTGGTCAAGTAAAGGGAATTCGTGCATTGCCAATTTACGGTGGTCAAGATATTAGTCGTCAAATTCGTGCTTTGAAAAATAGACCACAGGTTATTGTGGCTACACCAGGACGTTTAATTGATCATATTGAAAGAAAAACCATTCGTTTAGGGTCTATCAAAATGGTTGTATTAGATGAAGCAGATGAAATGCTAAATATGGGCTTTGTTGAGGATATCGAGAGAATTCTTGCGGAAACGCCTAAAGAAAAACAAACGATGTTATTCTCAGCAACAATGCCAAGAAGAATTCAAAATCTTGCTGAGCGTTTTATGAAAGAACCTGAGATCGTAAAAGTGAAAGCAAAAGAAATGACTGTTACGAATATTGAACAGTATTATGTTGAAGCACATGAGAAACAAAAATTTGATGTTTTATGTGCCCTTCTAGATATTCAAACACCTGAACTTGCGATTGTTTTTGGACGTACGAAAAAACGAGTGGACGAAGTGGTGGATGGTTTAATTAAAAGAGGCTATTCGGCTGAAGGAATTCATGGAGATATTCCTCAAGGAAAACGAGATCAAGTCATTCGACGTTTTAAAGAGGCATCGATTGATATTATGGTCGCAACCGATGTGGCTGCACGTGGTCTAGATATTAGTGGTGTATCTCATGTTTACAATTTCGATATTCCTCAGGATCCAGAGAGCTATGTTCACCGGATCGGTCGTACAGGTCGTGCAGGGAAGACAGGGAAAGCCATGACATTTGTTTCCCCGCGAGAAATTGATCATTTGAAAATTATTGAAAATATGACGAAAAAGAAAATGACGAAAATGCCAATTCCAACTATGCACGATGTATTAGCTGGAAACCAAAAAGCAGCGATCAACCAATTGCGTGAAACAATGGAAAATAACGATTATCTAGATTATAAGCAATTAGCTGAGACATTGCTTGAGGACACAGATTCGATTACTTTGTTAGCTGCTGCCCTTAAACTCATCACAAAAGAACCTGACGCAACACCAGTAAGACTAACATCTGTTGAACCATTAAGATCAAAGAAGCCTAGAGGTGATTTTGATCGTAAGCGTCGCAGTAATAGTAATGACCGTGGTGGTCGCAATGAAAAAGGCAGATCTTATGATCGTGATCGCAGACGCAGTCAAAAACGTCCAACTGGAGAAAAAAGTCGTTAAAAAAATAAAAAGTT
This sequence comes from uncultured Bacillaceae bacterium, assembly GCA_963815765.1. Classification (GTDB taxonomy): domain Bacteria; phylum Bacillota; class Bacilli; order Bacillales; family Cytobacillaceae; genus Bacillus_BD. The sequence continues at coordinate 122,993 of CAWFID010000026.1, forward strand.
TTAAAAATGGATTATAAAACTTAAGCAAATGAGCCATATTAGTAAAGACAGAATGACATTCTGTATTTTTAGCTATGAGCTTTAGGAGGAAATGAAAATGGCAACAGGTAAAGTAAAATGGTTTAATGCTGAAAAAGGATTTGGATTTATTGAAGTTGAAGGTGGAGAGGATGTTTTTGTTCACTTTTCAGCTATTCAAAGCGAAGGATTCAAAAGCCTTGACGAAGGTCAGGAAGTTAGTTTTGATATAGAAGAAGGTCAACGTGGACCTCAAGCTGTAAATGTATCTAAACTTTAATTGACACTAGTAAAGCCCAGTTCAAGAATATTTGAGCTGGGCTTTTAATCTGATTAATTCGGATAAGCAAAGAGGTTGAAATGTATCTTACATAAATGAGAAGGATAAAAGCTAGTCTGCTTTTGATCATGATCATATAGGATTAATGAGGAGGAACAAAAAATGAAATCATTCACAGTCCAATTTCATAAAGAAGATCAAATCGATTCAATGACGGTTCAAAAATTGAGCGAGGATGATTTTAATACGGCCACAGAAGGTGGAACAAGACATTTATTTGAGCTTGACACGAATATTGGCTTTTTCATTTTCTTTGATGCAGAGGACAGTTCGGGAAAGAGTCCTATCTAGTTCTTCAATATGAAGAAGAGAATGAAGATCCGAGTGCTTGTTATGGCTTTGAACTCAAGGATTTTTACCAATTTGCAGCACTCCAATTAAATGATCTTGAATTCCAAGATGAATTAGAAGAACAAGAAGAGGAAACGGAAGAAGAAGTATACGGTCCTATTCATCATTTAGCGCATTTACTTTATCATATCGCAGAAGAAGGCAAAAATATTGAGGCATAAAAAAAAGAGCGAGTACTCGCTCTTTTTTTTATGCCTGATTATTCTTCTTCTTGGAAATGCGTTGCGCAAAATTCGTGAACCAGTTTTTCCTCTTCTTCCTCAAGAGCAAATTCCAAATATTTATTTTCTAAGCTATCATAAAAGTGGTAATTCAGCACCTTTGTCTGATTGTCATCCGCATAAAAGAGCACCTTTAACTGTAATCCATTTTCATCATACAGTTCATCGTCTTCTGGAACGCTGATATTTAAAAAGAACTCGTAGCGGTTACCTGTTAAGATCCCAGTAGGATCTTGAATGTGTTCAACGGTATATTCAGTAATATTCACTATGTAAGGCATCCTTTCACATATAGTTCTGTTTCATTATTTAATAGGTTTAAAGGTTGGAAATAAACAACACCATTCTTCTAATGCTTTCTTATTATACACTAACTCGCTTTTTATGAAACGATTTTTCTCATTTTGCTTATAAAAGTATTATAATTGAAATAGGAAACGTTAAAAAGGTGGGTGGAAGGATGTATATTTACACGTAGTAGCCAAATTAAAGAAATCGATTCAAAAGCTGAAAAACAAGGAATGTCCCTTTTTTCATTGATGGAAAATGCAGGAAATGGCTTATATAGAAATATGAAGTCACTTATAGATGTGAAGGATCAAATATTGATCCTTGCTGGAAAAGGGAATAATGGAGGAGACGGAATTGTACTTGCCCGATATTTAAAAAACAATGGATATCAGGTTAGACTCGTATTTCCTCTTGGAGAACCACAAACTGTGACAGCAAAGGAACATTTGGCCTACTATCAGGCATGTGGGTATGAAAGTGAAACCTTTTCTAAAGAGGTGAATGCAGACTGGATTATTGATGCTTTGTTAGGAGTTGGAAGTCAACTCCCCTTACGAACGGGTTTATCAGAAGTGACGGATTGGGTTAATCACAATAGTGCAAAAGTCATGGCGATTGACCATCCAACAGGTGTCTCATCTGATCATGGAGAAGTGGATACACATGCGATTAGAGCGGACTATACGCTTTCTTTGCATGGGTATAAGCCGTCAACATTTTTATTCCCTGCTTCTGAACATTATGGAGAAGTTCGTATCGTTGATATCGGAGTTCCTCAAACAAGTACGTGGAGAGTTTGGGGTGAAAAGGACGTAAGAAGGACACTGCCAAAACGGAATGGGAACACGCACAAAGGTACATATGGTACAGCCTTATTAATCGCGGGGAGTGACGAGATGCCTGGGAGTGCAGCACTTGCAGCGGTAGGGGCTCTAAGATTTGGGGCAGGAAAACTATCCATCTCTACCTCCAAACATGCCTCAACCATTATCGGACCATTTGCTCCAGAAGCAACTTTTTCTTATAACTTGAGCACAGATCAATTAGACCAGCATTACACATCAATTGCGATTGGTCCTGGACTCACACCAAATGAAAAGTTGGAGCAATCAATTTCGGATCTTCTCAAGCAACCCATTCCGATCATTCTTGATGCCGGAGCATTGAGTAAAAGAGAGTATAAGGCTCGTTCGTATGCTACCATCTTAACTCCACACCCGGGTGAATTTAGTCGTTTAACAGGAAAAACAAGTAAAGAGATACAGTTGAATCGGATCCAGTTAGCTTCTGAATATGCACAACGAAATAGGGTTATTTTGGTCTTGAAAGGTAAATATACCGTTATTGCTTTTCCGGACGGATCGGGCTATATCAATTTGACAGGAAATAGCGCCATGTCAAAAGGTGGAACGGGAGACACCTTAACGGGCATGTTGTTAGCATCGGTTGGTTTACATAATGTAATAGAAGAGGCTGTAGTCAATGCGGTTTACATTCATGGGCAATGCGCAGATAAATGGGTTAGATCGAATGGCGATCAAACGATGTTAGCACATGACATGGGTGGGCTTTTGCCAGAAATACTCTGGAAACTTGCAGAAAGTTAAAGTGTATGCCCACTTAGAAACGTCAAAAAAACGAGAAGGAACCATTTGGGTTTCTTCTCGTTTTTATAAGAATACTGAAAGTTGTGGACAATGGAATGAAAGGGTACCTAATCATCAAGGCATGATTGTCATTAATGAAGGGATAAGGGAGTTAACCCAGAATAATGAAATCCACGCTGCGAAAATCATGGCAATCATTGAAAAGGTAGCTTCTTTTTCTCCATATTCCATTGCAGCGCTCGTACCTGAACCATGTGCCCCCATACCAAGTGCTAACCCTCTCGCTATTGGTGATTTTATGGAAAACCATTTAATAATATAAGGTCCAATAATCCCGCCGATAATTCCCGTTACGATGACAAAAATGGTTGTTAAGGAAGGAAGTCCACCAATTTCCTTTGATATTTCAATGGCAACAGGTGTTGTAATCGAACGTGGTAATAAACTAAGTACAAGATCAGAATTTAAATGGGCAAGATAAGCTAGGATAAAGGATGAAATAATCGCCACTAACGAACCACTTGTTATGCTGACTAAAATATTCCCTAAATTTTTCTTTAATAGGGGCAAATGCTTGTAAATAGGGATCGCAAAGGCAACCGTTGCAGGACCAAGTAAATTGGTGACCCATTTAGCATCTGAAATATAAGTATTGACCGGAATGTTAACTAAGTAAATCAATCCAATTAACACAAGTGTACTGATAACCAATGGATTTAAAAAAGGGTATGACCATTTTTTATAAGCTTTTTTTGCTAAAAAGTAAATAGAAAACGTGATAAGTGTACAAATAATCATTTTCATTTGACTGTCTCCCTCACTTTCCAATTGTTTACTTTTTCAGAAATAAAAGCAGTAGAACTAATGACGATAAAAGTACTTACACCAACCATTAAAATGGACCCGACTCCTTGCCAGCTTAACAATTCATTATAATTAATGATGCCTACAGCCGACGGAATAAAGAATAACAGGAGCTCAGCTAGTAACCAATTTCCACCCTGTTCAATCCATTCTAGTTTTACAATTCCTAATAGTAAGGAAGATAAAAGTAGCAATAATCCAATCATTGACGCAGGTATTGGAATCGGTATAATCGCTTTAACAGCAGACCCGAGAAATAGAAATATATAAATAAATAATATTTGAACAATAATCGTAAAGATTTTCATGTTCCATCACTCCTTTAAGTAACCGATCAATTAGGTTATCTTTACTATAAGTGGAAACATGAATCTCGTAAAATACATATATTTCATATCGGATATAACTAAAAGTTATGAAAAGGCTTTTCTTTATGAGAAAGGGTTTTCACAAACAGTAGTTAATCTAACAAGCTATTTCTCTGCTTTAATATAAAATCGATAAAAGTTCTGGCAGCATTCGACACATATTTATCATTTTTGGTAATGACAGCGAGGTTCCATAGAGTTGGAGGATTAAGATCTATGATTTTAATTTGGCGAGGATCCACACGGCTGCAAAGGGATACTGGTAAGATGGTTACACCTAAATTGGCAGCTACCATTTCTGACATGAAGTCCCATTGTGAACTTTTAAATAGGATCTTTGGTTCAAATCCTTCATTGATGCATTGCTTCCAGATAATATCGTGTAGAGCAAACTCTTCGGTGAAAAAAATAAATTCATCATCTTCTAATTCCTTTAAATAGACAACGTTCCTTGTGGATAAGGGATGGTCAATATGGACAAGTAATTTCATTTCTTCACTGACGATTGGATAAATTTGAAAATCGGTTTCTTCAATTGGCAAAACAGCGATACCTAATTCAATTTCCCCGTCGAGAACTTTTTTTGTCAACCTGGGGGCTGCATATTCTGTAATGTCTATTTTGATATTGGAAAAGGCTTTATGAAATTCAGCTATGACTTTGGGAAAAAAGAGACTGCCTACAATCGGAGGAATCCCGATATGAATGGATCCATGCTGTAAATTGGTCATGTCTGATAGAGTCGTAGTCATTTCATTCATGAGGGCGATCATCTTTTTGGCATACTCCATGACAATTTTGCCAGCATCGGTTACTTCACTTGATTTATTCGAACGGATAATTAACGTCATATCAAGCTCTTCTTCAAGTCCTTTTACCATTTTGCTTAAAGCAGGTTGGGAAATGTGAAGGACTTCTGCTGCCTTGGTCATACTTTGCTGTCTGGCGACTTCGAGAAAATAAGTTAATTGTCTAATATCCATTTTAAACCCACCATTTCTCCGTTGTTTTTAGTCCATTATACATGAAAGTTGAGTAGGTAAAGAAAGCAAAAAAGTGGGGAATCTCTTATAATGAAGATATTCGTAGGAAAGTGGGGATAAAAATGGTCAAATTAGTTGCCATTGATTTAGATGGTACTCTATTGGATAAGGGAAAATATATAAGTGAAAAAAATATAGAAGCAATAAGATTTGCCCAAAAAAATGGAATAGAAGTTGTGATAGCGACAGGACGTGCTCATTTTGACGCAAAGAGTTTTATAAGAGAAACGGATATCAATCCATGGATTATTGGGACAAACGGTGCAACCATCCACGATCCAAATGGTGAACTCTTTTATTCAGTTCCAATTAATCAACAAACTACTGGTCATATCTTACATATATTAGACGAGGAATCTCTCTATTATGAAGCTTTCTTTGATCATCAGATTTGTGCACCTAAACTATGGGAAAGAAGTACTATTTCAAGAGATTGATCAACTCACGAAAAAAAGCAATAAAGTGGATAAAAGTCTCTTAAGACTAGAAATAGAGATTCAATTTGGACAGACGGGATTAACCTTTATAGACTCCTTCCGAAACCTGTTAGAACAAGAGAAGGAAATTTATAATATTATGGCTGTCTCGTTTGATGAAGAAAAGCTTCAAAAAGGTTGGGGAAGATTTATAGAATTTCCAGAATTAACGATGGTGAAGTCAGGAAAACATAATTTTCATCTGCAACATGAACAAGCTTCCAAAGGAAATGCACTTGAGATCCTTTCTAAACAATTAAATGTTGATTTAGCCGATACGGCAGCTGTAGGAGATAATTATAATGATCTTCCCATGTTACAAATTGCGGGGAGAAGCGCTGCTATGGGGAATGCAGATCAGAAAATTAAAGATCTATGTGATGTGGTCACGTTAACAAATGAAAACGATGGGGTAGCACATTTTATTTATTCACTCATGAATGACAGACCCATTGTAGGGTGAATGAAAGGGCCTTACTCTCATGAAGCACATTTTCATGAGGATAAGGCCCAACTATATATGTCACATTTATTAAACCAACATAAGAAACGTTTGGTCGGCCTACTTGACCCGAGCCTTTATTTACGTAGGAAATAACAGCGAAGTGAAAGTAGGCCGACCATTCATGTCGGAAAATTAAGTTGGGCTTATCTATTAATGACGAAATAACGAACTTACAGGAAGGAGAATTTATGGCAAGAACGTCTATGAATAGGAGATCTTCATTTCATCCTAATATTCCTTTGGTTCATAGTTTAAATCACGAAATAGTTGAGTTTTTTCCTTCTTAGTTAAGTCTCTCCATTGTCCTAATGGGAGGTTGCCTAGATGGATATTCATAATCCGCGTTCGCTGTAGTCGATATACTTCGTAACCCAATGCCTCACACATACGACGAATTTGTCGATTTAATCCTTGTGTTAAAATAATTTGAAAATCAAACTTTGACAATTGTCTTACTTCACATGGAAGTGTGACAGTGTCCAAAATTTTTACGCCCTCTGACATTTTCTTTAAAAATTCAGGAGTGATCGGACGATCCACCGAAACGATGTATTCTTTTTCATGCTTGTTTTCAGCACGCAGAATTTCATTGACAATATCTCCGTCATTCGTAAGGAGTATTAAGCCGTCCGAATCTTTGTCCAGTCGTCCAATATTAAATACGCGTAATGGGTGGTTGACTAAATCAGCAATATTCCCTTTTACCCGTTTTTCCGTTGTACTCGTAATGCCGATTGGCTTATTTAAGGCGATATACACATTATTTCTTGCCAATCTGATTTGTTGTCCACTGACTCGAACATCATCTCCAGGCTCCACTTGGCTGCCGATTTTAGCAATGGAGCCGTTTATCGTTACTCTTCCTTCCGCTATTAATTTATCTGCACCGCGTCTGGATGCTTTTCCAGATTCGCTTATGAATTTATTGAGTCTCAAAGTTAATCATCCTTTAATAAAAATTATGTTTTAAGAATAACCAACAAGTGCGTATTTTACAAGGATATATCGTTTCTAATACTAAGAAGAATTTAAATAAAAAGGATTACAGAAAAAGTGTTTAACAAATGCCAAAAAATATCCCAATAGGAATGAACCTATTGGGATGGTTGATAAAATTAATTATGAACAACGGTATTTGATGTTTTATTGTACCAGTTAACGAAATTTTCAACGACTGTATCTAAAAATTGTACAGTCGGTTCGTGTGTTAAGTTCCCTTCTTCATCAAACTTTTCATGTACGGCTCCGACATACACTTCATTTCCAGGAAGGAGGGGAGAGGAAACACCTGAAGCGAATAAAATATCTCGTAAATGTAATTGGGCTTTTACTGTACCTAAAATACCCATTGAAGCACCCATGATCCAAGAGGGTTTGCCGATCATTACTTTATCAACACGGGACAACCAATCAATCACATTGACTAATACACCGGGCACCGTGCCATTGTATTCAGGCGTGACCCAAAGAACGGCATCCGCAGCAGCTACTTTACTTTTAAATGCTGTTACCACGTCAGGTGGATTATTCTCAATATCTTGATCATAAAAAGGAATTTCTTTAATGTTTAAAATATCAAGATCAAAATGTTCTTGATAGCGTTTTTGGATATAGCGAGCCAGCTTTAAATTGTAAGAATCGTTCCGAATGCTACCTACTAGTGCAACAATTTTCATGTGTATAACCTCCAATGGTTTTGTTTCATATTAATAGTATGAAACAAAATTTAAGTTTGTAGTCCAACATCATTGTAAACGAAGTCGATACATAAGAGAAAGAGTTTGCTCATTATTTTACAAGAGCTTTTACAGAAAAAGACTGAAAAAGTTTAAAAAAATGCAAAATGGGAAGACCGATGTCGAAAAATAGAGAAAAGTAATCTTTGATATTGTAAGCGTTTTCTATTATAATAAATATAGGTTGGATGGCACGCGTGGCCATCATGGTATTTAGCGTAGGTGGGGCTAATACTGAGGTTTTTTAAACAATATGTTTATGGTAATTACCAATACAAGTAAAGATTTTCATTCAAATGTAAAGAGGGTCATTGAATGATGAATAGAATCTCATAACCAGATTATGTTGTGAATAAAATAGGAAACAGAGACTCTCTTTTCAAAAAGCTTGCCTTGAAGGCAAATCATGGAGGACCTATTCGTCTAGCGGATAGGTCTTTATTTTTTGAAAAATGTCATCAAAATTGCTGAAATAATGCCTAAGGGTTGACGAACTTGGTCAATAAAAACGTAAGCAGTTAGAGAATAATGATTTGAAGCAACGGTCCATAGATGCATTTAATTAAAATCATTATAATATCATATCTGAATGGAAAATACTTTAAACTAAGTTTTTTGTGTGAATCGGTTGACAAAAGCTGCTTTGTTTTATAAAATTATCTTGAATTAAAAATTAACTAATTGAATATTATTTATTTCATAGTAATTTAGGAACTAGTTCTATGTAGATTCTTCTTAGTAATGAATAATTTTCCTGTTAAAGGGAATTAGAATATAGTAGTTAATTTTTACAATTTTCACAGAGAGAAGTAGGCGGTGGAGAAGATGGGTTTTTTAGACAGATTATTTGGTGGTTCAACTAAAAAGGAGGAAGAACAAATGACAAAGTTAAACATTGGGATTATCTTAGGAAGCACAAGACAAGGACGCGTTAGTCCACAAGTTGGAGAATGGGTAAAAGGTATCGCTGATAAACGTGGAGATGCAAACTATGAAATCGTTGATATCGCAGACTTCAATTTGCCATTTTTATTTACAACAGATGGTTCAGAACCAGGAATTGCAGCATGGGGAGAAAAAATCAATTCTTTAGATGGATTTGTTTTCATTGTTCAAGAATATAATCACAGTATCACAGGTGCATTAAAAAATGCTCTTGATACAGCACAAGTTCAGTGGAACAACAAAGCAGCGGGAGTTGTAAGCTATGGTTCAACAGGTGGAGCACGTGCAGCTGAACATCTACGTGGAATTTTAGGAGAATTAGCAGTTGCAGATGTTCGTACACATCCAACATTGTCTTTATTCACTGATTTTGAAAATGGTTCAGATTTCAAGCCACAAGACTTGCACCTTGATAATGTAAACATGATGTTAGATCAAGTTGTTTCATGGTCTACAGCATTAAAAACCGTTCGCGGGTAAGAAAAATCGTTGAGATAGGAACAAGGGATTGCAGGAATGACTGCAATCCCTTGTTTTTCTTCAGCCCCAACGGCAATGGAAGTTTACGCTTTAAAAAAAGTCCATTCTTTGACTGAATGAAAGGAACAGACCGAAAAAATGGTTAGATGTTTAAACGGATTTTCCCTCTTTAAGGATAAATATAGTATAATAGACACATATGATTGGCAGTTTCCTCTGCTATTAAGACTTGTATAATTAAATATAGGTACTTATCATCACTTTATTTTTCTTACTTTCTTTACATATGATCGAATTGAACTCTTGATGCACATACAATGAATGAAAAAATGAGGGGAGTTTTATTATGGTATTGCTTCATTCCATCCTTAAACAAAAAAAGAGATCAACGCAATGGTTACATGAAATAAACAGTCAGGAAGTGGAGTTGTCGATTTCAAATCAGACGATCCTTGGACAAACCCGCGCAATAGGTCTTTCAACATTCGATCTACAAGTAGCAAAAGCGATGCAGGCACATATAAAAGAGCATTCAAAAACAATAGCGACTAAATATTTTAATGGGATGAGTCATATCCCTGGTTTTACTAGTATTATTCAACAATTTTCAAATGAAGAACGATGGATTAACATACACGCGCATTTTTTAGTTCAAATGTTTACGGGGCAATTTGATGATTCTCATATTAACCTTCTACAAAAATTAGCAAGAGGCCATCAGACTTTGGGGGTATTACCACAATGGTATGTGGCAAGTTTTCAAATCCTTCAAGAAGGGATACTGGAATCGATTCATGAAGAGACTGAAGATCAAGAAGAATACTATGTTATTTCGAAAAGCGTGATGAAAGTACTGAATTTCCAGCAGCAAATCATTCTGGAAGAATTAGAGAAAGAAAATAGTAAGAAAAAACAAGAAGAATATCAAATGATTAAAGATGAATTAAAAAATAAGATTTTTGCCACGAGTGAATCACTTGTCGCATTAACCGAAGAAACAAATGCCAGTGTAGAAGAATTGATGGTTAAGAGTAACCAGGTGAGTATTCAAGGAGAGAAAAGTGCTGAAAAATCAAAAGTGAGTCAAAAACTTGCTGAGGATGGACAAGAGCAATTGAAATCCTTAGAAAAACAGATTCATTCTATACATAAAAGTACGTTAACCATGAAGGAGAATGTAGAAAATCTGAATGAATTGTCTACACAAATTAGACAAGTAGTGACGATTGTAGAGGATATCTCGAATCAAACCAATTTGCTTTCCCTTAATGCATCGATTGAAGCTGCCCGGGCTGGTGAACATGGAAAGGGATTTGCTATTGTGGCAAATGAAGTGAGAAAACTGTCTGAACAAACACAGAAATCGGTTGAATCGATCAGAACCTTCACAGAACAAATCACTGAGCAAAATAAAAATGTGGTGAACAGTTTAGTGGAAGTTAAAGAGCTCACAGAAGATGGACAAAAACTTTCCCATCTGACAGGAGAGGCATTTGACCGGATTGTAAATTCAGCAAATGAAAATCTTGTAACGGTAGAACAATCAGAACGTGATATGCAAAATTTAGTTGCGGTCATTCATGAAATTAGTATAGCCACGCAGAAAATTGTCGATTCGACAGAAACGTTAAACGAAGCAGCCCACCTTGCTTAATCATCCGTTTTGGATTTCTTTTGAGGAAATATCTGTTGTATCATAAAGAAATTACTGTTATTCTAATAAAGGTTATTTTAAAAGGAACCGGCTTATTCAAAACACAGTGTTTGATCAACTAATAAAGTAATAAGTCCTTTATTTGAGGACTTATTTTATTTTTTACTACGTATTTAGAATGGATGAGCAAGGAATAGAAAAGAATACTACTAATAATCGCAAAGTAAATGCAATAGTCAGTAGGCTTAACATAAATTGGAGTGATGAAATGACTAAGGAAAAGACTAAGGAAAAGAGTAAAAGTGGTACGGGAAGAGGTACTGACAAAAAAGGATGGAAGCGATGGCAGGCTAGTAGCAATAAAAAGAAGAGTGCTAAACCATATGTTAGTAAAAGTGCTAAAAAATAATAGGGATAAAACAACCACTATAATGATTTCTTTTATAGTGTTTTCTTTTTGTTCAAGAAGCGATTATTCCGTATAAAAAAGGATAACTCCATTATCGATCCTTATTTTTGATCGGATGATTATAATGTTCCGTTATCGATTTGTATTCTAGTTCATTCAGAATCCCTAGTTTTTTAAACAAGGCAGAATAACCAAGAACTCTCACTTTTTTTCTGTTGCTCCAATTCATCTGTATCACCTCCTTTGTATATTCTATGCACGCACGACAAAATGTTTCCTTGAGGAAACATTTTTGTTTGTAAGGGTCATTTCGTTTTTAATGAGTATTGATTTCTATCAGTGATGAACAATAAAATATATTTTTACTATAATACAACGGAAAAATAATGTGCAATGAAACGATCTCTAATCCTTAGTTCCTATAGGATTCTTAAGGAGTCAGATATAGAATGAACCTCATCGATATCATTTTTATCCTATAATTCATTTCTTAGTATATGTTCATTGAACGATGAGTATTATTCTTTTCAATTTCCATGAAAACTGATATCATTCCAATAATAGATTGTACTGTAATTTATCTATTTTCAATCCATTGCTAAAAATGGGAAGTTTCACTTAATGACTATAGAAGGTTTCTAATTGGGGAGTTGAAAAAGTGGGTAAGAATGGAGCTCTTTTTCTAGAGAATAATGAGAGAGATCAGGAGTCAACGAAACGAAATGTAATGACCATTATAAACGATTTACGATACCTGTTTAAAGGATTTGTTTTAATTGCAAACGCATTCCCTATTTTGACTGGTTTCTGGTTAGCGCTTTATTTTACTCAATCTTCCATCGTCGATTACTGGGAAGTGTTTTTACTGACGATGATCGGTGGGACGTTGATTATGGCAGGAGCGCTCGCTTTAAATAATTGGTACGAAGTGGATCTTGATCGAGTCATGGAGAGAACCAAGAAAAGACCAACCGTAACAGGTCATTTCTCGCTGAATACCGTTTTGAAGATTGGAATATCTTGTACGGTGGTGGGTTTCGTACTCATTTTGTTTACAAGCATGGAGGCAACCATTTATTCGTTTATTGGTTGGTTTACCTATGTCGTTTTGTATACGTTTTGGTCAAAAAGAAAATACACACTCAATACCATGATTGGGGCCGTATCAGGGGCTGTAACCCCATTAATCGGATGGACAGCCATCGAACCAGGGTTTCATATTGTTCCCATTACATTGGCACTTCATCGTATTTTTATGGCAAATGCCACATACTTTTTCGATCGCCATGAGAAGATATGAGGAATATAAAAAGGCTGGAGTTGCTATGCTTCCTGTTGTGTATGGATTTGCTATCACTAAAAGGCAAATTATCCTTTATATTGCCTGCCTGCTTCCATTGCCGTTTTTTCTAGGCTCACTGGGTACTGTTTTTGTTGGCATTGCCACATTGCTTAATATCGGTTGGCTTGTTATTGGACTAAGCGGATTATTCTCGAAAAATGATGTGAAATGGGCCAATCGAATTTTTATTTATTCCGTCAATTATTTAACGATACTCTTTCTTGCAATGATTATGGTTACCTTGTAAAGTGAACCAACCATCAGTGAGCACTCGCTGATGGTTGGTTTATTTAAATAACAAAAAAAGAATACCTATTTAATCTTACATAGAATGGGCATTTGGTGGAAAAATATATATGATAAATAATGATCGTATAGCGAGGAATTCTATGAAAAAGATTACAACGCTGTTTCTGTTTCTTTTAATCGTTTTTCTACCAACAAATGCGAATGCCCAAAAACGAGTACCCATTTTAGTTTATCATTCAATTGATGAATTTAAAGGACATGGTGCTAAAGAGTTATATGTTCATCCAACCAATTTCGCAGAACAAATGAAGTATTTAAAGGAACATGGCTTCACTTTATTAACGTTTGACAAGTGGAAGGATATAAATAAAGTGGATAAGCCTATTTTCATTACATTTGATGATGGATACAAAAATAATCTTCATGCCTTTGCTATTTTTCAAAAATTGAAAAGTGAGCATTTCAAACCAATGGGGACCCTATTTGTGATTTCGGATTTTATTGGTGGCTCTAACCGACTTTCTTCATCGGACTTGAAAATGTTGAGCGATTCCGGTTATTTTTCGATCCAGTCGCATACAGCTACACATCCTCATCTAAACAATATTCAAAGGTTTGAATATGAGTTGAAGGAATCGAAAGAAAAAATTGAAGCCATTACTGGAAAACCTGTCATTGCATTGGCCTATCCATATGGTGATACCAACGAAAGGGTCGTTTCAGAAACAAGAAAGTATTATCAGTATGGACTTACGACAACACCTGGACCATTTATTGAGCGCGGTATAAAAGATGAATTGTATCTATTACCACGAATATATATTAAATACTCAACGACACTTGATGAATTCATTAAAATTGTTGAATCTTGAAAGCGATCACCTTACTAAGCTAAGGTGTCGCTTTTTTCATTCAAACAAAGTAGAATTTAAGTGATTAAGAATCGATTTTCTATAGATAATGGGGAATTGGGGGGAAGTAAAATGAAGATTGTCATTGCAGGTGGTTCCGGGTTTGTTGGTCAGAAATTAAAAGAGATTCTGCTGGGTGAAGGTCATGAAATCATCATCTTAACGAGGAAATCTAAGCAAGCGAATGGAAAAGTAAAGTATGTAAAGTGGTTACAAGAAGGAATGCGTCCAGAAGATGAAATAGGAAGTGCAGATGCATTTATTAATTTGGCTGGTGTATCCATAAACGAAGGACGATGGACTCCAGAGCATCAGAAACGAATTTATGATAGCAGGATGATAGCGACAGACGAGTTACTAAGAATTATGAAAGCCTTGCCCGATCAACCATCTGTACTGGTGAATGCCAGCGCAATTGGAATTTATCCTGCCTCCGTTCACAAAGTCTATAAGGAAGATTCATTGGAAAGGGCAGATGATTTTCTCGCTCGTACGGTACATGATTGGGAAAAGAAGGCCTCAAGTCTAGAGGAGGATGGAATTCGTACCGTCTTGATGAGATTTGGGATCGTCCTCGGTAATCAAGGAAGTGCACTTCCCCTCATGGTATTGCCCTATAAACTATTTGTAGGGGGGACGGTTGGATCCGGTCATCAATGGGTATCTTGGGTCCATGTTATGGATGCAGCAAGAGCCATCGCATTCGCTGCAAAAAATACAGATCTACATGGTCCGGTGAATGTCACTGCGCCAAACCCAATGAAAATGAAGGATTTTGGTAAAACCATTGCTTTCGTTTTACATCGTCCTCATTGGCTGCCGGTTCCTTCGTTTGCTTTGAAATTGATTCTTGGAAAGAAAAGTACACTTGTCCTTGAAGGTCAACGTGTCTACCCTGAGGTGCTGATGAATAATGGGTTTGACTTTTTGTTTCCAACCTTAGATAGAGCATTAAAGGATTTATTAATCTAATAAAATAGATAAGGCCGTCAACTGATCCATCTCAAGCCTTGCTAACAGCCGTGTAATAACCTCAGGAAGGGGCAGATATTTGAATATAAAGGTAAGTGTAAAAAAAATAAAAGAAATGTGCGGGCCCGTCTCCTTCAAGAGAGGGGAGGCCTTTTTTAGAGGGAATAAAGTGATCGTGGATCGTGATACCCCTGAGCGTTGTGAGGCGATCGTTACAGGGGTGGAAGATTTTTATGTCACCATTGAAAAGGATGAAATCGGGGGATTTCGAACGAGTTGCAGTTGCCCATCACTGGCCTCTTTTCAAAAAGATTGTCAGCATATTGCAGCGGTATTATTGACGATTGCTGAACAGCAACGTAAAAGGGAGATTCCAAAAAAGATCCATACACATCCGTTAGATTCTCCTGCTGATCAACACCATACAAAAAGTTTATTCACTCTTTTTAAAGATCAACCCACTCGAGCCAGCAGTCATCAGTTGCACTTTGAAAATCGAAAAACCATACAAGTAGAGTTTATTTGTAAACTTGTCACAGTCGGTAAAGGACGACAGATGTTTGGGATAGGAGTAAAGCTAGGTTCAATTGAAGTCAAACACATTCGAGATTTTATACAGCATATTAAAAATGGGAACTCCTATGTACTTTCACCTCTATTTACTTATGAACCAAGTCTACATTGTTTTGATAAAGCATCAAATGATGTTCTAATGCATCTTTTTCAAGTGATAGAGGATGAAAAGGTGTATGCCGATGCATTATCGAACAGAACGGATATCATAAATGATCACCAAATCGTCTTAGTACCACCATCACCTTGGATTCAATTGACACCTATGCTAGAAAAGGTTCCAGCTTTTAGTCTGATATATGATGGGGAATTTTATGAAGGTTTTCACAGATCTAAGGAACCACTTTCTCTGCAATTTCATTTAGATTATGGTGAGAAAGAATGTGAGAAGTACAGATTAAAGATCAAAGGTTTAAATGAAATGGTGGTGCTACATGACTATCATTCTGTTCTGTCTGATGGGAAATTCATACAGTTGAAAAGTGATGAATTTTCTCGCCTTTCAGAGCTAAAAGGTATGGTAGAGAATACTGGATCTAACATCATTCCAATACATCAGAGTGAAATAGATTTTTTTCTTGAAAAAGTCGTTCCTGGTTTGAAAAGAATAGGGAAGGTTGAAATTTCAGCAGGAATCTCTGAAAACCTAAGGAAGACCCCCTTAATCGCTAAATTGTACCTCGATCGTGTAAATAACCGACTCCTTGCTGGTCTAGAGTTTCACTATGAAAATTGGACAATCAATCCATTGGAAAGTAGGGAACCTCAGATTGGGGCATTGCTCATAAGAGATAAGGAGAAGGAACAGGTGATCGTTCAGTTGATGGAGGATAGTTCCTTCTTTCAAACGGAAAGTGGTTATTACTTACATAATGAAGAGCTAGAATATGAGTTTTTGTACCATGTCGTTCCAAAACTGCAGCCATTTGTCCAAATATATGCCACTACTGCTGTGAGAAACCGCGTATTCAGTGGAAGTAGCACGCCTATGATTCGAGTGAAAATGAAAAAAGAGCGGACGAATTGGCTGGAATTTAAATTTGAAATGGATGGTATATCAGATAAGGAAATTCGTGAAGTTCTTTCAGCGCTAGAGGAAAAACGGAAATACTATCGATTACGAAATGGATCACTCATGTCCTTAGAGTCCAGAGAATTCGAGGCACTGAAACGCTTTTTAAATGAGCTGCCCTTGCAAAAAAAAGATCTGGAAAGCAGCTTTGATGTACCGATTGTGCGTGGGTTGCATCTACTAGATTCTATTGATAACCCAGATGCATTTAGGTTAGAGAAATCGTTCCGTGAGTTTTTGCAGAATATTAACGATCCTGACATTTTAGCGTTTGAAGTACCTAAGGGTGTGGAACAGATCTTACGGGACTATCAAAAGCATGGTTTTAAATGGATGAAAACACTAGCCTATTACGGTTTTGGTGGAATTTTGGCAGATGATATGGGACTGGGCAAAACCTTGCAAAGTATTACGTTTATTCTATCCGAGTTACCAAATATCCGAAAAAGTGCGCATCCCGTTCTGATTGTTTGCCCATCTTCTTTGACGTATAACTGGTTAAGTGAAATCACGAAATTTGCCCCTGAAATTGAGACCATTGTTGTAGATGGGAATAAAAATGATCGGAAGCTTTTATTGAAGAATATCATGAAAATCGATGTCCTGATTACATCGTATACATTATTGAGAAGCGATATAAAGTGGTATGAAAAACAGTCCTTTCATACAGTTTTTTTTGATGAGGCGCAGTCATTTAAAAATCCAATTACGCAAACGGCCAAAGCGGTAAAGAAAATTCAAGCAGAACATCGCTTTGCACTTACAGGTACACCTGTTGAAAACTCACTTGAAGAGCTTTGGTCTATTTATCACGTTGTTTTCCCTGAACTCTTTCTTGGTATTAAAGAATATAGTAAACTTTCAAGAGCAAAAATTGCCCGAAGGATTCGGCCATTCTTGCTTCGTCGAATGAAGAGAGATGTTCTTACAGAGCTTCCTGAAAAAATCGAATCAATGGAATCAGTAGAATTGCTACCGGAACAAAAGAAACTATATGCTGCCTATCTGGCAAAGCTTAAGAATGATACATTGAAGCATCTTGATAAAGACACACTTAGGAAAAATCGAATCAGAATACTAGCAGGATTGACTCGGTTACGACAGATTTGTTGCCACCCGGCACTGTTTGTAGAAGGATACAAGGGAAGTTCTGCGAAATTTGATCAGTTGATGGAGATCATTGAGGAATCTAGGGTTTCTCAGAGAAGAGTTTTGGTTTTTTCACAGTTTACGAAGATGCTTGATCTTATTGGGAGAGAATTTACGATTCGAGGCCTAACATTCTTCTATCTAGATGGACAAACCCCAGCAGGAGAGCGTGTAGAACTCTGCAATCGATTTAACGAAGGCGAACGTGATCTATTTCTGATTTCATTGAAAGCAGGAGGAACGGGCCTTAATTTAACAGGTGCAGATACTGTGATTCTATATGATCTTTGGTGGAATCCTGCCGTTGAGGAGCAAGCCGCTGACCGAGCTTATCGGATGGGTCAGACAAATGAAGTTCAAGTCATCAAACTGATTGCACGCGGTACCATTGAAGAAAAAATGAATGAATTGCAAGTGAAAAAGAAACATTTAATTGAAGAAATCATTGACCCTGATGAGAAATTGTCGACCATGCTTACGGACGAGGATATTCGAGAGCTTTTGATGATATAGAAGGAGTTTGGTTTAGTTTAATCGAAGTTACATTTGATTTCTATTTTGAACAATACATTATAGATCAATGAGGGGATGATTTTATGGCGTACGAATTGAAAACAAAGGAAACCGACCATAGTGTCATTGAATTTATTGAAAATGTGGATAGTCCTAAAAAACGAGAAGACGCTTATCAATTATTGGATCTATTTTCACAAACTTCAGGTTTTGAAGCGAAGATGTGGGGACCAAGTATTATTGGATTTGGCTCCTATCATTATAAATATGAATCCGGGCACGAGGGGGATGCCCCACTTGTTGGGTTTTCTCCTAGAAAAGCAAAAATTAGCTTGTATTTTGCTACAGGTGACAATAAAAGAGAGGAATTGTTAAAAAACTTCGGAAAACATACATCAGGAAAAGGTTGCGTTTACATCAATAAAGTTGGAGATATTAATGTAGAAGTATTGAGAGAATTAATCCATCAATCCATTGCTTTTTTGAATGAAACCTATCCGAGTGAATGTTGAGTGAGCAATGTTTAAATAGGCTTAAGTGGATCATGATCCATTCGTCTGAATATGAACGGGTATGACTGAATAACGTAGTGAGTATGTGTACGAGTGGCAATTTTTGTATCAAGACGATCCTTTAACAGAGCCGTGTTTTTAAAAAAATAAAATTCGAGGGATATACTATGAAATTTGGTTTCGATATTGATGACACTTTAATAAATTTAAGGGAACATGCCTTTAATCTTTATAATAAAAAGTTGGGGAATAGTGTAGCTCTCGATGTTTTTCATGCATTAACAAAGGTGGAAATTCATGAAGCTTTCGGGTTAACGGATGAAGAAGGAAGCTACATGTGGAACAGCTCCATTAGAAGAAATCTATTACACATCATGCCCAGCTTTTCCGAATGCTATCGAGGTACTGAATGAATTAGAAAAAGAAGGACACGAAATATATTATATTACCTCAAGACCAAAAGAACATGGAGAACGTACAAAGAAGTGGATGATGGAAAAGGGATTTCCTATACAGGATCAACGGTTTTTCTATGGAATGCAGGATGATGAAAAAGTTCATTTTATTCAAAAACTACAGTTGGATTATTTTTTTGATGACAAACCTGCCGTTCTCAATACGTTAAGTGGTGATTCATTAAAAGTGATCGTGAAAGATCAATCCTATAATCGACATTTGGATATTCCTAGATTGAAGGATTGGACGGATTTTAAATCGATCTTATAAGCTTAAGAAAAGTGGATATAAAAAAATACCTACTTCTATTCGGTCAAATGGAAGTAGGTATTTTTTTGTTTCGAAATTTATACGAACGAGATGATTGCTTTAAACCCTGAGGAATTGTAGCTTTATTTTGACTTTTTAATTTTTTCAACAAGATATTGAATCAAATCTAAATTATTATCGATAAAGTTGAGTCTTTCAAAAGAAGTAAGTGACCACTCAGAACTATTGTTCATAGAAGACGTAATATGTTTGAAGCTAAATGTGTACCTTGAATAAAGTTCAGAGATGACATAACTCAATCTTAATACACCCTCGGATTTATTAATAATATTCTCAACGTCTTCCTTGATCCAAGTGGGTGCATTTTCAATTGCCTTGTTCACTAAAATATCAAATTCAGTAGTTGTCATAGTTTTTTCACCTTTAATAGTAGTATTTTTAAATATATGTATTAGGTTATTTGGTATAACTAATAAAATAACTAAACAAGGATGGATCACAAACACCTTTACCCAGTTTCCATAATAATATTCTTCATTATTTTAAGGGTTTTATTCAAGTAAGAAATCAAAGTCATTTCTTAAGATGAACTTGTATGTTATTTTATCACCTTTTCATCATGAAAGTAAACTCATGAAGAACAACTTATTGTTTGTATGCGGATACAATTTTAAAATAGTTTTTTAATTGTACGGATGGTAGGGTATCTATTTCTTTATTATCATTTATAACTTGTAAATGATAATAAGAACAGGAAAATAATTGAAATATTAAAGTAGATATATTTAGATATTATGAATATAGATTAGGATAACGTTTACAATGTTTTTACTTTACGTTGAAATGAATTTTATATTATAATAATTTTAGAAAAGTGAGTTTAAGATGGAGGTAGTCGTGCATGGATGATACGAAAGATCTAAACCAAAACCATAATAATAAAATGACAACAGCTTTTGGTGCACCAGTATCAAACGATGATGATAGTAAAACAGCTGGTAAACGTGGACCATTATTAATGGAGGACGTATGGTTGCTAGAGAAACTAGCCCATTTTGATCGGGAAGTTATCCCAGAACGACGTATGCATGCAAAAGGGTCTGGTGCATATGGAACATTTACTGTAACAAACGACATTACAAACTATACAAAAGCCAATTTATTCTCTGAAGTTGGCAAGAAGACGGATTTGTTTATTCGTTTCTCGACGGTTGCTGGTGAACGTGGTGCAGCAGATGCAGAACGTGATATTCGTGGGACAGCGATGAAATTTTATACGGAAGAAGGAAACTGGGATCTTGTAGGAAACAACACTCCTGTATTCTTCTTTAGAGATCCTAAGAGATTCCCAGATTTGAACCATGTGGTAAAACGTGATCCAAAAACAAATATGCATAATCCACAAGCAAACTGGGATTTTTGGTCTTCATTACCTGAGGCACTTCATCAAGTAACGATTACGATGAGTGATCGTGGGATCCCAGCAAGTTACAGAAATATGCATATGTTTGGAAGCCATACCTATAGCCTGATTAATGCAAAGAATGAACGAGTATGGGTAAAATTTCATTTTGTTACACAACAAGGAATCAAAAACTTAACGGATCAAGAATCTGGAGAATTGATTGGTAAAGACCGTGAAAGCCATCAACGTGACTTATTTGAAGCAATTGAGCGCGGAGATTTCCCTAAATGGACGTTATATATTCAAGTGATGACAGAAGAAGAAGCAAGCAATCATCCATACAATCCATTTGATCTCACCAAGGTTTGGTATAAGAAGGACTTTCCACTGATCGAAGTGGGGGAAATAGAGCTTAATCAAAACCCAGAAAACTATTTTGCGGAAGTAGAGCAAGCGGCCTTTGCGCCAACGAATCATGTACCAGGGATAGGCTTTTCACCTGATAGAATGCTTCAGGCAAGACTTTTTTCATATGGGGATGCACAACGCTATCGTCTAGGTGTGAATCATTGGCAAATTCCTGTAAACTACCCGAAAAATGCAAAAAATTTCCACCCGTATCATCGTGATGGGGCCATGAGAATTTATAATCCGTCAGAGGGGCAAGTTTCGTATTCACCTAACAGTTATGGTGAATGGCAAGATTCAAAAGAAGATCAAGAACCAGCTCTTGATTTAACAGGTGGTGCTGATTTCTATGATTTCCGTGAAGATGATGATCATTATTTTGAACAACCAGGAAAACTATTTAGATTAATGACCGCAGAAGAGCAACAAAGATTATTTGAAAATACAGCACGTAATATGCAAGGAACAACAAAAGAGGTTCAACTAAGACATATTAACAACTGCTATCAAGCGGACCCTGCTTATGGTGAGGGTGTAGCAAACGCATTGGGTGTTCCAATGAGTGAAGTTGAAGCAGCAACTGAAAAAGAATAATGAGAGAAAGAAAACGGGGACCCTATTCATGATGAGGAGGATCTCCGTTTTCTATTTTGGTTGGATGGACGGATTTTTTCGTATACTTTCATAATGAAAAGAACAACATATAAAAGAATAATAAAGGATAACGGGAGGATTCTAATGGACAAACAGAATGATGATTTTTATGAAGATCTAATCAAAAAACATAATCAAGAAGTTTTAGAAATAAGTTCAACAGGTTATGGACTAGAATCTGTTTTAAAAGAAAATGAAGAGAATTCGCTATCTAAAGAACATAATAAACATTCCTAGGTTTCAAATCATGAAGCTTATACTTTGAATTTGATTATTTAAAAAATAGAACCATATAAAAGGACGGTGAGAATTCCTTGACAAATATCATTGATGGAATGGATAATGCAAGATTTCAATCAGGTAACGTGAAAGCAAAAGAGACCACTAAAAAGAGTGGAAATGAAACAGAAAAGAAAATGCCCATGGTACTTAAAAATTTAAAAAATGGATCATGAAACGATATTACCCTAAGGTAATTTATGATCAAGGAATGATTACTTTTGATACCTAAGGGATTTTCTTTTACGAAGAAAGTTTAAATGGGGCAAATGTCTTTTTCGGTTACTAAAATGACCTTTTTAGGCGATTTTTCACTCCTAATTTCAAAACGACCGTTTTTATAATTAAATATGATTAAATAGATATCTCCTGCAAAAAGAACTTTATCATTGACGTTCATGTTATACCCTCCAATAAGAATGATATTCTAGACCCAATCATTTCATAAAATCATCCATGTTTTATATAGTAATATCTTCATGTTTGGTTTCCTTGTCTATAATATTTAGTTTTCATTAAGATTTGTAAATAAGGAAGATCAGATATCATTTAAATAAACGAGGTCTTGACCTGAAGTATAAAATAAAAGGATGCGTTTTTTGGGGAGCAGATTAACATAAATGTCTGAAAGAGGTGTTATCAGGATGAGTAAGTATCTAAGTGGTCTCAGCGGTAAAAGGAAGAAAATAGCTGAAGAACTATTAAATGATATACGGGGAAGCCAAATAAAATCTTCAACGTTATATGAAGTATTAAAGAACGAATTGAATAATATTTCTGATGCGGCGATTGATATTCGGTTTCGTAAAAATCAACAGGTTGATTAAGTAATAATAGCCTGCCCAAGAATAGGGCAGGCTATTATTGCTTGTTATAAGAGCAATTAATAAACATATAAATATTGTTCAACAAAAAGGTAAACATCTTTATTATTCGGTGTATGATTTTTTAATGTAACTTCTGCTTCTTCGATATAAGGAAGTAGTTCGCTAATTTCTTTAAGTTCTATGATTGAAATTTCCCCACTTAACAATTGTAAAGCAGCTTGTTTAACTCCTTCGTGATTCACTTGAAAGAGAATATAGGCAAGATAACTGATTCGATCCATTTCTGATTTCCACCTTTCGAAATATTAGGATTATTTAGAACCGTTTTCAGCAGATATTTTTTCGACAGAGTCAAAGCCTTTTAATTTTCTAAACTTCATATGATGTGGAAAGTTATTCATGGCATCGGAACATTGAAGGGTTTCAAAATTTAAACTTTCTAAAATGGTTTGATCAATCTTAATAGATAGTATTAAGATACGTTCACTGTGACCTGTTTCTGTATTTAACACTTCATCATAGGCATGAATATAGACTGTTTTTAAAGGTAGTAACGAAAATAGGTCTCTAGCTATTCTCAGAATTGAACTGCATACATAGTTTTGCGTAAGTTCAAAATAACGAGTTTTGGACAGTTGTTTAAGAGACAATTTACCAGTCTTCGTTAACTTTTTTTCCATGGTTGGAATGATTGTTTTTGATTGAACATCAAATTCAACTTCTAAATAGGAGGGGTCATCTGTGGAAAACTCAAAACCACTTCCGAATTCGCTTAAGTCTCCTAAAGGATCCATTTCTTTTAAGACACTGAAATACGCTTCGATATCACCAGATAATACCTTATTAGCAAGAATAGATAGTTCTTCCCATTCCTTATAATCCTTTTCATCTTCCAATTTAGCCAGTTGGATTTGCTGTGATAATCGAGTGTATTCCTCCTCATCTTTGCTAAACATTCGATCAAAGAAACCAGGCCTATAACTCTCATAATTATGTAGAGCCTCTTTTTCTTTAGGCCCGGTCTCACCTAATGGAAAAGGGGGTGGGCAATTGACAATACTTAACCAATCTACTGGTTCGTCACATTCTTTATGGATTGATTGAACAAGTTCACATCGATTCTCGTACAAATCGACTTCATACTTTGCTTGTTCCTGCACCTGATCATCATGAATTTTTTTCTGTAATGACTGAAGTTCTTGATGTTTTTGATAAGCGGATGTTTTATAAGATTTACCGGAGCTCGTTGACACATAAGATAGTCCTGTTCCTGAAATTCCCACAGAACTCGTTCTACTGCCATTACTATTAAGGGTGTATCGCAAGCCTTTTCCACCGAAACTAATGCTCGTATTTTTGTTACCCACATTCAGTCGAACTCCGGGAGCTATTTTGAAACTTTTTCGAAATCGTAATCCCACCATTTTCCCTCCTAATTATATTTTCAATTATCAAAATAATACTCTACAATTATAATAGTACCAATTACTTGGAAAACAAACCACATTCAACTTCATAAATCTTGAAAGAGAATAGTAAAATCTAAAAAATATAGGCAAATATACGATTCCTTTTTACAAACAAACATAATGAATAAGAGAGTGCCTTTTGAGACACTCTCTAACATTTATTTATTATGAATAAAATCTGAAAATGCACGATAAGCATAAATGACTTGAAAAATAAACATTTGTGCTGCTGCGAAAGAAAAAAATCCAATCATCAAAAAACGAAAAGCACCCATCATTCCCACCTCTTTCATTTTGATTCGTATGATAAACATATAATCAAAATGAGTGGATGATATTATTGGACTGGTGAAAGATAGGACCTAAGAATAATCGTCGCCTATGGTGTAAAATGAGTGCGGAACAAAAGACAAGTAGCAGCAATAGAACATTAAGAGTTTCATTGTATTCTTGTGATTGATCAAATAAGAATGGTAGTTTTTTATCCTCTTTGTCTAAAGGAATAGATCCGCCATTATCTTCAAAAGCATTCAATTGTTGTATATACACAGGAGGATGGGTATGAGTGTTTACAACATGGTTTAACGTCCAACAGACTAGAAAAAAAGTCAGTAAGCAAAATGATAGAATATAGGGCCTTTTCATTGTCTAACTTCCTTTTTGTGATTACTTAAAGTGAATTAAGAAAAGTATAACAGAAAATCGCAAAAAGTAAAAGAATATTCAGAATTTATATAATTATCTTTCTTTTATGTGTTTTAATAATCCTTGTTATTACATGAACAAATGGGATTCTTTCAGCCTTTCATCAATGGTAGTGAATCTCTCTATTCATTCACTTGTACAAACAAGCTTTAAAATTTCTTTTCATTTTTACAATTGTTATGATGAAGAGGAATACATGAATGGAAAGGACATAATGATATGACAAATATAAATATTTCACTTTCTGTCTTAAATCTAGCACCAATCCGTGAAGGTCAGAGTTCAAAGCAGGCTATTGAAGAAATGGTTGATCTTGCGAGAGCAACAGAGAAAATGGGGTATAAAAGGTATTGGATTGCTGAGCACCATAATACATCGTCGCTAGTCAGTTCTGCGACTTCCATCTTAATTAAACATACTTTAGAACACACGGATCATATTCGAGTTGGATCTGGAGGAATTATGTTGCCAAACCATTCTCCGTTAGTCGTGGCTGAGCAATTTGGTACGATGGCAACCATTTACCCAAATCGCGTTGAATTAGGACTTGGGCGTGCACCTGGTACAGATATGTTAACGGCTAATGCTTTAAGACGTTCAAAAAATGATTCAGTCTATACATTTCCTGAGGATGTAAATGCATTGCTGACTTATTTTGGACCAATGGACAAGCAGGATTTTGTAAAAGCCTATCCTGGTGTCGACACGAACGTTCCTATTTATATTTTAGGTTCTTCTACGGATTCAGCCTATTTAGCTGCAAGGTTAGGACTGCCCTATGTATTTGCTGCACATTTTGCTCCTATGCAAATGAGATCAGCCATATCCATTTACCGTGAACGGTTCCAGCCATCTGAATATCTTGATAAACCGTATATGATCGTTTGTCTAAATGTAGTTGCAGCTGAAACGGATGAGGAAGCTGCTTTGTTAGTGACATCGATGCAACAATTCTTTTTGAATGTTGTACAAAATTCTCAAAAAGCCATTACAACCACCAGTTGAAAATATGGATGCCTATTGGAATCCAATGGAAAAAGAAATGGTCAGTTCCATGACAAATGCCATATTATTGGGAAGTAAGGAGACGATAAGACAACAGTTAGCGGACTTTCAAGAGAAATACAATGTGGATGAAATAATGGCCGTATCCTATATTTACGATCCCAATAAACAAAAACGTTCGTATGAAATTCTAAAAGAAGTGGTTGATGGAAAATAAATGGCTAGACTGATCCTGAGGGAATTAGGTGAGGGTGTTGAACATGGGAATACAGTATCGTTCTAGTTTAAATGTGTTGATAGCATTGTTTCCACCACTTTATTTCATTCACGATTTAGAGGAAATCTTGACGATAGAAAAGTTTTTATATTCACACACAATTTACATAAAATGATCGGTTTTAAGGCAAATTAACTCTCAAGTAAGGGAGTGAATAAGACTTGAGAAACAAAGCAGAAAAAATCATTGAAATTTCTTCTTGGGTCGTTATGGCCATTTTATTAATAAGATATGTACCGCGAAATAGGATTCGGGAAGCTTGGGTGATCTTTACCTTTAAACAATTCATGACATGGCTTTTTGGTTTATTGGTCGTTGAGAAAAAATTAATTCGCTATCCGCATCGACTTTTTTTTAAGAAGGCTACCAAAAGCAGCTTTACTTTTGAGTATTTTGTTTATCCTGCTTTATGTGTGCTGTTTATCTTTCACTATCCTAAAAATAAAAGTAAGACAAATAAAATGATGTATTATACAGCCTACACTGGTCTAATTACTTTTTTTGAATGGATTGCTTTAAAATATACAAAGCTAATTAGATACAGACATTGGTCCTTATTTCTGACTTTTGCAACCATTTGGATGACCTATTATTTTTCCACCCTTTTTCATAGATGGTTTTTTAAAGATCGCTCATTAGAAGGGGAAATATTTTAAGCAACATTACAAAAATGTCAATTTTAATTTATAAAAGATGCGATTAAGCACATAAAATAGATACAATCATAAATACTAAACATATGTTTGGGAGGTTACAATAGTTACAAAAGACTTATTAAATATTACTGAATAACTCAACTTTAGCAGACGAAATTAGGCAGGTAAGTTCTGATAGAACTAGGTAAACCTGCAATCCATTGTGATAGTTGATTTTTAAGTAATTGTTGTGTTTGTTTATTTGTTTTCTTCAAGACATCTTGAAGAAGCTCGATTAATTGCTGTAACGCGACAGCCCAATCAAGTTCATTCACTTCATCACAAAGGTCATAAAATAAACCACCTAATGTGCGTTCATCTGTGTGACAACGATTTTGCCAAGAAAGAACGATATACCTAGTAAAAACAATGGTTGTATGACTGATCAGTAAGTCATATGAGCGTCCTTGAAACTCTTTCTGTAAGCGAAGAAGCGACTTCGTCGTCTTAAAGAACACTTCAATATCCCAACGGATGCCGTAAATACGGACAATATCTTGTTCAAAAAGCGTGCAGTCCGTGCTTAGAATGGCAAGCCATTCACTCTTCTTATTACGATTTTGAACGAATACGACTTTAACGGGTACACCGTTTTTCATCGTCGTCGTGATGGAACGAAGAAGCCCTTTCTTTCCTTGAAGTGGCGACGCAGACCGGTAGAGTTCTTTTAATGAAACCATTTGACCATCGATTTGATAACGTTGCTTCGCATTCTTAACCATGCCAATGACGTCAAGCCCTTGTTTGACGATGGCTTGAATCAAAGGTTGTTGAGTAAACCATGTATCCATCAACACGTAAGAAGCCTCCACACCATTGGATAATGCCCGTTCAATCATCGCTGGGATTTGTTCAGGTGCGGTCTGAAGAGCTTCAAAACGGCGCTTGTAACCAGAACATCGTTTATCAATTTCTTCATTGATTCCATTAATAGAAGAAGTTTTTGAGCTTAATAAAGAGAAGTCAACTGGCATGAAGGTATGCCCGTCTGACCAGCCTAATGTAAGCATTCGAAACCCTTTGTAAAATCTCATTTTCAAGGAAGCATGATCAAAACAACGGGCAAGCAACTCCACATTCTTACTACGATTGCGATCAAATGTAGAGTCATCAATAATGAGCACTTTTGGACGCTCCTTTGATGTAAGTAAGCTAACCTTTTGAATGGTCGCTGTACTAAAGTGTAAAAGGAATTTCCGCCAAGCAAACTTGGAATGATTTAAAAAACGATAGATAGTATCTTGCCCGGATAACGCTCGCTCTTTTTAGAAGTGACAAGGGCGAACCAATTTTTTTGATGGAAAATCAGGCTAAAAACAAGTTGAAACAAATAGGCACATGAAAAGCGAAAGCTTTTTCGAATGCCTGCTTCGCGTAAGTGTTTCACGATTTGTAATTCAGAGAATACAGAAGAAAGTTCATTTGGTAGTTGCTCAATTGAGTGTTTTTCCTTTATCATAGAGAAGGCACCTCTTCTTTGTGGTAATGGTTTCTAGTCAATTCCACTATACCAAAGAATGAGGTGTTTTTTCTGTTTAAAAAACTTGTCAAGCAACGAAGTTGATTGTTCTTAAAGCTTTGTTAAACCTTAAACAAGGTCGATTTTCAAGGTGCGAAAGTTGAGTAAATAATATAAAAAGTTAAATAAAAAGGAACTTCCTAGCTCCCTATTCTCTTGACATTCTCTTTTCGAATATTTAAAATATTATTAGAACAAATGTTCGAAAAAGAGGTGGACGATATGAAGATCACTAAAATGATGTTATTAGAGGTAGATCAACCAACCGAATGGGAACCATTAAATCAGATAATAACAGTTTTTTGTTCGCCTTTACGGTTTGCTTTTAATCGTTTAGAGGAAGGACAAAACGAAAAAGATCTGATTAAAAAAGTGAATGCGCTCTTTCATTTGAATAAACGATATGCAGAAGATGCCGTGATGTAGGCAAAAGCCGTTCTTTGGACTCAAAAAGAGTTAGTGCCGATTCGATTAGAAGGTGTACAGGCAAAAATTCAAAAAACAGAACAAAAAATAGAGGATTACCAAACCAAGAGAAAAACACCAAAAATGTGTCATTGGAAATCTGTTTGGAAGGATTGAAATCTCGTCTCGCCAAGCTAAAAGAAAAAGAAGCGGTTCTTTTAAAACATCAAAAAGAAGAGACGATTCCTTCCGTTATCTTTGGTGGGAAAAAGAACTTTTATGAACGGTTGAAAGGGAAACTCACCAACCAGGAGTGGAAGGAATTGCGTTCGAATACCCTTTATTCTCGTGGGGATCGATCGAAGAAAGGAAATTTGAATACGAGAATCACATTCGATGATCGAGACCAGCGATTTTATTTAGATGTGGCCAACCCGCTGTTTGCAGAAAAAGGGAATCAAGTCCTCGTTTACGATTTGGTCTTCGTATTCCTGATAAATATTACGATGAAATGGTAGAGGTTGTATTCCCTGAGATGATAGGCGTTAATGCAAAAGGGAAGCCAATCGAAGAATATCAGGTGTACTCGATTGAAGTGAAGCGGAAAAAGGAAAAGTATTATGCTCATATCACCTATGATGTGGATACTCCTGGTACAGAATGAAGTTGGAATGAAACCATCACATCGGATCTTGTCGCTAGGATTGATGTCAATATTGACCGTGTAGCGGTCTCTATTTTAACGAAGCAGGGAAATTGGCTCGAAAGCAAAACGTTCTATTGTCATGAAATGGAATATGTCCGAAGCAATAGAAGAAATAATATTGCGGGTGAAATAGCGAAACAAATTGTTGACTATTTATTGGGTTGGAATGTAGGAGCTTTTGTTTTAGAAGATCTTACGTTCAAACAAGACCATGATACCAATAATCGTTTTATTCGTTTAACGCATTCCTTTGCCATAAAATAAGCTGCAAAAGGCGCTGATTTCAAGAGGCTTAAAGTTTGGCTTTCACATCAAAAAAGTCAATCCTGCTTATACTTCGGTGATTGGCCGATTTAAATACGCTAAGAGGTATGGCTTATCTGTACATGAAGCGGCTTCTTTCGTGATTGGAAGAAGAGGATTAGACTTTGATGAAAAAGTACCAAAGGAATTAATCCAACAACTGAAAGAAAAAGTAAAACCTCATTTGATTTCCCTTCTTGGGTCGATGGAAGAATCCGAGAAGCAATCAAATATAGGAAAACAAAGGCGTAGTTTCATGGGCATAATGCTCAAAAATATTGAACATTTCAAGGAAAAGCATAGCTGGAGTTTATGGAATATGATCGATAAAAGATTAATCGTAAAGAACCAGGAATTACATTTGAAGGAGGTGTAGTCCAGGTGCTAAAACCTTGGCGGTAAACTGACCTGGAAGGAATGGTTTGCCGCCCCTAAGCTGGCTCTAACAGAGCGCCACAGAGGGTCTTGTGCAGCAGGCACATGACAAGGATTCAAACCCCTTTCTGATGGAATGGCGTGAGAGTCGCCACAGTAGGTCCCTTTTTCTTGGTTCAGGGGCGAAATGTAGTGTTTAGTAGGTTTTAGAAACCAGGTGCTAGGATGGATACAAAAGACTACAACCAAATTTATCAGGAATATAAACAGGAAGGTCAAGAACAAGCAAATTTAGATAGTGCCAACGAAATGGATAGGGGTAAAGAAAAAATAGTGGCTGTGCGGAAAAATGATGAGGGTGATTTGATTGCTTTCAAAACAGACCAGGGCAGAGAATTAGACTATGTGACGGCACTAAACGAGGCAAAAACGGGCAAGATTGCTCATGTTGATGTATTTCATAAATATGGGAGAGATATCATTCGAAGTGAACCAGATGGAATAAAGGAGAATAATTTAGACCAATTACCTTTATTCTAATACAAAATAGGAGAAAGGATGCTCATATCCGTCATTCTCTTTATTTAATAAATGATATCAATCGAAACGCTTCACGTTGCCAATGCTTAAAGCTAGATGAATGCTTTTCAATCTCCATTTTATCCAGAAGTAGATTCATCATGTATACCTCCTTCGTAATCATGATATTGAAGGAGGGTTGATTAGGTGAATGTCCCCAAAAGTTAAAAGAACAGGATCTTTAGTGCTTCATAACCAAAGTAAAGACCAAATCCGATCAAGGAAACTCCGGAAGAAATCGATATCCAAGTGAGAAAACGAGTCGTTAAAAACTTTCGAAAAGAGCTGGCAAGCAAGGCCATTGAAAAATCCCATAGGAGAATTCCGGTGAAAATGGAACAGCTATAGAGAATTACCTGACTCGTATCATATGTATGGACTGTTTTGGCAAGAATAGAGCCATAGATGCCAAGCCAAAAAAGAACGGTCAAGGGATTGGATAAAGACATAAAGAAGCCTGATAAAAAGGATTTACGGATCGAATCTCCGCTTGTACTTTTTCGAGTAGGGTCTTCAATGTGTCCAGCACTGAGTATGCATTCAATTCCAGTGTAAATGAGAACGAAAAAACCAAATAACCATAGAAAGGTTTTGACGATTGGAATTTCAAGAAATTGAACCACGCCCATATACACAGCTAATATATATAGAACATCAGCCATCATTGCTCCTAAACCAACTGTCCAAGAATGCATAAATCCACTTTTAATTCCTCGATCAATCTGCGCAGCATTAATCGGTCCAATTGGAGCAGATAAGGAAATTCCCAATAAGAAATAGCCTAACAAAATATTCACACTCTCACCTCGAAGATTCATATCTGATGCTTGTACTTATTGTATTCATGAGGCTTATTAGGTACGACCATTTTTTGAATAAAGTAGGGATACGAAGCAAATACTAAACTGATTAATGATTAGGGAGGAAATAAAGATGGATGTTATGCGTGTGAAGCAAATTTTATCTTCATCAGCGGAAATAGATGTAGAGTACCATGGTGCATCGGTCTGGATCGATCAACTTCATGAGGATGGAAGAACAGCAACCGTCCATTTAAGAGGACCAGGCGAGGAACGATCCACGGTAGATATTTCGGATTTGATTGAAAGATAACGGAACCGTCCACATTAAAAATAGTAAGGCCATTCAAATGACAATGGCCTTGCTATTTTTTTAGCCCTTTATTAAATTCAAAATATTTTAAGATTCTAATAAAAAAAGAATTCACACACTATTCAAAGTGTGTTACTATGAATTTACAGAATTAATTCCGAGTAATTTTATAGTATAACTATTGACAACGAATGTATTTGTGTTAAAATTTTAAAAAATAAAACTTATCAAGAGCGATGGAGGAAATTGGCCCACTGAAGTCCAGCAACTTGTGTATGTACAATAAGGTGCTAAATCCAACAAAATGTGAATAACCATCTTGGAAGATAAGGTAAAAAGTTTACCTAGATAATCTTTCCCAAGTGCAAGATTTTCCTTTTATGGAAGGGAGGAATAGATTTGGTAGACAATAATCAAAATGAAAAAATGTTTGATCAACTAAAACAAATGTTGCAAAATATGAAATTTGGATCGATCACGCTCGTTGTACAAGATGGGAAGGTCATTCAATTAGAGAAAGTTGAAAAGGTAAGAATAAAATAATGAGCGATTGCTGACTAGAGAAACTAGAGGCAGTTTTAACCGTTCGAACATTGGTTAAGACTGTTTTTTTGTAAAAAAAAGACAGAATAACCATATTCAAAGATTCGTAACTGTATTATTTTTTTCAACCTGTTACCTTTTTCCTTTTCGAGCCATAAGATACGGCTACTAAAGACTTTTGCGATGAAAATGAATCAAAACCTATGTTAGTTGGAGGAGAAAAATGACAAAACAGTTAACCTATGAAACTTTTGATCAATTCCGGCGATTGAATTTTCTCATGATGATGAAACAAAAGGGGCACTTGAACGTTTTAAAATGGGCATATTCTCATTATGGTGATCAGTTAGTCTATGCGTGTAGCTTCGGAATTGAAGGAATCGTATTAATTGATTTAATTTCCAAAGTAAATGAAAAAGCAAAAGTGGTGTTTCTTGATACGAGTCTTCATTTTAATGAAACGTACGAATTAATTGAAAAGGTGAAAAAACGTTATCCTTCATTGCAAATTGAATTAAAAAAACCTTCTTTAACTCTTGAAGAGCAAGCAAAACAATTTGGGGATGAACTTTGGAAGAGCCAACCAAATAAATGTTGTGAAATTCGCAAAATTCTTCCATTAAATGAAGTGCTTTCAGGAGCAACAGCTTGGCTATCAGGTTTAAGAAGAGACCAATCAGAGTCACGGAAAAATACGCAGTTTATTAATAAGGATAATCGCTTTAAATCAATCAAAATTTGTCCGCTTATTCATTGGAGTTGGAAGGATATTTGGCGTTATTCTCATAAACATAATTTGATTACAATCCACTTCATGATAATGGATATCCAAGTATTGGCTGTCAACCTTGTACAGCACCTGCCTTTAATGCGGATGATTTACGATCTGGAAGATGGAGTGGAACGAATAAAAATGAATGTGGACTTCATGGATAAGAACAGCATCGGTGCCTTTTTTTCTCCGGTTTAAGAGTTCGTGTGGAGAAGGTGTCAGAGCTATAAAAAGAGGTAATCAAATATGATATTGACTTATTTAGCAGGTATCGTGGCACTTTTCTTTGCGATGAATATTGGGGCAAGTGGTGCAGCAGCCTCCATTAGTGTGGCATACGGATCAGGTGCGATAGCAAGCAGAAAAAAAGCATTATTACTATGTGGAATTGCGATCTTTTTAGGTGCTGTAATAGGTGGAAGTGAAGTGGCAAAAACAATTGGTTCAGGTATCATTCCACAAAACTTATTAACAGCAAAGGTTGTTCTAATTATTTTATCGTCAGCAGCTCTTTCGTTATTTATTGCGAACTTGATTGGAATCCCTCTTTCAACGAGCGAAATTACGGTTGGTTCTATTGTTGGTGTTGGGATTGCCCAGCAAGCTTTATATATTAATAATATACTTGTGATTGCCGCATTTTGGGTCATCGTTCCAGTTGTTGCTTTTACCATAGCGTTTCTTTTGGGAAAGGTTATCACGAGAAGTGGAAGCTAAATATCCGCAATTACAAGGAAAAAAAGCACAAAAGATCCTTGCCGTATTTGTCATCATCGTCGGTTTTTTAGAAGCTTTTTCAGCCGGAATGAATAATGTGGCCAATGCAATTGGTCCATTAGTAGGGGCAAATCTGATTTCTATGAATACTGGGATCCTTCTGGGTGGATTCAGTATTGCCATAGGGGCTATGTTTCTAGGTGGGAATGTACTTCAAACAAATGCGAAAAAGATTACCAAGTTTTCTTTACTTGAAGGTGGAACGATTTCAGGAACTGGTTCACTCCTTGTGATTACAGCATCGATATTTGGACTGCCAGTTCCCCTTACTCAAGTAACCAGTACAGCCATTATGGGAATTGGACTTGCAAAAAAAGGCAAAAACACAGTCAATAAGCGGGTGATTAGTAAAATCGTAAAAGTATGGCTTGTTTCACCAGTTTTTTCACTGGTCATATCCTATGGTCTTATGAAATTATTTGTTGACAATGATCTTTATACGGTCATTGTTTTACTAAGTGTTAGTGTAGCTACATTTGGAATTTTAAGTTTAATTAAAACAATCAATCAAGAAAATCGTTCTTATTATGAAAATGGTGAGGGAATTTAAATATAAACCCCACTAAAATATTATGAATAGTATATTTAGGAGGAATAAAAATGGCATTAAGTACACCACATGGAGGAACATTAATTAATCGTTGGAATGAAGAATATAAATTATGAGAATATCGAAAAATCATTGCAATTAGATAAAATGAGTTTAAGTGATTTGGAATTAATCGGAACAGGTGCATATAGTCCAATCGAAGGTTTTTTAAGTGAAGAGGATTATGAAACTGTTGTGAGTAATATGCGTCTTCAATCTGGTTATGTTTGGAGTATTCCGATCACATTTCCTATTTCGGTAGAAGAAGCGGGAACTATATCAGTTGGTGATGAAGTTCGTTTGGATTATGAAGGAATCACTTATGGTGTCATAACGATATCGGATATATATGTACCGGATAAGGATAAGGAAGCTACTCTTGTATACGGAACAACCGATCTTGAGCATCCTGGGGTAAAAAAATTATTTGATCGTGGAAATGTGTATGTCGGCGGTGAAATTACACTTGTGAAGCGAATTGAACAGGATCAATTTAGTGGCTTTTATTTAGATCCTGTCCAAACAAGAGAGGCATTTCTAGAAAAAGGATGGAAAACAGTTGTTGGTTTTCAAACGAGAAATCCAGTTCATCGTGCCCATGAATATATTCAAAAAACAGCTTTAGAAACGGTCGATGGATTATTCTTAAATCCACTTGTTGGGGAAACAAAATCAGATGATATTCCAGCAGATGTTCGAATGGAAAGTTATCAAGTATTACTGAAAAATTATTATCCTCTTGATCGTGTCTTTTTAGCGGTGTTCCCAGCAGCCATGCGCTATGCTGGTCCTAGAGAAGCGATTTTCCATGCGATGGTACGAAAAAATTATGGCTGCACCCATTTTATCGTAGGACGTGATCATGCTGGTGTAGGCAATTATTATGGCACATATGACGCTCAAAAAATCTTTAGCAATTTTACAGCAGAAGAACTTGGAATTACACTTTTATTCTTTGAACATAGTTTTTATTGCACAAAGTGTGAGAATATGGCATCAGCGAAAACATGCCCGCATGATAAAGAGCATCATGTTATTTTATCTGGAACAAAGGTAAGAGAATTATTGCGAAATGGAGAAATTCCGCCAAGTACATTCAGTCGTAAAGAAGTTGTTGAAGTTTTAATTGAAGGTTTGAAGAAGACACGCAGTTCAATCATAAGAATATGAGGAGGATTTATTTTGGAAAAGAGTACAAATATTGTTTGGCATGAGCAATCAATAACAAAGTCAACTCGTAGAAAACAAAATGGTCACAATAGCTTTGTTATTTGGTTTACTGGTCTATCTGGATCAGGAAAATCAACACTTGCAAATGCAGTTGCAGCACGTTTATTTAATGATCAAGTAAGAAATTATGTACTTGATGGTGATAATATCCGTCATGGCTTAAACAAGGATTTAGGATTTTCAGAAGAAGATCGTACGGAAAATATCAGAAGAATCGGTGAAGTGGCAAAATTATTTGTCGATAGCGGTCAAGTTGTCTTAACCGCTTTTATTTCTCCATTCCAGGCAGACCGTAAGATTGTCCGTGATTTACTAGAAGAGAAGGAATTTATTGAAGTATTTGTAAAATGTCCAATTGATACATGTGAGCAACGTGATCCAAAGGGACTTTATGTCAAAGCAAGACAAGGACTTATTAAAGATTTTACAGGGATTAACTCACCATATGAAGAGCCGGTGAACCCAGAACTTATTATTGACACTCATAGTTTCTCTATTGAAGAAAATGTTGAACAAGTGATTAACTATCTAAAACAAATTGGATTAATTTCATAAAAGATACAGAAGATATAAGATATAAAGAAAAAGAGCTGTATGAATAGGGCTCTTTTTCTTTCATTTTATGCAACGTGAGGAGTGAGTAACCAGCATGTCAAAAGTATACTTAGTAGGAGCCGGTCCAGGAGATCCCGGATTTAATTACCGTAAAAGCCTTAAAATGCATTAAAAAGGCGGATGTTATTTTATATGATCGCTTAGTAAATGAAGAACTTCTTGGATATGCAAAAGAAGGAGCAGAATTAATTTTTTGTGGGAAGCTGCCGAACTTTCATGTCTTACAACAAGAAACGATCAATCATTTGCTTGTCAAACATGCGAAAAAGGGTAATGTCGTTACGAGATTAAAAGGCGGCGACCCATTTGTATTTGGTCGAGGCGGAGAAGAAGCGGAATATCTGGCAAAGAATCGTGTGGAATTTGAAATTGTTCCTGGCATTACATCAGGCATAGCCGCTTCTGCTTATGCAGGAATTCCATTGACTCATAGAGACATTAGTTCATCGTTTGCCTTTGTAACGGGTCATAGTAAGAACTTTGAAGAAGACCGGATTAAGTGGGAAGCACTTGTGAAAGGCGTCGATACGATTGCGATTTATATGGGGGTCAAGAATTTCCCGCGCATTCAAGAAAGACTTCTTCAATGTGGCAAAAGTCCTGAAACACCGATTGCCTTCATCCAACAAGGAACGCTTGCATTACAAAAAACAGTCGTGAGTACGCTTGGTTCTGCAAGTGAGGCATTAATCAAAGAGAAAGTTGAAAATCCGTGTATGATTGTGATCGGAGAGGTTGTCAAACTGCGTGAGAAGATCAGTTGGTTTGAGAATTTGCCCATACACAATCTGATCATGGAGGATGCACTTTAAGATGAAAGCGGTCCTCTATATTTGTCATGGCAGCCGTATAAGAGAAGCAAATGAACAGGCGATTTCTTTTATTCAACAGATTATGAAAAAAGTGGATATGCCAATTCAAGAAATCAGTTTTCTTGAATTGGCCGAACCAACCATTGCCGGGGGTTTTGAAAGTTGCATCAAAAAAGGAGCCACAGAGATTATTGCCATACCCATTCTCCTTTTGACTGCAGCACATGCAAAAAAAGACATTCCAGAAGAACTGGCCAACATACAAGCAGATTTTCCTGATGTAGACGTGAAGCTTGGTCACCCGATTGGCGTTCATGAGAAAATGATTGAACTGCTATTAGAACGATTAGAGGAACCGAACATTCCGATAAAGGAAGATTCCCTCGTTTTGTTAGTAGGACGCGGAAGCAGTGATCCTGATGTGAAACGAGATTTAACACGTATCGGGGAAATGTTGGAGCAAAGGAGTCGGGTAAAACGTGTGGAGGTTTGCTATTTAACAGCATCTGCACCAAGCTTTCAGGACAGTCTTGAAGAGGTGAAACGACTAGGAACGAAGCAAGTATTCGTGATTCCTTATTTATTTTTTACAGGAACATTAATGAATAATATTAAAAATTCGATTCAAAAAGGTAATACCGATCAGACAACAGAATGGATTCTTTGTCGTTGTCTTGGCTACCACCCCATTCTCGAAGAAATCATCCATGAGCAAATAATCGAATTATCCAGATAAAGTACATTCCCTCAGTGGATTCTTTCTGTTGGAGGGTAAAAAGAACTCAGTTTCCTAAAATAGGGGCTGGGTTTCTTTTTTTGGATCAAAAAGATCAGTCTTAAGTCTTAGTCTTACCTACTGCGCAGTATCCATTTGCAGGTAAACAAGTAGCAATTATTGAGAAGGTGCCTTAAAATGAAGATGAAACTTTTTTATGTTTTTTTCGTAAAAAATACTATCCATTATGGTGATGGATCATTATAAAAAAATTTCATGATTAAAGATTTCAATCTTTAAATCTAGAGCATTTTACAGGAGTTGATTGTGTTGAAATCATTTTTTCAATTTTTATTTCGTTCATTTGTAGCTGCTTTCACTTCTGTTCTCGTTTGGACGATTAGTTATTTAGCATTTGATCAAACATTTTTGATTTCGATTTTATTTGGTTTATTAGGTGGAGTTTTTATATTTCTTGTCATGAAGTGGTTTTTTAGCTATCGCTTTTTACGCAAAAATGGGCTATCGAGAAAAGAATATAACTACATTAAGAAAAACTTAAAAGAAGCTAAGCTCAAAATAAATCGTCTGCAAAAAGCCATGTGGCGCACGCGTAATTTAGCGAGTATGAAGCAAAATGTGGAAGTGATCCGTATCGTTAATAAAATCTATGGGATTACAAAAAGAGAACCTAAGCGTTTTTATCAAGCGGAACAGTTTTATTATACAAATCTCGATTCTATCGTTGAACTAACAGAAAAATACGCCTTTCTAAATTCACAACCTGCCAAAACGCCGGAGCTTACTCAATCTTTAAAAGAAACTCGATTAACAATGAATCAATTAGCGGATTCGTTAGAGAGAGATTTGTATACGGTGATCGAGGATGATATTGATGATTTGCAATTTGAACTCGATGTAGCAAAGAAATCAATAAGTAAACACCCTTTTGAAGAAAACAATCATAGTAGGAGACGATGAACATGACGGAGCGAAAATCAACGTCTGAATTAGACGAATTATTGGGCAATCCATTTGGTGAATTGGAGATTACGAACCCCGCAACAAGCATGCAGAAAGTAGAAGAAAAACCTAGAAGACTAATTGATTCCTTACCAGAGGAAAGTAAGCAGAAAGCCATAGGACTAGCACAGCAAATTGACCCTAAAAATCATCAGTCCATTATTCTTTATGGTACACAAGCGCAATCAAAACTACTTAATTTTTCTCATTCCATGCTTGATCATGTCCAAAATAAGGATGTAGGGGAAATTGGCGAAATACTAACTGAACTTATG
Organism: uncultured Bacillaceae bacterium; assembly: GCA_963815765.1. Taxonomy (GTDB): domain Bacteria; phylum Bacillota; class Bacilli; order Bacillales; family Cytobacillaceae; genus Bacillus_BD. The sequence continues at coordinate 162,395 of CAWFID010000026.1, forward strand.
TCCAAACTTGAACAAGTGAATCCGGATGAGCTTCAGACCAGAGAAACGGAATCTTTTTGCAAAGTTATTTGGTAAAATCTCAAGTTCAGTGAATGAAGTACTGTCAAAGTATCAGAAAACAGGGGCGCAAATCGATCGCATTACGGTCAAATTGGACCATTGTAAAAAAGCGTTAATGACAGACAATATGATGCTGGAACAGCTGTATGAAAAAAATAAAGAGTATTTTCTAGCCTTAAATATTTATATTGCCGCTGGTGAAGTGAAAATAGAAGAATTAGAAACAAAAACAATACCTGAATTGAAGCGAAAAGCGGAAATAAGCCAGGATCAAATGGATTTTCAAGATGTGAATGATCTGATGCAATTTGCCGATCGTCTAGAAAAACGGATGTATGATTTAAAGCTAAGTCGACAGATTACAACGCAAAGTGCTCCACAAATTAGATTGATCCAAAATACGAATCAGGCATTGGTAGAAAAAATTCAATCATCCATTATGACTGCGATTCCACTTTGGAAAAATCAAATTGCCATAGCTCTAACTCTTATTCGCCAACGCAGCGCGATGGAAGCTCAAAAACAAGTTTCTAAAACGACGAATGATCTTCTATTAAAAAATGCTGAGATGTTAAAAACCAATACAATTGAAACAGCAAAAGAGAATGAGCGGGGAATCGTTGATATTGAGACATTAAAGAAAACACAGGAAAATCTGGTCTCAACCTTGGAAGAGACTCTTCGCATTCAATCAGAAGGTCGTTCGAAACGCCATCAGGCTGAACAAGAATTAATATCGATGGAAAATGAATTAAAGCAGAAATTATTGAATTTAAAGAATCAATGAAATCGAAGAGATTGATTTTCATCTTTATGTGAAGGTTATTCTATTTAGGGTGACTTGATGAATCTCTTCCCATTCAAACGGTGTTCATGTAACAGTGAGCATCGTTTTTTTGTATCGTTCGTCCTTTTGTTATAATAGAAAAGATAAAGTTTGCTAGATATAAAGATGATAGAATGGGAATCAAAGGATGTGATCATGATCGTATTTTTTAAAAAGAATTGGGTTCCACTTTCATTTGGATTATTTCTTATTTTGGCTGGGTTGACATGGGCAACGGTTGGACAACTGGGTCAACATTCACAGAAGAGTACGGGTCAGGCGGAAGAACCGGTGGAAATCCCTTCTGAACCTTATGCAAGTGAGTCAGAAATGATTCAAAAAGCACATAACTTTTATAATCAAACAGCCGGTTGGAGGAGAGTCGATTCGTTAAATTGGGAAGAACAAAAGAGATTTTGCCAGTTATTAATAAATTCACTCGACGTCATTAAGGAAAAAGAGTCATTGGTAAAAGATTTCGAGCGTATCCGTTCTCTCGCAAAGGCTATTATCGAAAAAGATCGTGATAAGCAAAATGTAGTCTTGCTCCATCGGATTTTTCATGATCTTGATATAGACATAAACAACTATGAAAACGAAGATTATTTTGAAGTCACGAACTACGGTGAAGGAAAAAAGCAGAAAGAAGTCCTCAAACAAATCAAAACCAATACAGGTGCCTGACACCATAAATGGACATTTGTATTTATAAGGCGTACACAATCGTTGGAAAATGGATTTTTAACATGGTTATTGTTATACTAAGCCTGCTCAATCAATGGATTGAGCTATTTTAGTGATCAAATCTCTGTATGCTTCATTGACGGTACACTATGCTGTATGTTCGGGGAATCGATCATACGGATTATATAAAGGAAGATGAACATGACATCATCATTAACCTACATAAAACTGTGGAAAAAAGCTCTTCAGTTAGAAATTCTTCATTTAAAAAAATATGGAAGCAATAAATATTTAGTGAAAAATGGCCGTTTGCTTAATCAAAAGGATGGCTTTACGTATTATTTTGAAACCGATCAAATCGTACACATTCCAGTTGGCTCTATGGTAAGAATTCAATGGGGACAAACGAAAGTGGAAGGGCGAATCCTTTCCTCAGAAGGAGAAAGCATCATTGTGAAACTAGAGCAATCAATTGGTGAGCTTCTTTCGGAATTGATAATCTGGCATGATCCATGGGAATTACTGGATCAATTGATTCAACGTTTGGAGGAATTAAAGGAAAGTAAACGGAAACGATTAAGAATCAAACATTTAATGGATCCTTCCATGCCAATCAAGCATCCCACAGACATCATCAAATCGAATGTTCACGAATTGATCCTTCGGTCGAAATATAACCCGATTACCTATGTGTGGGGTCCGCCTGGGACGGGTAAGACCTACACGTTGGCAAGAGTGGCGGCCAATAAATACTTTCAAGGAAAAAAAGTATTGGTTCTTGCCCATAGCAATCAGGCTGTTGATGTATTAATGATGGAGATTTCCTCCTTTGTTGAAGGGAAAGGGAAAAATCGAGAAGGAGACATTCTGCGATATGGCTCACAGCAAAGTGAAGCCATATCGCAATGTGGAACGCTTCATATTCATCAATTATTAAAAGTGAATCAACCGAATCTCGCTGAGGAGAAAGAACGTTTAAAAGAAGAACGCCGTTTATTAAAAAAGGATTTAGCAGCCTCATTCAGCCATCGGGACTCAGATCAATTATTACAAATTGAAACGAAGTTAGCTTCGATCCTGGAGAAAATCCACCAAAAAGAAATTGAATTCTTAAAGGATGCCGATATGATTGGTACAACCTTAGCCAAAGCGGCAAGTGATCCAACTATTTATGAAAAAGAGTTTGACTTATGTATTCTTGACGAAGCGAGTATGGCGTTTGTTCCCCAAGTAGGATTTGCGACATCCTTAGGAAAAAGAATGATTGTATGCGGAGATTTTAAGCAACTTCCTCCCATTGCAACGGCACGCCACACGCTTGTAAATGAATGGTTGAAAGAAGATATTTTTCATAAAGCAGGTGTGACAGAGTCGATCAAGGGAGGTAAGCTCCATCCTCATCTTTTTCTTCTCAAAGAACAACGAAGAATGCACCCGGAGATTTCTTCTTTTACCAATCAATATATTTATCAATCACTAGTGGGTGATCATATAAGTGTTGCCCAAGCACGTAAGAGTATTGTAGCGAGTAATCCATTTCCCGGTCGTGCTAGTATCTTTCTTGATACTAGTAATACAGGTACCCATTGTATAACAGAGAGGATGTCAAATTCCCGGCTGAATATGTGGCAACTTCTTCTATCGTTTCAATTGATTCATGAGGCTTTTCTTGATGGAAATACATCCATTGGCTATATCACACCTTACCGGGCGCAGGCCCTTCTGATGGAAAAATTATTGGCGGATTTATATAAGCAGGAGCTGCAACACGCAGATATCATCTCGGCAACCATTCATCGTTTTCAAGGAAGTGAACGGGATGTGATGGTGTTTGATACAGTTGATAGCTATCCGCAAAATCGTGCGGGTATGCTCCTCATTGGCAAAGAAAGTGAGCGACTCATCAATGTTGCAATTACCCGAACGAAGGGTAAGTTGATTCATATCAGTAACGGTTCATTTATGAAAGAACATGTATACCCCTCTAAAACATTACGAAAATTTGTTGATCACCAATTGAATCTTGATCAAGCTGTACATCCCTGGGAGATTGGTTCGTGGATCCGAAATCAACATCCGAGATTACAGTGGATGCATGCCAAAAAACTGGATAAAGTCATGGATGATCTATATGCTGCTAAAAGGTCCATTGTGATTTCGATGCCAAATGACCAGGTGCTTTCGAATGAATGGGTACAATCCTTACATGAGCGGAACACAGGTGTTGAATTGACTGTAATATCCAAACAAAACGTTCCATTATTAAAGCCAGATCAGACAGTGAATGAAGCCTTTCCATTTCCATTTGTTCTTATTGATCAACAAGTTCTATGGTTAGGACTTCCAATGGAAGAATCACGTTTTGTACGACCACCCTATGTATCTGTTCGATTAGATTCGAGAATATTCTGTGAATATTTCTATCATAATTGTGTAAATTTTAACACCTAAGAAAAGTGTTCATTACATTAGGGATGCCATGGTGTAATAATTAGTTAGCACAGCACATTGATTGAATCACTGTGCTGTTTTTTTATGGGCATTCAGGATTAGACAAATACAGTCCAAATGTTATTATTTTTCTATAATGTCTATAAGGTGCGAAAAGTCAGATATTGATATATAATAAACTCGTAAGCACTTACAAGTATTATTCATATAAGGCTTGATTATGCGTGATCATAAAAGGGAGGTTTGAACGCTCATGTTTAAAAAAATCTTATTGGCTTCTGATGGTTCTAATCACTCACTGCGTGCTGCAGATAAAGCAATTGAAATTGCCAAATTCAAAGTGGATTCAATCATTGAGGTTGTGTATACGATTGATCTTAATACGTCAAAACAGGAAGCATTACACCACATGGATGCGGATGCTATTCAACTAGAACGTGAACAACGAATGCAATTAACGGTAGAAAAGATCAAAGCGGCAGGAGTAAATAGCAAAACCATCATGTTGTATGGGGATCCAGGGCCTACCATTGTTGAATACGCAAATAATCAAAATTTTGACTTAGTTGTGATCGGAAGTAGAGGGTTAAATGCTGTTCAAGAAATGGTACTTGGGAGTGTAAGCCATAAAGTTGCCAAGCGCGTTCAATGCCCAGTGATGATTGTAAAATAACATAATCGAAATCGATTACATCGTTCTCAAGTAATAAAAGTTGCGAAAATCATAATTTTTTTTAAAAAAGTTGCAGGTAGTTTCATATAGAGAAACTTTTATGTTTATTTCAAGATAATATATTATATAATTACTATATTGATAGTAAAAACTATTTAATCAATTCAATTTTGTTGAACGTTTATAGAAACTATTTTGTAAGCGGTTTCTATAAAGCGGTATCGTTTCATTCATATGTAACTTTCGATCGAATAATGACTGGAGGAAACACAATGGCAAGAGTATTGCGTATTGGTCGTGTAGAATTAAGAGTTTTAGACTTAGAAAAATCAGTAGATTACTATACAAATATTATTGGTTTAGAAGAAACAGGACGCGTTGGGAACAGTGTGTATTTAAAAGCATGGGATGAATATGATCATCACAGTGTTATTCTTACAAAATCAAATACTGCAGGACTCGCTCATATGGCTTTTAAAGTGGGAAGTTTAGATGATTTGGCTTATTACGAAAAGAAAATAGAGGAATTCGGTTGTACAACAACGAGGGTTTCAAAGGGGACAAGATTTGCTGAAGGAGAAGCGGTTCGCTTTATTTTACCAACAGGTCATCATTGTGAACTATACAATGAGATTGAATTATTAGGAACAGCGGTTGGTACACACAACCCTCATCCTTGGTCTTTAGGTACAAAAGGAATTGCTCCACATCGCTTAGATCACTTATTACTAACGGGTGATGATGTCAAAACCGTGACAAGATTCTTTATTGAAGTACTTGGATTTGGACAAAGCGAAAGAGTGGTAACAGAAGGTGAAGAAGAGTTAGTAGGAAGTTTCTTGTTCACTACAAATACGGCACATGATATTGCTTTTATTAAAGGACCTGATGCTAAACTTCACCATGCAGCATTTGGTGTAGATTCTCTTCATGATGTCTTTAAAGCAGCCGATTTATTATCTATGTATGAGGTACCGTTTGATGTAACTCCTACTAGACACGGTATTTCAAGAGGACAAACCATTTATTTCTTTGATCCATCTGGAAACCGGAACGAAGCCTTTGCAGGAGGATACATGGCATTTGCTGATATGCCAACGATTACTTGGGATGCATCTAAAATTGGAACAGGTATTTTCTACCACCGCAGAGAATTATCTGAATCATTTGCTAAAGCGTTAACTTGATTTAGATTGAAAATGATAGTTGTACGTAATGTTACATAATGTATGAAGGAGGGTAATTATGTATAAAGTGACACTTAAAGCAAGAAACCAAAATTTTGAATATGATTGTGCACCAGATGTTACGCCATTAAGAGCTGCACGTGACCTCTTTATTCCGTTCCCAACCGGGTGTCAAAGAGGTGGTTGTGGGATGTGTAAAGTAAAGGTGCAAAGCGGGGAGTATGAACAAGAATTAGTGCGCTCACACGATGCTCTTTCTGATGAGGAATTAAACAATGGTTTCGCGTTAGCGTGTTGTATGACCGCTAAAAGTGATTTGGATTTGATTACAATGGAAGATTACGAAAAACAAGTAGAAAAGATGAGTTTGGAAGGGGCGAAATAAATGAGTTCCAATATGCTTTATCAAAAATATTCGATTACACAGTCTCTGGCATTGAAAATTCTTGAAGCGATTACAAATAAAGCAGAAGAATTAGGGATTAAAATTAATGCAGCTGTTGTGGACGAAGGAGCAAATTTGAAAGCGTTTATTCGAATGGATGAAGCAGCCTTGCTAAGTTCCGAGATTGCCCAAAATAAAGCCTACACCGCAGCCGCTTTTGGGAAACCAACCCATGAGTGGTATCCGATGATTAAAGATGAACCTGCTCTTTTGACTGGAATTGTTCATACCAATAAGCTGGTTGTCTTTGGCGGGGGAATGCCGCTGATCATCAACGGATTGATTGCTGGCGGTATTGGAGTTTCAGGTGGAACGGCTGAAGAAGATGTTCTATGTGCTCAAGTAGGATTAGATGTTTTTGAACAGAACTGCCAGGATTTTAGTAAAAACTAGATTTATATTTTGAAAAGTGTTTTTAAAATGTGTTCAGGTAGAGGGGAGCATAGATGGGCTCTTCTAAAAATTTCCGTATTCATAGGGTACGGAAATTTCTCTATATACTCAATAGAGTAGATTACTATTCTGAAGTAGAATAAATAGTATAAATATTCGATAAAATGTAAGCGTTTAAACTGTCCATAACCGAATATTTTGTATATAATAGAGTTGTCTACATAATTATTTTATTTTAGTGATTTACATTTCGGGTTAGAACAAAAATGAAATAGACAGAGGAGATGTTGAAATGGTTGAACAAGGGAAATATGCTGACGTAAAAGGACTTCAAACACATTATCATGAAGATGGTCAAGGGGAACCACTACTTCTTATTCATGGATCAGGCCCTGGGGTTTCAGCGTGGGCAAATTGGCGCTTAATCTTCCCAATCCTTTCTGAAAAATATCATTTATATGCTCCTGATATTGTAGGTTTTGGTTATACGGATCGTCCAGAAGGCATTCAATATTCGATTGATGTCTGGGCAGAGCATATGATTAACTTTATTGATACGGTTATTCAGAAAAAGGTATCCATTATCGGGAACTCTTTCGGTGGAGCGATTGCCTTGCATGTGGCTAAGCGCCGTCCAGATCTTATCAATAAACTTATTATGATGGGAAGTATGGGAATCGATCATCATATTGCCGATGGATTGGATAAAGTTTGGGGATATGAACCAAGTTTTGAAAATATGAAAGCACTGATTAAGATTTTTGCTTATGATCAAAGTATGGCTGAAAATGGTGACTTAGTAGAAATGCGTTATAAATCAAGTACGGAAGAAGGGTTCCATGAATCGTTTTCAAGCATGTTCCCTGAGCCTAGACAAAGACATGTTAGTGCAATGGCCTTAACGATTGATCAATTACAACAAATTCCGTTTCCAACTCTAGTCGTTCATGGAAGAGACGATCAAGTGATTCCATTGGAGGAAACGAGTTTTAAATTGGTTCAAGCGATTCCAAATGCACAACTAGTTGTGTTTCCTAACTGTGGTCACTGGGTACAAATTGAAAAAACAAAAGAATTTGCCGGGCAAGTTATGGCCTTTTTAGAGCAATAAGTGAAAAAGAGAGACAACTCCTCAACCTAAGTTGGGAATTGTCTCTTTTTTTAGAATCAAGAAGTTTTCTCTTCTTGTTCATTAATAAGGATTAATGAACTTTTTTTGATCCAATATTGAAAGTGATCAACAGGGAATACCCCTCTACAATCCGAATTGTCCATTTGAATGACAACACTACCATCTTTTACTTCAATAATTTTTAATGTTTCAGAGTTCGTGATATTTGGAATAAAACTACTTTTCATTTCAAATTCCATATTATTATATAAGTCCAACTCAAACAATCCTCCTAATAATTATACATTTTGAATGTATTAATCTTATTTTTCCCTCTTTTTTATTTAATATCCATATATTGTGAAAATCGAATAAATGAAATTAATTTAAGTTTCCATTTCTATTCTATCATAATTAGAAAATTATGGTACACATCTTAGGTAAGAACCTTCTATATGGATCTAACTAATTAAATCGGCATAGAAGTCTAATCATTGTCGGACAACTACTTTCACTGCTCATGTTTTACTCCGTACATAAAGACTTGTTCAAGCAGGACGCCGATAATTTAGTTTATGTCGCAAAATTAAGCTGGATATATAGGATCGATTTTTCTTGCAGCATTTAGGAGTAATTTTTAAGAGAATGAAATAATCTATTATAGGCATGTCTATTGCCTTGTCTCCATAAAAATAGTATGGGGGTGAAGTTTTTTGATTTTGGTTGTATTTATTTTGTTAATTGGTTTGTTTATTTTTGGAATGACTTTGTTAAGATCCGGTTTAGCTGCTGTTTCCAAAGATTCGTTCAAAACGAGGTTAACCCACTTTACCGACACCCCGTGGAAAGGGATGTTAGCCGGAATTCTAATAACCTGTATTTTGCAAAGCAGTTCAGCGGTGATGGTCATCACACTTGGATTCATTTCAACGGGAATGCTTTCATTTACACAATCAATCGGGATTATCTTAGGAACGAATATCGGTACAACCATTACAACTGAACTGATTACATTTGATATACAAGCTTTTCTCATACCGTTAATACTCTTGTCCCTTCTTTGCTTATTCATAAGGAACAAGAAAGTACAAAGCATTGGTTTAATACTACTTGGGATCTCCTTTGTGTTTACTGCAATGGGAGGATTTGAATACTTAGCGAGTCCATTAGGAAATTCTGCTTTCATGTCTCCTTTATTACTTTCCTTGAATGATAGTTATCTATTGAGTGTCATAGCGGGAATGATTTTAACGGGGATTATTCAATCAAGTACGGCAACAACCGGAATTATTATGGGGTTTCTAACAAATGGTGCAATGGATATCGATACAGGTGTTGCGATTATACTGGGTTCGAATATCGGAACATGCGTGGATGTACTCTTAGCTTCGATCGGTGGTGGTCGGGAAGCAAAGTTGACGGCTTATGCACATATATGGCTGAACGTTTTAGGGGTAATGGCCTTTTATCCACTTATTGGGTGGCTTGCACAGGCGGGAAAAGAACTTGCTCAATCACCAGATGTGCAACTGGCCCATGCAAGTGTTCTGTTTAATGTCATTTGTTCTTTACTTGTATTGCCATTTGCCAAGGGCTTTGGAAACATGATATTGAAATTACATGATCGAAAGGGGATTTAAAGATTGCTACTACTATTTGAGAGAAGGACATCACGGACTCATTTAACAAAAGCACAGATGAGGTCTGAAGTAGACGTTATCTGTGCTTTTGTGGAAAAAATTTGCTCGGTTATAAGAACATTTTTTCTAATTCTAATGGTTCGATATATTCACCATTTTTATATGCACGCATATTACCACCAGAAATTTCGTCGATAAGGACAATTTGTTTGTCTGTTCCTACACGTCCAAATTCAAATTTAATGTCGTATAGCTCAATGTCTTTCTTAGCAAGTTCTTCTTTAACGACATTTCCAATTTGTTGAGTAAGATTCTTTAACACTTGATATTCATCTTTTGTAAGAATGCCCAGCATATCCAGAGCATCTTCACTGATTGGAGGGTCTTGACGTGCATCGTCTTTTAACGTAACTTCAACGAAAGCATCCAATGTTTGACCTTCTTCTGCATATAAACCATATCTACGTAAAAAGCTTCCTACTGCACGGTAACGACAAATGACTTCTAGACCTTTACCAAATACTTCAGCCGGTTTTACGGTCATGGTTGCTTTTTCGATATCTGCATCAACATAGTGAGTAGGGATCCCTTTTTCTTGTAATCTTTCAAAGAAGAACTTGGTTAATTTTAATCCTGCTCGTCCTGCACCTTCTAGTGTTAGGCCAACCGTGTTTGCACCAGGATCAAAGACGCCATTTTCCCCCGTTACATCGTCTTTAAATTGAAGTAAATAATTACCGTCTTCTAACGCATAAACATCTTTTGTTTTTCCAGTGTATGTAAGTTTCATGTTCTAATCTCCTTGTCAAATATTGTAGTTTTATGTTTGTTTTATACTGCTTCACTATTATAAGAGCAAAAAAAAGTAAAAAACAAGCTAAAAAATAAGAAATATTTCATTTGTTTCATTTTTTTATTAAAATAATAATGAATCAACTTTTTTATAAAAACGATCATTCAAGCTTACATAAAAGGGAATCCTTTTGAATAGGAATGTTGAACATAACAGGGGTGAAAACCATGATTTTAGTTAGTGCTTGTTTAGCTGGTTTTGAGGTGAAATATAATGGCTCACATAATTTGAATGAAAAAATTAAAAAATGGTTTGAAGATAAAAAGGTAATGCCCATCTGTCCAGAAGTACTTGGAGGACTTTCAATTCCAAGGGAGCCCGCTGAAATCGTTGGGGGAGAGGGGGAAGATGTATTAGATGGACAGGCAAAAGTGATCACAACTTCCGGAATCGATGTAACGGAACAATTTATAAAAGGGGCATTTGAGACACTCCGTATTGCACAGGAATGTCAGGCCACCATGGTGATATTAAAAGAGAGAAGCCCATCTTGCGGAAGTAGCTTGATTTATGCTGGTGAGTTTAATGGAACTAAAAAACAAGGAACTGGAGTAACTGCAGCTCTACTAAAAAGAAATGGGATTAGAGTCCTTTCAGAGGAGAATTTTATAAAGGTGTTGGAAGAATTGGATTGAAGACGATTGCTTCATAAAAAAAGATCTCAACAAATCAAACTGATTCGTTGAGATCGAATGAAAAACATTCAAGTAAAATGAATAATGACGATCAACGGCTTCTTTTTATAGTTGAACTCTAATCTTTTTGAAAGAATTGTGCTGTGTTCGTAAGTTTAACAAAACTGCAATTAGGAAGTAACATCTCTTTTCGATATTTGATTTGTAGTTGGTTCAATAATGGGAGAATATGGGTTCGTTCCGATTCCTCCATATCAAATTCAAAACCATATTGGTACAAGTGATTATCGATTTCTTTACACCAAACATTTCTCCCGATAAACGACAAAGTCTGACCGAGAATGGTTGTATTGATACCTAATATAAATCCTTTATTGAGCGGGAATTTGATATTGGATTGATAAGATAGCCCACCAGCTCCTAAATCTTCAATTAAGATGGAACTACTTCCGATTTGAACAGGTTTATTATTAACTACTTGAACGGTCAAAGAGCCAAGGAGAGGATATTTAAAAAGAATCCGGAAGTATTTTCTTCGATTAATATTCTCTTGTATCCTTTTTTTATGGTCATTTTCGGGATTGTATTTTCCGTTTTGTAAAAACTTTTCAAATTCCTTTGCATGAACCGATTTAGAAAAGGAATACCCTTGAATATAATCACAGTTTTGTTCTCTTAATATGGATACTTGCCTGTCATTCTCCGTACCTTCAGCCACTACTTTCATATCCAATGTATGAGCCAATTGAATCATGGCTTTTGTAATTTGAAGGCTTTCTTCACTGTAATGAAGATCTTTTATAAAAGATCGGTCAATTTTTAAAAAATCAAAATGTAATTTTTTTAAAGTTTTTAACGATGAGTAACCGGTTCCAAAATCATCAATCGAAAAGGAGATCCCCTTTTTTCTCAAAAGGGTCATTTTTTTGATGACTTCATCATAATTTTCGAAAATAAAATTCTCAGTGATTTCGATTTCTAAATAATTTGGATCTATGTCTGACTTATTTATGGTATTCAGAATCATGTCGATTAATAAAGGATCTAAAAATTGAAGTGGAGAAAAATTAATGGAAATTGGGATTTTTCTCAAGCCCATTTGATTCCACTCGTGTATTTGCATACAAACCTGATTGAAAATCCATTCTCCAAGCTTGATGATCAAGCCTGTATCTTCTGCGATCGAGATAAACTCAATGGGAGGAACGGCTCCCCACTTAGGATGCTCCCAACGAACCAATGCTTCGGCACCAATCACTTGATTTGTGCTCAAATCAACTTTTGGTTGATACTGAATAAAGAAGTCTTCCTCTGCAATCGCTTTATTAAGATCATTGCGGAGAGTAAAATATTTAAAAGACTCGATATCCATTACATTCGTGAAAAAAAGAGATCGATTTTTACCAGAAGACTTTCCTTTATTAAGGGCAATATCGGCTTTTTCAAGGAGAGTTTCACCTTCATTTCCATCCATTGGAAAACAACTAATCCCGATCGTTGCGGTGATATACAATAATTGATCTTTTATTTGTATGGGTCTATTGATGATTTCTAGTATCTGTTTAGCTAAACGGGTTGCTTGTTCAATAGGATCGCTTCCTTCTAGGATGATGGAAAATTCATCGCTACTAAAGCGAGAAATAAACCCATTTTGTTCTCTTGTAATCCTTTCTAATCTTTTTGAAACTTCAATTAAGACCTGATCTCCCGTTTTCATACCATAATGATCATTAATCGATTTAAAATGATCAAGACCAATTAAAAAAAGAGTAAATTTATTTTCTTTGTTTTGGCAAAGTTTATCTAGATGATTTTCAAGACTTCTTATATTAGGCAATTGAGTTAAAATATCTTCAAAAGCTAATTTTCTTATGATTTCTTCATTCTCTTTTTTAGCTGTAATATCTTTACGAATCGCGATGTATTGATAAGGAACTCCATCTTCATTTAAGAAGGGGACGATCGTACTGTCGGACCAAAAGTATGTCCCATCCTTTGCCTTGTTTTTTACTTCTTTATGCACTACCTTTCCTTGCGCAATTGTATCCCAAAGTTCTTTATATTCTTCTTCAGTGTGATAGCCAGATTTAATCAAACGATGATTACTTCCAATTAATTCCTCCTGGGTATATTTAGAGATCTCACAAAATTTATCGTTTGCATAGGTGATCGTCCCGTTCGTATCCGTGATAGTGACATCTGCTGTTAAATGCAAGGCAGTTGTAATATCTCCTAATTTTTTATTGGTTGTTTTTAACTGATATTCGTAATTTTTGATATCTGTGATGTCAAATGTAATTCCTAATAGATGGGTAATTTGTCCTTGATGATCTTTTCTCGGGAAAGTTTGATTCATTAACCAACGAATTTCGCCGTCTGGACGAATAATTCGATATTCATGCATAATCGGTGATCCGCTGTATAGTTCTTTTTGACTTTTTTTCACCTTTTGCAAATCATCTGGATGGACCTGCTCACGCCAAAGATAGGGTTTTTCTACAAATTGTTCTCGGGAGATTCCAAAAATCTTTTCAGGAGTTGATGATAAAAAACGAACGATATGATTTGACATTTCGACTTCCCAAATAAAGGAATCAAATGTAGTTACGGTTGTTTCATTGTTATATTCTTTCTGCTTCATTTTTTTGACCCCCGAATTTGAAATAATAAAGAGACACCTAGTGTATGAATAAAATGAGTTGAAATTCGGTGCCATCATCATATTAAAAAGTCAGTTGCCTAACTATTCATGTTTTAGAATAGGGATCTGTATTTTGTAAATATGATAGAATGTGGCAGCCCGGCGATCATAGGAAATTTCTTTAGACCCGTGGTTTTGCGTCCCAATCTTTCAACTGGTTTGCTATTTTTATAAAACAGTTATAATTAACTAATACTTTTATACTATTAGAATAATAACATATTTTTCATTAATTTGAAAATTTAATGTAAGGGTTTTCAAATTATTCAAAAATTTGCGAATAATAGTCTAAAGTTGATTGGTAATGTTCAATATAAATATGAGGTGTTAGTTTTTTTGTCGGAATCATCACCTTTTCATTATTTTATGTTTTTTGATATAAGTCATGAACTCATATTTAATTTGTTTTTATCCTACAAAAGGAAATAAATCAACATTATCCCCAATTATATCATCGAAATTAGAGTTCCTTTCCTATGTTTGATATGATGAGAAAAATGGATGAAAGAGGGATCTTTATGGAGCAAAAAGTGGAGAGAGAAAGAGCCATCCTTGTTGGTTGTCAAACAACAGAAGGAGATTTACCGTTTCAATATTCAATGGAAGAATTGGCCTCGCTGACGCACACTGCGAATGGAGAGGTATTAGCTACGTTAACTCAAAAGAGAGATCGCGTGTCTACGGCCACGTATATTGGTAGAGGAAAAGTTGAAGAGTTAAAGCATCTCGTTGAAGAAATGGAAGCCGGGTTAGTGATTTTTAATGATGAATTGTCATCAAGCCAGGTGAGAAATATAGCTAGGGAAGTGGATGTACGGATTATTGATCGGACGCAATTGATCCTGGACATTTTTGCCCAAAGAGCAAGATCTAAAGAAGGGAAATTACAGGTCGAATTGGCCCAACTACAATATTTACTTCCTAGACTTGGTGGGCAAGGTATTCAATTATCAAGATTGGGTGCGGGGATTGGAACAAGAGGACCGGGAGAAACAAAGTTAGAGACAGATCGACGTCATATTCGGAGTCGAATTCATGATATCAAATCTCAACTCTCTGTCGTGGTGCAGCATCGTGAACGCTATCGTGAAAGAAGAAAGAAAAATCATGTGTTCCAAGTAGCGATTGTCGGATATACCAATGCAGGAAAATCAACCTTGTTTAACCGCCTAACAGAAGCAACCTCTTATGAAGAAAACCAATTATTCGCAACCCTAGATCCATTGACAAAAAAATGTATTTTGCCAAGCGGCTTTTCTGTGTTAATAACCGATACGGTTGGCTTTATTCAAGATCTACCAACAAGTTTAATTGCCGCATTTCGTTCAACGCTTGAAGAATTGAAGGAGGCTGACCTTTTGTTACATGTGGTGGATATGTCCAACCCAGATTATTTCCAACATGAGCAAACAGTTAATCAATTACTTGAGGAATTAGAAACTTCCCATATACAGCAATTAACAGTGTATAATAAAAAGGATATTCAACATCCGGATTTTGTTCCGTCAACGAGAAATGAATCGATTCAAATTAGTACATTATTGGATCATGATCGTGAGCAATTGAAACAGTTAATGGAAACGAAAGTCATTGGAATGATGAAGGACTATCATGTGGAAGTGCCATCAACGGAAGGAAAGTTACTTTCACAATTGAAGAATGAAACGATTTTGAGGGAGTTGGCTTTTCATGAAGAAAAGCAGTTGTATATCTGTAAAGGGTACACGTTAGTGGACCATCCGATCTATGGACAATTGCAAAAATATAAAGTGAGAGGTTAAGGGGATAAGAATGTTTCAATCATTAACATTTGGAAATGCATTAAAACCGCTTGTAGAAGAAGTGGAAAGAGCTCATAAAGCCCATCCATGAAAAGATCGAGGAGCGAATTGATTCGAATCAATTTCGCGTTTTAAAAAGTTATCAGAACCATCGAGTGAGTGATTCTCATTTTATTCCTTCCACAGGATATGGTTATGATGATTACGGGAGAGATACATTAGACAAGATCTATGCGGAAGTTTTTGGTGGTGAAGCAGGACTTGTAAGAACGCAAATGATTTCCGGTACTCATGCGATTGCCACTGCGCTATTTGGTGTATTAAGACCGGGTGATGAACTTTTATACATAACGGGGAAACCATACGATACCCTTGAGGAGATTATTGGTTTACGAGGAAAAGGAACCGGTTCGTTAAACGAATTTGGAATAACCTATAATAGTGTTGATCTAACAGAAGATGGAAAAATGGATTATGAGGCAATTGCTATAGCGATGAAGTCGAATACAAAAATGGTCGCTCATTCAACGTTCCAAAGGCTATGCAAATCGACCTTCTTTTACGATTGATCAGATTGAAGAAGCCATTCAATTTGTAAAAGAAATCAATTCGGAAGTGGTCGTATTTGTGGATAATTGCTATGGAGAATTTATAGAAGACCGGGAACCCTGTCATGTAGGAGCCGATTTAATTGCCGGTTCACTCATCAAAAATCCAGGTGGAGGCTTAGCGAAGACGGGTGGATATATTGTAGGGAAAGAAAAATGGGTAGAAGCTTGTTCTTATCGTTTGACCGTACCGGGGATTGGGGCAGAAGCGGGTGCTTCCCTTTATAATTTGCAGGATATGTATCAAGGCTTTTTTCTTGCTCCTCATGTAGTGGGACAAGCTTTAAAAGGAGCCGTATTTACCGCTGCCATGCTAGAACGTCTTGGCATGAACTCAAATCCAAAATGGGATAGTAAACGGACTGATTTAATCCAATCGGTTCAATTTGACGATCGTGATAAAATGGTTGCATTTTGTCAAGCGATTCAATTTGCATCCCCGATCAATTCACATGTCACCCCGTATCCTGCTTATATGCCTGGTTACGAAGATGATGTCATTATGGCTGCTGGAACTTTCATCCAAGGGGCCAGCATTGAATTAACAGCAGATGGCCCAACTAGACCACCATATGTTGTCTATGTGCAAGGTGGATTAACCTATTCACATGTTAAATTAGCGATTTGTATTGCGCTGAATTCATTATTAGAAAAGAACTTAATTCAAATATAACTTTAATTATTTTGTTAAAATACTATTGCTTAAAGTAAATGGGCATAATAAAATGATTTTCATGTATTGTGGTTTAGCAAATTACATAAGAGAATGTGGAGGAGTAAAAAAATGGCAAAACACACAAAAGAAGATATTAGGAAAATATGTGAGGAGAAAAACGTTAAGTATATGCGTCTCCAGTTTACTGATATTTTAGGTACTGTTAAAAATGTTGAAATTCCGATTAGTCAACTTGATAAAGCCCTGGATAATAAAATGATGTTTGATGGTTCTTCGATTGAAGGGTTTGTCCGTATTGAAGAATCCGATATGTATTTATACCCGGATTTAGATACATTTGTTGTTTTTCCATGGACGGCAGAAAAAGGCATGGTTGCACGACTTATCTGTGATATTTATAATCCAGATGGAACACCTTTTGCAGGAGACCCACGGAATAATTTGAAACGCATATTAAAAGAAATGGAGCAACTAGGGTTCACAGAATTCAATCTAGGACCTGAACCAGAATTTTTCTTATTTAAATTGGATGAAAAAGGGCAGCCTACTTTAGAATTGAATGACAGCGGCGGTTACTTTGATTTAGCACCAATGGATCTTGGAGAAAACTGCCGTCGCGATATTGTACTGGAACTTGAAGAAATGGGCTTTGATATTGAAGCTTCACATCATGAAAATGCTCCAGGACAACATGAAATTGATTTCAAATATGCAGATGCTATTTCTGCTTGTGATGATATTCAAACCTTTAAGTTAGTTGTAAAAACAGTTGCACGAAAACATGGTTTACATGCAACCTTTATGCCAAAGCCAATTTTCGGTTTAGCTGGATCTGGAATGCATTGTAACTTATCATTATTTAATAATGGTCAAAACGTATTCTATGATGAAAAGGCAGATCTTCAATTAAGTGATACCGCTCGCCAATTTATTGCAGGTATTATTAAACATGCGACCGCATTTACAGCAATCACGAATCCAACGGTAAATTCCTATAAACGGTTAGTACCTGGACACGAAGCACCTTGTTATGTAGCGTGGTCAACAAGCAATCGTTCACCATTAGTTCGAATTCCATCTTCTCGTGGTTTAAGTACACGTGTTGAAGTACGTAGCGTAGATCCTGCAGCAAATCCATATTTAGCATTAGCGGTTCTGTTAAAAGCAGGTCTTGAGGGCATTCAAAACAAGATGACGCCTCCAGCACCACTTGACCGTAACATTTATGCAATGGATCGAGAAGAGCGTCTTGCAGAAGGAATTGCCGATTTGCCAGCATCATTAGCAGAAGCAATTGCAGCATTAAAATCAGATGAAGTGATCATTTCTGCTCTTGGAGATCACATCATTGAACACTTTATTGAAGCGAAAGAAATTGAGTGGGATATGTTCCGTACACAAGTACATCCTTGGGAACGTGAACAATATATGACAATGTATTAATATAAAAATAGGACCTTCCCTTGAAGAAGTTTGTTTTAAACAAGACTTTTTTCTATGGGGAAGGTCTTTTTTTATGAATAAAAATTATATGTAATAAAAGTTAACATGATATTGACACTTTACCTTACATCGAATACAATAAAAACATGAAATAAAAGTAAAAGTAAAGGAAATGGAGAAGAGTACAAATGACAGGAAGTCAAATCCGTCGCTCAATGCCAGTTTTTCAAATTGGGACAGTGATGCAATTAACTGAACTAACTGCTCGACAAATCCGTTACTATGAAGAACATCATCTCATTTCTCCAGCAAGGACAGATGGAAATCGCCGTCTCTTTTCGTTGAATGATATTGATACCTTGTTGGAAATCAAAGATTTAATTGATCAAGGCATTAATATGGCGGGAATAAAGCAAATCTTTGCTGTTAAAGAAGAACAAAAACTTGAACATGAAATTCAAAAACAAGTCATTAAGCACAAGCAGGAGCTGACAAACGAAGAGGTTCGAAAGCTTCTAAGAAAAGAGTTAACGAATGCTGGTCGCTTTAATCGAAATTCATTACGCCAGGGAGATATGCACCGCTTTTTTCATTAGAAATTGATTTTAATATCCCAACACAAGCGATAAACTGATTTTCGCTAAAAACATGAGGCTATTCAGGGGGAATGAACATGCCAAAGTACACAAAAGAAGATATTCAAAAAATGTGTCAAGAACAAAACGTGAAATATATTCGTATGCAATTTACGGATATATTAGGAATTATAAAAAATGTAGAACTTCCAGTAAGTCAGCTTGAAAAAGCGCTTGATAATAAAATGATGTTTGATGGTTCTTCAATTGAAGGTTTTGTTCGTATTGAAGAATCCGATATGTATCTATATCCTGATTTAGACACTTTTGTTGTGTTCCCATGGACAGCTGAAAAAGGGAAGGTTGCACGTTTAATCTGTGATATTTATAATCCGGATGGCACACCATTCTCTGGGGATCCGCGTAATAACTTAAAACGTGTATTGAAGGAAATGGAAGACTTAGGATTCACAGATTTCAACTTAGGACCTGAGCCAGAATTCTTCCTATTTAAATTGGATGAAAAAGGAGAACCAACTTTAGAATTAAATGATACTGGCGGCTACTTTGATTTAGCACCAATGGATCTTGGAGAAAATTGTCGTCGCGATATTGTTCTGGAACTTGAAGAAATGGGCTTTGAAATAGAAGCGTCTCACCATGAAGTGGCTCCTGGACAACATGAAATCGATTTTAAATATGCAGATGCCATTACAGCTTGTGATTATATCCAAACCTTTAAATTAGTGGTGAAAACAGTTGCTCGTAAACATGGTTTACATGCAACCTTTATGCCAAAGCCATTGTTTGGTTTAGCTGGATCTGGTATGCATTGTAATTTGTCACTATTTAAAAACGGAGAGAACGCATTTTATGATGAAAAAGCGGATCTCCAATTAAGTGAGACCGCTCGCCAATTTATTGCTGGTATTGTTAAACATGCTGAAGCTTTCACGGCAATCACAAATCCAACGGTTAATTCTTACAAACGTTTAGTCCCTGGCTACGAAGCACCTTGTTATGTAGCTTGGTCAACAAGCAACCGTTCACCACTCATTCGTATTCCAGCTTCACGCGGTTTAAGCACACGTATTGAAGTGCGCAGCGTTGACCCTGCAGCCAATCCATATTTAGCTTTAGCGGTGTTATTAAAAGCAGGTCTTGATGGAGTGAAAAATAAATTAACTCCACCTGCGCCAGTTGACCGCAATATCTATGCCATGGATCAAGAGGAGCGGTTAGCAGAAGGAATTACAGATCTGCCTGCCTCATTAGCTCAAGCAATTGGTAATTTAAAAGCAGATGAAATCATAGTGTCTGCTCTAGGGGAGCATATTTTCGAACATTTCCTTGAAGCGAAAGAAATTGAATGGGATATGTTCCGTACACAAGTTCATCCTTGGGAACGCGAACAATACATGAAAATGTATTAATGAAATGGAACCTTGTCGCATTGCGGCAAGGTTTTTTGATATTATTTATATAATAAGGCAGTTTAACGACTTCTTTCTTTACTTTTGGTATGATGATAGTAAGTACAAATTCAGTTTAGTAGAAGAGGTTAGATCATGATCAAAAGAAAACCATTATTTCAAAGTAGTACAGGTGTTTCTCCTTATATGTGGGCACTTTTTGCCGTTTTACCTTTTTATTTTATTTTTCAATGGTCATCCACACTTGAAATAGCAACAGGCATTGTATTATCCATTTTCTTTTTTATTTTATACCGTATTTCGTTTATTTCAAAGGGTTGGGTGAAATACGTATGGACGTCCATTTTAATCGTCATTTCAGTAATTATGACCATCTTCTTAGATTATGCTTATTTCGCCTTTTTTATTGCCTATTTAATTGGGAACCTGAAAAAATGGCCTGCCTTTATCACTTTTTATATCATTCATTTAGTGGGCTCCTCGATCGCCATTAATTTCAATTTTGTAGCACAGAATGAATTGTTCCTAAAACAATTACCTTTTGTCATTATCCTGTGGATTAGTGTCATTCTCTTACCGTTTACGATTTATAATCGAAAAAAGCATGAGAAACTGGAAGCACAGCTGGAATTTGCTAATAAGCGGATTTCCGATTTGATGGTTCAAGAGGAGCGGCAACGGATCGCTCGTGATCTTCATGATACATTAGGGCAAAAACTCTCTCTCATTGGATTGAAAAGTGATTTAGCAGGAAGAATTATTGAGAAAGATCCTGTTCAGGCCCGCATAGAATTGAAGGATATCCAACAAACAGCTCGGACGGCTTTAAAAGAAGTACGGTTAATGGTATCGGATATGCGTGGGATTCGCTTGAAAGAGGAAATGATCCAAGTTGAACAAATATTAAAAGCAGCAGAAATAAAATGTGAAAAAGAACAAGAAAAAGTCTTATCCAATGTTCCAGTGTTTGTAGAAAACATTTTGAGTATGTGCCTGAAAGAATCTGTCAATAATGTCGTCAAGCATAGTCGGGCAACAAAATGTCGGATTTCTATTTATCAAACCGATACTGAAATCGTTATTTCCATTTCGGATAATGGAAAAGGCATAAAGTCCGAAAAAGATTTGGTGGAGGGCAATGGGCTGATCGGAATGAAAGAACGATTGGAGTTTGTAAATGGATCTTTTGAAATGGTTTCAAAAAATGGAACAACGGTAACCATACGAGTACCAAATTTTGTGAAACAAGAAGAGGAGGAGACCAAATGATCAGAATTGTGATTGCTGAAGATCAACAAATGATGTTAGGGGCGTTAGGCTCACTCCTTGATCTAGAGGAAGATATGGAGGTAGTAGGGAAATCGCGTAATGGGGAGGAAGCGATTGCTCTTGTACACAAATTACAACCAGATATCTGTATTATGGATATTGAAATGCCTATAAAAAGTGGATTGGATGCTGCCGAGGAATTAAAAGGACAAGGGTGTAAATTTATTATTTTAACCACTTTTGCGCGTGCAGGATACTTTCAGCGAGCCATTAAAGCAGGTGTCAGCGGGTATTTACTTAAAGACAGCCCAAGTGAAGAATTGGCAAAAACGATTCGAAGTGTAATGGCGGGAAAAAGAGTATATGCTCCCGAACTGATGGATGATTTTTATAGTGAAGAAAATCCACTTACGCAACGAGAAAAGGAAGTATTAGAATTAGTAGCAGACGGGAAAAATACCAATGAAATAGCAGATGAACTTCATATTAAATCTGGGACTGTTCGAAACTATATCTCTACGATTTTGGATAAACTAGAGGTGAAGAATCGAATTGAAGCCATTTCACGTTCGAAAGAAAAAGGATGGTTTAAATGAAGAGAAGCCATCCTTTAAAGGAAAAAAGACGAAAGAGTAATCATCATTGATTACTCTTTCGTCTTTTTGTTGCAGAATGAAATGAATAAGGAACTGTCAGAACAGGATTAGTGAATATGTCTGTAAACACCAATGACTTTACCTAATATGCTGACATTTCGAAGAATAATAGGATCCATGGTTGAATTTTCTGGTTGCAGACGGAAATAATCCTTCTCTTTAAAGAAACGTTTTACTGTAGCTTCATTCTCATCTGTCATGGCAACCACAATATCACTGTTATTGGCAGTAGTTTGTTGCCTGACAATGACATAATCTCCATCTAATATTCCAGCTTCAATCATACTTTCACCCATGATCTCTAGCATGAACAGTTGTTCATCGGATGGGGCAAGTCGTTCTGGTAAAGGGAAGAATTCCTCTACATTCTCAATAGCTGTAATAGGTTGTCCGGCCGTAACTTTTCCAACGACAGGTACATTAATGACTTTACTCTTAGGGATATGTGTATCTGGGTCTACTGCTAAAACTTCAATGGCTCTTGGTTTGGTTGGATCTCTTCGGATGAGACCTTTACTTTCAAGTCTGGATAAATGACCATGAACCGTGGAGCTTGATGCTAGACCAACCGCTTCACCAATTTCTCTTACAGATGGTGGATATCCTTTTAATTTTACTTCTTTTTTAATGAATTCAAGAATATCTTGTTGGCGTTTGGATAGTTTTGTCATTATATTCACCCCTTATGCCTTTTCTAATACAACTATTATATCATGAAGATCACATGATCACAAACATAAGTTCGAGTAATTATTGACACAAAACAAATGTTCGTAATATAATATAAATATAAAAACGAACATATATTCTTTAAATGGGGTGCTGAACTTGAAGAAATTGTGGAAAAATTACTCATATACTATTATTCTATTCGTATTTAGTCTGATAGCCTTATTGTTTGTTAAAATAAATGTATCTCCCTCGCAAGATCCGTATATGACCATTACGGTTATGGAAGGCGAAACGCTATGGGCAATATCTGAGAAGTATGAGGATGAACATGGTCTATCGAAAGGGCAATTTGTGGAGTGGGTGGAAACACACAATGGAATCTCTGGTGACTATATATTTGCCGGGGAGGATTTAATCATTCCAATTAGAATGAAAGCAAACGAGACGATTGTAGCGCAAAATTTAGCTAGTAAGTAAAAGAAATGACAGGTGGGACAAATGAAAGCGATTATTTATTGCAGGGTCAGTACAAATAAAGAAGCGCAGGAAACATCGCTTCAAAGGCAGGAAGAAGAACTACTCTCTTTAGCGAGTAAGAATCATTTTGAAATAGAAAAGGTGATTAAAGAACAAGCAAGTGGTTATGAATTAGAGCGTGATGGAATATTAGAGGTATTAGATTTAATCAGAGACAAAGATATTTCCGCTTTATTGATTCAAGATGAAACCAGATTAGGAAGAGGCAACGCAAAAATAGCCCTGCTTCATTGCATTCTAAAGGAAGGGATTAAACTTTACAGTATTTCAAACAATGGAGAATTACAACTTTCTGAATCGGATTCTATGGTATTACAAATCGTGAGTATGGTAGAGGAATATCAGAGAAAGTTACATAATATCAAAATTAAACGAGGTATGCTAAGAGCGGTACATAATGGCTATAAACCACAACGTAACTTAAAGAATCAAGGGAAAAATGCGGGTCGAGAACGTATTGAGGCCCCGATAGAGGAATTGATCCGGCTGCGACAAAACGGTTTGACCTTTTCGGAAATTGCATCGACTTTAAGAGGCTTCGGATATTCCATCTCCAAAGCAACTGTGCACCGAAGATATAAAGAATACGAAGAGAATAGGAGCGAATAGACAAATTAGTTGAGAAAGTGTCTTGTTTTTTGTAAGATGTATTGTATTCTATGAGATATAAAATGGAAAGTGCATCTTTAGGAAAGGAGGACAAACATGCTATCAAAAGAAAAGTTAGCTCGAATAAACGAATTAGCCAATAAAGCAAAGAAAATGAAATTGACAGAGAATGAAGCGAAAGAACAGTCAAAACTTCGGGGTGAGTATTTACAAACATTTCGTCAATCGATGCTGAATACATTAAAATCCGTTAGTATCGTGGACCCAGAGGGCAACGATGTAACACCCGAAAAGGTAAGGAAACTTCAGCGTAACAGCCGTTTGCATTAGGATAAGGAGCAAAATTTTGTCTGTGTGACATACCAATCTGCACATCAAAATTTTGCTCTCTTTTCGTGGGATTTTTTTGCTGCAATTGATCTGAAAAATGAGATCGTTATGGTCAAAACAAAATCTTTTTATGAATTTTTTTGTTGGATTTTGTTGTTTCTAAATCTGACTCCTTTATAATATAAAAGAGTAGCGAATTAAGAATATGAGATACTGTAAGTAGGATGATTCAATCTGAAAAGGAAAGGATGTTTATTTATGTTTGATCAAGTTGATTCTTTAGCGATTGCATCGATTCGGACACTGTCGATTGATGCGATTGAAAAAGCGAATTCGGGACACCCAGGTTTGCCAATGGGAGCTGCTCCTATGGCGTATACGTTATGGAGCCGTTTTATGAACCATAATCCAAAAAATCCAAATTGGTTTAACCGTGATCGATTTGTATTATCTGCTGGGCATGGTTCTGCATTGCTATATAGTATGCTTCATCTTTCGGGTTATGATCTTAGTTTAAATGACCTTAAAGAGTTTCGCCAATGGGGAAGTAAAACCCCAGGACACCCGGAATATGGTCACACAGCAGGAGTGGAAGCAACAACGGGTCCACTTGGACAAGGAATTGCGATGGCTGTTGGAATGGCGATGGCAGAACGTCATTTAGCTGAGACATATAATAAAGAAAATTATCAAATAGTCGATCATTATACATATAGCCTTTGTGGAGATGGCGATCTAATGGAAGGTGTTTCAGCAGAAGCTGCATCACTTGCCGGTCATTTAAAACTAGGCAGATTAGTGGTTCTTTATGATTCAAACGATATTTCACTCGATGGGGATTTAAATCAATCCTTTTCTGAAAGTGTAGAAAATCGTTTTAAAGCCTATGGATGGCAATATGTAAGAGTAGAAGATGGAAATGATTTAAACGAAATTGCCAAAGCCATCGAAGAGGCAAAGCAAGATACGGAGAGACCTACATTGATTGAAGTCCGTACGATCATTGGTTATGGTTCTCCTAATAAATCAGGTAAAGCGGATGCTCATGGTGCCCCACTAGGAGCAGAAGAAATTAAACTAACAAAAGAAGCATACAAATGGACGTTTGAAGAAGATTTCCATGTACCACAAGAAGTATATGACCAGTTCAACAAGTTAATCGTTGAAAACGGACAAACGAAAGAGAAAGAATGGACAGAACTGTTCAATCAATATCAAAATGAGTTCCCTGAACTAAGTAAACAATTTGAGGCCGCTATTCACAATGAATTACCTGAAGGTTGGAGTAAAGATCTTCCTGCCTATGAAGTAGGGAAAAGCCTTGCAAGCCGTGCTTCCTCTGGAGAAGCGATTAATGCGATTGCCAAAAATCTACCGACTTTATTTGGTGGTTCTGCCGATCTAGCCGGTTCGAATAAGACCTTAATTAAAGGTGCGGCAGACTTCCTGCCAGGCTCTTATGAAGGACGCAATATTTGGTTTGGCGTAAGGGAATTTGCGATGGGAGCTGCATTAAATGGGATGGCTCTTCATGGTGGAGTGAAAGTATTTGGAGGCACATTCTTTGTCTTTTCAGATTACCTTCGTCCAGCAATCCGCTTGGCAGCATTAATGAAGTTGCCTGTTACGTATGTATTTACACATGACAGTATCGCAGTAGGAGAAGATGGTCCAACACATGAACCAATTGAACAATTAGCTGCATTACGTGCTATGCCAAATCTTTCGATCATTCGTCCTGCGGATGGAAATGAAACGGCTGCAGCATGGAAGCTTGCAATTGAGTCAACAGATCAACCAACTGCACTAATCTTAACAAGACAAGACTTACCAACTCTAGAAGGTACGGTTGATGCGGCGTATGAGGGAGTTTCAAAAGGTGCCTATGTTGTCTCTCCTGCTAATAAAGAGAACGCTGATGTATTGCTTCTTGCTTCTGGTTCAGAAGTGAACCTTGCAGTTGAAGCGCAAAAAGTCTTAGAAGGCGATGGTGTGTCTGCAGCGGTAATCAGTATGCCATCATGGGATCGTTTTGAAGCCCAGCCGAAAGAATATAAAGAATCTGTTATTCCTAAATCAGTGAAGAAGCGTCTTGCGATTGAAATGGGATCTTCTCTTGGATGGCATCGTTATGCAGGGGATGAAGGGGATGTATTGGCGATCGATCAATATGGTGCCTCTGCTCCAGCTAAAAAGGTGCTTGAAGAATACGGATTTACCGTTGAAAATGTGGTTGCAAAAGTGAAGGCTATGCTGTAAAACTAAATCAATCAAAAAAAGGAAATCCGCTCATCGTTGAGCGGATTTCCTTTTTTTGTTGAATTCAGGTGATTATCGTGACATTTCTTTTGAGTCACTGAGGAAACTCTCTGTTTCTAATGTAAGGACACCATCTGTCATCCGGTATACATTGTCACAATAATGAATCAGGCGTGTATCATGTGTGACAATAATCGTCGTGGTATTCTTATTTTTCGTTTCATATTTTAATAGTTCCATCACTTCATAGGCGCGATCCGAATCTAGAGAGGCTGTTGGTTCATCGGCTAGTATGATTGAAGGGTTACTATACAAAGCTTTTGCAATCGCCACCCGTTGACGTTCTCCGCCAGATAGATCCGCTGGGTACTTATTGCGAAGTTCATCAATACCCAAGTCCATATACAACTGAGCTAATTCACTCTTTGACATATTTTCTTTCTTTACTTTGTCTAATAGTTTCATTTGTTTATCGACCGTTAAAAAAGGAATTAGATTAGAAGCTTGAAGAATAAAGCCAATTTCTTTTAGTCGAATCTTGGATCGTTTCTTTTCATTTAAGGCTGAAAGGTTTTGATTATTAATGATAATGTCGCCACTAGAAGGGGTTTGTAATCCGCCTGAAATGGTTAAAAAAGTACTTTTCCCTGAACCAGAAGGTCCGATTACCGCAATAAGTTCGCCCTTTTGGGCAGAAAAGTTTGTTTCCTTTAAGGCGTCCACTCGTTTATGACCTTCCCCAAAAGATTTGCTTACTTGATTTAACTCTAATATAGCCATTTCTTAACCTCCAATCGCTTTTAAAGGATCTACTTTTACAATGGTCGATACAGAGAATAAGGCTCCCAGTACGGCTACAAGGATTAATATGGCTCCGTAAATCATCATGATTCCATAATCAAAGGAAACCGGAACTGCGCTAGGTAAAAAGGCACCTGTTATGACGGTCAATATAAAACCGATCACGATCCCAATGGTGGATAGAATAAAAGTTTGGGCAATGACAGATTGAGATAAATAAAGATTCGAGATTCCTTGTGCTTTCATCACACCGAACATACTGATTTTTTGTACAGTTAATACGTATAGGAAAATCGAAACAATAACAGCCGATATGATAAATAGGAAATAGATCATAAAGTTTAAGGTCAATTTTTGTTCGGTGTAACCAGGTAAATTAGTAATAAACTCATCAATTTTGATCACTTCTAATTCTGATCCTGGATTTACATTTGATAAATCAGTGGTTTTAAAAACAATGCCGTTGATTTGATCTTTATTCATTTCAGCTGCTTCCCCATACTTAACACGATGAAAAGTGGATAAGTCTGCATAAAGAACAGGTGCTGCATTAAATTTTGCATCATTTGTAAAGCCAACAATTTTTAATTTCACTTCTGAAGACGAAAGACTTATTTCATCACCTAATTGAAAACCATCATCCTTCAACGAATCATCTGCAACCACTTCATTTTCATTTGAAAAAGGTTTCCCTTCCGTTACGTTTGGCATGATGAATTCATCTTTATGAATGCCAAATAGAGAAATATTATCCTTGGTATCACCATTATTGGCAATCGCATTGATTTGACCAAGGATAGCCACGTCATCCGCTTCAACATCCTCAAGAACATCAAGGCTCATAAAGGATTGATATAAACTTTTGTCGGAATCCTCTGTTAAGATAATTCCAGTTGCATTCCATTTATCAATGGATTCTCGGTTCAGATTCGCGAGTCCTGTGGCAAGGCCTGATAAAAAGAAAACTAAATAAGCAACGAGCATTAAAACACCTGTAATTAATATAAAACGTAATTTATTCTTTTTGATTTCATTCCATGCTAGGAACATTCCTTCACATCCTTTTTTGAACTCAATAGTATTCGATAGTTTAATAATGTCATAGTTAATAAATGTTGTCAAACGTTTGTATAATATTTTCGAAAAAACTTGTGACAATAAAAGGGTTTAGTTTATACATTTCTTTCATTTGTACAATGTTTCTCAATGAACATTGTACAAAGGTGGGGATTTCGCTATACTTAATTTATATAAAAAAGTACACGCGGCAGTTGATGAAATGTTGAAAGGAAGAAAATAGATGAAGCATGTGCCCGCACATAGTCAATATTATATACAACAAGTTGCAGATGTAACAGGATTATCGAAGCAGGTTATACGCAAATGGGAAGAGAGATATGATCTTGTTCAGCCTGAAAGATTGGAAAATGGATATCGAATATACAGTGATAAAGATGTAAATACCTTGATGAAAGTCAAACAATTATCGGATCAGGGCTACTCGATCAAACAAGCTGTCGTTTTACTAAAAGAATATCAACATACTGAAAGTTCTATTGAAGGAATATCAGAACCGATCCAACCAAATAGGGGATTGAGTGATTATGTGCTGCAACTTCTCGAAAAAGGATCCAATTGTGAAGAATTCGAATTATATTATATTTTACAAAAAGCATATTATCACTTGGGATTAATAAAATTTTTAACAGAAGTCGTTGTTCCTTTTTTAAAGGAAGTGGGAAGTAAATGGGAAAAAGGAGAATGGAATGAATATCAGGAGTCGGTCTCAAGTCTAGTCGTTCGCGACTTTTTAGTGCAAATTCGGCGGAACTTCAGGACGAGAGAAGATGCACCATGTGTAATCGGTGCGTGTTTACCATTTGAGCATCATGAAATCCCCCTGCATATTCTTTTATTATATTTCTTGATGAAGGGGTGGAGAACAATTTTAATCGGCTCTTCACCGGCCCCAGGTTCGATTGAATCGTTAGTAGGAAAATTAAAGCCTGATCTTGTTCTTCTCTCAGCTTCAACGATCCTTCCTTTTGAAAAAGATCCAACGATTATCCGGAATCTGGATCAATTTGCGGCAGAAAATAAGCAGATAAAGTTTTATCTTGGAGGCAGGGGTTCCTTGGAGTACACAAAGAATCATCCCTTACGTACTATTATTGTCGGTGATGTGATCGATGAGATCGAGGATCTTGTGAATGGGGAGGATCCTTTTTGATCCCCAATCATCTTCCTATTTTTAAAAAAATAGTTAATCGGGATTAAGGTTATGACAGAATCCCGATTTTTTTTAATGAAATGAACGTACGCTTTTTAAACACTGATTCTGTGGGGTTCTTCGGCTTGTTCCTTGTAGTGTTTATTAAGGAATGTTCCAAATAGTGAGGCAAGGGTCTGCTGGAAAAGCATTCCTACCACCACCACGACGACAACGGATGAAGGAAAATACGAGATGGCGATAACAGAACCTGCACTAATATTTCTCATGCCACTACTATAGGTTAAGGTAACGGCCATTTCCCGATCGAACTTCAATAACTTAGCGATCATAAATGAAAATACATATCCAAATATAGAAATAAATAAGACGACTAGGATCGTAAATAGGAGCTTAAGTTCGAGATGTTTGAAATAGGGAGCAATAACCGCGCCATTTAGCATGACGACCAAACTAAGGAACACTTTTGAAATGGGAGCTAATATAGGCTTCCATGTGTTGGTTATTTTTCCTTTTGTGATCTGATTTAAGAGCATACCTGCAATAGAAGGAAGGACAATCATGAAAAGTAAACCACTCATGATCCCAACCACATCCATTTCCACTTTTTGACCAATAAAAAGGGATAAACTGTAAGGAACGATTAAGGGGGACAATAGGGAGTCAATTAATATAATCGCCAGTGTCAATGCTGAATTCCCTTTATAAATCGATACCCAAATAAAACTCGTAACCCCAGTGGGAATCACCATCCCTAGAACGAGTCCGGTCACTGTATAGGGATCTCCACTAAAGGCAACATGCCCAACAGCCAATGCCCATAGTGGCATCAATATATGTAGGATGCCTAATGCAATGAAAACAGGAAATGGATGGGCAAGAGCATTTTTAATCGATTTAACATTCATCCCTAAACTACCTTCAAACGTCATACAGGCAAAAAGCCAAGGAACTAAGAAAGAAAGGTCCTTTAAATAAGTAGAAAGTATAATTCCCAAAACGATACTAGCGGGTGTAATGAGTGGCATCAGTTTAGTCAGTCGCCGATTAAGTTGTTGCAGCAATAGTGTTCTCTCCCTTAAAACCTGGTATAAACAGGTTGTTTGATCCTGATTGTTTTTTTCTATTATAGAACGAAACGAGTGATTGTGCTGAAAAATTTATTAGGATTCTTTAAGAATAGATGACTGATTCGACAAAACTAGGCTTCATTTTTGACAGGAACAGACACTCTTACACTCTCTCATTCTATATAATAAAAGTAAAGGTTTCTTCAATGGAGGGTGTATAGTGAGACATTATCAACTCTATTTGATTGTGGATGAGTTTGCTTCCCATTACTTCGGTAGAGAACGAATGTTTTTTCAGCTATTTCAGGAATATAAAGAGGCTGTCGGTCATCTTAAAATGATTCTGAATGAGCAGATTCATTTTATTACAAGACCCATTCAGACGTTGAAAGTACAACAGGTTTTGAACCAAAGTGTACAAAGAATCAAAACCTTGCAGGGGAACAATGGTATATACTCTATAGAAATAGGTTCAAGAAGCTTTGCGAAACTTGAAATTCGTGAACGGTATATAGAGATCGAGTCGAGTGGCGATTATGAAGCAGAAACGATCTTTTTTGAAGTGCTGCGAAAAATAGAATCCTCCTTCTTAGCCGTTGATTTCGAAAATTACCGTTGCAGTTGGTTAAAACCAATTAAAGAAACAAATTTTGTTTATTAATAAATAGAGAAATCCTCCTCCGTTTATTGTATAATATATTTTGGTTTAGTACACTGTATGGTAGACAACACGAAGGAGGAAATTTAGATGGGTATTTACATACTAGTAGGTGCATTGTGCTTATTGGCCGGTGTAGCACTAGGATTTTTCATTGCTCGAAAATATATGATGAGCTATTTAAAGAAAAATCCACCAATTAATGAACAAATGTTAAAAATGATGATGATGCAAATGGGAATGAAACCTTCGCAGAAGAAAATCAATCAAATGATGCAAGCCATGAATAAGCAACAAGGGAAATAATAGACAAGCACTCAAAATTTGAGTGCTTTCTTTATATGAAATCACTTTTCGTACATTTTGTTGTATTTTAAAAAAATGTATCCACTAAGAACTTTTCAGACAGGATGGGTGAGTAAGAAGGGAATCGAGTCCGAACTATAAGGTCATTTTGAAAAAACAAGATACTCTTATTCAATTATTATCTTTTACTGTATGGCTTTGATCAATAGATTAAGTATAGAGGGGTAGGGGATGTGTGCATGACGGACTTAAATGTATTTATTGCGATGGGGGCGGGGTTTTTGAGTTTCATTTCACCATGTTGTCTTCCGCTTTATCCAGCATTTCTTTCTTATATTACAGGAATGTCGGTAGGGGAGCTTAAAAGTGACAATGGAATGCTGCAACGAAGAAGCTTATTGCATACGATTTTTTTCCTAATTGGTTTTTCCATCATTTTTGTTGCGATTGGATTTGGTACTTCTTTCATGGGTTCCTTTTTTATCGAATATCAAGATCTGATTCGTCAAATCGGGGCCATTTTTATTGTGCTTTTTGGATTTATCGTAATCGGTTTTATTCATCCTGAATTTATGATGAAAAATCGCAGGTTTGAGTTTAAAAATAGACCATCCGGTTTTATCGGATCCATCTTAATCGGGATGGCCTTTGCAGCAGGCTGGACACCTTGTACGGGTCCGATCCTTATGTCTGTTATCTTGCTAGCAGGTACAAATCCTGAATCAGGTATGTTCTATATGCTTGCTTATTCCATTGGGTTTGCCATTCCATTTTTACTGCTGTCCTTTTTCCTTGGACGAATGAATTGGATCCGTAAACATAATGTGAAAATCATGAAAATCGGCGGATCGATCATGATTATTATGGGAATATTTCTATTTTTTGATTGGATGACCGCAATCATCTCGCTTTTAACGGCTCTTTTTGGAGGCTTTACAGGTTTTTGATGTTAAAGTAGTAAATCGAGATCGAAATGGATGAAATTATTTATCTAAATATTGAAATTATAAAAAAGATCACATAAAGTTATTACTATGATCGTTGATTATATTATAATAGAAATTATAAATATCTATTCATTTAGTTGTTTAAGTGTTTCTTATAGATGATGGTGGTTTTTAATAGGAGGAATTAATCTTGGCAAAAATAGTAGTCGTAGATGATGCGAAATTTATGAGGATGACTTTATCAAATATCCTTACGAAAGGAAACCATGAAGTGGTGGGACAAGGTGAAAATGGGAAAGAGGCCATTCAATTGTACCGTGAGCTCAAACCGGACTTGGTGACATTGGATATTACGATGCCAGAGATGAACGGGATCGATGCGGTTCGAGAGATTAAAAAAGAGTTTCCTGATGCGAAAGTCATTATGTGTTCGGCTATGGGTCAGCAAAAAATGGTAGTCGAAGCAATAGAGGCAGGAGCTAAGGATTTCATCGTGAAGCCTTTTGATGAAGGACGCGTCATAACTGCGATCGATCGTGTGTTGTCTTTGTAATGTAGTCATTTGGGAACATATGACATTGATATAAATCATTCTTTTACAGTCTGAATGAATTCTTCATTTATGCATTTTGCGATATAATGGTAGTGATAATAGTAGAATTTAAAAGGAATGAATGGAATGGATATCGTAATTATTACTTCGATAGGTGCTGTTTGTATGGCGATTTTCGCCATGTTTGTTCGGATGAAGGCAGCGAAAAAACCTGCTTCTGCAAAAAAAATCTTATTACCACCCGTTTTTATGAGTACGGGTGCACTTATGTATATCTTTCCAGAGTTTCGTTTAACTCCAATTGAAATGGTAGAGTCCGTTGTTGTTGGAATGTTGTTTTCGATTCTTCTCATTAAAACTTCTCAGTTTGAAATTAAGGATCAAGACATCTATTTAAAACGATCACGTGCCTTTGCTTTTATTTTGATTGGATTACTGGTTATACGAATTGTCGCTAAGCTCATTTTAAGCGTATCTTTCGATTATGGAGAGTTGAGTGGCATGTTCTTCTTACTTGCCTTTAGTATGATCGTGCCATGGCGGATTGCGATGTATCGAAACTATCAGAAGGTCTCTTTGGAATTAAAAGGACTAGTTCGATGAAATTCGACCATTTGATTTATTTTTTAAATGAAAGATAAATAGCAAAAAAATGCATCGATTAAAAAAATCAATGCATTTTTTATTTCATTCTAATCATAATCCTAGGTTAAAATAAATGTTTGTACGGTGTGAGTTCAATTTGCTTTTCAGCTAATTTCTTTCGTAAGTATTTATGATCGCGTTTAGGGGTAGCCATAATATAACCCCGAATGACTAAATCTTGATCAATTTTTCCTGCCTTTTCGTTTAGAGCAAGCTCACCAATTTTTCCAGCGATTTTATGCTTGGCGACATCCCGAAAGAGTTCAGGGACAGGGTCTACTAAATCCGCTAATAATTCTTTTTCCTTTTGAGACCAGAGTTCAATGGTATGATTCACGTAATACTCTTCCCAATCCATGTCAGACATCCCGTCTACTTTGGGCATCTTTTTTAAAAACTTTCGAAACATAAAAAATCCACCGATGGCAAAGGATCCCAATAAAATAACAATCCAAAAAAGGATAAACCATAGAAACCATCCCTCAAGCATTCTCTTCACCTACACTATTCATCTATTAACTACTAGTATATAATTTTTTCTATTTTCAGACAAGTAGAGGGAAAAATCGCCATCTATCGTTTGTTTAATTAAAATCTTGGAGTGGAATAAAAATGTTCTTTTTTTAAAATCGTTTTAACCTTAAATTTAGTCTTCTAATATATGTCCTAGTTTTTTGGTGCAGAATGGGGTATTGGTTTCTCCCTAAAGAATCAAAGATTAATTGATACTACCAAAAATCAATTAGAACCTTTTCAGTGTATTAATAATGGCCTTATTTCGACATTGGATAAAAAAATCGGCTGTTTAATACAATTAGAATCTTAGGTCGGGGTCTTACCCGCCCGTTAACTTTCTTATTTGGTTAAACCTTTGAACTGCGGGTGTGAGTGGTCTTTATGGAAACGTGCCTCCTACTCGATTAAAATAATTTTCGCAAAAATAATTCTCAATATTGCGAAAAATTATCTCTGTTTGCGATCGTATAGGGAGCTTTGATCTTTGATTATCAAGGACATCTGTTGGCATGATACTTGCAATGTAATTAAGCAAAGGGAAAGGAGGAATGTTTCAGTCAATAGTCCAATGAAAGAAGAACAAGATTTTTAACTTTAATTAGTATCCAATTACTGGATATAAATCATAAAACGAAAAAGGGGAGAGAAGAATGAACATCTACGTGATTATGAAGCGCACCTTTGATACAGAAGAAAGGATTCAAATTGAAAACGGTGCCATTAGGAGTGATGGTGCTGAGTATATCATTAATCCTTATGACGAATACGCCATCGAGGAAGCGATTGCTTTAAAGGAGAAACACGGCGGTGAAGTAACGGTCCTAACCTTAGGAGAAGAAGAAGCGGAAAAGGAGCTTCGTACTGCTCTTGCCATGGGAGCTGACAAAGCTGTATTGATTGATAGCGATGAATTGGAAGAAATCGATCAGTTTTCTACCGCTACGATTCTAGCATCCTACTTGAAAGATAAAGAGGCAGATATCGTCCTGGCTGGAAACGTAGCCGTTGATGGTGGTTCGGGTCAAGTAGGTCCGCGTGTAGCTGAGATGCTGGGGATTCCTCAGGTCACAGCCATTACAAACCTTACGATTGAAGATGGGAAAGCCACCCTCATTCATGATGTGGAAGGGGACGAAGAAACCATTGAAGTATCACTCCCTGTTCTTGTGACCACTCAACAAGGTTTGAATGAACCCCGTTATCCTTCTTTGCCTGGGATTATGAAAGCCAAAAAGAAACCATTAGAGACACTTGAGTTAGATGATTTAGATCTGGAAGAAGAAGATGTGAAGGCTAAAATTGAAAAGATTGATCTCTTCCTCCCACCTAAGAAACAACAAGGAAAAGTTTTAGCTGGAGAATTAAATAATCAGTTCAAGAGCTAGTGTCATTATTAAAAACAGAAGCAAAAGTCATTTAAGGAGGGGTTATTATGGGAAGAAAAGTATTCGTTCTAGGTGAAATTCGTGATGGTGTATTAAGAAATGTTTCCTTTGAAGCCATTGCCGCAGCTAAGCTTATTGCCGATGGGGGAGAGGTGGTTGCCGCATTATTTGGAGATAAGATCAATGATGAAAGTACAACCATGCTTCATTATGGAGCCGACCGCGTAGTGAAAGTGGAACATCCCGATTTAAAATCGTATACCACTGACGCTTATCAGCAAGCATTACTACAAGTTCTGGAGGCGGAAAAGCCAGATGGTTTTGTGATGGGGCATACCGCACAAGGGAAAGATCTATCACCTAGAATTGCGGCCAAAATAAATACAGGTCTCGTTTCTGATGTGGTCAATATTGAAAGCGATGGTGGAAATGTTATTTTCACGAGACCTATTTATTCAGGGAAAGCGTTTGAAAAGGTCAAAATCAATGAGGGAATCATATTCGCTACCATTCGCCCTAATAACATACCTCCACTCGAAAAAGATGAATCACGTTCGGGTGATGTCAATGAAATGAGTGTGGATATTAAAAATCTTCGCACCATCATTAAAGATATTGTCCGGAAATCTACTCGCAGAATCGATCTGTATGAAGCAAAAATCTTTGTTTCCGGCGGACGTGGTGTAAAGGGTGCAGAGAACTTTCAACTGTTGGAGGAACTGGCCCATGCATTAGGGGCTGCAGTAGGTGCCTCACGAGGTCGTGTGATGCGGGTTATTGCGATTATTCTTTACAAATCGGACAAACGGGTAAGGTTGTTACTCCGGATCTCTATATTGCCGTTGGGATTTCAGGCGCCATTCAACATTTAGCAGGGATGTCGAATTCAAAAATCATTGTGGCGATTAATCAAGATACAGAGGCCCCTATTTTTGAAGTAGCAGATTATGGAATTGTCGGGGATTTATTCGAGGTTGTTCCATTGTTTATTGAAGAAATGAAAAGTGTCACTGTTGGCTAATTAGTTACAAAAAATATATGTTATTTAATTTAAAATGAGGAGGAATTATAATGATGAATTTTGAACTAACAGAAGAACAACAAAGTGTCCAAAAAATGGTGAGAAAGTTTGTTGATAAGGAAATTATCCCGTACATTCAAGAGTGGGACCGCAAAGGTGAATTTCAACCCTCTATCATGAAAAAATTGGCGGATTTGCAGCTGATGGGTGTTTGTATTCCTGAAGAGTACGGCGGAGCCGGCATGGATTATAATACGCTTGCGATTGTTTGTGCTGAATTAGAACGTGGTGATACTGCATATCGAACAGCGGTTTCGGTTCATACAGGGTTAAACAGTATGACGTTATTGCAATGGGGTACAGAAGAGCAAAAACAAAAATACTTAGTTCCCCAGGCAAAGGGTGAAAAGATTGGTGCGTTTGGGTTGACAGAGCCGAATGCCGGCAGTGATGTAGCCGCAATGAATTCAACCGCACGAAGAGACGGGGATGTTTATATTCTTAACGGCTCAAAAACATGGATTTCTCTTTGTGATTATGCAGATAACTTCCTGATCTTTGCAAAAACAGATCACGATCAGGCGCACAAAGGGATCACTGCTTTTATCGTGGAACGTACATTTGCAGGAGTAGAAACGAAGGGATTCAAGGGTAAACTGGGCATTCGTGCAGGCAATACAGGTGAGGTCTTTTTAACAGATGTAAAAGTGCCTGTGGCAAACAGACTTGGTGAAGAAGGAGAAGGCTTCAAAATTGCGATGGCTGCTTTAGATAATGGCCGTTTACCGTTGCTGCAGGGGCTGTTGGTTTAATTGAAGCCAGCCTTGAAGCAAGTGTAAAATATTGTCATGAGACGAAAAACATTTGGAAAAGAAATCGGGAAACACCAGCTTGTTCAACAGATGATTGCCAAAATGAGCTCCAAATCTTGAGATTTCTAAATTGCTGGTTTATAAGGCTGGCTGGTTGAAAAATGAAGGAAAACGGAACACAAGAGAAACGTCACTTGCGAAATGGATTTCTTGTAATGCAGCGTTTGAGGCAGCAAATGATGCGGTTCAAGTCCATGGTGCGTACGGTTACTCCGATGAATATCCAGTTGAACGCTTCCTCCGTAACTCCAAAGCACCTGTGATTTATGAGGGAACAAGAGAAATTCACACAATCATGCAGGGGGAATATGCGCTGGGATATCGTGATGATAAGCCGCTTCGTAAAATGCTGCCTGCATGGCCATTTGAGGAAGTTTCCTTACAAAAATAAAAAAGAGAATACAACAAAAAATAGATCATACCTGGAACTTCTGGTATGATCTTTTTTTGTTTCTTTTTAATAGTAGTCGAATATGAATTTCTTGCTTTAAAATTATAGAGGTAATGCATAGGTCTTATGAATCTAAAATATGGAAACGGTTTCTTTCAATTTATATGAATTAAAATATATACTGATAATTAAGAAAATTCGGTTAATATAAGAGGGAACAAAGATGAGCTTAACTATCTCGGAACTGTTTATCGGACAAATTGCACGTTTGCAGCGGGTATTTACTGAAGCTGATGTTAAGCAATGTCGATGAATTAGCTAAAGATTTTAATCAAATATATCCTCGTGAAAGTATTTGGAAAAAACGTTATTCTCATCCAATTGTTCCAGGCCTGTTAGTAGAGGGTTTAATTACGCAAGTGATTTCCGATAAACTTCCAGGATGTGCTTGCGTATTGGTGCAAAAAGAAATGGTCTATTATCATCCGGTACATATCGGAGATGTGATTACTGCTGAATTATCGACCATGGATATACATCCGGAAAGAAACTGGGTTACACAAAAGGTTACATGTTTCAATCAAAATGGAACTGAGGTTATTAAAGGACAAGTGGTCATTTTTGTTTTATCGGGAGGTGATCACAATGGATAAGATGATTCATTTAATAGATGATTGGGGATATATCGAAGTCGATGAAAGCGGGAAACTGATTGACTCAAGCCTTGATTTTTGTGAAAATTTTTCGATAAATAAGCTAGATTGCCTAGGGGATTCCATTCATAAATCATCCACGGAACGTATGGCCGAAACGGAAAAGAGTCTTTTTCGGGGTGATCTTCGGGATCAATTGTATTATTAAAGTTACGAAAAGGGTCAAAAGGAGATTTACCGGGTAGTCGTTCGTGATGGGGATATCGAGCATTATGAAATGGTATCCTTCATGCACTCCATTTGGATCTAGCGAAAATGAACAAAAAAAAGCCGCACCAACATAAATACAGCTTTGAGGAAATTATCGGAAATAGTCCGGCAATGAAGGAGGCTAAGGAGTTAGCGACTCGAATTGCCACTAGTAATTCAACCGTGCTGCTGACTGGGGAAAGTGGGACGGGAAAGGAATTATTCGCTCAAGCGATACATGGGATGAGTACAAGGAAAAATAACCCTTTTATTGCGGTGAATTGTGCGGCTATCC
>CAWFID010000027.1:0-42518 GCA_963815765.1 uncultured Bacillaceae bacterium
TACATCAAATAAAGGATTGGTTAGCCTGATTGAACGAGCCTTTATGTATGCAATCATAACAGAAAAAGTAAAAAAGTAGTTTGATAGACAAATAGATAGTACCAAGCATTTAAGACCGCAAAGTGTTATTTAACGCTTTGCTGTTTTTTTAGTTATTTTTTTTGCATTTTTCTAAATAATTAGCCCATATACATATTGACAATGATAATCATTCTCTATTATAATCATCCTTGTAAATGAAATTCATTATCAATTACGCACTTATTCAGTTCAATCATTTTAATCAGAAAAGGGGATCCAGGGATGAAGAAAAGACATTTAAAAGGGATTTTTGCTAGTTTTATAATGACATCAGCTGTATTAACAGCTTGTAGCACACAAGAAGCAGCAGAAAAGCCAAAAGAGGAAAAACAAGAAGAAACAGCACCAGCAAAAGAGTCAGAAGAAAAAGCAGAAAAAGTTGATTTTGCTGCAGTTTACAAGGAAGCCATCACAGAATTAGATAAGGCCAAAGAAGGAAAAGAAGTAGATTTTGAGATGGTAACCAATCTTTATACAAAAGATCTTCAAAGCCTTGTACAAAGCCGAGATTCAGAGTTTGAAGCACAAAATGATCAGCATATTACAGCCGCTCTTCAGGCAGGAAAAGATGGTTCCATGGACCCAATTGTTGTTAGACAACTCTTTGATAAGTTAATGCAAAAAGTTTTCTATACGTCAATCAAACATGATTTTACTGAAATGGAAGAAAAATGGGGCAAACAGGACGAAGTAAAAGCAGAACTTGAAGAAGCAAAGGAATTCTATGCAATCCTGCAATCAACAGTTGAAAAACGTGATACGGCCAACAGTACAAATATGGTCTCCGTTATTGATGGAGGATTCGCTGAGATTGAAAAAGCGATCGAATCAGATGATCTGCTTGGCTTCCAGTTAGGAAAACAAGTCGTTGATAAAACATTAATGAAAACTTTCTATCTAGCAACAGGAGCCGTACCAAATGGATATGCAACTAAGACTGCTGCTGCAGCAAAGGAAAATCCAGAAGAGGCTAAAATTGAACAAGCTGAAGGCTGGGCATTCTATCAATCTATTTTCACTTATTTGGATAAGCATGCTGCAGAGGAAGCAGCTTTTATTGAAAAACAATTTAATTTAGAAACTGATGTGGCAACCCTTGATCCTGCAGCTGTTAACAAAGCATTTGTACGTGGGTTCTCTAAAATTGCTTTAGATGAATATGCAGAAAGCTTAGAAGCATGGGGTGAAGATAAGTCTCCTATTACAGCTTTAGAAGGTGCGTTATTTATGGATGTCATTGGGAATGATATTAAAGGAATCATTGGCGAAGAAGCGTATGTAAAATTAACTGAGCAGGCTCAAGCCTATCTTGAAGCAGCAAAAGCTAAAGATAAGGCTAAAGGTGAGCCAATCTTAGCAGAAATCCAAGCTACTTTGCAAAATGTGATTGAACAAGCAAAATAGTGATAAATGTGCAAAGGAAAAACCTTGTCACCAAACAAGGTTTTTCCTTATGGATAGAATGGCTATAATTGGAATAACGAAGTCCGATTATAGAGATAGAGGTGTTAAGTTGAAAATTATTATTACGGGTGGTGCAGGCTTTATTGGCAGCCATCTAGCAAGAAAACTGATGTTAGAAAATCATGAAGTACATATCATCGATTGTCTGCATCCATACTATTCAATAGAAAGAAAAAGGAAACAGTTGAGTACCATTGACGGTTTGAGCATTGAGCAATTTGCTCGATTAGATCTATTAAATAGGGAAGAAACGATTTCACATTTTCAATCCATTTCACCAGACGCTGTGATTCATCTGGCAGCCTTACCAGGGGTTGCCTACTCAATTGAAAGACCACTAGAGTACGTGGATTATGATATTAAAGCGACGATCAATGTGCTGGAAGCCTGTGGACAAAGTCATGTGAGGCAATTGATTTTTGCATCTTCCTCATCGGTTTATGGAAATCGGAAAGGCCCATTGCAGGAGGATATGGCCACTGGAAACGTCATTTCGCCCTATGCGGCCTCTAAATATTCCGCAGAATCCTTTTGTCATGTATATAGACAGTTATATGGATTTGAAACGAAAATCTTACGTTTTTTCACCGTATACGGCCCTTGGGTTCGCCCAGATATGGCCATTGGCATCTTTCTGAAAAAGTTATTACAGAATCAAGAAATCACTCTCTTTGGTGAAGATCGAGTTCGCGACTTTACGTATATTGATGACATTGTCGAAGGGATTTGTTTATCGTTAACCCCATTACATAGAAGTGAAGTGATGAATATTGGTTCAGGCAGGCCGATCTCGATGCTTTCGTTATTGAATGAATTAGGGAAATATTTCCCTGAGATGAAGATTAGAAGAGAAGAATCTCGCACAGGGGATGTCGTGCAAACATGGGCCAATATTCATAAAGCACAAGATCTTTTAGGGTATACACCCAAAGTAAGTTTTGAGCAAGGGATAGCAGGGACCGTAAAGTGGGCGAAGGAAAATGAAGCTTTCCTTTAAAACAATTAAGTTAATAGGTTCATTATTGATAGTCAGTTTCTTTTTTTATTTGACCTTTCAGTACTTTGATGGTGAATGGATTTGGAAAGGGATAAAGGCCATTATTCAATCGCCGATCATCCTTTTTGCTATATTAACCCTATATTTACTTTCTTTTTGCTTAAAAGCCATAGCTTGGAAAATGTATTTACATGGTCGGCCCAGGTTTTTAACCTGTTTATTGGGAGTTTTATATAGTTTGTTTGTCAACCATGTATTGCCCATCAAAGCGGGAGATCTCGTCAGAATGAAAATCATGAGCACCCGGGATGACATAAGCGGTGAGGACGCTGCCCATTCTGTCATTATTCTTAGGCTGCTTGACATGATTTTCTTAATCAGTTTTACGATTATTGGATTTTTCGCCCTTGGAGTAGACTATCAGATTTCCATTCCAGTCGTCATGATTGGAAGTGTTGGACTTGTGCTTGCAATCGTCGTTATTGTACGATTTTTTCCAGCCTTTTTAAAGCGTCAGTTTGAGTTATTTAAACAAGCGTTTCGTGGCAAAAATGGCATACTGATCTCTACTGCAATGGGATTAAGTTGGATTTTAGAAGCTGCTATCCTATATGGAACGGTGATCATCTACCATGGAGACTTATCGATGATCGAAGCGGTTTTTGCCAACAGTGTAACAGTTTCAGGACAAATTTTTCAAATAACACCGGGTGGAATCGCCAATTATGAAAGCTTTCTTGTCTTTGCCTTACGTTTGTTTGGCTATACGATTCAAGAAGGCTATACCATTGCGATTGTGACACATGCAGTCAAATTCTTTTTTTCCTACGCTGCAGGGGTCATAGCTGTATGGGTATATCCGATCCCATTCAAGACGGTGTTAAGTTGGATACGTGTGAGAGGAGTGAGAGGTAGATGAAAAGTGCATCAAAATTTGAAAAAGTAGCTGCACGCTGCTGGAATTTATTAAATGAAGGGAAACCTTTTACGCCCATTTTTGTAGTCGGAGCGATGCTGTTCTATCACATCGAAGCTTTGACACAATTGGGATTCAGCTGTAGACTTATTTCAATCGTTTTTATATGTAATCCCATTGTTCGTCCTTTATTATCTTTATGATTTTCCGCTATTTTTACGAAATTATCTTTGGATTCCTTTTGTTGTTTATTTAATCACTTGGAATCATACAAATATAGGCCTATTATTCTTTTCAATCGGGCTCTATTTCTTTTTTACCGTATTCTTTTGGGGAACACTGTATTACCATTTGCGAATCGGGACGTCATGGTTAAACTTTACCCGTTTTTGGAAGCTCGTGATGAAAAATAGTGATTCAACAAGTGGAAACGCTCAAGAACAACTTCCTAAATTTTTATTAATCCTATCTCTTTGGGATTTATTCTTTGGAAAATTAGGTTCAGGTACATCGGTGGATTTGTTATCCATTGCCCTTTTTTATCTTTTTGTACTTGTTTTTGCCGCGATTCTTCATCGCAATCTATTCGATTGGAAACCAAA
The DNA here is from genome assembly GCA_963815765.1 of uncultured Bacillaceae bacterium. GTDB lineage: Bacteria > Bacillota > Bacilli > Bacillales > Cytobacillaceae > Bacillus_BD. Next base: position 4,061 of record CAWFID010000027.1, read on the forward strand.
AATGTATACGGGCTTTACAAGGGATCATTTTGCACAGCCAAAGAAGAGCCTTTCTGATAAAGCGATTGTTATCGTCATTGATGGGATGCGCAAGGAACGTTTTTATGAAGCCGATACGCCCTACCTCGATTATTTGAAGGATAACGGTACAGAATATACCAATATGGAAACGGTCTATCCGGCTAGAACCGTTGTTTGTTTCTCCTCGATGTTTACCGGAACGTACCCGATCGAACATGGAATACGCTCCAATATGGTTTGGAAGTTAGGGATCAAGGTGGAGAGTATTTTTGATTCGTTGCGGAAGGTTGGAAAAAAAGGGAGACTCTTCGGGTGTGCTCATCTGGTTGATTCGATGGGAAGCGACGTTGATACCTTTACGGCCGTTATGCATAATGACCAGGTAGATTCGGCTATTATGGAAAAGGCAAAGAAAATCGTGAAGGAACAGGATCCAGACTTGTTTATCGTGCAAATGATTGCGACGGATCAAACCGGCCATAGTCGAGGGGTGCTCTATGATGAATACCTGCAAAAAATTCACGAAGCAGACCGTCTTATTAAAGACTTTGTCGATTGGCTGACAGAAGAGGGAAAAATGGACAATACGACCCTTTTCATTTGTGCGGATCATGGGCAGGCTGACGGGATCGGAGGTCATGGCCATTTAGACGAGGGAGAACGATTTGTGCCCTTTTTTATCCACGGGCCCCATATTACTAAAGGAAAGAAAGTGGAGGAAAAGCACAGTCTTGTCTCTTTAGCTCCTACATTAGCCTATTTGTTAGGTGCCCCATTTCCTAGTCACAGCAGAGGTAAGGTTCTAGTAGATGCCATTGAACAGAGAGGAGAAAGTTGAAAATGGATAAACTTCAAGTGATTGTGTTTTTACCGGCCTACAATGAAGAGGAATCCATCGGGATGGTGATTCGAAACATTCCGAGAGACTTTCATGACAAGGTCGATGTGAAAGTATTGGTCATCGATGACGGGTCCAGTGATCGAACCATCGAAGTATCAATTAGGGCTGGCGCAGACTATATTGTCAGTTTTCCAACCAATCAGGGACTTGGCGCAGCCGTTCGCGCTGGGCTGCGCGAATGCTTTGAAAGAGGTGCAGACATTGGGGTGATGATCGATGCGGATGGTGAATATCCTGCCGATTACATTCCTCATCTGTTGGAGCCTATTTTCCAAGGGGAGGCCGATTATACAATGGGGTCCCGCTTTTTGGGTACTATAAAGGGAATGAAGCTGCATCGGCGTTTAGGCAACTATTGTTTTACATTTCTTCAGAGTTTGTTATTAAAGAGATGGATTCACGACGGACAGTCGGGGATGAGGGCTTTTACTAGACAAGCCATGCAGCATGCTGAAATTATTCATGACTATAATTATGCGCAGGTTCTTACATTAAACCTAGCACGAAAAGGATTTCGTGTGCAGGAAGTACCCATCCCATATCATGTTCGTTCGACTGGATCATCTTTTATCACGTTTAGAGGCTATCTTTCGTCAGTCCTTCCAGCGATTTGGAAAGAATGGAATCGAAAGGTTGACCGAATTGACATTCAAAAGAATGCATATAACTTGGATAGGCTAGAAGAGTCGGATTTGGGTGAAAGTAGTTATAAAACAGGGATACTCATCGCAAAATAATATTGACAATAATAATGATAATCATTATCATTAGTGACAGGAGAAATAGGCTATGAAAAAACAATTGCTTTTATCTTTATCAGTCATTTTTCTATTTTCCTTTGTATTTTCCATATCCGCTCATGCTTATACATATGGCGATCCAAATAAGGAAGAATTGGCAGAAGTCTATAAAGAAATGTTACTCGAATTAGATAAAACTCCGCCAGACTTCAGTACAGCACAAAAACATTATGAAACGGTAAAAGAAGAAGTCGATATGCATATGGGACCTGATCCATCGACCATCATTCTTCAAGATATTAAAGACAAAGATAAAGAACAAACCATCGAAAGTATGGATGAGCTTCTCGTTTTAAATATTGCTCGCCGAATGGAAAGTGTTGAACAGAATTTCTCAGAGTTTGATACAAGTAAACGATTGTTGGCGAAGGGCTTTGCTACATACGAAGCATTGTCTCCGAAAATTGAAGCAAAGAATCCTGAACTTGATAAAGAAATCAAAGCAGAATTTGATCAAGCTTTAGAATCGTTAGGAAATCCTGGACTTTTTGGTGTGGGGCAAAAGGAAGCTGACATGGAGGCTTTTAAGTCAAGTAAAGAAACGATTCTATCTAGACTTCAAACGGAATTTAATATAAAAAGTTTGGAAGTGGGGCATTTTTCTGAAAGTGCCACAGAAGCAGAAAAAGCAAATAAAGATTGGACAGATATATCCAATCTCAGAAATTGGATACCCATCATTATTATAGTGGCGGTTATTATAGCTGTCGTAATCGTAGCAAGACGAAAAAGAAAATCTAAAAAATAAAAAATAAGTGGTTCATAGGTAGGGGAGAGGTGAACATTCATGGAAATACAAGCGTTATTAATTACATTTCGCGAAGTTCTTGAAGCGTTGCTGATTGTAGGGATTATCACAACCTATTTGAAACGAACGGATAATAAGAAGTATACAAAATATATATGGCTGGGTGCAGGACTTGCCGTGTTGGCTAGTGTTGGGGCCGCCATGTTATTTCAGTTGGTATTCACAGGCTTTGCGGCCATGGTCAGCGAAATGTATTTGAAAATAGGCATTATGATTATTTCCGCTCTCCTATTGACTCAAATGGTATTTTGGATGTCAAGTCATAGCCGAGACTTAAAAGGTAATACGGAAGACAAGATGAGTAAGTTTATTTCAACAGGAAACGTGGTTGGAATGGTCATCCATTCTTTCTTAGTTGTCCTGAGAGAAGGGATTGAAACCGTCTTTTTCTTTGCTGCGATTACAGGTGGGAATATTGGTGCTGCCATGCAGGGATGGGGAGCCATCACAGGAGTCATTATTGCAGTTGTTGTCTCTTACATATTCTTTAGAGGCACGATGAAAATATCTCTTAAGACGTTTTTTAAAGTCACTGGGGCGTTTATCATTTTAATTGCTGCAGGATTGTTGGTTCAGGCTATCTCCATGATGCAAGATTTACAGATTATCGGGAGTATCGTCCCGCATCTATACGATTTGACTTGGTTGCTTCCAGAGCATCCGATTGATTATGATCATTATATACGTGATCATGGGACTGCACCATTATTGTCAGGGGAAGTGGGCATCTTTTTGAAAGCACTGTTTGGGTACGCATCGATGCCATCCATTGAAGAAGTCATTGCCTATCTTGGTTATTTTGCCGGAATCTATTTATTAACTTCTTATCGTTCGGATGATGTAAAACAGAGCAGTAATAAAGAGGCAAATGGTTTAGAATCGCAGAAAGCAATCAAATAAAATAATAGGTTATTGAAAAGTACAAGGTATTTCCTTGTGCTTTTTTTAGAATGGTGGTTCTATGGAAAGTAAAGTAGATTTACATAGAAAAGTGGATTGGTACCATAAAATCCTTGTCTTAACGAGTTTGGCATCCATACTCATTTTATTCTTGTTTCAACTAAGTCATATTAATGCATTTGCAGCTACATGGGATCAAGTAGATTATTCTCTTGCGCTTGAACGATTTGATATTATGGCGATGCAGCCACATTTTCCCGGTTACCCTTACTTTATTCTTGGTGGTTTATTTATTCATCAATTTGTCGAGGATCAAACGGCTTCCTTAACCTTATTTAATATTCTTTTTTATTTTAGTGCAATCTTCCCAATCTATATGATGGCAAGAAGGTATGTTTCAAAGCCATATAGCTTCTTAATGACTGCTGTGATTTACTCTTCCTCCTATGTGCTTGTAACCGTAAACCAGCCGATGTCTGAGGGCTCAGGTCTAGCAGCGCTATGGTGGTATTTCTGGAGTATTGATAGAGCTGCACGAAAGAAGGGGGGCTTTGGTGATTGGCTGGCCATGCTTTTGTTTAGTCTTTTATTGGGAATAAGACTTTCATACTTGCCTTTTGGCGTTGGACTTATCTATTTATTCTGGAAAAAGTGGTGCGAACATGATTATACACGGAAGCAATTGGGTATACGCATACTGTTTACTTTGATCTTTCAGCTTATATGGGTAGGAGGCCTTGTTTTTTCTGAAGGAAGTATTCGAGGATTTGTGAAGCTATCCTTAGCATTTACAAGTGGCCATTTTAATGATTGGGGGAACACAGCAGTCTCAAGTGATCAATCTTTTTTGAATCGTTTTTTCACTTTGCTATTCAACAATCTTTTTTGGCATGGACTTTCATCGCTATCGATTTTTATCGCTATTATTATAATTTTATTAGGACTACTGAGTTTATCTCATTTTAAGTGGAGTATAAAAAAGCTTTCGTTAGCTTATGTGATGGCTTTAAGCTATCTTTTTTGGGCGCTGTTGGCACAAAATGTAGAAAAGCCACGTCATATCGTTCCGGTCGTCTTGTTTATCTTATTTATTCTATTCGTAATGATTTTAAAGAAGCGTTCTCATTCCATGATTGCTGCCGTCTGTTTGGTCTTGCTTTTGTCCAATTCGGTAAAATCCGTGCAAATGATCTACGAGCAAGCCAATCAGCTGCCAGCTAGCTATCAATTGGCCCAATACACACAACAAATGGATTCACACTCGATTCTCTATACATGGGAAGAAACAAGGGTTTTAGATTATCTCGATGTTTCAATGCCCCATAAAGAGATCGTGACGTACGAGGTTTTCTTACATGATCTAAGCTATTATGAAAACAGTCAAATCTATCTAACCAATAAAGTGGTGGAAGGGTTTATCAAACAAGGAATAGATCTTTCAGGCAAAATCAAAAAGGTAAAAGTATTTCAAGCCAATCCCGTATATGATCCTGTATATTATAAGATTACGTTATATGAATGGGTACAATAGAGTTTCCGATCTTGCTTCCTTTAATTCAATACATGAAAAATTTTTAAAAGTATCCATAGGATGATCACACTCCAAATCAAAATGATGAGTGAACCAACGATCCAATTCCTGGGCTTACCATTTTTCATCATTTCATTTGCTTTCACTTCACAGTCCGATATGACATCCTTTGGTATCATCTTTAATGCAAACATTATGCCTAATGGAAGAATAATAACATCATCTAAATAGCCAAGAATCGGTATAAAATCAGGTATTAAGTCAATAGGACTGAACGCATAGGCTACAATGCAAGCCGTGAATAATTTAACATACCAAGGGACTCTTTCATCTCTATATGCAAAGTAAAGAATGAATATTTGCCGCTTTAATTTTTTTGCCCAAGCCTTTATTTTGTTCATTTTTTCTCCTTATAATAGTTAGGGTCTTATCTCTATTATAACCAGGTTAGGATATAAAGGAATGGTTTGGGTGGGGAATATTCTGCTTAAAGCTGTAGAGGATAAACGAAAAAGATAAATATATCAATAAACGAATATACAAAGGGAAATTGAGGGAATTGAACCGGGGCAAGATTAATACCTTTTTTCGTTCTTATTGTAGTCAATTAGGGGCTGTCCTAAAAGTTAGTGTTGACAATGGTACAGCCCCAGTTTGTTATGGTTTTACCGTTCGTAGGCTAGTATGTTTCGTTCTGGATGATTTTTCCTTATTAGCTTCTAATGTTACTGTTTTCCTGCTCCCGATTAGATACAATAACAAAATAACAATCATAAAAGCTGCAGAACAACTAAAAGTCATACCGTACCCAACACGTTTTGCTAAGAATCCAAGTCCTACTGATCCAATGGCCAGACCAGAATCTATAAAAATAAGAAGCATAGAATTGGCTGTTGCTTTTTTCTCGGGTGGAACAAGAGTTAATGCCCAAGCTTGGATAATTGGATGGATGATGGCAAAAGCGATTCCGAATAATACCCCTGAAACCAAAACCATCCCCATACTAGTAGAGAAGCCTAAAAGAATCAAACCTACTGCCCCTGAAATAGCGCCTGGAATAATAAGGATTCTGTGACCGAATCGATCGAAAATTTTACCAGAGAAAGCACGAACGATTACCATTGCAATCCCTTGGGCGATAAAAAACTGCGAAATCCTTCCGCCAACATTGATCTCTTTACCAAACGCCCCCATAAAGTTGACAATTCCAGCAATTGCCATATAATTGAACGCTACCAAAATACTTGGGAGAAGGACACGCTTATCGAACATATACTTATAGAAAGGTTCTTTATTTGTCGCCTGTGGACTTTCCTTTTCTTTTTTAACCGTATTTTTTGTGAAAAAACTACACACAAATGAAAAAAACATAAGACTTAGAGTTAACATCATCATCGACCGGAATGAATAATTTGCAAGATAAGAAATAGCGATTAGTGGCCCAAGTGTCGTCCCAACGCTTGTAGACATTGCGAAAAAAACAATGCCCTCACCTAACCGAGATTTAGGAACAATATTACTTGATATCGTAAAGACTAAAATCGTAAGCATACTAAATCCAATACCTTGTAGTGCTCTAATGAAAATTAAAAATCCGATGGAGTCGTTTACAAAAGTAAGAGCGATTGTGCCCAAAAAATAAAAAAGGGAAATAATGAGGAGCCATTTCATATTCACTTTTTGAATAATGACACTTGCAAAGAAGCGCGTAATTAGTGATGCTAACATTAAGGTCGTGGTCATGACTCCTGCAATCGCAGGATTATCACTAATGGTTGATACAAAAATGGGGAAACCTGCTGTAATCATATAAAAAGAAGAGAACATGACTAAAGACAATATGACAATAATTAAATATTGGTTTGTCCATAGTTTCACTTTTTCATTACCCATGGTATATAAGACCGCCTTTCAATGGCTATTTCTAAAAATAGTGATGATTTATACGTGAAAATTGCTTTTTAAATCATGACAAATATATTCTTCCCTTATTTTTAAAAAATATTTAGAGTTGTTTTCAATTGAAGATTTACATTAAGGGTACATCCAAAGCGAAGGTTAGGAAAATGAAAATAAAGTAGCAAAAGAGGTTTGTGTTGTGGATTATCCCTGAGTGTTACCTATGGTTCTGATTGCAAAGGTTGTTTCTTCGTCGAGGGCTTTTAAATATTGAATGAAAACGGGGGTGATCGAGAATGAACTTATTTCTATTACACTGAACTCCAAGAATTATAGGGGAAAGAGCTAGCATTAATAAGAAAATTTCCTCTTTATAAAAGTATTGGAAGCAGGTTAGCTTAATTTAGTAATCATACCAAGTGTATGTTAAACCATCCTGTAAAAAATAAAGGAACCAAAGCATATAATATGTATTTGATTTGTAAAATATAGCGAAAGAAACGTTATCCACGCTGTCATGATCGCTATACGATTAAATTACCGTGCGCCTACCATCGATACGAACAACCAAGCGTTACTTGTAAACATTAGCTCGAACTAGGCTACCCCACGGCACATGGAATGGACTACTTATGGCTGCTTCCTTCCGGACCTGACCAATTTCATAGGATCCCATTGCGTAGGACCCAATTGTCAACACTACTTTTACAAGGCAGACCTTACATGATCGCACCTCAAGTAGGCATTCAACCCCGCTATAGCGGATTGCGGGTTACAGGGCACCGCTAACTCCCCGTTTAGCACGGTATGTATAGAATTAAACATACCTATGTTATTTCGTGATTATGTTGATGAATTCGGCTCATGAAATGGCTGTAAGCCAGGTTCTGTTCCTGCGTGCTCGGACGATGCCAATCTCGCACGTGCAGGTGTAGTCATATGACTATCGATTGATTCATCGATCCATCCTTTGGTTCTTCATTTCCGCCGGATGATGCCCCTACCTAAATTTGGGTTGCTCGCTCGTGGGGTTTACCCCGTTCCATTTCTTCCGTTTCCAGAAGAACTCCGTTACTGTGGCACTTTCAGGTTACTCTCAGCATATCCCTAAAGACTTAGCATGATTTCTCCGCCGTCAGCAATTATGATTACTGCCCACCTTTGCAGATGGCACGAACACTCCGGGCATCTCAGCACCGGGCGAGCCTGGACTTTCCTCAACTCATGGTTACCATGAGCCGCGACTACTCACCATTTCATGTTTTATTGTTCATCACTACGAAAGTAAATTTATCATGAATGAGCCAAAGAAGTCATTAGTTTAACCATCCCAGTAATGGAATATATTAGAATAGAGAAACGGTCTATTTTTAAGAAAAGAAAAGGGGTTCGTAAATGAGTATCATAGATTTTCAAGCAGTTCAAAAATGGGGAAGGTTGCCTAAAGAGATTCAAGAGTTGTTTATAAACAATGTTTATTGTTCCTCTTGTGGAGTAACGACGATAACACAGTATACTGTGCATGATGACAAATGGGGTGTTTTGCTTAAAGGTAAATGTAAAAAATGCGGAAATGATGTAGTAAGGCTTGTCGAGGATGAGTAAAAAGGGGACGGTTCTTACGTTTGCATACGCAAGAACCGTCCCCTTTTTTTGGAATTAACAGAGATCCCCTAACGAGTAGGGGACCTCTTTAATGACTACTTACTCTTCAAAATAACTGCAGACAACTTGTGCAACTGATTTTGCCGCAATCAGAAGGGCATCTTCGTTGATATCAAATTTTGGATGATGATTAAAATAAGCACTTTCTACACCTTTTGGCATAGCACCAATGTTAAAGAAACAGCCTGGAATTTTTTCTAAATAATAAGCAAAGTCTTCTGAGCCAGAGATCATTGGGCTTTCAATGATATCCTTGATAGATGGATCGTTGATTTTTTCAAGAGATGCTACAATATCTGCTGTAATTTTTGGATCATTATATAAAGGCGGATAATCTGCTGTATAAGTTAATTCACAACTAACCCCAAACTCTACTTCAATTCCACTTATAATGCGACGAATTTCTTTTTCAATCAATTTCTGTGTATCCACTGTCATGTAACGTACATCACCTTCAAGTTCAACTGCATCTTTGATGACATTAAAAGTGCCTTTTCCATCGAAAGAACCGATTGTAATAACCCCAACATCAAATGGATTTAACCGACGGCTAATGACCGTTTGGACTGCTGTAACAAAATGCGCTCCAGCGACAATGGAATCATTTGCCATATGAGGAGATGAGCCATGGCCGCCAACACCTTGAATCTTCAGTTTGAAAAAGGTTCTTCCAGCCATTGCATATCCGCTGCGCACCGAAATAGTACCTGTTGGCATTGTAGGGAATACGTGTGTGCCGAATACAGCATCTAAGTCATCTAATAAACCAGATTCAACAATACTTTTTGCTCCGCCTGGTGGTACCTCTTCTGCATGCTGGTGAATAATTTTGATCGTACCAGCAATCTCAGATTTCAATTGGATCAGGCAATCTGCAAGAACTAATAGATATGCTGTATGTGCATCATGTCCGCAAGCATGCATTACGCCTTCATTTTTTGATTTAAATGGAACATCGGTTTCCTCTACAATAGGCAATGCATCAAAATCAGCACGAAGACCGATTGTTTTTCCAGGTTTTCCGCCTTTAATAGTTACGACAATGCCATAGCCATTTCCAACATTTGTATGAATTTCTACATCTTTTCCTTTATAAAAATCAGCAATATATTGAGCTGTTTTTTCTTCTTTAAAAGATAACTCAGGATTTTCATGTAAATAACGGCGAATTTCGATGATTTCCTCTTTACGTGATTCAAGCATTTCCATTAATTGATTTCTCATGTTGATTTCTCCTTTTTTGTGCTTAGTTTTAAATGGAAGGGGAGAGTTCTTGCGTGTGATGACACAAGAACCGTCCCCGTGTTTTTATGCTACATTTTTTACGTTTTTTACGTTTTTTACATCTCGTGAGTATTTCTTTCTTGAAATAGTGTAGGCAAGAGAAATACATATCATTGATAATAGGGCAACGACAGTCAATCCGATCCATGCCCATTTATAAGAACCAAAAATATCATAAACGGCTGCAGCGGAAATTCCACCTAATGCCATACCCACTTGGAATGCACTATTTGTGATTCCCATCATCACTCCGTAATTATTTGTGCCAAAGATATGACTAGCAAACAGAGGAGTGGAAACGCTTGCAACTGCATTACCAAAAGCTAAGAAAATGGCCATGGCGATTAGCAAGGATTTATTTTGTCCAAATAGTAAAAGGATAAAGGCAACCGATATCGCTGTATAACCCATTGCTCCAGACTTTATTATTCCAATTTTATCACTTAACCAACCTAGAATTAATTTCCCTCCAATTCCTAGTAGAGAATAGGTGGCAACAATCGTAGCGGCGTAAACCATTCCATGCATATCACTGACATACGGTGTTATTTGTTGAAGTGAACCTGTTGTGATTAACCCTAATGAAAAGATCCCAATCATATAGATATAGAAGAAAGGTTGTTTCTTGGCTTCAGCTGGAGTGATGTCAATTTCAATTTCAGCTTTGTTCTTAGTGGAAGCATCTTCCTCATCTGCACCATATTGTTTTAAACCAAGCTGTTCAGGATTTTTCTTCATGACGAATAAGGCAATAGGCAGAGCTACGATTAAGACCACAAGCCCCATAATAAAATAAGTATTTCTCCAACCTACGTTGATAATTAAATTAGCAATCACAGGACTTAGCAGGAAACCGCCTAGACCAATACCAGAAAGCACGATACTTAGTGCTAATCCTCTATTCTTTTTAAACCAATTAACAACAATAATTTGTGTCGGTAAATTACCACAAAATGCAAAGGCTACACCAACTAAGGCTGCTGATATATACATATGATACACAGATTGTGCAAGTCCATAAGACATATAGGCGAGTGAAAACACGATAATACCTGTTGACATAATCAATTTAGAATTATATTTTTGTACCAATTTCCCCACAATAGGTGACAGTATGATTCCGCATATCCCAATGATCGAAACTGTAAATGTAAAAGCCGTTCGTGGAACACCAAACTCTTCTGTAATCGGCAGCATATAAAGCCCGACTAGTGCACTTGTAAAAGGCACCGTTAAGGTTACTAATAAAAGCCCACCTAAAACAATCCACCAGCCATAAAAAATTCCTTTTTTCTTTGTCATACTAACCTCTCCAATCTTTAAGATAGTAGTAATTATTACTTTTCGGATTAGTAAATGATTTGATTCTTTTCATAAAACTTGTTGCGTGTAATTCTAAACACACTAGTATTCAGCTGACCTATGTGTTTATTCTATAAAAAATGATAGCGCTTTCGTAATGTTAAAACTTTTATTATTTAATCGTTTTTTTGAAAAAATTTTCACTTTAAGATGTCTGAATAAATAATAAAAAGGTTGTCTCATGGGGGTAGACTCCACAATCTATAGTTCTAGTATCTCAAATAGAATGAAATATCTATCATGATCCAGAATTATCTTTGTAGGAGACAGACACCTAATGGGACAACCTCACGACTATTTATATTTTAGTTGAACAACTTGAGTAAAATTTCTAACTTTATTCGATTTAAAGGATTCTCTAAGTCTAATTGAATATTATCGTTGATCTGATCGATTCTTTTTCTGACTGTATTGATATTAATATAAAGTTGTTTTGCTGTATGACTATAGTTCATTTTGCAATCGAGATATGCTTTCAAGGTTTCGATTAGTTCCTTGTTTTCATCTTGATCAAATAACCATTTTAAATCTTTCAGCATGATTTCGATTTCATCTTCTTGAATATCCATCCAGGCAAAGACGCCTAGATCTGAATAAAGAAGGTAGTTTTTATTAGGAAATAAAAGTCTACCAATGGATATAACCTTCTCACATCTAGAATAATTTCTTTTGATTTCATATACTGTATCACTAATATCCGAAATCGCAAACACTAGGTTAATATTCTCAATTCTGCTTTCTAACCGATTATATAGTTCCTTAAAACTTTCCCTAATAAGTTCTAAGTTTTTTTCCTCTGAAATCGAACTATCTACAGGAACTAGAAAAACACAACTATTTTCATCGATTATGGCCATTCTAATACCCGAATAATGGATACTAGTATTAAACGTATTTTTCAAGATATCCTTATAACTGGATAGGTATAGATCTTTATTCGTTTGCTTCATTAAAACGAGATGATACTTTAGGGATGTGTCGATATTTAATTCGGTTGCACGCTTGGCAATCATTTCATGATTTGTTAAGTTCCCATAAAAGCAATCGGTTACAAACTTTTCAAACCCCGCATCTCCGATATTTTGTGCTACGAGAATTTGTTCAAATAGGGATTGAAGCAATACAAATCCAATCCGTAATGCAAATTGATCGAAATAGTCAATAAGCCCTGTAGCTTCAACAACGACAAAGTATGCCTCAATCTTGTCCCCAACTGTAATAGGAACCGTAATCCAACTGTAAGGCTTTTCATACTTTTCATCAAAGAGTCGATATCGATCCATGTTCAGATAGTTACACAATTCTTCTTTTTCATAATCATATGGTGGTGTCCAAAAGTCCTCAATCTTTAAGTGATCAGCTAGTTTTAAAAATGCTGGCGAACTGTAATAAGCTTTTTCATTTGAAAGATCATACAGCATGGCAGGGAAGTTCATTTCTTTTTCGATTTGAGATAAGATTTTATGAATCTTCCTTACCTGATAGGATAGATTCGAGTAGTCATTTGGATTCGTATTTCTAATATTGAATTGCTTAATGCTTCGGTTCATGACCAGAACATTTAGTTGATTTACGAGCCCCATCCAGGAATACTCCATTGGAATCTTGATTAGGGGTATATTATATTCATTAAAAGACGCTATGATATGATCTGGAATATGATCGATGAACCTTCCTAGTTTGATTCCTAGTGCTGACGTGGTCTTCAAAACACCTGATTCAAAAATGCTTTCGAATAAACCTGGATTCTCTTTAAACACATAGCCAGATGATAACAACATCTCTCGGCCATGTGTCCATTTAAAACCGTCTGGAGCATCTATGGTAGCAATTCCTTGTATTTGTTTATCAAGCCCGCCGTGACCTGCTAATAATTGAAAGTCTTTAAAAAGTTCAGACTTTAGAACATCTCTTACACAAATTCCCATGACCTCAACTACTTTCTATAAAACGATTGAATGATGTTATTATATCAAAAAAACAAGTGAAGACTATTAAAATTTTGGTGACAAAGGGACGGTTCTCTTGTAATGGCTTGATTCTATTAATTGGAAATAAAGACCACATTCCTAACAATCGCTGAGAATGTACGAAGAAGGAGTTCAAATGGTTATAGTGTCCTAATAACTGAAACAAACTATGGGAAGAAGAGTTTAATAGTTTTTAGTTGATTATGAAGGAGGGGGGATCTAAAACCGGTTTAAGCAATACGAAAATGAATGGATTCAGGCACCAGCCAAGCTGGTTGATGCCTGAGTTAAACATTACTTTGCAACCACAATACATGCAGGTGAATCCCGATTAAACTCTTCCCCTTTAAAGTTTCCATAAACGTGAATGGATTCAAAACCAGCTTTCTTTAAGAGTGAGATCAAACGTTGGGATGTAATCGGATACAAAGGGATGGTGTTTTCAGTTGATTCTCCGTTAACATTCAAGATTGACGTAAAGTAAATATAATCGTTCACTTTTTCATAACGTCTCGTAAAACTAAAGTCGTCCTTTTGTATAACAGGAAAAGAAAAGTCATCTGAAGAAAGGACTTTATCATAATTAACGGTCTGCAGGATGAGTCTTCCATGTGGTTTTAGTTTTTGATGACACTGGTTTAAAAAACGTTCCATTTTTTCTTCATCTGACAAATGGGGAAGGGTATTTCCAATGCAGATAATTCCATCAAAGTGGCTCTGAAACTCTTCCATCTGTTCCATTGATTTTGTCTGAACAGATACGGCTAGGCCACTCAAATCCGTTTTGGAACGAATAGACTCAGCCATGGTTTCATCAGGCTCTGAAGCGGTTACCTGAATTTCTTTGTTCGCAAGGGCAAGGGCCATATTTCCAGTTCCAGCTCCCATATCTAAGATGGATTCCCCGGGTTGAAAATAGTTGGACACAAAGGATAATGCGGTTTGGTTTAATGGGAAGATGCGATCGTAATAGGATGCAAATGATTGGTAAAAAGACATTTTGTCATCTCCTATAAAATAATGGGTCAGGCTCTTTACACTGTATTCTAAATCTGAATAGCGTTTATTTTATTAATGTCAAGATGGTTTTAAATTGCTCATGGTCGCCCGTTTGAAGCAACTCATATAATATCATTTCCGTGCTCGTCGGTAAAATACCGAGTGCCTGCATTTTGGCTAAGCCGATTTCCTTATTTTCCTTTGTGCGTGATGATACCGCATCCACAACTACCTCCACTTCATATCCCTGTTTCTTTAAGGCACAGGCAGTTTGGTAGACACAAATATGTGTTTCAATGCCTGTAAGAATAAATTGGCTGCGACCACTAGCTTTAACAGCGTCTTGGACATCACTTTCCAATAGCGCATTAAAGGACATTTTAGGAATCTGTACACATACCATATGCTGGGCAATTTCGGGTGTTGTACTCCCTAAACGGCTTGGATTCTGTTCCATCCAAATAATGGGTACATCCAGTGCCTGCATCCCCTGCACAAGCTTAGCCACATGAGAGATCATCGCTTCACTTTGGTCCACAAGGGAGGCTAATTTCCCCTGAATATCAATTACAACGAGACAGGCATCTTCAACTCTAAACAAAACTACCACTCCTTTATATAAAATCATTCTGGACATTCTTTAGTATGAAAGGAAAAGGGGGAATTTTCAATGATTCTTTGTCCAGTATGATGTTGCAGAAAAATTTTGTATTTAGCAACTCCTTAAAAGGTGAATAAAAAAGAAGGCATCATCCGTAAGTTGGATGATGCCTCCGAGCTTATTAGGGTGTGATTGAGTAGTCAGATTTCCTACAAAGGCTTTGTTTAAAAATGGCTTTCCATTTCTTTTCTTTCATAGGCAAATTCATATGTGTACTCTAGAGAATAATCACTCATATTTTCCAATTGAACCGGATCTCCCCCAAAATAATTCACTAAAAATTGGATCATGTTGTCTCGCTCTTTAATCGAAATCATTTATCATCATCCTCCTTTATAATATATAACAATTACTTATATTTGTAACTATTATATAACAGAAGAGAAAGAAATGTCACTACTTATTTATTAAATTTTCAGACTTTTTTAATAATGGTAAAGGAATGGTTTTGGTGTTTGCAACCGCAAGAACCGATCTCTTGTCATACCGTCATCAAATTGTCACCTGGAACTTAAAAAACAACACGATTCATTCGTTTATAATTAAAATTGATGCATTTTTAGATGAACTGATTGACAGTCAACTAGGGGGAAGATAACGTATGAGTTTTAAGCATTTATTTGAACAAGGGCAAATTGGAGATCTAACATTAAAGAATAGAGTAGTCATGCCAGGGATGTCAACCAATTTGGCAGGTCCGAATGGAGAGATCACAGATCACCAGATTCGTTATTATGAAGAAAGAGCGAAAGGTGGAACTGGATTAATTATTACAGAGTTTACAACGATCGATTATGAATTAGGAAAAGGAGCGGTAAACCAATTAAGGATTGATCAGGATGTTTTTATCCCTGGGTTCCATCGGTTGGCTAATGCTGTACATAAATACGGGGCAAAAATATTTGTTCAGCTTCATCATGCAGGAAGAGAATCGAATTCAATGCTTTCGGGTGGAAAACAAATTGTTGCACCAAGTTCGGTTGCTTGTGAAGCAATCGGAGAAGTGCCACGGGAATTAACGAATGAAGAAGTAAAAGAACTCATTCAAAAGTTTGTAATGGGTGCCTATAGATGTAAGCAGGCAGGTATTGATGGTGTAGAGTTACATGGTGCACACGGCTACTTAATTAACCAGTTCTTAAGCCCTAAAACCAATTTACGGACCGATGAATATGGTGGGAACTTTGAAAATAGAATGAGATTTTTAGAGGAAATTGTACGAGGGATTAAAGACGTATGTGATGAGGATTTTCCTGTCACTGTACGATTAAGCGTGGACGAATTTGAAGAAGGCGGAACAGATATACCTTTAAGTAAGGAAATAAGCGTGTACTTAGAAAAAATAGGTGTAGATGGCCTTCATGCAAGTGCCGGAAACTATAATACGATGGAAACAGTTATCGAATCGCCTTTATATGAGCAAGGGTGGAGAGTCTACCTGGCAGAATCGATCAAACAAGTAGTTGCGATACCCGTGATTACGGTTGGTGCCATTCGGGAACCCAAATACGTAGAGTCCATTCTAGCGGACGGGAAAGCAGATTTTGTCGCGATTGGACGTGGGCAACTTGCAGATCCTGAGTGGGTTCGGAAGGCTTCTGAAGGAAGAGAAAAAGAGATTAGAATGTGTATTTCCTGTCTACACTGTATGTACTCAAAAGGCCATATTGAGTGTTCAATTAATGTCAGAGCAGGACGAGAATTAGAGTTTCAGTCGATAGAAAAGATTAATGACAAGCGTCAGGTTGTGATCGTTGGTGGTGGACCAGGTGGAATGGAAGCAGCGAGGGTACTGACGTTAAAAGGGTATGATGTCACACTATTTGAGAAAAATGAGAAACTGGGTGGACAGTTAAATCAAGTAACTGAACCCGTATACAAAAAGAAAATGAAATGGTATAAGGATTACTTGGTTCATGAAATGGAGCGGTTACAGGTAGATATTCGACTCCATACAGGGGCTTCAATTGAAGCCATTCGTCCTTTAGATCCCTATGCCGTTATCCTGGCAACAGGTGGACAGCCATTGATTCCAAATATTGAAGGAATAGAGCTCCAGCATGTGTGTCATTATAAGCAGGTAAAAATGGAAGGAAAAGAATTTAATGGGGATCGAATTGCTGTGCTCGGCAGCGGTATGGTTTGTCATAGTACAGTTCGAAGACTTGCAGAAAAAGGGAATATGGTGACTTTAGTTGAATTGCCTACTAAGTCAAGCAGAAAAATAAGTCCCGCTACAAGAGCCAAGCTGATGAACCGTTTAGAAAATTTGAATGTCAAGATTATAACCGACCACAAAGTAAATCAAATCATCCCGAATGGCCTCGTAATTGAGGAAAAGGCATCAGGGAAACATACTGAAATAGAAGTGGACCAGGTGATCATTGCTATGGGAGTAACCGCTTATAACCCGTTAGAAGAAACATTCAGAAAACATTTTGATCATGTTTTTGTCATTGGCGATGCAGCAGGTCATACTTCTCTTTCTGACGCCACTAAAGGTGGTTTTGAAACAGCCTTTGTCCTTGAATCACTTGTGTAATAGAAGCCGGTTCTTGCGTATGCGGACGCAAGAACCGGCACTTTGTTTCCGTTTTCATTTCTTTCTCTTTGGTAAATACCGAATCATGTAGGAGCGTTTTTTCGATGAATGTTTTGCCAAGTAATGATGGAATAAATCAAGTACTTGTTTAGCAAATGCATTTCCTTCTTTTTGCTTTCTAATAACACCATATTGTAATCTCGTTTTATTGGTTTTATCATTTATCTGGACATAATTCTCAAAATCTACTTCAATATAGAATTCAACTTCAATGCCTTCTGTATTTTTTAATAACGTAAGATAATCTCCAGTATCTTCTATAAGAATTTCAACCGACCATCCCTTTTTCTTACACTCTTTTAGAAATTCTTTGTATAAAGCAATAAATGTAATGAAATGCATAAGAAGTTTGTTCACTTCCTTTGATCATATTTGTACAAATCCTATTTAAAACAACGCAATGAATGACTACTTCCTTTAAAAAATGATTCTTGAATATGCTGAATTCAAATCATGTCTAAGCTTTGTTTTTCTAATCGGTTCTTAAAAATATATGACTATACTGCACAAATTAGTCGTAAATTTGTGGCTAAAAGAACAAAATCAATGCAGCATTTCCTATCATTCTCTAAGGAGGTTATAATAGGAAGAAGGTGAACATAAAAGTAACTTGAAATCGAAATACATTTTGTGTGGAGGGTAAAACAAGTGGGGTCGTACCAATTAAAAACAAAATTTAAAATGTTTACATTAAATTCAAATCGAGAGTTAGCAGCAGAAATGGCAAAGAGAATGGGATGTGATCTTGGGAAATGTACGGTGTCTCGTTTCAGTGATGGTGAAATTTATATTAGTATAGAAGAAAACGTACGAGGTAGTGAAGTCTTTATCATTCAATCTACTTCAGACCCAGTTAATGAACATCTATTAGAGCTTCTTATCATGATTGATGCATTAAAAAGAGCTTCTGCCGACTAAAATTAATGTGGTTATTCCTTACTTTGGGTATGCTCGGCAAGATCGAAAAGCACGTTCTCGGGAACCGATTACAGCGAAATTAGTGGCTAATCTTTTAGAAAAGTCTGGAGCAACGAGAGTTCTCACTATGGACCTTCATACAGCTCAAGTGCAAGGCTTTTTTGATATACCTGTTGAACATCTATCAGGTGTTTCGATTCTTTCGGAGTACTTTCATCACAAAAGATTAGAGGATATAGTCGTTGTAGCTCCACATAATGGGAGTATTGGAAGAGCTAGAAAAATGGCCGAATATTTACAGGCTCCACTTGCTCTAGTTGATAAGAGAAAACTTGAAGAAAATGTCTCTGAAACGTTTGGTATTATTGGCTCTGTAAAAGGAAAAAATACTATTTTGATAGATGATTTAATTGATACAGGTACAACGATTACTTTAGCCGCAAGGGCATTGGCGGAAAATGGAGCAAAAACCATCTATGCCTCCTGCACACATCCAGTATTTACTGGGGATTCTATTGATAAAATAGAATCATCACCGATAAAAGAATTAGTGATAACAAATACTATTCAATTACCGAATGAGAAGGCTTCCCAAAAATTAAAAATCCTTTCTGTTGCATCCTTACTCGTAGACGCAATTGATCGGATTCATAACGATAAAACAGTCAGTCCATTATTTTTATAGAATGACAAAGGGAATAAAATGACAAAGCGGTTCTTGCGTTTGCAAACGCAAGAACCGTCCCTTTGTTTTTCTTTTCTGTATATCCAATAGATTATGGTTTCTGTTTGTATCCTAGTGAATCTTATGTAGGTTATAACTTTGATCAATTTATGACAAAGATCTATTGGAGAGTGTTCGTAGGTTTCTTAAAGATGGTGCATTTTCCCAAAATATTATATACTAGTATACTAGAGGGATCTCTTCTATATGTGAAAAGAAATTCCCTGATAGATCATTTTTAGAATAAGGCATTTTATTTAGGAAAACATATTGTAAGAGATGAAATGGTCCTTCATTCAATTTCATTTAAAAAGGAGTGTACATAATGACAAAAGTTGATTTAAAAGCAAAACCCTTTAACCTAAGCGATTCAGATATCCAATGGGTACAAGAAACGATTCATTCTATGTCTATTGAAGAAAAAATCGGCCAATTATTTGTAAATATGGGATCTGAACGTACAGAGGAGTATTTAACGAATATATTAAACACGTACCATATTGGGGCTGTTCGTTATAACCCTGGTAAAGCCGAAGAAGTATATGACCAAAATAAAATCCTTCAAGAAAACAGTAAAATTCCTATGTTAATTGCTGCAAATACGGAAGCTGGCGGTAACGGTGCTTGTACAGACGGTACCGAAGTCGGGGTTGAGAAAAAAATAGGAGCAACAAAGGATCCAAAATGGGCATATGAAATGGGCCGCGTTTCAGGTGTAGAAGCAGCTGCAATCGGCTGTAACTGGAGTTTTGCCCCAATCGTTGATATCAATTACAACTGGCGCAATCCAATTATTTCAAGTCGTTCATTTGGATCAGACCCGGATTTAGTATTAGAAATGAGTCTTGCCTACATGAAGGGGATTCAAGAAAGTGGGATCGCACCTGCTGCGAAACACTGGCCTGGTGATGGGATTGATGAGCGTGATCAGCACTTATCATTCAGCGTTAACAGCTTATCGACTGAAGAATGGGATCAAACATTTGGTAAAGTATACAAAGGCTTAATTGATGCTGGACTTCCATCGATGATGGCTGGACATATTCATTTGCCTGCATACGAAAAATTCTTTAATCCAGATAAAAAAGATGAAGATTTATTACCAGCTACTCTTTCTAAAGAGATCACAACGGATTTATTACGTGGAAAATTAGGTTTCAATGGTGTTGTGGTTACAGATGCCAGCCATATGCTAGGTTTGACAGGGGCTATGAAGAGAAGCGAACTGCTTCCTACTTCGATTGCTGCTGGTTGTGATTTATTCTTATTCTTTAATGATCCAGATGAAGATTTTGGGTCTATGATGGAAGGGTATAAAAAAGGAATTATTACGGAAGAACGCCTTCAAGAAGCGTTAGAACGTATTTTAGGTTTGAAAGCTAGTTTAGGTCTTCATAAAAAAGCAAAAACGGAAATTTTACCGCCAAAAGAAGAAGCATTGGCAAAAATCGGTCTTCCTGAAAACAAAGCTTTATTCAAACAAGTGGCAGATCAAGCCATTAACCTTGTTAAAGACAAGCAAGATATCTGGCCTGTAACACCTGAAAAATACAAACGTGTTTTATTGGTTGATGTAAAGGGTGTACAAGGCGGATTCGGTGCTATGCTCGGCGGAAAAGAAAAAGCTGTCGATATCATGAAAGAATTATTAGAAGCACAGGGATTCCAAGTAACTATTTGGGAATCAACAGAAGAGAAAATTATGAAGCTTCCAGAGGAAGAAAGAGGAGCGGCAATTGCCAACGTTTATGCTCAAAAGAGACCGATTTCTGAGTTAACAGACAATTATGATCTGATCATCAATATTGCGAACGTAAACCCAGGAACGGTTCAAAGAATTGTATGGCCAGCAAGTAAGGGAACTCCAGATATTCCATTCTATATCCATGAGGTTCCGACGATCTTTATCTCTGTTCAATATCCATACCATCTTGCAGACGTACCGCAAGTTAAAACATACATCAATGCGTATGACAGCAGAAAAGCGAACTTAGAAGTTCTCGTTGAAAAATTAATGGGACGCTCTGAATTTAAAGGAGAAAGTCCTGCAGATGAATTTTGCGGATTTGTCGATACACGAATCTAAAAAATGAATAAAAAAAGGAACGGTTCTTGCGTTTACAAACGCAAGAACCGTTCCTTTTTTGTTTATTTTGATGTCGGAGATGGAGAAGATTCAGGCGATGTTACATTATCATAGAACTGAACAAATTTATCGCGGTCATCACTGTTGCGATAAGCCATGGCAACACGTGGATGTTCATTCAGGACACCTGAGATCATGTAAGGAATGATATAACCCCACTCCCACTTTTGACGCATATCTAGCATATGTTTTTCAATGATACCAAGAACAGGCTTAATCTCATAACTGCTCTTTTGTATATAACTCACAAGAAGTTCCGTGTGACAGTTCCCAGCTGCACGGCCCATACCATAAACAGACGAGTCGAGGAAAGTCACTCCATTTTCCATCGCAGCTAAGGTATTAGCAAATGCAAGCTGCATATTGTTATGGGTATGAATTCCAAGCTGTTTGTTCGGGAGCATTTCTCTAAATTTCGTTACTTGATGTTTAATATCGGAAGGATCTAAGCTTCCAAAGGAGTCCACGATATAGACGACATCAACAGGACTTTTCTCTATCATTTCAAAGGCCGTAATGAGTTGTTTTTCAGGTACGCTAGACAAAGCCATAATGTTAAGAGTGGTCTCATAGCCCAAATCATGAAACATTTGGACAAGCTCCAAGCCTTTATCTACTTCACGTATATAACAGGCAACCCGAATCATGTCTAAAACACTTTCCGCGCGGGGTAAAATATCATCAGGATCCACACGTCCGATATCTACTAATGCAGATAGCTTTGTGTATTTTTTCTCAGGGATAATTTCTTTAAGGAATTGATCGTCTAGAAACCTCCAAGGATTGGGCTCAGTCGCATTAAGGAGCTTAGGTGAATTTTTATACCCAATCTCCATATATTCCACACCAGCTGCACTTAAACCATTATATAAGTCTTGCACAAATTCGACACTGAAATCCCAATTGTTAACTAACCCTCCATCACGAATGGTACAGTCTAAAATATTATTACGATGTTCCATGACAAAAAACTCCCTTCCATATTTCCTCTTTGATCATTAAAAAATCGACTTTTGTGACTTTATGTAAAATATAGATTCTAAATATAATATACATGATTTTAAAAATAATCAATCATTTTATAATTGGTCAATTTAAAGAGTAAAATGATGGATCCATGTCCTCTTCAACTAGTTTGTCTATAGTAATAGATTTTAATATTTTATCATGTCCGCAAACATATTGCCATTATTCGGCATATCTCTTGGGTGACTTAGGGGAAGATTCTTCCGTTTGGAAACACAAAAACTGTCCTTTCGATTGACTATGACTCAAACATTAGTAAAGTCAATCAAGTGAATCGCATCAAGCTTATGATTAATATTGCTAAAAATAAAATTGAAGAAGAAAATAAATTGTTTGTTTAACTTCATTTATACAAAAACGAACAGCCTTCCTAAGTATGGAAAATACCTCCTCTAATATATTTGTAAAAAAAGCATGAGACTCGTTCTGATGCTTTTTTTCTTTGTCAGGAAGAAATACCAATATTTGTGTTATAATCAATAAATGATGTACAAACATGAAGGATGAAGTTTCCATGATATTTAGAACAGTAGATCATTGGGAAGAAGAAGTATGGCAAAAGTGGCGGATCGTATACGATGAAGCATTTGATCCAAAAAAAGCAAAATCGAAAAAAGTAATTCAGAATATGTTTCAAAAACAAACTTGTCATTTTCATATCGCTATGGAAGGTTCTGAGGTATGTGCGATTGCACTCTCTGGCAAATTGCCTGGTACAAGCTTGCTCTTAATCGATTATTTTGCGGTGCAAGGAACAAGGCGCAATCGGGGTATCGGCAAGTTAATGGTTGAGTATCTTAAGGGTTGGGCAATAGAGAGTGGTCAATTTGATTGCATGGTGATTGAAGTGGAAGCTGAACAAACAGAAGAAAATCTTGCTCGTATTCAATTTTGGAAAAAATGCGGTTTTACCTTAACCACATACATTCATCATTATAAAGTCGTACCGGAACCCTATCAAGCTTTGTATAGAAAGTTGTATCCTGAAGCGGCTATTCCAGAAAGGGAAGAAACCTTTTTCCGATATATAGGGGAATTTCACAGAAAGTCTTTCCAGGGTGTTTAAGATCTAATCTTTTTCTATAAAAATATTGAAAGGCCAACCCAATCACTTGCGTATATATGAGAACCGGTTGGTTTTTAATATGTGTAGCTACCAAACACTATTTGACTGTTCTTGAATTTTCTTGAATAAATGACACAGAAATTACATAAATCTGGTATAAATGATTGCGTATTCATGAAATAATAGACTTATAAGGTAGGTATTAAGAATGTTCACGAAGGAAACGAAAGGGGGAAGGCAGATTTGGTTTTTAGTCTTCTAGTTCTTTTGATACCAATAGTTTTTATTCTATTTGTCGGTGTCTTTGCGGCAAAAAACAAAGGAAAGGATGAAGAACAAATGATCCGGCATTTTTATACTTATTTAGTCTTATTCGCTACCTTAATGATGGTCATTGGTGGAGGGATTTCTATTTTTATGGCTGCTGCTGACTTAGTTAGTCCTCCTAGTTATTATCAAAGTTTTGAAGACTATAAGAATTTTAGACAAGAAGTTCAAATAAAGGAAGAGAATATAAAAGAAATAACAACAGATGAAGAATTAAAGCAAGCTACGATCAAATGGTCCAAGAGTGAAAAAAATCGACTAAAAGAGAATGCCAAAAATCAAATTATTAAAAGTTTAGGGTTTATTGTGATTCCATTACCCGTGTTTCTTTACTTCAATAGTCTGCGAAAAAAACAGAAAGAAGTGTAGACGGGGATCACCTGCAGACATCACCCAACAATTGGTTGATGCCTGCACTTATTGTTAAAGAAAAATTATATCTTTACAAATTCGATCATAAGAGGTGTATAATAAATGTAAAGGTAAACCGTCTAGTATGATTATAGATGGTGATGAAGAAACAATGAAATCAGTTAGAAATTGCCGCTAAATAAAGTATTGATTCTTAGGTATAATCGCTACTTCAAATGTATAAAAAAATTTTTTTCGTAAAATTGATAGCGCTTTCAATTTCTAAAAAATGATTCATAAACAATATGAATTTACGGAATGCAGTTGAAGAATGATCGTTAAACCTTCTAACTATGAAAGGGGAAATATTCATGCAAGTACGTGATTTTATGATTTATAATGTATATACGGCCAGCCCTACTACGACTGTCAAAGAGTTAATCTCTATTTTTGAATCGAAACGAATTGGTGGTGTGCCTGTCGTAGATAATAAAGGCAATTTAGTAGGAATGGTTTCGGACGGGGATATTGTTCGTTTTCTATCACCAACTAAGGAGAAAATCCATGTTTATCACTATCTTACATATATGGAAATAGATGAATCTGTTGAAGATGTCTTAAGGGACAAAATGGATACTCCTGTTAGTGAAATTATGGTCAAGAAAAACATTAAAACACTATCTCCTTCAGACGATTTTGAAAGTTCGATACGGTTAATATCCAAACATCACTTTAAAAAGCTCCCAGTTATAAATGGAGCAGGAAGAGTGGTTGGGATTGTGAGTCGTGGAGATATTATTCATAACTTATCCAAAAAAATTATTGAAACAGAAGAATTGCTTTCTATATAATAATATAATGAATGAGAAATTTTCATATCAGCCATCGCAAAGCAAAATTTGTGATGGCTTTATTCGTTACGGAACAAGGCTCAAGGCTGGAAAACAGGTGTATCCTGTGCTTGGTAAAGAATGAATAATAATGGCACAGGTCATGGACCGTTATATATGATACGATAGGCAGATCAAATGATAGTGTTGCACTTTTGTCTGTGATATGTAGGAGGTAAAATATGATTTATTTGTTCGTAGGCATTGCGGGAAGTTTAGGGGCCATTTTAAGATATTTGATAGGCATTTCTTTATTCACCCATAGCTCTTTTCCGTATGCAACCTTATGTATTAATCTCATAGGTAGTTTTTTATTGGCCTGGTTAACCACCCGATTTTTTAAAAGGACTTCTTTATCACCTGTTATGAAAACCGCCATCGCGACTGGATTTGTTGGTTCTTTTACAACGTTCTCAACATTGAGTGTAGAAACCGTTCAATTGTTTCAGACAGGAGCGATAGGGCTGGGAGTTCTTTATGTTACGATCAGTATGATCGGAGGATTCCTTATGAGTACAATAGGATTTAAGGTGGAAAGAGAGGTACAGTAATCATGTCACTGTTAAACCTATTCATGGTTGGGATGGGTGGCTTTTTCGGGGCGATCGCCCGTTATTCCATTAGTAAACAGTTTAATCATAAATCTACCTTTAGAATCCCTTTAGGAACAATAGCTGTTAATACAACAGGCGCTTTTCTGTTAGGCTTCATAACGGGAGTAAAAGCGAGCCCGGTGATACTCATCCTTTTTGGGACAGGCTTTTTGGGAGCCTTTACGACCTTTTCAACGTTGAAATTAGAAATGACACAAATGTATAAGCATAAGCACTATAAAACCTTTCTTTTCTATACTGTACTTACTTATGGGCTCGGCATCATCCTTGCTTATATTGGTTTTTTATTAGGTACATTCTTTGAACCATAAGGACATAACGGCTGTGATTCCAGCGAGATAAACGAATAGGGGCTACCTTATTTAATAGTTCTTGATCATCTTTTTATCGATTTCACGTACTTTGTCGTAGGTATTTAACAAATGCGGTGGGACCAATGTTCTTCCGTATTCCCAGGCATTCCATTCAATGAGCGATTTCAATTGTTTTTTTTCATCTTCGTGTCCGTATATAAGGATTCGAACATCGTGTTTATTTTTCTTGAAATCCAAATAATACCCAATCACATGATAAAGGATGATTTTCACATAGTTTTCGGTGGTTTCTTTCAGGTGGATATTTATAATGCTTATAAAACCGTTCACTTTGAGATAATTAAATTTGATCGTATTGGTTGAAACATTATAACTCATTGGTGAAAGGAGATGATTGTCAAACTCATAATGAATATTTAAATCTAGTTCGGTTAAGGTATTCTGAATAATCTTCTCAATATCCCAACTATATAGCATATTCAAATCCCCCTTTTCCCATAATGGTTCCTTAATCAAAAATTTTCAGAATTATCATTTTACTATCAATATAATGACACCTGCCTGCTTTTGTCAATTCATTTTACTTCATGCGTCCTATTGAAGAGAACATCCACAAAAAAGGTGGATTTAATATGAATAAGGTAAATAGGGTAACTTATAGGAAAGTACGCATGAACAAACTTATTTGATCGGTAATTAGTTCGTCAAGTGGCACTTCCTAATGTTAGAATGAGGAGAGAGAAAATTCATAAGGAGTTGTTCGATACGTTGGTAGAGTTAATACAATTTTCACAATTGGAACAAAAAGTGAAAGAGGAGGATGTTGTTTTTAAACAACCACCTACAATCGATGATGCGAATCTTTTGCTTGAAAGAGAATTGAGACTTACTCCAGAGTTTAATTTGAAACAATTACGCATTCTTGCCCATATGCTTTCTGTAGAAGAATGGGAAAATACGAGCTCTTTCAAAATTAGTTGGTTTAACTCAAATCCTGATTTACCACTAAGACGTTTTGTTCTTTATTATAATCAGAAAAAGCGGATCCTCAAAAAGAAAGTACGTATATAGAGGTGGAAGATCCTTAATCGAGCAGAAGGATCAAATTTTCAAACAAAAGCTGCTCGGTGCGGCAAAACGAAAAGAATCCAACATCTTGGGTGAAGGGTTTAAGGAAATAAATAAGGATTGAACGGAAACAGGAGCAGTTTAACATTACAATAGACAAAAGGAACGGATCAAATTCTTTGAAAGTGGAGAGAGAAATTTCCTTGGATTCATTTGTCTCTCTAACAAGTGAATGATATCGAAAGTCATGAAAATTTAATAAAATACAAAAGGCCAAACATTCTCTTACCTAATAAGAGAATGTGTTGGCTTTTTTATTTTACTACTATATCTTTATGAATTTGATTCCATCTTGGAAAATATATCTTACACAAATTGAGAAACTTTTCTTAAAATAGTAATAAAATTAATAAAGTCTTACAAAACTATAGTATGATAGTAATTATTAAAAAGGATGACAAAAAGTAGCGGGGAGCATACTGAATATGAATCATTTGAAGCTAGGAATCCTATTGATTGTCCTTTGCATAAGTTTGATCTTGACAAGTTGTAAAGGAACATCTGAAACATTAACAATTGGATTGATTCCCGTTAGGGATGCAGATGAAATGATAGAGGACTTTGAACCAATACGAGGGTATTTGGAAGAAAAACTCGGAATTCCGGTTGAAGTAATGGTTACAGAGAATTACGTTAGTTTAATTGATGGAATGAAGAATTCAACATATTGACATTGGCTGGTATGGTGCTTTTTCTTATATCGCTGCTGAAAGTGAAATGGAGCTTAATCCATTAGTTCTTGAAACAAGGAAAGATTCAGGTGCTTATTATCAGTCTCTGATCATTACACATAAAGACTCCGGTATACGATCCATTGAAGGATTAGAAGGGCACAGCTTTGCTTTTGTAGATTCAGGTTCTACATCTGGATTTGTCCTGCCTTATGCATTATTTAAAAGTAGACATATCGATTATGAGCAATTTTTCAGTGGATATTATTATGCTGGTTCCCACGAACAAGTGCCAATTGATATCCAAGAAAATAAGGTAGATGCTGGGGCCATTAGTAGTATTCAATTTGACACGTTGATTAACAATGGAAAGATAAAGAGGGATGATTTTGTTGTGATTTGGAAGTCTAAAGACATACCTGGACCCCCATTTGTAGCACGAAGTGGATTAGATAAAGATATACAAACAAACTTTGTGGATGCAATGGTGAACATTCATAAAGAATCACCAGAAGGTTTGCATGCATTTGATAATAGTATTGAGAAGTATATTGAAGTAGAAAGTAAACATTATAATACAATAAGAAATATTGCTACTATTCTTGGAAAAGACTATATGTATGAATATTTCTTAAAAGGTGAATAGTTCGAAGGAAACAGCATGAAAGGAGTGACTTTTCCTGAAAATAAGAAATATAAAAAGTATAAAATCATGGGCGACCATTTTAATTTTACTGATGTGTATTATAACGATATCTTTATTTAGTATTATTATCTTTAAATAATTTAAAAAAGAGTTTAGAAAAACAATATAAAAATGAATCACAATTGGTATTGAAGCAAACATTAGCAACCTTTGAAGACCAAGCTTCAAACATTGAAAATATTTTAGAACAGCTTGCACAATCTCCGATTTTAAAAGCGAACATTCTTAATAATGAAGAAGTCACTACTTTACTACAAACCTATCAAAAATTTTCTCCAACAAATGGAAAGATCATTTATGGATAAGAAAATGGGGGATATCTACCAAGGGGTTTATGAGTATATTCCTGAACGAATATAACCCAGTAGAACAAGAGTGGTATAAGCTTGCTAAAAAAGGCAATGGAGAAATCATTTGGACAGAACCGTATCTTGATTATATGTCTCAGGAAATCGTCATGACTGCCGCAAAGCCTATAGAAGGAACGAATGGGCTTCAAGGGGTCATTGCGATCGATTTTAACCTAGTAGAAATGAGTAAGGACATTAGTTCTGCAAAGATTGGTGAAGATGGTTTCGTTATGTTACTGAATCGTAATGGGACGATCATTGCCAATCGAGATAATTTTATGATTGGTGAATCGTTGTTTGGTAATCAATTCGCACAAATGAAAAAAGATACAAATCAACGATATGTTCCTTTTTTCATTCAGGATAAAGAATATCTTCTTCATTCTGGTACGATTCGACGAAATGGTATGATCATCGTGACGGCAATCAGTAAAGAAGAAATTAGTCACAACTTAATCAAAAGTCACTTCCCTATATTAATTATGGCAGCACTCTGTCTTCTCATATTCGGAGTGATTACCTATCTTGCTACATTAAGAGGAGTTAGGCCGCTAGAGAAGCTCGGAAAACTAATGAGCTATGTTGAAAAAGGGGACTATTCTGTTACGGCAAATATAAGTGATTATAAAGAGATATCACGTCTTGCAAAGGGGTTTAATAGTATGATTAAAGCCATTAAAAGGCGTGATGAAAGGCTACTTATCTCAAACCAAGAGCTTAAAATAGCCGAGGAAAAATTAAGGTACAAATATGATGAGCTTAAAGAATCTCAAAGAATATTAAAAGAAAGTGAAGAAAAAATACTTCGCTTAGCATCACATGATTCACTAACAGGGTTATTAAACAGAAGGAGTTTATTAGAAATCCTAAATAAATCGTTTGATTTAGGAACAAGATCAGAGTTTAAAGGCTGTTATTTTTATCGATTTAGATAATTTCAAGAATATTAATGATTCACTAGGACATTCATATGGAGACAAGGTCCTGATTGAGGTAGCAAATAAGTTAAAGGCATTATCGCTCTCAAATAAAGATGTTGCCCGAATTAGTGGGGATGAATTTATCATCACCATTCATGAATTAGCGTCGATCGAAGAAGCTGAGAAAATGGCTAAAGAAATTAAATCGCAATTTGATCTCCCTATCCTTATTGATTCAAAGATATTAAATGTAACAGCTAGTGTCGGACTTGCATTATACCCTATCCATGCGAAAACTCCAGAAGAACTATTGAGAATTGCTGATATGACCATGTATCACGCAAAAGGAGCAGGTAAAAATGGCTATAAAATTTATGATGATGGAGTGAAACAAGAGGTAGAGGAAAAATTAATCATCGAACAGGGTATTCGTGAGTGTATAGAAAGAGATGAATTCGAATTATTCTTCCAGCCAATATACAATACGAAAGAAGGAAAAGTCAAAGGTTTGGAAGCTCTCTTAAGAACGCATACCCCTTCCTTATCAAAGTTTAATATTTCACAGATTATCCAGACGGCAGAATCGACAGGTCAAATTATTGAAATTGATAAATGGGTGATCAAAAATGCATGTATCGCCATTAAAAAAATGAACCAAACTGTTCAACAGCCTCTGAGAATTTCCATCAATATTTCTGCCGTCCATATTATGCAACTAGATTTTGTGGATAATATTAAGAGTATCGTGGAAGAATCTGGAGTTTATCCAGAATGGATCGGACTAGAGATCACTGAAACGTCATTAATGGAGTCCTTTGAGTCCAATAAGAAAAAACTGGAGGAAATCAAAGAGCTAGGCATTTCCATCTTTCTAGATGATTTTGGAACGGGATATTCATCCTTAAGTTATTTGAACAGTTTACCTATTGACCGTGTCAAGATTGATAAGAGCTTTATCGATGTCATGCTACAATCTGAAAAAGACAGAAAGATTGTTAATGCGATCATCAAACTCGTACATAATATTGGCTTGAATGTAGTAGCAGAAGGCGTAGAGCACAAGGATCAGTTTGAATCCCTTCACAACGAACAATGTGAATCAATCCAAGGCTATTATATAAGTAAGCCTGTTCGTTATGAAGAAATCATCTCCATTATTCAAGAAGAAAACAGAGGGACGGTTCTCATGTAATTTTCACAAATCAGGCATCTTCAAGGACAAAGGGTGTAAACCATTTGTCCTTTTTTTACATCTTTTTGTTGATCATTTATTGAAAATTCGCTTTAATTAGTAGGAATCATTCTTCAAACTGATAGTGATTTTTTCATAAATTCAAAATCCCTTGATTTTGTTGAGAAGATTCAATCGATCATTTCAAATATTTATTTTCATAGAGAGGAAAACAAATCATGATTCAAAATCTTTTTTCAACCCTTTTTCAAGTCATTGTTCCACTTTCTTTACCGGTTATTGCCGGGGCACTGCTTAGTCGTTTTAAGCAATTGGAAATCAAACCGCTTTTAACACTTGTTCTATACTATTTAACACCGGTCTTGATTTTCCATACACTAATGAAGGCGGAAGTTTCTCAACAGGATATTTATTTAACTCTAGCCTATTCTCTTCTAAGTCTATTGCTGCTGTGGGCTATTGCCAATGGATTTGGGAAACTGTTTAAATTGCCGTCAAGTGATATAGCAGGACTCACACTTATTTCTGCTTTCACGAATAGTGTCAATTATGGGATCCCGCTCATCTTACTCGCTTTTGGTCAAATAGGGCTGGATAAGGCAAGTGTATATATCGTCCTGCAAATGGTCATTGTGAATACGGTTGGCATCTATTTTGCAGCACGTTCGCATTTTAATATGAGAAATGCGATTAAATCGGTATTCTCTCTTCCAGCTATTTATGCTGCTTTATTCGCTCTATTGTTTCGCATCTTACATATATCTTTACCAAATGGGATAGAAAGTGGAGTGTCGATGATTGCAGAAGCATACTCGCCAGTTGTTCTGGCTATTTTAGGTGCACAAATGATGAATGTGCAAACTGAAAAATTGGACCGAACTACTATGACAACTCGGACTACTTTTTGGACCGGCATGGGGATTCGATTAATAGTGGCACCGTTGATTGCTTTGTTCTGTTTAGATCTATTAAATATTGAGGGAATCTCACACTCGGTGCTGCTCGTTTTGGCTTGTATGCCAGTAGCCGTTAATGCGGGAATTCTCGCACAAAAATTTAACGCTTCTCCTAAAATTGTCACCAAATGTATTCTTTGGACAACACTACTTTCCTTTTTCGTCCTACCGTTTATTATCGTGTTGGTTAAATGAAAGACGAGATTAATAGGTCGATTTCCAACAAAAAACAATGTATTCTCAAAAAAGTGGTATAATTTGTAATTCGGAAATAGTAGAGAAAAGGATGAAAGGCATATGCATAGTGTCTTTGAGTGTCGCTATCGATGATTTAAATGAAAAAGCCAGTATCGTTCATTAAAAACGATACTGGCTTTTAAACATTTGTCCAGAATGGGTAGGTAATTTTAAAGGTTATTGACCTTTTATCCCATTGATCGAATAACTAGTGCTCATTTCTGCATTCAAGGAATGAGAAACCGAACAGTATTTTTCATGGGATAACTCAATCGCACGAACGACTTTTTCTTCAGGTAAATCACCTTCTAATTCATAGTGGATATGAATATGGGTGAATCGTTTAGGATGATCCTCAGCTCGATCACCTTTAATATCCATATGAAAGGATGTAGGTTCTAAACGCATTTTTTGCAGAATGGAGATAATGTCAATTCCTGTACAACCAGCAACTGCATTTAGTAGAAGCTCTGTCGGTCTTGCTCCGGAATTTTCTCCACCCACCTCTTCTGAAGCATCCATTTGAATCTGATGTCCAGAAGGTGTCTCTCCTAAAAAGGACATCTTTCCTGTCCACTTGATGATCGATTCCATTACAATGATATCTCCTTTCAAACAGTGAATACAGAGGGACGGTTCTCTTGTAATTTCTTATTTTATCCTAATTGTAAATATTTTGACAACAATTGGAAAGTGTATGATTGATAGGATTGCTGGAAATTCACTTGTTAAATCTAGAAAAAATTAATCACTCTGCGTGTCCAAAAGTACTATAACCATTTATATTGTAAAGGGGAGACACTATTTTTTTGTTTGAAATGTTTTTGAATGACTCATCATAATTAATTTGTCAGCAAAACCTTTTTGGTGTAGTGTTTTTCCTGAGTTACTTCTGAAAGGAGTGGAGCCAATGAATTACCATATTGTTGAAAGAGATGCTTTTCAAGTCGTAGGGGTGAAACAGGAATTCTCCTGTGGAACGCAGGATATAGGGATTCCAGGCGTTCCGGAATTCTGGGAAAATGCGGAAAAGAAGGGTACGGTTGATCAGCTGATTCCCTTAATCAATGGCGAAATAAAGGGGCTTTTAGGGATAACAGAAAATTATAATCCAGAAAAGAGTACAATCGATTACTGGATTGCTGCAGAATATAGTGGAGAAGTACCAAATGAGTTTTCGAGCTTTGTCTATCCAGCGTCGAAATGGGTGGTTTTCGAAGTAAAAGGCAGAATCCCAGCTGCCATGATCAACGCATGGCAATATATTTATTCAGAATGGTTTCCGTCTCACGAGTATATACCAGCTGGATTGGCACCACTTGAAGCCTATTTAGATTCCGATCTCCATACAGAGAATTCTATGAATGAAATTTGGGTTGCTGTAAAATAAACACTTTCCTCATTTTTATTTTCAATCAATGTCGAAAGTGTTCAAGAAGATGCCTGTTTTCTAGTATTGATTGAAAACAGGCATTCCAATTAAAAATTATTTCACTTTAAAATCTATTTGAGCTGTTGGATGGAATTTTTTTGGTTCTTCATTGGGATTGATTTCAATAAAAAAGTCAGCGAAACCATCTACGACATAATAACCTGGAGGAAACCCATTCTGAATGAAATCTTTCATAAAATCTTTATATTCTTTTTCATCTTCTTCACTGTAGGCTCCGCTACTTGTATATTCTTCCCTGAAGGGTTCCCCTTTTTTTAGAGTCGTACTCAGTAACGGTTCAGGCATTGGATAAGGAATTTGTATACCTCGTACTTTTTCCTCAATAGGAAAATAAAAGGGAGATGCCGCATGGAAAATCGTGATTTCATCTTGTTCTCCGATATATTCTAATTCTGCATACACTTTGACCGCTTCACTACTAGAATACTCTTCTTTTTCTGTGAAAAGTCGATAAATGAAGTCTCCCGCTGCGACTTCATCTTTGACGCTCTGAACCTCATAGTTTTCTAATTTTGCTAGCATAGCTTCTTCGTCATTTGTACTGCAACCGCTTAAGATTAGAACGAAAAACAGACTAATCCATAAAGCCGATTTCCTCATCAGGTTCACCCCTAAAGTTAAGATATGCTGATTTAAAGAAGTTAAAATATGGATGATATTTCGGATACTTAATGGTGTTATTCGCTTTATTTAACGAATTTCCTGCCAAGCAGGCATCACATAATAACATGTGACTCAATGACTTCATTTTTAGTTCCTGTTAAGAAGTTGTAGTAGAACAACCTCTACTTAGCAGGAAAATATCACTTATTAATAGAATGAATAAAAAGTGAAAATATTAATAGAATAGAATAGTTGAAAAATACTTTAAAGGGAAGATGATAAATATGATCATTGGGATCCCAAAAGAAATTAAAAACAACGAAAATCGCGTAGGTATTACGCCTGCTGGAGTAACTCTATTTAAAATAAATGGGCATGAAACTTGGGTTGAAGCAGGGGCGGGACTCGCAAGTGGCTTTTCAGATGAAGACTATCTGAAAGCAGGGGCATTGCTGGTACCCACAGCAGTGGAAGCATGGTCTGCAGATCTAGTGATTAAAGTAAAAGAACCTATCCCAGAGGAATATCGATATTTTCGCGAAGGGTTGATCTTATATACGTTTCTTCATCTTGCGCCAGAGCCTGAATTGACGAAACAACTGCTCGAAAAAAAGGTTGTATCCATAGCCTATGAAACGATTCAATTAGATAATGGAGTTCTTCCATTACTCATGCCTATGAGTGAAGTGGCTGGGAGAATGTCCATTCAAATTGGTGCCCATTTTCTTGAAAAACAGTATGGAGGAAAAGGCATCCTTTTAGGGGGAGTACCAGGTGTTTCACCTGCCAATGTTGTCATCATTGGTGGAGGGATTGTCGGAATGAATGCGGCAAAAATGGCAGTGGGTCTAGGGGCCTGTGTAACGGTATTGGATGTGAATATGGATCGCCTGCGTCAGCTCGATGATCTGTTTGGTGGCCGAATTCAAACCTTAGCATCCAATAGCTATAATATTGCTCAAGCGGTCAAGAAGGCAGATTTATTGATCGGTGCCGTGCTTATTCCAGGTGCACGTGCCCCGCTTATTGTGACAGAAGAAATGATCAAAACCATGCACCCAGGTAGTGTCGTGGTGGATGTAGCAATCGACCAGGGAGGCTCCATTGAAACCATTGATCATATCACTACCCACACGAATCCGACCTTTGAAAAGCATGGAGTCATCCATTATTCCGTTTCCAATATGCCAGGTGCAGTAGCCAGAACCTCTACCATTGCCTTAACGAATGTGACCATTCCGTATGGTGTGCAACTGGCAAATAAAGGTTGTGTGAAAGCTGCTTTAGATTCTCCGGCATTAGCAAAAGGCATTAACACAATTCAGGGTTATTTAACGTACGAAGCAGTTGCAAAAGCCCATAACTATCCATATACACCCATTCAACAGGTGTTAAAAGATCAGGATGATTCCTTTATGAATATGAAATATCAATGAATAAATAAGGTAATATTCAAATTCATGGTAAAATAATCTAAAAAATCATCCAAATAAAGGAGTTGACGGTATGTTTAAAAAATTTGCAGCCGATGCGCTTGGATTGAGTGATATTGGCAGTGTGATTGCTCCAGCTGATTATGACAAGGTAGATGCAGATGATTATGTAATGCATGAAGACAATGAAAAAATCTATTTTTTAATTAAATCAAAGAGTGATGAATATTGTTTTACGAATAAAGCTCTTATTCATTTAGACGGAACGAGCGCCATTAGTAAAAAAAGATCCTTGCGACGCTACAGTTATCGAGAACACAAATTTTCGGACGTTGTTCTTGAAACAGCTGGAACAGTGGATTTAGATATTGAAATTAAGTTTGTCATTGGTTCTGTTCCTATATCCATTGACGTACATAAAAAGTATATTGAAGAATTAAAAGATTTGTACAAGGCATTAATCAAGATTTCAGAAACGTGTCATGAAAATGAATTTTCTATGGAATATGCTCAGCAAAGTTTAAACTTAGCCTCGAATACATTGAGTCGTGCATCGATTCAGGAAGAACATCTAGTTGACCATTTTAAAGAGTTGAATGAAATCTCCTTCAGTTGGTTGATGAACAGTCGCAAAAAATATGTGGTAAAAGATTTCGGCTATATATTTGAAAAATACATCAACAACTGATAAAGGAAATTGACTATTATCAAATTTAGTATTATTATTGAAATTGATAATGATACTAAATTTGGTTGTTATCTAAACGAATAAAGGTAGTAATTAATATTTTTTTGTTTTAATATTATCGTTATTGATAATGATAGTATTAAAACAAATGGAAGGTGACTAGATGAACCAATCAAAAATGAAACTGATCCTCCACCCCGTTAGAATGAAAATTATTCAATCACTACTTAACGGAAAGAATATGACGGTTCAACAATTATCACAACGTGCAAAAGATATTCCACAGGCAACACTTTATCGACATCTGAACAAATTACTTGAAGCGGATTTCATTCAAGTGGTTCAGGAAAATCAAATTAGAGGAACGGTAGAGAAAGTGTATGCATTAAAAGAGCCATCAGTACATTCACAAGAAGACTTTTTACGCTTATCAAAAGAGGAACATCTTGAACTCTTTTTAACTTTTACCACGCATTTATTAGGGATGTATGAAAATTATTTACAACAAGAAGATGTGGATTTAGTGAAGGATGGGGTGAGTTATACGATGGCGAACCTTTATTTATCAGACACAGAGTTTATGGAATTCATGCAAGGATTCGCAACACTTATTCAAAAGGCCATGGAAAATGAACCTTCACCAGAAAGAAAAGCAAGAAACTTAGCGACCATTGTCATTCCAGAATTATCAAAGAAATAGAATAAAGAATGAGAAATAAATAGTCGATTATATGGCTTATTCCATTATGTGAGAGAGTAGGAGAGAGGACATGAATTCGATGATTGAAGTGGAAGGTGTTACAAAAGCCTTTGGCAGTCAAACTGTTTTAAGAGATGTTAATTTTAAAGTAGAACAAGGCGAAATCCTGGGACTATTAGGACCGAACGGAGCAGGAAAAACAACCTTTCTTCGAATATTGAATGGAGTCATAAAACCTGAGAGAGGTTCTATTTCCATTCTAGGCTATAATCCTGTGGAGAACGGGGATGAAATAAGAAAGTTTTCAGGGATCGTCACGGAAAGTGCTGGTTTATACCATCAGTTGAGTGGAGAAGAGAACTTATCTTTTTTTGCTGAATTATATGGTGTGAAAAACAAAAGAAAAATACCTGAATTATTGAGCCTTTTCGATTTGGAAGAGCATAAAGGGAAAGCAGTCGGCACCTATAGTACAGGGATGAAAAAAAGGCTTGCACTTGGGAAAGCTCTTTTGCATGAACCCAAATTGCTCTTCTTGGATGAACCGACGAACGGATTAGACCCGGACGGTATCAAAATGGTCCTCTCTTATTTGAAAAAATATAATGAAGAAACAGGAACTACGATGATTATTTGTTCACATGTATTGCATCAGTTAGAATCAATTTGTGATTCATTTGCTTTTTTAGAAAATCAGACCATTGTGGAACAAGGGACTATGAGCGCGCTTGAACGTAAATATATCCATGAGATCATTGTCAAGATCAACACCAATTTTTCACCAACAGATGAGCAGTTTTTAGGATTCCCTTGTAAATCAACTGAGGAAAACACGGTTCTCTTTACTTTACCAACAAAAGAAAAAATCCCCGCGCTTTTGCAGGAGTTATTAAAGAAAAACGCTGTCTATTCAGTGGAAATCATGAATAACGATCTTGAATCTATTTATTTTAAAGTGAGGGAGAAAATCAATGAATAGCAGGATCCTAAAAGCCATTGTAAAAAAGGATTTAAAGGATATTTTTCGTAGCAAAAGTTTATTAACGACGCTTATCATTATTCCGATTCTATTTTCCGTCATCATTCCAGCCATATTGGTTGGAAGTGCACTGGTGTTTGATTTGAAAGAAATGGTTGGAAATGAATCTGAAAAACTCATTGAATTATTTATGGCAGTAGTAAAGGATGTACCGGTGCCACTAGAAACAGAAGAACAGCAGTTTGTTTATATATTTATCAATTATTTACTGCCTTCTCTATTTTTATTAGTTCCTATCATTACGGCGAGTACTGTCGCTGCAAACAGTTTCGTCGGAGAAAAAGAGCGAAGAACGCTTGAAAGTTTACTATTTTCACCTGTGAGCATCAAAACACTTTTTGTCAGTAAAGTAATAGCATCCTTTTTCCCATCATTTCTTGTTTCTTTAATCAGTTTTATTCTGAGTGGAGTTGTGATCAATGGGTTAGGATATCCTTTATTTGGAATGATGATTTTCCCATCAGCCAACTGGCTAGTACTGATCTTATGTCTATCTCCAATGGTCACGCTTATGACCGTATTGCTCAACGTACTTATTTCTTCGCGAGTGAAAACTTATCAAGAGGCACAGAATATTGGAGGAGTCATTATTTTGCCGGTGGT
>CAWFID010000028.1:0-443123 GCA_963815765.1 uncultured Bacillaceae bacterium
GAATGCCGTTTCAAAAGTTTCAAAACACCGACTTGTAAGGAAGGAAATGGTAGAAAGACAACAGAGGTTTGCTACAGAGGGCGGCGTTGTCATGGATGGTCGTGACATTGGAACATTTGTCCTGCCGAATGCCGAGGTGAAGGTTTTTTTGATTGCTTCTGTTGAGGAGCGTGCGATCCGACGTCATACTGAAAATTTGACAAAAGGTTATCCTTCCGACTTACAGCAACTAAAAGAGGAGATTGCCCAGAGAGACAAGCTTGATTCTGAACGTGAAATAGCTCCCTTAAAAAAAGCGGATGACGCTTTTGAAATTG
This sequence comes from uncultured Bacillaceae bacterium, assembly GCA_963815765.1. Taxonomy (GTDB): domain Bacteria; phylum Bacillota; class Bacilli; order Bacillales; family Cytobacillaceae; genus Bacillus_BD. The sequence continues at coordinate 318 of CAWFID010000028.1, forward strand.
ATACTACTTCTTTAGACATTGATCAAGTGGTAGAAACCATTATGAAACTAGCAATAGAAAGGATGGAATCGTGTTGAATTTATATCCATTAGGCCGTGCCATTTCTAATGGTGTACTGTTTCCGCTTTATCAATTTAAGGTCATTGGGAAAGAGAACTTTCCTGAGGAGGGTGGAGTTTTACTCTGTGCCAATCATATTCATAATTTTGATCCGGAAGTTGTTGGCATTACCGCACCTAGACCTATACACTTTATGGCCAAGGAGGAACTCTTTTCAGTACCCATACTAGGTAAAATCCTACCACATATCAATGCATTTCCTGTCAAAAGAGGGATGAGTGATCGAGGCGCATTAAGGCAAGGGTTAGCGATTTTAAAAGAAGACAAAGTACTAGGCCTATTTCCCGAAGGAACAAGAAGTAAAACTGGAGAATTAGGGGAAGGTTTAGCAGGAGCAGGATTTTTTGCCCTTCGCTCAAATGCTCATGTCGTTCCTTGCGCTATTATTGGACCTTACAAACCTTTTAAAAGGCTGAAAGTTGTATATGGCAAACCGATCGATATGGAAGAATATCGAAAAAATAAAGCTACACCTGAAGAAACGACAGCGCTCATTATGAACGAAATCAATAAATTAATCTTAGCTCATAAATAGTTCATCTTGCTTGACAAAAATCACTATTTATAAGAACTTAATAAAAAAGGGATTCATTTTGAATATTCTTTCGATGATGAATGTAACTACACTAGAAATGGATCATGAGTAGTGAAAGACATAATCGAAAGTAGTTCTGTGAATTAAGGAGGAATACATAGTGACTGAAGAAATGAATGAAGTAGAAGTGAAGAACTTTTCAGTAGGAGATCTTGTTAAAGGTGTTGTGACAAAAGTAGAAGAAAAACAAGTGATTGTTGAGATTTCAGATAGCAAACTTGATGGAATTATTCCAATTAGTGAATTATCAAGCCTTCACATTGAAAAAGCAAGTGATGCAGTAGCAGAAGGCGATGCACTAGAACTTGAAGTGTTAAAGGTAGAAGAAGAGGCATTGGTTTTATCAAAGCGTAAAGTAGATGCCAAAAAATCTTGGGAACAACTTATAGTGAAATTTGAAAATAACGAGACATTTGAGGCAGAAGTGAAAGATGTTGTAAAAGGCGGACTTGTCGTTGATTTAGGTGTTCGTGGATTTATTCCAGCCTCTTTAGTGGAAACTCACTTTGTGGAGGACTTTTCTGATTATAAAGGGAAAACCTTATCGTTTAAAATTGCGGAACTTGATCAAGATAAGAACCGTTTAATTCTTTCTCACCGAGCTGTTTTGGAAGAAGAGAAGATCAAACAAAAAAGTCAAATCCTTCATTCGATCCAAGTGGGTCAAATTATTGAGGGAACGGTTCAAAGACTGACTAATTTTGGAGCTTTCGTAGATATCGGTGGAATAGATGGACTTGTCCATATATCACAATTATCTTACCAACATATTGATAAACCATCTGATGTGGTGGAGGAAGGACAAAAGGTTCAAGTGAAGGTTTTGGGTGTTGATCATGAAAATGAACGTATTTCATTATCCATTAAAGAAACTTTACCAGGACCATGGGCTGGACTTGCTGAAAAGGCACCAAAAGGAACGATTCTAGAAGGTGTTGTGAAGCGGCTTGTTTCTTATGGAGCATTCATTGAAGTATTTCCTGGTGTTGAAGGACTTGTCCATATATCACAGATTTCGCATAAGCATATCGGGACACCAAATGAAGTGTTAAGTGAAGGTGAACAAGTTAAAGTTAAAGTGCTTGAGGTTAACGAAAATGATCAACGACTTTCGTTAAGTATTAAAGAATTGGAAGAGAAATATGTAGAAGTCACCGATTATGAGCTCCCAGAAGAATCAAAAGGATTTCAATTGGGCGATATGATCGGTGATCAACTAAAGAATCTAAAAAAGTAATGGGGATATAGTGTGTCTAGATCAAAAAGAAAATGGGATCATATCCAATTTGCCTTATCAACTGGCCAAGAAAGATTGACTGGTTTGGATGATATCATGTTTGTACACCAAAGTTTACCTGATATTGGATTGAAACATATTTCTTTAAATACAAAAATTGGCGAACTTTCTTTAAGTTCGCCAATTTTTATCAATGCCATAACAGGTGGCGGCGGTGAAAAAACATTAAAAATTAATAGGGATTTAGCAAGAGTAGCGAAAGAAAGCGGTATGGCAATGGCCGTAGGTTCACAAATGTCGGCATTGAAAAGCAATGAAGAGGAGGAAACTTACCGCATTGTCAGATTAGAAAATCCGCATGGAATGGTTATAGGCAATTTAGGAAGTGAGGCATCGGTCGAGGATGCACGCAGGGCAGTGAAAATGCTCAAAGCAGATGCGCTTCAAATCCATTTAAATGTGATCCAAGAGCTTGCTATGCCTGAAGGGGATCGTGACTTTAGTGGTGCCCTTAGAAGAATTGAAGCGATCGTCAAAGAAATCGACATACCCATTATTGTAAAAGAAGTTGGTTTTGGAATGAACAGAGAGGTAGTTGCACAACTGTATACCGTTGGTGTAACGGTAGTGGATGTTGGAGGTTTTGGTGGAACCAATTTCGCCAAAATTGAAAATGAGCGACGTAAACACCTACTTCGCTTTTTTGATAGTTGGGGCATCTCAACGGCTGCTGCGATTGCGGAAGCGAAAGATAGTGGTTGTGTAGTGGATATCATCGGTTCAGGCGGGATTCAGACGAGTCTTGAGATTGCCAAGTCTATTGCGTTAGGTGCGAACGCTGTTGGAATAGCAGGCTATTTTCTTAAAATCCTTATGAAAGATGGAATAGAGTCACTCTTAAAAGAAGTGAATCTGATTCATGAAGAGATTTCGATCATTATGACGGCACTTGGTGCAAAGACCATAAAGGAATTACAACAAGCTCCGCTTATTATAAGTGGAGACACACACCATTGGCTTCAAGAACGAAATATCGATACAAAGCAATATAGTCTTAGAAATATTCATACAAAAAGCTCCCAATAATAATCTTGGGAGCTCTTTTTGTGAGGTTGATTCAGCGCCTTACCTAGGTTCCCTGAGTAGGGAGGCGCTATTTGCCGTCATTTAATTTTCTTGCTTCTTCCGGGCTTTGTAGTTTTGTGGCACCGGGATAATGAAGTGCTTGATCTCTGTCTGATTCAACTTGCCTACTGTTTCTCAACTTTTTTTCTTGGCGGTCTTTTCCCATCTGTGTCACCTCCTCTTTTTAAGATGGTATTTAAAACCTAGTTTATACATGAAAAGGAAAACGATTTATCGATTTGCTATCAAAGATTGGAAAATGTAATAAATAGGATGATTAAAGCCGATTACCCTGAGTCATAATGGGAATGATGGGAGGTGATTTTTGAAGATGGAGGGTTTATTGTTTTATTGGCTATTTTGGATGTGTTGGATCCTTACAACATTTTTTTATCCAAAAAGTCATCCTGATCGATTGAAATTTTCAGCATGGATTTTAGTTACCATCTTACTATCCACATTAAATTTAAATTTTTTGGGGTTTGAACTAAGCGGAAGTGGCCTATTTATTTTATTTACAACTTATTTGTATATTGTTCAGTTTGAAAAAAAACAGATATTATATTTACTTCTAACTTCTTTTATCATCATGATCACGTACGTGTGCTTTTTACTTTATGAGTTGTTTGATCCCGTTTGGATCATTATGAAAAGAGAGTGGATGCTGTCATTGTTGATGACCTATATCGTCATTTTTCTTCATTCAGATAAAAAACAAAGAGTAGGTGTCCTATTGCTTGGTATGATTCATGGCGAAGTGTTTTATGCTCATATTATTAGGCAATTTTCTTTTCACTATCCAACATTTTCGTTCCCATTCCTTGATGCGTTGGCCTTAACGTTAGTCATACTATCAGTATGGAATGGTTTAGAAACCCTTACTAAGTATGTAGATAAATCTTTTCAAGTAGAAGGGATCGAGAAACCAAAATATTAAAGGAATAGATAAGATTGTTGTGGATTGCTATTATACGAAACCTTTGGTAGAATAGTTAGGTTAAGCACTTCTTATGTTAGAAGGGTTTTCATTATCAGGCTAAACGTAATATTACAAAAGTAATCGTAAATAATAATCATGTGAGTTTACATAGGATGGCCTTTAAGTCAAACGCTGTATAACAATCTACAAACATAGAAAGTAGGCAAGAAAAAATGACAAAACCAGTTGTTGCGATTGTAGGACGACCCAATGTTGGAAAATCAACCATTTTTAATCGAATCGTGGGTCAACGGATTTCAATTGTTGAAGATATCCCTGGTGTAACAAGGGATCGTATTTATAGTTCTGCTGAGTGGTTGAATTATGATTTTAATATTATTGATACGGGCGGTATTGATATCGGGGATGAACCATTTCTTGAACAAATTCGCTTGCAAGCTGAAATTGCAATAGATGAAGCGGATGTTATTATCTTTTTAACGAATGGACGAGAAGGTGTCACTTCAGCAGATGAGGAAGTGGCAAAGATCTTGTATAAAACAAAAAAACCAGTCGTATTGGCTATTAATAAAATTGATAATCCAGAAATGAGACACCTTATTTATGATTTTTATTCGTTAGGCTTTGGAGAGCCATTTCCTATTTCAGGATCACATGGTCTAGGCTTAGGTGATCTATTAGATGAAGCCGCGAAGCATTTTCCAAGTGGGGAAGACAAGGGTTATCAGGATGATGTGATCCAATTTTCATTAATTGGACGTCCAAATGTCGGGAAGTCTTCACTTGTTAATGCTATTTTAGGGGAAGAACGTGTTATTGTTAGTGATATTTCTGGTACCACTCGTGATGCAATTGACTCGTTATTAACTTATAATGGGCAAAAATATGTCATCATTGATACAGCAGGAATGCGTAAAAAGGGTAAGGTGTATGAAAATACAGAGAAATATAGTGTTCTAAGAGCTTTACGTGCTATTGAACGTTCAGATGTTGTTCTTGTTGTAATAGACGGAGAAGAAGGAATTATTGAGCAGGATAAGAAAATTGCTGGATATGCACATGAAGCCGGAAGAGCCGTTGTTATTGTAGTGAATAAATGGGATGCCGTTGAAAAAGATGAAAAAACAATGAAAGAATTTGAACAAAAAATTCGTGCGCATTTTCTTTTTCTGGATTACGCACCGGTTGTGTTCCTTTCAGCTTTAACGAAGAAAAGAATTCATACGTTAATCCCTATGATTGATGTGGCAAGCGAGAATCATGCTAAAAGGGTCGAAACTAGTGTTCTTAATGATGTGATTATGGATGCTGTTGCGATGAACCCAACTCCAACGGACAAAGGAAATCGCTTGAAAATTTATTATACAACTCAAGTGGCAGTGAAGCCGCCTACTTTTGTTGTTTTTGTGAATGAACCAGAGTTACTTCACTTTTCATATGAACGATTCCTAGAAAATAGGATTCGTGATTCATTTGGTTTTGAGGGAACACCCATTAAAATTTTTGCTCGAGAAAGAAAGTAAAATTTAGATATAAAGGTGTGATCACATGCAAAAAACGGGGGAAAAGATTGCGATTATTGGTGCCGGTAGCTGGGGTACCGCTCTAGCAATCGTACTTGCTGATAATGGCCATGAGGTACGCTTATGGGGTCATAAACCCGAACAAATTAATGAAATTAATACTTCTCATACAAATGGAAAATACCTACCAAATATTACCTTGCAAAGTTCTATCGTTGGCTATTCATCTTTAGAAGAGGCACTTGATGGAATTGAGATTATAGTACTAGCTGTGCCAACAAAAGCCATTCGTGAGGTATTAGGGAAAATTAAGGAATTTCAAAAAAAAGCCATAACTATTGTACATGTTAGTAAGGGAATCGAACCTGATTCCTTACTGCGAATTTCTGAAATTATTGAAGAGGAAATGCCTGCGAAATTGATTCAGAGTATTGTTGTACTTTCTGGTCCAAGCCACGCAGAAGAGGTAAGTTTGCGACAACCCACTACTGTTACCGTATCTTCTAAACAGATGAAAGAAGCGGAGCGAATTCAAGACCTATTTATTAATCAACATTTTCGTGTTTATACGAATCCAGATATCATTGGAGTTGAAATGGGTGGGGCATTAAAAAATATTATTGCCTTAGCGGCAGGGATTACAGATGGTCTAGGATATGGTGATAATGCGAAGGCTGCATTAATGACGAGAGGCCTGGCTGAAATTTCTCGGCTTGGAACGAAAATGGGAGCAAGTCCATTAACTTTTTCGGGACTAACTGGAATCGGAGATTTGATTGTAACGTGTACAAGTGTGCATTCCAGAAACTGGCGTGCAGGGAATTTGCTGGGAAAAGGAAAAAATCTGCAGGAAGTATTGGATAATATGGGTATGGTTGTTGAGGGAGTAAGAACAACAAAGGCTGCCTATCAACTGGCGCAAAAGTTTAATGTGTCAATGCCAATCACAAATGCACTTTATAACGTATTATTTAATAACGTTCGTACAGAGGAAGCTGTTGAAACTTTAATGGCAAGAGGCAAAACACATGAAATGGAAGATTTAACGAATGTTCTTGTGGATCGTTTGCAAGAAAACTAAATATATTTTTACAATATAGGCATTCGGGTGAGTCGATTTCCTCCTAGTTTGCATACAATGCAAACGAAGCGAACTAGTTTATTGAACTAGGAATATGGGATATTTAGTCGTAATTGGAACTAGAGTAAAGAAAGGATTCGTTCTTTACTCTAGCTTTTTTGTGTTTTAGTAGGTAGGGACTGGTTGCTAGTTTTTTATTAATCTTACGTTTAAAATAGTTCGAATATTCTTTATAAATACCTTCGCTCTATGATATAATACTACTCGAACAAAGGAGTGGTTAAGATGTCACCTGCGTTGATGAAAATGTGGATTTCACTTGCGGCAATGGGATTCATGTTTATTGCCATTATTTTTATTTATTTAAGCAGATATAAATTGAAACAAGGGGTATTGAAAGCCTTTACCGCCGTCATAGCCTATCTATTATTAGTTGTATCAGGATTGATTATTTTCTTCGTGGTTTTTACAGGGCCTTCCATTTGAACAGGAATCGAGTAGACTTAAAGGATTGAGAAAATGAATAAAAAATTATTGGGACTTTTTTTGCTATCGTATTTCATCATCATATTATTGTCGGGGTGTATGTACCCAGAGACAGAAAAAGTGCAAAATCATACACCCTATGAAGATCAAGTGAAATCGGTCCAAGCAGCCATTAATCAGTTTCAACGTGATAATGGCGGGATTCTTCCAATCAAAAATTCAGAGGAAACGACACCTATATATCAAAAGTATGTGATTGATTTTAAACGAATTGTACCAGAGTATCTGGCAGAACCACCAAGCAATGCCTTTGAAAGTGGTGGCGTATTTCAGTATGTGATTGTTTTCCAAGAAAATGTTCCGATGGTAAAGATCCTTGATCTCCGTATGGCTGAAAAACTAAGTGATCTCAACTTGCGTATGAAAATACAAGGTTATCCGCCATTCAAAGAAAAAATAGCAGACAATGTATATACACTTGATTATAAGAAACTCGGTTATGAGGATGAACCATTTGTGACAAGTCCCTATACAAATCGAAATCTATCTTTTGTTATCGATGGAAATGCAGAGATTTTTGTTGATTATCGCATTGATTTATACGAAGCTTTAAAGAAACAAGTAAGGAATGAATATCAAGAAGGTGAGGATATTCGGGAACTTTTATTGCAAGATTCTCTATTTGTACCTGCCTATTCGCTTCCATATACTTTTGAAGAACATACAAATGAACCCGTCTTTTTAGAGAAATAGTCATAACCCTTCTTTTACAAAATATATTGTAGGAGAAGGGTTTTTTTAATTCCCTCATATATTTTTGAGTTCCCATTCCTTAAAAAATGAAACAGATCTTGCTGCTGCAGCTAAGATAACAGAAAGACTTCTTCTCTTTCGTGGGGAATGTAAACAGACAACTATGGAAAAAATGAGTGATTTTCCTACAAGGAGGTTAAAAATTTACAAAATTGTCATAACCATGTAGGACAACATCATAGATATATATAGGGTTAAAATCTTAGCGCAAAATTAGATTGGTTGATCATGATCATTCATAAAGGGGATTTGGAGGGGATCACTTGGAAAAGGTAGATATTTTCAAAGATATTGCCGAGCGAACCGGTGGTGACATATATTTTGGTGTGGTTGGTGCAGTTCGTACTGGGAAATCCACTTTTATAAAAAGGTTTATGGAGTTAGTTGTATTACCAAATATCAATAATGAAGCAGAACGTGCTAGAACACAAGATGAACTACCTCAAAGTGCAGCTGGTAAAACAATTATGACTACGGAACCAAAGTTTGTCCCAAATCAGGCTGCAACTGTACACGTTGGGGATGGATTAGATGTCAATATTCGTTTAGTTGACTGTGTTGGTTATACAGTACCTGGAGCAATGGGTTATGAGGATGAGAACGGGCCACGGATGATTACAACCCCTTGGTATGAGGAACCTATACCGTTTCATGAGGCAGCAGAAATTGGAACAAGAAAAGTGATACAAGAGCATTCAACGATTGGTGTCGTGATTACAACAGATGGTTCAATTGGGGAGATTTCGCGCAGTAACTATATAGAGGCGGAAGAAAGAGTCATCAACGAGTTAAAAGAAGTAGGAAAACCTTTTATTATGATTATAAATAGTGTCCAACCACATCATCCCAATACTGAATCGCTGCGTATGGAGTTAGGTGAAAAGTATGATATACCTGTTTTAGCGATGAGTGTCGAGGGAATGAAAGAATCGGATGTTCTGAATGTTATGAGAGAAGCACTGTATGAATTTCCTGTTCTTGAAGTAAATGTAAATCTCCCTAGTTGGGTAATGGTACTGCATGAAAATCATTGGCTCAGGGAAAGTTATCAGGAAGCTGTGAAGGAAACGGTTAAGGATATTAAACGCTTGCGAGATGTCGATCGAGTTGTACATCACTTTGGTGAGAACTTTGAATTTATTGACAGAGCGGGACTTGCTGGTATAGAGATGGGGCAAGGGGTGGCTGAAATTGACCTGTTTGCACCAGATGATTTGTATGATGAAATATTAAAGGAAATCGTGGGTGTGGAAATTCGTGGGAAGGATCATCTATTGGAATTAATGCAGGACTTTGCTCATGCCAAAAAGGAATATGATCAAGTTTCTGACGCACTTAAAATGGTTAAACAAACAGGTTACGGAATTGCGGCCCCTTCTCTTGCGGACATGAGTCTCGACGAACCAGAAATTATACGTCAAGGTTCTCGGTTTGGTGTTCGATTAAAGGCAGTTGCCCCTTCCATTCATATGATTAAAGTGGATGTAGAGAGCGAATTTGCTCCTATAATTGGTACTGAAAAACAAAGTGAAGAACTTGTGCGATACTTAATGCAGGATTTTGAGGATGATCCCCTTTCCATTTGGAGTTCAGATATTTTTGGAAGAAGTTTAAGCTCAATTGTTCGAGAAGGAATACAAGCGAAACTCTCATTAATGCCGGAAAATGCACGTTATAAATTGAAAGAAACGCTTGAACGAATCATAAACGAAGGTTCTGGTGGATTAATTGCAATCATTTTATAGAACTCTCAATTTGAGAGTTCTTTTTTGTGCCTTTAAATAAAAGAATCCTATAAAATAAGGAATTATCTTGCTAACAGAATATGATTATGATAATCTTTTATCAGAATCACTGAAAAAAGCTTGAAGCCTTATAAATAAAGGGTTTTTGGTAAAAAAACAGTTGAAAGTTTTAATTTATTGCTTTAACATAAAGTTTGTTGCAAAAAAAGGAAATTTACGTATAAAATTAGCTTTTTTTGTTTACAAAGAAGGTAAGGAAACTTACTCTTGTTAAGAGACTTTGGGAGGAGGTGACAGGCATGAACAAGACAGAACTAATTAACGCGGTTGCAGAGGCAAGTGAACTTTCTAAGAAAGATGCCACTAAAGCAGTTGATGCCGTATTTGATGCTATTCTTAATGCTTTAAAAGATGGGGATAAAGTACAACTTATCGGTTTTGGTAACTTTGAAGTACGTGATCGTGCTGCACGTAAAGGACGTAATCCTCAAACTGGTGAAGAGATCGAAATTGCTGCAAGCAAGGTTCCTGCATTTAAACCAGGTAAAGCGCTTAAAGATGCAGTGAAATAATTACATAAAGTGCTGACAGAGAACCGTGAGAAATCACGGTTTTTTAATTTTTTGTACGTTAATCTTCTGGCCTTTTAAAAGTCATTTAACTCTGTTTAAAGTTATAAAATATGCTAATATAAAAAGATACTATAAATGAAAGTCACCACTGCATTCTATATTAGATTTACGATATGAAAACTTGTATACTCAAGGGCAGGGTGTTCATGCTAGCATTTAGGTATAATCATCAATAGCGTGTATGCTTTGATTGAAAGATAAAATACATTAATCGGTTTTAGGAGGAAATTAAATGTCAAAAGTGAATCGTGCCCAAATCGAAGAAGCGGTACGCTTAATACTAGAAGCAATTGGAGAAGATCCCAACAGAGAAGGGATTCTAGATACCCCAAAACGGGTCGCTAAAATGTATGAAGAAGTTTTTAGTGGCATGCATCAGGATCCGAAGGAGTATTTTCAAACGGTTTTTGGGGAAGATCACGAAGAATTAGTGTTAGTTAAGGATATCCCGTTTTACTCCATGTGTGAGCATCATCTTGTCCCATTCTTTGGAAAAGCACATGTTGCATACATACCTAGAAATGGAAAAGTCACAGGTTTAAGTAAGCTTGCTAGAGCTGTGGAAGCTGTTTCAAGAAGACCACAATTACAGGAAAGAATTACTGCAACTGTTGCGGATAGCATTGTTGAAACCCTAGAACCTTATGGAGTTATGGTTGTCATTGAAGCAGAGCATATGTGTATGACTATGCGAGGTGTAAAGAAACCAGGTTCTAAAACAATCACTTCTGCGGTAAGAGGAACCTTTTTACAAGATGCAACAGCTCGTGCTGAAGTTTTATCTCTAATAAAAAATTAAAGGTGTGAAATAAATGGAGGAAAACAATAAAAGTACTACAACAAGTGAATACGTTGTCATTAAAGCCAAAGAAGATGGCGTCAATGTCATAGGTTTGACAAGAGGTTCTGATACTAGATTTCATCATTCAGAGAAATTGGATAAGGGAGAAGTGATGATTGCTCAATTTACAGAGCATACTTCGGCCATTAAAATTCGCGGGGAAGCCTTAATTAAAACACACTACGGGGATCTTGAGAGCGAAGGTAAAAAGAGTCATACGGATAAATAAGGATAGGTTTACGAGTGTACCCTAATCAGGGGGCTTTTGTGATATAATGGTGTCTGCGTATTCTTCAGAATGACAAAGAATAACACACTTCATTAGGCAAAATATTAGAAAGAAAAGTACAATTAGGGAAAATAAGGGTGATTCAATTGGAAGAATTTGACAAAAAAGTGGCAAATTTAAAAGAAAAAATAGAAAAACAACTCTTTCATCCTTATTTACGTCAATATATCCTTCCACCTTCAATTGATGAGGCTAAGCTAATCATACTTATTTCAATTATAGAGAAGCTTGAACTTTCCCCGCATAATAAAGATGTATTAGTTCAAGCCATTATGTTCATGAATGTTGCACTCGATACACACGATCATGTCTCAAATACCTTATTAGACAAGAGTAGTATGCAAGTTAGGCAATTAACCGTTCTTGCTGGTGATTACTACAGCGGTTTATATTATAAATATTTATCCGAAATTGGGGATATACAACTAATTAAAAGGTTGTCAGAAGGTGTTAAAAATATTAACGAACATAAGGTTTCGATTTATCACAAAGATCAAGATGATTTTGATTCAATTATGAATAGTACGAAAGCGATTGAATACTCATTAATTGAAAAACTAACAAGTCATTTTGGTATATCCTATTGGGATGAATGCGCTTCGAAATTTCTTCTTATTAAAAGGCTTATGAGAGAAATAAGAGAGTATAAACAAACAGGAACTTCCGTTGTATTTAATGCATTAGAGCGTTTAACGATAAACAATCCTTCTGTTCCTTCTTCAAATAGTGAAGCACAAGAATTAATCCTTATAGGTGAACGATATTTGGAAAGATCTAAGTTTTTAATGGTCATGGGTATAAATAAAATTCCTTACAAAATTCATCAACTTGAAAAACGAATGATTGTAATGGTCCAGAATCATGATCCATGGGAAAAATCGTTTGTGGAAGAAGGGTGATTAAATGCAGCAAACAAAAGAGGAAAAGGTTCATAATGTCTTTGAGACAATTTCAAATAATTATGATAAAATGAACTCCGTTATAAGCTTTAAACAACATATTAGATGGCGTTCAGATACAATGAAACGGATGAATGTCCGGGAAAATGCAAAGGCACTTGATGTTTGTTGTGGAACAGCTGATTGGACGATCGCACTTGCCCAAGCGGTGGGTCCCAATGGGAAAGTAGTGGGGATCGATTTTAGTGAAAATATGCTTAAAGTGGGCGAAGATAAAGTTCGCCACTTCAAACAAATTGAACTTGTTCATGGGAATGCAATGGATTTACCTTTTCCAAATGATACCTTTGACTATGTGACCATTGGATTTGGTTTAAGAAATGTACCTGACATTGATCAAGTACTTAGGGAGTTACATCGTGTCGTAAAACCTGGTGGCATGGTTGTTTGTCTAGAAACCTCTCAGCCAACTTTAATAGGGTACAAGCAACTTTATTTTTTTTACTTCCGCTATATTATGCCTTTGTTTGGTAAATTATTGGCGAAAAGTTATCAGGAATATGCATGGCTCAATGAATCAGCTCGAAACTTCCCTGGGATGAAGGAACTGGCAAACAAATTTAATCAAGCTGGTTTACAAAATGTAAAATATAAGTCATATAATGGCGGCGTTGCAGCCGTTCATATTGGCTATAAAGAAAATAATAAATAGAGGTTTCTGTTTGTAAAAGATAAGAAAGTTTAACTTCATTCGAAATCTCCCACTTTCTATAAGTGGTGAGATGAATGTAAAGCTTTTATCCATTCAGTGGGGGTTCAAAGCCGGACTGAATGAAGTTAAAGCCTCCGGCAGATGCCACAGATTGATCGAGCGAGCTCGACGACAGACGGACAGACAGGATGTCCTAGTCATGCTTCAAAACGGATATGTTGTTTTGAAGCATGATAAAATCTGGGCGCAAATACGCAAGGCGTATTTGCTATTCGTTTATCTGCATTTAAGCTTTTCTTATTATCAGGCAGGGGTTACAGCAAGGTGGATACGGAAATGAAATTTAAAATGATGTATTCATTTTTAAATTCTGACTTAGATATCATCGAAAAAGCATTAGAGGAAGCTGTTTATGCTGATTCAGCTCTTTTACGGGAGGCTTCACTTCACTTATTACAAGCAGGTGGAAAACGAATTCGCCCTCTCTTTGTGTTACTCTCAGCAAAATTTGGATCCTATGACATTGAAACTATGAAGAAAGTGGCGGTATCACTTGAATTAATTCATGCGGCCTCTTTGATTCATGATGATGTTATTGACGATGCAGAGATTAGAAGAGGAGAACCTACGGTCAAGGCAAAATGGGATAATCGAATTGCCATGTATACAGGTGATTATATATTTGCTCGTGCACTAGAAAATATGGCTGAAATAGATAAGCCAGCTGCCCATCATATATTATCGAATACGATGGTGGAGTTAGTTGTCGGTGAAATTGAACAAATGAAAGATAAATATAGATTTGATCAAAGTTTAAGAGACTACTTACGTCGAATAAAACGAAAAACAGCTCTTTTAATCTCTGCCAGCTGTCAACTAGGTGCAATTGCTGCGGATGTTGATAAAAACACCAATCTAAAACTAGCTCAATTTGGTTACTATGTAGGCATGTCTTATCAAATTATTGATGATATTCTTGATTTTACTGGGACAGAAAAAGAATTGGGAAAGCCATCTGGCGGTGATTTACTTCAAGGAAATATCACTCTTCCTGTGCTATTTGCGATGAAAGATCGCACTATTTATTCTGAGATCATAAAAGTCCATGAAAATATGACTCGGGAAGAAATAGACAAGATCATAAAGTTAATTAAGCAATCAAACGCTATTGAAAAATCAAGAGAAATGAGCAATCGGTATTTACAAAAGGCATTGCTCCTATTAGAGTCTCTTCCAGAGAATCAATCAAAAGCGACATTGAGAAATATTGCTAAATATATCGGTAGGCGAAAATTTTAAAATGTTGCGATAATTATGTAAAAATGATATTATTTCCATGGATTATCTTATTCGAGCGGGTTTTAAAGTATCCCCTTTTAAGAGTATCCTATTTTACATAACGAATTAGGAGCTGAATGTATGGAAAGAACATTTTTAATGGTAAAACCAGATGGTGTACAGCGTAATTTGGTAGGCGAGATTGTTGCTCGCTTTGAAAAGAAAGGTTTTCAACTTGTTGGTGGTAAATTGATGAGCATTTCTAGAGATTTAGCTGAGGAGCATTATGGAGAACATAAAGAACGTCCATTCTTCGGTGAACTTGTTGACTTTATCACATCTGGTCCAGTTTTCGCCATGGTATGGGAAGGTGAAAATGTCATTTCAACAGCTAGAGTCATGATGGGTTCAACGAATCCAAAAGACGCAGCTCCAGGAACCATTCGTGGTGATTTTGGAATTACAGTAGGGAAAAATGTTATTCATGGTTCAGACTCTCCAACTAGTGCAGCACGTGAAATTGGCATATTTTTTAACGAAAATGAACTTGTTGAATATGGTAAATTAGTGAACCAATGGATTTACTAAGCAGAACGCGGCGCTTGCAGATGCAAGTGCCGTTTTTTGCAACCGGATTCATGGGGGAATTTGTCGATTTTTTTAAAAAGATTCAATAAAATAGTCACCACTTTCTGTTTTTTCAGCTATACTAATGGTAATCTAAAAGAGGTGTTAAAGATGTCTGTAGATTATGAACAATTCATCCAACAAGTTAAATCTAAAACAGGAATTGATCTATCACTTTATAAAGAGGCTCAAATGAAACGTCGCTTGACCTCACTCTATGAGAAAAAAGGGTATAGGTCCTTTCGGGAATATTTTCAAATGATTAATCAAAACCAGGAGCTTTTCAATGAATTTTTAGATCGAATCACCATAAATGTGTCTGAATTTTACCGGAATTCCAAACGGTGGGAAGTACTTGAAAAAAAAATCCTTCCCCAAATTATTCAACATACGACAAAACCTAAAATTTGGAGTGCGGCCTGTTCTACAGGCGAAGAACCTTATACGTTGGCGATGATCTTATCAAAATATATTCCTCTATCAAATGTGAATATCTTGGCAACAGATCTTGATGAAAATGCTCTTTCAAGAGCTAAGCTCGGTATATACCCAGAGCGTTCCCTTAATGAAGTTCCGAGTGAGATGAAGAAAAAGTATTTTACTCAAGATGGAAATCATTATAAAGTTTTAGACGAAATTAAACGAACAGTCGATTTTAAAAGGCATAATTTATTAGCAGACTCGTTTGGGGGACCTTTTGACTTAATCGTATGTCGAAATGTGTTAATCTATTTTACGGAAGAAGCTAAGGATATTTTATATAATAAGTTTTCAAAAGCGTTAAATTCTAACGGGTTTTTCTTTGTGGGTAGTACGGAACAAATTTTTAATGCTTCGAAATATGGGCTTGAATCAGAAGATACATTTTTCTATAAAAAGGTTTAATTGTATGAGTGTCATGATTTTTCCAGAATGAAATTATTAATAAATAAACGATTAAGGGAAAGAATTATTCTATCAATAATGTAAAACTTACTATTCTAAATTTAAATCATATGTTATATTGATACAATACATAATCCTTTAGTGAGTTGAAGGGGGAAAGAGTAAAAAATGAGATACTTAACAGCTGGGGAATCACATGGACCCCAATTAACGACAATTATTGAAGGTTTACCTGCAGGAATGCCATTATTGCAAGAAGATATTAATGAGCAATTGTCCAGAAGACAAAAGGGGCATGGCCGCGGAAGAAGAATGCAAATTGAAAAAGATACGGTTGATATTACCAGTGGGGTAAGACATGGTTTGACATTGGGATCACCTGTTGCTCTAGTAGTGAAAAATGATGACTGGGCACATTGGACGAAAATTATGGGTGCAGAGCCAATGGATGAAAATGCAGAAGAAGTGAAACGGAAAATTTCACGCCCTCGACCTGGACATGCTGATTTAAATGGGGCATTGAAATACGGTCATCGCGATATGCGTAACGTATTAGAACGGTCATCCGCTAGAGAAACAACCGTCAGAGTAGCAGCAGGAGCAGTAGCTAAAAAAATGCTGTCATTGCTTGGGATTGAAGTGGCTTCCCATGTGGTTGAAATTGGCGGAGTGAAGTCTGCCGTTTCCACTTATGAATCTATACAAAAGCTTCAAGAAATATCAGAAGCTTCACCTGTTCGCTGCCTTGATCCAATCGCTGAAAAGGAAATGATGAATGCGATCGATACAGCAAAAGAAAACGGTGATTCAATCGGAGGAATCGTTGAAGTTATTGTTGAAGGAATGCCAGCAGGTGTTGGAAGTTATGTACATTATGATCGTAAGTTAGATGGAAAACTTGCAGCTGCGATCTGCAGCATCAATGCATTTAAAGGCGTTGAATTTGGTATCGGATTTGAAGCAGCACACAAACCAGGCAGTCAAGTTCATGATGAGATTCTTTGGAGTGAGGATGAAGGATATTACCGTAAATCAAACCGACTAGGAGGTCTAGAAGGTGGGATGACAAACGGAATGCCTCTTGTGATTAGAGGGGTTATGAAGCCTATACCAACTCTATATAAACCACTTCAAAGTGTAGATATTGAAACAAAAGAGCCATTTTCTGCCAGTGTTGAACGCTCTGACAGTTGTGCAGTACCTGCTGCAGCTGTTGTGGCAGAGAGCGTTGTAGCATGGGAACTAGCTACAGCAATTGTTGATCAATTCTATGCTGATCGTTTTGATACATTAAAAGAGATTATTGCTGAACAACGGAAATTTGTGAGGGAATTTTAATGATCAATTTAAGCGTTAATACTACTTTAAAAACCTATCCAGTCTATATTGGTGCGGGGGTAATTCAACAATTACCTAATTTATTAAAGGACCATTCATTTAAATTTACAAAAATTTTTATTATTACGGATGAGACAGTTGGCAATCTTTATTTGCCAACTCTTCTCAATACCCTTTCAGATTTTTCGGTTGAAACCATTAAGGTACCTAGCGGTGAATCGGCAAAGAGCTTTGACGTCTATTATGAGTGTCAAACAGCGGCTTTAACACACAAACTTGATCGTCATTCCCTTATCCTTGCACTTGGAGGTGGAGCGGTTGGGGATTTAGCGGGGTTTGTTGCAGCTACGTTTATGCGTGGAATTCCTTTTATTCAAATTCCAACAACCATTCTTGCTCATGATAGTGCGGTCGGAGGAAAAGTAGCGATTAATCATCCTGCTGGGAAGAATATGATTGGATCGTTTTATCAACCAGAAGCTGTTATTTATGATACTAATTTCCTGATAAGCTTACCGATCCATGAAAAACGTTCAGGATTTGCTGAAGTGATCAAACATGGTCTGATACAAGACAACTCTTTTTATGAATGGCTAATGGGGAATATACCTTCTTTAGACCATTTTTCAGAGGAGAAACTTGTTCGGTTTTTAGCTAGAGGAATTGAAATCAAAAGTGCGATCGTGGCTGAAGATGAAAAAGAAATGGGTGTTAGAGCTTATTTGAATTTTGGTCATACACTTGGACATGCAATTGAAGCAGAACTTGGTTATGGAAAAATAACACATGGCGAGGCTGTATTAATTGGTATGTTGTTTGCTCTACGTTTAAGTGAAAAATATGCGGGTCTGTCATTTGAAATGGAACCTTTCTATGAATGGATCGATAAGCTTGGATACCAAGTTGAACTCCCGGAAGGTTTAGTGATTGACCAGTTAATTGATCGAATGAAAAGTGATAAAAAATCAATTGGACAACAAATTAAAATGGTGCTATTGAAAGAAATTGGGATACCTCTTTTATATGAATTTACAGAAGAAGAAATTCGACTAGAGCTAGAGATGTTTTCAAAAAGGGGGATTTAGCAACATGTTTCGTGGAGTTAGAGGAGCCATTACGGTTAAAGAAAATAACGAGCAGGTCATTTTTCAGGCCACTGAACGGCTATTTAATAAAATCATACAGGATAATCAGATCGAACCTGATCAAGTAGCTTCTGTTTTTATTTCCGTTACGGATGATATTACAGAGGCATTCCCTGCTAAGGTACTGCGCTCAATGGAAGGCTGGAGTTATGTTCCTGTCATGTGCATGAAAGAAATCACCGTTCGGTCAGCATTGGAAAAATGTATTCGTGTCATGATGCATATTAATACTTCTAAAAGTCAGCAGGAAATCAATCATGTTTATATGGAAGACGCAGTCAAATTGCGACCTGATTTGGTTGTTAGAGAGCAATAAGCTATAGATAGATGAAGCATCATGTACGTCTATTAGGAAATTAATCAATAAATGAGGTGTAAAGGAAATGAAATGGAAAGAACAATTATTAACATTAACTCCTTATAAACCAGGAAAATCAATTGATTCAGTAAAAAGAGAATATCATTTAAGTAACATTGTAAAACTTGCTTCGAATGAAAACCCATTTGGAACATCGCAAAAAGTGGTCTCCGTATTGCAAGATGCCCTTTCATCCTTTCATTTATATCCTGACGGATATGCAACCTATTTACGTGAAGCAACAGCGGAATTTTTACAAGTTGAAGAGGAGCAGTTGATTTTTGGAAACGGTGCGGATAATTTAATCCAAATCATCTCTCGTTCTTTTTTACTTCCTGGTAAAAATACCGTTATGGCGAATCCGTCATTCTCGCAATATAAGCATAATGCCATCATTGAAGGAGCAGAAATCAGAGAAATAGAGTTGATTAATGGTGGGCATGATCTAGATTCTATGCTTGGTGCCATTGATGAACAGACTGCTATTGTTTGGTTATGTAGTCCTAATAATCCTACTGGCGTTCATATCCCACACGATCAATTGATTGCTTTCCTTGATCGAGTACCAAAACAAACATTGGTCGTAATTGACGATGCATACCATGATTACGTAGTAGCGGATGATTACTATAATTCAATTGAATTTGTAAATAAATACAGTAATTTAATTGTTCTTAGAACGTTTTCAAAAATTTACGGAATCGCGGCATTACGAGTAGGATATGGCGTAGCAAATAAAAACTTAATTCGAGTTCTTGAACCAACTAGAGAACCATTTAATGTGAATACATTAGGTCAAATGGCCGCTGTTGCTGCCCTTTCAGACCAAGAGTTTGTGAAGGCATGTAGACAGAGTAATCGTGAAGGGTTGGAACAGTTCCAAGCGTTTTGTGATGAACATCAATTGCACTATTACCCTTCTCAAGCTAATTTTATCTTAATTGATTTTGGTACAAGTGGTGATGAAGTATTCCAATATATGCTCGAAAAAGGCTATATTGTGCGCTCTGGCAACGCATTGGGATTCCCAACGTCTATTAGGGTTACGATTGGAACGCAAGAACAAAATAAAGGTGCAATTGATGTTATGAAGCAATATTTACAAGATCAGGCATCTTTCGTTAAATAATAAAATGGTAAAAGATTAAAGGCGGTGATCCGGTTTGAAAGGCCGTGTATTTGTGATTGGTTTAGGCCTAATTGGCGGTTCGCTTGCGTTATGTGTGAAAGGTCAGCACCAGGACTGTCAAATAATAGGATATGATTCAAATAGTGAACAAAGTAAACTAGCAAAAATGCTTGGTGTTGTGGATCACACGGTAGAAAGCATTGAAGACGGGGCAACTGATGCTGATTTAATCTTGATTACGACACCCGTTCGTGCAACGGAACAAATATTTGAGAAATTAGCCCAACTACCGCTGAAGGAAACAGTCATTATTTCCGATGCAGGTAGTACGAAATCAACGATCGTGGATCATGCAAAGAAATTAGCCTCCAGAGGAGTAACCTTTATTGGTGGACACCCTATGGCGGGTTCGCATAAAAGCGGTGTCTCTGCAGCACGGGCACTTCTGTTTGAAAATGCTTTTTACCTATTAACTCCTGATAAGAATGTTGAGCCAAAGAGGGTTCAATTATTAATAGAGTGGTTAAAGGGAACGAAGGCAAAATTTATTACACTTTCTCCTGGGGAACATGATTATTTAACAGGAGTGATCAGCCATTTTCCACATATTATTGCCGCGTCTCTTGTTCATCAGACTGAAAAGGCTAGTCAAAAACAAGATTTGATAACGCGTTTAGCAGCAGGTGGTTTTCGGGACATTACTCGGATTGCGTCAAGCAGTCCGATGATGTGGAGAGATATTCTCTTACATAATAAAGAAGTCCTACTTAAACTGCTTAAAGGTTGGCAACAGGAAATGGAAGATGTTGCGGCGATGTTGGAACACCAGGACGAGGAAGAAATTTATCAATACTTTGTAAAAGCAAAAAGGTTTCGTGATGAATTACCACAAAAACAAATGGGTGCGATCCCTGCTTTTTATGATCTCTTTGTTGAAGTTCCGGATTATCCAGGGGTAATATCTGAAGTGACGGGATATTTAGCAAAAGAAGAGATTAGTATTACGAATATTCAAATTAGGGAAACCCGAGAAGATATTATCGGTGTGCTCGTGATCAGTTTTCAAACAGAGAATGATCGTGCTCGTGCAAAAAAATGCATTGAGAATTATACAGATTTTGAAATTTCAATTGGTCCGTAACATATTGTTCAAACAGAAAAGGTGGAGCCTATGGGTACATACAAACTAAAAACTAATATCGGTTCATTGCAAGGAGATATTCTTGTTCCAGGAGATAAATCCATCTCTCATCGCTCTGTCATGTTTGGTGCTGTTGCAAACGGAGTGACAACGGTCACTGGTTTTTTAATGGGCGATGATTGTTTAAGTACGGTTTCTTGTTTTAGACAGCTTGGAATAGAGATTGAACAAGAAGAAAATAAATTAACGATACATGGAAAAGGCTGGGAAGGTCTAGAAGAGCCTAAGGAAGTATTGAATGTGGGGAATTCAGGTACAACCATTCGTCTTTTAATGGGGATTTTAGCTGGCCGAGATTTTCATGCAACACTGATTGGTGATGAATCAATTGGTAAAAGGCCGATGACAAGAGTGACAAAGCCACTTAAAGAAATGGGTGCGAAAATCGAAGGAAGGCAAAATGGTGAGTACACACCCCTTTCGATTCGTGGTGGGGGGATTCAAGGGATTTCTTATCAATCTCCTGTTGCGAGTGCTCAAGTTAAGTCATCTATTTTGTTGGCTGGTTTGCAGGCAGAGGGGTCGACTACGGTCGTTGAGCCAATACTATCAAGAGATCATACAGAAAGAATGATCCGTCAGTTTGGTGGAAAAGTTGAGAGCGATGGTCCTAAAATTACTGTTCATGGAGGACAAACCTTAAAGGGTACAACGATTGAAGTTCCAGGAGACATTTCTTCAGCAGCATTTTTCCTTGTCGCTGGCGCTATTGTTCCTAACAGTTGTATTACGTTGAAAAATGTAGGGTTGAATCCAACGAGAACAGGAATTTTAAATGTTATGAAGGATATGGGTGCAGATCTTACTATAAGTGTTCATGAGGGAGAACAGTTTGAACCTGTAGGAGATATTACGATAAAAACTTCTAGTCTTAAAGGAACGACAATCGGTGGTGAACTCATTCCTCGTTTAATTGATGAATTGCCTGTTATTGCCTTGCTCGCTACACAAGCAGAAGGTGAGACGATCATTCGTGATGCACATGAGTTAAAAGTAAAAGAAACGAATCGGATCGATACAGTAGTGAAGGAACTCAAAAAATTAGGGGCGGCTATTACAGCTACAGAGGATGGAATGATCATTCACGGTAAAAATAAGCTTGGTGGTGGTGTTGTTTCTAGCTCATGGAGATCATCGCATTGGGATGATGCTTGCTGTTGCTGCATTGATTTGTACGGACGATGTAACACTTGAGCAGAAGGAAGCCATTTCAGTATCTTATCCACAATTTTTCTCTGATCTGGATCACTTAATATAAACATAAAAAAAACTGCAGATGCAGTTTTTTTTTATTTAACAGGTTTATTCGTGAATGGAGTTATTCAAATTCTAAATAATCCTTTGAAGAATATTTTTCAAGTTCACAACATAGTTTGTCAATAGATCATTTTAGAGGTGATGTTGTGGCATATATCTTGGAAAATGTTAACCTTTTAAAAGGTGAAAATTTGAGTAGGACAAGCTTGTTAATTGAGCGTGGGAAGATTACACTTATGAAACCTTGTTTGAACAGATTTAGGTATATGAGAATGGATGGCGATTCCTTTATTATGACGGCTCCCCATGTTACACTAGATACTCAAATTCCTTTTCATCAACCATTTTACGAACAAAAAGAGTATTACATTGATCAATTTATTCGTAAAGGCTGCACGACGTTTTTAACCTATGTAGAAATCAACCATGAGTTTGAATTACAAATAAAATTAGAGCAGTTTAAAAAGGATCTACTAAATAGCCCCATCGATTATGTTATCGGAATTAAAATACCTATTCGTTTATTAACAGCTCGTTTTATGCGAGAATGTAAGAAAAGAAAGATACCTGCCCTGTTTATACGAATTGAAAATAAAGATGAACTTTCCTCTGTTCCATGGGGGTGGATTAAGGAAGCCATGTTTCCTTATAACAGTCCGCTTATTCCCATCTTTCAGGTAGGAAGTATTTACAGTGAATTAAAGCAAACATGGCAAATGATTATGTTAAGAGAAAGGATTTCTTCTTTTGTTGATGAAATCCATGAGAAACGGCCGATTCCCGAGAACCTTTTAGCAAAAATTGGAATAGTCCCATTAAAGGCTTCCATTCACCAGGGTGCAGAGGTTAGTTATAATTTTTATGAGAAAAGCAAAGACCTTTATAAACTTACCCCCTTTGACCTCTATACGCAGCACGAAAGTAAGCTCTGCGTTACGGTTCATAAAGGATCAGTCATAAGAGCAGGGGCGCAATTGAACTTTCAATCAGGATTTGGGGAACATATTATCATCAAAACCCCTTCTTTTTATAGATTAGATGATAGATGGAGAGGAACTTAAATATGAATTCAGTGAATAAAATCATTACACAATTAGAAAATGGTCAGCACGAAGAGGCATTAATAGGCTATGAACAAATTTTAACGTTTGGTTCAAATGAGGAACGATTCCTATTGGCGGAAGAGCTCTTTCAATTTGGTTTTATGGAAGAATCACAGAATTTGATACAGCGTTTATTGGAAGTCTATCCTGAGGAAGGAGAACTCCTCGTATTATTGGCTGAAACATTTATTGAACTTGGAAATGAAGAACAGGCCATATTAGTACTTGAAAAAATTCACATAGAAGATCCGAGTTTTCCAGAATCGCTCCTATTACTTGCCGACCTTTACCAGATGGAAGGATTATACGAGGTTAGCGAACAAAAGTTATTAAAGGCAAAAAAAATACGACCAAATGAAGTAGTCATTGATTTTGCTCTGGGAGAATTATATGCAGAGCAAGGTAAATTTACGGATGCGATTCGTTATTATGAAGCAGTACTTAAATCAGAGGAAGAAGTGGCAGGCGTTAATGTCAATCAAAGAATGGCAGATTCCGTGAGTAGCGGAGGGGCTTTTGAAGAGGCGCTTCCTTATTATGAAAAGGCACTTTCATCTAAAATGGAGTTAAACACTCTTTTTAACTATGCCTTTACAGCTTTGCAGGCAGGTTTTAATGTGAAAGCGATAGAAAAATTTCTGGAATTAAAAGAGATAGACCCTGAATATTATTCTTTGTATATTCATTTAGCTCGAGCTTATGAAAGCGAAGAGGAACCTGAAAAGGGATACTTGGTTCTCAAAGAAGGATTAAAATATGATGAATTTAATAAGGATTTATTCTTCTATGCGGGTAAATTGGCATTAAAGGTCGGACGTGTTGATGAGGCAGAAAAAATGTTTAGAGAGGCACTCGTACTTGATCCGGAGTTTACTGAGGCTGCTTTAACTTTGAATAAGCTTTTGCTCCACCAAGAAAGATATGAAGATGTGATCGAAATCATTCAGCTAATGGAAGAGGGTGGAGAGGTAGAACCTCGTTTTCTATGGGATTCCGCTGTTGCTTTTCAACACCTAGAAGAATATTCGGAGGCATTAAACCGCTATGAAAGCGCATATACTTTTTATAAAGATACAACCGAGTTTCTAATGGATTATGGGTATTTTTTAATGGAGGAAGGAAAACAAGTTGAGGCTGTCGAAATTTTTAGAGAGCTGTTGAAAATGGATCCGAGTAATGAAGAGTTTCTAGACGTTTGGCAAAGACTATCAGATCATATGTAATCATTTCAATAAAACATACCTGAAAGTAGAGGAGGGAACTAAACATGAACGCTCCTGTATCTGTCCATGAGAAAAAGGATTTTATCCGCTGGTTTCTCAATCATTATCAACTAAAAAGACGAGAGTGTGTATGGATCTTAAATTATTTAATGAGCCATGATCAATTAATGGAAAAGGTTCATTTTGTTGAAGAGGCACAATTTTGTCCAAGAGGAATTGTCATGTCTACTCATTGTGTAAGTGAAGTGCCATTTCGCTTTTTTAAGGAAAATGTGATGACAACAGATGCCGAGAAATCGTTTCATGATATTCGTTTAAACCGAGATGAAGAAATCTATATTCAATTAAACTTTCAAGGATCTTTTCAAACTCCCCAATTTGCTGCTGTTATGGAAGAAAATCCATTTATGCCAAATAACATTCAATTAAGTGAACAAGATCAGCTGATTGCCGAAAAGTTTCTAACATCCAGCATTGAGAAATTTCAGAGAGAAAAGCTAGTTAAGCTGATTGATGAGTCTCTTGATAATCAAGATGAGGAAGCCTTTAAGGATTTAACAGATCAATTGAATAATCTCAGTTTTTAGTATCCAGACCTGTTGCAAACAGGTCTTTTCCTTATGAAAATGTTAGGTTATTAGATGAAGTTAAGGTATATGAATGATTATTTTTATAGTAGCAATCAGGCGGAATTATTAAACTTTTTAAATTACCTTAAATTTTCTGAATATATTGACCTTACTGAAATATTGATATATTATGGGTATGTCCTAGTATTAAAATTGTTACAACTGGCTTAATATTTCGATAAGGGGGGAGAAATATGAGTAAAAACCGTATATCTAGAAGGCAATTTCTAAATTATACACTAACAGGAGTAGGCGGTTTCATGGCAGCGGGGATGTTAATGCCAATGGTACGTTTTGCAGTAGATCCAGTACTGAAACATACAGGTACAAGTGATTTCAGAGCAACACCACAGAAAATAAGTGAGATTACCGAAGTTCCAACACGGGTGGATTTTGCTTTTGCACAAAAAGATGCCTGGTATGAATCAGAAGTGACGAATTCTGCTTGGGTTTACAAGAATAATGATGGTGAGATTGTGGCGCTTTCTCCAGTTTGTAAACATTTGGGATGTACAATTGACTGGAATACCAATAAGGATAAGAAAAATCATTTCTATTGTCCTTGCCATGGTGGTCTATATACGAAGGATGGAACCAATGTGAAAGGGACACCGCCAGTTTCACCTCTAGATGTGTATCCTTTCCAAGAAAAAGATGGTTACCTATATTTAGGTAAAGCTGAACCCCGAAAGGAGGCGTAATAAGTGTTAAATAAAATTTATGACTGGGTAGATGAACGTTTAGACATTACACCTTTGTGGCGGGACATAGCAGATCATGAAGTACCAGAGCATGTCAATCCTGCTCATCACTTTTCCGCTTTTGTCTATTGTTTTGGTGGACTTACTTTTTTTATTACGGTTATTCAGATATTATCCGGTATGTTTCTTACTATGTACTACGTTCCAGATATCAAGAATGCATGGGAATCCGTCTATTACTTGCAAAATGAAGTCGCATTTGGGCAAATTGTACGGGGGATGCACCATTGGGGGGCAAGTCTGGTTATTGTCATGATGTTTTTACATACGTTACGGGTATTCTTCCAAGGTGCCTACAAAAAGCCTAGAGAATTAAACTGGATCGTTGGGGTCTTAATCTTTTTCGTCATGCTTGGACTAGGTCTTACAGGATACTTATTACCCTGGGATATGAAAGCGCTATTCGCAACGAAAGTAACGATTCAAATTGTTGAATCTGTTCCATTTATCGGTGAATACTTGAAGATTCTCATGGCAGGTAGTTCTGATATTGTTGGAGCGCAAACCATTTCCCGTTTCTTTGCGATTCATGTCTTCTTCCTGCCTGCGGCATTATTTGGTTTAATGGCCGCACACTTTATGATGATTCGTAAACAAGGAATTTCTGGTCCACTGTAATAGTTAGCGTTAAACATAGTATCTCTAAAGGGGAGGGAGATTATTCATGCATCGTGGCAAAGGTATGAAATTTGTTGGGGACTCACGAGTTCCTTCAGCACAACATCGAAAGCCAAATATTCCGAAGGATTATTCTGAATATCCCGGTAAAACAGAAGCTTTTTGGCCGAACTTTTTATTAAAAGAATGGATGGTTGGTGCCGTTTTTCTAGTGGGATTTTTATGTCTAACCGTTGCACACCCTTCTCCATTGGAAAAAATAGCAGATCCAGGTGATACTGGGTATATTCCAATGCCAGATTGGTATTTTTTGTTCTTATATCAGTTATTAAAATATAGTTATGCATCAGGTCCGTATAATATAATTGGGGCACTTGTGGTTCCAGGTTTAGCTTTTGGTGCATTAATGCTTGCACCATTTATAGACCGCGGACCTGAACGAAAACCTGCAAAACGGCCGATCGCAACAGGAATGATGTTACTTGGCATTGCCGGGATTACTTACCTAACCTGGGAAGCCGTTGCTACTCATGACTGGGAGGCTGCTGCAAAACAAGGGAAAATTGTGGCAGAAGCAGACATTGATACAACATCTGAAGGATATCAGATTTTCGAAAAAAATGGTTGTGTTAGTTGTCATGGAAATCAACTTGAAGGTGGTGCAGCGGCACCCACTTTGATTGGTACAGGATTAACTCCTGAGGAAGTAGCGGATATTGCTAAAAATGGGACCAAAAGTGGAAAAATGCCACCGGGTATGTTTAAAGGTTCAGATGAAGAATTAACAAAGCTATCAGAGTTCATTTCAAGTGTAGAAGGTAAATAACAACCTATATATCACTCTTAATTTTTTGACATAAACTACATGGTCGGCCGACCTGCTTGAACAAGCCTTTATGTACGGAGTAAAACATGAGCAGTGAAAGTAGGTGGCCGACCGTAATTAGACCTCTATGTCGATTTAATAAGTGAGATCTATATAAATGGAAATAAAGCCAACGGATCCTATTCATTGGCTTTTTTCTTATTTCTATTGAAGGTGTATGGTACGATAGAAAAGCAAAGGAACTAGAAAGAGAGGAGGGGAAATAAATATGAAATGGATTTATCCAATTCTAGGAAATCGAAATTTTTTATGGATTTTACTAATCATTAATTTTTTTGGAACGATTTATGGATATGTTTGGTATAAGTGGCAGCTAGTTAAAACTCCAACGATTTTCTTACCTTTTGTACCAGATAGTCCCACGGCCAGTCTGTTTTTCGTGTTTGTATTAGTGGCCTTTTTATTAGGGAAGAACTGGGGGTTGTTGGAGGCGCTGGCGACTGTAACCTTACTTAAATACGGGATATGGGCTGTTGTGATGAATTTTCTCGTGTATTTTGAAACGGGTGAACTAGATGTAGCGGGATGGATGCTTATTTTTTCCCATGCAGGAATGGCTATACAAGGGTTATTATATGCTCCGTTTTATCGTATGAAGTTGTGGCATCTTGTCGTCACGGCCATTTGGACTTTACATAATGATGTGATTGATTATGTCTTTTTTATGTTCCCAAGTTATAGTGTAATTGATCAACATCCAGCGCAAATTGGCTATTTTACCTTCTGGTTAAGTATTTTTTCATTGCTGATCGCTTATTTCTTGTGTTTCAAAAAGGGTCGATATGAATTAAGTATTAGAAGATAATAATTGGTCTAACCTTGTTCAACTTCTCATACATTTTAATTAATGGAGGGGGGACAAGCATGAAATCCAAGCTATTGATTGTCATGATCATGTGTTTTCTTATAATACCTTATACAGTACTTTCTGCTGAGGAGACGTCGCCAATCGATCAGCTCAATTATTTATCGGATGAGGCGCTACAACTAACTAAATCGCATAGATATGAAGATGCAAAAAAAATATTAGAAGTTTTTTCTGATAAATTTTCTTCTGTTACAGTCGGTGAGCAGGACTTTACAATGGACGAGCTGCGAATTGTTACCACTGCCCACAATGAAGCAGTGGAGGCTACAACGAATGCTTCCATGGATCCGGATGAAAGAATAAATGTAGTCACGAAATTTCGTCTTGTGATTGATGCTATTTCCTCAACCAAACAGCCCCTTTGGATTGAAATGAAAGAGCCCATGTTAACCGTTTTTAATGAAGTAAAAACGGCAGCATTAAATGGAGAAAGTGAAGTTTTTCAGGAACGTTTAAATGCATTATTAGCATTATATGAAGTCGTCTATCCAAGTATGAAGATTGATGTTTCTTCGGAGAGAATTCAGAAACTTGATACAAGAATCAACTTTATTGATCAATACAGAATGGACATTTTGACAGATAATGATGCAAGGCAGGAGCTTTTGGTGCTCGAAACGGAATTGCAAACGATTTTCGAGGGATTAACGGAAGATGAAGCAGATCCTTCTCTATGGTGGGTGATCATTTCAACCGGGAGTATCATCATCCTTACTCTATCCTATGTGGGGTGGAGAAAATATAGAGGTGAACATGAAAAAAGAAAAAATCGCTCCCGCTAAATAACGAATGAACCAGTCATAACGGGAAACAATGAAATGGGAGAAGGCAATTGATTGACAGAGCGAATGGATTCCTCTTACAATAAAAAATAACAACATGATGGAAATGGGGGATACCATGAGTTATATTATTTACTTTGTGCTTATTATGATTATACCGATATGGGCTCAATTTCGTGTGAAAGGTACGTACACAAAGTATTCCAATGTCGCTTCTTCTTCCCGTATGAAAGGTGCGGAGGTAGCGAGAAAAATTCTTGATTCTAACGGACTTTATCATGTTAACATTGAGGAAGTTAGAGGGGTACTTTCGGATCATTATGATCCAAGGACTAAAACAGTGCGACTTTCATCCGGCAATTACCATGGGCACTCGATCGCTGCAGCAGCCGTTGCAGCACATGAGGTCGGACATGCTATTCAAGATGAAGAGGCATACGCTTTTTTAAGACTTCGAAGTACGCTTGTCCCAGTAGCAAATATTGGTTCGAACTTTTCCTGGATATTAATTCTTATTGGAATGTTCGCAGGATTGAGTGGTTTTGTATTGCTTGGAATTGTATTTATGGCAGCAGCTGTTCTATTCCAACTTGTTACACTTCCAGTGGAGTTTAATGCATCAAGCCGTGCGATGGATCAGTGTTTATCCATTGGGGTTATTCGAAATGATGAAGAACGAGAAACTAAAAAGGTATTGAGTGCAGCTGCTTTGACCTATGTCGCAGCAGCAACAGTTGCTGTGATGGAGTTATTAAGGTTAATTTTAATCTACACGGGTATGCAAAATGACGATTAAAAAGGGTTTAGGACTCCGGTCTAAACCCTTTTTTTGTATCTATATAAACAAACCGTCTTGCGCCTTTCATTGTATAATGGGTTTTTTATTTTCATCTAGTGTGAAGCCTTCTCCATGAACATCGTGTACGATGATAACGGATACGAAGGCATTTGGGTCGACTGAGGTGATGACATTTTTTAAGCGAACAATTTCATTTTTTGCGACAACACAGTACAGGACCTCTTTTTCTTGTTTTGTATATGAACCATAGCCCTTTAAGACTGTTACACCCCGATCCAGTTCCTGAAGGATTTTATTTGAAATTTCTACATTGTGTTCGGAAACGATCAATGTTCCTCTTGCTGAATAAGCACCCTCCTGCATAAAATCAATGACTCTTGTGGCAATAAATACAGCTACCAAAGTGTACATGGCTTCTCGATAGGATAAGTAAAAAATAAGAGAAAGGATGATGACACATGCATCAAACATAAACATGGTTTTTCCCATACTCCAGCCAACATATTTATTTACCAGTCTGGCAATAATATCGACACCTCCAGTAGTACCCCCAAAACGAAAAATAATTCCGATGCCAACTCCTACTGAAACACCAGCAAATAGTGCGGCAAGTGTCATGTCATCATTGAGCGGCATGTTAATTTGGTATCGCTGAAAGATCCAGAGAAATGCGGAAAGACCTAAAGTGCCAATTAACGTATAATAAAAGGAAGTTTTCCCTAGTAACCTCCAACCAATAAAAAAAAGTGGAACATTTAATATTAAATTAACGTAGGAAGGGTCCCATTTAAAAAGAAAATAAAGGAGGAGTGTTATGCCTGTAAATCCACCTTCTGATAGATTGTTTTGCATATTAAAATGAACGATCCCAAATGATAAAATGGCAGCCCCAAGTAGGATAAAAAAGATGTTTTTAACTCTAACTCCATAACTCACTTTACAACCTCACTTTCTCAATTCCATTGTTTCCCTCGAAATTTCTTCAATACTATAAGATTAACCAATAATGTGAAATCATACAAAGGTTTCTAAAATAATGAAAAATATTTGTAAAATATGTTTTGTTTAGCTAACATGAAGAAGTAAAAAGATTATATTATTGGGTTAGATGAGGTGAGTCTTTTGTCAAAGAATAAATCGATTCAAGAGTTGCAACAAGAAGTGGATACTTACATAAGTCAATTCAAAGAAGGGTATTTCAGTCCACTTGCTATGACCGCTCGATTGACAGAAGAGTTAGGAGAACTAGCCAGAGAAGTCAATCATTATTATGGTGAAAAACCCAAAAAAACAACAGAAGTTGAAAAAACAGTCGAGGAAGAATTAGGAGATTTATTATTTGTCCTCATTTGTTTTGCCAATTCTCTAAATATTGATCTAGAAAAAGCTCATGACAGGGTAATGGAAAAATTTAATACGAGGGATAAAGATCGCTGGACAAAAATAGAGGACTAAAAGAGGGTTACTTCATGAATAAAATTAAAATAGTAATTGCTGGACCAAGAGGAAGAATGGGTTCAGAAGCGGTAAGGCTAGTAGAAAAAACGGATAACTTTGAGTTAGTGGCAGTGGTAGATCACAAATATGGTGGCAAGTTACTAAACGAATTAGAGGGGGTTTCGTCATTACCAGTTCCTATTTATAAGGATATGGAAGAATGTTTATCAGCATTTAAGGCAGATGTTCTCATCGATTTAACGACTCCTGAAGTTGGGATGAAGCATACAAGAACAGCCTTAGAATTTGGTGTTCGGCCTGTTGTGGGTACAACTGGTTTTACGAAGGGGAATTTAGAAGAGCTAGAGACCTTATGCCATCAAAAAGAACGGGGATGTATCATTGCTCCTAATTTCGCGTTAGGTGCTGTTTTAATGATGAAATTCTCACAATTAGCAGGACGATATTTTCAGGATGTAGAAATTATTGAATTGCATCACGATCAAAAATTGGATGCTCCTTCAGGAACTGCGGTCAAAACAGCACAAATGATAGCTGAAGTACGAGAGGCAAAGGAACAAGGCCATCCAAATGAAAAAGAAACGATTGGGGGAGCACGGGGTGCCAATTACTCGGGTATGCATATTCATTCTGTAAGATTACCTGGATTAATTGCCCATCAGCAAGTTATGTTTGGTGCGGACGGGCAAACACTTACAATTCGACATGATTCATTTAATCGTGCTTCTTTTATGTCTGGTGTTAAGCTTGCAGTGGAAAAGGTTATGGATATTGATACTCTTGTTTACGGATTAGAAAATATTATTGAGTAGATGGTGGAGGGAAAAAGATGAATATTGCTTTAATTGCCCATGATAAGAAAAAGGACGACATGATCGGATTTGCAACTGCTTATAAACTTATTTTGGAACAACATACTTTATTTGCAACAGGCACAACAGGACTTAAAATTATGGAAGCAACGGGTATGTCTGTCCATCGTTTTCATTCAGGACCTTTGGGTGGAGATCAAGAAATCGGCGCTTTAATTGCCAACAATAAGATGGATATGGTTATTTTTTTTCGCGATCCATTAACCGCTCAACCGCATGAGCCAGATGTAACAGCGTTAATTCGTTTATGTGATGTTTATGCGGTACCACTTGCTACGAATATGGGGACAGGAGAAGTACTCATTAAAGGACTGGAACGTGGTGACATTTCTTGGCGAAATATTGTTCGTGGGAAAACAAGTGGACACATCGAATCATCAATGGAACCTTCGTTTTAAGATTTACGACTTAGGGGTAAATGTGTGAATACATATGATCAAACATGAAATGGCAAAAGAAGCTGACAGAGAATTTAGGTTGGATGAGGGGATCTATAAAATGAAAAAACAATTAAAAATTGGTATTACCTGTTACCCGACTGTCGGCGGTTCAGGTGTTGTGGCAACAGAATTAGGGAAGATGTTAGCGGAAAAAGGGCATGAAATCCATTTTATTTCGTCTAGTCTCCCTTTTCGATTGAAAAAAATGTATCATAATATTTATTATCATCAAGTGGAAGTCAATCAATATTCTGTTTTTCAATATCCGCCATATGATATTGCTCTTGCTAGTAAAATGGCTGAAGTGATACAACGCGAGAATTTAGATTTACTACATGTTCATTATGCGATCCCTCATGCTGTTTGTGCTATTTTAGCAAAGCAAATGGCCAGGAGAGATGTTAAAATAGTTACGACTCTACATGGAACAGATATTACGGTATTAGGATACGATGAATCACTATCAGATTCCATTCGTTTTGGAATTGAGGAATCCGATATTGTAACAGCTGTATCGCATTCTTTAATTATGGAGACAAATGATTTAATCAAACCCAATAAACGGATTGAGGCGATTTATAATTTTGTCGATGAACGTGTCTATCATAAAGTTTCTTCCGATCATTTGCGAAATGAATATGGTATATCTTCTAATGAAAAAATCATTATTCATGTTTCGAATTTTCGTGCTGTGAAACGGGTTTCAGATGTCGTAAAGTCTTTTGCGAAAATTGTGGATCAGATTCCTGCTAAATTACTGCTTGTTGGAGATGGACCTGATATCTCTCATATTAATCGACTTGCTGAAGAATTGCATATACGAAATCATGTTTTATTTCTAGGGAAGCAGGATAATTTGGAGGAACTTTATTCTATTAGTGATTTGATGTTGCTCCTATCCGAAAAGGAAAGTTTTGGGCTCGTTGCTCTTGAAGCCATGGCCTGTGGGGTACCGGTAATTGGAACGAATGTGGGTGGCATACCTGAAGTAATTACAGATGGTGAAACAGGTTATATTTGTGAACTTGGTGATATTGATTCAATCGTGGAGAAAGCCGTTCACTTATTAACCGAAGAAAAGTTGCACCATCGGTTTTCACAGCACTCGATTCAAAAAGTACATGATCACTTTCATGGCGAGAAGATTGTTCAACAATATGAAGATCTCTATTATCAATTAATGAATAGTGGTGAACCAGAGTGAATCCGATTTTTTTAAAAGCCCTTCCCCTTTTAGAAAAAATTGAAAATGCTGGATTCGAAGCTTATTTTGTCGGTGGTTGTGTACGTGATTTTATTCTAGGTAAGAAAATTGCAGATGTGGATATTGCCACTTCTGCAACTCCACAAGAGATAAAAAACGTTTTCCAGAAAACGATTGATGTGGGGATTGAACATGGAACGGTTATCGTTCTGTGGGGGAATGTTACATATGAGCTGACTACTTTTCGTGCGGAGGGGGAATATAAGGATTTTCGTAGGCCGTCTGAGGTGACATTCATTCGTTCCTTGGAGGAAGATTTAAAACGTCGTGATTTTACGATGAATAGTATGGCAATGGATAAAAAGGGGAGTATCATTGACCCCTTTTGTGGCCAAAAAGCGATAAAAAATAAAATGATTGAAACAGTAGGTTCTGCCATAGAGCGCTTCCATGAAGATGCCTTAAGAATGATGAGAGCGATTCGATTTGTGAGCCAATTGTCGTTTTCCATTGAGTTACATACGATCCTCGCTTTAAAAGAAAATGCCTTTCTATTAGAGCAGATTGCTACAGAACGGAAATGTGTTGAATTCGAGAAATTACTGAATGGAATCAATCGAAAATCCGCCTTTGAGATTCTGTTAGACACGAATTTATTTCGATATTTACCAGGACTTTCTGAACATGAAGTAGGTCTTAGAAAACTGGCTGATTTCGACTATGAATCTCTTACAGTTGATGAAATGTGGTCATTGCTTCTTTATCTAATGGAAATAGACTCTGAAGAAGTGGAAGGATTTTTACGACAATGGAAACTTCCTATAAAAAGAATTAAAAAAATAAAGACAGGATTAACTTGGCTACAGGTTCGAATGGATTCAGAATGGACCACCGAAACATTATATAAAGCAGGATTTGATTCTGTTCAACCTGTTGAAAGATTGTATAATATCCTTTCGCACCAAAGTGTGAATCGTTCATTACCGGTATTAATGGAACGATACGAATCACTCATGATAAAAAGTCGTGAGGAATTAGCGGTAAGCGGTTTTGATTTAATGCAGTGGGATTCCAAAAAAGGGGGTCCATGGGTGAAGGAACGACTTGCATTTATTGAAAAGGCGGTATTAAATGGCGAAATTAGGAACCAAAAGGATAGCATAAAGGAGTGGCTGTTAAAGTGCAATCTCAGCTAAGAAAAAGCTTGCTTGATGCTTTTACGAAAAATGAAGAAGAGTTCTTGTCAGGTCAGCATTTAGCAGAGTTGATCGGTTGTTCTAGAACTGCTGTATGGAAGCATATTGAAGAACTTCGTAAAGAAGGATTTGAATTAGAAGCAGTCAGACGTAAAGGGTATCGAATTGTGAAAATACCCGAGAAAATTACGGCAAATGAAGTACGACTTGGTTTAAAAACGAAACGACTTGGTTCTGAAATCCATTATGAAGAAATAGTGGACTCAACGCAAAAAATGGCTCTTCGTTTAAGCCTCGATGGTGCGCCAGAAGGAACCGTCGTGATTGCTGAAGAACAAAGTGCTGGACGTGGAAGAATGGAGCGACGTTGGCATTCGCCCAAATTTACAGGGGTATGGATGAGCATTATTTTACGTCCTAACCTTTTGCCTCAGAAAGCCCCCCAATTAACGTTAATTGCGGCCGTAGCGATTGCCCAGGCGATTGAAGAATTGACAGATCTTCATCCGGAAATTAAATGGCCAAATGATATTCTCATAAACGGCAAAAAGATGACAGGAATCTTAACGGAGTTACAAGCAGAAAGTGATCGAATTAATTCGATTATTATCGGGATTGGCATGAATGTGAATCAAGAAGAACACTCGTATCCTGAAGAGTTAAGGTCCATTGCTACTTCTTTATATATTGAAACCGGTAAAAAGATCAATCGTGCTGAACTGATTCGACACGTTTTGATGAATCTTGAACGTCTTTATGACACTTATTTAGAAGCAGGTTTTTATCCAATTAAATTATTGTGGGAAAGTTATGCGGTAAGTATTGGAAAAATGATTACGGCTCGAATGCTTC
Source organism: uncultured Bacillaceae bacterium (assembly GCA_963815765.1). Taxonomy (GTDB): domain Bacteria; phylum Bacillota; class Bacilli; order Bacillales; family Cytobacillaceae; genus Bacillus_BD. The sequence continues at coordinate 36,265 of CAWFID010000028.1, forward strand.
AGGGAGATATATATGGAAAAGCACTTGGGATTACGGATGATGGTGTTTTAATGATCGAAGATTTAGCAGGGGAAATACATTATATTTATTCTGCTGATATAGAGTTATAAGTTGAAGAAATGATCCATAAGGTAATGGTTCCAAGAACTTATTATAGCCAAGAATTTATATAATCTGTTATAATCTTTTTACGGGCGGTATCATTGTTGTGAACTGCACCATTGTGATGAAAACAAACCAACTAATCGATAATAATATCTGCCTAGATCCAAAAAAATGGACCAGGACAGAGGGATAATACACTTGATCTGACATACAAAATCCTTCTGTATATAAGAAGGGTTTTTTTTATGAATAATCGTGTTATGCCTCTTCCATTAGGAGGAAATGTAATGAAGCAAACAACTGATTTTTTAAAAATGAAGGAGCAAGGTGAAGCCATTGCGATGTTAACGGCTTATGACTATCCTTCAGCAAAACATGCGGAACAAGCCGGAACAGATTGTATACTGGTGGGCGATTCACTTGGTATGGTGGTGCTTGGCTATGATTCGACGATTCCCGTTACGGTCGAAGACATGATCCACCACACAAAGGCCGTCAAAAGAGGTACGAAAGATACCTTTATACTGGTTGATTTACCTTTTTCGAGTTATCACCTATCGATACGAGACACACTTTTAACAAGTACAAGAATTCTTCAGGAAACTGGAGCCCATGCTGTTAAACTAGAAGGGGCTGATGGAGTCCTTGAACATATTAAGGCTTTGAAAAGTGCAGGTATTCCTGTCTGTTCTCATCTTGGACTCACTCCTCAATCGGTTGGCGTCTTAGGTGGTTATAAAGTGCAAGGGAAGAGCGTGGAAGCAGCAAAAAAGTTGATCGACGATGCAAAGAAATGTGAAGAAGCAGGCGCTTTTATGATTGTACTCGAATGTGTGCCCAAGCAGTTGGCTGCGGAAATAAGCAGTCTGCTTACGATTCCTACTATCGGAATTGGTGCGGGTGTCGGAACAGATGGACAGGTTATTGTATATCATGATGCTGCTGGCTACGGAGTTGACAGAATAGCTAAATTTGTCAAACAATATTGTTCCATTGATGAAATTTCTGTCGAAGGTCTAAAGCAATATGTAAGTGAAGTAAAATCGAGAGTGTTTCCAGATGATGATCATAGCTTTACCATGAAAGAGGAGACCTTACAATCTCTTTATGGGGGTAAGATGTAAATATGAAAATTATAAACACAATTAATGAATTACAAGAGCTCATTAAATATGAAAAGACTCAACAACATTGTATTGGTTTTGTGCCTACAATGGGTTTTCTTCATGAAGGTCACCGGGCGCTATTAAAAAAGGCCCGTGAAGAGAACGAAATTGTCGTATTGAGTGTGTTTGTTAATCCTTTGCAATTTGGACCAAATGAAGATCTAGCGAATTATCCTCGTGATTTTGCTCGTGATCAAAAGGTAGCGGAAGAAGAAGGTGTTGATATCATTTTTCATCCTTCTGTGCATGAAATGTATCCTAATGAACTTTCTGTCACCATGCAGGTTCACAAACGCACAGATGTATTATGCGGCAAATCAAGACCAGGTCATTTCGATGGTGTGGTTACTGTTTTAACAAAACTATTTCATCTCGTGCAGCCAAATAAAGTCTATTTTGGGAAAAAAGATGCTCAACAAGTAGCTGTAGTAGATAGTCTTGTAAAGGATTTAAACTTTCCCTTAGAGATTATTGCTGTAGATACGGTTCGTGAACAGGATGGATTAGCGAAAAGCTCTCGTAATGTCTATCTTACGGAAGAAGAACGAGCCCAAGCTCCAGTTCTATACCGCAGTTTACAACGTGGGATGGAATTGATTAAGGCGGGAGAACGGAATTCAGAAAATGTGATTTCTAGCATTACAGATAGGATTCATACAGAAACAGGCGGAAAAGTGGATTATGTAAGTTTGTTATCATACCCTAATTTGGAAAAAATGACAGTCATTCAAGGGGATTACATCATAGCATTAGCGGTAAAATTTTCAAAGGCTCGACTAATCGATAATATTATTTTCAAACAGGAGTAGGGGGAAAACAGAATGTTTCGTACCATGATGAATGGTAAAATTCATAGAGCAACGGTTACAGAAGCTAATTTAAATTATGTGGGGAGTATTACGATTGATACGGACATACTTGATGCCGTTGGTATGGTCGCAAATGAAAAAGTACAAATTGTGAATAATAATAATGGGGCACGCTTTGAGACTTATATTATTCCTGGGGAACGAGGAGCAGGAACGGTTTGTTTAAATGGAGCTGCTGCTCGCTTAGTTCAACCAGGAGATACCGTCATTATTATTTCATATGCACTAGTATCAGAAGAAGAGTTAGCTCACCATTATCCTAAAGTGGCCATAATGGATGAAAAAAATCGCATCAAGGATTTGATTCACGCCGAACCTGAAAAAACCATTATGTAAAAATATACATTAGAAGCTGACTCTATTAAAAGGGTCAGTTTTACTTTTTTGTCTAGTGATTATAGAATGGACTGTATTCAAGGCTTTTTCTTTTATAGATTTTATGATACGGTTTAACAATGAAAAGGCCATATTGCATTCTTTTGGATGTATGACCCGAACGGATTGTTTGAGGTGTTAATAAATGAGTAATAAATATGTAGTCGTAGACTTAGAAACAACAGGTAATTCACCCAAAAAAGGGGACAAAATCATACAATTTGCGGCGGTGGTAATCGAAAACGGTCGTATTGTTGACCAGTTCTCCTCTTTGCTATGTCCCAATCAGCCGATTCCTATCTTTATTGAAGAACTAACTGGAATTACCGATCAAATGGTGCAAGATGCACCTTTATTTGCAGAAATCGCTCCCAAAGTCATGGAATTGCTAAATGGAGCTTATTTTGTTGCCCACAATGTTTTATTTGATTTATCATTCCTGCAGGAAGAGTTAATTATGGAAGGTTATGAAGGGTTCTTTGGACCTATACTGGATACCGTTGAGTTGTCACGTATACTCTTTCCGTCAAGTGATAGCTTCAAACTTACCGATTTAGCAATTCAAGAGAAATTGCAGCACGATCGGCCCCATCAAGCTGATAGTGATGCATATGTGACAGGAGAGCTTCTCCTCATCCTCTTTGAACGTTTACGTAATCTTCCTTTGCTTACGTTAAGACAACTATATAAACTGTCTGGTGGACTAAAAGGGGATTTAGATGAGTTACTTGAAGATCTAATCCGAGTAAAGGAGATTACGATCGAACAAGTACCCCAGCATCTTGAACAATATCGGGGGCTCTTCTTAAAAAAGCGATATAGTGATTGCGAAACCATGGAAAGGCAATGTATCGATTACCCTACGAACGATATAGACAAAGAACAGTTACTGAAAAATGTTTTTCCAAACTTTGAGAAAAGAAGTGGACAATTTCGCATGATGGATATGGTTTTCGATGCCTTTCATCATGAACATCATGCCATTATTGAGGCAGGGACAGGAGTGGGGAAATCCCTTGCGTATTTGTTGCCTGCTGTGATCAAAGCTGTTGTGAGAAAAAAACCGATTATTATTAGCACGTATACCACTCAACTTCAAGAGCAATTGCTTCATCATGATATCCCTTTATTAAATAAAGCGGTTCAATTTCCTTTTAAGGCAGTCATGATTAAAGGGAAAAATCACTACATTCATTTAGAAAAGTTTGTGCGTTCATTACGTGAAACCGATGATAATTACGATACCACTTTAACGAAAATGCAAATCCTATGTTGGTTAACAGAGACGACTACAGGTGACCGGGATGAGTTAAACTTATCCAGTGGGGGACAATTATTCTGGCATAAAATCAAACATGATGAGAATGTTTTTCTAGGAGAACATTCTTGGAGAACAAGAGACTTCTATTTAAAAACAAAACAGGACGCGATGAATGCAGACTTAATTATCACCAATCATAGCCTATTGTTAACAGATTTAGTGTCGGAGAATTCAATTCTTCCAGATTCTGACATGGTGATCATTGATGAAGCCCACCATTTTGAAAGCGTAGCAGGAAAATACTTTGGTAGTAAGTTTGATTATGCTTCTACTCGTTTTCTTCTTCAACAAATGGGCATTCGTGAGCAAAAACAACTCGCTTACAAAATGGAGAAGATGTTCGAACAAATCGGTAATAGAGATGAAGGTAGGAACGATTATACGGAACTAAACAGGTTAATGTCGGAATTATTTATGGAAATGGACGATTTGTTTAAAATCATTGCCGTATATGCAGAAAAAAATGCAAAAAGTAAAAATCACAGTCGAATCAGTTGCTCATTAAGTTCATATAGCAAGAAAGAATTACTGGTATTAAAAGCAGGACTAGAAAGATTTTTATTCTTGTTATCAGATTATGTAAAAATAGTTTCATCTTGTTTTAAAAGGTTAGAAAAGAATGGCGACATGAGCAGCGAAAAAGAACAACTGGTGTTAAGTGAGCTGGGTTCCTGGTTAAATGATGCTGGGAAGATGGTTATCAGCATAAGGCAAATGATCCTACAGTCGAAAGAAGCTCATGTTTATTGGATTGAAACGGATACACGTGCCAAACAAAATAAAACGACGATGTATTCACAGCCTATTGCTATTTCTGAGCAATTAAAGGAATTATTCTTTGAAAAGAAAAAGAGTGTTATAATGACATCCGCCACTTTGACTGTGAAAGGATCTTTTCAATTTGCAATGAAAAAACTTGGTTTAGATGGAATGTCTTGTCATCAAGAACAAATTCCATCACCCTTTCAGTATGATCAGCAAGTACAATTAGTTGTTCCAGATGACTTACCTGAGATTAGTGAGGTTTCTCTTCAAGAGTATGTATCCGCGATAGGGGAACATATTATATCCATTGCAGAAGCAACAAAGGGTAGAATGCTCATCCTATTTACATCTTATGATATGTTGCGTAAAACATATGAACTTGTGAAAGAAAGTGGATTTTTACAAGAATTTACTCTTTTAGCACAAGGGATTACAAGTGGCAGTAGGTTAAGGCTTACTAAAAACTTCCAGAGATTTGAAAAAGCCATCCTTTTTGGGACAAATAGCTTTTGGGAGGGCATTGATATTCCGGGAGAAGATCTTTCCTGTCTTGTCATTGTGCGTCTCCCATTTTCTCCGCCCGATGAACCAATAGCAGAGGCAAAAAGTAGGGAAATAAAACAAAAAGGTGGAAATCCTTTTATAGATTATTCCTTACCTGAGGCTGTGCTTCGTTTTAAACAAGGATTCGGTCGTCTTATAAGAACAAAAGATGATAAAGGGATTATGGTCGTCCTTGATCGCAGGATTATTTCCATGCGTTATGGCAAGGCGTTTCTTGATTCGATTCCAAATGTTCAAGCTAAAGAAATGAACATTGAGCAAATTGTGTCACTCATTGATCGATGGTTGTGAGTGAATGAAAAAAGGGCTGCAGAAAGCAGCCTAAGAGACGGTTTGAAATAGAATGAATTTTTTCCTATTATTTGAAAGTGTGTACTTCTTAAATTGTTATGTTAAGCAAATGTAAGGCTTGCTTGTTACGTTATTTTAACCGATTGAGTGAGACGGTATGAGTAGTAAATTCTGTCGAAAATAAATGGATGTTCAAAATACAAAAGAGAAAAGCGTAAGTGAACCTGCGCTAGATAGTAGAGTGAATGCGATGAAAAAATGGGTACTATTCATAAGTTTAATGATCATGATAGCAGTGGGCTCTGTCAGCATGATTTATTTAAAAGCTGTAGAACCTGTTCGAAAGGCTGAACAAAGAGCAATAAATATGGCTAAAGAAGAAGCTGGAGTAAGCAAAGTGGACCAATTTTCGATTTATAATGGTGAACAAACTTTCTATATTCTTCAGGGAGAAAATCAAAAGGGCGTTAAGCTAGTCGTATGGATACCAGAAAAAAAGGGGAAAATGGTCGTCAGAAAAGCTAGTGAGGGTCTCTCAAAGCAGGAAGCAACAAAAAAAGTAATGAATGAAATTGGACCCGATGAAATTATTTCGGTCAAACTTGGTATAGAGAACGGTGTACCACTTTGGGAAATTCATTCCCGAACACAAGGAGATTTGTTGAATTATTATTCTGTTGTTTTCGAGACAGGCGAATGGTTAAAGAAAATTGAAAACCTATAACGTAATTCAGCAGAAGTCTCCCGTTTTCAAGGCGTATTCGACAGGAGGCATAATCCTCTAGATCGCTACTTTGTTGCTTGTCATCTTCTTGAAGAGTATAATTATGGTTATTACATAATTTATTTATTCATTGTTCTTGGAGGGATGCTAACATGATAAAATCAACCATTTCTGAGGTATATAAATATGAGGATCAAGAAGTAAAATTAGGTGCTTGGGTTGCAAATAAACGATCAAGTGGAAAAATAGCCTTTTTACAACTTCGTGATGGGACAGGATTTATTCAAGCCGTGATCGTAAAAGCAGACGTATCCGAGGAATTGTTTCAAAAGGCAAAATCCTTAACACAGGAATCCTCACTATATGTAACGGGGATTGTGCAAAAAGATGAACGGTCTCCATTAGGTTACGAGCTTCTTGTCAAGGAAATTGATGTACTTCATCAATCTGTTGACTATCCGATCACACCAAAGGAACATGGAACAGAGTTTTTGATGGACCATCGTCATCTTTGGCTTAGGTCACGCAGGCAGCATGCAGTGATGAAAATTCGGAATGAAATTATTCGATCTACCTACGAATTTTTTAATGAACATGGGTTTGTTAAAGTCGATCCACCGATTTTAACGGGGAGTGCTCCAGAAGGAACCTCTGAGCTTTTTGCAACCAAATACTTTGACCAAGATGCCTATCTTTCGCAAAGTGGACAATTATATATGGAAGCTGCTGCGATGGCTTTAGGAAAAGTCTTTTCCTTCGGACCTACGTTTAGAGCTGAAAAATCAAAAACAAGACGACATCTTATTGAATTTTGGATGATCGAGCCTGAAATGGCCTTTTGTGAATTTGAGGATAATTTAAAGGTTCAAGAAGAATATGTTTCCTATGTTGTACAAGCTGTTCTAAAAAACTGTGGTATTGAATTAAAAACACTAGGAAGAGATACAAGCAAGCTTGAACAAATTAAAGCACCATTCCCACGTATTTCATACGATGACGCCATTACCTTTTTACATGAAAAAGGGTTTGATGATATTAAATGGGGCGATGACTTTGGTTCTCCACATGAAACAGCCATTGCTGAAAGTTATGAGAAGCCAGTCTTTATTACTCACTATCCAACATCTATAAAGCCTTTTTATATGCAACCAGATCCCAACAGAGAAGAAGTGGTCCTATGTGCGGATTTAATTGCTCCAGAGGGTTATGGAGAAATTATCGGTGGGTCAGAGCGTGTGTATGATTTTGAATTGCTTAAAAAACGATTGGCCGAACATGATTTAGATGAAGAAGCCTATAAATGGTACCTAGAATTGCGACAATATGGATCTGTTCCACATTCAGGGTTTGGTCTGGGACTAGAAAGAACGGTTGCTTGGATCAGCGGTGTTGAACATGTTCGGGAAACCATCCCATTTCCACGTTTATTAAATCGCTTATATCCTTAATAGACGAGTAGGGGAATCAGCCGCTTGTTTATCATACGTAAGAAGAAAAATCCGCAGATATATGCGGATTTTTCTTCTTACGTACACAGTTGCTACACATGAAGGTGACCTTTTATTCAACTTATGATCTATGGGCTTCATGGTATACTAATTTGGAGGTGTTTAAAATGAGTAAAACAAATTTATTAAAGTGGATACATGAAGGTCAAATTACAATTCCCTCCGTTTTGCTAACCCATTACAAAGCAATGAAATTGGATGAATATGAGCTAGTGCTATTGCTGCATATTCTTTCTTATATAGAAAAGGGTAATGAATTTCCTACGCCAATAGAGCTATCCTCTTCAATGACGATAAGTGCTACGGATTGTTCAGAAATGCTGCGTAAATTAATTCAAAAAGGGTTTATTCAAATCAATGACGGTCATACAAATGATGGGATTCGATTTGAAAAGTATTCTCTAGAACCATTATGGGAAAAGGTCATTGACTATTTTTTAATGCACGAAAAACGAAAAGAATCTGAAGTAACTAAACAAGATGAAAGTGACTTATATACTTGCTTTGAACAAGAATTTGGAAGACCACTTTCACCCTTTGAATGTGAAACACTTGCTATGTGGATCGATGACGACCATCATGATGCGATCATTATAAGGTCTGCACTTAGAGAAGCTGTGATTTCGGGGAAGTTAAACTTCCGTTATATTGATCGAATTTTATTTGAATGGAAGAAAAATGGAATAAAAACAATTGAGCAGGCAAAAAGTCAGGGTCGGAAGTTTAGGCAACATCAAAAAGCAAAATCCCTGGAACCTGATACGAAACGACAAGAACCACTGCCATTTTATAATTGGCTCGAACAATAGGGAGAGAAAGGGAAGGCGAATGTTAAATAAAGGTGAAATTCGATTTTGTTTAGATAAGATGGGAGATATGTTTCCTGATGCGCATTGTGAATTGAACCATCGAAATCCATTTGAGTTAGTGATTGCAGTTGCTCTATCGGCTCAATGTACAGATGTTCTTGTAAATAGAGTAACGAAAAGTCTTTTTGAGAAATATAAAACACCTCAAGATTATCTAGATGTTTCAATCGAAGAATTACAGCAAGATATTCGTTCTATTGGACTTTATCGAAATAAAGCGAAAAACATACAAAAGCTTTGCAGGATGCTATTAGAGGAATATGAAGGGGTTATTCCTAATAATCGTGATGAATTAATAAAGTTTCCAGGTGTAGGAAGAAAAACCGCAAATGTTGTAGTCTCAGTTGCATTTGGGGTCCCGGCTATTGCAGTGGATACACATGTTGAACGAGTAAGCAAAAGACTAGGATTCACCAGATGGAAGGATTCTGTACTTGAAGTGGAAAACACACTAATGAAAAAGGTCCCTAAGGACGAGTGGTCGGTTACACATCATAGAATGATCTTTTTTGGAAGATATCATTGTAAGGCCCAAAATCCCCAATGTCCGACTTGTCCTTTATTAGAACTATGTCGAGAAGGAAAGAAGCGAATGAAAGGAAAGGAAAAAAATGAAAACTAATCAACAAATTCCTTTTCCAAAGTATTTGCTGGAATTATCGCAAGTTGAAAAAATAGACTGGCATGATCAATACGCTGAGTCCTTTCATGCGAATATTCCTTTTTTGTATGAAGCTGCTCTTGATTATGGTATGGATGTGCTGAAACCTTGGGAAATGCCTGATCAAACCATCCCATCCATAATGATTGAGTGGGGAAAAATCAAAGAAGAACTAACCAGCAGGTTTTCAAAACGGGATCAGGCAGTAGGGGAACTGATGAAAAAAGGAATTGCCTTGTTTTATGAGATATTGTATTGGAGCAATCATCAACCTGTTGTATTAGATAAACAAACTTATGAAAGTTTTATAAAACCTATTAATTTCGAAGAGCGGTTGAAGTTTATTGTAGCTCGAATGAAAAATTATCATTCATTTGTCCAACTGACAGAGTTGTTTATAGAAATGGAAAAGTTATTTTGGAAGCGAGAAATAATGAAAAAGGCGTCGAAGCATTAAGCTTACGACGCTTTTGTTCTTATTGATTGGATTCTGCAGGTACTTGATCTGGTAAAACTTCTTTTGGGACGTTATCGGGATTTGGATTTGGTTGAACGGGTCCAACTGGAGGCTCAGGGATATTATTCCCATTCCCAATACCGTTATTATTGCCTTCCCCAGGTGTGGTTGTTTCATTTCCATTGGAATCAGTATTTTTATTTGGATTATCAATGGTTTCATCTGGTGCCTTTGTTTCATCGAGTTCGTCAGTCTTGACTTCTGGAATTTTGACTGATGCGGTTGCGGCATTACTTTGTTGATTACCTTGAATAGCAACTACCTTAAATGTATAGGTCCCACCAGGTTCCGGATTTGCCATTGTTACTCCCATTTCAGTAGTGGTTGTAAGGGTTTGTTCAGCTCCGCCATTTAAAGCTACGGTTACATTAAATGAAGCATCTGCTCCACCACTATACTGCCATGAGAGTGCTATTTCATTTGTAGCTACATTATAGGAAGCAGATAAACCAGAAAGACCTGCCAGTTTCTTGAATTTTTCAGAAACAGCACTAGGAGCGTTGCCTCTTACTGCATACTCTGTGATCACCATATTACCAGGTGTAAACTCACTGGCAAGTTTGGCTGGAATAGAACCTTTTTCTACGCTTACTCTTTGAACTGATTTTGGTACGGTAAAGTCTGGAGTTCCTACATCCTTGGATACATATTGCATGACGTTTTTAAAGATTTTCATGGCAATTCTTTGATCGTTTCCAGATTCGATGTAATTTTCTCTTTTTTCATATCCGGTCCAAATTGCTGCTGTGTAGTTCGTCGTATAACCAGCAAACCAGGCATCAGGGACTGCCCCATCATCGGTTATTCCATATTTTCTCATTTCTTCATCCGAATAATTCGTTGTTCCTGTTTTACCAGCTACTGGAAGACCTGACACATTTGCTTGTTGACCGGTACCATATCCAGCAGTTAAAACGCTTTTTAACATATCGCTAATCATAAAGGCTGTGTAGTCACTCATAGCAACTTCCGTTTTAGGAGCTATATTCATCTTTGTTCCATCGCGAAATTCTATTTCCTTCACTGAATGTGGCTCCGTATAATAGCCATTATTTCCAAACGCACTGTAGGCACCTGCCATTTGCAACGTTGTAACCCCATGCTCGAGGCCGCCAATAGCGCTCGACTCATAAACCTCCGGTAAATCAAGCCCTAGAGCATTGGCAAAGCCTTTTGCTTTTTCAAGCCCTACTTCTTGTAATGCTTTTAGTGCAGGAACGTTTCTTGATCTGCCAAGTGCTTCACGCATTGAGATCGCCCCAAGATGTTTATGATCCCAGTTGTTAATCGTTTGTCCGGTTGAATATTTGTAAGGTTCGTCTACAATCGTTTCATAGGTTCCCCACTTTAGGAATTCAATCGCAGGTCCATAATCAAGTATCGGTTTAATGGTTGACCCGGGTTGGCGGGGTAAAGATGTAGCATAATTAAGTCCGAAATCAATCTCTTTGTTCCGGTTCCCACCCAAGGCCCGAATTTCGCCTGTTTTTGTATCTAAGAGGGTAATACCAGCTTGAAACTTATCATCAGGGAAAGGGACAATTTTATTTTCGTACATAATCTGATCGACATAATTTTGAGCATTTCTATCAAGTGTTGTATAGATTTTTAAGCCATCTGTATATACATTTATTTCTGGATATTTATCCTCAATTTCTTTAATGACTTGGCCAATAAAAGAGTCATAAGGAACATCACTTTGCTGTGTTCGGTCTTCCTCTTTTACAAGAGAGTCTTCAATTGAAGTGGATTGTGCTTCTTTCATTTCATTTTCTGTAATATACCCATGCTGGTTCATTAAAGAAAGAACAATATCTTTTCGGTTTTCAGCTTTATCTGGATTTGTAAATGGATTGTAATTATTAGGACTTTGTGGCATTCCAGCAATCAAAGCCGCTTCGGGAAGGGTTAGTTCTTTAAGTGGTTTCCCAAAATAGACTTGTGATGCAGTAGAAATTCCTATCGTTCGTTCAGACATAAATACTTTGTTTACATATAATTCGAAGATTTCTTCTTTTGTATATTTACGTTCTAATTGAATAGAGAGCCAAGCTTCTTGTGCTTTTCGTGAAATCGTTTTATCAGCCGTTAAAAAGTAATTCTTTACCACTTGCTGAGTTATGGTACTTGCACCTTCTGAACCAAACCCATTCGTAAAGTTGGCAATAACAGCAGCACCTAGTCGAATAGGGTCAACACCATGATGTTCAAAAAATCGTGAATCTTCTGTAGCAATGATGGCATTTCTAACAAGTTCAGGTATATCCTCATATTCCACATAATCGAGTTTTTGTGTACCGATTTCAGTAATCGGTTTCCCATCTTTATCATAAATTTCAGACGGGATGGATGCTTTTAACGTATCTGCATTTAGTTTTGGAGTGTCTTTTATCATATAAGCAAATGTCGCTGTTCCAGCAATAATTCCAATAATACCGAGGGCAACTAAAACAAGTAAGATTCGTTTAAATAAAGAGCCCTTAGACTTTTTAGTACCCTTATGCTTGTTTTTGGCAACATTTTGCTGTTTTCGACGCTCCTCCCTTGACTGATATTCTTCTGACATATTTGTTCCATCCTTTCTAACATAACCAATTTCGCTTATTTTTGTGGCTCATTTAACCATTTAAAACGTATAGAGTATCTATTACTTTAATATAATCAATTCTGGGTTGAAAGCCAAGTGGAATGCTAACACCTTTTGTTATAATTTCCTCTTTTGTAATCGACTTTCTTCCTCCATTTTTCATTCGATCCCAAAAGAAGAGAAGATGTTTTGTGTCGAGGTAGTACACTTCTTCTGTTAAAGAAAATCGAAGCAATACAAAGCAAATACCTTTTTGATTTAGAACTTTTTTCATATGGACAATTTGGTGTTCGTGAAAGTTTTTTAATGGAAATGAAGTGTGCAGTTTGGTTTCTTTTGCTTCGAAATCAATATATCTTCCTTTGTAAACACCGTTGTAATCTGTTGTAGAAGCCTGCTTGAAATAAGCCTCCTTAATAACGGCTGCACTTCTTTTTGGATAATCCACATTAACAATCTGAATGGGAGTCGGTTTTTTATGGATGACCGCAATACCTTGATCTAAATAATATTGATTACTTTCGTTAATATCCTCCTCGAATGTCATTCCTCTTCTACTGTAAATCCAATTTTTTTCCTTTGGCTTCGAATTTGAAGCAGCCGAACGCGGACTGGGATCGGCTGTATATCGTTTGCCATTGGGATAATGGAAAGTCATTCATATCACCTCATATGCTACTACTAATAATACCAAATAAGTCATCAATGATGTTGAATAAAAAGAACCATTTAACAAACGATATGAATAGAAGGAACAAAGAGGCTGTGATATAGATGAATAAGTGTCAATCGTTTGAGAATGTAACAAATGAGGAAAAAAGACTGATCCAATTGATATGGAAAGAGACAAAGAAGATGAATATGGATAATATTTCTCGAACGAATGCTTATTTTGAGTATTATATTCAAAATAAAGAGATCTGCTGGGCATTTCTAGCTCATATGGTATCACGAAATGCAGGGTGGTGCATGTGTGATCTAGAAGGTCAATGGTTTCCAGCTCTGCTTCAAAAAGACGATCGAGATGACATCTTTACTATTTATGAAAAAGCCAATTGGATCATCTTTCAAGATGCATTTCCACAACTATTGCTCTATCAATATTGTGTTAAAGTGAAACGACCCATGTTTCATTTATTAAAATATTTTCATGTATCCTCATTTATGGAGCAAGAATGGAATATTTTTTGGGAATTGGGCGAGAAACGAAGATTAATGGTTTCGCTGATTATAAACGAACAAAATGTTATACAGGAACCGATCATTCGTAACTCGCAATTTCGCAAAAGGGAATTCCATTCAATCCATTTTTTATTTCAAGATTGGTTGCATTTTAGTTCAGTTATCCTTCCAACCTGTAAAGGTGCATTATATGGGGTGAGTGTGCGTGGTTTTCTGAATGTTAATAGAAGGATTGAACTTGCAAAGAAACTTGCCATTATTTTATTTGAACCGAATCTTTATTCATTGTTTTATGACTTTGCTCAAAGAACGGTTCACACAGGCTCGAGATCTGATTATGAGTGTTATTTAATGAACAAACCAACCAGACAAACACCTATGTTAAGGATGATCTATCCAATTGTTGAGCATGGTATTCGTGAATATGATGATTGGTTCAATAAAAGTAAAATTAAGCGTTCATGGTATAAGGAACCAAAACAAAAGTACCCATGGGTTCTAACAGAATGGTTTGAACAAAAGCAAAAACAATTAAAAAAGATGGCTTTACTCAAAATGGTCATAACAGATTAAATGCTAGTAATGAAAAAGCAAGGGAGTTGTATTCCTTGCTTTTTAGATGGTTAATAATAAATGTATTAAGTAGATGGACGATCAGGTCCAACCAATTTCTTGTCACCGTAACCCAATTTTGTTTCATTTTGTTTTTTTGGTTGGATATTTTTTTGTTTTTCCTTTTTACTCATGCTTACCACCTCCGACTTTAGTTTGAGCCAAAGATAGGATTTCATACGATGGTTTTGTCGAAACAAGAGACTATATAACGAAATTATATACTTTCTTTGACGAATCAATTCTAGTTTTGTCAAGTGGGAAGGAAGAAGCAGATAAAAAAAGAATTACTATAATATACTTATTTTAAAAAAGGAGGAAGGATGATGAATACATCGATTATTCGAAAAGAGGAACTTATTCATTTATTAAATGAAATAAATAACGAACTGGGAAGGTTGGAAGTGGCGCTGTCGTCATGTACTTCACATAAATATGAGGAATGGCAAAAGAATCAGGACATAAGAATGGATAAATGTGAAAAACAACTGGACTCAATAGAAATGAACGTTCAGTCTATTGAAGAACTTCATAATCAATATTACAAAAATAGATTGTTGCGATTAGAGCTCACTTCTTAATTATATAGATTTCTATAGGGCCTAAAAAGTTAGGCTTTATTTTTTTGCCCTTTTATTTGACAGGATTATTAATTGCAAGGCTCGCGTCACCATATAGGCAAAACCATCATAGTGTATAGAGATGAGAAACTTGAAGGAGGTAAAAATTCATGTATGGCCCGATGTCGAGTAATGTCCATTACCAAGGGCACAACCCACTGCCTTTTCATTACAATCCACTAATGAGTTCGGAAATGAGACAACAACAAACATACCCATTCATACAGGGGGTCAATAGACCACAACCATTGAATTGGGATCCCTATTTGAATGGAATTCCACCCCAAAATCATCCGTCACTTTCTTACTTCAAGCAAACACAACCTATACAAGGGTACCAACAAATGCCGGTGCATCAGTCCTATTTAAACTCAGCTTATACGCATACCATTTTTCAAAATCCATTAATGCAACCTAAAAAGTCAAATGCACAAACGCAACATCTGAATTCTATAACTGGACACCCTTATATGAATCCTTATCCGAAAGGAGCATTTCTAACTAAACCTCCGTCTGGCATGAAATCTGTACTTAATTCATTCAAATCACAAGATGGTTCCATAGATATAAATAAAATGGTGGATACTGCTGGTCAAGTGGTAAATGCAGTAAGTCAGGTTTCTTCCGTTGTTAAAGGATTTGGTGGAATGTTTAAAGCGTAAGTAGTTAGAGAAAGTGGTATAACAGGATCAACATCCATACAGGTTTCCTAAACTCCAAAAACTTCCTATTGCTAGTCAGTCCGGTGAATGAAGTTTCATCATAAAAACCATCTGTCTAAAATTTGAACAATTCATGACAGATGGTTTTTAGTGATTTAAATCACTCGGCGAAGAGTGGCAAAAAAGTAAACTTGAATAGTATAAACTATGGAATTGGGGGAATATCTTATGTTCTGTTATCAATGTGAACAAACACCAAGCGGGGGATGTAAAGTTATAGGTGTTTGTGGAAAAGATGAAACAATTGCCAGCTTACAAGATACCATTATTTTCGGATTAAAAGGAATTGCAGCTTATCGCACACACGCAAATCAATTAGGGTATACGGACCCATTTGTTGACGCAACTACGCATGAAGCGTTATATATGACATTAACAAACTCCAATTTTAATGTGCAGGAACATATTGAGATGGCGATGAAGGTAGGACAATCTGCTGTGCGGATCATGGAAGTGTTAGACGAAGCACATACGAACCTACTTGGTATTCCAGAACCCATTCGTGTTTCCCAAAACAAAGTGGAAGGAAAATCGATTGTTGTAACCGGACATAACTTATTTGCGTTGGAACAGTTATTAAAACAAACTGAAGGTAAAGGAATCAATATCTATACCCATTCTGAAATGTTGCCTGCACATGGGTATCCTCAGTTAAAGAAATATTCACATTTAAAAGGTAATATCGGAAAAGCTTGGTATGACCAACGCCGTCTGTTTGAAAACTACCCAGGAGCTATTTTGGCAACTACAAACTGTGTAATGCCAATTAAAGGTACCTATGCAGATCGAATGTTTTCATATGAAGTGGCAGGGCTTGAAAATGTTGAAAAGATTGTTAATGATGACTTTAGTCCGCTCATCAAACGTGCATTAGAACTTCCTGAGGCAAATATTGAATCTGACGAAACATTATTAACAGGATTCCACCATGAAACGGTTCTTGGATTAGCCCCTGAGGTTATTCAAGCTGTTAAAGATGGAAAGATCAAACGTTTCTTTGTTATTGCCGGGTGTGATGCACCAGGTAAAGGGGGAGAATATTACCGTGAATTAGCCACTTCACTTCCTCCTGAAACAGTTATATTAACAACTTCTTGTGGGAAATTCCGCTTTAATGATGTTGATTATGGAACGGTTCCAGGAACAGAGATCCCTCGTTATATCGATTTAGGTCAATGTAACAACTCAGGTTCCACTGTGAAAATTGCAAAAGCTCTTGCAGATGCATTCGAATGTGAAATAAACGAATTGCCGTTAAGTATTGTACTTTCTTGGTTCGAGCAAAAAGCAGTAGCTATATTACTAGGTCTCTTTAGTCTTGGTATTCAAGATGTTCGCATAGGACCAAAACCACCAGAATTCATTTCCGAAGGTGTCATGAATGTCCTTCAAGAAACGTTTAATCTGAAATTAATCACTACAGCACAAGAAGATATGAACGAAATGCTTCAAGTAAACAAATAATAAGTTAGGCCCCCTGCTTTAGTGCAGGGGGCTTTTCTGTATATCCCTTTATTCATAGGATCAAGGATTTATGAAAATAAGCCTTCAGTTAAATGATTGGTGTCGAAGACTAAATTATTCTCAGAATCTGTTTCAATCAGATGATCTTTCTTTAATTTTGTCAACGTGCGACTGACTGTTTCTCTTGTTGTACCAATCATATTAGCAAGATCTCGATTCGTGAATTCACCTTTTAGTAAAATCTTCCCGTTATCTAGTTCTTTTCCATGCTCTCTTCCCAGTCGGATCAGGAGTTTAATAATTTGCTCATACGTATTATTAAGTATTTGCGATTCTAATCTTTCTTGTAAATCAACGATTTTTTCACCTAACACGTTAAAAACCTTAATACAAAGTTCAGGATTTTCAATCAAAACCTTTTCAAAAAGCTCAATAGGGACTACAACTAAGGTCGCATTCTCGATCACTTCCGAAAAAGCTGGATAGCCTCCTTTACGGAAGAACCCAACATGTGGAAACATTTCACCAGATTTTAAAATCGATACAATCTGTTCTTTTCCATTTACATCTGTTTTGTATACTTTAATCTTTCCTTCGCTAATAAAATAAACATTTTCAAGTGGCTCATCTTGTAAAAAAACGTGGCTTCCTTTATTCCATTCTCTTGAAATCGATATGTCAACGATTTTATACATTTCTTGTTCACTTAGACCACGGAACAATGAAAACTTGGCCAAGACATTTTTAATTTGCTCTTTGTTCATATAAACACCTCACTGCTATCACTTCTATCTTTTTATTATAGCAAAGATTTTTCATAAAGATCTTATCTTTCATTATATTAGGATATTTAATAATACAATGATACCAAAAACTTGGAAATGATACGAAAGTTTGAAACAGAGAAAAAAGGAAAAACTAGAGGAAATAGGAAAAAGATCACACATCCTCATAGAATACAAGATTCTTTAAATGAATAATTATGTCTTAATTGTGTCAATTAATATTAGGGCTGCAGGATCTTTAAATTCCTTATTGTCTAAAATACCATTATGATTGTAAAATGATAAATTGTATGGAGTTCATACGGAATAATTTAGTGAGGGTAGTCATAATGTATAAAACAATTTTGTTTCTCTTCTTTCTCGTTATTTGTTTAACCGCGATCGTCTTTACAAGTTTAAAAGACAGCTTCTATGCATTTCTTTAAGAAATGGCTTTATAAACGATAAAGCCAATAAACTTTTCTTAATTTAGGTATATTCATTAGTACAAGAATCCTCCTCACATCATAAGTTGTTAATGTAAAGAAATTAATGATGAGAGGAGAATATCGCATGTATTGTCGACCTAAGAGAGTTTTGCCAGCAATCGTTTGTCCAACAAAATGCTTTGTGAATCACAATTTTGAAAATGTTATACAACCAGTGATTCACCCTTCACACACTACCACTGTAAATCATACCAATATTGTCAATCAGCATTCTTTCCCGCACACACAGTCAGTAGTGAATGAAGTATCACAACAAAATGTTGGCTCTGCACCATTTCCTACTCCTTTTACAGGACCAGGCTCTGTAGCGGGTGCAATGAATGGCCCAGGACCTTATCCGGGAATGGGTATGGGACCATTTGGAAATCCTAGTTCTGTAGCAGGTGCAATGAATGGCCCAGGACCTTATCCAGGGATGGGCATGGGACCAATGGGACATCATGGTTGTGGACCAGGAGGAAAACCTGGTTTTTGTAGATAGTTGGTGACAAGGGCTAATAGAGCCCTTGTTTCTTTATAATATGATTTCTATTTTTGCAGTCGTTAGGTTTAACTATATCAAAGTAGGAATAGAAAGGATTAAGTGTATCTTGGCTAGAATTGTAACCATATCAGGATATAAGGCATTTGAATTAGGGATTTTCAAACAAAGTCATCCAGCCGTCTCATACATAAAAAAGACCCTTCGTAAACATTTGCAAAACTTAGTTGAAGAAGGATTAGAATGGGTGATCATCAGTGGAGCCTTAGGCACTGAGTTGTGGGCAGCTGAGGTGGTCTATGAAATGCAGGAAAGGGAGGGCGTAGATCTAAAGGTGGCGGTCATTACGCCCTTTCTGGATCAAGAAAACAAATGGAGTGAGCAAAACAAGGAATGGTATGAGTCCGTACTCGCACAAGCGGACTTTGTTGATGCTGTTTCTAGAAAACCTTATGAGAAACCTTGGCAATTGCGTTTAAAAAACCAGTTTCTTATTGAAAAAAGCGATGCCCTTCTTTTATTTTATGATGTCGAAAAGGATGGAAGCCCTAAGTTTCTATATGAGGATGCAAAAAAAATTCAAAACGAACAGGATTATGAGATTATTTTGATTCAATTTAATGACCTTCAGGTGCTTGTAGAAGAAGAGCAATGGAAGACTGAAGGGTATTAATTCTTATTGAATTTCACAAATAGCAAAAGTAAATTGACAAAAGAGTATATATTTGAAAAAATAAAGAAGATTATTGGTAATTATTGAGGTGAAAATGATGCTTTCTGACAAGGTAAAGCTAACGGCCAAGGATATTCTGGAAAAAGAATTTAAAACAGGCATGCGTGGTTATAAACCGGAAGATGTGGATAAGTTTCTTGATTTCGTGATTAAAGATTATGAAACGTTCCATCAGGAAATTGAAGAATTACAGCAGGAAAATATGCGTTTAAAAAAACAAGTAGAAGATGCTTCAAGACGTCCAACAGCACAAACTGCTGGAACAACAAATTTTGATATTTTAAAACGATTATCCAATTTAGAAAAACACGTATTTGGAAGTAAATTGTACGAGTAGTAATAATTTCTAGTTGCTATTAAAGAGAAGATTAACTATAATAAGTTCTATGCTCATTAATAACGTTCGGGTGATCGCTGCATATACCCATATGTAGAGGAAAGTCCATGCTCACACACTGCTGAGATGCGTGTAGTGTTCGCGCTTGGTGAAGTCATAAGCCAAGGCAATTGGTGTTAAACCAGTTGACGGCAGGGAAAATACCTAAGTTCTATATGAATATGGTATGAATACCTTGAAAGTGCCACAGTGACGGAGCCTTTTCAGAAATGAAAAGGGTGGAACGAGGTAAACCCCGCGAGTGAGAAACCCAAATTATGGTAGGGGCACTTTCTCTAAGGAAATGAACGAGGAGAAGGACAGATGAATATTCATCTGTAGATAGATGATTACCACCTGAGTACAAGACTAAGAGTCGTTTGTAGTACAACGGAACAAAACATGGCTTACAGAACGTTATTAATGACTAATGAACGCACAATCTTGCTCTCCATTTCGGAGAGCTTTTCGTTTTTAGGATTCTTTGTGATATAATCGACTAGGTGAAAGAAAAGAAATTGTCTTTTTGAATGGAAGTTATTTGGTTAACTAAAATAGGTTATTAGATGAGATGCTAGGCAAAAGTTACTTGATGATAAGGGTGAAAAAATGGCGAATTATGAATTGATTGCCACTTCTGCGATGGGGCTTGAAGCACTTGTCGCAAATGAAGTGAGATCGTTAGGATATGAATGTACAGTAGAAAATGGACGTATTAACTACATAGGTGATGAGAATGCAATTGCGAGAAGCAATCTTTGGTTAAGAACAGCAGACCGAGTAAAAATAAAAGTGGGTGAATTCAAGGCAACAAGCTTTGATGAACTTTTTGAAAAAACGAAGGCTCTCCCTTGGGAGAATTTCTTGCCTGAAAACGCTGAATTTCCTGTAACGGGTAAATCGGTGAAATCTCAACTTTTTAGTATATCTGACTGTCAAGCTATTGTGAAAAAAGCAATTGTTGAGCGTTTGAAAAGCCATTATAAAAGAGTGGATTGGTTTGAGGAAAATGGACCTTTATTTAAAATCCAAGTAGCCCTCCACAAAGATATCGCTTTATTAACGATCGATACGAGTGGAACCGGTCTTCATAAAAGGGGTTACCGAATGGGACAAGGAGAAGCACCCATAAAGGAAACTTTAGGTGCTGCACTCGTCCTTTTGACGAATTGGACGCCAGACCGTCCGTTTGTTGATCCATTCTGCGGGTCGGGAACCTTACCGATTGAAGCTGCTTTAATTGGACAAAATATTGCTCCTGGCTTTAATCGTGATTTTGTCTCGGAAGAATGGGATTGGATTCCTTCAAAGGTTTGGAGCGAAGCCAGAGTAGAGGCAGAGGACTTAGCGAAATATGATCAGCCTCTGGACATTTCAGGCTCAGATATTGACCACCGCCTAGTAAAAATAGCTGAAGAGAATGCAAATGAAGCAGGTTTTGGAGATTTGATTTCATTTAAACAAATGCAAGTAAAAGATTTTACGACTAGAAAAGAATATGGTGTTATTGTCGGGAATCCACCATATGGTGAACGTTTAGGGGAGAAAGAGGAAGTTCAAAATATGTACCGAGACATGGGGAAAGCCTTCTCTAGTTTGGATACATGGTCCATTTATATGCTATCTTCTGAAGAAAAATTTGAAACGTTTTATGGGAAAAAAGCAACAAAGAAACGTAAGTTATTTAATGGATTTATCCGAACGGATTACTACCAATATTGGGGGAAAAGACCGCCCCGCGACAAATAACAAGCGATGCGATCGCATCGCTTGTTATTTTTATCCCTTTTAAATGGGTATGTGCCGTTTCGTAATTTTCCATTCATAATAGAATGAACTAAGTATAATCGTTCGATTGTGAATGGAGGAAGACTAATGTACGAGTTCTATAGTTTAGTTATTATCCCAATGATCATTGGAATTGTCGAAGTTTTAAAAAGAGCTGGTCTCCCGATTAAGTATTCTCCGTTAGCATCACTTGTTCTAGGGCTCCTTTTTGGTCTGTTTTTTATAGAATCCTTTAAAGAAGGCTTAATTGTAGGACTGATGGTGGGGCTCTCTGCAACTGGTTTATATAGTGGAAGTAAAAATCTTATGAAAATGAATAATAATAACCAATCCTAATAATGCCATTACTAAATTAAATTCCGAGTTTTATGGTAAAAACGTGTATTTCTATTTGTCTGTTTGATATAATAAAACAGTTGTCAAAAAGCGTCTTTCACCTGAAAGACGCTTTCGCTATTAGTATATAAACTTAAAGTTAAGTCAACCATTGTAAGGATTATGGTGCTTTTGATACGGAGGAATTCACATGCAAAATCGTATGCCTTTTGAAATAACCAAAACAGAATCCTTTTTTGATAAATTAGGAGAATGGATTGGGGATATTTTTTATGATTTACTTCCAGAATCTGGTTTTGAATTAAGAGATGAACAAGTGTATATGGCTTTCCAGCTTGAAAAGGCTTTTAAAGAAAAAAAAGTCATGTTTGCGGAGGCGGGTGTGGGCACAGGTAAAACGATCGTGTATTTGTTATATGCGCTCTGCTATGCTCGCTATACAAATCAACCTGCAATTATCGCATGTGCAGACGAAACGTTAATCGAGCAGCTTGTAAAAAAAGAAGGCGATATTGCTAAGCTTGAGAAAGCTTTGAATTTAAAAATGGATGTGAGATTAGCCAAGTCACGGGATCAATATCTTTGTTTAAATAAATTAGACAAGCTTATGCTTACTAGTGATGAAGAGCACTTCCTTTCGGTCCATGATCGACTCCCAGATTTTATTCATGGTGGTGGGTCTATGCAATCTTTTGAACGATATGGGGACCGTAAAGATTATCCCGAGCTAACGGATGAACAGTGGGGAAGAATTGGCTGGGATTCTCTTGAGGATTGTTTTACTTGTGAAAATCGACACCGTTGCGGCCAAACATTGCATCGAGATTGGTATCGACATGCAGGTGATTTCATTATTTGTTCTCATGATTTTTATATGGAACATATATGGACGAAAGAATCTCGAAAACGAGAAGGACAATTGCCTTTGTTGCCTGAACATTCTTGTGTTGTTTTTGATGAAGGGCATTTGCTTGAATATGCAAGTCAAAAAGCTCTTACCTACCGCTTTAGTGAACAAATATTAGAAAATCTATTAACCAAATTATTAGCGAACGATGTTAGGGAAAAAACACTTTATATCATTGAAGATGTGATAGCGCAAAATGAACAATTTTTTTATGAATTAAGTCAGGCGTCCAACTTTCATGAGGGTTCAGACAAAATGACGATTGAAAAAACAGTGTCAGTACGATCCTCAGGAAAACAGTTATTTGACTTAATCTCATCGCTTGAAGAGGAGCTTGTTTTAGAAAGTGAAATGTTTACACTCAACGAGTATGAACTTCGCATTGTTGAAGAGTATTTGGAACAAATCTCTTATTCACTTTCGTTATTCCTAAAAGAACTAAATGGGATTACATGGTTTGAAGACCGGGATGGAGAGCGGACTTTAGTCATTATGCCAAGGCTTGTGCAGGAGATCATGAAAGAAGAGGTGTTTTCACAAAAGAAACCGTATATTTTCTCTTCGGCAACCCTTTCGGAAAATAAGTCATTTTCTTACATAGCCAATTCGTTAGGAATACAAGACTTTCTATCTTTCACTGTTGAATCTCCGTTTGATTATGATGAGAATATGGTGATCAAAATGCCTGCTTTTTCAACGAATGAAATGGAAGAGAAGTTAGCATACACTCTCGAGCAAATTAACAAAACAAATGGACGTACGTTGGTTTTGTTTACGAATCAAAAAGAATTAACAGCATTTAAAAAGTACTGCGAGGGAGTATTAACCATACCGATCTATTTTGAAGGTGATTCTGAAATCAGTTCACTTGTTTCCCAATTTCAAAATGAAGTGGAGTCTGTTCTTTGTTCCGTTCATTTATGGGAAGGGTTAGATGTGCCAGGAAGGTCACTGGAAAATGTCATCATCTTTTCATTACCTTTTCCGCCTAATGATCCAGTATTCACCGCTAAGAGAGAGGCAGCGGTTGATACGTTTGCGGAGGTTGATCTCCCCTATATGCTGCTTCGCTTACGACAAGGAATTGGCCGGCTCATTCGAACGCAAGAAGATAAGGGAACTGTACAATGTTTTAATAAATCGTGAGGAAAATAATCATGTGATTGAAGCTGTGCATTCCGTTTTACCAACGGATGTTTCACACTGATCTAAAATCAAAGTACTTTAAGAGTTTGACTAAAACTTTTTGAAAGATTGTTGCTTTTTCTTATTCAAGTGTGCGGACGATCACTTAATCTTTGGGTGAAAACCTTTAAACTTGGTTTATTAAGAAAAGGGAGGAAGAATGCATGAGTACCTTTACAGCAACTGTTGTAGTACCAGATTATCCACCACGTGAAAAACATCCAGTGATTTTCAATACCTTTGATTCCTTACGATCAGGGGAAATGATGCAAATCATAAATGATCATGATCCAAAACCGCTCTATTATCAATTTGCGGCCGAAAGAGCGGATCAATTTTCATGGGAGTATCTTGAAGAAGGGCCAGAAACATGGAAAGTAGCAATCAGTAAAAAATAGGTTATCATTTCTTTATTTTGGCAACAGTATTCGCTGTTGCCTTTTTGTTGTCTGTGATCGGTTGGTCTTTGTTTGTCCTACTTCACATATAGTGAAGGAAGGGGAGGGAAAGCAATTGAAGACAAATTGGGGAGCCGTCATTCAAATAGCAGCTGTTTATGTAGGGACGGTTGTAGGTGCTGGCTTTGCAACGGGCAGGGAAATTGTTGAGTTTTTTTCTAGATTTGGGTTTATTGGCTTGATTGGAATGTTAATGTCTGGGTATATGTTAATCTTTTTAGGTTCAAAGTTAATGGTGATATCTGCTCGAATAAAGGCAGAGTCCTACGAAGATTTTAATGAATATTTATTTGGCAAATCAATTGGAAAGGTCATAAATCTATTTGTTTTATTGATGTTGTTGGGTGTTTGCGGTGTCATGCTTGCAGGCGCAGGTGCGGTGTTTGAGGAACAACTAGGTTTTTCGAAAATGACTGGCATTATGATCACCATTATTTTATCGATCATCGTTATGATCGTCGGAATTAAAGGGTTATTTGCTGTTAATACTTTTGTTGTGCCCCTCATGATTACGTTTAGTTTTATATTAATGGGTTTATCTTTAAAGCTTCCCAACTTTATAGATCAATTATTATTTATTCCTCAGGTGTCAGATGGGTGGAAGGCTGTCATTTCTCCATTTTCATACACAGCATTAAATTTGGGACTTGCCCAAGCCGTTCTCGTGCCTGTTGCAACAGAAGTGAAAGATGAAAGAGTCATTAAATGGGGAGGGATACTTGGCGGAGCCGCACTGACCATTATTCTAATTGCAGGTCACTTGACATTAATTATGCTGCCAAACTTTGTTTCCTATGAAATCCCAATGGCCATCATTATGAAAAATTTAGCTGCTGGTTTATATTGGGTTTTTGTACTTGTTATTTATGGGGAAATTTTCACATCTGTTATTGGGAATGTTTTTGGTTTAGAAAAACAAATAAAGAAATACATATCACTGCCGAAAATGGTTACAGTCTCTGGTATATTTGTGGTATCTTACTTGCTAAGTTTATTTGAATATAGTCGATTACTTTCTTTTTTATATCCCATTTTTGGATATGTTAGTTTGTTATTTATTGTTTTGTTATGGATGAAACCAATGGATGATCAAAAAAAATGAAGGAACAAGAAATCTTCTCTTGAACCTTCATTTTTTTGATCATTATTCTTCTATTTGAATGGTTTTTGCCATCTGTATAAAGGAATCACGATAATCGGTTTGTTCCTTTGTGAAAAGGGTCAATTTGATGATCGATTCTTTTTGGTTTATTAAATAGGCCGTTACAACCTCACCATTATTATTTGAAGCCTCCATTATGATGGCATCTTGTAGCATTTCATCATTTGGTGGATCTATGGTTTGTACAGTTTCATTAACAACTTGAAGTTGCGCCATTGTATTTGCCTTCAGTGATTCTACATCAGTATCTGCCGGTAATATTTCGATTCTCATAGAGTTAGAATCATTTTCCGATGCAAAAAGTAGATCCTTATAGGGTTCTTCTGCTGTTAATTCAAAACGAGGCAATACGTATATTGAAAAATTCTGATTATCGCTTTTTGTTAACTGTGCTGTTTCTTTTTTCGATTCTCCGTTTAGGGTATAGGAAATAGGTTGCTCCGACGTTCGTGTTTTACTTTCCGCTTTCTCCTTGTTTGTAGTTTGTTCATTTGGAACAGGGCTTGCTTCGCTATTATTTCCTTCTTTTGTTTCATCTTGTTGTTCTTCTATTTCTAATGCATCAGGTTGATCGTTGGTATCACTAGTTTGTTCTGTGTTTTTATCATTTTCTGCTGGAATTTCCTGATTATTGCTTGTCCCGCAAGCGGTCAATAATAGGATGAGAATCCCAATTAAGATAAAGAAATTCGATTTTTTAAGCATTTGATGTTCCTCCTAATTCATTTTAGATAACTGATACGTGAGTATATTGGATAAAAATAATCGATTCGTTGGATTCCTCTTCGAAACAGAATTAACGGAATGGAAATAATATAAAGATGAATAGATCAAATATCAAATGGGAAACCACTACTAATGGAACACTCTTTTTCCATGAATATAGAAATCCCCAAAAAAGACCTGCAAATAAAGCGGCGAAAATATGTATGAACGTACCCGAATAAATTTGAACAGATGCATAGAGCACAGAAGCGATTATAATACTAGATGGATTCTGAATAAATTTAGACAATCTGTTTTGTACAAAGCCCCGCCAAAATAATTCCTCTCCCGGAACGATGAAACATAGAAGAACGATGTAATGCCAAATGTGAGTTGGTGAAAATCGTTTATATAGTTTCGTAATTTCTTTCTGAAAGGGTAAATCAAATACTTCAATGAATAGATGCCCCATCCAAAATAGTAAAAATAGGAACAAACCTGAAATGATTCCATACAAACTATAGGTAAAAAAAGTTGTGTCATGATTCATCTTTTCAATGAGGATCGAATAGCTCATTAAGATTAACATGGTGGCCGTGAACATATACCAAAAGGTGGGAGGATTCTGGAATGTGAAATACATGAACAAATGGACCATAATGAGCCCTATGATTAGACGATAATCCATTGCAAGCTTTTTCAATGATACACTCCTTTCTTCTCAATTACATTATTCTATCAAAAAACAAAGGTAGAAGGTAGTAGTGATCAGACGATAAGTTATTATTTTCTGGGAAAAGGATTCTGAAAGGATTTCTCTAATAAAAGAAAACCGAAATGAGAAAGATATAATTAAATCATAACAAAAAATCGTTATGATATAAAATCGAGGGGGGAAAACTTAAATGACAAAGTCGAAGCGTGAGAAAGAGCGTGAATGGACTGTTCGTAAACAGGAACAGCATCCACATGGAAAAGTTAAGTCGCTGGAGGAGATTGCAAAAGAAACAAAATAGATTTACACTAGGAATGTAAAAATGGGTGGAAGAAACAAACTTCTTAGGCGTTCAGAATACTCCTAAGAAGTTTGTGTATGCTGATTTATTAATAGTTGGGGGAAGATAGGGTAGTTCCTATTGAGCATTCAGTGGATAACCCATTTTTGTGAAAAAAGACAAAATTCAGATAATGGATTCTTTAATAATTCTATAATTTTTGTGATTGACTACTGTTCTAGTGTCCATTTCCAAATCTCGAAAATTATCCATATAGGTTAAGTCTACGATTACCGAATTTTCATTTACCTTTTCAACAATGCCTTGTAAGCCTTCTCTAAATTCTATTACATTGCCTATCTCTGCCCTTTTCAATTTCATCTCTCCTTAAATTTGAATTTAATCATATTTTGCACTACTTTTTATTATTCGTAAAGGGTTTTATTTCCTTTTTCTTCATTGCTTATGCATAGATGGTAAATATTATGAGGTTTTTCATAAAATAATGAATATGTTATTTAAATATGTTTACATATATTAAATTTTTATTGGAGTGAAAAATGAATGGAAGAAGAACAATTTATTCAGATTCTTGATCAACTTAAAAAAGGAGAAATTCGTGAGCATTATGTTAACAAAGAGGAATTCCTGGATTTTCGTCGAATTCTCGTAAAAAGAGAAGACTTTAAGCATTTTCAAGGGATAGCGCAAAGAGGTGGAGCTATTATTTATCGTTATTTGGATCAAGCAAGAAGTTAATGAGAGGTTTAATAAATCAAACTAGATCATATTCTTTTTCGAACTTTTAGGGATTTTTTCATTGTCCAAGAGCTATGAAAATGCTATCCTTTTGAATGTGATGGCGATTTTTTTGTGGATATATTATAGTTAACACTTACCATGTGATTATTGCATAGGTTGCTTAGTTTGGGGATTCATACAAATGCATCATTCGTTGGCATTCCTCAAAAAACACGGAATCGTTTCGATCAGAACAACTTTAGAATATTATGAAATGAAGGAGTAAGATTAGAATGGTAGATAAACAATTTAAGGTTATAGCTGATACAGGAATACACGCAAGACCAGCTACATTACTCGTACAAACGGCAAGTAAATATGATTCAGAAATTAACCTTGAGTATAAAGGAAAAAAAGTGAATTTAAAATCGATTATGGGTGTTATGTCTTTAGGAATTGGAAAAGGTGCAGAGATTATCATTAGTGCAGAAGGAAAAGACGAGCAAATCGCTTTAGATTCTTTACAAGATACTTTAAATAAGGAAAATTTAGCACAATAGAGAATTCTTTCGTAATGCGATTGACTGGGAAACCAGTCTTTTTTTGTTTTGGAAAATTGTTGGCACTTCATTCTCTTTCTAATCAGACATTCGTGATAAAATAGGAATGAGTAAGGGTAATGGAGAGGAGTCTTTAGAAGATGATCACACCAGAAAATACTGTAATTGGTTTTATTGGAACAGGGGTAATGGGGAAGAGTATGGCAGGTCATTTACTTTCGGCGGGTTTTCCAATGATTGTCTATAATCGATCAAAGGAAAAGGCGAAAGAACTCGTTCAAAATGGAGCTGCTTGGGTGAGTACCCCTAAGGAGGTTGCGCAGCAAGCAAATGTTATTTTTACAATTGTGGGCTATCCACAAGATGTAGAAGAGGTTTACCTTGGTGAAGAGGGGATCATAACAAATGGGAATCCGAATACATATGTCATTGATATGACGACCTCTACCCCTACTTTAGCTGTAAAAATTTTCGAGGAAGCGAATCGAAAAGGGATGCATGCTATAGATGCACCCGTTTCGGGCGGTGATATAGGTGCAAAGGATGCAAAACTTTCGATCATGGTTGGTGGGGAAAAAGAAGTATTTCACCAATTAGAACCATTATTTAATATTCTTGGTACAAATGTAGTGTACCAAGGAGCAGCAGGTTCGGGACAACATACCAAAATGTGCAACCAAATTACCATTGCATCCAATATGATCGGCGTGTGTGAGGCAATGGTTTATGCTCAAAACGCAGGTCTTGACCCTGAAAATGTGTTAGCTAGCATTACCTCTGGAGCAGCTACTAGTTGGTCTCTCTCTAACTTGGCCCCTAAGATGATTAAAGGGGATTTTGAACCAGGTTTTTATATTAAACATTTTATTAAAGATATGAACATTGCCCTTGAAGAAGCCGGTGCGATGGGAATGGAGACGCCTGGACTCTCCCTTGCAAAAAGATTATATGAACAACTTGCAGAAAGTGGGGAAGAAAACAGTGGAACTCACGCTCTTTATAAATATTGGCAAGGAGAATCTGAATAAAGGAAAATAGACAAGTGGACTTTGAATAGTGCCTCGTAAGTAAAAAAGTGCAAGCGGTTAGCCTGCACTTTTTTAGTCATTTTCAATTCTATCCTAAGTGGGCACGCCCGTCGTATTTCAGAAAAATTATTTTGATAAAACTTAATAAAAATAAGTCTAATTACATTTGTGTTCATGATATAGTAAAGTTAACGATTCGAACAAACTAATAGGACAGGTAGGTTGAATACATATGGAAGGTAAAAAAGGGATTTTACTTGAAAGTGGAACAAATGAATTGGAAATTGTTGAATTTGGAATTGGTCAAAATAAATTTGGAATTAATGTGATAAAGGTCAGAGAAATTATTAATCCTGTACCCGTTACGCAGGTTCCAAATGCCCATGCGAATGTACAGGGTATTATCGAGTTGCGAGGGGAAGTATTACCTGTTATTGATGTTGCGAAGGCAATCGGTTTCCCGCCTTCTGAAACGCCTGAACTAGACAAGTTTATTGTTACTGAATTTAATCAACAAAAAATTGTTTTTCATGTTCATAGCGTGACTCAAATTCATCGTATTTCATGGGAACAAATTGAAAAACCGTCAGATATGTACCAAGGGGCTGAAAGTCAAATTATTGGCGTCATTAAGTTACATGGTGAAATGATTTTATTGTTGGATTTTGAAAGGATTGTTGTTGAAATCAATCCAGAATCAGGAATTAATGTTCAACAAGTTCAGAAGTTGGGGAAACGAGAACGTTCGAATAAACATCTTGTTGTAGCAGAAGACTCTCCTTTACTACGAAAATTATTACATGATACGTTAGAAGAAGCAGGATTTGAGTATATTGAGTTTTTTGAAAACGGAAAAGATGCCTTTGATTATTTAGAAGAAATTGTACAGAGTGGAAAAGACATTGAAAAGGAAGTTCAACTCCTTATAACAGACATCGAAATGCCAAAAATGGATGGACATCATTTAACAAGAAAAGTGAAGGAACATCAGACATTAGGAAAATTACCTATTATCATTTTCTCATCCTTGATTACAGATGATCTTCGTCATAAGGGACAAGTGGTGGGAGCGGATGGACAAATAAGCAAACCAGAAATTGCTGAGCTTATTCTTTTAATTGACCAATTGGTATTATAAGTTTCATTGGATAAAATGAAAAACAACTTTCAATCGAATGAAAGTTGTTTTTCGGTATGTAGAAAGGACGAATCATTAAAAATAACTTTCTCCAAGTTTCTTAAAAACGGGTTTGTTATATTTTCTTTTTTGGGGTGAATGTGGCGAGGGTGCATCTTCTGATAATCCTGTGTAGGAAGATAGGAGTCTTTTTGCTTGTGATAAAGAAAGTGTTGCTTTGGGATTTCGGACACACTTGTCTAGTTTTCCAAGATGGGGTAGGGTTTCAAAATCACTTTTTGTAGGTGGTAAATGAAAAGTATAATTTCCGCAAGATACTAATACGTCTGATTGTTGCTGACTATACTTAGGATTATTAGAAAAATGAAGGCCGACTTTTGTAGCTTTTCCTTCTTTAATTAGTTTATGAAGTGCAGTATATTTAAGTTTATATAAAAATTTTGGATTAGGGGCAGTTTTAGCATGACGGTTCACAATAAAAATGGCACGAGAGAGGTTTTCTACGGTTGATTTTAATTGAGGCTGTGAATGATCATTCAGGTTTGAGGACAATGTAATAACTCCTTTCAATGTCATAGGTAACAATATTCAAATTAAGGGTAAAAGAACCTATTGATTATTATAACTCTTTTATGAACAAAAGAAAATAGATGCCAAAAAATTATGCTTAAAAAGCAAGTGTTGCCTTTAATCATGCGATACAATAAAAAAGGGATTTTCGGCTCTACTTTAGAAAACCCCCAAATGTCATTTATTTATGGTTGAATGAATACTCTCGTTCCATTTGGAATTTGCTCGGCCAGTTCAAGAACATCTTGATTATACATTCGAATACAACCATGGGAAACAGACTTTCCAATAGAAGAGGGATTATTGGTTCCATGGATGCCATAGCCGGCTTTGGAGAGGGAAAGCCACATTGCCCCAAATGGTCCACCTGGGTTTGGTTGGCGATTTACAACGACGAATTGACCGGATGGTGTTTGGGTTAACATTTTCCCAACGGCAATGGGATAGGTCTTGATTAATCTTTGATTTCGAAAAAGCTCCAGTGTACGGTTATTTATAGAGACCATGATATGATAAGGGATCGTTTCGGGATTAGGTAAACCAGGGATCCTGATGGTTTGACCAACATACATGTTATTTACATTGGTTATCAAAGGATTGGCTGCTAGTATTTGGGCAATGGAAACACGATAATCTCTTGAGATGGAGTAAAGAGTTTCTCCGTGCATTATGGAGTGGATCATATGCTTTTAGTCCTTTCTTTTATGTCTTAGGAATTATACTATGAGTGAAATCGATAAAAGGTACTTTCTATTTGTGTTTCATTTATTCTGATAAAAAAGAATGCTATTATATTTGTAGAGATTGATACCAAACAAAAGGATACCTCAGTTACTGTGAATGGTTTTTTAAGAAGGAGCGGGAATATGCAAAAAGAAAAATGGGCAGTTATCGATATCGGGTCCAATACGATTCGTCTTGTTATTTATAAAAAGAATCATTCGGGAAGTTTAAAAGAAGCGGAAAATATAAAAACGGTTGCAAGACTCAGGCACTATTTAAATGAAGAAAATATATTGGTTCCTAAAGGAATTGATCTATTAATTGATATCCTAAAAGGCTTTAAAGAGATCATCCAATATCACCAAATATCAAATGTTTTTTGTGTGGCTACGGCGTCCATTAGACAATCAAAAAATCAGCAGGACGTTCTCAAACTTGTGAAAGAACAAACAGGATTTGACATACAAGTCTTTTCTGAAAAAGAGGAAGCGTTTTTTGGCTTTTACGCAGTATCACACTCTACACCTATCGATACGGGCATTACCATTGATATGGGGGGAGGTAGTACAGAAATAACATACTTTAAGAATAGAGAGCTCCAGAATTTCCATAGCTTTCCATTTGGAGTTGTTTCATTAAAAGAGCAATTCATGAAGAACGATCGAATGACTGATGATGAAAGAGAGCGTCTAAGTGAATTTTTACTTTCTTCTCTTGAACAGCTTCCCTGGTTGAAAAACTTACAAGTACCTGTCATTGCGATTGGTGGAAGTGCACGTAATATCGCACAGATTGATCAAAACTTAAAGAAATATCCAATTGCCGGAATTCACCAGTATGTGATGTCCTATGAGGATTTACAAAAAATACAGACTTACCTTGAAAAGCTTACAATTGAGCAGTTGGAAAAAGTAGAAGGACTTTCAAAGGACCGTGCTGATATCATTGTTCCCTCACTTGAAATGTTTGCTAAACTCTGTAAATATAGTCAATCTTATTCCTTTATGTTCAGTAGAAAAGGATTACGAGATGGCATTTCTATAAAAAAAATGGAACCTGAGGAAAAAACAAACCCAACGACAGATGAGATTATTAACGAAAGTTTGAGTGAATTAATTGCTGATTATGGTGTGAATGAGATGACGGCAAAGCATAGAAGTACGCTTGCTGAAAAGTTATTTGAAGAAATAAGTGTTTTTTACTCGTTTGAGAATAAGTTGTCATTCATTGATTTTGTCAAAAGAGGGGCAGAGCTTTATTACCTCGGAGAATATATTGATGACGATGCAAGCAGCCAACATACTTTTTATTTGTTAGCCAATCAATCCATTAGTGGTCTGTTACATAAAGAAAGGGTAAAGCTGGCTTTAATTGCCTCATATAAAAATAAAACATTATTAAAACAATATTATGAGGCATTCGAGAGTTGGTTTACAAAAAAAGAGCTGGACGATATCCGAGTAGCAGGGACGATTGCTAAATTAGCATCTGCCCTTGACTCATCGAAAAGAGCGATTGTTGAAAAAGTCAAACTTGAAAAAGTGTCAGCAGAAGCTTTGCAACTCCTAGTCTATTACAAAGACCGTGCATTCGTAGAACAATATGAAATGGAAAAACATATTCGTCAGTTAGAAAAGGCCCTAAATAAAACCATTGGACTAAAGTTTATCCCAATCCAATCATAATGGTTGAAGCCAAAGCTGTGATGAAAAGAGTTGCTGAGTTTACGAAATCTTTACATAAATTTTACGAATTATTTGTTATGATATTATTGTCGAATATTGTAAATAAAAGGTGTGTGTTATATGAATTTGGAAACTTTTAATCATCCAGCTTATTATAATAATAGGGAACTCGGTTGGTTAGCTTTCAATGAACGTGTGTTGCATGAAGCATTGGATAAACGCAATCCTTTATTAGAGAGAATAAAGTTTTTGGCTATTTTCAGTTCTAATTTAGATGAGTTCTTTATGGTTCGAGTAGCAGGATTGAAAGATCAAGTAAAAGTAGGCTTTACGAAACCCGAAAATAAAGCAGGTATGACGGCAAAGCAGCAGCTTGCCAGAATATCTGAAATTACACATACGTTGGTAGATCTTCAAGATCGGACTTTTCAAGATCATATCCTTCTAGCTTTAAAACAAGAAAGTATAAATTTACTGAAAATGGAACAATTAACGAAAGAACAAAAATCTTATCTAGAAAACTATTTTAATGAACAGATTTTTCCTGTGTTAACGCCAATGGCCATTGATGCTTATCGTCCGTTTCCAATGCTGTTAAATAAAAGTATCAATTTAGCGGTTTCTATCGAAGGGAATCAAGATTTCGATAATAAGCAGCAACTAGCAATCGTACAAGTTCCTTCTGTACTAGGGCGTTTTATAGAGGTCCCCTTCATAGATGGTACGTCTAGTTTTGTGTTACTTGAGGACGTAATCTCTTATTTTAGCGGTAAGCTCTTTACTGGTTATAAAGTGGTTTCAGTCACTCAATTTCGCATAACGAGAAATGCTGACTTAGAGATTCATGAGGAAGGGGCAAGTGACCTTCTCCACCAAATAGAAAAAGAGTTAAAAAAACGTAAATGGGGGGCGGCAGTCCGTCTCGAAATAAAGGCAGAAAAGTTAGATAAGCGAATATTAGGTTATTTGCTTGATGAATTAGAAATAAAGGAAGAAGATACCTACTATATTTCTGGACCTCTTGATAAAACATTTCTCTTCTCTTTCTATAAACGAATTGCAAGCAAGCGGCATGATTTAGCTTATGAACCCTTCAATCCGAAGCCATCTTCAGAAATTGAAGGAGACGAAGATATTTTTCAAAATGCTTTAAAACACGATATGCTATTTCACCATCCGTATGAATCTTTCCAGCCGATTCTTGATTTTGTTTCAGAGGCTGCGGATGATCCGGATGTTTTAGCCATTAAGCAGACCCTTTACAGAGTGAGTGGCGATTCTCCGGTCATTGAATCCTTGAAACGTGCTGCAGAGAACGGAAAGCAAGTAACGGTGTTAGTAGAGTTAAAAGCCAGATTTGACGAAGAAAACAATGTACAGTGGGCAAAGGAATTGGAAAAGGCTGGGTGCCATGTGATTTATGGAATGACCCATTTAAAAACACATAGTAAAATTACGCTCGTTGTTCGCAGAAAAAATGGGAATATCGAACAATTTGTCCATCTTGGTACCGGAAATTATAATGATCAAACGGCGAAGATTTACACGGATTTTGGCTATATTACCACAAAGCGTAAATTTGGAATTGATGCGACCCACTTTTTTAACTATTTAAGTGGTTATACGCAAAAGCCTGATTATCATCACCTCGTTGTTGCCCCAGATGACATTCGGGGTGAATTTATAAAATTAATCGATAGTGAAATTGAACTCCATAAAAAACATGGCAATGGACATATTATCGCAAAAATGAATTCATTAACGGATAAGAAGTTGATTATGAAGCTATATGAAGCATCAACGGAAGGGGTTAAGATCGAGCTAATCATCCGTGGAATTTGCTGTCTTAAACCAGGAATTGAAAAGGTCAGTGAAAACATCCGTGTGATCAGCATTGTGGGACGATTCTTAGAACATAGCAGGATCTATTTCTTCCATCAAAATGGTGAAGAAAAAATTTACTTATCCTCGGCAGATATGATGACTCGAAATATGGAAAAGCGTGTGGAGATCTTATTTCCCATTTTTGAGGGTAAATTAAAGAAAAAACTAACATCCTTCCTTAAACTGCAACTTGCGGATAACATGAAAGCAAGGGAACAAGATCAAGATGGCGTTTATCACTATGTTAAAAAAGGTGAAAATGAACGTGAAATTGATAGCCAAGCTATTTTAATGGAAGAATGCAACGATATCAGAGAAGTTGTTGAATATTAAGGTGTAAACACTCGCCATATGGATCAATAAAAGGTAAAAGGAGTAGTTGAAATACCGGCTACTCTTTTTACTTTTTGCTTTTTAAGAAAGGTAATAAGGCTTCATGATGAAGGAGGAGATTCTAATGTAAATAATGTTAATTCTGGTTTTGCCAGAAAACGAAAGGGTAAACGAGTGGTTCCAAGCCCTCTATTCACATATAGTGTTAAAGGATCTATAGAATCACCGATTGTATAAAAACCCTCCTGGTATAATTGGCTTAAAGGTGGTGTGACTAAAGGACCGATAAAAGGGATCTTAACCTGTCCACCATGGCTATGACCACTTAATTGAAAATGAACCCCTCGTCCAATGACTTTTTCTGCAAGATCCGGTTCGTGCACGAGAAGAATTTTGTATGAATCTGAAGGCAGGTCTTTCGTAGATTCTTCGAAATCTGGATGACCAAGCATGGCATCGTCAAGGCCAATGATATGAATGCTGCTTTGATCGGCAAGTTTAATTTCGAATCCTTCATTTTTTAGTACAACAAAACCACTTTTATTCATAATCGTTTCATATAAATCAGTTCCATAACCACCATGATCATGATTGCCATAAATGGCAAATTTCCCGAAAGGAGCGTTTATTTTTAATAATATCGGGATAATCTGATTACTATTCGCAAATTTATTTGGCTCATCCATTAAATCACCTGTAAAAAATACAACATCCGGGTTCAGTGAATTAATACGATCAACTAATTTGTTGAGTTGTTCTAGCGTATATTGAAAGCCGAGATGTGTATCGCTGAATTGAACCATTTTGAATTGATTAAAGCCCTGAGGGATGCGGGGATGTGAGATTACATGGCGGGTTATGCTAAGTGATTGGGGTTCAATTTCTTTTGCATAATAATATCCGCCAGTTCCGGCTGCAAACAGGGTAATGATTGAGCCGAATATTCTTTTAATAAAAATCCTCCGTGATATTTGAGAAGGCATACTCTCTACCAACCTATCTATAAAAGTACTTCTTTATATGTTATCAAACGATGAAAGGAAATAGAAGCACTAATAAAAAATAGGACTATTTTCATGATATGAAAATGTACGGTGAAAGGTTAGGATTAATTCGACAGATCTCGTTTGCCTTATGTAATTATGTTATAATTGTTCATTATTTAAGGGGGATTCAGAATGGATGCATTGGATATCCTAACGGACTTAGAACATGTAGTACCTTTTTTTCAACCGATATTCAGTGCAGATGAACAGCGAATCATTGGTTATGAAATATTAGGTAGATATCTATCAGGTGAGCAGGTGGTAAGTTTAGGGCCTTTTTTACTTGATAAAAACATTCCAGATGAATATCGTCTTGAAGTTGACCAGGTTATACTCACTAAAGCGCTAGAGAAGGCTGTTTCTTTAGACGAAGATATCCTCTTATTTGTAAATAGAGATGTAGATATTCTAGCAAATGATAGCAGTGAAGCGTTTTTGCAGTTATTAATACAATTTCAAGAAAAGGGTATAGCTTTGGATCGGATCGTATTGGAAATATCAACAGATGGTCCGAAAACGAAATTTGATCATTTATTGAATTATTATCGTACATATGGGATTAAGATTGCGATTGAAAAGTTGGGTGATGAAAGTAGTCATCTTGATTTAATAGGCCGTTTGAAACCAGATATCGTAAAAGTAGATTTGCAACCTTTACGGTCAAGTACTCCATCGCCCGCCTATAAGGATATACTCTATTCATTATCCATTTTGGCTCGAAAAATGGGTGCGATGTTACTGTTTGAAAATATTGAAATGACTTATCAACTACAATTTGCTTGGCAACATGGTGGTCGTTATTATCAGGGCTATTATTTGGAAAAACCATCATGTGATTTTATTTCCCGAGATGTTTTAAAACATAAGTTGAGAGCAGAATTTCATGAATTTATCCTATATGAAAAGAAAAATCTGGAATCGTTAGTTTTGATCACTGCGAGATTCCATAATCGACTTCAGGAACTGCTTTATAAAAATCGGAAAACATTGGACTATGAAGAATTGTTGAAGGTTCTTGCGAAAGAGTTGGATCAAATCGCTTTAAGAATCTATATATGTGATGAAGACGGATTTCAAAAGTCTCCGAATATGTTGAATCGTTATAATCAATGGGTGGTACAATTAGAATATCTACAAAAAAACTGGAGTTGGAGACCTTATTTTTTAGAAAATATTATTAAAATGCGAAATGAAAAAAAAGGAATTCTTTCTGATTTGTACCGTGATATCGAGACGGGTGAAACGATTCGAACATTTTCATACCCTTTAAATACACGTGATTATTTATTTATTGATTTAACCTATGATTTTCTTTATCAAAATGAAAATCTGCTTTAGGTATGTCGAAAAATAGTTCATTTTAAGCTGTTTTGTAAAAAAAACAAGAATATTATTCATTTTTTCTTGTACAAACAGATAATTTTATCTTATGCTTGTAATATTGACATGAAAAAATTCAAAACATTTTTGGTTTAGAAATATGTCAAAGGTATAACCTAGTAGTAAATACTTGGTTTTGTTGAAAGGAGAGGAAGCATGTGTCACAGCTTCAAGGGATATTATCCAGGTTAAAAAATTTACAAGAGCAATCAAATAGTGGAGAACCTTCACAACGATTTTTCGAGGTGAACGGAGAACGAAAATGTCAGGTAACGTATCAGCCTAAATCGGAAACATTTGAATTGGAAGTTTACCTAGACAAAGAAAAACCAAAAAGATACCAATTTGATAATATTGATATGATTACAATTGAAATCTTTGATTTAATTCAATAATGGATGTAATGGAACCCCTTGTGGTTCCTTTTTTACACTCTTAGGAAAGTATAAAATTGCAACGCTGGAGCAGATCGACGTAGAGCAATTTTTAGGAAAACAGTATAAGTGCAACTACGTCTCTGTCTTCACCTTGCAGGCTCGCCAATCGACGAGTTTTCTTTATAAAATAAAAGTGCTCGTTTGGTTTTTAGCACCGATACAATTTTGTCCGAGATGATGATCGTTAGTGAAGCAGATTATGGGAAACTGTGATAAAATATTATGTGGTAAATGATATTTGAGGAGTTTTCAGCTATGATTAATCTTGGCAATGAGTTTTTAGGAATGAAGATCCGCAATTTGATGATTGCTTCTGAGCGGGTAGCTCATGTTCAAGTAGGCAATAGTCTGGAACATGCCCTACTGGTGTTAACAAAAAGTGGATATACAGCCATACCTGTACTCGATCCGCATTATAGGCTGCATGGTCTAATTAGTACGCCTATTATTATGGAATCGATTCTAGGTCTTGAGCGAATTGAATATGAAAAACTCGAACAAAAAAAAGTGGAAGAAGTAATGAACCGAACGATTCCGCATCTTAAAATAGATGCTTCCATCCCGGATTCAATTGATTTATTAGTGGATCATCCTTTTTTATGTGTAGAAAATGACGATGGGCTGTTTGAGGGGATACTAACCCGAAGAGCGGTCATGCAACTGCTGAATAATAAACTTCAAAAAGAGTAACCTACTTGCGCTCCCAAAGACGGGAGCTCTTTTTACACTCTTAGGAAAGTATAAAATTGCAACGTCGGAGCAGATCGACGTAGGGGCAATTTTTAGGAAAACAGTATAAGTGCAACTACGCCTCTGTCTTCGCCTTGCAGGCTCGCCAATCGGCGAGTTTTCTTTATCCTTAGCTATAGAAAAATAGAGATTGGGAATATGATATTTGAATGTGTTGATGTAACAGGAGAGATAAGGGGGTGTTCGTATGGAAAAAGCGTTAGCAGGGGGGAAATTCACAAAGAAAACAAATCGTCCAATCGTACTTGCATCCATTATGCTTGCTATGTTCATGGGAGCAATTGAAGCCACGATTGTTTCAACGGCGATGCCCGCGATTGTTGGTGATTTGGGAGGTTTTTCTTTATATAGCTGGGTTTTTTCGTCGTATTTGCTAATGAATTCTGTAACGGTCTTGATCTATGGAAAACTATCTGATTTGTTTGGGAGAAAGCCGATCCTCATTTTTGGGATTATTATGTTTTTAATCGGTTCCATTCTCTGTGGAATTGCAGAGTCAATGACGATGCTGATTATTTTTAGGTTCATCCAGGGGTTCGGTGCTGGAGCTGTTACACCAATAGCAACAACGATTGTCGGGGATATTTATTCAACAGAGGAAAGAGCGAATATACAAGGGTACCTATCAAGTGTATGGGGAATATCCGCCATACTGGGGCCGGCCCTTGGTGGAATTCTTGTTCAATATGTGAGCTGGCGTTATATTTTTTGGCTGAATATTCCACTTGGAATCCTATCTATAATTGGTTTAGTCTTATTTTTACACGAAAAAGTAGAAAAGAAAAAGCATAATATTGATTATGCAGGTGCTATTTTACTAACCATTTCTATTTCGACCTTGATGTTTGTCCTTGTAGAAGGTGGAACAAGATGGGCTTGGTTTTCATATCAGTCTTATAGTCTCCTGGGTATCAGTGTCATTCTGTTCATTTTATTTTATTTTCAAGAACGGAAGGCTAAAGAACCGATTATGCCTTTTTCTATTTGGAAGGAACGCTCCATTTTTATTGCCAATATGACCTCCTTAACGACAGGGGTTATGCTAATTGGAATTTCAAGTTTCTTACCTACCTTTGTTCAAGGTGTGATGGAGCGATCGCCCATTGTTGCAGGATTTACTTTAACAACCATGTCGATCGGCTGGCCTCTTGCTTCAACATTTGCGGGGAAATTGTTGCTGAAAATTGGATATAGAAAAACGTCTATTATCGGTGGTATTTCTCTCGTTATTGGAAGTGTCATGTTTGTAACCTTAACGAAAGAAATGGGGCCGGTGTGGGCTGCTGTCGGGTCATTTTTTATCGGTATCGGAATGGGTCTTACTTTGACCGCCTTTATCGTTTCGATTCAAAGTACGGTTAATTGGCAGCAAAGAGGGATCGCCACTGCTTCAAATATGTTTATGAGAAATTTAGGAAATACGATTGGAGCAGCTTTGCTCGGTGGAATACTCAATAGTCGTCTCATGCATTATTTCGCACAGCATGGTACTGGGGAAACGACAAAGCTGGATGTAAACTCAATTAATATTCTACTAAACAAAGAAGAAAGAGATCATTTACCTGAAGCCATGCTGAAATTACTTCAAGATGGACTTACGGCCTCGCTCCACACGGTCTATTATGTTGTTCTTTTTATTGCGATTATTAGTTTAGTACTGATCTTACTGTTACCCAAACAAAAAAGTTCAACAGAATAAGTCCGACTCATTTTTTTATTGTTTTCACTGCTTTTGTTTGATAAAGTGACTATTATCATAGTTAACAAAATTGAAGGGGAGTAAATGATGAAAGAGATGGATGCAAATGAGATTATCTCATTTATTCAAAATAGCAGCAAATCGACACCTGTCAAAATATACATAAAAGGGAAACTTGAAGGGATTGATTTTGGATCTACTAGTAAAGCCTTTATAAGCGGAAATAGTGGTGTTGTGTTTGGAGAATGGGAAAACATCGATCAAGTACTGAAAACTTATAAAGATCAAATTGAGGATTACGTGATTGAAAATGATCGTAGAAATTCAGCCATTCCCTTATTAGATACGAAAAACATCAAGGCGAGAATTGAGCCAGGTGCGATCATCCGTGATCATGTAGAAATTGGGGATAATGCTGTGATTATGATGGGCGCCTCTATAAATATTGGTGCTGTGATTGGTGAAGGTACCATGATCGATATGAATGTGGTTCTTGGTGGACGGGCAACAGTCGGGAAAAACTGTCATATTGGAGCAGGTGCTGTTTTAGCGGGTGTTATTGAGCCGCCTTCTGCAAAACCTGTTGTTGTAGAAGATGATGTTCTTATTGGAGCAAATTGCGTCGTCTTGGAGGGTGTTAGAATAGGGAAAGGCGCTGTTGTAGCTGCAGGTGCTATTGTGATTAATGATGTTCCTCCTTACACAGTTGTTGCGGGTACTCCTGCACGTGTCATTAAGCAAATTGATGAGAAAACGAAGTCTAAAACGGAGATTATGCAAGAACTCCGTCAGCTATAACAAGAGTTGTGCGTGGGCCTTTGTGTTCACGCATTTTTTCATTCCACATACAGTTTGATGAAAAAATGGCATCGATGTATTTTTGGTTTAAGAACTCAGGCATTTACTAAAGAGGATGGTAACGATACAATTATAGTAAATTAAAATAATTCTGTCTTTATCTGACAACCCTTTTAGTAAGCTATAAGATTTAGCAAGTACACTATCGTTGAAAGGAAGAAATCAAATTGAATTCATTTGTACAAATTCGTCGTGATCTTCACCAAATTCCTGAACTAGGCTTTCAAGAATTTAAAACACAATCGTATTTATTAGCCTATCTTGCTTCATTACCTCAAGATAGAATAGAAATTAAAACGTGGAAAACAGGTATTTTTGTAAAGGTTAATGGCACTGCACCAGAAAAAATAATCGGTTACCGTGCTGATATAGATGGGCTGCCTATTGTTGAGGAAACGGATTTGCCGTTCCATTCTCAACACGAAACTGAAATGCACGCTTGTGGCCATGATTTTCATATGTCGATCGCTTTAGGTGTATTAACACATTTCGTTCACCATTCTATTAAGGATGATCTCTTATTTATATTCCAACCCGCAGAGGAAGGCCCAGGTGGGGCAGAGCCAATGCTCGCCAGTGATATTATGAAGGAATGGAAGCCAGACATGATTTTGGCCCTTCATATTGCTCCAGAATATCCAGTAGGTACGATTGCGATTCGTGAGGGGTTGCTTTTTGCGAATACTTCGGAGTTGTTTATTGATTTAAAAGGAAAAGGTGGACAATGCTGCCTATCCGCATCAAACAAATGACATGATCATTGCTGCATGTTCATTAGTCACCCAACTACAAACGATTATTTCCAGGAACGTAGATCCACTTGATAGTGCGGTTATTACAATTGGTAAAATAACAAGTGGAACCGTTCAAAACATCATTGCAGAAACAGCAAGGCTTGATGGAACGATCCGGGCACTTTCAGCGGAATCTATGGATAAAGTAAAGAAACGCATTGAAAATGTAGTGAGAGGAATCGAAGTAGGTTTCCAATGTGAGGTAAAGGTGGATTTCGGGGCGATGTACTACCAAGTTTATAATGATGCTGAATTAACAAGGGAATTTATGGAGTTTGTCAGCAACCAAACAGATGTAAATGTGATTGAGTGCAGAGAAGCTATGACGGGTGAGGACTTTGGGTATATGTTAAAAGAAATACCTGGTTTCATGTTCTGGCTTGGAGTAGAATCGGAATATGGACTGCATCATGCAAAGTTAAATCCTAAAGAGCAGGCCATTGAAACAGCTATCAGGTTGATTACAGAGTATATTGAATTTAAGGGAAGTAAATAATGAGTGTGTAGAAAGGAAAAAACCGAAGCCATTTCGGTTTTTTCCTATTGAGGGCTTTTAGAATCCATACATAATTAAATTTCATTATGTTAAGATTAGAGCATAATGTTTACTTCTTTTGGAGGAATGAATGGTGAAAAAGGAATTCGCTGTTATTGGTTTAGGGCGTTTTGGTGGCAGTATTTGCAGTACATTAGCCGAACAAGGTATGGAAGTATTGGCCATTGATATTAATGAAGATCGAGTGAATA
Source organism: uncultured Bacillaceae bacterium (assembly GCA_963815765.1). GTDB lineage: Bacteria > Bacillota > Bacilli > Bacillales > Cytobacillaceae > Bacillus_BD. The sequence goes on from CAWFID010000028.1 coordinate 79,959, forward strand.
ACTACGCAATGATTGCCTCTCATGCAGTTGTGGGTGACTCAACCGATGAAAAGGTATTAAAAGAATTTGGTATTCGTAATTTTGACCATGTGGTTGTTGCGATTGGTGATAATATTCAAGCAAGCATATTAACAACCATTATATTAAAGGAGTTGGGTGTTCGTAATATTACGGTTAAAGCTCAAAATGATTATCATGAAAAGGTACTGGTTAAGATTGGGGCTGATCATATTGTTCACCCAGAACGTGATATGGGAAAAAGAATTGCAAACAATATGATTTCTAATAGTGTACTTGATTATTTGGAGCTTTCGGATGAACATAGTATTGTCGAAATTGTTGCGAGTGAAAAGATGGATGGGCATACGATCCTCAATTTAGACGTTCGCGCAAAATATGGAATCAACATTGTTGCGATAAAACGAAAGAATGAAATTATTGTCTCTCCACAAGCAAACGAAAGGATTAACAAAAATGATATTTTAATTGTTATTGGAGCTGATGTGGATATCAATCGTTTTGAGAAGAAGGTATTACAATCTTAAAAAGATTGTACATACTGTAGTCGTTTATTGAATCATGATGATTTATTTTAACTACATCAAAAAAAGCACCAAGGGGTGCTTTTTTTTGATGACCATTATACTTCCATAATGATTGGTAAAATCATAGGACGTCTTTTTGTTTTTTCATACAAGAAAGGAGCAAGAGTGTCTGTAATTTCATTTTTAATTTCAGACCACTGTGTGGTTTTGCGTTCCATTACTTTTGATAAATGTTTTGTAATTAAGCTCTGTGCGTCACTTATGAGATCGCCTGATTCTCTCATGTAGACAAAGCCTCTAGAAATAATATCCGGTCCTGCAGAAACTTTGAAATCCTTCATATTAATGCTGACGACAACGACAACAAGTCCTTCTTCAGATAGGATTCGACGGTCGCGCAATACAATATTACCAATATCACCAATTCCGCTTCCATCAATATAAACATTACCCGAAGCTATTTTTCCTGCTACTTGTGCTTTATCATGGCTAAGAGCAAGTACTTCCCCATTATCCATAATGAAACAGTTTTCCTCTTGAACACCACAATCAATCGCTAATTTAGAATGCATTCTTTGCATCCGGTATTCACCATGGATCGGCATAAAGAACTTAGGATTAATTAAGCGGAGCATTAGTTTTTGCTCTTGTTGCCCACCGTGTCCAGATGTGTGAATATTACTTAGTTTTCCGTGGATGACTTCTGCACCCGCTTTAGATAACATATTGATCGTCCGATTCACACTGAGCGTATTGCCCGGAATGGGTGAAGAAGATAGAACAACCGTATCATTTGGGATAATTTGAATTTGACGATGCGTCCCATTGGCAATTCTAGATAGTGCTGCCATGGGTTCGCCTTGTGTTCCAGTACAAAGAATTGTTACCCGATTTGCAGGGAGTCGGTTCATCTGCTGCGCATCAATGAATGTATCTTTAGGTGCTTGGATATAACCTAGGTCCTGACCGATTCCAATAGCTGCTTCCATACTTCTGCCGAATACAGCAACTTTTCGTCCATTTGCTACAGCAGCCTCTGTTACTTGTTGTAAACGGTGTATGTTTGAAGCAAAGGTTGCAAAAATAACACGGCCTTCAACTTTTCTAAATACATCATCAATGGTTTCGCCAACGCGTCTTTCCGACATGGTAAATTCGGATATTTCACTATTTGTACTGTCGGATAGTAAACAAAGAACTCCTTCTTTTCCGATTTCAGCCATTTTTGTTAAATTTGCAGATTCACCAACAGGGGTAAAATCAAATTTAAAATCTCCAGTATGAACGATTTGTCCGGGCGGCGTTTTAACCACGATGCCATATGAATCTGGAATACTGTGGGTTGTACGGAAAAAAGTAACAGAAGTTTTTCTGAACTTTATGATATCATCTTCTTTTATTTCAATTAACTGTGCTGTTCTTAGCAAGCCGTGCTCTTCTAATTTATTTCTAATTAATGCCAAGGCAAGTTTGCCTGCGTAGATTGGAATATTGATTTGCTTTAATAGGTAAGGGATGCCACCGATATGATCCTCATGTCCATGGGTAATAAATAGACCTTTAATTTTTTCTTCATTTTTTACTAAATAAGAATAGTCAGGAATGACATAGTCGATACCGAGCAATTCATCTTCAGGAAATTTAATCCCGGCATCAATAATGATAATTTCATCTTGAAATTGGACGGCGTACGTATTTTTCCCAATTTCACCAAGCCCTCCTAGGGCAAAAACGGCAGTTTGATCATTTTTTACAAATTTCATAAATTATATCTCCAATACTTTATAGTCTTCGTTTAACTTTTCGTACTCTAATGCTGCTCCTTCAAGAGGAATAACGATTTCAATGTTATAAGGCTTGTCTGCCAATTTTTTGCGAACATCCCGCACGGATTCTCCCTCTACGAATATGGTTTTAGTGTTTTCCCGAACTGGTACTTGCGTTTTTGTTTCTTGATAATAAACTTTGAAAATCATACTTATCGCTCCTTCATTTATTCATTTGTGGCCTTATCATGAAATGGTTATGCTAAACCAAATGGCTATTAGTATAAAAGCTTGTTAAGTACACGTTCAACAAAGAGAAAACTGTTTTTTTGTACCTTGTAAGTCATTTTTACCCGCACTCATTAACAAAACCTATTATATATAAAAACAAATTGAAATACATACAATTTAATATGTTTTAATTTGTTTACTTACAATAAGGAAGGAGCCCTTCGCAAGAGTGAAGGGCTCAAATCATCAGGCAATTGATTTTTTTCGCAACATATCGTTCCACTGTTTTAAGAGCTTCTTCTTAAGTCTCTTTAACATTGTGGATCATCTCCTTACTTCTATTTTAAACATTCCTTGTACAAAGTAAAGTATAAATGAGTTTATTAAGAAGAGTTAGGACTCTTTTTATTGATAGTATATGCAAAATAAATCGTTATCTTCATGGGTGTTTTTGGGAATTATTATCAAATCATCATGGCATTTTCCGGTTCTTGCATAGGGTTTTCTTTGTTTATGTGGTCATAAAACATAATTCCGTTTAAATGATCAATTTCATGTTGAAAAACAATGGCAGGTAGACCTTTTAATCGAATGGTTACATCATTGCCATCAGAATCAACGCCTGTAACGGTTATTCTGGCGTATCTAGGTACATAACCTGGATGTGGCTCGTCTACTGATAAACAACCTTCTCCCGAAGCAAGAAAGGCTTTTTCAACAGAATGACTAACAATTTTAGGATTCATAAGGGCATAGCTGTATAATCGTCCTTTTTCATCTGAAATATGAACAGCAATCATTCTTTTAGATACATTAATTTGCGGGGCTGCTAATCCAACGCCAGGACGCAAATGATATTCAGATGCGATTTTCGGATCTTGACTATTTTTTACATATTCAAGTAATTGATTAAGAATATTTATATCCTCTTTTGAAGCAGGTAATGTAACTGTTTCTGCGACTTTTCTTAATACGGGATGTCCATCTCGTACGATTTCATTCATTGTTATCATCATGTAACACTTCCTCTTAAAAAATCATGTATTCCAATTTTATCAAATAAAATGAAAAAAGAGAAGGAACCTCCTTATTCTTCAGTTATTTAATTTGCAAACACAAGGCACTTTATTGTTTGGAGGGCTTTTTTTAATATTCGGTTTTAGTCGGCGAATGATATTAATAGAGTGTTACATAATAAGGTAAGTACCTATTTTAATGGCATCAAATAAAAGTTTTCTCTTTTATAACACAATAATTATTATTAGGTTATTATGATACAGTCTTAACTAAATTGTGAGACAGTTCCAAAAAAACAATAAAGTTTTCGACTGTATATACAAGGAAAACTTTATTTATAGGCATTGACGCCTAGCGAATATATAGTATACACTAGGAAATGTTATTAAAACTGTATCATTATTGTTGCAAATTTAATTGATACAGAATATAATATGTATAGAAATTAATAATTAATTCTTTTTAATAATTAATCTTAATATGGTTAGAACGATTCTGTGTGAGAGATGAAATATGTAGAAAGAAGAATGGCAAGCAGATACAGATTTTGAGATTAGTCTATTAACAACAAAAATAATAAGAAGTGGAAGGATGATTTGGATGGCTTCTAAAACAAATGCAAAGGTGAATGCAAATACTCAGGCAGAAGCAATAGCTGAGCAATTTCAAATGCTTCAAATTTTAAATGAAGAAGGTCAGGTGGTAAACGAAGCTGCAATGCCTGAACTAAGTAATGAACGATTACAAGAGTTAATGCGCCGCATGGTGTATACGCGAATTCTTGACCAACGTTCTATTTCATTAAACCGTCAAGGTCGTTTAGGTTTTTATGCGCCAACTGCGGGCCAAGAGGCTTCGCAATTAGCTTCACAATTTGCCCTTGAAAAAGAGGATTATATTTTACCGGGTTACCGCGATATTCCACAAATTGTATGGCACGGACTACCATTATCTCAAGCATTTTTATGGTCAAGAGGTCATTTTGAAGGTGGGCAAATTCCAGAAGGTGTTAATGTAGCCATTCCACAAATTATTATTGGTGCTCAGTACGTTCAAACTGCTGGAGTTGCGCTTGGAATGAAAAAACGTGGTGCTAAATCAGTTGCTATCACTTATACAGGTGACGGTGGAACTTCACAGGGTGACTTCTATGAAGGAATGAATTTTGCGGGTGCTTTTAAAGCTCCAGCCATCTTTATTGTTCAAAATAATCAATTTGCTATCTCAACTCCTGTTGAAAAGCAAACTGCAGCAAATACACTTGCTCAAAAAGCAGTTGCAGCTGGAATCCCAGGAATTCAAGTAGATGGTATGGATCCACTTGCTGTATATGCTGCAGTACATGATGCACGTGAACGTGCAATCAATGGAGAGGGACCAACTCTAATTGAAACGATTACTTATCGTTATGGTCCACATACAATGGCTGGGGATGATCCAACTAGATATCGGACAGAGGAATTAAATAATGAATGGGAAAAGAAAGATCCTTTAGTTAGATTCCGTAAATTCCTCGAAGAAAAAGGCCTTTGGAATGAAGAAAAGGAAAATGAAGTAATCGAACAAGCAAAAGAAGATATTAAAGAAGCAATTAAAAAAGCGGACAGTGCTCCAAAACAAAAAGTAACAGACTTAATGTCTATTATGTATGAAGAAATGCCACAAAATTTAAAAGAACAATATGAAATATATACAGCAAAGGAGTCGAAGTAAGCCATGGCGCAAATGACAATGATTCAAGCAATTACGGATGCGTTACGCACAGAACTACGTAACGATCCAAATGTATTAGTGTTTGGAGAAGACGTAGGTGCAAACGGTGGTGTATTCCGGGCAACAGAAGGACTACACCAAGAATTTGGTGAAGATCGTGTATTTGATACACCCCTTGCAGAGTCAGGAATTGGTGGCTTGGCAGTGGGTCTATGCTTACAAGGGTTCCGTCCAGTACCAGAAATTCAATTCTTTGGTTTCGTTTTTGAGGTAATGGATTCCATTTCTGGTCAATTAGCTCGTTTGCGTTATCGTACTGGTGGCAAGTATAGTGCACCTGTCACTTTCCGTGCTCCATTTGGCGGAGGCGTACATACGCCTGATATGCACGCAGATAGCTTAGAAGGATTAATGGCTCAACAACCTGGATTAAAAGTAGTTATTCCATCTACTCCTTATGATGCGAAAGGACTTCTTATTGCTTCCATCCGTGACAATGATCCAGTTATTTTCCTTGAACATATGAAATTGTACCGTTCATTCCGTCAAGAAGTACCGGAAGAGGCATATACGATTCCACTTGGAAAAGCGGAGGTAAAACGTGAAGGAACGGATGTATCCATTATTACTTATGGAGCTATGGTGCATGAATCATTAAAAGCAGCAGAAGAATTAGAAAAAGAAGGCTATTCTGCAGAAGTGATTGACTTGCGCACAGTGAGCCCTATAGATATTGAAACGATTATTGCTTCTGTTGAGAAAACAAATCGTGCCATTGTTGTTCAAGAAGCACAAAAACAAGCAGGTATCGCGGCAAATGTGGTTGCTGAAATTACGGATCGTGCCATACTTAGTCTTGAAGCTCCTGTGCTGCGTGTAGCAGCTCCTGACACCATATTTCCATTCCCGCAAGCTGAATCTGTTTGGTTGCCAAATTATAAAGATGTAATGGAAACAGCGAAAAAGGTTTTAACTTTCTAATTTGAATTTCGGCAAATGATTGATGATGATCCTGCATTTATAAAAAAGCATTTTATCCACTTATGAAAAAACAATTATAATTTGCAGGGTATACTGATATTACTCGATAATAAGGAAGAATATATAATAAGTAGTATCAGTTCATCTGAAAACGAATAGAAACTACTTTACAAACAGGATAAAATAGGAGGTTGAATACCCATGTCGTTTCAATTTAAAATGCCTGATATAGGTGAAGGGATTCATGAAGGTGAAATCGTAAAATGGTTTGTCAAACCAGGCGATAAGGTTCAAGAAGATGATGTACTATGTGAAATTCAAAATGATAAAGCAGTAGTTGAAATTCCTTCACCAGTAGAAGGAACGGTTGAAGAAGTATTAGTGGGGGAAGGAACAGTTGCAACTGTTGGTCAAGTCTTGATCAAGTTTGATGCACCTGGTTATGAGGATTTAAAGTTCAAAGGTGATGAAGAAGAAGCACCAGCAGAGGTGAAAAAAGAAGAAGCACCTGCTGCTGAAAGTGCAACTAAAAGTGGGGATGCTCCTGCGCAGGTAGAAGTTGATCCAAATAGACGCGTAATTGCTATGCCTTCCGTACGAAAATATGCTCGTGAAAAAGGTGTTAATATTCAACTTGTTGCAGGATCTGGTGATCATGGTCGTGTACTAAATGTGGATATTGATGCATTCTTAAACGGTGGAGCACAAGTAGTTTCAGAAACTCCTGCTCAAGCTGTGGAAGCAACAGAAGCAGCTAGCGCAACACCAGTAGCAGCTGCAATTCCTGCAGGACAATATCCTGAAACACGTGAAAAAATGAGTGGAATTCGCAAAGCCATTGCAAAGGCTATGGTTAACTCAAAACAAACTGCGCCACACGTTACTTTAATGGACGAGATAGATGTGACAAAACTAGTTGCACACCGTAAGAAATTCAAAGAAGTGGCTGCAGCAAAAGGAATCAAATTAACTTTCCTTCCTTATGTAGTTAAGGCTTTAACAAGTGCATTACGTGAGTTCCCAGCACTAAATACTTCACTTGATGATGCAACAAGCGAAATTATTCATAAACATTATTATAATATCGGTATCGCTGCTGATACAGATAAAGGTTTATTAGTGCCGGTTGTTAAGGATGCAGATCGTAAATCCATTTTCACTATTTCAAATGAAATTAATGAATTAGCGTGCAAAGGCCCGTGATGGTAAACTTGCTCCAGATGAAATGAAAGGCGCATCTTGCACCATTTCAAATATTGGATCTGCTGGTGGACAATGGTTTACTCCAGTTATCAATCATCCAGAAGTAGCGATCCTTGGAATTGGTCGTATTGCACAAAAGCCAATTGTAAGAGATGGCGAAATTGTTGCAGCTCCTGTTCTAGCGCTATCACTAAGCTTTGATCACCGTATGATTGACGGAGCAACAGGTCAAAATGCATTAAATCATATTAAGCGTTTATTAAATGATCCAGAATTATTATTAATGGAGGCGTAAGACATATGGTAGTAGGCGATTTTCCAATAGAAACAGATACTATAGTCATCGGTGCAGGTCCTGGAGGATATGTGGCAGCTATTCGTGCTGCGCAATTGGGACAAAAAGTGACAATCGTTGAAAAAGAATATGTAGGCGGGGTTTGTTTAAACGTTGGTTGTATACCATCAAAAGCACTCATTGCTACAGGTCACCGCTATGAAACAGCAAAACATTCTGATCCGTACGGAATTAACGCAGAAAATGTAACCGTTGATTTTTCAAAGGTACAAGCATTTAAAGCTAGTGTCGTGCAAAAGTTAGTTGGCGGTGTTGAAGGATTATTAAAAGGAAATAAAGTGGATCTTGTTCGTGGTGAAGCATACTTTGTAGATAGTAATTCACTGAAAGTAATCGGTGAAAATTCTTCTCAAACGTATAATTTCAAAAATGCGATCATTGCAACTGGTTCTCGTCCGATTGAATTACCAACCTTCAAATACTCAAAACGCGTTCTAAATTCTACTGGGGCTTTGGCTTTAGAAGAAGTTCCAGAAAAAATCGTTGTGATTGGCGGCGGCGTTATTGGAATCGAACTTGGTGGTGCATATGCTAACTTTGGCACACAAGTAACCATTTTAGAAGGTGCAGATGATATCCTAAGTGTTGGTTTTGAAAAGCAAATGTCTGCTCTTGTTAAGAGAAGCTTGAAGAAAAAAGGTGCAGAAATCTATACAAAAGCAATGGCTAAAGGTGTAGAAGAAACTGAAAATGGTGTTGTCGTAACATTTGAAGTAAAAGGTGAAGAAAAGAAAGTTGAAGCTGATTATGTATTTGTTATGGTTGGCAGACGTCCTAATACAGATGAAATGGGTCTTGAACAAGCAGGCGTAAAAGTTAGTGAGCGTGGTATCGTTGAAATTGATAAGCAATGCCGTACAAATGTAAGCAATATTTATGCCATTGGTGATATCGTAGCGGGTCCACAATTAGCTCATAAAGCGTCATATGAAGCTAAAATTGCGGCAGAAGCCATTGCCGGACATTCATCTGAAATTGATTATATTGGAATTCCAGCTGTTGTATTCTCAGATCCTGAACTGGCAACAGTGGGCTATTCTGAAAAAGAAGCAAAAGATGCAGGAATTGAAGTGGCAACAGGAAAATTCCCATACGGTGGAAATGGTCGTGCTTTATCACTTGATAGTACAGACGGATTTGTAAAATTAGTTACTCGTAAAGAAGACGGGCTTGTGATTGGTGCTCAAATTGCCGGTGCAAATGCATCTGATATTATTTCTGAATTAGGACTGGCTATTGAAGCTGGGATGACTGCAGAAGATATCGCTTTAACGATTCATGCACATCCAACACTTGGAGAAATGACAATGGAAGCAGCCGAGGTTGCTTTGGGTTCTCCTATTCATATTTTGAAATAAATAAATAAATCAAAAGAAAGTTCCTTCTCGATTCGAGAAGGAACTTTCTTTTTGTAAAAGAGATTCTTTATGAAGGTTAGGTCAGTTTGCTCTAATAAGACGAGGATAGTGCATGGGAAATCGGTGTAACGATTTCTGTTGTTGTTGCTTTTCCTTCGATTTCAGCTATGACTTCATTATTATAATAAACGATAAGTGCAGGGCAATGATCAATCTGAAAAGTCTCGAAATACTTTTTTGAATCGGAGGAAGTGAAAATTTTCATATTTTTGATTTCCTGCGGATAATCTCTTTTTAATTCAATTATGGCATCGTAGTAGGATACTTCCTGTTCATGCTTGTCTGCATCAGAAAAAAATACTAATTGCTTTGAGTTTGGATCAAAAGGTAAGTTTGATATTATTTGTTTATTATTGTCACAGGACACCATAAAGAAGAGAGTAAAAGCCAGTATTAAGAACGGTTTTCCTTTCATTTCCCATTGCCTCACTTTACTGATGAATGCTGATATATCTTCTAATCAAGTAGTATTATGGTAACACAGAAAAACAATTCTACTGGTCCTTTTGATTCAAATGTTACATAAATGAAAAATATGAGAGCTGATTATTACATATAATGTAGGAGCAAGGAGAATGAATGTTAGACTAACGGTGGTGACGGTATATGCGTGTTTACACAGTTGTGATCATACAATTTATGATTTGGAGTGGCTATACATTTATTGAATGGCTCTCCACCTATGATTGGTTTGTATATAAAATAATCATGTTCTTTATCTTTTTTTATTTAGCCATTACGATTGGAAAACAAATTCTTAGATCTTCTAGAAAAACCATAGCCACTACGGTATTCAGTTTATTTCTGTATTCCACGATGCATGTATTTATGCTCCTAATTATTTAAGGTTGTTTTTAGAATTAGTACTTTTACAATCATGAATTCGAAGTGTTATTTTTGATGGGAAAAATACATAATACGCCCATTAAATAAATGAAGATCCCCACGAAGTTTTTGTGCAATAAATTTACAGTATTCATTTGCTTTTCCTTTATCCCCAAATGTAGAACTGTTAGGTAAAGTGATTACTATGTATGTTTGCTCATGTGTACTGCTATTTTCAAGGTCTATAATTTCTTGACCGATTTCGATCCTTATAGAGTGATAGCGGTCAAGCTTGGAACAAAGACAGAATGAATTGCTCTCTTGATTGGGGTCATCCACAATTTCATATGGAAAGGCAGCTTGATCATATTTCCAATCTATTTGTGTTCCCGTGTTAGAAGTAATGTTTTTATAGTATTGAAAGAGTTCCTTTAACTCATCTTTTGTTATGGTAGTCTTTGCCGAATTTGGAACGAGCTGAATATAAGCTTTTCTGTTCATCAGTAAATCTCCGTCCTTTCAAAAAATACAACTTATAATCTTCTTATTGTAACATTGTTCAAAAAGTTATGACAATTTTGAAACATTTATTTAAATCAATTGCATCTAAAAACCATTTCAAAATATAATGGTATTCAAAAGATCTTTTCATGAAAGGAGAGAATAGAATGTCAATATTCGAAAAACTTTATGATGAAGATGAAAATGTAAAAGTTCGCTTTGTAGGATTTACAACTGAACGTACGCGGTATGATTTTGGTATTGTCTATACGAACTTATTTTTTGGAAAACCTCTAGTAGTGTGTATGCAGACTGGACGTTCTACACTCCTCGATCCTAGTGATCTCGCTGATATGGAATATTTACAAATTACCTTTAAAATGAATGATTTACGGGAAGCAGCTGAATTAGCGGAATTTTTTCTAGAAACCTTACCCGCTATGCCATACGAGCCGGAATATTATTAAAGGATGTTTCTACTTTCATAACCTAAAGAAAAGTGTGATCACGGTGGATTCATGAACCAAGATCACACTTTTCTTTAGGTGAGGTTTTGAAGCAGAAATAAGGAATAAGTGGTCATTTTTAAATTAAATGTGTTATACAATTTCAACTTGATTTTTTATTAATGTTATATTATTATGGATTTAAAGATATTAAAAACGCTTACACAACATATAAAAGGATCATTAATGATAAGGGAGATGAAGTCATGGGTACTATCGTATGTCAAGAGTGTGAATCAACAATCGGTCAATTTGAAGATGAAAAAGTTACGGTCCTATATTCATCAAGTTGCGACTGTACTAAGCACGAACATTTCGAAGAGACGAAGTAATTACAAATGTCCAAATAAATAACAACATAGACAAGCATGTTAATCGCATGCTTTTTTTCATGCGATAATAAAACAATAAAAAAGAACAAGCCCTTTCAAATTTGAAAAGGCTTGTTCTTTTTTATTGTATCGCTCTATGTTCTTTTGTGACGCGAAGCATTTTAAAGTCATAATCCTCTGGTCCTTGAACCGGGAGGCCTGCTTCCATATTCTTTTTTATATACCGCAGGTTGTCTTCGGTTATGATCTCGCCAGGAATAAAAATTGGAATTCCTGGGGGATAAACCATTATAAACTCAGCGATGACTCTACCTTCAGAATCATCGAAAGGAACCAGTTCAGTCTCGGAATAAAAAGCATCTCGTGGTGAAACAGCCAGCAATGGAATGTTGGGAAGTAGAACCTGAGTATCTACTTTCTCAGCAAGTGAATGTCTCTCATCCGCTAAATGTTTGAGCGCCGATACCAAAATATCCGCTTCTTTTTCTGTGTCGCCAGTGGTAATGATACAAAGGATATTATATAAATCAGACATTTCAACTTCAATATTATAATGTGTTCTTAACCAAATCTCTACATCATTTCCTGAGAGTCCGAGGTCCTTTACTGAAATGATTAGTTTTGTTGGATCATAATCGTAAGCTGCCTCTGTCTCTAAAATTTCTTCTCCTACACATTTTAAATGCTCGATTTCATTAATTTGCTTACGTATCGAGTTTGCAAGTTGGATTGTTTGATCTAAAAGCTCTTTTCCACGTGTCGCAAGTTCTTTTCTAGCTACATCCAATGATGCTAATAACAAATAGGAAGTTGAAGTAGTTGTCAGCATACTTAGTACAGCTTGAACCCTCTTATAAGAAACAAGGTTGCCTTTTACATTGAGTATGGAACTTTGAGTCATGGATCCACCTAATTTATGAACACTTGTTGCAGACATATCCGCGCCCGCTTGCATGGCTGATAAAGGAAGTTCGTCATGAAAGTGGATGTGAACGCCATGAGCTTCATCGACTAATACGGGAATATGATAAGAGTGTGCAATATCTACAATGCTTTTAAGATCAGCTGAAACACCAAAGTAAGTTGGGTTAATCACTAAGAGTGCTTTCGCATCTGGATGCTGTTTTAGCGCGCTTTTTACTGAATGTATGGAGATACCGTGAGAAATTCCAAGTACTTTGTCAATCTCAGGGTGTATAAAGATCGGAATGGCACCAGATAATATAACCGCTGACATGATCGATTTATGCACATTACGTGGAACAATAATTTTATCTCCAGGCCCACAAACGGACATAATCATCGTCATGATTGCTCCACTTGTTCCTTGAACAGAGAAAAAGGTGTGATCAGCATTGAAAGCTTCGGCTGCAAGATCTTGTGCCTCTTTAATAATCCCTTTTGGTTGATGTAAGTCATCTAGGGGTGCAATATTAATTAAGTCCATGGATAGTGCATTTTCTCCAATGAATTCTCGAAACTCAGGAGCCATTCCTTTTCCTTGTTTATGACCTGGTATATGAAATTGAACAGGATTCTTTTTAATATGTTTTAAAATACCGTTAAATAACGGTGTATTTTGTTGTGACAATTCTTCTTTTCACCTCTTTTATCGGATTTCGTTGTCTGGAGTTTGTTAATCATGTAATCAAGAAATCAAAAATAAATTATAGCACTAAAATTTTCGTTTGCATAGATTTTGTTCTATTGTTTGAAAAGGGATAAATAGTATAATAGGAGTGATTTTTTATCCGTGAGGGGGCTTATAAAAAATATCCCAACTGTTCAGGAATGAATGTAAAGAATGGTCTCTTCAAGCCGATGAGATTCATGACAAGTGGTTTAAGGATGAATTATGAATGAAGGAGAGGATGAGTAAATTGGAATATCAATACCCGATCGATCATGATTGGTCAACAAATGAAATCGTTGATGTCATTCATTTCTATGAGGCAATTGAACGTGCATATGAAAAGGGGATTAAACGAGATCAATTACTCGCGATTTATAGAAGATTTAAAGAGATTGTTCCAAGTATTGCCCAAGAAAAGAAGCTTTGTTCAGAATTTGAAAGAATGAGTGGTTATTCTCCATACAGAACCATAAAGGTAGTAAAAGAATCTAATTCTGACGTGATAATTAGAATGCAATCGTAATGGACTGCATATAATGAAAAACAAACACAAAACCACCTAATAAATGAATATTTAGGTGGTTTTGTGCCAAAAATAATTATATGCCTTGTAAAATTTGTTTAGACCATTTTATAAAGAAATACTAATTTCTTCAGTACAGCATCTGTGTGATCCAGAAAGTGCTGGGCTGACATGTGAATGGCTTCCTCTTTTGGGATTTGGTAACCACACAAAATTTCTGCCTTTTTCACTGTTTGCAATCGTAAAAACATGTTCGTTAGATCTTCTTTTGTGAGTTGATTATGTTTTCGTACATCCGGTTTCATGTGGTCAACTGACCATACAAACTCTTTCGGAATATCCTGATAGATTTGATCAAGGTGTGACTGAAGTTTAATAGCAAATTCTGTTTTTTGAGGTGCTTCATAGATCATAGCAAACCAAATGAATATATGGGATTCCCATAAACCAATTTGAAAATGAGGGAGCATTTTATAGCCTCTTTTGCTATTTGAAAAGGCTACCCATGTATCATTGGGAGGATTGATCGTCCTACGTGCATGTTTTGCAACGTGAGGATACATTTCCTCACCAAGTAAAGAAGATAATGTTGGTGCAAAATGAAAACCAAGAGTATCCAATTTTGGGCGTATCCTCGAAATTAAAGCATCCATCCGTGGTCCAAGTCCATCTATAGAAAACACATCAAAGTCAGAATGATTAAATCCTATAAAAGTCATATTTATACCTCCTATTACTATGTCAAATATTGTAGCATAATTATGGATAAACGATAAGCTGGTAGATTGTTTGAAAGGAATATCATTTTTTTGATAGGCAAAAGTGCAAATTTGTTGCAAGAATTAATTTTTCCACATAATATAGTAATACAAATAATCAGATTATTATTGAGATTATTAAACAAGATCTTGGAAGGGGTGCATGTTAGATGAAACAACTTATTAATTCAGTGAAGGAAGAGTCTTTAGAGAAAGAAAGAACCGCGATCTTAAGAATAGAAATGGATTATGAATTAACAATCCTTTTTGAAGCAATGGGAGAAAATAACGAAAATCAAAAAAGTGAAAGTAAAGAAAAACTTGAAAAAATCAGACAGGAACTTCTTACACTAAAAGCTCTTTAAACAAAGACACTAAGAAAGAAAAGAGATTATCATGACAATATCTATCAAGTAGAAACGAACTCTTTTATAACAAATAGGGAGTTCGTTTTTTATGTTAACTTTTTTTGGGACAACATCCGTTTAAATATGGTTTCAAATAGAGAAAAATGACTAGAATATTACTAATTGAGTATCTCGTGGAGGGTTATCATGACAAATTGGATTGAAGTAGATCTAAAAGTGAAAGAGTGGGTAAGGGAAGCCGGTCAGTTAATAAAGAATTCATTTTCTAAAACATTAACAATACAAACCAAATCAAATCCAAATGACCTCGTGACAGAAGTGGATCAAAGTATAGAACAGTTTTTTATAAATAAAATTCGCGAGGCTTATCCTCATCATAAAATTGTCGGAGAAGAAGGTTTTGGTGATCAGTTAATAACAGAAGAAGGGATTGTTTGGATTATTGATCCCATTGATGGAACGATGAATTTTGTCCATATGCAGCGAAATTTTGCTATTTCAATTGGTATTTATGAAGATGGAGTAGGGCAAATAGGGATCATCTATGATGTTATTCAAGATGAATTGTATCATACAATAAAAAATAATGGTGTATATATGAACGATGTTGCTTTAAAGCCTTTAGAAGAGGTGGAGGTTTCTCAAGCAATAATTGGGATGAATGCAACCTGGGTAACTGAAAATAAGCGGATTGATCCATCAATACTAGGACCACTTGTAAAAGATGTAAGAGGGACAAGATCCTATGGAAGTGCAGCAATTGAATTGGCTTCAGTGGCTGCAGGTAGATTGGATGCACATATTTCCTTGCGTTTAGCACCATGGGATTTTGCAGCGGGGAAGATATTAGTGGAGGAATTAGGGGGGGTTGTCACAGATTTAAGGGGAAATCCACTGAAAATGCTTGAACAAAATACCATTATTGTTTCAAAACCGGGTCTGCATGAATCCATCATGAAACATTACTTAAAAAACGGAAATTGGTGAAAATAAGTTACTGTGCATAACTAGAGGTTAATGTTCAATTAAATAACAGGTCTACCTCCTGATAAAATGAGGGAAGCTGGTTTAAAGAAAACCATTTTCCCTCATTTTCTTCTTTGTAATAAAACCAATTCCCATAATCAATATTAATAAAATTGTACAAGTAATCATTCCGATGATGCTTCTTTCTGCAATGGAAATTCCAATTCCCATTATGCATGCTGTAGCCATTAAAGCAAATAATAAAAATAGCGGTTTAATTTTGTTCATCATGATCTCCTAAAATTTTATTATGACAATTAAGAATAATAAATCAATTGTCTATATACATTTTACACAAAAAAAGTTTATTTTACTACTACATTGTGATATAATGTCTCAGTTAAGCCTCGGAATATTTGGGTAGAAATTGGGTCTACCCTTTAGATACAGGCATTCGTTTCACCCTTAATGAAGGTAGGAGGAAATTTTTTTGAAAATTAGAGAAGATGTACGTAATATTGCCATTATTGCCCACGTTGACCATGGAAAAACAACGATGGTAGATCAGTTGTTAAAGCAGTCTGGTACGTTCCGTTCGAATGAGCATGTAGAAGAGCGGGCTATGGATTCCGGTGATATAGAAAGAGAACGTGGTATTACCATTTTAGCAAAAAATACTGCGATCCAATATAAAGAAAAAAGAATCAACATTCTTGATACACCAGGACATGCCGATTTTGGCGGTGAAGTAGAACGGATTATGAAAATGGTCGATGGTGTTTTACTAATTGTTGATGCATACGAAGGTTGTATGCCACAAACACGTTTTGTGTTAAAGAAAGCATTGGAACAGCGTTTGACACCAATCGTTGTTGTGAACAAAATTGACCGTGATTTTGCTCGTCCATCTGAGGTAGTGGATGAAGTCATTGATTTATTTATCGAACTAGGTGCAGAAGACGATCAACTAGATTTTCCAGTTGTTTATGCTTCTGGTATTAACGGAACGGCAAGTCTAGATCCCGAAAAACAAGATGAAAACATGGAAGTATTGTATGATACAATACTTGAGCATATTCCTGCACCAATTGATAATCGTGACGAGCCGCTTCAATTTCAAGTTGCCTTGTTAGATTATAATGATTTCGTAGGCAGAATTGGTATTGGCCGTGTTTTCCGTGGTACGATCCACGTTGGACAGCAAGTGGCTTTAATGAAGCTTGATGGATCAGTAAAACAATTTAGGGTTACAAAATTAATGGGCTTTTTTGGCTTAAAACGTCTTGAAATTGAGGAAGCTTATGCGGGTGATTTAGTCGCTGTTTCCGGTATGGAAGACATTAATGTTGGTGAAACGGTTTGTCCGGTAGAGCATCAAGAAGCATTACCAATTTTAAGGATTGATGAGCCTACATTACAAATGGAATTTGTTGTTAATAATAGCCCGTTTGCTGGCCGTGAGGGAAAATATGTGACTTCACGAAAAATTGAAGAAAGACTTCGTTCGCAACTTCAAACGGATGTGAGTTTGCGTGTTGATAATACGGATTCCCCTGATGCATGGATCGTTTCTGGACGCGGTGAATTACATTTGTCCATTCTGATTGAAAACATGCGTCGTGAAGGTTATGAAATTCAAGTATCTAAACCAGAAGTAATTGTTAGAGTTATTGATGGTGTTCGATGCGAACCAGTTGAACGAGTTCAAATTGATGTCCCTGAAGAGCATACAGGATCGGTTATAGAATCGATGGGTGCTCGTAAAGGTGAAATGCTTGATATGATTAACAATGGAAATGGGCAAGTTCGTCTTATCTTTAATGTACCTGCAAGAGGCTTGATTGGGTATACTACTGAATTTTTAACGTTGACGCGTGGATATGGTATTATGAACCATACATTTGACAGCTATCAACCGATGGCATCAGGTCAAGTAGGTGGTAGACGTCAAGGTGTCCTTGTTTCAATGGAAAATGGCAAATCAACTACTTATGGAATTATGGGAGTAGAAGATCGTGGTATTATTTTTGTGGATGCAGGCACTGAAATCTATGAAGGAATGATTGTCGGTGAACATAGCCGTGAAAACGACCTTACCGTGAACATTACAAAAGTGAAACAAAAGACAAATGTTCGCTCTGCTAACAAGGATATGACAAATGTAATGAAGAAACCACGTATTTTAACATTGGAAGAATCATTGGCATACTTAAATGAAGACGAATATTGTGAAGTTACACCAGAATCGATTCGTTTGCGTAAAAAAGTTCTGGATAAGAATGAACGTGAGAAATCAGCGAAGAAGAAAAAGTCTTCCGAAGTACAAGCATAATATAAAAAAAAGGAGACTATTTGTCTCCTTTTTTTATATGATCACCATTGGAAAAATAATGGGTGTGCTACTAGTGTGAGAATATATGATTCGTTTAGTGACTTTCAATATCAGCACTTGCAATTTTCTGAATATATAGAGTATAGTAAATTTTAGATATACAGATGTATGGGAGGAATATAGGGGAATGGATCTAACAGACAGGTTATCTTTTTTTGCTGCTTTATATAAGGTGAATGAAAATTCAGATATAGGAATGTGGTTATTGTATTTCACCATTTTATTTTTAACTATTTTAGTTTTTAAGTTAGGTTTTGCTCAAAAATTACCTTTATTAAAATCCGTTATCATTTATCTTTTCCTAATCTTTGGTTGTTCATTTTTAACTTTTTTGGGCATCTTTCTTCCAATTGCAGAGGGCCTTGTTGTTGCCGCACTTATTTTAATCATATATAAAATTCGCCTTTATCGATATAAGAAACACGAAAATCATGTGGGTTAGGAGGGAATAGATGAATTCTATTCAGGATGCTATTTATAATTGGCTGACGATTAAAGCAGTTTGTGAGGAAAGACCGGAAGATAAAGCGGCAAGGGAAACGGAGAATATGTTTTTAGCTATTTTAGAGGAAGATTACAAAGTCTCTGATATCATGATTAAAGTGGATGATGTCATGTACCATATTTCTTATATGAAGGACAGCGAACGATTTAAAACACGTTTTCCAAAGGAATTAATTGAAGTGATGATTAATCAAATAAATGATTCTCCAGAAAAGTATGTGAATTATCCAGATTAAATAACAAATAAAAAGTCTCTACCACATGTCGTGTAGAGGCTTTTTTGTTGTGTTAATCCCATTCATTCTCTTCTTTTTTACTTCTATAAAGATGAAAATTTCCTGTTGCTATTCTCTGTTCGGTTCTTTCTGTAATTCGACTTGAGCACGATTCACACATATATGTGTATATGGGTCTATTTCGCAACCGTTTGGCTTGAAAAGAATCGTCCTTAAGAGTTTCGATTTTATCACATATAACGCATTTTACCTTCATAAACGTACACCTCATAAAAATTCATTTCGATTTCCAAATAAAAGATAGATCGCTATCCCTCTTTAAAGTCTATCCAAATATTTCATACTGTCATTCATTATATTTACTTATATTATATAATACCATTACATTTCTTTCGAATTTTATTTTTCAATCTTGTTTTGCTCTATGAAAGTTGCAAGTATGAAGTTTTGATAATATGATTAAGGAGTAAAAAGGAGGGATATTTAATGGTAAACCAGGTGGAGCCATTTTTAACTCAACAATTATTTGATTATTTACAAAAAGAACGCTTTGTATTAATTTCTACTGTTGATTTTGAAACAGGAGGTCCAAATGTAAGTGCTATATCTTGGTTGCTTGCTAAGGATGTACATACCATTGTATTTGCCGTTGATAATCGTTCCCGCATCATTCAAAATATTAAACATAACAATCGAGTGGTGATCAATGTAATTGTGGAAGAATCATCCTACTCCATCGGTGGGAACGCCTCCATTCAACAAGAAAAAATGAATGGAATCCAATTACCTTTAGCACTCATTAAGCTCCATATAAAAGAGGTTAGAGATGTTATGTTCTATGGATCAAAAATTACGGCACAACCTGAGTATGATAAAACATATGATCTAGAAGCAGCTTCAAGGCTGGATCATCAAGTTATGGAAGCCATGCAAAAAGCTTAGTCAAACGACTAAGCTTTTTTGGCGATTTGAATTCTTACAGATTACAGAATTAAACTTTTTTTAACATTTTCTAAAATCATTATTAGTTATTGTGCAAAACACCTTCTAACTTTATACGGGAATTCATATATTTTAACAAAGTTCTCACTGCCCTGTGCTAGAATATGAGGCGAAGGGATGTGACGTCCTGAGAAGGAATGCATTTCGATTAAGGGCTCTGTGAAGAAATAGGATATAAACTCTGCGTTACGGATGGACAGTGATACTGCGGGTAAAATCCAGAAGATAGGGTTTTAAATCGAACTGTTCGTTAAAAAGAAAAAAGGAAGCGCATCACAGCACAAAGAACACATAGGAGCAGGAGGCATTTAATTGAGTAAAATATACGTGTTAGATACGAATGTGTTACTACAAGATCCAAATTCTATTTTTTCTTTTGAGGAAAATGAAGTGATTATTCCGGCTGTTGTGCTTGAAGAAGTAGATTCTAAAAAGCGATATATGGATGAAATTGGTCGAAATGCTAGGCAAGTGGCAAGACTCATTGATAATATGCGCGAAACGGGAAAACTTCACGAAGGTGTTTTACTCGAAAATGGTGGACAAATTCGCATTGAATTAAATCATCGATCTTTTCATCAACTTCAGGAAATATTTATTGAGAAAACAAATGACAATCGCATACTAGCAGTTGCTAAAAATTTATCGCTTGAAGAGGAAACAAAGGAAAATGGTCGACAAGTTATTTTAGTAAGTAAGGATGCACTTGTTAGAGTTAAGGCAGATGCCATTGGACTGGTTTCGGAGGATTTTCTTAGTGATCGTGTGGTCGAAAATGATCATATTTATACTGGATTTCTAAATGTTTTTATAGAAACTGATTTACTAAATCGGTTTTATGAAAAAGGGGAATTGCCCTTAGGAGATATTGCGAACCATCCATTTTATCCAAATCAATTTATTTTGATTAAGGATGCCCTAGGTTCTTCATCCTCAGCAATTGGTATGGTTGATCAAATGGCGCAAAAAGTGAAAAAAATCATCTTTGACCAGGATCATATTTGGGGAATAAAACCTCGAAATGTGCAACAAACCATGGCCGTAGAATTATTGTTAAGAAAGGATATACCACTTGTTACACTCATTGGGAAAGCGGGAACAGGAAAAACGCTATTAGCACTTGCAGCTGGTTTAATGCGGACAGAGGATCTTGGTGACTTTAAAAAGTTACTAGTTGCAAGGCCTATTGTACCAGTTGGAAAAGATCTTGGCTTTCTTCCAGGCGAAAAACAGGAGAAATTAAGGCCATGGATGCAACCGATATATGATAATTTAGAGTATTTATTTAATGCGAAAAAGCCAGGTGAATTAGAAGCGATCTTAGCTGGAATGGGTTCGATTGAGGTTGAGGCATTGACTTATATACGCGGGAGAAGTATTCCAGATCAATATATTATTATTGATGAAGCGCAAAATTTATCCAAGCATGAAGTGAAAACGATTCTAACAAGGGTAGGGGAAGGGAGTAAAATCGTTTTAATGGGGGATCCTGAACAAATCGATCATCCTTATTTGGATGCCTATAATAATGGCCTTACATATGTGGTCGAAAAGTTTAAGGATCAAAAAATAGCAGGTCATGTCAAACTAGTGAAAGGGGAACGTTCTGGTTTAGCACAATTGGCCGCAGATATACTGTAAGAATAGATAGAAAGAAGAGAAAGCATTCGCTTTCTCTTCTGTTAGTAAGGTTTATCTAATACAGAAATTTCTAACATTTTTTATGGGATTATGTCTATTACTGCCATCGCTAAAGTATACATGGATCGGTCCATTTTCAGTAAGTGGTTTCCCCATATTTGAAAAGCATAGAATGAGTTCTTTTGCCTCTTCAATAGGAAGTGAATACTGATTGTTGATGCTTTCAATCACAACCGTTTTAGCCTCCTCTAAAGGCTCAGCATTTTTCAAAAAAGGTTCAAAACGAATTCCAAACGTTCCAGTTAATAAAAGCTCTTTTACATATTTCTTTTCATTTTTTACTATAAGAGGAATGGTAGCACCTTCTGTAATTTCACGATCCCAATGTTCGGAGATTGATTTTGTATATTCCTCTAATTCATTGACCTTTTCGATCTTTTTATCAAAAAAAGTAGTTAAATCCAGTTTTCTTTCATCAAAGATCCAAACGCTTGGATCGAGCGTTATTGCAAATTTTACTTTTCCATTTACTGAAACAATATTCTCCATCTTGTCCTCCCCTTATCCATAACTTATAAAAATTATACCTCATTGAAAGGGGACTGTCATGAAATCGGAGTTAAAGGAAACTTTAGAAGTGAACGTAATTATGAATAGCTTCTTTTTTAGCCTTTCTTTATTATGTCTTGCATTTTTCAGTATTAAAGTTTAAAATTTAAAGACAAGATAATCGCTCGGAAACGGGGGGATCAAATTTGGCTTCTGAAATGACCATTGATCATAAAGAAAAAGCAAGTTCCTTATTGAAAGCAGATGCTGATAAAATATTAAAACTGATTAAAGTGCAGATGGATAATCTCACAATGCCACAATGCCCTCTTTACGAAGATGTATTGGATACTCAAATGTTTGGTTTATCACGAGAAATAGATTTTGCAGTTCGTCTTGGACTTATTGATGAAAAGAATGGAAAACTTCTTTTAGATGAATTGGAAACAGAACTTTTACTGTTGCATGAGTCATCAATAAAAAAATAACGAAAAGACTCAAACATTGAATAGATCTTGTTTGAGTTTTTTTTCCTATATGCAGGTAGGAGCTATACATAATTTAGAATGATCGTTTTCCTATTAGTAATGATTTTCTTCTCTCAGTAGGCAGGATATTTGATAGTATAGTAGAATAAATATAACAACTTTAGAAGACGAGGGAAGAGGTTGGATGTTAAAAAAAATCTTAAAATCATATGATTATTCCTTAATTGTCGTTCTAGCCATGTTAACAATTTTTGGGCTCATTATGGTTTATAGTGCTAGTATGGTGTCTGCTGTTCAACGGTATGGAGTTGAGAGTGACTTCTTCTATCAAAAGCAAAAAACGAACATTCTTATTTCTATGTTTGTGTTTATTTTCACCGCATTAGTTCCGTATAAAATATTGAGAAGTAATAAAGTTTTAGTCCCTATGGTTTTTCTGTCTCTTTTTGGATTAGGTGGTTTATTTGTTTTTGGGCATGTGGCTGGTAATGCCCAAAGTTGGTTTAAATTAGGAACATCAAGTTTACAACCTTCAGAATTTGTCAAGTTATGTGTTATTATTTACTTGTCTGCTGTATATGCTAAGAAACAAGTCTATATTAATGAATTCAATAAAGGTGTTGCACCTCCATTAGTCTATTTAGTTCTTGTCATTGTGTTTGTAGCCATACAACCTGATGTTGGTACGGCAATGATCATCCTATTAATTGGAAGTACGATTATTTTTTCTTCAGGGATGAGTTTTCGTACCATTTTTAGGCTAGGTGGAATATGTTTACTCTTTCTGACCCTAGTCTTATTTTTGATGCAAGGATTCCTATTTTCGGATGTGAGAGTAGGTCGGTTTCACGCCTTTCAAGATCCTTTTAGCGCTGAAAATGCACAAGGAATTGGGTGGCAGTTAGCGAATTCATACATTGCTCTTGGTTCCGGAGGTCTTAAAGGACTTGGCCTTGGGCAAAGTATACAAAAATTGGGTTATTTACCAGAATCACACACAGATTTTATTATGGCGGTTATCGCTGAAGAATTGGGCATATTTGGTGTGAGTTTTGTGTTGTTATGTTTAGGGTATATTATATTAAAAGGAATCTTTATTGGCGTAAAATGTAAAGACCCATTCGGTAGTCTTTTAGCAATAGGGATTTCTTCAATGATTGGTATTCAGTCATTTATTAATCTGGGTGGAATTTCAGGGGTTATTCCACTAACAGGGGTTCCATTACCGTTTGTCAGCTATGGGGGTTCATCTTTATTGCAATTATCTCTTGCAATGGGTATTTTAGTGAATGTTTCAATGTTTACTAATTATGAAAATAATCATAAGCATCGAGACACTAAAACACAACCAAAGAAAATCAATCAAGAATTAGACAAGCGGTTTTCATTCGTAAATAGGCGTGGGGTATAATCCCCCCGTGCTTCTTTAAAATATATATACTTAATAGATGAGGTGTTTTATGTGAGCAAGCGCATCAACAAAGTGCTAGTTGCCAACAGAGGTGAAATTGCGATACGTGTTTTTAGGGCATGTACTGAGCTAAATATTCGCACTGTTGCGATTTATTCTAAAGAGGATTCAGGATCATTACACCGTAATAAAGCGGACGAAGCTTATCTGGTAGGAGAAGGAAAAAAGCCAATCGATGCCTATCTCGATATTGATGGAATTATTGAAATAGCTAAGAAAAGCGATGTCGATGCCATTCATCCAGGTTATGGTTTTCTTGCTGAAAACATTCATTTTGCTAGACGATGTGAAGAAGAGGGTATTATTTTTATCGGACCTAAATCAGGCCATCTTGACATGTTTGGTGACAAAGTTAAAGCAAGAGAACAAGCGATTAAAGCGAATATACCCGTTATTCCAGGTACTGATGGTCCAGTAAACAGTGTAGAAGAAGTTGAAAGTTTTGGGAATACATATGGTTTCCCGATTATCATAAAAGCTTCTCTCGGCGGTGGCGGACGTGGTATGAGGATCGTAAATGATCTAAGTGAAGTATCAGAATCGTATAATCGGGCAAAATCAGAAGCAAAAGCAGCTTTTGGAAATGATGAAGTATATGTAGAAAAATATATTAACAGACCTAAACACATTGAAGTACAAATTATTGGGGATTCCCACGGCAATATTGTTCATCTTTACGAACGAGATTGCTCGATACAGCGGCGTCATCAAAAAGTTGTGGAGATTGCACCAAGCGTTTCCCTTACTGTTGATTTACGTAAACGTATTTGTGAAGCGGCAGTTAGTTTAATGAAGAAGGTCAAATATCTCAATGCTGGAACTGTTGAGTTTTTAGTATCAAATGATGAGTTTTACTTTATTGAAGTAAACCCTCGTATTCAAGTAGAACATACCATTACTGAAATGATCACGGGTCTTGATATTGTTCAAAGTCAAATTCTTGTTGCGGAAGGATATGACCTACATGGTGAGGAAATACAAATTCCACATCAAGAAGATTTAAGAATAAGTGGTTTTGCTATTCAATCACGTGTTACATCTGAAGATCCACTTAATAATTTTATGCCAGATACGGGTAGAATTAATGCCTACCGTTCTAGTGGTGGTTTTGGAGTTCGTCTGGATGCAGGTAGTGCATTCCCGGGATCTGTTATCACTCCTTATTATGATTCATTACTTGTGAAGGTTACAACACATGCACACACCTTCGAACAAGCTGCAATTAAAATGGTGCGAAACCTACAAGAGTTTAGAATTCGTGGGATTAAGACGAATATTCCATTTTTATTAAATGTGGTAAAACATGGAAACTTCCGTAATGGAAAATACGATACATCATTTATTGACGATACACCTGAATTATTTGATTTCCCTATTAGACAAGACCGTGCAACAAAGGTGCTCAACTATATTGGAAATGTTTCAGTTAACGGTTTTCCTGGGATTGAAAAAAGAAAAAGACCTGTATTTGATCAGCCGAGAATACCAAAAGTCCCATTTGATTTAGAACCGAAAAGTGGTACGAAACAAATATTAGACTCACAAGGTGCAGATGGACTTGTTCAATGGTTGAAAGATCGGAAAGAAGTATTATTAACAGATACAACATTCCGGGATGCACACCAATCATTATTAGCAACGAGAATACGTACAAATGATTTTAAACAAATTGCTGAACCGACATCAAAACTACTACCTGAGTTATTTTCAATGGAAATGTGGGGCGGAGCGACATTCGATGTTGCTTATCGATTCTTAAAAGAAGATCCATGGGATCGTTTAGTAACATTAAGAAAACAAATTCCAAATGTGATGTTCCAAATGCTGTTAAGAGCTTCGAACGCAGTTGGTTATAAAAATTATCCGGATAATGTGATTCGTGAATTTGTTGAGAAATCTGCTAATGCTGGAATTGATGTATTCCGTATTTTTGATAGTTTAAACTGGGTTAAGAGCATGGAAGTTGCCATTGATGCTGTTAGACAATCAGGAAAAATAGCTGAGGCGGCTGTGTGTTATACAGGTGACATTTTAGATCCAACTCGAAGTAAGTATGATATTAATTATTACAAAAACATTGCCAGAGAACTTCAAGAACAAGGTGCACATATTTTAGCTATTAAAGATATGGCTGGATTATTAAAACCAGAAGCAGCCTATCGTTTGATTTCTGAATTGAAAGAAACGGTTGATATTCCAATCCATTTGCATACTCACGATACAAGTGGTAATGGGATCTACACATATGCAAAAGCCATTGAGGCGGGTGTTGATATTGTTGATGTTGCCGTTGGTTCTATGGCTGGGTTGACCTCTCAACCAAGTGCAAGTACACTTTTCTATGCGTTAGAAGGTTCTGATCGCCAGCCAAATGTTCAAGTGGATTCGTTAGAAAAGCTTTCACATTACTGGGAAGATGTTCGTAAATATTATCAGGATTTTGAATCTGGTATGAAATCTCCTCACTCAGAGATCTATCAACATGAGATGCCAGGTGGACAATATAGTAATTTACAACAACAAGCTAAAGCTGTGGGGCTCGGTGACGAGTGGGAAGAAGTTAAAACGATGTACTCTCGAGTAAATCAAATGTTCGGGGATATTGTAAAAGTAACACCTTCATCTAAAGTTGTTGGTGATATGGCGTTATTTATGGTACAAAACGACTTAACGGAAGAGAGTGTTTTAACAAAGGGACAAAGTATCGATTTCCCTGATTCAGTAATTGAATTGTTCTCTGGTTATCTTGGTCAACCTTATGGAGGTTTTCCTAAAGAATTACAACAAGTTATTCTTAAAGGGAAGGAACCGATTACCGTTCGTCCTGGAGAGTTGCTTGAACCGGTCGATTTTGAAGCATTAAAAGGGGAGTTACGCCAAGAATTAGGTAGAGAAGCAACAGATTTCGAGGTACTTGCTTACGCGTTATATCCTAAGGTGTTTTTAGAATATCGTAAGGCTGTTGAGCAATATGGTGATCTGTCTGTTTTGGATACTCCAACTTATCTGTATGGAATGCGTCTAGGTGAAGAAATTGAAATCGAGATTGAAAAAGGAAAAACACTTATTATCAAGCTCCTAACGGTTAGTCAAGCGCTTGCTGATGGAACAAGAGTGGTTTACTTTGAATTGAATGGCCAATCTCGTGAAGTGGTTATAAAAGATGAGAACATTAAATCAACTGTAGTGTCAAAAGTGAAAGCAGATCCAAAAAATTCTAATCATATTTCAGCTACAATGCCTGGTACAGTTATTAAAGTGGTTGTAGAGAAAGGTGAGAAGGTTGAAAAAGGGGATCACTTATTAATTACAGAAGCTATGAAAATGGAGACAACTGTTCAGGCTCCGTTTACAGGGATTGTTAAAGATATTTATGTTCGAGATGGAGAAGCCATTCAAAATGGAGATCTTCTAATTGAATTAACAAAATAATATACAAAAGGAGTTGCGGCTTAAGCGCAACTCCTTTTGTATATCTGTAGATAGCATTTATTGCGTACTACTGGTTTGGTCTATATAAGGATTTAAGGGAATTTCATTTATTTTACTTCTGTAAGTCAGTAAAATAAAGTAACTTAACATACCGAACAAACAAGCTATTAAGAAGGCATGGGATAGAGCTATTAAGAGATTACCTCTTGAAAAAATAATAAATGCACCAGCAATAACTTGTAAGGTGACCAAACCAAAAGAAATGATCCATCCCCAATAAACGATTCTTTGATTTCGGTAGTGTTTAATGGCTAGTATCATAATATAGCCTATCCAGATAAAAATAATTCCAGCAGCGAATCTATGACCCATTTGAACCCATTCATATAGATTAGTTGGGAGGGTGAATTGATCATTTAAGCAAAGCGGCCAATCCCGACAAACAAGACTTGCATTAACGTGTCGTACAAGTGCTCCGGAATAGACAACGAGAAAACTGTAAATCGAAAGCCCAATAATATGGCCCCTCATACGTTTGTCAAGAACAAGTTTTTCTGCTTCGAATTTTTTATCTATTTCAAAAATGAGAAGAGTTAATAGAAAAACCGCCGAAAAAGATATGAGTGAAATGCCAAAGTGAATGGCGAGAACAAAATCAGATTGTCCCCATACAACGGCTGCTGCACCTACTAACCCCTGAAATAATAAAAAAAAGAAAGATAGGGCGGAAAGGAATTTGGTTTCTCTTATATGTCCAATGGATTTCCAAGACCAGATGGATAGAATGATGACCATAAATCCGACCAATCCTGAAACAATACGATGAGCAAGTTCGATGACTAATTCAATCGTAATTTCATCGGGAATAAGTTGACCGTTACAAAGGGGCCATGTGCGCCCACACCCCATCCCGGAATCCGTTTTAGTAACGAGTGCGCCTCCAAGTAAAATAAAAAGCATACCAATTGTAGTCAATATAGAAAACCATTTAAGAGAGCGATGCAATTTTTCTTCACCTACTTTGTCTTTGTTCGTTTCGTTGCTTTTGTTTTTACTTTTTTATAGAAGTATATAAAAATATCCAAAATAGTGATATGATTATATAATATCAGATTATTTAAAAAAATAATAGCCAATACCCAATCGCTAGAAATCTCCTGTTACTTTTATTTTTTCAATTATAAATAAAATAATTACGATAAAAACAGTGAAAAAGGTTGAAACTTATAAAGTAGTTTGTTAGAAATATAGATAAGGTAGAAAAATGTAAGCGAATCAATTGGAATCTTGCTGCATAACCGACAGATCCTAAAATGATTTGCTAACTGTTATAAAGTGATCAAATTAAATAGGTAGTCATATGAATGAAGTAGGAATATTAATTGGTACTTATCTGAACGTAAAAAGGATGAACGTAAAAGGGGGAACGAAGGTGTCTAGTTCTAGGATTAGTACAGAAGATGTTATGACAACAAGTACGGACGGAGGCTTACAATCAAAAATATCTGAAACGATGGTATGGAAGGACTTCCTTGCACTCATTAAAATCGGTATTGTAAATTCGAATATAATTACAACTTTTACTGGAATATGGTTAGCGTTGCTATTTTTCTAATAAAGGGTTCATTGATCATTTACATATTGTTTTCTTGACGTTAGTTGGTTCTGCGTTGATCATGGCAGGATCATGTAGCCTTAACAATTATATTGATCGAGATATCGACCATTTAATGGAGCGAACAAAAGGCAGACCAACAGTTACCGGAAAAGTGAATCCTACTAATGTGGCCATTTTGGGTCTGGCTTTTATAATAGTTGGAATCATTTTACTATTGTTTACCACCTTAACAGCTACAATTATTGGAGTCTTGGGAGTCTTTAGTTATGTGGTAGTCTATTCCATGTGGTCGAAGCGTAAACATGTTTCGAATACGATTGTTGGAAGTGTGTCTGGAGCAGTACCTCCTCTAATTGGTTGGGGAGCTGTTGATCCTAACTTAGATGTAATGGCTTGGATGTTATTTTTAATCATGTTTGCCTGGCAGCCACCTCATTTCTATGCTTTGGCGATGAGAAGGGTTGAGGAATATCGAGCTGCAGGGATTCCCATGTTGCCAGTAGTGAAGGGTTTTGGACGTACAAAAAGACAAATTTATTTATGGCTCACTTTATTAATCCCACTTCCGTTTTTTATGGTTGAATTGGGGATTTCCTTTATAGTGCTGGCCACAGTATTAAATTTGGGCTGGATTTTGACAGGGATTTATGCAAGAAGGCTCAATGATGACATGAAATGGGCAAAAAGGATGTTTATTTATTCACTTCAATATTTAACCATTCTGTTTGTCGCGATGGTTATTGTAACGCTTATCTAATTTTCTAAGTCATACATACATCAAGACGAATCAAAATAAATAAATGACGCCAATCAATTGTTATAGGGGATGAACGGCGTTTCTTTTAATGCTAGGAGGAAGTTTCATCTGCCCTTACAAAATAAGGACAGGTGAAATTTATCCATATGAATTTTAATATTTTTTATTAAAGAGGGGGTATGATGAAGCTATGAAATGGCAATCAAAATGGCGTCAAATTTTGTTGTTATTGGTGATGGCGCTAGTTCTTTCCGGATGTGGTGAACCGCATCTTTCTGCGTTACAACCGGCAGGAGAAGTAGCGAAAACGCAGTATGATTTAATGTTATTAAGTACCGCAATCATGGTAGGAGTCATTATTGTTGTTGTTTTGATTTTCTTATTTGTTATTTTTAAATTTAGGAGAAAAGACGATCGTATTCCGGAACAAGTAGAAGGAAGCCATAGATTAGAAATGATTTGGACGATCATTCCAATCCTATTATTAGTCGTTTTAGCTGTTCCAACAGTTGCGGCCACGTTTAATTTAGCAGATATATCCGAAATGGAAAAAGAAAACAGTAATGCAGTAGTGGTGAATGTTCGTGCGAATTTGTATTGGTGGGAGTTTGAATATCCAAACGAGAAGATTGTGACGAGTCAGGAGTTAGTAGTTCCAACAGATGAAAAAGTTTATTTTAACTTAAAAGCTTCTGATGTAAAACATTCATTCTGGATTCCAGCGGTTGGTGGGAAATTAGATACCAATGTTGAAAATACAAACAAATTTTGGCTCGAGTTTGATAGTCAAAAAGCCACTGAAGCTGGAAATATATTTTACGGGAAATGTGCAGAGCTTTGTGGACCTTCCCATGCATTAATGGATTTTAAGGTGAAAGCGGTCTCTCGTGCTGAGTACGATGGATGGATCAGTGATATGCAAGGTGTATCTGAACCAAAGAAAGCAACAACTGTGACTGCACAGCAAGGTCAAGAAATCTATAACTCTAGTTGTATTGGTTGTCATGCTGTTACACCAACAAATGCTACGCCAGAGGCAGCAAGATTAGCTCCTAATTTATCCAATTTTGGTGAGCGCACGACGATAGCAGGGGTTTTAGAACATAATGAAGAGAATTTAAAGAAGTGGCTTCAGGATCCTGAAACCTATAAGCCAGGCAATAAGATGACAGGAAAATATAATATCAATCAGTTAACAGATGAGGAATTAGACTCGTTGACAGAATATTTGATGAACTTGAAAGTGCAGGAATAAGTGAGAAGTATTGTGTATAAGGGGAGGTAGAATTTGTGAGTACCTATGCTCAAAAAAAGGGTTTTGGTGCATTTTTATGGGATTACTTAACAACGGTTGACCATAAAAAAATCGCCCATCTTTATTTTATTGCTGGTGCGCTGTTTTTTGTAATCGGCGGGCTTGAAGCAATGGCCATTCGAATTCAGTTGATGCAGCCTGATAGCAATTTCGTCAGTGCAGGTCTATATAATGAAATTATTACGATGCATGGGACAACGATGATATTCTTGGCGGCTACTCCATTGTTATTTGCTTTTATGAATGCAATCGTTCCATTGCAAATTGGTGCACGTGATGTTGCATTTCCATTTCTAAACTCGTTAGGGTTTTGGTTATTTTTAGCAGGAGGTCTCTTTTTAAATTGCTCATGGTTTTTAGGTGGAGCCCCTGATGCTGGGTGGACTTCCTATGCTTCTTTATCACTTGACTCACCAGGACATGGAATTGACTTTTATACCGATTGGATTACAAATATCGGGGTTTGGGACATTAATATCAGGGATTAACTTCCTTGTGACCATTATAAATATGAGAGCTCCTGGTATGACTTTTATGCGAATGCCTTTGTTTACATGGACAACGTTTGTTGCATCTACCTTGATATTATTCGCATTTACGCCACTTGCGGTTGGATTATTTTTATTAACGTTTGATCGACTTTTCGGATCGAATTTCTTTGATGTTACTGGTGGGGGAAATACGATTATTTACGAACATATTTTTTGGATCTTTGGTCATCCGGAAGTATATATCTTAATACTGCCAGCGTTTGGGATTTTCTCTGAAATTTTCGCAACATTCTCAAGAAAAAGACTTTTCGGATATTCATCCATGGTTTTTGCAACGGTGTTAATTGGATTTTTTGGGTTTATGGTTTGGGCCCATCATATGTTTACAACGGGTCTTGGTCCTGTTGCAAATGCCATATTTTCGGTTGCTACCATGGCGATTGCCGTTCCAACTGGAATCAAAATCTTTAACTGGTTATTTACCATGTGGGGTGGCAGCATCAAGTTTACGACACCGATGCTTTATGCCGTTGCGTTTATTCCTTCGTTCGTAATGGGTGGGGTAACAGGTATTATGCAAGCAGCAGCACCAGCCGATTATCAGTATCATGATAGTTACTTTATTGTTGCACACTTTCACTATGTCATTGTAGGTGGAGTTGTGTTGGCATTATTGGCTGCCACACATTTCTATTGGCCGAAAATGTTTGGAACCATGTTAGGTGAAAAACTAGGAAAGTGGTCGTTTTGGTTATTTTTAATTGGTTTTCATTTAACTTTCTTTGTTCAGCATTTTCTTGGGTTAATGGGGATGCCACGTAGAGTATTTACGTTCCTTCCAGATCAGGGATGGGAAACAGCAAACTTAATTAGTACAATCGGTGCCTTTGTTATGTCGATTGCTGTGATCGTATTAGTCATTAACGTTATTATTACTTGTGTGAAAAATGAAAAAGTAGGAAACGATCCTTGGGGTGATGGTCGTACATTAGAGTGGGCGATTTCTTCTCCACCACCATTTTATAATTTTAAACAAACACCTCTCGTACGTGGTTTGGATCCTTATTGGATTGAAAAGATGGAGGGTAAAAAGGAATTGACACCTGCTGAGCCGCTTGGTGATATTCATATGCCGAATTCATCTTTTACCCCATTTATGATTAGTGTAGGATTGTTTATTGCTGGATTTGGTGCTATTTATCAGTACGATATAAATAACGATGATGTGTTTGCGAATTCTACTGGAATCATGGTCTTTATCATTGGATTGCTAATTACTTTTGGTTCTATGATTTTCCGTTCTATAAAGGATGATCATGGTTTCCATATTCACAAAGAAGATTTACTTGATGAAAAGGATAAAGGAGGGAAGGTATGATGCACGCAGAAGAAAAATGGACAGCTGAAACGTGGCCTGCTTCTCCAGAAAGGCAAACCCTTGAAGGGAAAAATAAATTTCTTGGTTTTTGGCTCTTTTTAGGAGGAGAGACCGTTCTATTTGCGACTCTTTTTGCTACATACCTTGCTCTGAAAGATAAAGTTCCTAGCCCTGAGCATGCATTAGCAAAAGATTTATTCGAACTTCCACTTGTTTTTGCAACGACTATGATCCTATTAACCAGTTCTTTAACAAGTGTTTACGCTATGTATCATATGAAGAATTTTCAGTTTAAAAAAATGATGCTTTGGTTAGGTGTTACAGTGGCGTTAGGCGCTTCGTTTCTAGCAATTGAAATTTATGAGTTTAATCATTATGTACATGAATTTCATCATACCTTTACTAGTAGTGCGTTTGGCTCAGCGTTTTTTACGCTAACAGGATTTCATGGTGCACACGTAGCTTTTGGACTTGTTTGGATCCTCACATTAATGGTGCGTAATGCGAAAAGAGGATTAAACCTTTATAATGCACCGAAGTTCTATTTAGCAAGTCTTTACTGGCATTTCATTGATGTGGTTTGGGTGTTTATCTTTACGGTCGTCTATTTAATGGGAATGGTGGGATAATCTGATGAGTAATAAAGAAGTGAATTCAGTTAACCACAGCAATGATTTGAACTATCGCCGTAAAAAAAATGCAGAGGAAATGAAACATCAAGTAATCACTTTTGCTTTGATGATTTTTCTTACATTCGTTGCTTTCACGGCTGTTTCGTATGATGGATTTTCAAGTTGGTTTACGATTCCGTTTATTTTGCTTCTTGCCGTTATTCAAGTTGTTTATCAGCTTTATTACTTTATGCATATGAGTCATAAAGGGCATGAAGTACCTGCAGTCTTTATGTATAGTGGAATATTTGTTGCATTTATCACAGTGTTGGCATTTGTAACCATTATTTGGTGGTAGAGTCAAAAATGTATATTCCCTGTTGATTAAGTGATAAGGACTCGAGGTGTGAGTAAAAAAGGAAATCTGCTATGCTGATTTCCTTTTTTACCATATTTTATAAGATAAGAGAAGTAATTTTGTCTAAAGAATAGAGGTGAAATTAGTATGTCATTGAGCATTTTTGGGTTTAGGGCTTTGTGGAGTCCTTATTTTTTTCTTGCTATTGTCCTTGTTACGATTGGATATTTTCTTTTCATGATTAAGTTTAGGCATCGATTTAATGAAAGTAAACCTTTAACAAATGCCCAAAGCATTCTTTTTATAATCACAATGGTTCTCTTATATTTGATTAAAGGAGGACCCCTCGATTTAATGGGCCACTTAATGTTTTATGCGCATATGGTTCAAATGGCTTTTTTACTATTTATCATTCCACCTTTGTTGATTTTAGCGATACCCGTATGGCTTTGGAATCGTATTTTGTCACAAGGCGCACTCAATAAAGTAGTGAATTTTTTTACGAGGCCCATAATAGCGTTAATTATGTTTAATGCTGTGTTTTCTTTATACCATATTCCTCTGCTTTTTGATGTAATCAAAACGAATATGTGGCTTCATGAATCTTATACTGGTTTATTATTTCTTTTAGCATTATTTATGTGGTGGCCTCTTATGAATAAAATCGATGAATACAAAAGCATGACTGGCTTGAAGAAAGTTGCCTATATATTTGCCAGTGGAGCATTGATTTTGCCTGCATGTGCACTAATCATTTTTAATGATCAGCCCATGTATCTAACCTATTCAGATCCTGAAGCATGGGGGAAATCTCTTGAGCTCTGTGTCCCGTCAAGTATGTTAGCTAATTTGAATTTAAGTGGACCAGAAATGTTTACTTCGATGTCATTGCTGCATGATCAGCAACTTGGAGGGGTATTAATGAAGGTTATACAGGAAACGGTATATGGTTTTTTGTTAGGTAGAGTTTTTTACGAATGGTATCGACAAGATCAGAAAGAATCAAATTCGGAGCGAAATGCTTATCCATCTTATCCAGTTAACAAATAACTAGAACAAAACCTCTCACATCAAGACGATGAGAGGTTTATTAATGTATGGCAATGATCTCATTCATAAGAATACTTTTAATTATTGAAAAATGGTGGTTTCTCTACTAAAATAAAAAGAGATACATAGAGATCAATCTTTTAAGATAGATAAAGAGAAATTAACAGAGCTAGAGAGGACGGAACTATGGAATATTCATTGCCAATTTTACCTACAATCAGTACGGCATTTATTGTATTGAGCGCTATAATGGTTGCAATCGGGTGGTATTTAATTCGAAGAGGGAAGGTCGAAGCGCATACAAAAGCTATGGTAGTCGCTGCGATTTTTGCCATTGTGTTCTTTATCATCTACATGAGCCGGACCATATTTATCGGAAACACATCTTTTGGCGGGCCCGATCATCTTAAGATTTACTATACTATTTTCTTGATTTTTCATATTACTTTAGCCACCATAGGTGCTGTACTAGGAGTCATTCAGCTTATTAGTGGATTCAAAAATAATTTAACCATTCATCGTAAGTTAGGGCCTCTAACAAGTATCATCTGGTTTTTTACGGGCATAACCGGTGTAGCCGTTTATTTACTTCTTTATGTTTTTTATCATGGAGGGGAAACAACCTCTGTGTTTAAAGCCATACTAGGGTTTTAAGAAAAGCCACACTTTTTGTGTGGCTTTTCTACCTATATTCATAATTTGATTTTTACTAATCCTGAATTATCTTGATATAATTATTTTATTTTGCCAATTGGTCAAGGGCTATTTTAAGTTCAGCAAGAATATTTTCACATTGAGCAACAAGTGTTGTTGGAAAGTTTTCTCCATCACCATACTCAACACCATGCGGATAATAATGTTTTCCCAGTAAGGGTGTTTTTAGTTGAATAAGTGCTTTTTGAGCGCCGACATCCCCTTCGATTGCCATTCCCATTATACGAAGATAATAGATGTGTTCATTTAATAAGTATTTACGATCAAATGTAACTCGTTCATAGTCCCATTGACCTTCTCTTACGAAACCATATTCATGCATCGTATCGTCTAAACGGTTTAGGTCTGCTTTTACATTTTCAAAGCCCTTATTTTCAAACTTCATTATCTGTCCTCCTAATAATAAGACTAGTACCTCTATTATCTAATTGATAATTGCAAAAATTCAAACTATACTCCATTTAAATAATAATCTAAAAGCCGTTAAGTTGCAATGGATTAAAAAAAGATCGCTTGTGAAATCTTTTATAAAAGAAACAAGGTCATGAACAATATGAATGGACTGTGTATAATTTTTTATAAAAGGTAGATTCTAATGGATGAATAGCCCTTAAGAAAATAAATTAGTTAATCTAAATAAGTGGATAATAGCTAGGAGGAGTATAATGGAAACGATTAAAGATATTATGACAAAGGAAGTAGAATGTTGTTCATTGTTAGATAATATATACGAAGTTGCTGTAAAAATGAAGGATTTGAACGTTGGGGCTATTCCGATCGTTGATGAGGAAAAACTTGTTGGTATGATTACAGATCGAGATATTGTTATACGTGGAGTAGCGGAAAAGAATCCCGGTTCAACAAAGGTAGAAAAAATTATGAGTGATCATTTGGTGACTGTTACACCTGACACAACTACCGACGAGGCAGCACAGTTAATGGCTGAACAGCAAATACGCAGGCTGCCTGTTGTAGAAGGGGAAAATTTGATTGGTATCGTTAGTCTTGGAGATTTAGCTACCAACCAATTGACTGATGAACAAGCAGGAGATGCTCTTGCGGATATATCTGAGCAGAATAATCATATTCAACATTAAGGCGCCTAACGGTGTCTTTTTTTAATTCTAGAAGTCATAGGGTCCATTCGAAAGGTTATTCTAACTTTCCTTATATGCGCTATTATAATAAATACGTAAAATGTTATAATAATATAAAGATATGATTCGCTTCAATGAACCATTATGAAAAATGAGAGGAGGATCGCCTCTGAAAACGATTCTTCGTATTTTAATTATTATGGCTGTACTTATTGTTTTAGTCTTTTATTTTGACATTTATGATAAAGGGCAAAATGGATTAATGAACCAGAAAGATAGAACAGATGAATTAAACCAGGCCTTTGAAAACCAATTAGACAAAAGAGACAGCACTCAGGGTCCAGATGAGGGGCTCATGACTCTTATAGGTAAAAAGAAAAAAGAGGTTGAAGATCAACTTGGCAAACCTATAAGAGTTGATTTATCTTCATATGGTTATGATTGGTGGATTTATAATCGAAACCAGAAAGAATATGTGCAAATTGGAATAGAAAATGGTAAAGTTGTCACTTTGTTTGCTATAGGGGAGGATATAGATATTTCACCTTTCAAAATTGGACAATCGATGGGTGATATTTATTCTACTCATCTAATCGATACCATGCTCAGCCTTCATATGGATAAAACGACTTATATGTTTGAGTTATCAGAAGAAGACATTAATACGCGACCGCTTACAAAAGTAGGAAATGTTTATGTGCAATTATATATTGATAAATTTAGGGGTACCTTATCGAGTGTTCGTTTGATGGATGCCTCTACACTGATTCGATTGCACCCATATGCAATGGTATATGAAGGAAAAAATATAGACACTCCTACCCGGAATGTGATAAATGAAGAAAAACTTGAACGTGATCATGAACAGCAGATATTTGACATAACAAACGTGATTCGAACACGTTTTCACCTAGATTTATTAGAAAAAGATGAGAATGCATCTATTGCTGCTCTTGATAAAAGTAAAGAAACGTTTGAGAACCGGGATGTTTTGAGGTCAAATCAGGATAATGATGAAGTTTTGGGGGTAATCGAAAAAGGAGATGGAACACTTCCAACCTTCAACGAGAATCTTGCTATAAATTATATGGATGCACCAGCAGCTGTTGAAGGCTGGTTTAATAGTAAGGATCATCGTGAAAACCTTTTAAATGGTGAGTATACTCATACGGGAATTGGTGTTTATAAAACCTATTTTACTCAGAATTATATAAAAAGGTCCGAATAGCAAGTAAATAAAAATATACGTTACTTGGAATAAACTGTAATTACATTGAAAAAGTCATGAATCTTTTTAGTTGCTTTTTTTCACCAAATGTTTGTGTTTACATATCCTATTTTAGGCAATTGTATACACTGAGGTGAAAACAAATGACAAACAAAGTGCTTCATCCATCAATCGAGGATTTTAAGGTTTTTGTGAAGAACCATCCAAGAGTAATGGAAGAGGTTAGGGGTGGAAGGTTAACCTTACAAGAATTGTACGAAGAATGGTTTTTGTTAGGTGAGGACGACAATCGATGGGATGCCTTTCGTTCAGAGTCAAAAGCAGATGGCGGCTCTAAAGAGTCAAATACAGATTGGATGAAAACAGTACTCGGAACATTGAAAAACATGGACCCAAACCAAATGCAGCATTATCTTGGACATTTAAGTCAGGCAATTGGAGCTATACAAGGAGTTGTTTCTCAATTTCAAAATGGATCTGCCCCAAATAATATGAATTCCAGTCAACAAAAGTCTAACCATCCTTTTTTATTTAGAAAAGATTAAGACATTGGGGAGATTAATCATGCGAAAAGACGTGTATCACTACTTAGAACAAAATAAGGAATTGTTGACCTTTTTGCACCAACAGCCTGTTTGGTATAGGAAATTAACGAGAGACCCAAGTCAACTTCAAGCAATGGAAATAGCCGCTTTACATTATTATAAAAAAACAATTCCACATCATGTTGAAAAGTTCTCAAATGGGGTTCAAATGGCATCTATGATGATCAGTATGTTCCAATTGATGAATGCCCAATCTTAAAAAGCTTTCTTTCTAAAGAGAGCTTTTTTTGATTGTTTCAGGGAGGTTAAAAGAGTAAAAAGAGGTGGTTTGTAAACACTAAGGAAAAAGATTATATGGTTTGGCAAAAAAAGTGTCAGGAGTGATCATGCATGAAAAGGTTACGCTTTATGGTGCCACTATTTATCCCTATATTGATGGTTGCCTGCCAAAAAGAGATACCAGAACCAGAAACAAAAAATATTTCCTCATCTTCATATGAAGCAGTCCCTGCAACAGCAAGAGAACGAGCCTTAGTGGAGCCATTTTTTATTTCCCATCAAGTTAAAGGAAATGATGTTTATGTTGAATGCAGGGTTAAGGGGGTTTCATTCCGAAATGACCTTGCGACAATTATTCTTACTGTTGATGGAAAGCGAATGGATGACCTTAATCATCCAGCTTTTATCATTAAAGATCTTCAAAAAGGTTCCCATCATATAAAACTTGAAATCATGAAAAAAGATCAACGTCTGGCTAGTGCCACAAAGGAATTTGTCGTAACGATACCGTAAAAGGAAAATAATCATCAATTTTTAAAAAAGAAATTACGTAATGCTTGTTTTCATATCGTTTCATGTTAAAATATGAAACGGAGGTGGGCATCTATGCTTGCTACAATTGAAAGAGTGTTAATCCTAGAACAGGCTGAGGAAATAGCACAAATGATTTTGCAATCGGAAATAGCTGATTATTATATGAGCTGTTTATATAAAGTTAAGAACAACCAGGAAACTCAGCGCAAGATCCGTGCTTTTGTCAGAATGAAAGAACAGTATGAGGACGTACAGCGATTTGGTAAGTATCATCCTGATTATAAAGCAATTAGTAAAGATATTAGGAGATTAAAGCGTGAAATGGACCTTGATGAACATGTAGCTGAGTTTCGCAAGGCTGAAAACAACCTGCAGAGTCTGTTAGATGAAGTAAGTGTTAGAATTGGTGGGGCGGTTTCAGAGCATATTAAGGTGCTGACTGGAAATCCCTTTTTTGAGAATCAATCCCATGGTGGTGGTTGTAGTACAGGTGGGAGCTGTGGTTGTTCGTCATAAATAATGGGATTCACTCTTTTATAGGGTGAATTCTTTTTTTTGAGTATGATGATTCGTTTATTAAGAAATAGACCCGCTCTGTATTCATTGTAACCAAGCTGCTTTTTATGCTAGACTAAAGATGATAAGGAAATGGATTCGAGGGGAAATGTTATGTTAGCTCAAAGACAAAGTATCATTGTTTGGCTTCATTCAATTAAACAAGCAAAAATGCTTAGAAGATTTGGGAATGTTCACTATGTTTCAAAAAGATTAAAATATGTTGTCGTCTATTGTAATCAAGATGAAATAGAGGGATTAATGGAAAAAATCAAAACCTACTCTTTTGTTAAAAAAGTAGAGCCTTCCTATAAACCGTTTGTCAAAATGGAGTTTGAGAATTCGAAGCCGGACAAGGCAAAAGAGTACGATTATAAAATGGGAATATAAGTGGGAATCAATGAGATTCTCACTATTTTTTTTAAATAGGAATTGTTAGGTTTTACGGGATTCAGAAGGGAATCAATTGAAGGAGAATTAGTTCATGAGGAAAGCAACCATAACGTTGTTATTCATTTTAATGATTGTTACTTCTGTCCTTTTAAGTTGGCAGTGGAATCGTTTTTCTAATGGGAAAGAGTCGACTACAGAGATGGTGCAAGCCCAGCAATATATAACGGTAGAAGCAAAGGGAAAAGAATTGTTCATTACTCAAAACATTACGGGATTATTAAATGACAAGGAGTATCAAATACATAAGCCAGATTCATTATTTAAATGGGAATGTAAGAATGTAAAGGGGAACGACTGTCAATCCAGTGATGAAAGTCCGGACACATTTCTTGCCAGCGAAGGTGAATTAAACTTTCTGTTTAAGATCCCTATTCACAATCAGTCTGCCTTCCTATTGACAGAATGGATCACTAGTATATCTCATGTTGAAGTTGTACATACAACCATTGATATTGTAGAAAGAGAACGAAGAGGCAGTACATGGGCAGCTGGGATTCCTCAAATAGGCTTTGAAAGATTATCGCTCATTGATTTTTACACATTTAAGGGGAAGGATTCGATGCCCGCTTTATATTGGCAGAAAGATCCGCTAGTTAAGATGGATGTTAATCAAGACCTTACCTTTTTTTCTAACCAACCTAGAGTCGATGAGACTGTTCTTCAAAACCTTCAATATCTAACATTCAAGGATTACACTTCAATTATTTTGACAAATGACTATAATCGTGAGAGTGGAAATGGGATTTGGATTGTTTCTTCTGTGGAACAATTAAAAGAATTAGAGGAGCAGCTTGTTTATTCCTTTTTTGAGAGAAAGTTTACGTCACTTGCATCAGAAGAAAAGTGGATTTTAGAATTGTTAACGGCAGAAATGTTAGATAAACCAGTATCAGGGCTAAAAACGACAAAGGTACGACAAGAGTTATCAAGTAAATTAACGGAAAGTGAAAGACAATCATGGCTAAAAAAGGTTCTATTAGAA
Source organism: uncultured Bacillaceae bacterium (assembly GCA_963815765.1). Classification (GTDB taxonomy): domain Bacteria; phylum Bacillota; class Bacilli; order Bacillales; family Cytobacillaceae; genus Bacillus_BD. The sequence continues at coordinate 121,280 of CAWFID010000028.1, forward strand.
GATAAGCTCCATTTTCAAAGGTTGGATAAAGTTCTCGGGAGTATAAAAGGGTTAAACACCACTTTTTTTACAGTAAATAGAAATGAACTTGATCCATTGCATCCTCTCTATTTTATTGATCCACGAGACGTAGTGATAAATGAAACAACGAGTGAGAATATCCAGGTCATCTATCGTGGGAAAGACATACTTTTCCCATTGGTTACAACCATGAATGAATTAGGGTTTTTAGTGGAATCAACTGATGGAGCAGAAGTTGAATTATCGAAAGAGAAAAATCGTTATACATTTTACATAAACGAACCCTTTTTTCTCTATAATGAGGAACGATTTGGTTTATTGGGGCAGTCATTTGTAGTAGAAAATGAAGTCATCTATATAAAGCATGAGGCATTACAATCGATTTTTAATGTGATAGTGGAAGAAGATGAACATAAGATTACATTGAAAGTTTCAAAGTAAGGTTCAACAAAAAAATCCCTGCAAATTTCTGCAGGGTCCTTCTATATCCAATCAGGATAGAAGGAAAAGGGAGAGGAGAAACCGGAGGAAGAACTTATGGGGAAACGTAAGTCTTCTCCGCGGTTGGCAACAACATCCTCGAATGATGTTGTTACTTACATTATTTCCAAACTATAGGTGAATATACGTGTATAATAAATTAATTTTGTAATGGATTTATTCAATTATTATGATTGGCTACTTTCTAACAATATGATAGGATAGATATTGCAAAAGTTCAAGAAATCAGAAATGTTGTGGTGATATAATGAGAGTGGTTTCGGGGAGCTGTAAAGGTCAAGCACTTAAGGCTGTACCAGGTAATTCAACTAGGCCAACGACGGATAAGGTAAAAGAAGCGATGTTTAATATGATCGGTCCATATTTTGATGGTGGAATTGGACTAGATTTATTTGCTGGAAGTGGTGGGCTTGGAATTGAGGCCTTGAGCAGAGGCTTGGACAAAATGATTTTTGTGGATCGAGATGGTAAGGCGATACAGACGATCCATGATAATATACATAGCTGTGGATTTGATGATCAAGTTGAAATTTACCGGAATGATGCTGAGAGAGCGATTAAAGCTCTAACAAAAAGGGAAATACTGTTGGATTATATTTTTCTTGATCCTCCGTACAAAAAACAGCAGCTAGAGAAATTATTGGAATCTTTTGACGGAAGTAACTTAGTGGATAAAGAAGGCGTTATTGTTTGTGAACATGGTTCAGAAATTGTTTTACCTGAAGCGGTTGGAAGATTTGTTAAAACAAAATATGAGAAATATGGAATTATTGCCGTTTCCATTTATTTGATTGGAGAAGAATAGGAGGAGATCATGGAAAGAATAGCAATTTGTCCGGGGACGTTTGATCCGATTACATATGGTCATTTAGACATTATTACGAGGGGTTCTCGGGTTTTTGACAAAATATATATTGTTGTATTAAATAATGAATCCAAACATCCATTGTTTTCAGTTGAAGAAAGAGTGAATTTGATTAAAGAAGTGACAAAGGGTATCCCTAATGTGGAAGCTGATTCTTATAGTGGGCTCACAGTTGATTATGCAAAACAGGTAGGCGCTATTGCGAACATAAGAGGATTAAGAGCGGTTTCTGATTTTGAGTATGAAATGCAAATCACTCATATGAATAGACTATTAAATGATGAACTTGAAACGTTTTTTATTATGACAAAAAATGTATATTCCTTCTTAAGTTCGAGTATTGTTAAGGAAGTGGCACAATATGGCGCGGATATATCTAAGCTAGTGCCGCCTGTAGTTGAGAATGCTTTAAGGGAAAAATATAAATTGGAAGAATAAGAAAAGGTTTAACTGGGAAAAGACGAGCACAAATGCTCGTCTTTTAATTCTTTTTGTGTAAAACGTTTCTTTTAGCATAAAGGACAATATATAATGTTAGCATTCCGATTGTCACGATAGCGCCGATATCTGAAAAAGAAGAAAGAAGGTTGGCTAGTGTTGTATCTTCTCTTATAAAGCTAACGGGTACCGAACCAAAGGGGCTTTCAGTTCTCAGTGATTGTTCATAAATAGGTTTCCAAAGGAGAAAGGTATAAGCAGCCGAAAAAACACCATGAATGATCCTTGCGAAGAAAAATGGCTTAAATCGGATGTCTGTTTGAGCAAGAATACTGGCAACTTGTGCTTGAACACTAAAACCACTAAAACCAAGAATAAGGCTAGTAATGATGGCTTGTTCCATTAATGTCGCGCTTTGAATTTGACTGATCAATTGTGCACCTAATGTTATTTCAAATAAACCCGAAATGAGTGGAATGCTGAGTTCAATAGGTAATTGAAAGAGATTTAAAATCACTTCAATCGCCTTAGCGAAAAAACCAGTAATCTGAAGATGGAATAACAATTTGTTTATAACGGAGAATAGGATAATAAATCCTCCAATCATTAACAAGGTTTGCACAGAAGACATAACAGCATCACCAAGTATTTTTCCGATTGGGCGATTGTCTTTCATTCTTGTTTGATGCAGGGCAGAAAACGCTGTGCGAAGGGAATAACTTGTCTTTTCATTCCTTTGTTGGGGTTCTTTGATTCCGTAAAAACGCATAATGAGGCCTACGGAAATATTTCCGAGATAATGAGCGACGGCTAATAGGATCCCTAGTTGGGCATTGTTAAAAAAGCCGACGGAAACGGCACCAAAAATAAAAAGCGGATTTGAGGAATTTGTAAAAGAAACGAGTCTCTCAGCTTCTGTCTTTGTGATCTGCTTTTCTTGCCTAAGTCTTGCTGTAATTTTGGCTCCAGCTGGATAACCTGACGCCATTCCCATTGCCCATGCAAACCCACCTACACCTGGTACGCGAAATAATGGCCTCATTAATGGCTCTAAAAGGATACCAATAAATTTCACGACCCCAAATCCAATTAACATTTCAGATACAATAAAAAAAGGCAAGAGAGAGGGGAATACAATTTCGAGCCACATATCCAGTCCCCGAATGGACGCAGATACGGATTCTTGTGGAAAGGCAATTAATGATAGCGCCATGATTGATACTAATAAAGCTAACAGAATGGTTTTTAATTTGGAACGAAGCACGCGCTTATCCTCCCTAAGGTGAACGAACTGAACTGTCCAATGAAATCAAACAATGTTAAAATATCATAAGAAAAAAATTCAATTTCATACAAACTTGTCCTCATGTAAATTAATATACTCATAGATTGTAAAAATAGACCATAAGATTAAGGAGTATGGCGAATCTTTACTATCCATAAAGCCGCTTTTATGAAAGGTGGTTATAATATGAGGTGTCCCAAAATTGGTTTGGCATTGGGTTCTGGAGGAGCACGTGGTTTTGCCCATTTAGGTGTAATAAAAGTATTAAAGGAAGAAGGAATTCCGATTGATTTAATTGCTGGGAGCAGTATGGGCTCGTTGGTTGCTTGCCTCTATGCAGCCGGTCATGATATGAATAGGCTCTATAAAATTTCGACAGCATTTAAAAGAAAATATTATGTAGATTTTACTGTGCCAAAAATGGGATTTATAGCTGGAAAAAGGGTGAAGGAATTTATTCGTGTTTTTACTAAAGGGAAAAAACTAGAAGAGTTAATGATTCCAGTGGCAGTAGTTGCTACGGATTTAATATCTGGCGAAAAGGTTGTTTTTACAGAAGGTCCGATTGATGATGCCGTTCGAGCCAGCATTTCCATTCCGGGAATATTTGTACCGGAAAAACATAATGGTCGTCTGCTTGTTGATGGTGGTGTTGTTGATCGAGTGCCCGTATCGGTAGTGAAAAAGATGGGAGCAGACCTTGTTATTGCTGTTGATGTGTCACGTGTAAAAACAAACGCTGAAATTACTTCTATTTATGATGTCATCATGCAAAGCATTGATATCATGCAAATGGAATTAGTAGAAAATCGTCAGATTGCCTCAAATGTGATGATACGTCCTCCTGTTGAAATGTTTAGTTCGAGAGCTTTCACGAATATTGAGGAGATGATTTTGATTGGTGAAGAAGAAGCGAGAAAGCAAATGAATCAAATCAGGCATGTTATTGACCAGTGGAAGGAGCTTCATAAGGAATGAATCGCAAAAAGTTTATAAAGACTATAGTATTGACCGCGTGTTTTCTACTGGCTACAACTTTTTATTATTTACCTTATTATGTGTCAAAGCCAGGAATGGCAAAAGAACTGGAGCCAATCGTTGAAGTGGACGGCGGATATGATGAAAAGGGAAGTTTTATGCTGACTACTGTCAGAATGGGAAGAGCTAATATATACTCTTATTTAATGGCGAAAGTCAGCAAGTATCAAGAGATTTATACGTTGAATGAAATTAGAGGAGAGTCTGAGACAGACGAAGAATATAATGTTCGGCAGTTATATTTAATGGATTCATCAAAATGGAATGCGATTGAAGTAGCGTTCAAGAAAGTAAATATTCCAGTGGATGTTCGATATAAAGGGGTTTATGTCTTAAATGTTGTACCTGATATGCCGGCAGATGGAAAATTACTGCCTGCTGATCGAATATTTAAGGTAGATGGAACCGAATTTACTTCTTCTGCACAATTTATGAATTATGTTAGTCAGGTTAGGGCGGGTGACAGTGTGGTCCTTACATACGATCGAAATAACGTAGTAAATGAGGTTTCTGTAAAGGTAGCAGAATTTAAACAAGAAGAAAATAAAGGGAAAGTGGGAATCGGTATTGGTCTTGTCGATGACAAGGACTTAATCGTTCATCCAGAAGTGACGGTTCATAGTGATGAAATAGGTGGCCCTTCTGCTGGATTTATGTTTTCCCTCGAAATATATAATCAATTAACCAAAGAAGATTTAACGAAAGGTTATAAAATTGCCGGGACAGGTACCATATCTTCAGATGGCACTGTAGGGAAAATAGGTGGAATTGAGCAAAAAGTTGTTGCAGCGGATAAAGCTGGAGCAGAAATATTCTTTGCCCCGAAAGAAAAGGATGAAGAGGATTCAAATTATCAAAGTGCGCTTTTAACAGCAAAGGATATTCATTCCAATATGGTGATTGTTCCGGTCAATACATTTGATGAAGCGATCGACTATTTGCAAAAGCTCGAAATGAAAAAATAAGCGATCTTCCACGGATCGCTTATTTTCCATTTTATTCATAACAGATAGGGAATACTTTTAGTTTTTTACATAAATAGGCTGCTGCTTATATTCCAAGTCAATGGCTCTTTGTTTAAACTGGGGTGATAAACCGAGTGCATAGATCCTTGCAGCTTTTGTATCGATCGCCATTTGCGGATGACTGAAAGAGGAGCGTTTAGAGATAATAGGGATCCGGCAATCCTTTTTTAAACGGTTTAAATAGGTGCGCCCCATTTCAGTCATCCCAAGTAGCCGTAAATAAGGTACCATTTCATTTATTAAAGGCATTTCTTTCTTTTTCAAATCGGTCAGAATATGTGTAAGCATGCGTTGGAGACGGGTCCACGTATATCGTTTTGTTTTTAACTCATTCATAAATTGTGTGTAGGAATCACATTTTATGGCAAGAGTACGCAGACGATTTTCTAATCCTTCCTCAACTTCATAGATTTCCCTTAGTTCGGCTACACTAGCTTGTATGAGACGAAACTGTATGTAAGGCCAATACATATTCCAATCGTGAAAAGATCCATAGTTTTTTTTATATTGCAACAATAGCTCATAGGTGCTTTCGGGTACATGGGTTTGAATACTGGAAATGGGTTGATTAGGTGAAAATAGTGTTTTTCGTATGCTTGTTGCACTTGCAATGGGTGAAGCGGAAAAATGTTCATCGTGATAATTGGCACTTTTTCTTGGAATAGTCACCATTTTTGTTTTGAGTTGTTGTTTTTGAGCTTCATTGACATATTGAAATCCAAGAATGTTATTCGGCAAGTTTAAGTCAATCGTGTTTTCCGGAGATTTTAGACTTTGAAACGCAAGTGATAGGGCTCTAGGATAACTGTTTCCTTGGTCAAGAAAGAAACGAATAGCTTGATTATAGTTTTGCTGATGCTTTTCTAGAAAGTCATATGTATGGTAAAAATCTTCAATATTTCCGGATTCACTTCCAAAACAAATGGAATCACAACGGGCTGAATCGAGTAATGACACAGCCCCTCTTGCAAACGTGTCTGCTTTTTGGACAGCAAACGTATAGGGAAGCTCAAAAACAAGATCAACTCCATTATTTAAAGCCATTTCTGCTCTTACCCATTTAGAGACGAGAGCAGGCTCGCCTCTTTGGAGAAAGTTCCCACTCATGGCAGCGATGACCACCTCAGCACCTGTGATTTCTTTGGCTTTTTTTATATGGTAGGCGTGACCATAATGGAAGGGATTGTATTCAACAATTACTCCAACTGCTTTCATAAATCAAACTCCTTTAAATGTATGTAATAAAGCCATTCTAGTCATTTTTATTTTATATTAATCAAAATAGTGCTTGCAAACAACTTGAAATTGGATAGAATACTAAGAGTACCATTATTAACGAACCTAAAAAGACAGGTTTTTAGTGTAAAGAAAAAATATTGACAAATAATTAGTTAGTAGCTATAATTATTTTTGTTGCCTTGGAGTGATCCGTATGAAATGGACATTAATTCAGTTACAAAAATATCGAAACAAGGAATTTCCGATAGATGAAATGGTCAATGCGGATGAAATCATGAAGATCGATCAGACGATAAGAAGTGTCTCACCAATTCATGTTACTGGTAAGGCAGACATTGATTCAGCAAAAGTGACTTTTCATTTAACGATTAAAGGTCATCTTATTCTTCCTTGTTCTCGTACGTTAGTTGACGTAAATTATCCTATTCATGTTGACACAACAGAGACTTTTCTTCTGAATGGATTTTCACATGAAAGCGATGATGAGGTTCATCAAGTAAATGGTGATGTGATTGATCTTATGCCAATTATTCACGAAATTTTATTACTTGAAGTTCCAATACAGGTTTTCTGTGAAGAAAGTACTGAGGAAGGTGCTCCTCAATCTGGAAAGGATTGGGAAGTAATAAACGAGCACGATAAGAAAGATAAGGTAGATCCTCGTCTTGCTGGTCTTGCTAAATTCTTTGATCAAGATGATCAGTCTTCTGATACATAATCAGGAGATTTAAAAGAAGTAATATGGTTCTTTGATTACTTGTATCTTTAATAATTTTCTTAATTCTCTTTAAGGAGGTGGGAATAATGGCTGTACCATTTAGAAGAACTTCTAAAGCTGCAAAAAGAAAACGTCGTACTCATTTTAAACTAGAGGTGCCAGGTATGACAGCATGCCCAAACTGTGGTGAAATGAAACTTGCTCACCGTGTATGTAAAGCTTGCGGAACATACAAAGGGAAAGAAGTTGTAAACAACTAATCTTTCGTTAAAGAAAAAAGCACAAGAACAAATCGTTCTTGTGCTTTTTTCTTTTTTTGAGAAAGTCCAAATGAAAGAATTTAGATCTAGGACGAGGAAAATGATGATATTTCTTAGAGGATGACAGTCTATCTTTTCTAGTAGAAGCATATGTATGAATAAAAAAGACTAGGGGGGATTTTCTGATGTCATTAACTCGTCAGGATGCTTGGACACAGGATGAAGATTTACTTCTTGCTGAAGTCGTGCTTCGTCATATCCGCGAGGGCGGAACACAACTTCAAGCGTTTGAAGAGGTAGGGAAAAAGCTGTCCAGAACAGCTGCTGCTTGCGGATTTCGTTGGAATTCATCCATTAGAAAACAGTATAAATCGGGTATTGAAGTAGCGAAAAAACAGCGTAAAGCAGTAAAGAAGAGTCCTGATGGTGAAATAGGAACGACAAGTAATACAGGAGAACCTAACTTTGAATACAAAGAAAAAATAGAGAAAGAACCCTCTCGATTGGTTAAAAACGATTCAAAAGAATTAACTTTTGAAGATATCATATCCTATCTGAACAAACTTTACTCTCGAGCAATAGAATCCTCAGATTATCAAGAAAATCTGACTCTATATGAAGAAAAAGTTAGAAGACTTGAACAACAATTAGAAAACATCTACAATGAAAAAAATAGACTAGCAAAAGAGTTATATGAAATGGAACATGATTATAAGGCGTTAATTGAAATTATGGAAAGAGCTCGAAAAATGGTGGTTTTAAAGGAAGAGGAATTTGCTCAGAAAACAAGATTCCAAATGGATAAAAATGGAAACTTGGAGAAGCTTGATAAATAAAAAACAAGCGGACAATGGTCTTGTCTGCTTGTTTTTTTACATTATGTTTAGGACATGTCTTTTTTTTGTAGACTTTCTGGTAACCATATGAGTGGATTTTCACCCAAATCGCGCTCCATTTCATAGTTGACTGAATAAAACCCCATTTTCTCCCAGAAACTTCGTGACTTTATACGAGGATTTGTTTTGATGGGTAGGCCAAAATCTTTCGCATAGTTCACAAGTGCTGTTCCAAAGCCTTTTCCTTGATAGTCAGGCAGGACCTCTAACTTCCAAATTTCTAAATACTCCACATATGGCTCGAAATAACGGTTATATTTATCTTTTACATGATATACACTCATTCTTGCTACCAACTTATCCGTAAAATAAATTCCATAAAATGGTGACTCGCTATCATTTTCAATGATATTGGCTTCAAGGTCTTCAGTCATAGAAAGCTCTTGAATCCCGTATTCTTTAAATTCTTTAAACTCTTCTAATGTTTTATAATTGACTCTAAGTTTTGAGATATCTATTGCCATTATTATTCCCCCTTTTTAAATCAATATTTGATCATAATTTGTCCGTTAGATGAAGTGTAAAAAGAATAAATAGTAGTAGGATTGTATTCATTACAGGTTGATGAATTCTTACTCCTATTATTATAGTATATTTGTTCAGAAAATTCAGCTTTATATAGGAAACGATTTCACATATTATTTGTTTTGCTGATGCAATCAATTTTCTATCCCAATGGAGGTTAAATACTCTATAATTAAATAGGGAAAGCATACAGATAAGTTTTAATTTCTGCAAATTTAAGATGGAAAGGGATACGTGGTTTCATGAAAATAGGGATTATTGGCGGCGGGTCCATTGGTTTACTATACGCCTTCTATTTGAGCGAAAAATATCCTGTTTGTTTATATGTACACACAAAAGAACAATTGGGACTTATACAGTCGAAGGGATTATTTTTAAAGCAAAATGAACTGGAAAAACACAAGTTTATAGAAGTAAAATTATCTTCAGAATGGAGGGGTTGTGAGGATCTTACCTTAATTGCTGTAAAGCAATATCATTTAATGGATTTGATGGATGATCTGTATACTCAAAGTCGACCTGACAAAGCCCTTCTATTTTTACAAAATGGAATGGGACATTTAAAATACTTGAATAAGTTGAAAGGGGATGTATATGTAGGAACTGTCGAGCATGGGGCCATAAGATTAAATGCTAATACGGTTCATCATACTGGGATTGGATCAACAAATATTTCCTCTATTCAACCTTCCCGATCAAGGTTACTTGAAATGCTTTCATTAGAATCAGATAAGAGCTTTCCTTTTATAATAGAAGAAGATTATGAAAATATGCTTCTAAAAAAACTGATCGTTAATGCCGTAATCAATCCTTTAACAGCTATTCTAGGAATTAAAAACGGGGAACTTTTAGAGAATCCATATTACTTTGAGTTAGTGAAAATGATCTTTAATGAAATCGAACAATGTTTGCAACTAGAAAAAAGTCAAGAATACTTTAAAAATATTGTTTCTGTTTGTAAGAAAACAGCCCATAATGATTCATCTATGCTTTGTGATTTAGAGGGGAAACGTCCGACTGAAGTAGATGCCATTCTTGGTTATCTTTTGGAGAAATCGGTTGAGAAGGAAATAAACACTCCAATCATTGCAACTTTTTATCAAGCGGTGAAAGGGAAGGAGTGTAAGTTAGAGAGGGTATAGAAGTGTCAGGAATCTTTTCTTCAATAATTGCTTCATTCGTGACTATTCCGCTGTTAGGGTATATAATCGTTTTTGTAATTAGTAAGTGGCTCACGAAAAAACATCACAAGTCTGTTCGTGTTGCACTCGATTTAACTACGTTCTTTTTAGTTATAGCTGTGCATTACCTCATAAAAGTCATTTGGGGGCTATCTCTTTTTTGGGTTATATGCATTGTGATGATACTGGTAGCAATCATGTTTGTGGTCATCCATTGGAAGACAAAACAGGAGATTGATTTTGCAAAAGTCTTTAGGGGATTTTGGCGCTTTAATTTTTTGCTTTTTAGTTTAGTTTATCTGTTATTACTCATTTATGGTTTAATATCGCGAGTTAGCAGAACAATCACTTTGTAGGAAACATCTATAGAAAAAATTCATAAGAAAAAGGTTTATGAGAAAGGAAGTCATAAATGGAGATGATAAATCTCTCGTTGCCTGCTACAAACCGTTTTGCAACGGATTATTTAGCGGGTGTACCTGAAATTCAACGTTTCTTTCATTATCGGTATCAATGTTCATTAGATTATCAGGCGAGAATACTAGAATTAAACAATCGCACCTTTATGAGAAAAGAGCTTGCTGAATGCATTGAAACATATATGGAGCGTTTTCCGAGTTCGCCAGAAGTAAAAATGTCACTTGAAAAGTTAACGAAAGAAAATAGTGCGGTGATCATTGGTGGGCAACAAGCTGGTATTTTAACAGGTCCATTATATTCAATACATAAAGTGCTTTCTATTATTACCCTAGCTAAGCAAAAGGAAAAAGAATTGAATATACCGATTGTACCAATCTTTTGGATTGCTGGGGAGGATCATGATTTTCAGGAAGTCAATCATATCTATCTGGAGAAAAACGGAGAAATACAAAAGGTCATTTATCCAGAAAAAGTACTTGATAAGAGAATGGTTTCTGATATCGGTTTAGATAAAGGGATTTGTATGGAATGGATTGAAGAAGTGATCGAGACCTTTGGTGAAAGCGATCATACAAATGAATTACTTCTTTTTATGCGTAAGGCAGTGCAAGAATCAGAAACATTTGTAGACTTATTCGCTCAAATGGTAATGGGATTATTTAAAAATGAAGGATTGCTTGTGATTGACTCAGGTTACCAAGGATTACGCAGTTTGGAAAAAGAAATATTTATGTCACAAATTAAACAAGTTACTGTGATTAATCAATCCGTGAAGGATGTCCAACATCAATTAGCAGAGGAAGGCTTTAATCGGTCAATTGAGATGACGGATCAAGCAGCAAATCTCTTCTATTATGATGAGGAGTACAGGGAACGGATACTGCTTGAATATAATGAAGGGAAACAACAATTTATCGGTAAGAATGGGCTCCTGAGGTTTTCGTGCGCGGAATTATTGCAAATAGCATCTGAGTTTCCGTGGAAATTAAGTAATAACGTGGTAACTCGTCCCCTTACTCAAGAAATGTTGTTTCCTACGTTAGCCTTTATTGCAGGTCCGGGTGAAATCGCTTATTGGGCAGAATTAAAACAAGCATTTGAACAGTTTTCGATTAAAATGCCATTGATTGTACCTCGTTTGAATATAACGTTACTAGAGCGATCGGTTGCAAGTGATATTGAAGAACTAGCTTTGTCACTTGAGCAGGTTCTAACAAATGGGACAGGGAAACAACAGGAGGCCTATTTAGAATCTGTAAAAGATCTAGAATTAGAAACGTTATTTCAATCTGCAAAAAAACAACTGCAGGTAAGTTATGGAAATATTGGACAGAAGCTTGATAAAGGGTTGATTCCCTTATTTGAAAAAAATCAAGGCAAACTAATGGAGCAAATTGAATTTATGGAAGGGAAAATTGAAGTTCATTTAAAGCAAAAGCACAAGGTTGCACTGAGTAAGTATCGAAGAGTAGACCATAGTCTTCGACCTGTGGGTGCTCCTCAGGAGAGAATCCTAAATGCTTTATATTATATGAACCGCTATGGGGTTTCTTTCCTCTCAGAATTGGCTCATTTTAATTATGAATTCGATGGTAAACACAAAGTAATAAAAATATAAAGATTCTAACGACTCTATCCTAATTGGATAGAGTCGTTTTTTGTAACAATAAAAATATTCTGCCAATTAAAAGAGGATTCTAAATCTAAAGGAAGAATTATTTAAAAATAAGTGGAGGAAAGTGGAGGGATGTGGTAAAGTAATTTTAGAAAGTGGGGCTAGCTTGTATGTTCATAGGCGAATATCATCATAATGTTGATGCAAAAGGTCGTTTGATCGTACCTGCTAAATTCCGCGAAGATTTAGGAGAAGTATTTATTTTAACACGTGGTCTTGATCAATGTTTGTTTGGTTATCCCCTAAATGAATGGAAGATTATTGAAGATAAATTAAAAGATCTTCCCATGACAAAAAAAGATGCCCGCGCATTTACTCGTTTCTTTTTCTCCGGTGCAACCGAATGCGAGATCGATAAACAAGGACGAATTAATATATCCTCCCCACTTTTGAACTACGCGAAGCTTGAAAAAGAATGTGTGATCCTAGGTGTGTCCAATCGAATTGAGATATGGAGTCAAGACATTTGGAACGATTATTTCAACGAATCAGCGGATTCTTTTGCTGAAATTGCAGAAAATATGATTGGGTTTGATCTTTAGCTTGGGAATAATGGATTGATTTAATTTCCATGTGTTTCGATTGGAAAGGTGGACATAAATGTTTAATCACACAACGGTATTACTTAATGAAGCTGTTAACGGCTTGAATATTAAGCCTAATGGGATATATGTGGATTGCACACTTGGAGGTGCAGGACACAGTGAATTGATCCTATCGAAATTATCTGAGGCGGGAAAATTATACGCCTTTGATCAAGATGAGATAGCGATTCAACATGCGAAAGAAAAATTAGCTTCTCATGGGAATAAGTTAACCATTATAAAAAGCAACTTTATTCACTTAACAGAAGAACTGGAAAAACATAATGTACAAAAAGTGGATGGCGTGTTATATGACTTAGGTGTTTCATCCCCACAATTGGACAACCCTGAAAGAGGCTTTAGTTACCACTATGACTCCTCACTTGATATGAGAATGGACAAAGATGCAAGTTTGTCCGCTTTTGATGTGGTCAACCATTGGACCTATGAGGCACTCGTTCGGATTTTCTTTCAATATGGTGAAGAAAAATTCTCTAAGCAAATAGCTCGTAAGATTGAGGCTCATAGAGAGGTAGCACCAATTGAAACCACGGGACAATTAGTAGAGATTATTAAAGAGGCGATTCCTGCTCCTGCAAGGAGAAAAGGCGGTCACCCAGCAAAAAGAGTTTTCCAAGCGATCCGAATTGCTGTGAATGATGAGTTAGGTGTATTTGAGAAATCATTAGAACAAGCCATCTCATTACTAAATAGCGGTGGTAGAATAAGTGTCATTACATTTCATTCGCTAGAGGATCGAATTTGTAAGGTAGCTTTTAAAAAGGAAAGTGAAAACCCTGAATTACCTCATGGTTTGCCTATTATTCCTGAAGAGTATATGCCTGTCCTAAAGCTCGTAAATAGGAAGCCAATTGTACCTTCACAAGAGGAATTAGAGCAGAATAATCGGGCTAGATCAGCCAAGCTTCGAATAGCTGAAAAAAGATAACACCATCATTGGTATAAAAATATGAAAAGTATTTATTCATTTGGAGGGGAATATGTATGGATAGTATTGCAAGGAAGCTTCGTCAAGAGCAACAAGAACAAACAATAGTGGCTCCAAAGAAAATATTAAAACAAAAGAGCTGGATTTCTCCTGGGGAAAAGATTTTAGGTATTACCTTTGGGGCATTAGTTTGTTTTGCTTCCGTCCATATCATTTCTAATCAGGCATCTATTTACCAAATTAATAAAGAAATTCAAGATACAAAGGTTGCGATTCAAGAACGAGAAAAATCAAATAGTGACTTAACCATTCAGGTAAATGAATTAAGTCAATATGATCGGATTCGGGGCAAAGCACAAAAACTTGGGCTTGAATTAAACGATCAAAATGTTAAGGTTGTGCAAGATTAATGATAAAAAAACAAAGAAATATTAATTTGGGAGCAACGATATTATTTATAATATTCGGTCTGCTCTTTTTTGTCTTATTATTTCGTTTTTTCTATATTCAGGCCACTGGAGAAGTGAAAGGTCAACCTTTAGCGGCAAAGGCTGCTCAACAATATTCGGATTCGAGGATTATTGAAGCAAAGCGTGGTACGATTTATGATCGAAATGGTGAGGTTATTGCTGAAGATAGAAGCTCCTACAGTTTGATTGCTATTTTGGATAAAAAGATGACGAATGATCCAGATAAACCTAATCATGTTGTTGATATTGATAAAACGGCAAGCGAGCTTTCTAAGTATATAGATATGAAAGAATCTAGCATTAGAAAAATACTTAAGGATGGGAAGAAAGAAAAAAGGTTTCAGGTAGAATTTGGTGCAGCAGGTCGGGATATTACCTACGAAACAAAGAAAAAAATCGAAAAACTAAAATTACCAGGGATATCCTTTACAAGGGAAATGAAGCGTTTTTATCCGAATGGTATGTTTGCTTCACATGTAATTGGATTTACAGAAACAGAGAAAACAGAAGAGAATAAAACGATCACTGTTGGAAAATTAGGGCTGGAAAAAAGTCTTAATGATGTGCTGACAGGTACGAATGGATCTTTCAAATTTGAAAGCGATCTTTGGGGATATCTGTTACCAAACGGAAAAGAACAAATCAAAGCGGCTGAAGATGGGAAGGATGTCTATTTAACGATCGATCGAAAAATTCAAATCTTACTTGAGGATGCAATGAATAAAGTGGTGGATGAGTATAGTCCTAAAAAAATTATCGCCATTGTGGCGGATCCTAAAACAGGAGAAATCCTTGCCATGGGTCAGCGTCCCACTTTTGACCCAGAGACAAGGATTGGAATTGAAAATAGCTGGTATAATGAAGCCGTTGAATCCTCTTTTGAGCCAGGATCGACAATGAAAATTTTCACTCTTGCCGCAGCTATACAAGAAGGGGTATTTAATCCGAATGAATGGTTCCAGTCAGGAACCTATGTAATTGATCCTAGATCAAAAGCGATAAGAGACCATAATGGAGGCAGAGGTTGGGGGAGCATTACTTATGCTGAAGGGATACAGCGATCATCCAATGTTGCTTTTGCAAAAATTGCGAACGAGAAGTTGGGTTTTGAAACATTTAGGGGCTATTTAACCAAGTTTGGTTTAGATCAGCCAACAGGCATCGATCTACCGAATGAAACGAGTGGGAAAGTTGCCTATACGTATTTAATTGAAAAAGCAACGACTGCATTTGGTCAAGGAACTGCCATTACACCGATCCAACAAGTACAGGCAGTAACGGCCATTGCGAATGATGGAAATATGATGAAGACTCATGTCATTAATAAGATTGTGGATCCTGATTCAGGTAAAACAATAAAAGAAACAAAGAAGGATGTAGTCGGCACCCCGATCTCTGAAAATACTGCCATTCAAGTAAGGGATTATTTAGAAACAGTTATCAGTGGAGAACATGGGACGGGAAAAAATTATGCTATTGAAGGATACCAAGTTGCTGGGAAAACAGGTACGGCACAAATACCGGGAAACGGTGGATATTTAACGGGAGCGAGTAATTATATTTTTTCGTTTCTCGGCATGGCGCCAAAAGACGATCCTGAATTAGTGATGTATGTAGCTGTGCAGCAGCCGGAGTTCAAGAGTTATACCGATGGTTCTCTTCCTGTATCACAGATTTTTAATTCTGTTATGAAGAATAGTCTACAGTATTTGCAAATTAAACCAAATGATCAAAAAGTGATTGAAGCAGCACCCACTCCAAACGTTATAGGTCTTACTGTTGATGAGGCTACGAATAAGTTAACTGAAAAAGGAATGAAGGTTATAGTGGTTGGTAATGGTTCCAATGTCATAAACCAAATTCCAGAGGAGAAGGAGTTGCTTTTAGCAGGTGAGAAAGTCATTCTCAAAACAGATGGAGAATTAATAGCTCCAGATCTATCTGGTTGGTCATTGAGGGATGTAATGAAATTAGCGGAAGTAGCTAATATGAAGCTTAATTCAGTTGGAAATGGCTTTGTAGTCAAGCAAAATGTTAAAGCGGGTTCACAAATGAAAGAAGGAGAGTTTTTGATTGTTGAATTGGGTAAACCTTCTGAGAAAAAGGAACCGATAAAAGAAGACGAGGAAAGTAAGGGAGATATAGAAGTTAAAGATTAAAAATGGTTAATCTGTTGTAATGGATTCTCTGTTCTATATTAAAAGTACAAGCATATATTGGAACGAGCCAGATTCAAAAGAGGAGGTTCGTTCTTTTATGCGTGTTTCAAATGTTACGGTCAGACAAAGACTGACAATGGTCTTATTAATAGGAATTCTTATCTTTTTCATTATTGATATGCGTCTTGGTTATGTGCAAATGATTTTGGGGGAAGGTCTTACAGAAAAAGCAAAAGGATTATGGAGCAGAAATATTCCTTTTGAACCCAATCGTGGGGAAATCATTGACCGTAATGGTGTGGCCCTTGCAACCAATATAAGTGCACCGACGGTTTATGTGGTTCCTCGTCAAATTAAAAATCCGGCTGAGGCAGCAGAAAAGCTTGCATCGGTTTTAAATATGTCTAAAGAAAAAGCATATGAATTAATAACTAAAAAGGCGAGTAGTGTGAAAATACCGGAAGGAAGAAAAATCTCCCATCAAAAAGCAAAGGAAATACGGGGTCTTGGGATTGAGGGGATTTACATTGGTGAAGATTCCAAACGTCATTATCCATTTGGAAACTACCTTTCCCATGTTCTGGGTTTTGCTGGCATTGATAATCAAGGACTGATGGGACTTGAACTTTTTTATGATAAAGAGTTAAGTGGAACAGAAGGTTCTGTGAAATTCTATGCGGATGCAAAAGGACAACGAATGAACGATATGGCGGATGATTATGAACCACCTATTAATGGTTTAGATTTAAAACTAACCGTTGATTCTAAGATACAAACAATTGTAGAACGCGAATTGGATAATGCTGAAGCTACCTATAATCCTGATGGGATCATTGCGATGGCCATTAATCCGAATAACGGTGAGGTTCTGGCGATGTCCAGTAGACCGAGTTTTGATCCCGCTAATTTTCGTCATGTTAAACCTGATATATATAATCGCAATCTACCTGTTTGGAGTTCATATGAACCGGGATCAACCTTTAAAATTATTACTCTTGCAGCCGCACTCGAAGAAGGTAAAGTAGATTTGGAACAGGATCATTTTCACGATCCAGGCTTTGTTAGTGTGGGTGGAGCAAGGCTTCGTTGTTGGAAAAAAGGTGGTCATGGTAGCCAGTCATTTCTTGAAGTCGTACAAAATTCTTGTAACCCTGGATTTGTTGAACTTGGGGAGAGGCTTGGAAAAGAACAATTATTTAAATATGTGAAAGACTTTGGTTTTGGTGAAAAAACAGGAATTGATCTTCAAGGAGAAGGGAAGGGAATCCTCTTTCATTTGGACCGCGTTGGACCTGTAGAGCAGGCGACAACCGCCTTTGGACAGGGAGTTTCCGTTACGCCTATCCAACAGGTAATGGCTGTCTCAGCGGCTGTTAATGGCGGAACACTTTACACTCCCTTTGTTGCAAAAGAATTGATTGACCCAAGAACCGGTGAAGTGGTCATGAGGAAAACACCAATTGTGAAGAGAAAAGTCATCTCGAAAGAAACCTCTGCACAAATTAGATATGCACTTGAAAGCGTTGTGGCTCAAGGAACAGGTGGCAAGGCATTTGTTGATGGCTATCGTGTCGGGGGTAAAACGGGAACGGCACAAAAAGCACAGAATGGACGCTATTTAGAGAATAACCATATTGTTTCATTCATTGGCTTTGCTCCAGCAGATGATCCGCAAATCGTAGTCTATGTTGCGGTAGACAATCCCAAAGGAACGGTTCAATTTGGTGGAACAGTTGCAGCGCCGATTGTTGGAAATATAATTGGGGATAGCCTTAGAGCGATGGGTGTGGAACCTAGAAAAGAACAAATTGAGAAAGAATTAACGTGGCAGGATACCCCATTGATAGAGGTTCCGGATCTTGTTGGAATTTCAAAGGATGAAATCCGTGAATTAATGTTGAATTTGAAAATAGATTCAAGTGGGGAAGGAGAGACCGTGATTAACCAAACCCCAAAAGCCGGTGTTAAGTTGAAAGAAGGTTCAACGATCAGATTGTATTTTGGAAATAAGGAGAAAATGAATCCATAGGGATGTCGTATACAAAAGAAAGTTCATATATATTAAAGGGGGCGGCCTTGTTTGTGGAGCCGCCCCCTTTACTTTAACTGCATTCAGCCTCCGGCGAGTCATGCGATTTTTCAAGTGTAATTTCTCGAGCGAGATCGAGAAAAATCCGGACGCAAATTCGACGGGCGAATTTGATTAAGAAAATCAAAATCACAAATAGATTAATTACAGTTTATAATGTAAAATAATAACGCTATACTTTAAATGGTGACTTGCATAGGATGTACGTTTGCTAGTGAACGTTTTTTTTAGACCATGTTCCTTTGCTCCGCCACTTTCGCATTTTATCTAGAGAGGATTTGAGGAAATTGAAACTACATACGATGCTGCAGTATTTATATCCCTTTATATCTCCACAGATTGAGGATATAGAGGTTAAATCAATAGAAAACGATAATCGAAAGGTTGAACCGGGGAGTTTGTTTGTATGTATTAAGGGACACAGAGTGGATGGACATGATTTTGCAGTGGATGCTGAAAGAAAAGGCGCAGTAGCGGTATTGGCTGAAAAGGAGTTATCTCTTCATATCCCCGTCATTGTCGTAAAAGATACGAAACGTGCGATGACATTATTAGCGGACTACTTTTACGGACATCCAACACAGAAACTAAACCTCATTGGGATAACTGGTACAAATGGAAAAACAACAACGAGCCATTTAATAGAAAAAATTTTCGCGGATCAAAGTCAAGTAACAGGGTTAATTGGAACTATGTATACAAAAATTGATGGGGAGACATTTGAAACACCCAATACGACTCCAGAAGGCTTAACCCTGCAAAAAACATTTAAACGAATGGTAGATCGGAATGTTTCAACAGCTATTATGGAAGTTTCCTCTCATGCATTAGTTGAAGGCAGGGTTCATGGTTGTGACTATGATATTGCCGTATTTACAAATCTAACTCAAGATCATCTTGATTACCATAAAACGATGGAGGAATATCGTCGTGCAAAAGGTTTGTTATTTTCACAACTTGGGAATACCTTCTGCGATCATAAGCCTAAATATGCCGTTTTAAATGCAGACGATGCTGCAAGCCAAGAATATAAGTGTATGACGGCAGCAAGGGTCGTCACATATGGAATCGATCATGAAGCAGATTTTCAGGCTGCAAATATCTCGATGGACGTAAATGGAACATCCTTTGATCTCATTACCCCTTTTGGTACGCAGCATGTGAGAATGAAGATGATTGGCAAGTTTAGTGTATACAATATGCTCGCAAGTATTACTGCAGCAGCTGTTGCTGGTATTCCGTTGAATCATATTATCGCTTCTCTTGAAGAGGTGGAGGGTGTTTCGGGACGTTTTGAAGCAGTGAATGCAGGACAGGATTTTTCCGTTATTGTGGATTATTCGCATACACCAGATAGTCTTGAAAATGCTTTAAAAACAGTGCGTCAGATTGCGAGAAAACGCATTTTTGTTGTTGTTGGATGCGGAGGAGATCGCGATAAATTGAAACGGCCATTGATGGCAAAAATCGCCTGCACTTTAAGCACTGACCCCGTGTTCACTTCTGATAACCCACGAAGTGAAGATCCGGAGCAGATTCTACGTGATATGGAAGCCGGCGTTAAAGGAGAATCTTTTAAAAGTATTCCAGATCGTAGAAAAGCGATTGAGTTTGTCGTTAATGAGGCCCAAGAGGGTGATGTTATTTTAATTGCTGGAAAAGGTCATGAAACGTACCAGATTATCGGGCAAGACATTTTGGACTTCGATGACCGTACTGTTGCAAAAGAGGCGATAGAGGAGCGGATGAAATGCCGTTAACTTATAATGAATTGGCCTATTTATTTCCAAAAAGAAAAGGAATAAATGATTCAGTGCTACATTTTCATACAGTTACTGCATTTTCACAGGTATTACAACCAAAAGGAATTTTTATACCATTATATAAAGACTCTGGAGAATTAGGTGAAGCCATTGAAAATGGTGCGATTGCCGCAATATGGGATGGAGAAAAAGCTCTTCCTTCCTATACACCTAGTTATTTTCCTGTGTTTTTAACAAAAGATTTGTGGAAAGGTTTAGGGGATATGTTAAATCAATTAAGTGAGAAAATATCATCAAGTGAAATAATAGAAAGTGATCAAACTACATTTTGTTTATCTCATAAAAACAGTCTGAATTTAGTAGAGAACACATATGATATAGCTGAGGTCCTAAAGGAATTAAAAGAAATAAATAAACAAAATAATCAAGAAGGGCGGGAGTAGTGTGTTAGAGCAAGTTATTTTTTTTGCGATATTACTTGGTTTTTTGATAACCGTGCTATTATCTCCCATTTTTATTCCCTTCTTGAAAAGATTAAAATTTGGACAAAGTATTCGAGAGGAAGGGCCCAAATCGCATCAGAAAAAAACGGGTACACCCACAATGGGCGGGGTGATGATTCTCCTTTCTATTATTGTAACAACTTTAGTGCTGACAGAAAAATTCAGTGAACCTACGATTAAAACCTTTTTGCTTTTATTTGTCTTGATTGGTTTTGGACTCTTAGGATTTTTAGATGATTTTATCAAAGTAGTACTGAAAAGGAATCTGGGCTTAACCTCGCTGCAAAAATTAATTGGTCAAATTCTTATTTCAGTTATTGTTTACTTTATATTAAGGCAGATGAACTTTTCAACGGCCATTGAAATTCCACTAACGGATTATTCATTTGAACTTGGCTATTTTTATGTATTATTTATCGTCTTTTGGCTTGTTGGTTTTTCAAATGCGGTCAATTTAACAGATGGGCTGGATGGACTTGTATCTGGAACTGCAGCCATTGCATTTGGTGCATTTGCCGTATTGGCCTGGAGTTTATCCCAATACGAGGTGGCTATTTTCTCTGTAGCGATTGTAGGGGCCGTTCTGGGCTTTCTCGTTTTTAATGCCCATCCCGCAAAAGTGTTTATGGGCGATACAGGATCATTGGCCTTGGGTGGAGCTATAGCAGCCATCTCAATACTATTAAAGTTTGAATTGATTCTTCTGATTATTGGTGGGGTATTTGTCATTGAAACATTATCGGTTATTTTGCAAGTCCTCTCATTTAAAACAACTGGAAGAAGGATTTTTCGTATGAGTCCTTTGCATCATCACTATGAGTTACTTGGATGGAGTGAATGGCGAGTTGTTGTAACATTTTGGAGTGTTGGGTTATTGTTTGCGATAATCGGAATTTATATTGAGGTGTGGTTATAAATGAAAATGATCAATACGTATCTTCATAAAAAAGTCTTAGTTCTTGGGTTAGCTAAAAGTGGAGTAGGTGCAGCAACTCTATTACATAAGTTAGGTGCTTTTGTAACGGTAAACGACCAAAAACCATTAGCGGAAAATCCAGAAGCACAGGGTTTACTTGAACAGGGAATTACAGTAATATGCGGGGGGCACCCGATTGAAATGCTTGATGAGGGGTTTGAATTAATTAGTCAAAAACCCTGGAATTCCCTATCATAATCCAATGATTAAAGGAGCACTTGAAAGAGGGATTCCTGTCATTACTGAAGTCGAGCTTGCTTATCAGATTTCTGATGCTCCGTTTATTGGCATTACAGGAACAAATGGAAAGACAACAACAACCACATTAGTGTTTGAGATGTTGAATGAGGGGAAAAAAGAGCCTTTAATTGCAGGTAATATTGGTACAGTTTCTTCTGAGGTGGCCCAGGAAGCGAAGGAATTTAACCAAATTGTGATTGAACTATCTTCATTCCAGTTAATGGGGACACCAACTTTTCGCCCAAGGATAGCCATTCTGACGAATTTGTATGATGCTCATCTTGATTATCATGGGACAAGATCAGAATACGTAAAAGCGAAAGCTAATATTACTAAAAATCAGACTGAAGAGGATTATTTTATCGTTAATGCAGAGCAGGAAGAAGTGATGGAGATTGCTCGCCATTCTAAAGCAAGGATTATTCCCTTTTCAGCAAAAAGGGAGCTTGCATCAGGTGCTTTTGTAAAGGATGGATGGGTTGTTTTCAATGGAGAACAGATTATCAGAATAGCGGATATTCGATTGCCTGGTGAACATAATCTAGAAAATGTTTTATCTTCTGTAGCAGTAGCTAAATTATCCGGCGTTCCAAACAAGGCGATCTTTCAGGTGTTAAATACGTTTGCTGGAGTGAAACACCGTTTACAATTTATTGATGAAATAGAGGGAAGAAAGTTTTATAATGATTCAAAAGCAACGAATATATTAGCTACTACTAAGGCCCTTGTTGCTTTTAATGAGCCGATTATACTTCTTGCCGGAGGGCTTGATCGAGGAAATGAATTTGATGAGTTGATCCCATACTTTAAAAATGTAAAAGCGATCATAACATTCGGTCAAACAGCAGAAAAAATTGAACATGCAGCCGTGAAAGCAGGGTTAAAAACGATTAAACGTGTCGATAATGTGGTTGAAGCAGTCCCACTTGCCTACGAACTATCGGAGTTAGGTGATGTGATTTTATTATCCCCTGCTTGTGCAAGTTGGGATCAGTTTAAAACTTTTGAAGTAAGGGGAGACATTTTTATAGAAGCCGTGCATAAGCTTAAGTAAGGGCTTGTCTTTAGTAAAGGGAGGATGGCTTCCCTGCGTTTTTTAGAGTAAGTAGAGGTTAACAAACATTTCTAGTTCGCTAGGTCCCTCTACCTTCTCTATGTTCGAGCCCTAAATTTAGCGTTTAGAGGTGTGACTTGTGCCCACAAAAAAAACAACTCCTGATATTACGTTACTTATTTTAACTCTTACTCTTTTAGCCATAGGATTAATTATGGTGTACAGTGCTAGTGCAGTATGGGCAGAGTATAAATTTGATGATTCCTTTTTCTTTGCAAAGAGGCAAATGTTGTTTGCTGGTGTTGGGATCTGTGCTATGTTTTTTATCATGAACATTGATTATTGGACGTGGAGAACTTGGGCAAAGGTTTTAATTATCATCTGTTTTGTGATGCTGATTCTTGTCCTAATCCCAGGGGTTGGGAATGTGCGAAATGGATCTAGAAGCTGGATCGGCATTGGTGCTTTCTCTGTGCAGCCTTCTGAATTTATGAAGTTAGCCATGATTGCTTTCCTGGCAAAGTTTTTATCGGAAAAGCAAAAGTTTATCACTTCTTTTAAAAAGGGGTTAGCACCCTCGCTTGGTTTAGTATTCTTAGCATTTGGAATGATTATGCTTCAACCGGATTTAGGGACAGGAACTGTAATGGTCGGAACCTGTATTGTCATGATCTTTATTGCAGGAGCAAGAATTAGCCATTTTGCTCTATTGGGATTAATGGGAGTCGCAGCCTTTGCGGCACTTGTTGTTTCTGCCCCTTATCGAATGAAACGAATTACTTCCTTTTTAGATCCGTGGCAGGATCCATTAGGAAGTGGGTTTCAGATTATACAATCATTATTTGCGATTGGGCCAGGTGGATTATTTGGATTAGGGTTGGGTGAAAGTCGACAAAAGTTTTTTTATTTGCCTGAGCCGCAAACCGATTTTATTTTTGCTATCTTAGCTGAAGAGCTTGGCTTTATTGGTGGATCGTTTATTTTACTATTATTCTCCCTATTACTTTGGAGGGGAATCCGAATTGCACTAGGGGCACCTGATTTATATGGGAGTTTTCTTGCAGTTGGAATCATAGCGATGGTTGCCATTCAAGTCATGATTAATATTGGTGTGGTAACAGGATTAATGCCTGTAACAGGGATTACATTACCATTCTTAAGTTACGGTGGATCATCGTTAACGCTTATGCTGATGGCAATTGGTGTACTATTAAACATTAGCCGTTATTCGCGTTATTGATTTTTTATCAGGCTGACCGATTAATTGGTCAGCTTTTTTATACGAAATTTACGTTATATCCGAAAATTTTGATTAATATCTATTTATTTTCAGTCATTACAGTAACCGTATTTATATTACGTTTTAAAATCATTCTTTTGATGGTATCTTACTATGGGATAGAATATAGTAGAATAGATAAAGCAACCAAGTGCTTACTAGGCACGTACTGTTTTTATGAGAAAGTGAATCTTAACTTAAATAATGGTAGAGGTGAAATAATGAATATTGTTGTGAGCGGGGGAGGAACAGGTGGGCATATTTATCCTGCATTAGCTCTCATACGTGAAATTAAAAAGGAAACCAAGGATGCTAAATTCTTATACATAGGAACTGAAAAGGGTCTCGAAAGTAAGCTTGTACCATTGGAGAAGATCCCCTTTAAATCCATTCAGATTACTGGATTTAGAAGAAAGGTTTCACTTGAAAATATGAAAACCATTATGCGTTTTATTAAAGGAGTAAGAGATAGTAAGAAAATGTTGAGGGATTTTGAGGCAGATGTTGTGATTGGAACGGGTGGCTATGTGTGTGGACCTGTTGTATATGCTGCTGCGAAGCTTGGAATCCCAACCATTATACATGAACAAAATAGTGTTCCAGGTTTAACAAACAAATTTTTAAGTCGTTATGTTGACCGGATAGCCGTTTGTTTTGAGGAAGCAAGATCCTTTTTTCCAAATCAAAAAGTAGTGTTAACTGGAAATCCACGTGCTCAAGAAGTATTAAACCAAGATGGAATAAAAGGGAGATTATCAGTTGGATTAAGTTTAACGGAACCTGTTGTATTGATTGTGGGAGGAAGTCGAGGGGCTAGACCGATCAATGATGCAGTTTTGCAATCGCTATCCCAACTTGGAGAAAAGCCTTATCAAGTTTTATATGTAACGGGTGACGTTCATTATGATAAGGTTCAAAAGGAAGTTGAACAAATCGGAAATCCAAAAAATGTGGTCATCAAGCCATTTGTTCATAATATGCCTGAGATCCTTGCCGGTACGGATTTAACGGTTGCAAGGGCAGGTGCAACGACTTTAGCTGAGTTAACATCACTCGGGATTCCAAGTATTCTAATTCCAAGTCCGTATGTAACGAATAATCATCAAGAAAAAAATGCTCGTGCACTAAGTGATCATCATGCTGCTAAATTATTACTTGAAAGTGATTTAAATGGTCAACAGTTGATGGCGGAAATTGATGATATTTTAATGAATGAACAAAAATTAAGTGAGATGAAAACGGCAGCCAAAACTTTAGGAATACCCGATTCAGCAGACAGACTCTATAAACTAATGGAGGAGTTAGTTGTAAGGAAACAGTAGCCCATAAATTCTCTTTGCATAGACTAAGATAACCTATTTTTAAGGAGGTTAAAATGGATAATAATCTAATCGAACTGATGAACGAACTTATTGAATGGGAAATTGGAAGCATAAAAAAAGATGAGCCGTTAGCTGGACATACAACAATCAAAATAGGTGGACCAGCCGATTTATTGATTGAGCCTTCATCCATTAAAAATTTAGAAAAAACGATGGAATTGGTACGAAAATATAAAGTGAATTGGAGAGCAATAGGAAGAGGATCCAATTTGCTTGTTTCAGATAAAGGGATAGAAGGGGTTGTGATAAAGTTCGGGAATGGCTTAAACCATCTTGAAATAAATGGAACCCAAATCATTGTGGGCGCAGGATATTCAGTTGTAAGTCTTGCTGTTCAAATTAGTAGAAATGCCCTGTCTGGATTTGAATTTGCGAGTGGGATACCAGGTTCGGTTGGTGGGGCTGTATATATGAATGCGGGCGCACATGGATCAGATGTTTCAAAGATTTTAACAAGAGCTCATATTCTTTTTGAAGATGGAACATTTGAATGGTTAACCAATGAGGAAATGGAATTCTCTTATAGGACCTCGGTGTTACAAAACAAACGTCCGGGGATCGTAGTTGAGGCTGAATTTCAGTTAAAAGAAGGAAATAAAGAAGAAATCATGGAAGCCATACACAAGAATAAAGAGTATAGAAAAGTGACGCAACCTTGGAATTTTCCATGCGCAGGAAGTATCTTTAGAAACCCTCTCCCACATTATGCAGGAAGATTAGTCGAAGAGGCTGGCTTAAAAGGTTACAGAATAGGCGGTGCACAGATTTCCGATATGCATGGAAATTTTATTATTAACGCTGGGAATGCAACAGCACAGGAAGTTCTTGAGTTAATTGATTATGTTAAAAAAACGATCTATGATTCATACAAAATAACAATGGAAACAGAAGTCGAAATAATAGGTCGAAAGTAATGGTAATCAATCCACCTCAATTTCCATTTACTGTGTTATAATTATTCATTGATGTTGGACACTTAAAAAATAGCATGAAAATAAAACGGCATGAACATTTATGCCGTTGTTTTTCTTAAGAATAGTCTATAGAAGACAAAGACGAAAAGTCTTTGTCCTTTGGAACTGAAATTAAAAATGTAGCTGGAATGGTTGAAAGTCTTTGTACGGCACGATTCAAAGGTTGATTAAAATAGGAGGTGGTTAGTATGGAAAAAAGAAAAGTCGTCTCCTTAGAGGATCGAATACCTAAATTAAAACAACAAAGGCGGAAAAAGGCGAATCGTAGACTTACTTTATTGCTTCTACTGTTTTTTATGCTGATTGCCTTTATTATCTATTTTCAATCTCCTTTAAGTCACGTGAAAACGATCACCATCGTAGGAAATCACGCACATTCAGATAAAGAAATTACTTCCAGTGCAGGAATTAAAAAGGCTACAAATATATGGAATATTCAAAGTAAAGCAGTTGAGGATAAACTGAATGAACTGCCCGAAGTGAAAAAGGCTGAAGTAGAGATTCGTTTTCCAAATACCGTTGTGATAAAGATCCAGGAACTAAAACGGATTGCCTATATTTCTAAAGGTAAACACTTCATTCCAGTTTTGGAGAATGGACAAGTACTAGATGAAAAACAAACAGCTGACCTTCCATTAAACGCCCCCGTACTTTATAGTTTCTCTGAAAACGATGTATTGAAGGAAATGATGGACAGTTTGGAACAATTACCTAATGAGGTACTGAATTCAATATCTGAAATTCATTATGCCCCCCAAAAAACAGACCTTTATCATATATCGCTTTTTATGAATGATGGAAATGAAGTGAGTGCTACAATTCGAACATTTGCAAAAAAAATGTCCCATTATCCTTCCATTATCGGACAACTTGGCCCTAACCAAAAAGGAGTCATTAATTTAGAGGTGGGTTCATTCTTTAAATCCTATGAATCGGAAGGAGTGGAGACGAGTGAATCGGGAGAAACGGGAGAAGATCGTGAAGGGTAAATATGTGATCATGACAATTGTTTGTCTGGTTTTTGGTTATATGATTGCTTTTTCATATCATTTAACCGATCAACAAAATGATCAAACGAATATGACGAGTAGTCAATTCGAACGTGATCTGGAATTGCGAACGGAAATAATTGAACAAGAAGAAAAAAATCAACAGTTACAAAAGGAGCTTTATCGAAAACAAAAACAAGTTTTAAATATGGAAAAAGAACTTTCTAATGAAGCCCGACTCTATTCTAATCTTGCCAATGATGCTGAAAAATTCAGGATGCATCTTGGAAAAGTAAAGGTAAAAGGAAAAGGGGTCCAAGTGACTCTTGCGGATGCAAATTATAATCCGAATGAGACGAATGTAAATAATTATATGGTTCATGAGCATCATGTACTTCAAGTTGTAAATGAACTCTATATCTCTGGTGCCAGTGCAATCGCGGTTAATGGACAAAGGCTGTCACATGATTCATATATATTGTGTAACGGGCCGGTAATCGAAATAGATGGATATCAACACCCTGCCCCATTTGTCGTTACGGCCATTGGAGATGTGAAAACGATGTCATCATCGTTAAATTTAAAGGGCGGAGTAAAAGATATGTTAGTAAACGAAAATGTACAATTCTCATTAGAAGAAAGTAATGAAATTATTATAAATGCTATTTTAAATAACTGATTGGCTGTACAGAAAGTTTGGTGGAGCGAATATGGTGGATAAAAAAAAGGTCAGTATGACAGTCATTTCGTTAATAATTGGTTTTATGACCGCTATACAGTTTCAAACTGTGAATGAACCGGTTATCCGTGATACACGTGATACATCACAATTACGAGAAGACTTAGTGAAGGAAAAGGAACTGTATTTAAGTTTAGTTCGAGAAATTCGTTCAAATGAAGAAAAGATTGAAAAATATGAAACAGAAAGAGGGGAAAGTAAGGAACAAGTTCTGATTGAAACCTTAAATGAATTTAAGGCTGAAGCGGGGTTAGTAGAATATCTAGGTCCGGGAATCGTGATCAACATTGTACCAATAAATGAGGAGTTATTACTTGGGAAAACAGTTGAACCCATTTCTCCTTATTTACTACATACACTTATTAATGAGTTAAACCAGTTTGGTGCATCAGAAATTTCGATTGCAGATCAAAGGTGGATTAATACGTCGGTCATTCGGGATATTAATGGAATAACGAAAATGGACGGGTTTCCACTCGATCGCTTTCCTATTGAGGTGAAAGTCGCTGTTGATCATATAGATACGGCAGAGAAATTATATAATCGAATGCAAGTGTCAAATTCGACAGAAGAATTTTTCGTTCAAAATTTCCGGTTATCCATTTCAACGCCACAATCGAAAGTAAGCTTACCGGCATACAAGGGCACGATCGCAATACGTAACATGGAGCTTGTGGATACTGAAAAAGGAGGTTAAACATGTGGCTACCCATTTTAGGATTAATTATAGGGCTATTACTTGGCTTTTCGACTGATATACAAATTCCAGTTGAGTATTCCAATTATTTATCAATAGCTGTGTTAGCAGCATTAGATACACTGTTTGGGGGTATAAGGGCTAATTTACAAGGTATATATGATGAGAAAGTTTTTGTATCAGGTTTCTTTTTTAATATTATTTTAGCTGCAAGTTTAGCTTTTCTAGGTGTTCATCTTGGTGTAGACTTATATTTAGCGGCAGTTTTTGCATTTGGTGTTAGACTTTTTCAAAATATTGCTGTAATTAGAAGGATATTGCTTTTGAAAAGATCAAATAAAAAGTAAAATTTTTTTAAAAAAAAGGGAATCATATAATTTTGACGAATAATTTTATGATATAGGCAACTACGAAAAGGTGAATGGATCGATTTACTATAAAAGTGAAAAGACAGCTAGGAGTGTAGGAGACTATTTGTCAAGAAAGTTATTACGTATTGGTTAACAAAAGAGTTGTTCAAATTGTTATATTTAAGGGAGGTGCCATAGAGTGAACAGCAATGAAATTTATGTTAGCCTTGACATCGGTACATCCAGTGTGAAAGTAATCATAGGTGAAATGGTTAAGGACTCTTTAAATATTATCGGAGTAGGGAATGTGCCGTCTAAAGGCTTACGAAAAGGTTCAATTGTTGACATAGATGAGACCGTTCATTCTATTAGGAGGGCAATAGAACAAGCAGAAAGAATGATTGGTATGGACATTAAAGAAGTGATTGTGGGGATAACAGGCAATCATATCATGCTCCAGCCTTCACATGGAGTTGTGGCTGTATCAAGTGAAAATAGGGAAATTTCAGATGAGGATATTGCTAGGGTCATTGAAGCGGCACAGGTAGTATCTATTCCACCGGAAAGAGAAATTATTGATGTGATCCCGAAGCAATTTATTGTTGATGGTCTCGATGAAATTAATGATCCGCGTGGGATGATTGGTGTTCGTCTTGAAATGGAAGGAACCATCATTACGGGATCAAAGACAATCTTACATAATGTATTGCGTTGTGTGGAAAAGGCTGGATTAGAAATATTAGACATAACGTTACAACCACTGGCTACAGGTTCATTTGCTCTTTCAAAAGATGAAAAAGATCTTGGTGTGGCTCTTATTGATATTGGAGGGGGCTCCACAACGATTGCTTTTTTTGAACACGGTGGATTAAAGTTTACTTCAGTACTACCTGTTGGGGGAGACCATATTACAAAAGATATTTCAATTGGTCTTCGGACTTCATCTGAAGATGCTGAAAAGATCAAAATAAAATATGGTTGTGCCTTTTATGATCTTGCTTCTGAGGATGAAGTTTTTAATGTGTCCATAATTGGAAGCGATCAGCAACAACAGTTTAACCAATTAGAGATTAGTGATATTATTGAAGCTAGATTGGAAGAAATGTTTGAACTCATCCTAGTTGAACTTCATCGTTTAGGTGTAAAAGATCTTCCAGGCGGATTTGTGTTAACTGGAGGAGTTTCAAATACTATCGGGATTTTAGAGCTGGCCCAGGATGTATTCCAAAGTCGTGTTCGAATTGCGATCCCTGATTATATTGGGGTTAGAGAACCACAATATACTACGGCAGTCGGTTTAATTAAGTTTTCTTATAAAAATGCAAAGATCCAAGGAAGACATATGAGTTCGCAAGCTGCTCATCATGAAGTAAAAGAAAAACGTCCAGTCAAGCAAACACAAGTAAAAACAAAACAAGAAAAACAACCAGAAGAAAAAGTAACATCTAAAATGAAAAAGTTTTTTGGGTACTTTTTTGAATAAAATAGAAAATTAATTTGATATAACGTAGCAATCCGAATACGAATGGCTAACAGGGATATCGACGGATTAGGAGGATTTGTCATGCTGGAATTCGAAACAAATATAGAGACATTAGCGACGATAAAGGTTATTGGTGTTGGTGGTGGCGGAAACAATGCCGTTAACCGGATGATAGAGCACGGAGTTCAAGGTGTTGAGTTTATTGCAGTAAATACTGATGCCCAAGCATTGAATCTTTCTAAAGCAGAAGTAAAGATGCAAATTGGTGGAAAATTAACAAGAGGACTTGGTGCTGGTGCTAACCCTGAAGTTGGTAAAAAGGCTGCTGAAGAGAGTAAAGAACAGATTGAGGAAGCTTTAAGAGGAGCGGATATGGTATTCGTTACCGCTGGAATGGGTGGCGGAACGGGTACTGGAGCAGCGCCTGTTATTGCTCAAATCGCTCGTGATCTGGGTGCTCTAACAGTGGGTGTTGTAACAAGACCTTTTACTTTCGAAGGAAGAAAAAGGGCAACGCAGGCAACAGGTGGAATTTCAGCTATGAAAGAATCAGTAGATACACTAATCGTTATACCAAACGATCGACTTCTTGAAATTGTTGATAAAAGTACTCCGATGCTTGAAGCGTTTAGAGAAGCAGATAATGTTCTTCGTCAAGGGGTACAAGGGATTTCTGATTTAATTGCCGTTCCTGGATTGATTAACCTTGATTTTGCTGATGTTAAAACGATCATGTCAAATAAAGGCTCAGCACTTATGGGGATTGGTGTGGCTTCTGGTGAAAGTCGTGCAGCCGAAGCAGCAAAAAAGGCGATTTCTTCACCATTGCTTGAAACTTCGATTGATGGTGCACAAGGTGTATTATTAAATATTACCGGTGGATCAAATTTAAGTTTATATGAAGTACAAGAAGCAGCTGATATTGTTGCAAGTGCTTCTGATCAAGAAGTGAATATGATTTTCGGATCTGTTATCAACGATAATTTAAAGGATGAAATTATTGTAACCGTTATTGCAACTGGATTTAACGAGGAAGTGATTCAACCTAAGCCAACAAGACCGGCTTTTGGACAACCTCAAAAAACTTCAGCTGTAAATGTTAAACATGAACCGAAAAGAGAAGAGCCACCAGTAGTGGAACAATCAAGAACTGTAGCACCGCAAAATAATGAGGATACTCTTGATATACCTACCTTCCTTCGTAATCGTAACAGAAGAAGATAAACATGAAATAAAAGGCATAACCTTTATGGTTATGCCTTTTTTAAACCTCTTCTTATGATAGTGTCAAAGCAGGTCCAAAAAACTCGTAGTGAATGTGGTCTTCAGGGATACCTATTTCTTTTAAGGCAGAATACATTGCTTTCATAAATGGAACTGGACCACAGAAATAGACCATACTTTCCTTATCGGTAATCCATTTATTTAGAATCGAAGCGTCCAAATAACCTTCGTAATTAAATCTATTTTCTAATCGATCAGCATCTGTTGGTTTTTCATATGCATAATGGATGTGTAAGTCTTGGTTTGGAGGCAAGGGAGAATCCTTAAAGGCATGAACATTTCCGTTGATCGCCGCGTGAATGAAAGTGACAGGAACAGGCGGCTCTTGTTTTTCGACCAAATAGTTGAACATACTCATCATTGGTGTAATCCCCACGCCTCCACTTAAAAGAACAATTGGCTTTCTCGTAGGGTTAAGGACAAAACCACCTTCAGGAGCACTGATCATAAGAGTGTCACCCTCGTTTATAGCGGAATGTAAATAGTTGGATACAATGCCATCAGGAATATTCTCTCTGCCAGATTCGCATTTTACAGAAATTCGATAATATTCTTTTTCGGGTGAATCTGAAAGGCTATATTGACGAATATGTGTGAATTCTTGTCCAGGAATATTCACCTTTACACTGATATACTGCCCAGGTTTAAAAGAGGCAATCGCTTTTTCATCAACAGGTTTTAAATAGAAGGATGTAATCACATCACTTTCAACAACCTTTTTCCAAATCTTAAATGGACGAAAATCTTTCCAACCCCCAACTGCTTTTTCTGCAGCACCATACAGATCACGCTCGATCCCAATAAAGGCATTCGCAATTGCGCCGTATGCTTTTGTCCAAGCTCCGATAATTTCATCATTTGCAGCTTCTTTTAACACATCTTTTATAGCTTGAATTAAGTTTTCTCCCACAATCGGATATTGTTCCGGGGTAATGCCAAGTGATCGATGCTTTTGGGCAATTTGAGTAACGGCAGGTAGGATAACGGAAAGGTTATCAATATATTTTGCCGCTGCTAGAACTGCGTTTGCAAGGGCGGTTTGTTGTCTTCCTTGTTTTTGATTGACATGATTAAAGACATTTAATAGTTCCGGATGATTCGTAAATAAAAGTTCGTAGAATCTTTTTGTAATGGATACTCCATGCTCTTCTAATACGGGTACAGTGCTTTTGATTATATCAATTGTTTTTTGATCTAACATTTTCCAAAACCCCTTCCAATTCACTTTACACTATAAGTATAGTGTAAAGTGAGGGTTGCAAAAGTGAGCGCCATCACACATTGGAATAAAAATCTAAAAAGGATACAGAAAGGGAAAAGCTCAAGGCAAAGAGTTGGAGGGATCGTTATGGGTAGTCATTCCCTACCAATCTCTCCTTGAGCCTCTTGAAGTCATAATAGAGGGCTTTCAGTGAGGACGGGGTAAACGACGACAAAATACGGTTGGAATCTTGTAAATTTCTGTTTTTTTATACACAGAAAGTGACACACTTCTGCACTTGAGTTGCGATATACTTTATCATAATAGATTAGAATTAGATTAATAGAATTAGGAGGAAGCCTTTGGCTGTTTATTTAGATGTTATTTGGCTACTAAATTTTATGTTTGATAGCTTCCTTCTTTATTTAACAGCTCTTATTTTAAAAAGAGATATTTTGTATTGGAGGCTGTTTGTTGGAGGTTTTGTCGGATCCATTATTATCTTATTATCCATAACACCATTGAATAATTTCTCTGGACACCCCGTTGTTAAACTTCTATTTTCAATAGTTATGATTCTAATTGTGTTTGGTTTTAAGAGATTTAAATATTTTATAAGTGGTTTAATGATCTTTTATTTAGTTACTTTCCTTGTAGGTGGTTCATTAATTGGTGCTCACTATTTTATTCAATTTGACATGGATCTTACATCCTCTGTTGCTCTAGCTAGTATAAAAGGTTTTGGGGATCCAATTAGCTGGTTATTTGTTGTTTTGGGATTTCCAATCGTTTGGCATCTTTCTAGAAAAAACTTCGAAAATATTGAGGTAACCAAAATACAACATAATCAACTCATAATGGTCAGTATCATGATTGGTGGGCAAAAATATCACTTCAAAGGATTAGTAGACAGTGGCAATCAGTTGTATGATCCGATTTCAAAAATGCCCGTGATGTTTGTATCTATTTACAAGATCGCGGATGAATTACCACCAGAACTCAGAAAAATGGTTGTTGATTCAGAGCTTGTGATGATGGGAAAACAGCCTATTTCATCGGAATGGGAAAATCGCATGAGAATTATACCTTATAAGGTAATGGGAAGAGATCATCAACTGATCATTGCA
Source organism: uncultured Bacillaceae bacterium (assembly GCA_963815765.1). Taxonomy (GTDB): domain Bacteria; phylum Bacillota; class Bacilli; order Bacillales; family Cytobacillaceae; genus Bacillus_BD. The sequence continues at coordinate 155,659 of CAWFID010000028.1, forward strand.
CTAAAACCAGAACAAATTCAACTCATTCACAACGAAGAAACATTGACGATCGAAAAAGGTTTAGTTTCATTTACGATGCAAAAACTTTCTTCTGATGATGCCTTCCAATGTATCGTACACCCTAAGATGCTTAATGAGACAAAAACAATAAAAAAAACCAGTTCAGCATCTAATACCTTAAAAGGTTCTGGGGATGGGCTTGTTCTTTAACATTCAGGAACAAAAGTAAGTAAGGAGGATAAAAAATGAAACGGTTCAAACTTCGCTTAATGTTCTATTGGTATAAATTATTAATCAAACTAGGTTTGAAAACGGATGAAATTTACTATATTGGCGGAAGCGAAGCGCTCCCTCCTCCTTTAAACAAAGAAGAAGAGGCTATGTTACTTGAAAAGTTACCAACAGGTGATAAGGCGGCTAGAACGATATTAATTGAACGAAACTTAAGGTTGGTTGTATATATTGCGAGAAAATTTGAAAACACAGGAATAAATATTGAGGATCTGATCAGCATTGGTACGATTGGCTTAATAAAAGCCGTGAATACCTTTAATCCTGAAAAGAAAATCAAATTGGCTACATATGCATCCCGGTGTATTGAAAATGAAATTTTGATGTACTTGCGGAGGAATAATAAAATTCGTTCCGAGGTATCATTCGATGAACCGTTAAATATTGATTGGGATGGAAATGAATTGCTTCTTTCCGATGTTTTAGGTACAGACAACGACATTATCACAAAGGATTTAGAAGCGAGTGTTGATAAGAAGCTTTTATTAAAGGCGCTTCACCAACTTTCTGACCGTGAAAAACAAATCATGGAACTTCGCTTTGGGCTTGGGTCGGGTGAAGAAAAAACCCAGAAGGATGTTGCTGATATGCTTGGGATTTCACAATCATATATCTCTAGACTTGAAAAAAGAATTATTAAAAGGTTAAAAAAAGAATTTAATAAAATGGTCTAAATAATAAAATTTATTATTTATAGAAAGAGTGTAAAGCTAGTGTTTGCCCAAGGTTTTGATCTCTTTTCCTTTTTTCGCACTTTTTAGGAGGTGCATATTTTTCCTTACAGGGGAAATACTGTTTTTTGTACAGCAGCTCCTGTAAGGAGGGAAATGGATTGACTCGAAACAAAGTAGAAATTTGCGGTGTTGATACATCAAAGCTTCCAGTATTGAAAAATGAAGAAATGAGATTACTCTTCAGGCAATTGCAACAAGATGGGGATATATCCGCACGCGAAAAGCTTGTTAACGGTAACTTACGCCTCGTATTAAGTGTGATTCAACGATTTAATAATAGGGGTGAGTTCGTTGATGATTTGTTCCAAGTAGGCTGTATTGGACTTATGAAATCAATAGATAATTTTGATCTAGGTCAAAATGTAAAGTTTTCTACCTATGCTGTTCCGATGATTATCGGTGAGATTAGACGTTATTTACGTGATAACAACCCGATACGAGTTTCTCGCTCTTTGCGGGATATTGCTTATAAAGCTCTACAAGTACGGGAACGATTAATGAGCAAAACATCACGTGAACCGACAACAGAAGAAATTGCTAAAGAACTTGATGTTCCCCACGAAGAAATTGTGTTTGCGCTTGATGCGATTCAAGATCCTGTCTCTCTCTTTGAACCTATTTACAATGACGGGGGAGATCCAATTTTTGTTATGGATCAATTAAGTGACGAAAAAAATAAGGATATCCAATGGATTGAAGAACTGGCCCTTAAAGAGGGTATGAGAAGATTGAATGAACGGGAAAAGCTGATACTACGTAAACGTTTTTTTCAAGGGAAAACGCAAATGGAAGTTGCTGAGGAAATTGGCATTTCACAAGCCCAAGTATCGCGGCTGGAAAAGGCTGCCATTAAACAAATGAATAAAAATATTCAAAGTTAAGCTGCCCGTTATGTGGCAGCTTTTTAATTTTTGTTGAGAATGCTCATTTTTTCTATCCTCTTATTCATATATATAGAAAAAGAGGAAAAGGGGAGTGAAGAAATGGTGAGAATTTCTGAATTTCAGATAAAAGATGTTGTAAATGTTGGTGACGGAAAAAAACTAGGGAATATTAGTGATATAGAAATCAACCTCCTAACTGGAAAAATTGATGCCATTGTGATTTCAGGTACTGGTAAATTGTTGAGCATGTTTGGAAAGAATGAAGAAGTGATAATCCCTTGGAAAAATATCATTAAAATTGGTGAGGATGTTATTCTTGTTCGCTATAGAGAAACAAATGAATTAAGCTATCGTGATGAAGAAAAGTAATCTGTTATTTTACTGGGAAGGGACCCTGTAGTGTGATAAAATAATACAATACAGACATAAATGAGGTTATGAAATGGAACCATTTAAAGCTCAAAAAGAGGAATACTTTGTCATTGATGATTGGATGCAACATGAACAGAACCTAATGGTAGGATTTACGAGTAAAAATGGGGGGAGAAGTAAAGAACATTTTACAAGTTTGAATCTAGGTTTACATGTGGAAGATTGCAAGGAGTCTGTCCTTGAAAATCGGGAGCATTTAGCAAAAGTTCTCTCTTTTCCGTTAGATCATTGGGTAGGTGCTGAGCAAACCCATGAAACAAATATTGTAAAAGTCACAAAGCAAGATAGGGGTAAAGGTGCGAGTGAATATGAGACGGCCTTTAAACATGCGGATGGATTTTTTACATTGGACTCCGGAATGCTGCTCACTTTGTGTTATGCCGATTGTGTTCCTCTGTACTTTTTCCATCCTGGTTCTAAAGCAATTGGAATGGCTCACGCAGGATGGAAAGGGACCGTTCATGGGATTGCACAGAAAATGGTTCAGTGCTTTCAATCAGAGGGGATAGAGGCAAGCGAGATTCTTGTAGCAATTGGACCTTCAATATGCGAAAATTGTTATATTGTCAACGAACCTGTCATAAAGTTAGTGCAAAATATACTAGAAGATGTTGATATAAAGCCATATAATTTAATCAGTGATGACCAATACACCCTTGACCTAAAAGAATGCAATAAACAGATCTTATTAAAATCAGGTATTCAAAGTGAACATATACTTAAGACCAACTTATGCACCAGCTGTCAAAAGGACCACTTTTTTTCGCACCGTAGAGATCATGGGAAAACAGGTCGAATGTTGAGCTTTATAGGCTTGAAGGAGGATTTATAGTCATAAAATGAAAGTAGCAGATAATTTAGTAGCCATCGAAGAAAAGATTTTAGCAGCTTGTGAAAAATCGAATCGAAATCCAGAGGAAATTAAAATCATTGCTGTAACGAAATATGTATCTCTTGAACGTGCCCAAGAAGCCGTAAATGCGGGTATTATCCATCTTGGTGAAAACCGGGAGGAAGGCTTAATTCCTAAATGGGAAGTATTAGGGGACAAGCCAATCTGGCATTTTATCGGGTCTTTGCAAACGCGTAAAGTAAAAAATATTATTGATAAAGTGGACTATATTCATTCTTTAGATCGAAAATCCTTAGCTCAGGAAATCAATAAGCGAGCTGCCGAAAAAGTGAAATGTCTAGTACAGGTGAATGTATCAGGTGAAGAGTCAAAACACGGTTTGAAACCGGAAGAGGTTCAAGCTTTTATCATAGAATTGCAAGATCTACAAAATATTGAGATTGTTGGCTTAATGACAATGGCACCGTTAACAGATGATGAACAGCTTTTACATCAATGTTTTCGAAAGTTAAAAGATTTACAAATCAACATTCAACAGTTGAAACTGTCGAATGCACCTTGTCATGAGTTATCAATGGGGATGTCAAATGACTATGCTATTGCCATTGCGGAGGGTGCCACTATGATTCGCATTGGAACAGCCTTAGTAGGAGAGAAAGAGTAGGAGGTTCGTGTCATGAGCATAAAGTCTAAATTTAAGACCTTTTTCTTTTTAGATGATGAATATGCTGATCGTGAGGAAGAGCAATATGAAGAAGAATATGAGCAAGAAAAACCGCCTAAACATTTGCAACCCACACAAAAGCATAATGTTGTGAGTTTACAGAGCGTACAAAAATCATCTAAAGTCGTGTTAGTGGAACCTCGTGTTTATGCTGAAGCACAAGACATAGCGGATCAATTAAAAAATCGAAAAGCAGTTGTCGTGAACCTACAGAGAATCGACCGAGATCAGGCGAGGAGAATTGTGGATTTTCTAAGTGGTACGGTTTATGCGATTGGTGGAGATATTCAAAAAGTAGGGTCAGATATTTTTCTTTGTACCCCAGACAATGTGGAGGTTTCTGGGAGTATTTCTGAATTTTTACAAGAAAAAGACATTGAACATTCGAGGTGGTAATCATTCATGGATTTTATTATTGACCTATTAGCTCGATTGATTGATATTTATAAATGGGGATTAATTATTTACATTTTAATGTCATGGTTTCCAAATGCGCGAAGTTCAAGTATTGGACAATTTTTAGGACGTATTTGTGAGCCCTATCTTGAGCAATTCCGTCGATTTATACCACCAATTGGTATGATTGATATTTCTCCTATTGTTGGATTTATTGTTCTAAATCTTGCAACGAAGGGTTTATATGTACTGAAGGATTTTATCCCATTTTAATTAAGGATAATTGAAAAAGGGGACTCATCCATTAGTCCCTTTTTCAATTATTAGGCTAACAGGTGGAACATACAATATGTCAATTTATCAACATTTTAGACCAGAAGAACGAGATTTTATTGATCAAGTGTTAAATTGGAAAAGATATGTAGAAAATAATTACGCACCTAAATTAACCGATTTTTTGGATCCGAGAGAACAACAAATTGTCAAAATAATCATTGGTCAACATACAGATGTTAAATGGCAATTTTTTGGTGGGACAGAAAATACGGAACGAAAACGAGCGATTCTATATCCAGAATACGAATTCGTCGAGGAAGATGATTTTAAAATTACTTTATTTAAATTGGAATATCCTCAAAAGTTCATGAGTATCACCCATCAACAGGTATTAGGCAGTCTCATGTCCCTTGGGTTGAAAAGAGCCAAATTTGGAGACATTATCTTGTCAGGCGACCAAGTGCAATTTTATTGTACCGAAGAGGTTGGTCAATTTGTTCGACTTGAGTTAAACTCCGTTGGAAAAGCGAGTATTCAACTAATACAATTGCCACTACATGAAGGGTTGGTTTGTGAAAATGTTTGGAATGAGCAGAGTTTAACCGTTTCTTCCTTAAGGTTGGATGCGATGGTTTCCTCAATCTATCAACTTTCACGACAAAAATCCCAAACCTTGATTAAAGCTGGTCTAGTAAAAGTAAATTGGATGGGTATTGAAAATCCATCATTTGAATGTGGTGAAGGAGACACTCTTTCAGTTCGTGGGTATGGACGTGCGAAAATAGGTTTGATTGATGGAAAGACGAAAAAAGATAAATGGAGAATTTCGATTGGACGACAAAAATAATTTTTAATGCAGGAAAATAAGTGAATTTGTCGAAAAAGAAAAGGTACAAACTAGAGAAAACCTTCGGGAGGTGGCACTATGGCATTAACGCCATTGGATATACATAATAAGGAATTTAGTAAAGGGTTTCGTGGATATGATGAAGATGAGGTAAATGAATTTCTCGATCAAGTCATCAAAGATTATGAAATTCTTATTCGTGAAAAAAAAGAATTAGAAGAACAATTAAATGAAATGTCAGATCGAATTGGTCATTTTAATACAATTGAAGGAACCTTGAATAAATCTATTATCATTGCTCAAGAAGCAGCAGAAGAAGTGAAACGAAGCGCACAAAAAGAAGCAAAGTTAATCATGAAAGAAGCGGAAAAAAACGCTGATCGAATTGTGAATGAATCATTATCAAAGGCTAGAAAAATCGCACTGGAAATAGAAGAATTAAAAAAGCAATCAAAAGTATTTCGTACTCGATTCAAAATGTTAGTAGAAGCACAACTTGACTTATTGAATAATGATGATTGGGATCATTTACTGGAATATGAATTGGATGCTACTGAGCTAAAATCCGCTCAAGAAGAAGATTCCTTCGCTTGACGAACGCAAGCAAAAACAAGTATAATTTCTATTAAAAGTTTCTGATCTAATTTTAAACTGCTTTGATAGGGACAGTACAGCTTAAATATCTTATTATAGCGAACCGGGGACAGTGTAAGCTCGGCATAAGTATAAGTCTGGAAAATCACCCTTGAGCTCCTGGCCGAACCTTTTTAAATAAAAAGTGGTAAGCGATGGCGTGTCATCCGCGTTAAGGATGCTTTTGAGCGGATAGAAAATTTCTATCTACAAGGGTGGTACCGCGGGAAATCAAGCCTCTCGTCCCTTTTTGGGATGAGTGGCTTTTTGTCTTTTCTATTAGTAGTTCGAATGATACGAACTTAAATGGATTAGGGAAGATTGATTCGTTAGCATCAGAATAACAATGTATGAAAATATGGAGGTATAAAATGGAATACAAAGACACTTTATTAATGCCAAAAACAGAATTTCCAATGCGTGGAAATTTACCAAACAGAGAACCTGAAATCCAAGAAAAATGGGAAAGTATGGATATCTACAAACTAGTTCAAGAGAGAACGAAGGATCGCCCTATGTTTGTTTTACATGATGGACCTCCTTATGCAAATGGGGATATCCATATGGGGCATGCTATGAATAAAATTTTGAAGGATTTTATCGTGCGCTATAAATCAATGAGTGGTTATCATGCACCGTATGTTCCAGGTTGGGATACCCATGGTCTTGCCGATCGAACAAGCTTTAACAAACAAGGGTGTCAAACGTAAAGAAATGACTGTTGCAGAGTTTAGAAGGCTTTGCGAAAAATATGCACTTGAGCAAATTGATAATCAACGGACTCAATTTAAACGACTTGGTGTTCGAGGAGATTGGGAAAATCCTTATATCACGTTGGAGCCGGCTTATGAAGCTCAACAAATTAAAGTGTTTGGTGAAATGGCGAAAAAGGGCTATATCTATAAAGGGAAAAAGCCAGTCTATTGGTCACCTTCTAGTGAATCTGCACTTGCTGAAGCGGAAATTGAATATCAAGATATTAAATCTCCATCCATATATGTTGCTTTTAAAGTGAAAGATGGTAAAGGGGTATTGGAGACAGATGTACAAATCATTATCTGGACAACTACACCTTGGACGATTCCAGCAAACTTAGGTATTTCAGTTAATCCGGATTTAGTATATGTTGTAGTTGAAACGGGCGGTCAAAAATATTTAGTTGCACAGGAGTTATTGGAAACGGTAAGTGAAGAAATTGGTTGGGAAAATCCTTCTATTATAAAAACAATTAAAGGGAAGGAATTAGAATATATTGTTGCAACACACCCAATCTATAATCGTGACTCTCTTGTGATGCTAGGGGATCATGTAACCGTTGATGCAGGAACAGGTTGTGTTCACACTGCTCCAGGACACGGGGAAGATGACTTCTATGTTGGACAAAAATACGGTTTAGATGTTTTGTGCCCTGTTGATGACAAAGGCGTTATGACGGAAGAAGCTGAAGGATTTACTGGCCTCTACTATGATAAGGCAAATAAAGCAGTAACAGATAAATTGGAAGAGCTTGGAGCGTTATTGAAGCTGACTTTTATTACGCACTCTTATCCACATGATTGGAGAACGAAAAAGCCCGTTATTTATCGTGCGACAGCTCAATGGTTTGCGTCTATTAAAGATTTCCGTGAAGACTTGTTAACGGCAATTAAAGAAACAAAATGGGTTCCTGCATGGGGAGAAACCAGATTATTTAACATGGTTCGTGATCGTGGAGACTGGTGTATTTCCAGACAACGTGCATGGGGTGTTCCAATTCCTGTCTTTTATGCTGAGAATGGGGAACCGATTATTACGGATGAAACAATTAATCATGTATCAGACTTGTTCCGTGAACATGGTTCAAATGTTTGGTTTGAAAGAGAAGCAAAGGATTTACTTCCAGAAGGATTCACACATCCTAATAGTCCGAATGGATTGTTTACAAAAGAAACAGATATTATGGATGTTTGGTTTGACTCAGGTTCTTCTCATCAAGCGGTATTGGAAGAACGAGAGGATCTTCAACGTCCAGCCGATTTATACTTAGAGGGCTCTGATCAATATCGTGGCTGGTTTAATTCTTCCTTATCAACGGGTGTTGCTGTAACAGGGAAAGCTCCTTATAAAGGTGTTCTAAGTCATGGATTTGCACTGGATGGAGAAGGAAGAAAAATGAGTAAGTCCATTGGTAACGTTGTGATTCCAGCTAAAGTCATGAATCAATTAGGGGCAGATATTCTTCGTCTATGGGTTGCTTCTGTTGATTATCAAGCGGATGTTCGTGTATCGGATGCTATTTTAAAGCAGGTTGCAGAGGTTTACCGAAAGATTCGTAATACTTTCCGTTTCTTACTAGGAAATTTGGCGGACTTCAATCCAGCTACGGATGCTGTTTCATATGAAAACTTACGTGAAGTGGATCAGTTTATGCTTGTTAAATTAAATGAGCTTGTGAAACAAGTCCGCAATAACTATGAAAATTACGAATATGCTAATATCTATCATGCCGTGAACAATTTCTGTACACTTGATTTAAGTTCATTTTACCTGGATTTTGCTAAGGATGTTCTTTACATCGAAGCGAAAGATCAAAGTGATCGCCGCGCTATTCAAACGGTCCTTTATGAAAGTTTAATGACCATGATTAAATTAGTGGCCCCAATTCTTTCTCATACAGCAGATGAAGTGTGGAGCTTTATAGATTCTGTTCAAGAACAAAGTGTACAATTAACCGATTTCCCTGAAGTGAAAGAATTAGCGGATACAAAAGAGTTGCTTGAGAAATGGTCAAAATTTATGAATCTGCGTGATGAAGTATTAAAAGCATTGGAAGAAGCGCGTAATGAAAAAGTAATCGGTAAATCATTAACGGCCAAAATTTCACTTTATGTGAAGGATGAAACGAAAGAATTGCTCGATTCCATTCATGAAAACTTACAACAGCTCTTTATTGTTTCTGATTTTGAGGTTGCAGGCAGCTATGATGAGGCTCCTGAACAAGCGTTGAAACTTGATTTCACGGCCATTGTAGTTTCAAAGGCAGAAGGTGAAACATGTGAGCGTTGCTGGACAGTGACAACGCATGTTGGGGAAAAAGAGGAACATCCAACTCTTTGCCCAAGATGTGCAGATGTTGTGAATAATCATTATAGTCACTTAGCATAAGGTTTTTGTAACATATAAAGGCTTGTGTGAATCATTAATAAGAAATACTGGTAAAAAGGTAGACTAAATGGTCTACCTTTTACTGTTTTATTGAATAGGTATCGTAAAATATTTCCACCTTCGTTAATTGTTGCCCACCTTGCTAAAACTTTTCCGGTGTTTGTCATACGCTTTCGGGGATTATAAAGGATACAACAAGAAACGGAGGTATAGATATGAATCATAAGATAAATGAAATCTATTCAGAACTCCGGAGTACAAAAGAGGAATTATTACAACGATTGGAAAATGAAAATTGTTCGAAATTAGTGAAACCATATATTGAAGGTGAACTAAAGGATATTGAAGCAGCACTTAAAAAGTTAGAATCCGGTACCTATGGAACATGTGAAATATCTGGTGAACTCATACCTGAGCATCTATTGTCAATGGTTCCAACTTTGAAATCCATTGAGGATTGCAAAATGATGAGTTATTTTTTTAGAAAATGAATAAATAAAGGTTGGACTGTCGTTTTTATTCCCGTTATGCTAAAATGCAATGGAGAATCTTATCTTTTACGAAAATCTGTTTTTTCGAACCCTGTTATTCTTTTTATGAAAGGTGCTCATCTAGAGAATAAATAAAAACAGCATTTTCATCATTGGAGGTTGCCATTGTGTTTTATTTCATAATCGCCTTGTTGTTAATTGGTCTAGATCAATTAACAAAATGGTTTATTATTAATAACATGGATTTGGGTGAAAGCATAACCGTTATTGAGGATTTTTTATATTTTACTTCTCATCGGAATACGGGCGCTGCCTGGGGGATTCTGGAAGGACAAATGTGGTTCTTTTATATTATAACTGTCATTGTCATTATTGCTCTTATTTACTACATGAAAAAAGCTAAAAACGAAGGTATTCTTTTCAAATTGTCATTAGCGATGATGCTCGGAGGAGCAATTGGGAATTTTATTGATCGAGTTTTTCGAAAAGAAGTCGTAGATTTTATACATACGTACCCTTTTGGTTACAATTTTCCAATTTTTAATATTGCAGATTCGGCCCTTGTAGTAGGAGTTGGATTATTAATGGTTTATATGCTATTTGAAGAGAAAATGGCAAAGAAAAAGGAGAAATCAAATGCAGAAAGTGGAACACATCGTTCTTGAGGCTGAAAAGTCAGAACGAATTGATAAGGTTATTTCAAATATTCAAGAGGATTGGTCGCGATCTCAAGTTCAACAATGGATTAAAGGTGGACATATTCTAGTAAATGGAAACCCAATTAAGACCAATTATAAATGCAACGTCGGTGATCAAATTGAAATACTAATTCCTGATCCAGAAATTTTAGATGTGATACCGGAAGAAATGAATTTGGATATCTATTATGAAGATGCTGATGTTATTGTCGTGAACAAACCTAAAGGGATGGTCGTTCATCCAGCCTCAGGTCATACGTCAGGGACGCTTGTCAATGGATTAATGGCGCATTGTACAGACTTGTCAGGTATCAATGGAGTGTTACGGCCGGGGATTGTGCACCGTATTGATAAAGACACTTCTGGATTATTAATGGTGGCGAAAAATGATAAAGCACATGAAAGCTTAGTCAATCAGCTCGTAAATAAAACGGTTACCAGAAAGTATAAAGCACTTGTACATGGGAATATTGGCCATGATCATGGAACGGTAGATGCTCCGATTGCGAGAGACCCAAAAGATCGTCAAAGCATGACGATTGTTGATAATGGTAAGCATGCAGTCACCCATTTTCATGTGCTTGAACGATTTAAAGATTTTACGTATGTGGAGTGTGTCTTGGAAACAGGTCGAACTCATCAAATTCGTGTTCATATGAAATACATTGGGTTTCCACTTGCCGGGGATCCTAAATATGGACCGCGTAAAACCCTTGATATTGGTGGACAAGCATTACATGCTGCCATTCTTGGATTTACACATCCAGTGTCAGGAGAGTATTTAGAGTTTGAAGCACCATTACCAAAAGAGTACGAACAGTTGCTTGAGAAGATGAGAATTAATAATTGACAAAAACCCATGCATGGTTTAAGATTACTGTAGTTTAATAAGTCCTTTAAATCAGTCCCGTGAGGCTGAGAAGGAAACGGATTAATAATCAGGTTAACAGTGCTATCACTGTGCCTAATTATGTAAACAAGACCATTCGTTTACCCTCTTGCCTTTTAGCAAGAGGGTTTTTTTATCTTCTCATTTAGAGATTATTAACCTCAATTTGGCATACTAAATCAGGACAATATTTGGAATGAAAGGGTGTAAGAAATGTCACAAAAGGCCATTGTGCTGGATGAACAAGCAATTCGAAGAGCATTAACGAGGATTGCTCATGAAATTATAGAGAAAAATAAGGGCATTGATCATCTCCTCCTAGTAGGCATCCGAACAAGAGGGATTTTTATAGCCAATCGCTTAGCAGAAAGAATTAAGCAAATCGAAGGAAGAAATGTTCCAGTAGGGGAAATTGACATTACTTTATATCGTGATGATTTGTCAAAGATAACGGTTGATCAAGAACCGTTAGTAAAAGGCTCACATATCGAGAAAGATATTAATGATCAAACCGTTATATTAATTGATGATGTCCTTTATACAGGGCGGACAGTCCGGGCCGCATTAGATGCGATTATTGATATCGGACGTCCTAGTTCGATACAATTGGCCGTATTAGTAGACCGTGGCCATCGTGAATTGCCAATTAGAGCAGATTTTGTCGGGAAAAATATCCCTACCGCAGGCTCTGAGAGAATTGTCGTTGAATTGAGCGAAGTGGACGAACTTGATCAAGTAAGTATACATGAATCGTAAAGCTAGTCTTTACCATTTAGTTTATTATGTAGAGGACAGCATTATAGGAGGAAAACAACTATGACTAGACCGATTTTAGATATAAAGGATGTACCATCACCGATTCATTGGTTGACCTTAAGTTTACAACATTTATTTGCCATGTTTGGGGCAACTGTATTAGTACCCGTTTTAGTGGATCTCAGCCCATCCATCGCACTCATTTCAAGTGGGTTAGGAACCATTGCTTTTCTTATTATTACAAAATGGCAAGTACCAGCCTATCTGGGTTCTTCCTTTGCTTTTATCGCTCCGATTATTGCTGCACAAGCAACAGGTGGTCCAGGTGCTGCCATGATCGGAAGCTTTATCGTAGGACTTGTCTATGGAATCGTAGCACTTATTATTAAAAAAGCGGGATACCGTTGGATTATGAAATTGTTACCACCGATTGTGGTGGGTCCAGTTATTATGGTTATTGGTTTAGCGCTAAGTGGTACGGCTGTTAATATGGCAATGAACAAACCAACTGCAGATGGTGGGGAATACGACTTGCTTTATTTCTCAGTTGCTCTGGTTACCCTAGCAGCGACGATTATCTTTTCGATCTATTTTAAAGGATTTCTAGGGATGATTTCAATTCTTGCAGGGATTATTGTCGGATACCTGTATGCCCTTTTTGTAGGGATTGTTGATTTTACCCCTGTTGTAGAAGCAAAATGGTTTGAATGGCCTCCGTTCATCTTTCCTTTTGTTGATTATGATGTGAAAGTGACCTTCGATATTGTATTGCTCATGATCCCTATTGCCGTCGTTACCATTTCTGAGCATATCGGACACCAACTCGTATTAAGTAAAGTTGTGGGTCGTGACTATATTAAAGAGCCAGGATTACATCGTTCCATTCTTGGAGATGGTACAGCGACGATGATATCCGCTTTAATTGGAGGTCCTCCAAAAACAACCTACGGTGAAAACATTGGCGTTTTAGCGATTACTAAAGTATACAGCGTGTATGTCATAGCAGGTGCGGCCGTTATCGCAATCATCTTTGGTTTCGTTGGAAAAGTAACTGCATTAATCAATACGATTCCCCAACCTGTAATGGGTGGAGTATCGATCCTTTTATTCGGAATTATCGCTTCTTCTGGATTAAGGATGCTTGTTGATAATAAAGTGGATTTTGGAAATAATCGTAATTTAGTTATTGCTTCAATCATTCTCGTATTAGGAATTGGCGGGGCCTTTATAAAGGTGAGTGATTCATTTCAGCTTCAAGGAATGGCACTAGCTGCAATATGTGGAGTCGTATTAAATCTGATTCTTCCAGGTAGAGAAAAAAGTAATGATAATTTGTTTGAAACACAAAATGATCAGTAATAGAAAATCATGTAGAGATTTTTAGGGATGCTGAATAGGTGACCAAATTAGATGAGTTTGGGTTTTCACGCCTATCCGCTAGTCATAAAATTGACAACTCTTCAGCACCTTGAATCATGATCAAGGTGCTTTTTTTAAAAAATAATGGCTCTGCTAGAGAAGCCATTAAAGAATCTAGGGGTCCTAGTCCAAATAATGGAGGTTACGGTCAATGAATCATTTATTATCAACTACAACTTTATCTATTAATGAAATACAGGACATTTTAAGGGATGCTCATCAATTCTCTAAAGGCGAACAGTGGAAATCAGATCAACAAGTGTTTGTTTCCAATTTGTTTTTTGAACCCAGCACTAGAACGAAAACGAGCTTTGAAGTGGCTGAAAGAAAACTTGGACTAGAGGTTATTCCATTTGAAGTGAGTACATCAAGCGTGTTAAAAGGTGAGACACTATATGATACCGTTCGAACACTTGAATCGATTGGAATTTCTGCAGTTGTCATTAGACATAACACAGATCATTATTTTGATGAATTAATCGGCCGTGTGGGGATCCCCATTATAAATGCAGGTGATGGTTGCGGGCATCATCCAACACAATCATTACTTGATTTATTGACCATTCAACAAGAATTTGGATATTTCGTAGGACTTAAAGTTGCAATTATTGGGGATATTCGCCATAGTCGGGTAGCCAGGTCAAACGCAGATGCTTTAACTAGATTAGGAGCAAAAGTGGTATTCTCTGGTCCGAAAGAATGGTTTGATGAGTCCATTTTAGGAGATGGCACCTATGAAGATGTGGATACAGCCATTGAAACAGCCGATGTCGTTATGCTCCTTCGAATTCAACATGAGCGGCATGGGGGAGACGGGGAGACATCTATAGAGGAGTATCACCAAGCGTTCGGTCTCACAATTGAAAGGGAAAAACGAATGAAGCTAAGAAGTATCATTATGCATCCTGCTCCTGTCAATCGAAATGTTGAAATAGCGGACGAATTAGTGGAATGTAGTCGATCTAGAATTTTTACTCAAATGAAAAATGGCGTTTTTGTAAGAATGGCTGTTTTAAAAAGAGCATTAGAAAATCACAAGGGGGATAAGGGACATGTCAATGGTGATCAAAAATGGGCAATTGCTAATAAATGAAGAACTAATCCATTCAGATATTTATATCGAAGATGGAATTATAAAAGAAATTGGTAAGTTAGATTCTCTTCACGCTGATGAAGAGATAGATGCACAAGGGATGATTATTGCTCCAGGTTTTATTGATTTGCATGTTCATTTACGTGAACCAGGGGGTGAAAAGAAAGAAACAATCGCAACAGGATCATTGGCAGCTGCAAGAGGTGGTTTTACAACGATTGCTGCCATGCCAAATACAAGACCCGTTCCAGATTCTAAAGAACAGCTCCAATGGTTAAATGAACGTATCAAGGAAACATCACTTGTAAAAGTTCTTCCTTATGCTTCCATTACTGTAAGAGAAGCAGGAGAAGAATTAACGGATTTTCCTGCATTAAAGGAAGCGGGAGCGTTTGCTCTAACAGATGATGGTGTAGGTGTTCAGTCTGCAGGAATGATGCTGGAAGCTATGAGAAAAGCAGCAAATGCAGGAATGTCCATTGTTGCACACTGCGAAGATAATTCATTAATTAATAAAGGGTCTGTGCATGAGGGTGTATTTTCAGAGAAACATGGGATCAATGGAATTCCTTCTGTTTGTGAATCTGTGCAAATTGCTCGAGATGTATTACTTGCTGAAGCAGCCGGTTGTCATTACCATGTTTGTCACATCAGTACAAAGGAATCCGTCCGAGCAGTAAGAGATGCAAAGCGAGCAGGTATTAATGTTACGGCAGAAGTCACACCACATCATTTAATATTATGTGATGAGGATATTCCAAGCTTGGATAGTAATTATAAAATGAATCCACCACTAAGAGGGGCATTGGATCGTGAAGCATTGATACAGGGAATATTAGATGGAACCATTGATTTTATTGCGACCGATCATGCACCACACACGAAAGAGGAAAAAGCAGAAGGGATGGCTCTAGCCCCTTTCGGAATTGTTGGTTTAGAAACAGCTTTTCCCCTTCTTTATACGCATTTTGTTGAAAAAGGGACCCTTTCTATTGGTCAATTAGTGAACTTATTAACGGTAAAACCTGCCAATAGCTTTGGACTAAAAGACGTAGGTTCTTTAACGGTTGGAGCTTCTGCGGATTTGGTCGTTCTAGATATAGATAAGGAAGAAACAATTGACCCAGATACATTTTTATCAAAAGGAAGAAATACTCCTTTTGGTGGATGGGTATGTAAAGGTTGGCCTGTAACAACCATTGTAAATGGAAAAGTAGTATGGAGAAAAGGAAGTGTACGAGGATGAAGAGACAACTGATTCTAGAAGACGGGACTATATTTATTGGTGAGGCATTTGGGGCGGATACAAACTGTGTAGGAGAAGTCGTTTTTAATACAGGAATGACTGGCTATCAGGAAGTTCTTTCAGATCCTTCTTACTGTGGACAAATTGTAACATTAACTTATCCACTAATTGGTAATTACGGAATTAACCGAGATGACTTTGAATCGATTAGCCCTGCTATCAATGGATTTATTGTCAAAGAGGTGGCAGATTTCCCATCTAATTGGCGCAATGAGCTATCATTGGACGAATATTTTAAAATAAAAAACATCCCAGGCATTTCTGGAATTGATACGAGAAAGCTCACAAGAATTATTCGTCAGCACGGAACACTTAAAGGAACTCTTTGCCATAGTAGTGACAATGTTGAAGAGGTTCTGGAAAGACTAAGGGCTACAGAGATTCCCCGTGATCAAGTGAAAAAAGTATCAACCAAAACTCCATATCCAAGTCCTGGAAGAGGAAAAAGAGTTGTCCTGGTCGATTTTGGAATGAAACACGGTATATTAAGAGAATTAAATCAGCGTGATTGTGACGTTATTGTCGTACCTTACAATACAACGGCAGAGGAAATTTTACAATTGAGTCCTGATGGAGTCATGCTTTCAAATGGACCAGGAGACCCTAAAGATGTTCCAGAAGCGATTGAGATGATTCAAGGTATATTGGGTAAAGTTCCGTTTTTTGGTATTTGTCTTGGACATCAATTATTTGCTCTAGCATGCGGTGCAGATACAGAGAAAATGAAATTTGGTCATAGGGGCTCAAACCACCCTGTTAAAGATTTAACGACTGGAAGGGTTTCATTAACTTCACAAAATCATGGGTTTACTGTAAACGAGGAGTCCATTCAACAAACGCGTTTAGAAGTCACGCATCGTGCCTTAAATGATGGTTCAATTGAAGGATTGAAGCACAAGGATTTTCCTGCTTTCACGGTTCAATACCATCCGGAAGCTTCACCAGGGCCGGAGGATTCAAACTATTTATTCAATCAATTTCTTGAAATGATCGAAACAGCCGAAGAGGGGGAGACAACTTATGCCAAAGCGTAAAGATATAAATAGCATTTTAGTGATAGGTTCAGGTCCAATTGTCATTGGGCAAGCAGCAGAATTTGATTATGCGGGGACACAGGCCTGTATGGCGTTGAAAGAAGAAGGCTATAAAGTCATTCTTGTTAACTCTAATCCTGCAACCATCATGACCGATGCAGAAATTGCGGATGCCGTATATATTGAGCCATTAACACTTGAGTTTGTAGCTAGAATCATTCGGAAAGAAAGACCGGATGCCTTGTTGCCAACATTAGGCGGGCAAACAGGTTTAAATATGGCCGTTGAATTAGCGGAATCAGGAATATTGGACGAATGTGGAGTAGAAATATTAGGTACAAAGCTCTCTGCTATTCAACAAGCAGAAGATCGTGATTTGTTCCGTACGTTAATGAATGAACTAAATGAACCCGTTCCACAAAGCGATATTATTCATAATCTTGATGAAGCATATAAATTTGTAGCTGAAATTGGATATCCGGTAATTGTTCGTCCTGCCTTTACACTTGGTGGAACAGGTGGGGGAATCTGCCATAATGAAGAAGAATTAATCGAAACCGTTACAAGTGGTTTAAAATATAGTCCTGTCACACAATGTTTATTGGAAAAAAGCATTGCTGGCTATAAAGAAATTGAATATGAAGTAATGAGAGACTCTGCTGACAATGCAATTGTTGTTTGTAATATGGAAAATATCGATCCGGTTGGTGTTCATACAGGTGATTCAATTGTAGTGGCACCTAGTCAAACATTGAGTGATCGTGAATATCAGCTGTTGAGAAATTCATCTTTAAAAATTATCCGTGCTTTAGAGATTGAAGGGGGCTGTAATGTTCAACTTGCCCTTGATCCTAATAGCTATAACTATTATATTATTGAAGTAAATCCTCGGGTTAGTCGTTCATCTGCGCTTGCTTCAAAAGCGACAGGGTATCCAATTGCTAAGCTGGCAGCAAAAATCGCTGTTGGATTGACACTTGATGAAATGATGAATCCTGTAACCGAGAAGACCTATGCTTGTTTTGAACCAGCACTGGATTATATTGTGACAAAAATTCCGCGTTGGCCTTTTGATAAGTTTGAATCTGCTAATCGTTTGCTGGGTACGCAAATGAAAGCTACCGGAGAGGTAATGGCAATCGGTCGGACGTTCGAGGAATCTTTATTAAAGGCCATTCGTTCACTAGAAAATGATATTTACCATTTTGAGTTACCAAATGGGAAAGAATTCAGTGATGAGAAAATAGAAAAAAGAATTCGCAAAGCTGGAGATGAGCGATTATTCTATATCGCCGAGGCTTTAAAGCGCGGAGTAACTCCTGAAACGATCCATGAATGGAGCGAGATTGATTTATTTTTCTTATATAAAATGCAAGGAATTGTCGAGTTAGAAAAAGAACTTGCATCCCACCCATTTGATCTTGCATGGGCTGAAAAGGCAAAGAAAAAAGGTTTTTCAGACTACGCACTTGCGAAAATTTGGGATTCATCAGAGAAAAAGATCTATGACTGGCGAATAGAAGAAGGATTAATGCCGGTTTATAAAATGGTTGATACCTGTGCGGCAGAATTCGAATCTGAAACACCGTATTTTTATGGTACGTATGAGGATGAGAATGAATCGATTGTAACGGATAAAGAAAGTGTCATTGTACTTGGTTCAGGTCCGATCCGTATTGGTCAAGGGGTTGAGTTTGATTATGCAACCGTTCATTCTGTATGGGCCATTAAAGAAGCAGGATACGAAGCAATTATTATTAATAACAATCCTGAAACAGTCTCAACCGATTTCAGTATATCTGACAAGTTATATTTTGAACCATTAACGATTGAAGATGTGATGCACATCATTGATCTTGAAAAACCAATCGGTGTGGTGGTTCAGTTCGGTGGTCAAACAGCCATTAATCTAGCAGCCCAGCTTGTTGAACATGGTGTAAAAATATTAGGAACTACTTTAGAAGATTTGGATCGTGCTGAGGATCGAGACAAATTCGAGCAGGCATTAGTACAATTGAACATTCCAATGCCGACAGGTAAAACAGCACGATCTGTAAATGAAGCATTAGACATTGCAACGGATATTGGCTATCCTGTCCTTGTAAGACCTTCATACGTTCTAGGTGGAAGAGCCATGGAAATTGTGTATAAGCAGGATGAATTGCTTCATTATATGGAAAATGCAGTAAAAATTAATCCGGAGCATCCCGTATTAATTGACCGTTATTTAACAGGTAAGGAAATTGAAGTTGATGCGATTTGCGATGGAACAGATGTATTAATTCCAGGAATTATGGAGCATATTGAACGAGCAGGTGTACACTCAGGTGACTCCATTGCCGTATATCCAACCCAAAGTTTGTCCGCTTTAGTAAAAGAAAAACTGATCACTTATACAACAGAATTGGCTAGAGGGTTGAACATTGTTGGTTTATTAAACATCCAATATGTTATTTCCAATGATGAGGTATTTGTACTTGAGGTAAATCCAAGATCTAGCCGTACGGTTCCTTTTTTAAGTAAAATTACAAATGTTCCAATGGCAAAGATTGCTACGAAGGTTATTTTAGGTCAGTCATTAGCCTCTCAAGGGTACCAATCGGGTCTCGTTCCTGAAAAGGAAAATGTCTATGTAAAAGTTCCTGTTTTCTCATTTGCAAAACTGCGTAAGGTTGATATATCTTTAGGACCTGAAATGAAATCAACAGGTGAAGTAATGGGGAAAGATTATACATTGGAGAAGGCTTTATATAAAGGACTTGTAGCATCAGGTATGAAAATTCAAAAGTTTGGCACGGTTTTATTGACGGTAGCGGATAAAGATAAGAACGAAGCTCTTCAACTTGCAAAACGTTTTTCTACAATAGGCTATCGTTTATTGGCCACGAAAGGAACGGCTGACTATCTTAAGAATGCAGGTGTTTCCGTTACGGTTGTAGGCAAAATTGGCACAGAAGGCCCGGATTTATTAGATGTTATTCGAAATGGAGAAGCACAATTTGTTATTAATACCTTTTCAAAAGGAAAGGAACCTGAACGAGATGGATTTAGAATTCGTCGAGAATCCGTTGAAAATGGTGTTCCATGTTTAACTTCACTTGATACTGCAGAAGCCATCCTGCGCGTGATTGAGTCAATGAGTTTTTCTGCAGAAGCGATGGATAAGCCAATTGAAGCGATGGAGGTTATACTTTCATGATAAAACAAGAACTATGTAAAGTGGTTTCTCAAGTGGAAATTGCTCCTGCCATTTACGAACTCACCCTAAGGGGTGAGCTCGTTCATTATATGGATGAGCCTGGACAATTTGTTCATATAAAAGTATCAAACAGTCTTGATCCGCTTTTAAGACGTCCGATCTCAATTGCAAAAATTGATCAAAATAATAGTGAATTTACGATGATTTACCGGAAAGAAGGAAGAGGTACAACCCTATTAGCTGAGAAAAAAACAGGTGAGGAAGTCGATGTATTAGGCCCGCTAGGTCACGGATTTCCAGTCGCAGAAACATTGCCAGGAGAAAAGGCATTGTTAGTTGGCGGAGGGATTGGCGTACCTCCACTTTATGAACTCTCGCAGCAACTTGTTAATAAAGGAGTTCAAGTTATACATGTGCTTGGTTTCCAAACAAACGAAGCTGTATTTTATGAAAGGGAATTTGCTGCACTTGGGGAGACGTATGTGGCAACAGTTGATGGCTCATACGGTTCAAAAGGTTTTGTGACGGATGTCATTGCAGAAAATAACCTTTCTTTTGACACTCTTTATTCTTGTGGACCGACTCCAATGCTAAAAGCTCTAGAATCAAATTTCCCTGATAAAAAAGTTTTTCTGTCACTAGAAGAAAGAATGGGATGTGGAATCGGAGCTTGTTTTGCATGTGTATGCCATACGGGTGATGATAAAGATGGAACATCCTATAAAAAAGTATGTAGTGATGGTCCGGTATTTCGAGCAGGGGAGGTTATCCTATGAGTATGCTTGATGTCAATTTACCCGGCCTAAATTTGAAAAATCCCATCATGCCTGCTTCTGGTTGTTTTGGTTTTGGCCGGGAATATAGTCAATTTTTTGATTTGAGTCGACTTGGAGCGATCATGATTAAAGCAACAACTGTTGAACCGCGTTTTGGGAATCCAACGCCGAGAGTTGCGGAAACATCTGCTGGAATGTTAAATGCGATTGGCTTGCAAAATCCAGGATTAAAAAAGGTTTTTTCAGAAGAACTTCCTTGGCTAGATCAGTATGATGTTCCTATTATTGCGAATATTGCTGGTTCAACAGAAGAAGACTATGTAGCAGTAGCAGCCGAAATTTCCAAGGCTCCTAATGTGCATGCCCTTGAGTTAAATATATCTTGCCCAAATGTAAAGACGGGTGGTATTGCGTTTGGGACGATTCCAGACGTGGCTAAAGCATTGACTAAAAAAGTAAAAGAAGTATCTGAGGTTCCTGTTTATGTAAAGCTTTCGCCGAATGTAACGGATATTGTTGAAATGGCAAAAGCAGTTGAAGATGGTGGTGCAGATGGGTTGACAATGATCAACACATTGGTTGGAATGAGAATTGATTTAAAAACAGCACGTCCTGTTATAGCAAATAAAACAGGTGGATTATCGGGGCCTGCGATTAAGCCAGTGGCTATTCGTATGATTCATGAAGTAAGCCAAAAAGTTAATATTCCAATTATTGGAATGGGCGGGGTTCAATGTGCAGAGGATGTTATTGAATATTTTTATGCTGGTGCGAGTGCTGTAGCTGTTGGAACGGCTAACTTTGTTGATCCCCTAGTTTGTCCTACGATTATTGATGAACTACCCGAATTATTACAACGCTTAGGTTTTGAACACATTACAGAATGTACGGGAAGGAGTTGGAAATAGGTGGATAATCCAGTTATTATTGCATTGGATTTTGCTTCAAAGGGTGAGGTAATCCAATTTTTACAACGTTTCCCAAATGAAAAATTATTTGTAAAAGTCGGGATGGAGTTATATTATCAAGAAGGTCCATCCATTATTCAGGAGATTAAAGAAAAGGGACATCATATATTCCTTGATCTGAAGTTACATGACATTCCAAATACGGTTAAAAGTGCCATGAAAGGTTTGGCAAAATTGGGCTGTGATCTTGTAAATGTTCATGCTGCTGGTGGCAGGGAAATGATGGAAGCAGCTTTAGAGGGGCTGGATGCTGGAACGACAAATGGAGTGAAAAGACCTTTATGTATTGCGGTAACTCAGCTTACGAGTACCTCTGAGGAGCAAATGAGAAAAGAACAACTTATCCCAGTTTCCCTACAGGAATCGGTTTTGCATTATGCTACTTTAACAAAGAAATCTGGTTTGGATGGAGTCGTATGTTCTTCACATGAAGCAGCAATCATTCGTGAATCGCTCGGATCAGATTTTTTAACGGTTACACCAGGTATTCGCCTGCTAGATGATGCAGTAGGAGATCAAAAGCGGGTAGCAACTCCTGAATTTGCACGACATGCTGGCGTCTCCTATATGGTTGTAGGACGATCCATTACAAGGTCAACAGATCCAGTTAAAAGTTATTTAAAGTTTATTCAAGCATGGGAAGGTGTTTCAAATTGAAAAAAGATATTGCCGAAAGTTTATTAGAAATAAAAGCTGTTTCTTTGAGCCCCAATAATCCATTTACCTGGACATCGGGTATTCATTCCCCTATTTATTGTGATAATCGCTTAACACTATCCTACCCGGAAATTAGAAGGAAAATTGCTGCTGGTCTTGCTGAAATCATTACGAATCAATTTCCTGGATGTGATCTAATTGCAGGAACTGCGACCGCTGGGATTCCGCATGCCGCATGGGTAAGTGAATTATTAAACTTGCCAATGTGTTATGTGCGTTCTAAAGCAAAAGGACATGGGAAGGGAAATCAAATTGAAGGTAAAGCTGAAAAAGGACAAAAAGTTGTCGTTGTTGAAGACTTGATTTCAACGGGCGGCAGTGTTATAACAGCAGTAGAGGCATTAAGAGAAGCTGGCTGTGAAGTACTTGGGGTTGTATCCATCTTCACTTATGAACTCCAAAAAGGCCGTGAAAAAATGCAAAAGGCTGATGTTACCGTATTTTCATTAACTGATTATTCCACTCTTGTGGAAGTTGCCCAGGAAAAAGGTTATATAGAGCCATCTGATTGGGACAAGCTAATGGAATGGCGTAAGAATCCTGAAGAGTGGGGAAAATAAACATTCAGGTCTACGAAACACCTTAGATAGAGATAGTCAGCTTATATTGCTCGTCACAGGGAGGGGCTTGACATGTCAAAGGATCAAACGCAAACTAGTCAATTTGAGGGAAAGAAAACACACAGAGTAGACAAGAAAGTTTATGAGAAAAAACTTAAGAAATATCAATGGAAGCTTCTTTGCCTGCAGCAGCTTTTTTATAAAGAGAAAATACCTGCTATGGTTGTTCTAGAAGGTTATGATGCAGCAGGGAAAGGCGGAGTTATAAAGAGAATGACAGAATTTCTTGATCCGCGTGGTTTTCATGCATGGTCTATTGCTGCACCTGGAAATGGTGAAAAAAATACTCATTATTTACAACGGTTTTGGCGGAAAATTCCTATGTATGGGAACATCATTATCTTTGATCGTTCTTGGTACGGACGTGTGCTTGTGGAGCGAATTGAAGGCTTCGCGAAAGAAGAGGAATGGAAAAGGGCATACTATGAAATCAATGACTTTGAAAAGCTCTTATCAGATGATCATTATTTAATTATTAAATTCTGGTTGGAAATTACCCCTGAAGAGCAATTACTGCGCTTTCAAGCCCGTGCGGAAAATCGCTTAAAACGCTGGAAACTAACGAATGAAGATTGGCGAAATCGTGACAAATGGGACCAGTATGAAGAGGCAGCTGCTGAGATGTTTAAGAAAACAGATAAAAAGTATGCTCCTTGGTACATAATTGACAGTAATGATAAACGTTATGCCCGCTTACAAACACTAAAAACATTGATACATGCGATGGAAAGACATTTAGTAAAAGAAAATATTCCATTGCCGGTATATGAAACAGATACGAAAGAATGAATGACTTCTAATATTTACATATAAAAACAGCAGCTTTCCAGTTTAAGGAATAGCTGCTATTTTTATATTTTTAGAGGCAGATTATTTCTTTAACTTTAATACGGTTTCTTCATCTGGCGTTACATAAACGGTTTGTTGATTATCATAAATAACGAAGCCGGGTTTAGCCCCTGATGGCTTTTTTACATATCGGACACGTGTGTAATCTACAGGCACAGAACTTGAGTTTCGTGCTTTACTATAAAAGGCTGCTAAATTGGCGGCTTCATAAAGGGTTCTTTCACTTGGTTCTTTACTTCGTATAACAACGTGTGAACCAGGTATATCTTTTGTGTGCAGCCAAATTTCATCACGAGCAGCTAACTTGTTTGTTAAATAGTCATTTTGTTTATTATTTTTTCCAATGATAATTTCTGTTTCATCAGAAGAATAGTATCGATCCAACACAGGTTTTGTAGCATGAGCCTTTTTGGGTTGCTTTTTTTGTCTATTTCGAATATACCCTTCCTCTATCAATTCTTCTCGAATTTCAGCTATATCCTTTGGAGAAGCATTTTCTACTTGTTGAATGAGAGTCTCGAAATACAAGACTTCATTACGTGCCTTTTCGATTTGCTCTTGCACGATTTGGACAGCGGTCTTTGCTTTCTGATATTTTGTGAAATACCTTTGAGCGTTTTCAGAAGGCGTTTTCATCGGATTCAGTGGAATCAAAACAGTCGATCCGTTTTCATCATAATAATTAACCACTTCAATTTCCTTTATTCCTTTTTTTACGGCAAATAAATTGGCCGTCAGTAGTTCGCCAAATAGTTGAAATTGTTGTGCTTGATTTGCCTCTGATAAAGTGACTTCTAGTTTAGCAATCTTTTTCTCGTTCTTTTCTTTTTCATTCAAAATGAGTCGTTCAATATCTGTCGCTTGTTGCTTAACACGGTCCCGTTCCGATTTCCCAAAATAAAAACGGTCCAATAACGCACTTAGGGTCTGATAAGATTTAACGGTACCTTTGGTGCTTTCTAATGGAAAAAAGTAAAAAGATTCTTTTTCCGTATTCTCCATCATGGAAGGTGAATACTTATGGGCGTGAATCCGATCCATAATGGATAGAAAGACAGGAGGCAAGGTGGAACGATTGACTAGACCCGCTTGAAAGGTGATTTCTTTTGCGAGCAGAGGTGAGATGCCTGAATATTGGCTGACAATCTGTTTATCTACTTTTCCGGCATTGAAATCGATTCTACGCAAAAGATCCTGCTCATCTGCATCAAAAGGATTGGCCTTGTGCTGCGCTGGTGGTGAAATGTATTCTTGACCTGGAAGAACTGCTCGGTGTGTATTTATAGCTGACGAGACATGTTTAATACTGTCCAGGATTATGTTCCGCGTCTTATCAATTAATATAATATTACTGTGACGTCCCATAATTTCAACGATTAATTGTTTGTGTGAAGGGTCCCCAATTTCATTTCTCCCTTTTATATCAAAGACCATCATGCGATCGAGACCAGCTTGGGAGATATCCTCCAAAATGTAGCCCTCCAAGTGCTTTCGTAATAACATACAAAACATGGGTGGCTGAGAAGGATTTTCATACCCTTCATTCGTGATTTGGACTCTTGCATGGCTCGGATGTGATGATAGAAGTAGTTTATGATTCTTTCCGTTCGCTCTCACTACAAGAATAATTTCGTTTTTATATGGTTGTTGTACTTTCGAAATCCGACCTCCTTTTAATAAGTCCGTAAGTTCTTTAACCATTGCCCTCGTAAATAATCCATCAAATGACATAACAACATCTCTTTTCCTAAAATCTTTCCTATTTAATGTACTGATAGTTTTATCTATGTGCAACTATCTTAGCATTTTTTTGGACAAGGGTGAATAAGCTTTCCATAGGGATTATTAAGATTGAAAAGTGTTCTAGCTCTCTATCTAGCTGTTTTTAGGTATTAAGTTGTTTCGGTGAAACAGGTTAATAATGACTTTCTCAACGTGATAACTTAAGCCTGTTACAACTGGGTAAGGTGCCTGCACTTTTCGTTTTAGGGGGAAGTGACATGACGGGATGAAGTTTTATAAAATGAACAAAAAAGAGGTCGAGAATGCACTGAATACAGACCTCTTGGTTGGGTTAACCAGTTCAGATGTAAAAAAGAGACAAAATCAGTATGGGCATAATGAATTGGAGGAGGGTGAAAAACAATCTGCACTACTATTGTTCTTTAGCCAATTCAAGGATTTTATGGTACTTGTACTTTTAGCAGCAACCCTTATATCCGGTATTTTAGGGGAATATATTGATGCGATTGCGATTATTGCAATTGTCATTGTCAATGCCTTCCTTGGCTTTTTTCAAGAAAGAAAAGCTGAAAAGTCACTACAGGCACTGAAAGAGCTATCTGCGCCACAGGTACATGCCTTGCGGGATGGTCAGTGGTTAAAGATTCCTTCAAAAGAAATTGTTCCTGGTGATGTGTTAAAGTTTTCAAGCGGGGACCGTATTGGGGCAGATATTCGATTATTTGATGTAAAAAGTCTTGAAATAGAAGAATCAGCACTTACAGGTGAATCCCTCCCTGTTTCAAAGTCTACAGAAACTCTTGCAACGGAACACCTTGGGATTGGCGACATGGCAAATATGGCTTTTATGGGAACCATGGTTACGAGGGGAAGCGGAATCGGAGTTGTCGTTGGTACAGGTATGAAAACAGCGATGGGACAGATTGCTGATTTGCTGCAGAGTGCCCAAACCATGATCACTCCTTTACAAAGAAGATTGGAGCAGCTTGGGAAAATTCTGATTGTAACCGCCCTTTTATTAACGGCACTCGTGGTGGTTGTGGGTGTGCTTCAAGGCCATGATTTGTACACGATGTTTCTAGCAGGGGTATCGCTTGCTGTGGCGGCCATACCAGAAGGATTGCCGGCTATTGTAACGGTAGCTTTATCCTTAGGTGTCCAGAGGATGATTAAGAAAAATGCGATCGTGAGAAAACTGCCTGCTGTTGAAACACTTGGCTGCGCTTCTGTCATTTGTTCGGATAAAACAGGAACCATGACACAGAATGAAATGACGGTTACCCATTTATGGAGTGGCGGTCAAACTTGGACGGTAGATGGTGTTGGGTATGAGCCAAAGGGTTCTTTTTTCAAAAGTGATGAGCGAATCGAAGTTGAAAACGAAAAGGCCCTTCAGCAAATGCTCATGTTTGGAATGCTATGCAACCATGCTGAATTGATTCAAAAGAAAAATGATTTTGTCGTTGATGGAGATCCAACAGAAGGAGCTCTCCTAGTTTCAGCAATGAAGGCAGGTTACAATCGTGAACAACTATTGAAAGAATTTGAAATAACTCAGGAGTTTCCTTTTGATTCAACTAGAAAAATGATGAGTGTTATCATTAAGGACCAGAAAGGCAGACAATTTGTTGTAACAAAAGGAGCACCGGATGTACTTGTGACAAAAAGTGAAGCGATTCTTTGGGATGGAAGAAAGCAAATAGTATCTAAAGAATCAAAAGAAACGATTCAAACAGCCATTAACGGGTTAGCTTCACAGGCACTGAGAACCATTGCGATTGGGTTTAAAGAAATATCGGCACAAACCCTTGTTCTTGACGAAAAAGAAGCTGAGAAAGATTTAACTTTTATCGGTTTACAAGGAATGATTGATCCACCGCGTCCGGAAGTGAAATTGGCTGTTAAAGAATGTAAAGACGCAGGAATCAAGACGGTTATGATTACAGGAGACCATGTCATCACGGCAAAAGCCATCGCGAAACAACTTGGGATTCTAACGCCTCAATCAAAGGTGTTAGACGGACCGACACTGTCGAAAATGTCCGTTGATGAGTTAGAAAATGTAGTTGATGATGTGGCTGTTTTTGCCCGTGTATCACCAGAACATAAACTTAAGATTGTCAAAGCCTTACAAAATAGAGGTCATATTGTTGCTATGACTGGGGATGGGGTTAATGATGCTCCTGCTATAAAAGCATCTGATATTGGAATCTCAATGGGGATTACTGGAACAGATGTGGCAAAAGAGTCCTCAGCACTTGTATTACTTGACGATAATTTTGCAACGATTAAATCAGCTATTAAAGAAGGACGAAACATTTATGAAAATATTCGTAAATTTATACGTTACTTATTAGCTTCCAATGTTGGAGAAATACTTGTTATGTTATTTGCGATGCTGCTAGCACTGCCATTGCCACTTGTTCCCATTCAAATTCTATGGGTTAACCTTGTCACAGACGGACTTCCTGCAATGGCACTTGGCTTGGATCAACCCGAAGGAGATGTGATGAAACGGAAGCCACGCAGTCCGAATGAAGGGGTGTTTGCAAGAGCACTTGGTTGGAAAGTAGTCTCAAGAGGATTTTTAATTGGTCTTGTTACATTGTTAGCTTTTATGACTGCTTATAAAGACAATCCCAATCATTTAGAGTATGCTCAGACAGTGGCTTTTGCCACATTGGTTTTAGCACAGTTAATCCATGTATTTGATTGTCGAAGTGAAAAGTCCATCCTATCAAGAAACCCATTTGGGAATAAATATTTAGTTGGGGCTGTTGTTTCATCTTTACTACTCGTATTTGTGGTTATTTATTATCCACCACTCCAACCTATTTTTCATACTGTTTCAATACTGCCTTCTGACTGGGTGATTATTACAGGCCTTGCCTCAATACCAACATTTTTATTAGCTGGTTCATTTTTATTAAGAAAAACAAAATGAAGTATGATATAATTCCTTAGGTAGTAGAGTTTCTCTATTACCTTTTCTTTTGTTTGCTCATCTAATTCCATTTTAGGACAAATATCCTAATAATGAGGGCAATACGTTATAATAAAGAAACAAGCATGATCGATCATCTCTCCTAAATAAATGGTATGACAGGAGAGCAGAATGGATGTGGTAAGAATGGTTGTTAGTATGACAGGTTTTGGAAGCAGTAAAAAGGTAACTGACTCTTATTCTATAACTGTAGAAATAAGAACGGTTAATCATCGTTTCTCAGAGTTTTATATTCGGATGCCTCGCCAATTCAATCATATTGAAGATCGGATAAAGAAGAAACTTGGCGCTACTATACATAGAGGAAGAATCGAAGTCTTTGTGACTGTCGAAGGTGAAGGGACCGTCAATCGCAAGGTATTAGTTGATTGGAAATTGCTTGACCATTACGTTGAATCCATTAGCTTAATTAAAAAGAAATATGCACTTGAACATGGATTATCCCTACATGATTTATTAACCAGGGAAGACATCCTTTATATTGTAGAAGAAGAGATTGGAAATGAAGAACTTGATCAAATTATTATAGAAGCAGTGGACGAAGCAGCACTTCAAGTGAAACAAATGCGTGAAATGGAAGGGCGTGCACTTGAAAAAGATGTTCGCTCACGTCTACATCATTTACATCAATTAGTCATCAATATGGAAAAATTGGCACCTAATGTGGTTTCAATGTATAAAGAGAGATTATTAAAAAGGGTTCATGAATTTGTAGGTGGTCAGTTAGATGAAGCGCGGATTTTAACAGAAGTGGCTGTTTTTGCAGATAAGGCTGATATAAATGAAGAATTAACCAGAATGAAGAGTCATATTGAACAGTTTAATCACATTTTGACGATGGTAGAACCAATGGGTCGTAAGCTCGATTTTCTCATACAAGAAATGAATAGGGAAGGCAATACCATAGGTTCGAAAGCAAATGATTCGGGGCTTGCGAAAGAAGTGGTCGAAATGAAAAGCATCCTGGAAAAATTGAAAGAGCAAGTACAAAACATTGAATAGACTCCGTTTAGAAAAGGGCTGTCAGGGTGAAACTAATCTACGGATGATAGGAGGAACACCAAGTGATCAAACTGATTAATATCGGTTTTGGAAATATTGTTTCTGCCAATCGCATTATTTCAATTGTGAGTCCTGAATCAGCACCCATCAAAAGAATTATTCAGGATGCACGCGACCGGGGCTCTTTAATAGATGCGACGTACGGTAGAAGAACTCGTGCTGTAATTGTAATGGATAGTGACCATGTGATTTTAAGTGCGGTGCAGCCTGAAACAGTTGCACACCGATTAAATGATCGTGATGAAATATTGGATGAAGGGTAGGACCCAGTTATGCAAGATAAAGGATTATTAATCGTATTATCCGGACCCTCAGGTGTTGGGAAAGGAACGGTGAGAAAAAAGATTTTTTCTCAATTGGATACATCATTTGAGTATTCCATTTCGATGACCACGAGAAAACCTCGCGAAGGCGAAATCGATGGAGTGGATTATTTCTTCAAGTCAAGAGAAGAGTTTGAAGAGCTTATTGCGCAAGAAAAGTTATTAGAATATGCCGAGTTCGTTGGGAATTATTATGGGACACCTGTTGATTATGTCCGAGAAACCATTGAAAAAGGAAAAGATGTTTTTCTTGAAATTGAAGTTCAAGGCGCACGTCAGGTTAGAAAAAAATTTCCTGAAGGTCTATTTATCTTTCTTATGCCGCCAAGCTTATCTGAACTGAAAAATAGAATTGAAACAAGAGGAACAGAAACCGCAGAAATCATTAATAATCGTTTGAATGTAGCAAAAGAAGAAATTGAAATGATGAATTTGTATGATTATGTGGTAGAAAATGAACAAATTGATCTTGCTTGTGAGCGGATTAATGCCATTGTCGTGGCGGAACATTGCCGCAGGGAACGTGTAGAACCAAAATATTTGAAAATGCTGGAGGGTAATTAATATGTTATATCCATCAATCGATTCATTGTTAACCAAAATTGACAGTAAGTATTCTTTAGTGTCTGTTGCAGCAAAGCGTGCTCGTCAAATGCAATTAGGTGCAAAACCATATATGAGCCAGTATGTTTCACACAAAAGTGTAGGAAAAGCCCTAGAAGAAATTAATTTAGATAAATTATTTTATCGTTTATCAGATCGAACAGATCTTAATTCTAGATATGAATAAAAAAGCTAAAGGGGCTGACCGTGTCAGACCCTTTTCTTTTTAAAGTGATCACACTTCTTTGTTAAATTCGGATGATATATAATGTTTTTACATCGTGAAGATAAGTATACTCAAAATGGGAATGGGAGGCTAAAAGAATGCTAGATGGTAAAAAGATTCTATTATGTGTAACGGGTGGGATTGCAGTCTATAAAGCGGCTGCTTTAACAAGCAAACTGACTCAAAGCGGCGCAGATGTACGTGTAATCCTAAGTGATGCAGCAACAGAGTTTGTAACACCCCTAACTTTTCAAGCATTATCTCGTAATGACGTGTATACAAGTACGTTTGACGAAAAAGATTCAAAGAAAATCGCTCACATTGATTTGGCGGATTGGGCAGATTTAATTTTGGTAGCACCAGCAACGGCCAATGTTATTGGTAAAATGGCTAATGGAATCGCAGATAATATGATTACGTCGACACTTTTGGCGGCCACTTCACCTGTTTGGATCGCACCAGCCATGAACGTTCATATGTATGAACATCCAGCAGTAAAACGAAATTTAGAGACGCTGAAGAAATTTGGCTATTCATTTATTGAACCTGGTGAAGGGTATTTAGCTTGTGGGTATGTTGGAAAAGGTAGATTAGAAGAGCCTGAAACGATTGTGGAGAAAATGAGTGATTATTTTGATCAATCATCTGAAAAGTTGGATTTAGTGGGGAAAACGATCCTAATTACCGCTGGACCGACAAGGGAAAAGATTGACCCGGTTCGTTATATTTCAAACCATTCAACCGGGAAAATGGGTTATGCGATTGCCCTTGAGGCCCAAAAGGCAGGTGCAAAGGTTATCTTAATATCTGGACCTGTTGCACTCACACCGCCACATGGCGTAGAGTTGATAAAGGTCGAAACTGCACAAGAAATGTATGAGGCTGTCATGAGCAGATTTACCGAAGTGGATATTGTGATTAAATCTGCTGCAGTCGCTGACTACCGACCAAAAACTTATGTGGATCATAAGATTAAAAAGCAGCCTGGGGAACAAGTAATTGAGTTGGAAAGAACGAAGGATATTCTACTAGACCTCGGTGAACAAAAAGGAAAACAAATTCTAATCGGTTTTGCAGCTGAAACCGATCATATTGAAGAATATGCACTAAAAAAACTTAGGACAAAAAATGCCGACATGATTGTTGCGAACAATTTGCATCAAGAGGGGGCAGGTTTTGGGACCGATACCAATATTGTGACATTTTATAAAAAAGACGGTTCATCAAAGAGTTTGCCACAGCTTTCTAAAAATGAAGTGGCTGGAAAAATTTTAGAAGAAACCTTATGCCTTTTGAAAGGAAAACAACAATGACCGTTGCAAAGGTCATTGTTGATGTGCCGGCAAAGCAAACAAACAGGCCCTTTGATTATCGGATTCCTAACCATTTACAACAAGTTATAAAGCAAGGGATGCGGGTAATCGTTCCCTTTGGGCCGCGTAAGGTGCAAGGGTTTGTTATTGCGATTGTTGAGGATTCAGAGTTCGCAAAGCTGAGAGATATAATAGAACCGATGGATATCGAACCGGTATTAAATGAGGAATTGCTTAATCTTGCTGATTGGTTAACGGAGCGAACTTTATGTTATAAAATCTCAGCTTTTCAGGTTATGCTGCCGCCTGCCTTAAAAGCGAAGTATGAGAAAAAAATAAGATTAAAGGATTGTGCAAAGCTAAAGTTTTTGCCTGAAGGAATTCAGGATTTTTTTCGTGAAAGAGATATGCTTAAATGGGAGGAGGTTCTTGAAACAGGTCAACTACCTCAATTTCAAAAAGAAGTATCAAGTGGAGTTCTAGAAGTCCTATACGAAGTAAAGGAACGAATTAAGAAAAAACAAACTAAACAAATTTCCCCACATGTTTCAAGAAATGAATTAATAGCGATTAATGAAAGTCATCATCGAAGTCTGAAACAAAAGAAAGTGATTCATTATTTCATTGATCATCCAGAACCCATTGAACGAAGTAAGTTACTATCGTTACTCGAGGTTTCAAGCGCTGTCATTAAAGGGTTAATTGAAAAGGGAATTCTTAAAGAAACGATAAAAGAAGTATACCGAGATCCTTATGCGAACCGTACGATCAAAGTGACAGAGCCACTTCCATTAACAGAAGAGCAATCAGCAGCTATTAAACCCATATTATCCACACTCTCTCAGAAAGAACATGATGTATTTTTATTATATGGGGTCACTGGTAGTGGAAAAACAGAAATTTATCTGCAATCGATTCAAAGAGTGCTGGAGGATGGGCGGGAAGGAATTGTTCTTGTTCCAGAAATCTCGCTTACCCCACAAATGGTAAATCGGTTTAAAGGGAGATTTGGTGACAGAGTGGCTGTTCTCCATAGTGGATTATCTGTGGGTGAAAAATATGATGAGTGGAGAAAAATTCAGCGAAAAGAAGTGAAGGTTGTTGTCGGGGCGCGTTCAGCGGTCTTTGCTCCTTTTGAAAATTTAGGAATTATTATCATTGACGAGGAACATGAAACGAGTTATAAACAAGAAGATAATCCTAGGTATCATGCAAGAGATGTTGCCATTGAAAGAGCCATAAAACACAGTTGTCCGGTCGTGCTTGGAAGTGCTACACCTTCTTTAGAATCGTTTGCCCGTGCAAAGAAAGGTGTTTATAAGCTTCTAACTCTATCTAAGCGAATGAATGATCAATCCCTGCCAGCAGTGAAAATTGTGGATATGAGGGAAGAGTTACGAGAAGGAAACCGCTCTATGTTTTCACGTGAATTATTTGAAAAATTACAAGAGCGGTTGATAAAAAAAGAACAGACGGTTTTATTTTTAAATAAAAGAGGTCATTCTTCTTTTGTTATGTGTCGTGATTGTGGTTATGTCGTTCAATGCCCAAACTGTGATATTTCTTTAACCTACCATCGTTACAATCAACAAATGAAGTGTCATTATTGCGGTTATGAATCAAGTTGTTCCGAATACGTGTCCAGAATGTGCGAGTGATCATATACGTTATTTTGGTACAGGTACACAGAAGGTAGAGGAAGAACTTACAAAAATTTTCCCTGAGGCTAGAGTGATTCGAATGGATGTGGATACCACTTCAAGAAAAGGTTCTCATGAAAAGCTTTTAACTGAATTTCATGAAGGACACGCAGACATATTACTTGGAACTCAAATGATTGCGAAAGGACTCGATTTTCCAAACATTACTTTGGTGGGCGTTTTATCAGCTGATACGATGCTCCATTTACCCGATTTTCGTTCTTCCGAAAAAACGTTTCAATTGTTAACACAGGTTAGTGGCCGAGCGGGAAGGCATGAATTGGCAGGTGAAGTCGTTATTCAGACTTACTCACCTGAGCATTACAGTATTGAGCTAGCGGGTCAACAAGACTTTGATCAATTTTATCAACAAGAAATGATGATTCGTAAAATGCATAAATACCCACCTTTTTATTATATTGCACTCATTACAGTTCATCATGAAGAACTCCTGAAGGTTGTCAACATAACGGAGAAAATTACGAAATTTATTTCTTCACGACTATCTCCTCAAAGCTTTGTTCTTGGACCAGTGGCATC
Organism: uncultured Bacillaceae bacterium; assembly: GCA_963815765.1. Lineage (GTDB taxonomy): Bacteria > Bacillota > Bacilli > Bacillales > Cytobacillaceae > Bacillus_BD. The sequence goes on from CAWFID010000028.1 coordinate 190,202, forward strand.
TCCAATTCCAAGAATCAATAATAAATATCGCTATCAATGCATCATTAAATACAAGCGGGAGCCAAAATTAACAGAAACATTAAAAGCGATACTGGATCATTATCAGAATGATGCTCACAAAACGGGATTACAAGTTTCAATCGATACGAATCCTTTTATGCTCATGTAAAGCGTGAGATTTTGTGATAAAAAATGTTATGATTTGGAAATGTTGGAAAAACTAAAAATTACATGAGGGGGAACTATTTTGGCAGTAAAGAAAATTGTCATGTATCCGAATGAAATATTGGAAAAACCATGTAGGCCGGTGACAGTCTTTAATAATAAATTAAAAAAACTGTTAAATGATATGTATGATACGATGATTGAATTTGATGGAGTGGGTCTTGCTGCACCACAAATCGGTGTGGATGAGCAGATTGCGATTGTAGAGATTGATGATGCAACGGGAACAATTGAAATGATTAATCCTGAAATTCTTGAAACAAAAGGCGAACAAACGGGTGTGGAAGGCTGTTTAAGTTTCCCAGGGCTATACGGCGAAGTGTCTCGCCCATTTTATGTGAAAGTCAAGGCGCAAGACCGTAAAGGAAAAACCTTTACTTTTGAAGCTGAGGATTATCTTGCTCGGGCCATTCAACATGAGATTGACCATTTGCATGGTATTTTATTTACGTCAAAAGTATTAAGATATGTAGAAGAAAATGAATTACAGGAGTTGGAGAGTGAATGACGAAAATCATATTTATGGGGACGCCAGATTTTTCAGTCCCGGTTTTAGGACAAATTCTTGCAGATGGTTATGAAGTGATTGCTGTTGTAACACAGCCTGATCGGCCGGTCGGCAGAAAAAGAGTATTGACACCACCCCCAGTAAAAGTAGAAGCGGTTAAACAGGGAATTCCAGTATACCAACCAGAAAAAATTAGCAGGCCGGATGAATTAGCCCCCATTTTGGAGTTAAATCCAGATTTAATTGTGACCGCAGCCTTTGGTCAGATCCTGCCTAAGGAGCTGCTTGATGCCCCGCGTTTTGGTTGTATCAATGTTCATGCGTCACTTCTTCCAGAATTGCGTGGAGGTGCACCGATTCATTATGCGATTATACAAGGCAAAGAGAAAACAGGTGTTACGATTATGTATATGGCGGAAAAGTTAGATGCGGGAGATATTTTAACTCAGGTGGAAGTACCTATTTTGGAAAATGATAACGTTGGAACGATGCATGAAAAGCTAAGCGAAGCCGGGGCAAAGCTCTTATCTGATACACTTCCGAAATTATTAAAGGGAGAATTATTGCCTAGAAAGCAAAATAATGAAGAGGCCACTTTTGCATCAAACATAAAGAGGGAACAAGAAAAAATTGATTGGACTCAAAGCGGAGAAGATATTTACAATCATATTCGAGGACTCAATCCATGGCCTGTCGCCTATACAACAATAGAGGGTACTGTTTTAAAAATTTGGCAAGCTGAAAAACTTCCATCTACCCAAACAGAAGTACCTGGAACCATTCTAGAAATTGAACAGGATGGATTTACCATTGCAACAGGAAATGAAACAGCTATAAAAATATTGGAACTACAGCCATCTGGAAAAAAAAGAATGAGTGCGGAACAATTTTTAAGAGGTGCTGGAGCTCATTTAACAAAAGGGTTTGTATTAGGGGAGTATTATGAAAAATAAGCGAAAAAACGTTCGAGAAGCTGCATTAGAAATACTAGAGACGATTGAAAAAAATCAGTCCTATAGCAATTTACTTTTAAATAGTGCCATTAATAAAAATGAAATTGATCAGAAAGATATTGGGTTGTTGACTGAGCTTACATATGGAACTTTGCAACGGAAAATGACTCTTGATTATTTTCTGGCACCTTTTTTAGCAAAAAATAAAAAAATGGAAAGCTGGGTTCGACAATTATTAAGATTAACCATCTACCAAATGGTGTATTTGGATAAAATTCCGGACCGTGCAGCTATTTTTGAAGCGGTTGAGATTGCCAAAAGGAAGGGACATAAAGGCATCTCTGGTCTAGTAAACGGTGTCCTCCGCAGCATTCAGCGAGAGGGATTTCCTTCCTTCGAGGATATTGAGAATCCAGTGGAAAGATTAGCGATTCGGACAAGCCATCCACTATGGCTTGTGAAACGATGGGTTGAGCAATTTGGATTTGAGGAAACGAGTATTATGTGTGAGTTAAACTTAACACCTCCTAGGATGACCGCACGAGTAAATAGAACCAAAATCAATCCTGAAGAATGTCTCGACATTCTTAGAGCAGAAGGATTTGAGGTAGAAGCTGAGCAAAGTGGTTCCAGAAGCGATACACTGTTTGAAAGGAAATTTAGCTCACTCAAATGCTTTTAAAAACGGTCTATTAACGATTCAAGATGAAAGCTCTATGATTGTTGCACTTGCTCTTGGTGTTGGTGAAAATGACCATGTTCTTGATGCATGTGCTGCACCAGGTGGCAAATCAACTCATATTGCTGAGAGGTTGAATGGAACTGGAGAAGTCATTTCCCTTGACCTCCATGAACATAAAGTAAAGCTCATACGTGAAAATGCCTCAAGACTTGGACTTTCCAATATTCAAGCTAGAGCACTGGACAGTCGTAAAGCATTGGAGATCTTTGAGAAAGAATCATTTGATCGAATTTTATTAGATGCACCATGCTCTGGGTTAGGTGTAATGAGAAGAAAACCAGATATGAAATATACAAAAAAAGAAGAGGATCTATTACAGTTACAAAATGTCCAAAAAACGTTGCTAGAATCGGTATCCTCTTTATTAAGAAAAGATGGTATTCTTGTATATAGTACATGTACAATCGATAAAGAAGAAAATCAGAGCGTCGTTACAGACTTTTTACAAAAACATACTGAATTCGAGTTGGATGAAACCATCATTCATAGAGTACCTGAAGAAATTCGTCCCCTCGTTAAAAATGGTGAAGTGCAAATTTTGCCGCAACATTTTAATTCAGATGGATTTTATATTGCTTGTTTGAGAAAAAAGTAGCATATGGGAGCATCGACAACAGGAAGCGAAAAAAAGAGGTGAAAGAATGAGGGCTGTTTTTAGGACTGATAAAGGGAAAATTCGTCAACATAATGAGGATAGCGGGGGAATATTCCAAAATCTAGCAAACCAGAGCTTAGCGATCGTTGCCGATGGTATGGGAGGTCATCGTGCAGGTGATGTTGCAAGTGAGATGACCATCATAAAATTAAAGGAATTCTGGGAAGAAACAAAGAGTATCGAAACAGCAGAACAAGCCGAAAATTGGCTAAAGCTGCATATCGACCAAGTTAATAAAATCCTTTTTGACCATTCAAAAATACACGCTGAATGTGAAGGAATGGGGACAACCATAGTGGCTGTTATACTCACGGATTCCTTCCTGACCGTAGCTCATATTGGAGACAGCCGCTGCTATATTTTAAATAGAAATGGATTTTCTCAAATTACAGAAGATCATTCTCTTGTTCATGAACTGGTTCGTTCGGGAGAAATAACATTAGAGGATGCTGAAAACCATCCACGTAAAAATGTGTTACTAAGAGCTTTAGGTACAGAGTCTTCTGTTTCAATGGATATTCGAACGATGATGTTTGACGAAGGGGATATTCTTCTCCTCTGTTCGGATGGTTTATCCAATAAAGTAACAAAAGTAGAATTAGTCGATACGTTGAAAAATGAAGGAACCCTTGATGAAAAAACTCTATCACTAATTAATCTTGCAAACGACCATGGTGGCGAGGACAATATTACACTTATTATGATTGAACTTCAGCCGGATCTTTCACAAGGTGATCAGCAATGATGATCGGCAAAAGAATAAATGGTCGCTATAAAGTGTTGGAGATGGTCGGCGGCGGTGGAATGGCCAATGTTTATTTGGCACATGACATGATTTTGGACCGCGATGTTGCGGTGAAGGTCTTACGTCTTGATTTTGCAAATGATGAGGAATTGATACGTCGTTTTCGGAGAGAAGCTCAATCGGCAACGAGTCTTGTCCATCAGAATATCGTCAGTATCTATGATGTTGGGGAAGAAGATAACTCCGTTTATTATATCGTTATGGAATATGTCGAAGGGCAAACTTTAAAACAATACATACAACAACATTCACCTATCCCAGTTTCTAAAGCTCTTGCTATCATGGAACAACTTATGTCAGCCATCTCCCATGCCCATCAAAACCATATTATCCACCGGGATATCAAGCCGCAAAATATTTTGATGGATCATAATGGGAATGTGAAAATTACAGATTTCGGAATTGCCATGGCCTTAAGTGCGACAAGCATTACACAAACCAATTCTGTATTAGGTTCCGTCCATTATCTTTCTCCCGAACAAGCAAGAGGTGGCACGGCTAACCATAAATCAGATATCTATTCACTTGGCATTGTTATGTTTGAGTTATTAACGGGAAGACTTCCTTTTTCAGGGGAATCGGCTGTTTCGATTGCTTTAAAGCACCTTCAATCCGAAACACCCTCGGTAAGAAGATGGAATCCTGCTGTCCCACAAAGTGTTGAAAATATTGTTCTAAAAGCAACGACAAAGGATCCCTTCTATCGCTATGAAAATGTAGAAGAAATGGCAGAAGACATCCGGACGTCTTTAGACGATAGCCGTATGGATGAACCTAAATTTAATATTCCGGAAGATAATGATGCCACTAAGGCAATTCCGATTATTACGAATGAACGATCCTTTTCTAATTTGGATGAAACGATTATTCATGATCATGAGCCAAAAGTAAATTCAAGTTCTTTATCACCTAAAGAAAAAAAAGAAAAAGATAAAGTAGAAAATAAAGGTAAGAAAAATAAATTACCGCTCATATTGATTTCTACTTTTTCTATACTTATTATTCTTGCTATCTTAACTTTTACAGTCCTTCCAACCCTGCTTTCACCTAAAGATATAGAAGTTCCCGATGTATCAGGAATGGAATTAGACGAAGCCATTGTCACTCTCAGTGAAGCTGGTTTTATGATTGGTGACACAAAGGAAGTAACCCATGAAGAAATACAAAAAGATCTTGTGATAAGAACAGATCCAAAGGCAGGAAGAAGCGTTAAAGAGGGAACGAAAATTAATATCATTGAAAGTTTGGGAAAAGCTACCTTTGCGTTATCTGATTACAGTACTCGAAAGTATGATGATGTACTCTCGCTCTTAAATAGCAAAGGATTTAAAGATATTAAAAAAACAGAGGATTATGATGAAACGGCAGAGATTGGTACCATTATAGAACAAAATTATCCAGAAGGATATGAAGCAATACCAGATGAAACGGTTTTGGAATTCAAAGTAAGTAAAGGACCTGCTCTAATCGAAGTGAAGGATTTAACTGGATATGATGCAACGGGTGTTCAAGAGTATGCTGGTTCTGTTGGACTGTTTGCCGATGTTTCACAGAAACAATTTAGTAGTACGGTTCCTGAAGGTGTTGTTATTTCACAAAAACCTGAAGCCGGAACCAAATTGGAAAAGGGTTCTAAAATCACGACCTACATCTCAAAAGGTCCTGAAGCGATCCCTCCTCAAAAAGTACAAGTAGAGATCCTTGTTCCTTATGATCCTGAAATTGAAGGTGAGCCTCAGGAAGTACAGATTTTCGTTGAAGATATGTATAATAACATAGCGGTACCATTTTACACTGACTATATAACTGAAAACTTGACGAAAACAATTGAATTGACGATTGCTCAAGGTAAGGTTGCAAATTATCAAGTAAGAAGAGATAAAAATGTTATTATGGATAAAACCGTTCCATATCCAGCACAGCCATAGCCATAAGAAATGATCGTATCTGGATGAGTGTGTGAATGAATAATTAAGGGAGCGTCGCTATGCCTGAAGGCAAAATTATAAAAGCGTTAAGTGGATTTTATTATGTATTTAGTGAGGATCAAATTGTTCAATGTCGTGGAAGAGGTATTTTTCGGAAGAATAAAATAACGCCCCTTGTCGGAGATGAAGTGGTGTTTCAAGCTGAAAATGATACTGAGGGCTATCTCATGGAAGTGAAAGAGCGAAAAAATGAATTGGTCCGACCACCCATTGCGAATGTGGACCAAGCGATCCTGGTTTTTTCAGCTGTAGAACCAGATTTTAGTACTACTTTACTGGATCGATTTCTCGTACTGATTGAATTTAATCGCATTCGTCCAATTATTTGCATTACCAAAATGGATTTGACCAATGAAGATGAAAAAAAGGAAATTGAGCAATACGCCCAAGAGTATCAGAATGCAGGTTATAATGTCTTACTGACATCTTCTGAAACAGAGGAAGGGATTAAAGAATTATTGCCCTTTTTAAAAGAAGGAATTTCTGTTTTTGCTGGACAATCGGGTGTCGGCAAGTCGTCACTCCTTAATGTTCTTCGTCCAGATTTAAGCATAAAGACAAATGAGATTTCTACCCATCTGGGTCGTGGAAAACACACAACTCGTCATGTTGAGCTTATCCCGATAGAGACGGGTCTTGTCGCGGATACACCAGGATTTAGTTCGCTTGAGTTTACGGAAATTGAACCAGAAGAATTGAATTTTTGTTTTCCTGATATCCAAAAATTAAGTGAAGAATGCAAGTTCCGTGGTTGTTTCCATGTTTCAGAACCTAAATGTGCAGTTAAGAAAAGCAAGGAGAGTGGGGAGCTTCCTGCGTATCGGTATGAGCATTATTTAGAATTTCTGCAAGAGATAAAAGATAGAAAGCCGAGGTATTGAAAATGGTAAAAATTGCACCATCCATATTATCTGCTGATTTTTCCAAATTGGGAGAAGAAATTAAAGATGTTGAAAGAGGCGGCGCCGATTATATCCATGTGGATGTAATGGACGGCCATTTTGTTCCAAATATTACAATTGGTCCACTTATTGTTGATAGCATTAGACCGGTTACAAAGTTACCGTTGGATGTTCATTTAATGATTGAGAATCCCGATTCTTTTATTGAGGATTTTGCAAAAGCCGGTGCCGATTATATTACTGTTCATGTTGAGGCATGTCGTCATCTTCATCGGACCATACACCTGATCAAATCTTTGGGCGTAAAAGCGGGCGTCGTATTAAACCCGGCCACACCCGTTCAATCGATTGAATCCATTATTGAAGATGTAGATATGGTGTTATTAATGACCGTAAACCCTGGCTTTGGTGGTCAAAAATTCATTTCATCTGTACTGCCGAAAATTAAACAGGTAAAAGATATGTCTGTAGAAAAGGGATTAAATATTGAGATAGAAGTAGACGGAGGAGTCAACGAGGAAACAGCACGTCTTTGTGTCGAGGCGGGAGCCACGGTTCTGGTTGCAGGCTCAAGTGTGTTTAATAAAAGTGATCGTCGTGAGGCCATTAGTCTATTAAAAAGGATAAGGAGAGTTTCCATTGATAATAGCCCCTCATGGGTGGGGCATACGGTCCGTTTTAGTTGGAGGAGTAACATGAAAAAGAAGTCAGCTTAAAGAGCCGGCTTCTTTTCTTTCATGTGTATGGATATAGAGGCAAAGGATTCTTTGATGTTAACAGGAGGATAATCGTAATGATCATACATATATTAGGCGGAGGCCCAATAGATCTGCTTCCAAACGTTCAATTATTTGAAAAAGATATTATGTGGGTTGGAGTTGACCGTGGCGTCCATACGTTATTAACGATGGGAATTCAACCAATGATTGCTTTTGGTGATTTTGATTCTGTATCTGAGGCTGAATTCTTAACCATTAAAAATTCGCTGACTGAACTAAAAGTGTTTAAACCGGAGAAAGATGAAACGGATATGGAATATGCATTAAATTGGGCAATCGATCAAAAACCAGAAAAGATACGAATTTTTGGTGCAACTGGTGGTCGACTCGATCATATGTTTGCTAATATCCAATTATTAATTAATCCGAGTATGCAGCAGCCTGACATTCAAATAGAAATGATTGATCATCAAAATATCATTCAAATAAAAGCCCCAGGTACTTATCAAGTTCAAAAAATAGTGAATAAGAAATATATCTCATTTGTTTCGATCTCTGCTATGGTGAAAGGGATAACATTGAATGGATTCAAATATCCACTAACAGATTTTCAAATGGATTTGGGATCAACGCGATGTATTAGTAATGAGCTTATTAATGATTGTGGTACTTTTTCTTTTTCTAAAGGCATATTAATGATAATAAGAAGTACTGATTAATTTGTTTAATTAATAAAGTACTTATTTCTGTTACTTGAATAAGATATGAGAGTAGAAAAACCAGAGCAGGATCTGATCTGTAATCAAATATGAGATTGTATGAAGGTTGAGGAGGGGCAGGATAATGAAATTTTATACGATTAAATTGCCTAAATTTCTAGGTGGACTTGTCCGTGTCATGTTGGGGTCTTTTAAAAAGGGATGATGGAGTCATTGTTTGGTGCACAATGAAGTGTACAATTATAATATAAAATTCATGGAAAACGATTATTTATATATATTTTATTTGATGCACCCCCATGTGGGTGCTTTTTTTCTATGTTCAAAAGTATTCTTTGTGAAAAAAAGACACCCAATAAAAGGGTGCCTTACATGATTATACGCGTTCTACTTTACCAGATCTTAAAGCACGAGCAGAAACCCAAACACGTTTTGGTTTTCCGTCTACAAGAATACGAACTTTTTGAAGGTTTGCACCCCATGTACGTTTATTAGCATTCATAGCATGAGAACGTGAATTACCTGTAGTTGTTTTTCTACCAGTTATAGCACATATACGTGGCATATTGTTTTCCCTCCTTATTGCAAAAACTGAAACGCTTCATACAGTTTAATTACATGTAATATCAGATTATTTATGAATCTGGAATTATGATAAAAACAGCATGAAAAGCTCTTTTCACCCTTTAAAAGATACCTTAATAATTTATCACACAACCAAAATGAATGCAATACTTCAAAATAAACCTTTCAAGAAAAATTACTTGACAATAAGAAAAGCGGAGGCGGCTTGCTCAGGGACGACCGGCATAAGAGGGCTCAGAGGGAAGGTTGTTCTTTAACCTTTCAGAGACAGCTTATGACCGAGTCCCTAGCCGCTGGAGCTGGACAATCAGAAAAGCGGAGGCGCTAGGGACATCTACTAAAAACCGCCACGTCCTGTGTAAGTAAGTCGTACTTTAATAATTGTTTGGCTTATAGTAAAATGGCAGTAGTCAAGGAGCAATTTCCAAAAGGGGGAAAACTCATGTCCATCGAATTAAAAAATGCCTACGGACAAATTGATATATCAAATGATGTAATAGCAACAATTGCTGGTGGAGCTGCTGTTGATTGTTATGGAATCGTAGGAATGGCCTCAAAAAATCAAGTGAAAGATGGTTTATCAGAAATTTTACGAAAAGAAAATTTTACACGCGGTGTCATTGTACGTCAGGAAGAACATCAAGTACATATTGATATGTATATAATAGTAAGTTATGGTACAAAAATTTCAGAGATTGCTCATAATGTGCAATCTAAAGTGAAATACACATTGGACAAAACAGTTGGGCTTGCCGTTGACACAGTAAATATATATGTTCAAGGTGTTCGTGTAACGAATCCGTAGTGAGGAGGAAAATTTGTGTCAATTACAGTTTTAGATGGAAAACGTTTCGCGGAAATGGTTATTCAAGGGGCTAACCACTTATCTACCAATGCCAAATATGTTGATTCATTAAACGTTTTCCCAGTTCCAGATGGTGATACAGGTACGAACATGAATTTATCCATATCTTCAGGGGCAAAGGAAGTTAAAAATCATGTACAAGAGCATATTGGTAAAGTGGGGGCTGCTTTTTCAAAAGGGCTGTTAATGGGGGCGCGTGGGAATTCTGGTGTCATCCTTTCGCAGTTATTCCGTGGTTTTTCAAAAGCAATTGAACAAAAATCAATCATTAACGGGACGGATTTTGCTCACGCTTTAGAAAATGGAGTTGAAACGGCTTATAAAGCAGTTATGAAACCAGTTGAAGGAACCATTTTAACGGTTGCCAAAGATGCTGCAAAGGTTGGGGTACAAGCTGCCAAAAAAAGTGATGATCTTATTTACGTTATGGAAAAGGTTGTTAAAGAAGCAAAAGCGTCTTTAAAAAGAACTCCGGATTTGTTGCCTGTCCTAAAGGAGGTCGGGGTAGTAGATAGCGGAGGTCAAGGTCTTGTGTTCGTATATGAAGGTTTTCTTGCAGAGCTGAAGGGTGAAACATTATCCCAATCACCTATACAATCATCAATGGATGAACTTATAAGTACAGAACACCATAAAAATGTCCAAGGTTTTATGAATACCGAGGATATTGTGTATGGCTATTGTACGGAATTTATGGTTCGCCTTGATCAAAAGAAACTGAGGAATAACCCCTTTTCAGAAGAAGAGTTTCGTCAAGACATGAGTCAATTTGGCGATTCCTTGCTCGTTATTTCTGATGATGAGGTAGTAAAGATCCATATTCATACGGAACATCCTGGAGATGTTTTTAACTACGGTCAGCGCTATGGCGGTCTTATTAAAATGAAAGTTGAAAATATGAGAGAACAGCATTCGAGTATTGTTGGGGAAACACATACAGTCCTAAAAATAGAAAACTCAACTACGGAACAGGAAAGACAGGAATTTGGAATTATTGCCGTTTCCATGGGTAGCGGAATTGCCGATCTTTTTAAGAGTATTGGTGCTCATTCGATCATCGAAGGTGGTCAAACGATGAATCCAAGTACAGAAGACATCGTGAATGCCATTAAAGCTGTACATGCAAAAAATGTCATTATTTTACCAAATAATAAAAATATCGTGATGGCCGCACAGCAAGCAGCTGAAGTTAGTGGTGAAAATGTGATTGTGATTCCAACAAAAACAGTTCCTCAAGGGATGTCTGCTCTACTTGCATTTAACCCTAGTGCCGACTTATTGACGAATAAAAAACACATGTCAGATGCGTGTGCCTATGTGAAAACAGGTCAAATTACGTTTGCTGTTCGCGATACTGTCATTGAAGGGCTAGTTATTGAAAAAGACGACTTTATGGGAATCCTTGATGGTAAAATTGTAGTGAAAAATAAAGATAAACGAGAAACTGCTAGTCATCTATTAGGGAAAATGATCGATGAAGATTCGGAAATTGTGACCATTCTAAAGGGTGAAGATGCAAGTGATGAAGAGGTTGATGCGCTTGTTACCTTAATAGAAGAGCAGTTTCATCATGTCGAAATAGAAGTTCATAATGGCAATCAGCCGTTATATCCATTCATTATTTCAGTAGAATAAAATGGTGGTAAACGGATATAGGTCAATTAAAAAACGTTACATACTGCCTACTGCATAAAGAGAAACCAGACAGGGAGGGTTGGCGGCGACATCAATGGTTCTTCTGTTAGAGGAAAACGATTGGTCTCGCCGATCATAAAAAGTGACTAATCCATTAAAACAATCCGTCTCTATCATTAAAGGGATAGGAGAAGATAAAGCAGCAACATTAGAAGAAATGAATATCTATACCATTCAAGATTTATTGGAGTATTTTCCATATCGTTATGAAGATTTTCGGTTGCGTGACTTGTCTGAAGTGAAGCATGAAGAAAAAATAACTGTAGAAGGGAAGGTTCATAGTGAGCCTTCTTTAACTTATTTTGGACGTAAACGATCACGCCTGACGATTCGATTGTTAGTTGATCGATACTTAATTCAAGTGGTTCTTTTTAACCAACCTTATTTGAAGAATAAAATAACCATGAACGATAATGTTACTGTTTCAGGAAAATGGGACGGGCATAGGCAAATGATTACAGCAAACGAAATCAAGGTGGGTCAGGCTTCTACAGCCAATGATTTTGAGCCGGTATACGCAATAAAAGGTAAGATGACGATCAAGGGGATGAGACGTTGTATCCATCTTGCCTTTTCCCAATTTGGTCATTTAGTAGAGGAAACGATACCGGAATCCCTCCAAAGAAAATACAAGTTATTAAACAGAAGAGATGCGATTCGAGCTTTTCACTTTCCACTGAATCAAGGGGAGCTTAAACAAGCAAGAAGACGCTTTGTATATGAAGAGTTCCTCTTATTTCAATTAAAGATGCAGACCCTTCGGAAAATAGAAAGAGAAAATTCAGGAGGAATATCACAAAATTTTGAGCAAGGGGTAGTAGATGATTTTATTTTAAAGTTGCCTTTTCCATTAACAAATGCGCAAAAACGAGTAGTTATAGAAATTCTAACGGATTTAAAATCACCTTACCGCATGAATCGCCTTCTTCAAGGTGATGTAGGATCAGGAAAAACGGTTGTGGCAGCGATTTCTTTATTCGCAAGTGTATCCTCTGGTTTACAAGGTGCATTAATGGTGCCTACGGAAATTCTCGCGGAACAGCATATGGAATCACTTTCAAGCTTGCTTGAACCTGTAGGCGTAACTTGCGAGCTATTAACGAGTTCGGTTAAAGGAAAGCGGCGTAAGGAAATTCTGGAAAAATTAAAATCGGGAGAAATTGATCTTTTAATTGGAACGCATGCTTTAATCCAGGAAGAAGTAGAATTTTGTAATCTTGGTCAAGTCATAACGGATGAGCAGCATCGCTTTGGTGTCGAGCAACGGAGAATTCTTCGTGAAAAAGGTGAAAATCCAGATGTATTATTTATGACCGCTACGCCCATTCCTCGTACGTTAGCCATTACCGTATTTGGTGAAATGGATGTATCGATCATAGATGAGATGCCTGCCGGGCGAAAATCAATCGAGACTTATTGGGTGAAGCAAGAAATGATGGATCGGGTATTTGGGTTTATGAATAAAGAATTGCATAAAGGACATCAAGTATATGTCATTTGTCCGTTAATTGAAGAATCAGATAAACTTGATGTTCAAAATGCAATCGATGTCCATAGCGCACTCGTCCATCAATTCCAAAACCAATTTGAAATTGGCTTAATGCATGGAAGACTATTAGCGGATGAAAAAGATGCAGTTATGAAAGCATTCAGTGAAAATAGTATTCATGTTCTTGTCTCAACTACGGTGGTGGAAGTGGGTGTCAATGTACCTAATGCAACTTTAATGGTGATCTACGATGCAGAGCGGTTTGGGCTTTCTCAACTTCACCAGTTAAGGGGACGTGTTGGCCGGGGCAGTGATCAGTCTTATTGTATTTTGCTTTCTGATCCTAAGTCGGAAACAGGGAAAGAACGAATGAAAATTATGACCGAAACAAATGATGGGTTTATTCTAAGTGAAAAGGATTTGGAGCTTCGCGGACCAGGTGATTTTTTTGGGAGAAAGCAAAGTGGACTTCCTGAATTTAAAGTAGCAGATATGGTACATGATTTTCGTGCCCTTGAAACAGCTAGGCAGGACGCCGCCATTCTAGTCGAGTCCACTTACTTTTGGCAGGCCGTCGAATATCAACCATTAAGAGATTATTTAGAAGAAACAGGTGTACTTGAAGGGGAAAAATTGGATTAATGTGTGTGACCGTGTGGAAAGTATATTCTAATTCGAAAACAATGGTTACATTTAAATTAGCAGAGAAATCGTTTTACAGTAGCGGTTTTGCAAGGCCATTCAGTTTCGTCTTGCAATCTGCTTTCTTTAATTATATACTACTTTTAGTACCTAGTCTTAGTATCACGGACGGTGTAAAAATGAAACGGAATAAAAAAGAAAGACAGAAATGCTTACAAGAAACAATCGATCATAATCCCTTTATTACGGATGAAGAATTGGCAGAAAAATTTACTGTTAGTGTTCAAACGATTCGATTAGACCGGCTTGAATTATCGATTCCTGAGCTAAGGGAAAGAATAAAGAATGTCGCTGAAAAGAAATTTGTTGATGAAGTGCGCTCTCTTCCCATTGAGGAAATTATCGGAGAGATTATCGATATAGAATTGGATCAGTCCGCAATTTCGATTTTAGATGTTAAAAAGGAGCATGTTTTTAAGCGAAATCAAATTGCTCGCGGCCATCATTTATTTGCACAGGCAAATTCACTTGCGGTAGCCGTTATTAATGATGAACTTGCCCTCACGGCGAAAGCAAATCTTCATTTTATTCAAGCTGTTAAAGAAATGGATCGTGTTGTTGCAAAAGCGAAGGTTCTAAAAATTGATCCTAAAATGGGTCGTACAATTGTAGAAGTTTGCAGCTATGTTAATAATGAACTTGTATTTAAAGGTGAATTTGAAATGTATCGCAGTTAGACTTAAAAAGCGAGAGACGCGCTTTCTAGATCAAGAGGCTGTATTCCTAAGAAGTATTTTAATAGGGGATATTTCCTGGTTGATCAGCCTAAAGGAGTAGTGACTATATAAATATGAAAATCGCAATAGATGCCATGGGTGGAGATCATGCTCCGAAAGAGATCGTACTTGGTGCATTGAAAGCAATCGACACCTATCCAGATATAGAAATTACCCTTGTAGGGGACGAAAACAAAATTAATCCATATTTAAAAGAACACAATCGAATTTCCATTATTCATACAGAAGAGGTTATTACCGGAACGGATGAGCCTGTTCGCGCAGTAAGAAGAAAGAAGAATGCCTCCATGGTGTTAGCGGCAAAAGAAGTGGCTGAAGGCAGAGCTGATGCGTGTATTTCTGCTGGGAATACAGGAGCATTAATGGCTGCAGGACTTTTCATTGTTGGTAGAATTGAAGGAATTGAGCGTCCTGCACTCTCGCCTACATTGCCTACAATTGGAGGAGAGGGTTTTGTTTTATTAGATGTTGGTGCTAATGCAGATGCGAAACCTGAACATCTCGTTCAATATGCTTTGATGGGTTCTATTTACAGCCAAAAGGTAAGAGGCATTGATCATCCACGTGTTGGTTTATTAAATATTGGTACCGAAGAAAATAAGGGAAATGAACTAACAAAACATACATATGAAATGCTGAAAAAAGCAGATGTTAACTTTATCGGTAATATAGAGGCACGTGATCTCCTTAATGGTGTTGCAGATGTTGCCGTGACGGATGGTTTTACAGGGAATATGGTGTTAAAAACAATCGAAGGAACCGCATTATCCATATTTAAAATGCTAAAGTCAGCTCTCATGTCAAATTTGAAGAGCAAATTGGCCGCGGCAGTATTAAAACCAAATCTACTTAAATTGAAGACTCAAATGGATTATTCCGAATATGGTGGTGCGGGACTTTTTGGTCTAAAAGCGCCTGTTATTAAGGCTCATGGTTCTTCAGATGCGAAAGCTATATTTAGTGCCATCAGACAAACAAGAGAAATGATTGAACATCAAGTAATTGGAACGATTCAAGAAGCAGTTGAAAAAGCGACGAATTTAAATTTTAATGAAAATGAAGAGGAGGGGAAGAATGGGTAAAATAGCATTTATTTTTCCAGGACAAGGTTCTCAAACAGTAGGAATGGGAAAGTCATTAACGGAAGTCTATCCATCATCTAAAGAAAGATTTAATCAAGCAGATCAAAAGTTAGGATATTCACTATCAAACATTATTTTTGAGGGACCACAAGAAGTATTGACGCAAACAACCAATGCTCAGCCAGCATTATTGACAACCTGTATTGCGATCCTAGAATACTTTAAACAGTCTGGTATTACACCAGATTATGTAGCAGGACACAGTTTAGGTGAGTATACGGCACTTGTAGCTGCGGGCGCATTTTCATTTGAGGATGGGGTGTATGCGGTACATAAACGAGGAGAGTTTATGGAGAAAGCTGTTCCAAATGGTGAAGGTACAATGGCAGCTGTTCTTGGACTTGATCGTGAGAAGTTGCAGGAAGTGACGAATGAAGTCACGGAATTAGGTGATCTCGTACAATTAGCTAATGTGAATTGTCCTGGACAAATTGTCATTTCAGGTACTCGAAATGGTGTTGAACAAGCAAGTATTAAAGCAAAGGAAGCTGGCGCAAAGCGTGTCCTACCATTAGAAGTCAGCGGTCCATTTCATTCAGGCTTAATGAAGCCTGCTGCCGAGAACTTTAAGGCTATTCTAGATGAGATCACCATTGAAAATGCAAAAATTCCCGTGATTGCCAATGTATCGGCAACTGAAATGGAAGATGCTACGGAAATTAAAACAAAGCTATTACAACAGCTTTATTCACCGGTTCAATGGGAGCAAAGTGTTCAAAAAATGATTGATTTAGGCGTTACAACCTTTATAGAAATTGGACCTGGAAAAGTTTTATCCGGATTAGTTAAAAAAATAAACCGATCTGTTGTTACATATGCGGTGTCAGATGAAAGTACATGTCAAGTAGCGATTGAAGCATTGAAGGAGGGGAAAGAATGAAACTAATCGAAAAAACGGCATTAGTGACTGGAGCCTCAAGAGGAATCGGTCGTGAAATTGCTCTTGAGTTAGCTAGACAAGGGGCAAATGTAGTCGTAAATTATGCTGGCAGTGAAGCGAAGGCTCATGAAGTTGTTGAGGAAATCAAAGGGCTTGGGAGAGAAGCCATTGCGATTCAATGTGATGTCTCTAATGGAGAGTCTGTAACGGCAATGGTAAAACAAACAGTCGACCATTTTGGAAAGATTGATATTCTTGTCAACAATGCTGGTATTACAAGAGATAATCTGCTTATGCGTATGAAAGAAGATGAATGGGATGATGTCATGAACATCAACTTAAAAGGAGTTTTCCTTTGTACAAAAGCAGTCACGAGACAAATGATGAAGCAAAGAAATGGAAGAATCATTAACATTTCGTCTGTTGTTGGAGTGAGCGGAAATCCTGGACAAGCAAACTATGTTGCTGCAAAAGCTGGCGTTATCGGCTTAACAAAAACATCTGCTAAAGAGCTTGCTTCAAGAGGAATTACGGTAAATGCCATCGCACCAGGTTTTATTACGACTGAAATGACGGATCAATTAACAGAGGACATTCAAAATGAAATGTTAAAAATGATTCCCCTTGCACAGTTTGGTGAACCAAAGGATATTGCTCATAGTGTGGTATTTCTTGCTTCTGACGATAGCCGCTACATTACTGGACAAACGATTCATGTAAATGGCGGCATGGTTATGTAATTTCGATTTGAAGTTTCACTTTATTATTCAAATGAAATACTCTATAATGACCTGAGGGGAGGTGAAGAACGAATGGCAGAAGTATTAGAACGCGTAACAAAGATCATTGTAGACCGTCTAGGTGTAGAAGAATCTGAAGTGAAATTAGAGGCTTCATTTAAAGATGATCTAGGTGCAGATTCTCTTGATGTAGTTGAACTTGTTATGGAATTAGAAGATGAGTTTGATTTGGAAATTTCTGACGATGATGCTGAAAAAATCGCAACAGTTGGTGATGCGGTAACTTACATACAAGCTA
Source organism: uncultured Bacillaceae bacterium (assembly GCA_963815765.1). GTDB lineage: Bacteria > Bacillota > Bacilli > Bacillales > Cytobacillaceae > Bacillus_BD. Next base: position 207,551 of record CAWFID010000028.1, read on the forward strand.
AACAATAATCGTTAGATTTAAGAAAAAGCTCCGTTTTAGACGGAGCTTTCTTCTATATATGAGAGAATTTAGAGCACTCTATAAAAGAGAGGAAAGATCCTTTCATTTTATAAAGTTTATTTTACTTTTATACGTGTTGATCTATTTTTATAAGTAATTAATTTGAAGTCAAGGTGGAATTTATAATGAGTGCGAACGGGAAAGATAAAAGAGTTTTTCGCAATAATCATGATAAACAATTTAAAGAATTTCAAGAGAACATTCATATTCAATTTACGAATGTTAAATTGTTAAAGAAGGCTTTTACCCATTCATCCTATGTAAATGAACTTCGTCGTAAGCCATATGAGGATAACGAAAGATTAGAGTTTTTAGGAGACGCGGTTCTAGAATTAACCGTATCCAAATTTTTATATTTAAAATACCCGATGATGAGTGAAGGAGAATTAACCAAATTAAGAGCTGCCATTGTTTGTGAACCTGCCCTTGTAGAATTTGCCAATGAGCTGGGCTTTGGTAAGCTTGTACTACTTGGAAAAGGGGAGGAAATGACTGGTGGCAGAACAAGACCCTCTTTACTTGCGGATGTGTTTGAGGCGTTTATTGGTGCCTTGTTTTTGGATAAAGGGATCGATGCTGTCGTCACTTTCTTGGAGAAATATGTATTTCCAAAAGTAAATGCTGGAGCATTTTCTCATGTAATGGATTTCAAAAGTCAATTGCAGGAGGTTGTGCAGCGTGACAGTTCTGGAATACTTGAGTATAAAATCCTCGTTGAAAGGGGACCGGCTCATAATCGGGAATTTGTCTCGAATGTTTTACTAAACGGAGCAGAATTAGGTACTGGCTCTGGACGGTCGAAAAAGTCTGCTGAACAGCATGCTGCCCAAATGGCTTTGGAAAAACTAAAAAATCATTTACGAGATACTAACACACCATCGCATCAAGAGTAAGGAGGAAACAGAGTGTTTCTAAAACGATTGGATATTGTGGGGTTTAAATCGTTTGCTGAGCGAATAGCAGTGGATTTTGTTCCAGGTGTCACGGCTGTGGTCGGTCCCAATGGGAGTGGAAAAAGCAATATTACCGATGCTATTCGCTGGGTTTTAGGAGAACAATCCGCCAAATCACTTCGTGGGTCGAAAATGGAAGATATTATTTTTGCTGGAAGTGATTCACGAAAGCCTCTTAACTTTGCTGAAGTCACTTTAACATTAGATAACGAAGATCAGGCTCTGCCTATTGATTATAATGAGGTAAGTGTCACTCGTCGTGTTTTCCGTTCTGGCGAGAGTGAGTTTTTAATCAATAAGCAATCCTGCCGCTTAAAAGATATTATTGAACTATTTATGGACTCTGGACTTGGGAGAGAAGCGTTTTCTATTATCAGCCAAGGAAAAGTGGAAGAAATTCTAAATAGTAAGCCGGAGGACAGGCGGACTATTTTTGAAGAAGCAGCGGGTGTCCTAAAGTACAAGTTAAGAAAAAAGAAGGCAGAAGGCAAGTTAACTGAAACAGAGGAAAATTTAAACCGCGTTCATGATATTCTATTTGAACTAGAAGGGCAAATCGAACCACTGAAAATACAATCCTCTATGGCAAAAGACTATCTTGAGCAGAAAGAAGAATTAGAAAAAGTAGAAGTGGCTGTTACGGTTTTTGAAATTGAAGAGCTTCATGGAAGATGGGAAACTTTTTCTAGTACGGTGGAAGAACATAAGAAAAATGAAATAAAACTTTCTGCTGCAATGAAAGAAAAGGAAGAAAAGCTAGAAGAACTTAGAAGTCAATCAAAGAATTTAGATGATTCCATAAGTGAGTTGCAAAACATCCTTCTTCATACAAGTGAAGAACTTGAAAAATTAGAAGGAAGGAAAGAAGTATTAAAGGAAAGAAAGAAAAATGCCTCGCAAAATAAAGAACAACTTCAAAGTAATATTGAAGAGCTTACTTCAAAGGTTGCAAACTTAACGAAGCAAAAACTGATGATCCATGATCAAGCAAACACCTTAACAGAAGAAGCTGAAACTTTAAAACAACAGTTGAAAGAAAAACAAACTCAACTCAGTCTTTTAAGTGAGAATATTGAACAAAAGATTGAGGAATTAAAAAGTGAATACATTGAAATATTGAATGAGCAAGCTGCAGCGAAAAACGAATTGAATTTACTGGAGCAACAATTACATCAACAAGATGCCAGGAGTACAAGGGAAGAAAAAAATAACGAAAAATATATTGTGGAACGAGAAGAAATAAATAAGAGAAGATTGGAAACAGAGCAAGCTCTATCTACTATTCAAAATGAAATGAAAACACAAGTCCAGTTGTATCATAGTGAACAACAGAATATAGAAGACTTGAAAAAAACTTACGAAAAACAAGAGAAGACATTATACCAAGCCTATCAATATTTGCAGCAAACCAAATCACGTAAGGATATGCTTGAGGAAATGGAAGAAGGGTTTGCAGGGTTTTTTCAGGGTGTAAAAGAAGTGTTAAAGGCACGTGGAAATAAATTACAAGGCATTGAGGGGGCAATTGCTGAATTAATTACGGTACCTAATGAGTACGAGGTCGCAATTGAAACCGCATTAGGTGGAAGTATGCAACATGTTGTGGTCCGTACGGAGCATGATGGGCGGAATGCTATTCAATACTTAAAGCAAAATCGTTTTGGACGAGCCACTTTTTTACCTTTGAATGTTATAAAAGGGAAAATGTTAGCCTTTACTCAAAAGAGTTTAATTGAAAATCATTCTTCTTTCGTTGGAATTGCTTCCGATCTCATTTCTTTTGATCCCTCATATGCTGAGATCATGAAGAGCCTTCTGGGTCTTGTGGTAATAACAAAAGATTTAAAGGGCGCAGGGGAAATGGCTGAGATTTTGCAATATCGATGCAGATTTGTCACTCTTGACGGAGATATTGTAAATGCCGGGGGATCTCTGACAGGTGGTGCATTAAAGAAAAATTCAACTTCTTTACTATCGAGAAAGAGTGAGTTGGATGATCTTAAAGCAAGACTACTTGATATGGAACTCAAAACCTCTAAATTAGAAGTACTTGTAAAACATTTGAAAAATGATTTAGCTGCGAAGGAATTAATTCTAGAGAATTTGAGAAAGAGCGGGGAATCCCTTCGTTTTAAGGAACAAGGGATTAAAGGGGAATTAAGAGAAACAGAACTACAGCAAAAGAATATGAACGAGAGACTATCGCTCTACGATCTCAATAAAAAGGAATTTTTAGAGGAAAACACAAAAATTTCTAATCGGCAAAAAGGTCTTAAAAAACTTTTATTACAATTACAAGAGAAAATTCGCGAGCTTGAAAATGAAATTCAACAATTAACTGAGAAAAAAAATACACAATTATTATCAAAAGATACGTTATTAACGGAAATCAGCGAATTTAAAGTCCTGCTGGCATCTAAGAATGAACAAGTCCATCATATCAATGAGAAATTGTCTACTATTCATTTCGAGTTAGAAGAGAGTTCAAATAAACTTCAGTATTATCAAGAGGATTTACATCTATTAACTTCAGAAATGACAGAAAGCTCCTCTGGTGAAGAAAAACTGGAAGAGGCTGCAAAGGACCAATTGCGCAAAAAACTGGAAACAATAGAACTTATTTCAAGCAAAAGAGAAGAGCGTATTACCTTACAGGCATTCCTCGAAAATCTTGATCTTGAAACAAAGGAGTTAAAAAGGCAGCATAAAGGAATGACCTCGATTCTTCAGGATGAGGAAGTGCAACTAAACCGCCTTGATGTTGAATTAGATAACAAGCTGACTCATTTAAGAGAAGAGTATTTACTTTCATTTGAAGGTGCAAAAGAAGAGTTTCCTCTTACGATACCGATTGATGAAGCTAGGAAAAAGGTTAAATTAATTAAACTAGCTCTCGAGGAATTAGGGAACGTCAATCTCGGTGCCATTGATGAGTATGAACGCGTTTCTGAAAGATATGAATTTCTACTTGAACAAAAAACAGATCTAAACGATGCGAAAGATACTTTATTCCAAATCATTGACGAGATGGATGTGGAAATGAAAAAACGTTTCCAAGAAACGTTTAATGCTGTTCGTTTTCATTTTGAAGCTGTTTTTCAAGAATTATTTGGTGGTGGAAGGGCGGATTTACGGTTAACGAATTCGGAGGATATCCTTGAAACAGGCGTTGATATTTTAGCGCAGCCGCCAGGAAAGAAATTACAAACCCTTAGTTTGTTGTCAGGTGGAGAACGGGCATTGACTGCAATTGCCCTTTTATTTTCTATTTTAAAGGTACGTCCCGTTCCTTTTTGTATATTAGATGAAGTAGAAGCAGCACTTGATGAGGCGAATGTATATCGCTTTAGTCAATATTTAAAAAGATACAGTGAGGAATCACAATTTATTGTTATTACACACAGAAAAGGAACGATGGAGGAAGCCGATGTCTTGTACGGCGTAACGATGCAGGAATCAGGTGTTTCTAAACTAGTGTCAGTAAGACTAGAGGATTCTCATGAACTTGTTTCACAATGATTTGTGTGTAAGTCTCATCATCATGTTCGACTCTCCATGCTATGATTAGAATGAAAAAAGAAAGGATGTCTACGTGTGAGCTTTTTTAAAAAACTAAAAGATAAAATTACGAAGCAAACCGATCATGTAACTGAAAAATTTAAAGATGGGTTAAGCAAAACGAGAGATAGCTTTTCAGGTCGTGTGAATGAACTAGTCTCCCGTTATCGTAAAGTAGATGAGGACTTTTTTGAGGAATTAGAAGAAATATTAATTCAAGCAGATGTCGGATTTGAGACTGTTATGACATTAATCGATGAACTTAAGATGGAAGTGAAACGTAGGAATATTCAAGACCCCATGGAAGTTCAAAGTGTCATCTCAGAAAAGCTTGTAGCTATTTATGAAACGGGTGATCAAGCTTCGTCTGCATTGAATATTCAAGAAAACGAGTTAACGGTTATCTTGTTTGTTGGTGTAAATGGAGTAGGAAAAACAACGACAATTGGAAAGCTGGCTTATCAATTTAAATCTGAAGGCAAGAAAGTGTTAATGGCAGCTGGTGATACATTTAGGGCAGGTGCGATTGAGCAATTGGAAGTTTGGGGAGAACGAGTTGGTGTAGAGGTGATTAAACAAGCCTCAGGCTCAGATCCAGCAGCTGTCATGTTTGATGCTGTTCAGGCTGCTAAAGCAAGAAAGGCAGATATTCTTTTATGTGATACGGCTGGGCGATTGCAGAATAAAGTGAATTTGATGAAAGAGCTTGAAAAGGTAAAGCGTGTAATAGAACGGGAAATTCCAGGTGCACCACATGAAGTATTGCTTGTTCTCGATGCGACAACAGGCCAAAATGCCTTGATTCAAGCGAAAACATTTAAGGAAGCAACGAATGTCAGTGGGATTGTCCTAACCAAGCTTGATGGAACAGCAAAGGGTGGGATTGTACTTGCCATTCGAAATGAGCTGAAGATACCTGTAAAATTTGTGGGATTGGGTGAAAAAATGGATGATTTGCAAGTCTTCGATGCTGAAAAATATGTTTATGGGCTTTTCGCAGACCTTGTTGAAAAAACAGAAGAATAGATGTAAAGTTTTTTTCTTGACATCGCGAAGAGAAATGTGTAAACTTTCTTTGTAAAGGCTTTTCACTTAACATTGGGGGAATCGCGGTGCTTGAGAAAACAACGAGAATGAACTATTTATATGATTTTTATCAGTCGTTGTTAACGCCAAAGCAGCGCAGTTATATGGCACTTTATTATTTAGAGGATTTTTCTCTCGGAGAGATTGCGGAAGAAAATAATGTAAGCCGTCAAGCTGTTTATGACAACATCAAACGTACAGAAGCGATGCTTGAACAATATGAGGAAAAGCTTTCATTATTTGCGAAATTTCAAGAGCGTAGTAAATTGATTAAAGAAATTAGAAATGTATTGCAGGAAGAATTACCTTTCCGAGATAAATTGTCTGATATAGTTGCTGAGCTTGAGAAATTAGATTAGGAGGCGGCATACATGGCATTTGAAGGTTTAGCCGACCGACTGCAAAGTACAATACAGAAGATCCGTGGTAAAGGGAAAGTAACAGAAGCGGACGTTAAAGAAATGATGCGTGAAGTTCGTCTTGCTCTTTTGGAAGCGGATGTTAACTTTAAAGTGGTTAAAGAGTTTGTTAAGAAGGTAAGTGAACGTTCAGTTGGTCAAGAAGTAATGAAAAGTCTAACTCCTGGTCAGCAGGTCATAAAAGTAGTTAAAGAAGAACTAACTGAACTTATGGGCGGGGAACAAAGTAAGATTGCTGTCTCTAACAGACCGCCATCCATTATTATGATGGTTGGACTTCAGGGAGCAGGAAAAACCACGACTACTGGAAAACTAGCGAACTTGTTAAGAAAGAAATATAATCGCAACCCCTTACTAGTTGCCGCTGATATTTACCGACCAGCAGCGATTAAACAACTTGAAACACTTGGAAAACAACTGGAAATGCCTGTTTTTTCTCTTGGTGATCAAGTAAGCCCTGTTGAAATAGCCAAACAAGCCATCCAAAAAGCAAAAGAAGATCACCACGATTATGTGCTCATTGATACTGCTGGTCGCCTTCATGTTGATGAAGCATTAATGGACGAGCTCAAACAAATAAAAGAGCTTACAAATCCTGATGAAATTTTCCTTGTAGTAGATGCAATGACTGGGCAGGATGCGGTAAATGTTGCTTCAAGCTTTAATGAATTGCTAGGGTTAACAGGAGTCGTCTTGACCAAACTTGACGGAGATACCCGTGGTGGTGCTGCATTATCAATTCGTGCTGTCACGCAAACGCCTATTAAATTTGTCGGTTTAGGCGAGAAATTAGATGCCATTGAGGCATTCCACCCTGAAAGAATGGCATCTAGGATTCTAGGTATGGGGGATGTCTTAACACTCATTGAAAAAGCACAAGCCAATGTAGATGAAGATAAAGCTAAGGAACTAGAACAAAAGATGCGAACGGCATCTTTTACCTTAGATGATTTTCTTGACCAACTTGGCCAAGTGCGTAATATGGGACCACTCGATGAATTGTTAAAAATGATGCCAGGCGCAAACAAAATAAAAGGTCTTAATAATCTTCAAATTGATGAAAAGCAAATTAATCATGTGGAAGCTATTATTAAGTCGATGACAACTGCAGAAAAAAGTCAGCCGGAAATGATTAATGCTAGTCGCCGTAAACGGATTGCTAAAGGAAGCGGAACCAGTGTTCCAGAGGTTAACCGTCTGTTAAAGCAGTTCGACGAAATGAAAAAAATGATGAAACAAATGTCTGGTATGCAACAAAAAGGAAAGAAAAAAGGCGGTTTTAAATTTCCGTTTAAACCGTTTTAATGGTTAAACTTTTCTTGTCTGAGCAGTACAATTTACAATGTTTTTTCATCTGACAAGAAAAAACACTTTACAAAGCTTTTAACTATTGATATTATACTATCTTGTGTGAAACTATTCGGAGGTGCTTATTTAAAATGGCAGTAAAAATTCGTTTAAAACGTATGGGAGCAAAAAAATCTCCTTTCTATCGTATCGTTGTTGCAGACTCTCGTTCTCCTCGTGATGGACGTCAAATTGAAACAATTGGAACATACAATCCAGTTGCTCAACCTGAACAGGTGAAGATCAATGAAGAGCTTGCATTAAAATGGTTACAAACTGGAGCAAAACCTTCAGATACTGTTCGTAACCTTTTCTCAAGCCAAGGTATTATGGAAAAATTCCATAACCTTAAAAACGGCAAGTAATTTTAATAACTATGAAAGATCTTATCGAAACGATTGTAAAGCCCCTTGTTGATCATCCTGATGATATTCAAGTGACCGTTCATGAAGAGGAAAGTCGAATTACCTATCAGCTTTCAGTCAACAAGAATGATATTGGGAAAGTAATTGGAAAGCAGGGACGCGTTGCAAAAGCGTTACGAACTGTCGTGTACGCATCAGCAAGCACATCACAGCATAAAAAGACTTTTTTAGAAATTAAAGATTAAAAAAGAAAAGCGCAAGTGCCTCACTCAGGCGCTTGTGCTTTTTCTTTTATTTTTTAGTAAGTATGATAGGGGGACTTCTGAGTGAAATTACTGCAATCTGTCGTGGTAAAGCAAGTGTTAACAGAAAAAAGTAAAGGAGAACTTCAGGAAAAATATCATACGAATATCTTACAATTGCAAAAAGAATGTGATCAACTTCGCTTTGAAATGAAAAAGATAGAAAAAAATAAAAAGTTTCATCAGCCTAATTTAACCAAACAATTTGAGAAAGAAATACAAAGTCGAGTTGAAAAAATAAAGCTCATAGAGTTTCAATTAGAACAATTACATATACTACCTTTAGAAAGTGAATTAAAGGAAAAAGAAGTCCAAGCCTTAGTTGACGTACAAATAGGGGATCGATGGAGTAAGTTGACTAGAGAAAAAACGATCGTGATTAAGGATGACTTCGTGGTAGAAATACGATAGAGGTGACCGTATAAATGGAAAAATGGTTTAATGTTGGGACAATCGTCAATACACATGGGATTAAAGGAGAGGCTCGGGTTATTTCCATAACTGATTTCACTAGTGAACGTTATAAGATAGGCAATTCGTTGTTTTTATTTATGTCTGACAAAGATGAGCCGATCGAATTAATTGTAAAATCACACCGTGTCCATAAAAACTTTGATTTGTTAACTTTTGAGGGTTACGATGATGTCAATCAAGTGGAAAAATTTAAAGGTGGTAAATTAAAAGTTCCAGAAAGTCAACTGGGGAGCCTTTCTAAAAATGAGTATTACTTTCATGAAATAATTGACTGTTTAGTCGTAACGGATCAAGGTGAAGAAATTGGAGTTGTGAAGGAAATATTAACACCTGGCGCCAACGATGTATGGGTTGTTAAAGGGAAAAGTGGCAAAGAGCAGTTAATCCCTTACATTAAAGATGTGGTAAAGGAAATCAATGTTCAATCAAAGGTAATTATCATTACCCCACTAGAAGGACTTCTTTCGTGATGAGAGTGGATGTGCTCACCCTTTTTCCAGATATGTTTACTGGTGTCTTTGGACAGTCCATTCTAAAGCGAGCAGTAGATATGAAGGCGGCTTCTCTTCAAGTCATCAATTTTCGGGATTATGCTGATAATAAACATGGAACCGTTGATGATTACCCGTATGGAGGAGGCGCAGGAATGGTGTTAAAGCCACAACCGCTTTTTGATGCCGTAGAGGACCTAAAAGGTAAATCACAATCGAAGGACCCGCGAGTTGTGCTTCTATGCCCTCAGGGTGCGCGATATGATCAAAAAAAGGCCGAGGAGTTTGCGACTTGTGATCATCTCATATTTGTATGTGGGCATTATGAGGGATATGATGAAAGAATACGAGAAAACATCGTTACGGATGAAATTTCAATTGGTGATTTTGTCTTAACGGGTGGAGAATTAGGGGCAATGGTGATCATAGACAGTGTCGTTCGTCTGCTTCCAGGTGTACTCGGCAATGAGCAGTCCCATATGAAAGATTCGTTCAGTACAGGCCTTTTAGAACATCCTCATTATACTCGGCCAGCCGAGTTTAGAGGAATGAAGGTACCTGATGTTCTTCTATCTGGAAACCATAGAATGATTGAGGAATGGAGAGAGAAAGAATCACTTAAGAGAACCTTTTTGCGGCGGCCGGATTTACTGGGCCACTTTGAATTGAATGACAAACAAAAAAAGTGGTTAGAAGAATTTAAAGGCGAAAAGAAATACTATTGAATTCTAAAATAATATATGGTATGATAGATCTCGTGACTTAGACTGATAAACAAGTTTTTGTCTTATAACGATGTTCCGCTGCAATCTAAAACCATCGTGTTTTGCAAGAGCATTCTGTTGGAAGGAGTTGAAGACGATGCAAAATAGAATAATCGAAGAAATCACTAAAGAACAACTTCGTTCAGATCTTCCTGCGTTCCGTCCCGGTGATACTGTACGTGTACACGTTAAAGTTGTCGAAGGTACTCGTGAACGTATTCAGGTTTATGAAGGTGTAGTGATTAAGCGTCGTGGTGGTGGAATTAGCGAAACTTTCACAGTTCGTAAAATTTCTTACGGAGTAGGAGTGGAACGTACATTCCCTGTCCACACACCAAAAATTGCGCAGCTTGAAGTGATCCGTCGCGGTAAAGTTCGCCGTGCTAAACTTTATTATCTACGTAACCTACGTGGTAAAAAAGCTCGTATTAAAGAAATTCGATAAGAGATTCCAAAAAGGAGCTTGTTTAACAGGCTCCTTTTTATTGGATTTTTATTTCAATGAGTTATGATTTCTTATAAAATTAATGTAAAATAAGATAATATATTTAGGTTATAGAGAGTTAAAGCAGAATATCGTTGGAACACTTATTATGTTAGCTTTCTAGGCAAACAATAAGTGCAACTAAAGGTTAATTACCTCTAATGAAGAAAATACCCGAGAATGGTGGGGATATGGTGGCAAAGAAAAAGAATGAATTATGGGAATGGATCAAGGCACTTATTATTGCGGTATTATTAGCTGCAGTTATCCGATATTTTTTATTTGCTCCCATTGTGGTAGATGGGCTGTCGATGATGCCTACCTTACATGATCAAGATCGAATGATTGTGAATAAATTTAGTTACAAAATAGCTGAACCGGAGCGATTTGATATTATTGTTTTCCACGCCCCTGAAAATAAAGATTACATAAAAAGAGTGATTGGATTGCCAGGGGATAAGATTGAGTACAAAGACGATACCCTCTATGTAAATGGACAGGCTTATGAAGAACCATATCTTGATGAGTATAAAAAGGAAGTCATAGATGGGCCATTAACAGAATCATTTACATTAGAAGAAAAAATAGGACAAGAAACGGTACCTGACGGTGAATTATTTGTCATGGGAGATAATCGCCGTTTCAGTAAAGATAGCCGTCATATCGGAACGGTTCCAATGGAAAAGGTTTTGGGCAAAACGAGTGTCATTTATTGGCCTCTAGAAGATATACGTTTGATCAAGTAAGCTACAGCTAGGGAGGTACAACTTATGACAATTCAATGGTTTCCGGGGCATATGGCGAAAGCAAGAAGACAGGTTACAGAAAAACTTAACCTCATTGATATCATCTTTGAATTAGTGGATGCGCGTATTCCGCTTTCTTCCCGTAATCCAATGATTGATGAAATTATTCAACATAAACCAAGATTGGTATTGTTAAATAAAGCCGATATGGCAGATAAAAGCATTACAAGGGAATGGATTGAGTATTTCCAGGCTAAAGGGGTTAAGGCATTGGCCATTAACTCTCAAGAAGGCACTGGGATGAAAGAAATCGTCACTGCTTCACAAGAGTTATTAAAAGAAAAGTTTGAACGCATGAAAGCAAAAGGGATAGTAAAACCTAGGGCTATTAGGGCTATGATTGTGGGAATCCCCAATGTTGGAAAATCGACTCTGATTAATAGGCTTGCTAAAAAAAATATTGCTAGGACAGGGAATACCCCGGGCGTCACAAAAGCTCAACAATGGATTAAAGTTGGGAAAGAACTTGAATTATTGGACACGCCGGGAATACTATGGCCGAAATTTGAAGATCCGGAAGTTGGATTGAAGCTTGCTCTAACAGGTGCGATCAAGGATGCCATATTAAATCTTCACGATGTCGCTATTTACGCTTTGCAATTTCTGAAAGTTCAATACCCTCATCGATTAAAGGAACGTTTTCATCTTGAAGAGTTCCCAGATGATATTGTTGCTTTCTTTGATCAGATTGGCAAACAACGTGGTTATTTATTGGGTAAGGGTGAAGTTGATTACGATAAAGTAACTGAAATTATTATTAGAGAAATTAGAACGGAAAAAATGGGTCCTCTTTCATTTGAAAGACCTGAGAAAATTCCGAATGAAAGTACAGCTATAAAATAAAGAAAATAAATGTTAAATCAAGGTCTTTCATTATTAAATGATCTTGATTTTTTTTAATAGTGGTCGATAATTAAGTAGAATAAGAATAGGAGTTTTTTTGTTGAAGTGGACTATAAAAGAAATTCAAGAAAAACTTTCAAACATTACAGAACCCAATGATATTTTCATCAAACAACTTCAAAATGATGAACGGAAAGGTGTTCAGAACTTAGTAAAAAGATGGTATAGAGAACAAGAACAACTAGAATTAAAACATCAAAAGTTTTTACAAATGACTGCCTATGAACAAAAATATCACAAATTAGGCTATCGATATATTGCTGGAATTGATGAAGTGGGAAGAGGTCCCCTTGCAGGGCCTGTTATAGCTGCTGCTGTGATCTTACCAATTGAATTTTATCTTCCAGGGATTGATGATTCGAAAAAATTAAGTGAACAAAAAAGAGAAGAATACTTTGCGGAAATTTGCGAAAAATCCATCGCAATTGGAATTGGAAGAATCGAAAGTGAAGAGATTGATCGGATTAATATATATGAGGCTACGAAAAAAGCTATGTTATCAGCTATTCTTCAGTTAAAACCACAACCTGATTTCCTCTTAATTGATGCAATGCCACTGCAAACCCCATACCCAACAGAATCAATCATAAAAGGGGATGGATTGAGTGTTTCCATTGCTGCAGCATCCATTGTAGCGAAAGTGACACGAGATCGTTTGTTAAAAGACTATGATCTTCAGTATCCAGAGTATGGTTTTGCCCGTAATGCTGGTTATGGGACAAAAGAACATTTAGAAGCCATTGAATCATATGGGATTACACCGATCCATCGAAAAAGCTTTTCACCTATTAAGGAGTACTTAGCGGGAAAGTAGAAAGTGTCATTTGAATGAGAATGAAAAGTAAATTCATGTAGGTGATGTCATGAAAATGAATCGTTCGATCGTATCTGATTTATCTCAAGCAAAGAATGTATCTCCAACGCAAGCTGTGTCTTTCAAGCCAGGACAAATCCTGAATGGAAAAATATTAAAGCTATTTCCAAATTCAATTGCCACTTTGCAGATTGGTTCGCAAAAGGTAGTTGCACAATTAGAAGCCTCTTTAGAGGTGAACGAAAATTATTGGCTTCAAGTTCAGCCTGGTGAAGGGAAGGTCCGATTGAAGCTAATCGGGAAGGTTGAAGAAAAGAGTCAAAGTGAAGGTTCACTTGCCACATTAATAAAAGAGTTGTCTCTTCCGTTAAATAAAGAAAATGAGAAAGCCCTTCGCTTTTTTCTAAAAGAAAATTTGCCTATTAGTAAGGAAACCCTTCAAGAAACAGTTCGTTTGTTAAAAGGATCCAGCACAAATAAAGTTGGGCTTGAAGCGATAAAGACCCTTGTCATGAAAGAATGTCCTCTTACGAAGATGTCCTTTCAAGCTATTACAGAAGTGATGAATAAGGGTTCAATGACTAATCATTTACAGGTGCTACAAGACCAATTATTGGCAGCTCCTTCAACGAAAGAAGGAATTCAATTATTGAATTTTCTTGATCGCTTAAATTCATCCCAACTTAAGGAAGCATTCACAATTTTGGATTCTGACACGCAAGCCTCAAATGAACAAGGACCTTCACTGGAGCAAAAGAATAGCTTGTTAGGATTGAATAAAACAATGGATCTTATGAGTAGTCCTATTACAGAACCCTCTTCATTTGCGGGTCACCTAAAGGGATTAATGAAAAGTATGGGCTTTTCTTATGAGCATGAGGTTGTTCAATTTTTCAAACACCCAGAAGGGAAAGAGCTTATTAGGAGTGAAGAACTAAAGCCATTATTAATAGATTACTTAAAAGAAAATCCAACAGGGCTTGCTAAGGAAGTTGCAGAAAAAATGCTACACAGAGTAACGGGTCTTCAATTGCTTGCGCAAGAATCGGGACCTATACAACAATTTGTTGTTCAATTACCACTAACTTTTTTGAAAAATCCGACGGATGTAACCATTCAATGGAGTGGGAGAAAGAAAGAAGATGGACAAATTGACCCGTCTTATTGTCGAGTTTTATTTTATCTAGAACTTGAAAACTTACATGATACGATGGTCGATATGCAAGTGCAAAATCGAATTTTAAAAATCACGGTCATAAATGAGAATGAATATTTAAAGCAATTAGCTGAACCTTATATTAAAGTGTTAAAAGAAAACTTGAAAGAGATCAATTATACACTTTCTACAATCGATTTTACCCATTCCGTACATCCCGGAATCGAAGAGAATAAAAAGCCAACATCATACTTTAAGTCAAATCATTATTCAGGAGTCGATGTAAGAATATGAGTGAGCATAAAGCATTGGAGGAAAAAAGGAGAGAAGCTATTGCTTTAAGATATGATGAAAAACAAGCAGATGCTCCAACTATTGTAGCAAAAGGGAAAGGACAAATTGCACACGAGATCCTTAAAGAAGCAATGGACCATCAAATACCGATACAAGAAGACCCTACTTTAGTTGAATTATTAAGTAAGCTTAATATTCATGACAAAATCCCCGAAGAACTATACAAAGCAGTAGCTGAGGTATTTGCTTTTATTTATCAAGCAGATAAGCAGGCAGGTAAAAAAAAGGACCATTAAATCAATATGTAAGGCTTCCCTTTCTAAGGGGTTCTGGTCTCAAACGGGTCAGTATCTTCAGTAACCGTGTTTGACCCTATTATGACCTTCGCAGGACTCCATGGATGGAAGTCTTCATTATTATATAAAGATATAGAAAAAAATGAAAGCGATTGCATAAAATTAAAGTTTGAATATTTTAAAAATATAAATATTTTTAATTCGTTATTATAGACAAGCTCCTTTTCATTATATAAAATGAAAGCGCGGTATATTTTTACTTGCTTTAATAGTTAGAATTTTCCAAACAACGGGATGTACATGGTTTTTACTAGTTTAGTAGGAGGATGGGAAATGAATATTCACGAGTACCAGGGGAAGGAAATCCTCAAAAAGTATGGGGTATCTGTTCCAAATGGAAAAGTTGCTTTTACGGTTGATGAAGCTGTTGATGCAGCAAAAGAACTAGGAACTGACGTATGTGTTGTGAAAGCTCAAATCCATGCGGGAGGGCGTGGGAAAGCCGGTGGTGTAAAGGTAGCGAAAAACTTGGAAGAAGTCCGTACATATGCGAATGAAATTCTTGGAAAAACGCTTGTTACACATCAAACAGGTCCTGAAGGTAAAGAAGTTAAACGATTGTTAATTGAAGAGGGCTGTGACATTAAAAAGGAATATTATGTAGGTCTTGTCCTAGATCGTGCAACCTCTCGAGTTGTGCTAATGGCATCCGAAGAAGGCGGAACAGAAATAGAAGAAGTGGCAGAAAAAACTCCGGAAAAAATTTTTAAGGAAGAAATTGATCCAGTTATAGGACTTATGCCTTATCAAGCACGACGTATTGCTTTTAATATCAATATTCCACATGATCTAATCGGTCAGGCGGTTAAGTTTATGATGGGTTTATACAATGCATATATCGAAAAGGATTGCTCCATTGCTGAAATCAATCCGTTGGTTGTGACAGGTGATGGGAAAATAATGGCTTTAGATGCTAAATTAAATTTTGATTCAAATGCGCTATACAGACAAAAAGACGTACTCGCTTATCGTGATCTTGAGGAAGAGGATGTAAAGGAAATTGAAGCCTCTAAATTTGACTTAAGTTATGTTGCATTAGATGGGAATATTGGATGTATGGTAAACGGTGCAGGTCTTGCCATGTCGACCATGGATATAATCAACTACTACGGTGGAGAACCGGCTAATTTCCTTGATGTAGGGGGTAGTGCAACAGCTGAAAAGGTGACAGAAGCGTTTAAGATTATTCTTTCTGATCCAAATGTCAAAGGGATCTTTGTTAATATTTTTGGAGGCATAATGAAGTGTGATGTCATTGCAACTGGAGTGGTAGAAGCAGCTAAGGAAATTAGTCTTCAAATCCCACTAGTAGTTCGTTTAGAAGGTACAAATGTGGACCTTGGAAAACAAATTCTGGGAGATTCAGGACTTAACATTGTAGCAGCAGAATCAATGGCAGACGGCGCACAAAAAATTGTTTCATTAGTATAAGACTGAAAGGAGAATCATTGTGAGTGTATTTATAAATAAAGAGACAAAAGTAATTGTCCAAGGGATTACTGGTTCTACAGCCCTTTTTCATACAAAGCAAATGATTGAATATGGAACAAAGATTGTTGGAGGTACCTCTCCAGGAAAAGGTGGACTGGAAGTAGAGGGTGTTCCGGTTTTCAATACAGTAAAAGATGCTGTTAAGATAACAGGAGCCCATGCATCGGTTATTTATGTGCCTGCGCCTTTTGCAGCTGATGCCATTATTGAAGCCGTGGATGCTGAACTGGATTTAGTGATCTGTATTACAGAGCATATTCCAGTATTGGATATGGTAAAAGTAAAGCGTTATATGGAAGGGAAAAAAACGCGCCTAGTAGGTCCTAATTGTCCAGGTGTGATTTCTGCAGATGAATGTAAAATTGGTATTATGCCCGGTTACATTCATAAAAAGGGACATGTAGGTGTCGTTTCTCGTTCTGGTACACTCACTTATGAGGCTGTACATCAGCTGACACAAGCAGGTCTTGGCCAAACAACTGCAGTTGGGATTGGTGGTGACCCTGTTAATGGAACAAATTTTATTGACGTGTTACATGCGTTTAATGAGGATCCGGAAACAGAAGCTGTTATCATGATTGGTGAAATCGGTGGAACAGCTGAGGAAGAAGCAGCACAATGGATTAAAGAAAATATGACCAAACCTGTTGTTGGGTTCATCGGTGGACGTACAGCGCCTCCGGGGAAACGTATGGGTCATGCTGGTGCTATTATATCTGGTGGTAAAGGAACAGCGGATGAAAAGATTCGTATCATGAATGAATGTGGAATCCAAATAGCGGATACGCCTTCTGTTATGGGGGAAACATTAATTTCTGTATTAAAAGAAAAGGGTCTTTACGAAAAGTGTAAAACACATTAATAACGTATATATAGGAGTTAGTCCCTCTAACAAGGAGGGGCTATTTCCCTTTCGAAAAATGCCTCTGCAATTTTCCCCAGTAATCTACTAAACTGCTTATTATTTATAGAAATCAAATCTTTCAACTATAATTATAGGAGGCTTATGATGAACGAATTTAAACATCGATTGATCCATTTACATCATTGCAGAGGGATTAATTGGAACAGTATATTTACCATCCTCAAAAGGGATCCAGAGTTACATCGTCTATACCAAAACGAAATAGAATCAGTTCCTCTCTCACCTTCCATTATAAATACCCTCAAGGCTGATTTGCAGTCCCAAAGAATAAGGAATACCGCAATTGAATATGAAAAGCGAGGAATTCGGATGATCACCCTATTCGAACCTGAATATCCATCAATGCTTTTGGAAACGTACAAACCACCATGGGTCCTTTATGCAAAAGGAAATCCTAGTTTGTTTAAAAAGGATCGTCTACTTGCTGTTGTAGGTTCTCGGAATGCAACTACATTCGGAAAAAAATCAATTGATTTATTATTTCCCCAGTTAATTGAAGAGCAAGTTGTTATTGTGAGTGGGCTTGCTGCAGGAATTGATGCGCATGCCCATCAGATGGCTATAGATCTTGGAGGAACTACCATTGGTGTTATTGCTGGAGGTTTTGATCATTTATATCCAAAAGAAAATAGACCATTAGCACATGAAATGATGAAAAATCACCTTATTATTTCTGAATATCCTCCTCATACAAGACCACAAAAATGGCATTTCCCAATGCGCAATCGAATCATCGCAGGAATCAGTAGGGGTACCTTGGTTGTGGAAGCTAAAAAAAGTAGTGGTTCATTAATTACAGCAAACTATGCGGTACAAGAAGGAAGAGAAGTATTTGCTATTCCAGGACATATATTAAATGATTGTTCAGTTGGGACAAATGAACTTATACAACAGGGAGCAAAGTTAGTTTTTACACCAAATGATATTCTTGAAGAACTTATTTAAGCTTGAAATGGTATAATGGAATAAATGAAATACATTCTTTATATACTGAAAGAAATATCATCTTAGTTTTTACATTTTCCGATTTATAAAAAATATACAATAAAAAGGTTGAAAATAGTTTAAATCTGTTATACATTTATGCATCATAAGTTCTGTTATGAAAATAGTAAGAAATAAGTTCAAATTTATGTAATAATAAAAGGATCATCTATTACTGAAACCGTTTACTTATTTTAATAATATAAATTTTCAAAAAAGAAGAATGTTGTAAATTATTTCTACTTTTATTTGACAGATGTTATGAAAATGGATAATAATAATGAATATTTTAAGTGACTAGTTAGGAATATAGAAATAAGTGGATAGTATCCCTCTTGAGGAGGATTTTTGAATGTCAGAGTTTCTTGTAATTGTTGAATCGCCTGCAAAGGCTAAAACAATTGAAAAGTATTTAGGAAAAAAATATAAAGTAAAAGCATCGATGGGACACATTCGGGACTTGCCAAAAAGTCAAATGGGCATCAATTATGAAAATAACTTTGAGCCGAAATATATTACGATTCGCGGTAAAGGTCCTATATTAAAAGATTTAAAAACCGCGGCAAAAAAAGCGAAAAAAATCTATCTAGCAGCTGACCCGGATCGTGAAGGGGAAGCGATTGCTTGGCATTTAGCGAACAGCCTTAATGTGGATGTTCATTCAGATTGTCGGGTTGTTTTTAATGAAATAACAAAAGATGCGATATTAGAGTCTTTTAAACATCCACGTCCTATTAATATGGATTTAGTTGATGCCCAGCAAGCAAGAAGGGTACTAGATCGTTTAGTCGGCTATAATATCAGTCCACTATTATGGAAAAAGGTAAAGAAAGGGTTAAGTGCTGGGAGAGTTCAATCTGTTGCGGTTCACTTGATCATGAATCGAGAAAAAGAGATCAAGGCCTTTGTTCCTGAAGAGTATTGGACGATAAATGGTGAATTTTTAAAAGGAAAAGAACCTTTTGAAGGTTCATTTTATGGTATAGACAATAAAAAAGTGGCACTTACAACAAAAGCAGAAGTCGATGAAGTATTAAATCAAATGGAGGGCAATACCTTTATTGTCGAATCGGTTACGAAAAAAGAACGTCGCCGTAATCCTGCAGTACCTTTTACAACATCTTCACTCCAGCAGGAAGCAGCACGAAAGTTAAACTTTCGTGCGAAAAAGACGATGATGCTTGCGCAGCAACTTTATGAAGGAATCGATCTCGGAAAAGAGGGAACAGTTGGTTTAATTACATATATGAGAACTGACTCAACCCGAATTTCAGATACTGCCAAGGCTGAAGCCGTTGACTATATTACAAGTACCTATGGCAATGATTATGTTCAACAGGATCAGAGGAAGGAAAAGAAAAATGCGAATACTCAAGATGCCCATGAAGCAATAAGACCGACAAGTACACTTAAAGAACCAAGTAGTTTAAAAGAGTTTTTATCAAGAGATCAATTGAGACTCTATAAACTGATTTGGGAACGGTTTGTGGCTAGTCAGATGTCAGCCGCTGTTATGGATACGATGAGTGTTGACTTAAAAAATGGTTCTGTCATTTTTAGAGCTACAGGTTCTAAAATAAAATTTCCAGGTTTTATGAAGGTGTATGTAGAAAGTACGGATGATAATACGGAGGAGAAGAAGGATCGCCTGCTGCCAGATTTGCAGGAAGGGGACAAAATCATCAAGAAGGAAATTGAACCGACCCAGCATTTCACGCAGCCTCCTCCACGTTATACAGAAGCGCGTCTCGTGAAAACACTTGAAGAACTTGGGATTGGGAGACCTTCTACTTTTGCTCCAACCTTGGATACGATACAAAAAAGAGGGTATGTTGCACTTGAAAACAAGCGATTTATTCCAACTGAGTTAGGCGAAATTGTCATGGAATTAATGGTTGAGTTTTTCCCGGGAATTATTGATGTAGAATTTACAGCAAAAATGGAACGAGATTTGGATCATGTGGAAGAAGGTCAAGTCAATTGGGTTCAAATCATTGATGATTTCTATAAAGATTTCGAAAAACATCTTGAAAAAGCTGAAAACGAAATGCAAAAAGTGGAAATTAAAGATGAACCTGCTGGTGAGGACTGTGAACAATGTGGAAATCCAATGGTCTTTAAAATGGGACGTTATGGGAAATTTATGGCCTGTAGTGGTTTTCCAGACTGTCGAAATACAAAGGCTATTGTGAAAGAGATTGGAGTTAAATGTCCGAAATGCCAGGAAGGTAACGTGATTGAAAGAAAGAGTAAAAAACGCCGAATCTTTTATGGATGCAATACTTTCCCAGAATGTGATTTTCTATCATGGGATAAGCCATTACCGCGAAATTGCCCTAAATGCGAAGCTATTTTAGTAGAAAAAAAGCTTAAAAAGGGTGTTCAAGTTCAATGTTCGTCATGTGATTATAAAGAAGAAACGCAAGCTTAAGGGTGAGTAAGATACTCACTCTTTTCCTTTGCCAATAGATAGCATCAAAATGAAAAAGTATATGCTAAAAAAAATAGGATAAAATGGTTCAAATAAGGGGATAGGATGTACTTTATTCTAATCGAACATCATGCAAAATTCAGATAGATTGATTTTTGAAATACTAGTATATTTGTGTTATTTTAATAAAGATGGACGAGCTTCAGCATGAGTACCCGTAAAAGGATCAATTTGTATCTTTTCCTTAGCGGTGAACGGAGGGGATTTTAGAACCTGTTACCCAAATAACGCTGTGCTTTTCCAAATGGAGGCTATTTTATGTCAAATAAAGTTGTAAACGTAATTGGTGCAGGGCTTGCCGGAAGTGAAGCTGCATGGCAATTGGCCAAAAGAGGTATTTCTGTTCACTTATATGAAATGAGACCGGTTAAGCAAACGCCTGCACATCATACAAGTCAATTTGCTGAGCTGGTCTGTAGCAATTCACTTAGAGCTAATACATTAACGAATGCAGTCGGGGTATTAAAAGAAGAAATGCGCTTACTTGATTCGGTTATCATACATTCTGCAGATGAATGTGCAGTTCCAGCAGGTGGTGCCCTAGCTGTGGATCGACATGAATTTGCTGCTAAAGTGACAGATATGGTTAAAAACCACCCCAATGTGACGGTTATAAATGAAGAAGTTACTGAAATACCTGAAGGATTAACGGTGATTGCTACAGGCCCATTAACGAGCGAAGCACTCTCAGAACAATTAAAGAAGTTAACAGGTGAAGACTATCTTTATTTTTATGATGCGGCTGCCCCGATCATAGAGAAAGAAAGTATTGATATGGAAAAGGTTTATTTAAAATCTAGATATGACAAAGGGGAGGCAGCCTATTTAAATTGCCCTATGTCCGAAGAAGAATTTGACCGTTTTTATAATGCCCTTATCCAAGCAGAGACAGCACCTATAAAAGCGTTTGAAAAAGAGGTTTTCTTTGAAGGGTGTATGCCAATTGAAGAAATGGCCCAAAGAGGAAGAAAAACAATGTTATTTGGACCTATGAAACCTGTTGGACTTGAAGATCCCCGAACTGGAAAAAGACCTTACGCTGTCGTACAACTTCGTCAAGATGATGCTGCTGGTACTTTGTATAATATTGTGGGGTTTCAGACTCATTTAAAATGGGGGGCACAGAAAGAAGTTCTTCAACTTATTCCAGGACTCGAACAGGCAGAGGTTGTTCGATATGGCGTTATGCACCGGAATACATTTATCAATTCACCTAAAGTGTTAAGAGCGACCTATCAATTCAACAGTCGAGATGATTTATTCTTTGCCGGCCAAATGACGGGGGTAGAAGGCTATGTTGAATCGGCAGCAAGTGGGCTGGTTGCAGGAGTGAATGCAGCGCGAATATTTAATGGAATGAAACCAGTTCAATTCCCAATTGAAACAGCGATTGGAAGTATGGCAAATTATATCACGACAACAAACTCTAAAAATTTCCAACCAATGAATGCAAACTTTGGGTTATTTCCAGAACTCCCCGAAAAAATACGAAAAAAACAAGAACGGAATGAACAACATGCCAAAAGAGCAATAGAATCGATTCGGAACTTTATGAATAGTTTGTGAGTTTATTGTGATCGATTTTGTATTATGATATGCTATAGTAAGCCCATAAGAGGTGGTTATAATGGCCGAAAATATGAACATTTCGTTAAATTTATTTATCGAATATTTACAAATTGAAAGAAATTATTCACAATATACAATTGAGTCTTATCAACATGATATTAGAGAATTTTTTATATTTATGACTGAACAAAATGTGGATAGAGTCGAAACTGTTTCATATGTGGATATTCGCCTATACTTGACCGTCTTGTATGAGAAAAAGTTGGCTAGAAAATCCGTTGCAAGGAAAATTTCCAGCTTGCGCAGTTTTTATAAGTTTCTTCTAAGGGAAAAAGTGATTAAAGACAACCCTTTTTCCCTTGTTTCTATCCCGAAACAAGAAAAACGTTTACCTGATTTTTTTTATGGGGAAGAAATGCAACAATTGTTTGAAGCCTGTGATACGAACACTCCACTTGGTTTGAGAAATCTTGCCCTACTGGAGCTTTTGTATGCGACGGGAATTCGAGTAGGTGAATGCAGTCAAGTAAGGATAAAGGATTTAGATTTCTTTTTATCGACGATCCTTGTACATGGAAAAGGAAATAAAGATCGGTATATCCCATTTGGAAGTTTTGCAGAGGATTCGATGGAAAAATACATACAAAATGGACGAAAGATACTAATGCAGAATCATGACCATCATGATTTTTTGTTTGTAAACTTTAGAGGAGGTCCTCTTACTCCGAGAGGAATACGTGTGGTTCTAAATAAGATCGTTGAAGATTCTACTTTAATTGGGAAAATACATCCCCACATGATCCGTCACTCTTTTGCTACACATCTATTAGAGAATGGTGCTGATATTAGAACGGTCCAAGAACTTTTAGGTCACGCCTTTCTCTCCTCAACACAAGTGTACACGCATGTTACAAATGAATATTTAAGAAAATCGTATATGAACCATCATCCAAGAGCGTAATACTTAATTTGTGGTATTAAGTATGTTAGATTTCCACTATAAGATTTGCTAAAAAAGGAGGCTAAAACGATGTCAGAATTTCATGCAACAACTATTTTTGCCGTTCAACATAATGGAAAATGTGCAATGGCTGGTGATGGACAAGTTACATTGGGAAACTCAGTTGTGATGAAACATACAGCAAAGAAAGTTAGAAAGTTGTTCAATGATCGAGTATTGGCCGGATTCGCGGGCTCTGTGGCAGATGCATTTACACTTTTTGAGTTATTTGAAGTTAAGTTGGAAGAATATAATGGGAATTTACAACGTGCTGCTGTTGAATTAGCTAAGTTGTGGAGAAGTGATAAAGTACTCAGAAGATTAGAAGCAATGCTGATTATTATGGACGATAAAAACTTACTGCTTGTTTCGGGAACAGGGGAAGTCATAGAACCAGATGATGGTATTTTAGCGATTGGGTCAGGGGGCAATTATGCATTGTCTGCTGGTCGTGCTTTGAAAAAGTATTCCGGTGACACCTTAACTGCAAAAGAAATTGCAAAAGCTTCTCTTGAAATAGCTTCGGAAATTTGTGTTTTTACGAACGATCATATCATTGTAGAAGAATTATAGGGAAGGGGTCCAAAAAATGGGAAATAGTTTTAATTTAACACCTCGTCAAATTGTTGAACGACTTGACCAATATATAATTGGCCAGAAAGAGGCTAAAAAGGCAGTAGCAGTGGCACTCCGTAACCGATATCGTCGCAGCTTGCTAGATGATCAAATGAGAGATGAAATAAATCCAAAAAATATTCTTATGATCGGACCCACAGGTGTTGGTAAAACGGAGATTGCGAGAAGAATTGCGAAGCTTGTGCATGCACCCTTTGTAAAAGTAGAAGCAACCAAATTTACTGAAGTCGGTTATGTTGGTCGCGATGTAGAATCGATGGTTAGAGATCTTGTAGAAACAGCTGTTAGACTTGTAAAAGAAGAAAAAATGCTCAGCGTAAAGGGACAAGCAGAACAAAATGCCAATCAACGATTAGTTGAATTGTTAGTTCCGTCTAATAAGAAAGCAACAAATATGAAGAATCCACTTGAAATGTTATTTGGCGGCGGGAATGGTCAGGTTGAACAAGAATCAAATTCGACCGATGATTTGAACAAGCAAGAGAAACGGAAAGTCGTGAAAGAAAAATTATCTTTAGGTGAATTGGAAAATGAGATCGTGACTGTTGAAGTCGAAGAACAGCAGCCATCTATGTTTGATATGCTACAGGGTTCTGGAATGGAACAAATGGGTTTAAATATGCAAGATGCTTTAGGGAGTTTAATGCCTAAGCGCAGAAAAAAAAGAAAGCTAACGGTATCAGATGCAAGGAAATTGTTGACACAAGAAGAGGCACAGAAGTTAATCGATATGGATGAAGTGACTCAAGAGGCCGTTTATCGTGCAGAACAAACTGGAATTATTTTTATTGATGAAATTGATAAAATAGCAAGTAAAAATAGCGGTGGTTCGTCTGCTGATGTATCTCGTGAAGGGGTTCAACGTGATATATTGCCTATTGTAGAGGGCTCAACGGTTACGACTAAATATGGATTTGTTAAGACAGACCATGTTCTTTTCATCGCTGCAGGTGCATTCCATATGTCAAAACCATCTGACTTAATTCCAGAATTACAAGGTCGCTTTCCGATTCGTGTAGAACTAACAAAATTAACAATAGAAGATTTTGTTAAAATATTAGTCGAGCCCGATAATGCCCTTATTAAACAATATATCGCATTATTAGCAACTGAAGGTATAGAAATTGAATTTTCTGACGATGCTATAATTAGGATCGCGGAAGTTGCTTTTGAAGTGAATCAAAATACGGATAATATTGGTGCTAGACGTCTGCACACGATATTAGAGAAATTACTGGAGGATTTATCGTTTGAAGCTCCAGATATTACAATGGAAAAGATAACGATTACTCCTCAATATGTGGAAGAAAAATTAGGAGTCATTTCTCGAAATAGAGATTTAAGTAGGTTTATTCTGTAAAAGCTAACACCCTATAAAGGTGATTTTGAATCAAGAAAATTAGGAAATACAAATTTTAATATTACGAAGAAATTTGGTTTGTGCATAATTAGGAGGAAGAATTTAATGGATTTATTAACGAAATCAAGAAAAATTAATGCAATGTTACAAAAGGCAGCTGGGAAGTCCGTAAACTTTAAAGAAATGGCAACAACATTAAGTGAAGTAATTGACTCAAACATTTTTGTTGTGAGTCGTCGTGGTAAATTGCTTGGGTATGCTTCAAATCAACAGATTCAAAGTGAGCGGATGAAACAAATGTTGGAAGATCGTCAATTTCCAGAAGATTATACACACAGTTTGTTTAGTGTCAATGAAACAACAGCAAATCTTGATATAGAAAGTGAATTTACAGCTTTTCCTGTTGAAAACAAAGAACTATTCAGCAATGGTCTTACTACGATCGTACCTATAATTGGTGGTGGAGAGCGTCTCGGAACACTTATTTTATCAAAATTAACAAATCAGTTTAATGACGATGATTTAATACTTGCTGAATATGGAGCGACGGTTGTTGGGATGGAAATTCTTCATGAGAAAGCAGAAGAGATTGAAGGGGAAGCTCGAAGTAAAGCCGTTGTTCAAATGGCGATTAGTTCACTATCTTACAGTGAATTAGAAGCGATTGAACATATTTTTGAGGAATTAAATGGTACAGAAGGATTATTAGTTGCCTCCAAAATTGCAGACCGAGTAGGAATTACCCGTTCTGTTATCGTTAATGCACTGCGTAAACTTGAAAGTGCCGGTGTTATTGAATCAAGATCATTAGGAATGAAAGGAACTTATATTAAAGTTCTAAATGATAAATTTTTAATTGAATTAGAAAAACTAAAAACAAATTAATCGTTCCTTTTACCAAAGCCACTTGTTAACTCAAGTGGCTTTTTATATAATAATAATTTTATGTGAAATTCAAAAATAAAATTCGACATTTTTTTAGGGAGATAAATCGGCAATTATTTTCAGGAAGAGAAGTTAAAATGTGGGTTAAATGGCATATGTAATATGACAAGGTAGTTGTTTTTTTGTTTGAGGTATAGGATGCTTTATTATAGAATAAGTAAGTAAGGGCTAAAAAATGACACAGAAAAGATTAAAACAGGACTAATGTCTTACTAAAAAGAGGTATCCAGTCATAGACATAATATTCCAAGTTCATTACAATTAAAAATATAATATTATGACTCTGTTTTCTACAATTATTTACAAAAAACGATTTCTTGATTATTATTTGAATATAGGAGTGTTAAGATGAATCTATTTTCAGGGACCATATCTACCCTTGATAAAGCACTAAATTATTCGGCGACAAAGCAGAAAGTGATCTCGCAAAATATTGCAAATGTTGATACGCCAAATTATAAAGCCAAGGATGTTCGTTTTAAAGCAGCTTTTAATGAGGCTTTAGGTGATTCTTTAGGTACAAAGCGTACGAATGATCGGCATTTTATGTTTAACAAAGCTAATCTTTCATCTTCCTCTATTATCTCAAAAAATCAAGTTTCTTATAATGAAAGTGGAAATAGTGTGGATATTGATCAGGAAATGGCCGATCTAGCGACAAATCAAATATACTACAACGCAATAACTGATAGAATCAGTGGAAAGTTTTCATCGTTACAAAATGTGATTAGAGGTGGGAAGTAATGTCTATTTTTCATAGTATGAATACAACTGCTTCTGCTTTAACAGCACAACGACTTCGTATGGATGTGGTTTCATCTAATATGGCAAATGCGGATACAACACGTGCCAAGTTAGTAGATGGAGAATGGGTGCCATATCGTCGTAAAACGGTGGTCATGGAACCTAAGGAAAGCCAATTTTCTTCATTACTTCAAGGGGCAATGAATACTAGAAATAATCAAGCAGTGGGGAACGGAGTAAAAGTTACAAATATTAATGAAGATGATACACCCTTTGAACTAGTGTATGATCCAGAGCATCCAGATGCGAATGAGGAAGGCTACGTACAAATGCCTAATGTGGATCCACTTAGAGAAATGGTTGATTTAATGAGTGCTACTAGGTCTTATGAAGCCAATGTAACAGTATTGAATGCATCCAAAAATATGCTAATGAAAGCATTGGAGATCGGCAAATAAAGGAGCGAAAGATTAATTGAATAAAGTTACTTTTTTACCCGTTACCAGTCAATTGAACATTCATAAAACTGAAACAAAGCCATTAACTCCAAGCGAGGCTCAAAAAAGTTTTTCTTCCTTTCTTCAAGATTCAATCGAAAAAGTGAACCAAACACAGGTCCATTCAGATACACTGACTGAAAAACTGGCTTTAGGACAAGAAGTTGATTTACATGAAGTCATGATCGCGTCACAAAAAGCGAATGTGACGATGCAGTTGACGCTTGAAATACGAAACAAAGCGGTTGAGGCCTATCAAGAAATGATGAGAATGCAAGTTTAATATAATTAAATACGATCATAATGAGATGGAGGTTTTAAGTTACTAACCAGACCATTAACCGGGGGATAAAAATGAAGGAAATGCTACAAAAGTATATAAAACCACTAAAAGAGTACTGGCTTAGTCGGTCGAAAAAGCAGCAAACCATCATGATTAGTGCTTTAATTCTAATAATTATTGCCGGTGGAGTGGTTACATATCTAACTACAAGGACAACGCTAGTCCCTTTATATAGCAATTTATCACCATCTGAAACTGGAATGATTAAAGAAAGTCTGGATGGCAGAGGGATACAATCGGAAATAACAGATGGTGGCAAAACCATTAAAGTACCTGAAGAAATGGTGGATACGTTAAAAGTAGAACTGGCTGCTGAGGGGATTCCCAAATCTGGTAGCATTGATTATTCGTTTTTTAGCCAGAATGCTGGTATCGGAACGACAGAAAACGAGTTTAATGTATTAAAGCTTGACGCCATGCAAACGGAACTGGCTAATTTAATAAAAGGCATTGATGGGATCAATGATGCAAAAGTGATGATCACACTACCTGAAACGGGGATTTTTGTGACTGATCAAGCTGAGAGTGCTTCAGCTTCCATTGTTTTAAATACAAAACCTGGATATGAATTTGAACAAGATCAAATTAATGCCCTTTATCAACTCGTTTCGAAAAGTGTTCCTAATTTACCTACAGATAATATCGTCATAACCAACCAAAACTTTGAGTATTTTGACTTAAAAAATAAAAATAATTCTCCTGGCAACACTTTTGCTAACCAACAGGAGATTAAAAAGGAAATTGAACGAGATATACAGCGACAAGTTCAAACGATGCTCGGGACATTAATGGGGCGAGATAAAGTGGTTGTCTCAGTGACGGCGGATATTGATTTTTCCCAAGAGAATCGAGAAGAAAATTTAGTTACTCCAGTAGACGAAGAAAATATGGAGGGCATTGCAATCAGTGCTCAAAAGATTACTGAAACGTATACCGGGAACGGAAAACCAGCAGGTGGCACCGTTCAAGCTGAGGATGCTGCAGATGCTTTGGGCTCACAGTACTTAGAAGGCAATACAAACAATGGTGATTATGAGAAAGTGGACGATACGATTAATTATGAAGTAAATAAAATTCGTAAAGAGATTGTTGAAAGTCCTTATAAAATAAGAGATCTAGGGATTCAAGTTATGGTTGAACCGCCAGAAGCAGATAAGGCGAATTCGTTGCCGCGGGAACGAATTGATGACATGACTAATATGCTTGCAACCATTGTAAGAACCTCTATAGATAAAAATGTAAATCCGGAATTAACGGATGCAGACATTAACCAAAAAATTGCCGTTTCTGTTCAGCCGTTTAATGGAAAAGTGACATTTGATAATCAAACAACAACTGTGATACCTTGGTGGATCTATGTAATTGTAGGTGTACTTGTCGTCATTATTGGGATATTGGTGTTCGTATTTATCCGACAACGGAGAAAACAAGATAATCGTTTAGGAGAAGATGAAGAGATCTTCGAACAACCGATTGATATTCCAGATGTAAATGAGAGCCATGAAACAGAAAGTAGTCAACGTAGAAAGCAATTAGAAAAGTTAGCCAAAGATAAGCCGGACGAATTTGCGAAATTATTACGATCTTGGATTGGTGAAGACTAAAGGGGAGGGGAAAAGATGGCAAAAAGGGATTCAAAAGAGTTGAGCGGGAAGCAAAAAGCTGCGATCTTACTCATTTCCCTAGGCCCAGACGTATCTGCTTCCATATATAAGCATTTAAGTGAAGAGGAAATTGAGAAATTAACATTGGAAATTTCTAGTGTTAAGAAGGTTGATTCAATGGCTAAAGAAGAAGTTGTTGAAGAATTTCATCAAATCGCACTTGCTCAGGATTATATTGCCCAAGGTGGAATTGGATATGCTAAAACAGTTTTAGAAAAAGCTCTTGGTGAAGAACAAGCTACTGTTATATTAAATAGACTGACATCTTCCTTGCAAGTGCGTCCATTTGACTTTGCTAGAAAAGCAGATCCTGCCCAAATATTTAATTTCATTCAAAATGAACACCCACAAACCATTGCCTTAATCCTTTCTTATTTAAATGCGCAACAGGCAGGACAAATTCTTTCAGAGTTGCCACAGGAAATGCAAGCAGATATCGCGAGAAGAATTGCCGTTATGGATAGTACATCGCCCGAGATCATTAATGAAATCGAACTAATCCTAGAACGAAAACTGTCTTCCACTGTTATACAAGACTTTACACAGACCGGTGGGATAGAAGCAGTTGTGGAAGTTTTGAATGGCGTTGATAGAACAACTGAAAGAACCATTTTAGATGCGCTTGAAATACAGGATCCAGAATTGGCTGAAGAAATTAAAAAGAGAATGTTTGTCTTTGAGGATATTGTTACTCTTGATAATCGTGCGATTCAACGTATTATTCGTGACTGTGAAAATGAGGATCTCTTACTTTCATTGAAGGTTTCGAGTGATGAAGTGAAACAAATTGTCTTTAAGAATATGTCAACGCGAATGGTTGAATCATTTAATGAAGAAATGGAATTTATGGGTCCTGTTCGATTACGTGATGTGGAGGAAGCACAATCAAGGATCGTGGCAATTATCCGCCGTTTGGAAGATGCTGGAGAAATTGTGATTGCACGTGGCGGAGGAGATGATATTATTGTCTAGGCTCATTAAGTCACAATGGTCAAAACCGAACTCAATTGAGAAAAAAATTATCTCTATAAAGGTTTTAGGCACACCAAAAGTTGCAGTTCATACACCTACTATAGAAGAACAACAAGTAAACATTAATCAGTTGATTGAAGAAGCAAAAATGGAAGCAAGTCAAATTCTAGAACAAGCTAAAAGAGAAAGTGACCTGCTTTATGAGGAAGTAAAACGCGAGCGTGAGACATGGTCTCAAGAAAAAGCATTATTAATCAGTGCAGCTCATGAAGAAGGATACAGAGAAGGAAAAGCCAAGGGAGAGCAACAAGGTTATTTTGAATATCAGGAAATGTTAAAAGAGGCCCATCAAATTATTCAAAGCGCAAGAAAAGATTATGTAGCTTACTTGGAAACATCGGAAAAGGCCATTTTAGATCTAGCTACTGAAATAGCAAAAAAAATAATGGGGGCAGAGATTGAAGGGAATAAAGACTTTTTTTTAGCTCTTGTGAAAAGGGCTCTTAAAGAGGTCAAAGATTTCCCGGAAGTCCAACTGCATATACACCCAAAGCACTACCAATACCTTCTTTCAAAAAAAGAGGAACTAGTAACTATTTTTTCAAGTGTAGTGAATCTCTTTATTTATCCTGACACTGATTTATCAGAAGATAGTTGCCTTATCGAATCAGCAAATGGTCGAATTGATGCAAGTATCGATATTCAGCTTTCTGAAGTAAAAATAAAATTGACTGAATTACTAGAGAGTGAATCAGTATGAAAGCGGTAGATTTAATAGAAAAGATCCATGAAATTGATACCTATAAACGATTTGGACGCGTGAAACAAGTGGTTGGACTTATGATTGAATCACAAGGTCCTGAAAGTTCAATTGGGCATTTATGTTTGATTCATGTTCGTAACAGTAAGAATCGGGTCATTCAAGCTGAGGTTGTTGGGTTCAGGGGAGAGAATATCATACTAATGCCTTATACATCTGTTAATGATATTGCACCAGGAAGTCTTGTGGAAGCTACTTTAAAGCCGCTTGAAATTAAAGTAGGGCCTGCATTAATTGGGAATGTCGTTGATTCACTGGGCCAACCGCTAGATGGAACGGATTTACCTAAAGGATTAACAACCGTTCCTACTGAACAAGCGCCACCAAATCCGTTGAAAAGGCCACCCATATTCGAACCCATTGATGTTGGCGTACGAATGATCGATAGTCTTCTTACAGTTGGAAATGGTCAGAGGGTTGGGATTTTTGCAGGAAGCGGAGTGGGAAAGAGTACCCTTTTAGGGATGGTTGCTCGAAATACCACTGCTGACTTAAATGTCATTGCTCTAATTGGGGAGCGTGGTAGAGAGGTTAGAGAGTTTATTGAAAAAGACTTGGGAGAAGAGGGATTAAAGCGATCGATTGTCGTCGTGGCAACGTCGGATCAACCTGCTTTAATGAGAATAAAAGGCGCTTTAACGGCTACAGCAATTGCTGAATATTTTCGCGATAAAGGCTTAAATGTCATGATGATGATGGACTCTGTAACTCGCGTTGCGATGGCTCAACGTGAGGTGGGACTTGCCATTGGTGAACCACCTACAACAAAAGGATATACGCCTTCAGTTTTTGCGATCTTACCGAGGTTACTAGAGCGAACAGGTACCAATGAAAAAGGCTCTATAACGGCATTCTATACGGTCTTAGTTGATGGAGATGATATGAATGAGCCGATTGCTGATGCGGTACGTGGAATTCTCGATGGACATTTTGTGCTCGATCGCAGTTTAGCTAATAAAGGTCAATTTCCGGCTGTGAATGTACTAAAAAGCATTAGCCGAGTGATGAATAATATCGCAGAACGTGATCATATTAAATCAGCTGAAAGACTTAGAGATCTTCTAAGTACGTATTACAATTCAGAGGATTTAATTAATATAGGTGCTTATAAGAAGGGCTCGTCAAAAGAAATTGATGAGGCTATTCAAATGTACCCGCAAATTATTTCCTTTTTAAAGCAAGGCACCCATGAGAAAGCCACCATGCAAGAAAGTATTAACGCCTTATATGCATTAATTGGAAAAGGGGTGTAGGTTCATGCGGTACCGATTTAAGTTTGAAAAAATAATGATGGTAAAAGAACGAGAAAAGGATGAGGCCCTTTCGATATACAATGATTCAGTAAAAAGATTTGAAGATGCAGCTGAAAAATTATATGAATCCTTGAAGAAAAAGGAAGATATAGAAAACTATCAATCTTTGAGACTTGAAAATGGACTATCGGTTCAAGAAATACGACACCATCAGCATTTTATTCTCAATTTACAAAAGACCATTGATTATTATCAAGAAATGGTTATAAATGCTAGGAATCAAATGAATTTCTATCAAGAAAAACTTATGCAAAAAAATATTGAGCTAAAAAAATATGAAAAGATTAAGGAAAAAGACAAAGTGGTATTTCTTGAAGCATTAAAGCATGAGGAAGCGAAACAAATGGATGATATCTCGATTCAACAATATGTGCATCGAGGAAATTAGGTGTTTACATGGAAAAGTTGATAGAAGAAACAGAAGAGAAAAAATATAATAAAATACAATGGTTTTTCATAGTCATTGTCATTCCAGCACTATTTGCCATAGCTGTAGCAATGGTTGTCGCATCGGTTGCAGGAATAAATGTATTTGAAAAGGCGAAAGAATATAGCGGAAAAATCCCGTTCCTTTCTTTAGAGGAGAAGGGCACAGATGAACAAATTCTAGAAATGGATCAAAAGCTAACGGAATTGAAAGCGGAAGTGAAAGATCGAGAAGCAGCTATATCTGACATGGAAACAAACCTTGAGGGAAAAGATCAGGAAATAGAAACACTTAAACTCGAAAAAGAACAATTAGAAATACAAATTGATGATCTAA
Source organism: uncultured Bacillaceae bacterium (assembly GCA_963815765.1). GTDB lineage: Bacteria > Bacillota > Bacilli > Bacillales > Cytobacillaceae > Bacillus_BD. Next base: position 240,700 of record CAWFID010000028.1, read on the forward strand.
TATTGGCCCAGGAAGATGGGAAACGCCAATTCAAAGAGATTGTGAGTACGTATGAAACGATGTCTGCCAAAAAGGCTGCTCCAATCATTACACAAATGAATGATGAGGAAGCTATGAAAATACTATCTAGTTTAAAGCCAGCGACGCTTGCAGCTATTTTAGAAAAAATGAACGCTGCCGATGCCGCAAAATACACGGCTCAGTTAACAAGCAAGAGTGAAACGGGCGGTAATCCATAATTTTGATTGAATGAAAGACTGTTGACTTGAAAGGAGGTGAGAATATGCAAATTGGAGCATTGGGTTTTGTCAACTCTGCTGCTATGCCGAAGGGTAATGTGCAATCTGGAACCGGACAGTCCAGTAGTTTTACGAACTTATTGTCTGGGCTAGTCCAACCGCAAAATTCGAGTCGCGATGTGGAGAAGGTAGCAATTGAAGATACTGGTCAGCTTTCAAATGAAAAAATTATGGAGCTTATCCAATTTTTGAAATCAGCTGATCTTACTGATATAAATTCGGAACTGTATTGACGGATGCTATGTTAGCAGATGTAGGCACAAACATGACTGATTGGGTGAAGGATGGTTTACAGTTAAGTGATGAAAATATCCTATCGGCCATTACAGAATTTCTAAAGGGGTTAAATCTTGATATAGAAAAAGAGAATGTTAGTCTATCCGAAGAGGAAGAGGCCCTTCAAATGTAATAGAAGAGCTGCCTAGGATGGACCTTAATGAAGCAATGGTTACATTGATTAATATTTTACCAAATATTAATCTGGATCAGATGACTTTAACGATAGATCAAAACTTTGCATATGTAGCCAAGTCATTAAAAATTCTTGAATTGCTTTCCAATTATGAAAAAACGACAATCGATCAACAGCAGATAAAGGTCTTTTTACAAAAGACTATTGAGAAACTTGAAGTGCAGTTGAAAGAGAATGTTTCATCAAATAGATATGAATTTCTAAATAAAGTATTTGCTCCGATTGGAAAAGATGTAAATCAGCAAGGCTTGATGAATCGACAAATGGTTTCTGTTATACCATCAACGGGTCAATCTATTAATGAAATTGTGAATGAAACAGCAGTGTTGAAGCAAACAATTGTAAAAGAAGTAAACCAGCAGAGTTTGATGAATCGACAAATGGTTTCCGTTATACCATCAATGGATCGATCTATTAATGAATTTGTGCGTGGAAAAACAGTGATAAAGCAAAATGATGGGCTAGTTCCGATCATGGGGGATCTATTTTCCATTCAACCAATGACCAAGCCTGAGAATTAACACTTTCACAAAGGCAATCAGGAAAACAGTGTCAACGGATCAACTCATTCAACAATTTGAATCTATTCTATCTAAAAGTCAATTACTAAATACAGGTGGAAACCAAAAGCTGTTTATTAAGTTATACCCAGAGCATTTAGGTGCATTAAGAGTGGAATTAATTCAAAAAGAGTCAATGTTAATTGCAAAAATCATGACCACCACTGCAATAGCCAAAGATATATTGGAATCACAAATTCAAAGCTTAAAAAAGCATTTAGCTCACAAAATATCCAAATTGAAAGAATTGAAATTTCCCAGCAAATGAACCAGCAGGAACGATTTTTAAATAAGATTCGCAACAACAGCAAGAGCAAAAACAGCAAAGAGAACAAGAAGAACAAAAGCAGCATGATCAGCAATTTATGGTTTCCTTTGAAGAAGAACTCATTAAATGTAGAAGTATAGGAGTGTGAACAGAATGACCAATACGATTGATTCGTTCCTTATTACTTATCGAATTATCAGAAAAGCCAGACCAAGAACGCGATCAAGCAACGTTAGGGAAAGATGATTTTTTAAAGCTATTAATGACTCAGCTGCAAAATCAAGATCCCTCTAATCCAATGGAGGATACACAATTTATTGCTCAAATGGCTCAATTTTCTTCATTAGAACAAATGACAAATATGAAGAGTACATTTGGGAAATTTATTGAGCAACAACAGCAAACCCAATTGATCGCTTACAATCAATTTATTGGAAAAGAGATTACTTGGCATAGGCTCAATGATTTAGAAGATGGTACAACAGAAATCGAGGAAGGCACCGGAAAAGTGGCCAGTATTCAATTTAAAGAGAATCGTATTCTTTTTATCTTAGAAGACGGAACGAAGCTTGAACCGGCAAACATATCACAAGTAAATGAATCAGGAAATGAATCGAATATGCTTCAAGCAAGCATGATGATTGGCAAAACGGTTACATACTTAAATGATCTAAATGAGGAAGTATCAGCTATTGTCAAATCTGTTTCATTTAAAGATGGTGCTACATCCTTTCCAATTAGATGACGAAGCAAATACCGCGTTAACCTCATCGCAAATTATAAAAATTCAATAAAGGGGAGGTTTGAATGGCACATCGAGTATATAGACCGCTCCAAACACAGCCACTGATACATGGCGATTATAAAAAGTCGGACAAAACGGGTTCAAAAACAGCAGACGAATTTTGCTAGCGAACTTCAATCTGCTACTGAAACCAAAATAACGAAGCTTTAACGATTTCCAAACATGCAAGACAGCGGTTGAACAAAGAGGAATTCAATATTAATGAAGCCCGTTGGGAACAAATTGGTGAAAAAGTAAAAGAAGCAAAAACGATGGGAGTGAAAGAATCACTCGTTTTATTAGATGATGCGGCTTTAATTGTCAGTGCAAAAAATAATACAGTGATTACTGCCATGAATCGAGAAGAAGCTTCCCAACAAATTTTCACTAATATTAATGGAACAATTTTAATGGACTAAAAAACAGGCTGGACCTAACGGAAGCCTATAAGCTGCTGACTGACTGATGCAGCTAAATTTGAAAGGGGAAATGGAATATGTTAAGATCGATGTATGCTGGAATAAGTGGAATGAAAAACTTGCAAACCAAATTAGACGTTATCGGGAATAATATTGCCAATGTCAATACATTATGGTTTTAAAAAGGGACGTGTTACATTCAAAGATAGCATTAAGCCAGACGATTTCAGGTGCAAGTGCAGCGACAGACAAACCGTGGCGGTAAAAATGCAGCCCAAGTTGGACTTGGTTCAACATTGGCCACTATTGATACGATTCATACCGATTCAAGTTTACAAACAACAGGACGTTCCCTTGACCTTGGAATTGATGGCGATGGCTATTTCATTGTCAGACAAGGAGATTCGCATGTCCTATACTCGTGCAGGGAACTTTTATCTTGATGATAATGGTACATTAGTAAATGGAGATGGTTTAAGTGTCCAAGCATTTAAGTACGATAATAAAGGGAACGTAACCACTGAATATGGTGATGTCGCGATTAATGTGAATGCTGTTTTGCCAGCCGTTGCAACAACTGATATTAAATTATCCGAAAACTTATCTGCTAGATGCAACAGAAGGTTCTGTTTATTCTCAGCAGATAAAAGTAATTGATGAAGAGGAAGAATCTGTTAAGTGTTACAGTATATTTCAAAAAAATGACGGCTCCTGATCCTGAGACCTGATGTAACAGTGGTGAGTGGAGATCTTTATATTAACCAAGATCCAAAGAATCTAGATGCAAGTGATGCAGCTGCCACAATTACATTTGATGATGATGGGAACTATCTACGGGATAGCACCTGAACGATCATTGATATTCCTACAAATAAGGATGAAGATAGTCTAACTGAAAGTAATGAGTTAACATTTAGACTTTTCTAATTTAACGCAATTAGAGGGGGCAACAACTGCGGTTGTTGATCCAAATGGAAATACGGAAGGAAAGCTGGAAAGCTATAATATCGGCACTACAGGTGAAATTAATGGTGATATACTCTAATGGTGAAATTTCAATCTTGGTCAAATTGCCATTGCCAAGTTCAGTAATACATCTGGTTTAACAAAAGCAGGCAACAACTTATTCCAAGAATCCATTAACTCGGGAACACCGGATATCAATATTGCTGGTGAATGGCCGCGGCAGATTAGTACCAGGTGCTCTTGAAATGTCAAACGTTGATCTTTCAGAGGAATTTACGGAAATGATTATGGCACAACGTGGTTTCATGGCAAATACGAGAATCATTACAACTTCAGATGAAATACTACAGGAATTAGTTAACTTAAAACGCTAATTTAAGGAGGAAGGGTTAAAGGAATTGCCTTTAACCCTAAATTTAACAGTGATTAAAGTATCGAAATTAAATGGGAAAACATTTATTATTAATGCATTGTACATAGAAACAATCGAAGCCTTTCCAGATACGACGATCACCTTGACAAATGGACACAAATATATTATCAAGGAAAAAGAGGAACAAGTGTTAGAGTTGATCTCAGAGTTCTATCAATCTATAAACCTTCTTGGAATAGGGATAAGGGGAAATGAGAATGAAGAATAATAAAATGGTCATGACGCTGCTCATCTTGCTCATTGCGATTACCCTTGTAGGTGCCGTTGCGATCGTGATGATCTTAAATATGAATGATCAAGATAAAGGAAAAGGGCCATCGATTGATGAAGTGATTGAGTATTCTGTTGATATACCTGAGTTGACCACCAATTTAGCAAGTGATGATTTTATCCGTATATCTTTTAAAATCCAGACAGACAGTAAGAAGGCAAAGGAAGAGTTAGAAAAGAGAATTTTCCAAGTGAATAATATCATTATTTTGGAGCTTTCCGAGAAAAAAACGGAAGATATTAAAGGAACAGCTGGTCAGAAAAAGCTTGAGGAAGATATAAAGGTTCAAATTAACAAACTTATGCAAGATGGTAAAGTTGAGAAGGTCTATATCACTCAATTTCTCCTCCAATGAAAAGACACCCAGAAGTAAATCATGAACAATGGAGGTGTAATAAATGTCTGGAGATGTACTTTCTCAAAATGAAATAGATGCTTTATTATCAGCCTTGTCCACGGGTGAAATGGATGCAGAAGAGTTAAAAAAGGAACAATCTGAAAAACGAGTGAAAGTCTATGATTTTAAAAGGGCTCTCCGTTTCTCAAAGGACCAAATCCGAAGTTTGACCCGTATACATGAAAACTTTGCTCGGTTATTGACCACTTTTTTTTCTGCGCAATTAAGAACCTATGTCCAAATAACGGTCGCATCTGCTGATCAAATACCTTATGAGGAATTTATTCGTTCAATTCCAAAGATGACCATCTTAAATGTTTTTGAAGTTCCTCCATTAGAGGGCAGAATCATTATGGAGGTAAATCCTAATATTGCCTATGCAATGATGGATCGAATGATGGGTGGTAAAGGGACCAGTATTAATAAAGTGGACAACTTAACAGAAATTGAAACTAAAATCATGTCTTCGATGTTTGAGAAGGCTTGTGACTATTTACAGGAAGCATGGGAATCCATTGTTCAAATAGATCCGATCCTCACAGAATTTGAAGTGAACCCACAATTTTTACAAATGGTCTCTCCAAATGAAACCGTAGTTGTCATTTCACTAAATATGACAATAGCGGAAACGAGTGGCATGATCAATATTTGTATTCCACATGTTGTTTTAGAGCCGATTATTCCAAATTTATCTATTCAATATTGGATGCAGGCGGAAAAACAAGACCGGGAACCTGAAGAAGTGGCTAAGCTGGAAGAGAATATTAAAAAAGCGGTTATTCCCATTTCAGCCCAGCTAGGGATATCACAGATAACCATACAGGATTTTCTTATGCTTGATATAGGAGACGTGATTGAGATAAACCAATCGATTGAGGAGCCTCTTCTTATAAAGGTGGGAGAAATACCTAAATTTATAGGGCAACCTGGAAAAGTAAATAAAAAGTTAGCCGTACAGATATTGGATAAATGGAAGGGGGGAGAGGACGATAATGGGTAATGATATGCTGTCACAAGAAGAAATTGATGCGTTACTTCGAGGATCGGATGAAGAAGGATCAGAAGGTTCAATAGACGAGAATCTGAACGACTACTTGTCAGAAATGGAAAAGGATGCATTAGGTGAGATTGGAAATATCTCCTTTGGAAGTTCAGCTACAGCTTTGTCCACGTTATTAAACCAAAAGGTGGATATTACAACACCTGAAGTAACCGTTCTATTAAAAAGTAAATTAGTTGATGAGTTCCCTCATCCCTATGTAGCCATACAAGTTCATTATACAGAAGGTTTTGCTGGCACAAATTTATTAGTGATTAAGCAAAGTGATGCGGCTATTATCGCAGATTTGATGTTGGGTGGAAATGGAGAAAATCCACCTGAAATGTTGGATGAAATTCAAATGAGTGCTGTTCAAGAGGCCATGAATCAAATGATGGGCTCGGCAGCTACCTCAATGTCGACTATTTTCAGTAAAAGGGTAGATATTTCGCCACCTTCAATTAACATCTTAAACATTACAGAAGGAGAAGGAACGGATAAAATCCCTAATGAGGATATGTTTGTTAAAGTCTCCTTTCGATTAAAGATTGGCAGCTTAATCGATTCCAATATTATGCAGTTGTTGCAATTGAATTTTGCAAAAAGCTTAGTAGAGGAATTATTAAATCCAAATCCTGAACCTACGCAAAGTGAAAAATCTGAAATAGAGCAAACAACAAAATTTCATCAAGATGAGACTGTACAAAATCCAAATGCTACTATGGAAACATCGTCGGCTAGTCCAATGAACACATCTTTCACGTATTCAGAACCAAGGGATCAACAGCATCAACCGTATATGCAAGAACCAGGCTCATTTGGTACCACTCCATACCAGAGTGAAATGCCAAGACATGGAATGAAAGAACCAAACTCAGAACCACAACATTTTGGATCTCCTTTTCCTCAAGGTGTACAACCAAATGTGCAACCTGCTGTATTTTCGAGCTTTGAGCCATTTCAACTTCAGGAGTCTGAGGCTAGAAATTTAGATATGTTGATGGATATTCCACTTCAAATAACGGTTGAACTGGGTAGAACACAGCGATCTGTAAAAGAGATATTAGAATTATCTCCTGGTTCAATCATTGAACTGGATAAGTTGGCGGGTGAACCGGTTGATATTCTCGTGAATAATCGGCCAGTTGCAAGAGGTGAAGTGGTGGTGATAGATGAGAACTTTGGCGTACGAGTAACTGATATTATTAGTAAGTCTGACCGGATTAAAAAACTAAAATAACATGAAACGGTTATATGTTTATTTTTATGTGATGATAAAAAATCCAAATCAATAGACTAAGATAAATTTTTGGAGGTAGTAAAATAATGGCAAATAGAATTTTGGTAGTTGACGATGCGGCATTTATGCGAATGATGATTAAAGATATATTAACAAAAAATGGATATGAAGTAGTAGGAGAAGCGGCAGATGGTCAACAAGCAATAGAAAAATACAAGGAGTTACATCCAGATCTTGTGACTATGGATATTACAATGCCTGAAATGGATGGAATAACTGCACTTAAAGAAATTAGGAAAATAAATCCTAGTTCAAAAGTAATAATGTGTTCTGCGATGGGACAGCAAGCAATGGTTATTGATGCAATTCAAGCGGGAGCAAAGGATTTTATCGTTAAACCCTTCCAAGCGGATCGTGTATTAGAAGCGATTTCAAAAACACTTGGTTAGAATCTTTTTTAGAAGGTGCAAGATGTTACGAATAAAACAACTCTTTTTCATCGGGCTTTTCCTCTTATTTACGCTCATAGGTTTTCAAACTCAAACCTATGCAGATCAATTGAATAATAGTGTGAAGGATTGTCTCGAACAGCCCGATGCATGTGGAGAAGAAACGAATCATTCGTCTCAAAAGGACCAGTTAGAGGATAGTAGTGACGGTCTGAAAAAAGGAACAGAAAATGCTACAAGCTCTGTTGGGTTAACACTATGGGATTTTCTTAAAATGATTTTTGCTACTGTCTTTGTTGTGGGCCTTCTTTATTTCGTGTTGAAATTTGTGAATAAAAAGGGACGTTTGTTTAAAAGCACTCAACTGATAGAGAACTTAGGGGGAACCGTCCTTGGTGCAAACCGTTCCGTTCAACTCATTAAAGTGGGCCACCGCTTATTAATTGTTGGGGTAGGAGAGAATATCCAACTATTGAAAGAAATTGAGGAAGAACACGAATATAATCAAATTATTTCTGCGTACAACAATCAATTAAATCAGATGGCTAGTTCAAATGACATGGTTACCAATATCATGAAACGAGTAAAAGGAAAAGGAAATCAAAAAGACGAAGGAACCCTGCCATTTCAAGTTTTGCTAAAAAAACAATTAGATGAACTCTCGAAAGGGAGAAAACAGATTTATGATCATTGGGATCAAGAGAAAGGTCCTGATAAGTCATGAATGAGTTTATGGAGTTTTTTAATACGAGTTCGCCGGAGAATGTTTCCACATCCGTTAAACTTGTTCTTCTGCTTACTGTTCTTTCTCTTGCTCCAAGTATCCTTGTTTTAATGACTTGTTTTACAAGAATTGTGATCGTTCTTTCCTTTGTTAGAACGGCACTGGCAACCCAACAGATGCCACCAAATCAAGTAATTATTGGTTTATCCTTATTTTTGACATTCTTTATTATGGCGCCAACCTTTCAAGAGGTAAACAATGAAGCGCTTACACCGTTATTTAATAATGAAATCAATTTAGAACAAGCATATGATAAAGCTGCAATCCCTTTTAAAGAATTTATGAGTGCCAATACTAGACAAAAGGATTTAGCCTTATTTCTGGAATATTCACAAGCAGAACCACCTAAATCGATACAAGATATTCCATTAACAGCTCTCGTTCCAGCCTATGCCATTAGCGAGCTTAAAACGGCCTTTCAAATAGGCTTTATGATTTTTATTCCTTTTTTAGTGATTGATATGGTAGTGGCCAGTGTGCTTATGTCCATGGGGATGATGATGCTTCCTCCAGTAATGATTTCATTACCATTTAAAATATTGTTATTTGTACTTGTAGATGGTTGGTATTTAATTGTTAAATCCCTTCTACAAAGTTTTTAAGAAGGTGGAATAAAGATGACTCCAGAATCGGTCATTGCCATTGCAGAAGAAGGGATATGGACTGTTTTATTGATTTGTGGACCGCTATTGTTATTAGCACTCATTGTTGGATTAATTGTTAGTATTTTTCAGGCAACCACTCAAATTCAAGAACAAACATTAGCGTTTGTTCCGAAAATTGTTGCGGTCTTACTTGGATTGGTTTTCTTTGGGCCATGGATGCTGAGTCAATTGCTTTCTTATACAACTGAAATTTTCTCTAATTTAACAAGGTTTATTGGTTAAATAGGATGACTAGTTTGATTGAACAATTCCCTGCTTTTTTACTCGTATTTGTTCGTGTAACATCGTTTTTTATTATGTTGCCTTTGTTTTCTTATCGAACCATTCCAGCACCGTTTAAAGTCGGTTTCGGATTTTTCTTATCTTGGATCATGTTTATTACAATGGACGCACCTATGCTTGAAATAAACGGTGCTTACTATGTATTAATCATAAAAGAAGCCTTAGTTGGAATCGTCATTGGATTTATTGCCTATGTGATCATGTCATCCATTCAAACTGCAGGTGGGTTTATCGATTTTCAGATGGGGTTTGGTATGGTGAATGTCATGGATCCCCAGACGGGGGCACAGAGCCCGATAATGGGGCAATTTCTATATATTATTAGTCTCTTTTTTCTTTTAACGGTGAATGGGCATCACTTAATACTAGATGGAATTTATTATAGTTATCAATTTATACCATTGGATCAAGCTTGGCTTCCATTCGGGTCTGAAAAAGTAATAGAGTTTGTGATTCGGTCTTTTAGTACGATGTTTATGATCGCCTTGCAAATGTCATTACCAGTTGTTGGAAGTTTGTTTCTAGTTGATGTTGCACTAGGAATCGTAGCGAGAACCTTTCCTCAATTGAATATATTTGTTGTAGGGGTTCCAGTGAAGATTGTCGTGAGTTTTGTGATTTTAATTGTCGTAATGAGTACAATGATGGTAATCGTTTCCCGTATATTCGAGACCATGCTTACTACGATGAGAGGTCTAATGACTCTGCTTGGGGGTCTGTAACAATTGAAATTAGTTCCATTAGATTTACAATATTTTGCTGGAGAAAAGACAGAAAAGGCAACACCTAAAAAAAAGAGTGATGCGCGAAAAAAAGGACAGGTAGCAAAAAGCCAAGATGTAAATGTGGCAGTTGGATTATTAGCGATCTTTTTCTTTTTCTCTTTTTCATTTACGTACTTAATTAAAATCATAGTCTCTCTTTTGAAACATTCTTTTCAAGTCTATATGTTGGTAGATTTAACAGAAGCAAATATCCATCTTATTTTTATAGAACTTGTACAAGAAGTGGCCATGTTGGTGGGGCCCATTATGTTAGTTGTCCTAGTTGTGGGCGTGGCGGCAAATTACTTTCAAATAGGATTTGTATTTTCAACTGAATCCATCCAGTTTAAATTAGATAAATTAGATCCAATTAAAGGATTTAAACGTATTTTTTCCATGCGAGCAGTAGTCGAATTCTTAAAATCTATCTTAAAAATATGTATTGTTGGCTTCATTGCTTTTTTTGTATTGTGGAATCGAATGGATGAAATCCTCATTTTATCACAAAAGTCAATTGGAGCAGCTCTTGAGATGTTGATAGACTTAACAATTGAAATGGGCTTGTACGCCGGTGGTGCATTACTTTTCTTAGGTTTGTTGGATTATTTCTATCAAAAATATGATTATGAAAAAAATCTACGTATGTCCAAACAAGACATTAAAGATGAATATAAAAATTCCGAAGGTGACCCATTAATCAAATCAAAAATAAAGCAAAAACAGCGAGAAATGGCGATGAGTCGAATGATGCAAGAAGTTCCGAATGCAGATGTCATCATTACAAATCCTACACATTACGCTATTGCATTGAAATATGATGAAAATAAACTGGATGCACCCTATGTAGTTGCAAAGGGAGTCGACTTTGTTGCTCAAAAAATTAAATTAGTAGCAAAAGAGAATGAAGTGATTACGGTTGAGAATCGACCTCTGGCTCGGGCACTTTACAGTCAGACGGAGATTGGAGATGCGATTCCAGAAGAGTTTTTTAAGGCAGTCGCTGAAATATTAGCTTTTGTGTATCGAACTAAAAAAACGATTTAGTGAAATGATTATAATTGGCTTAATGATGCCTGTATGCTTTTCATAAGGGGGGAATAAAAATGTCAGCAAGAGAGGTAACCGTATTTGTCAGTGTCATCATGATTGTTGCGATGCTTATTATTCCACTTCCTACATGGCTGTTAAGTATATTACTTATTCTGAACATTTCAGTAGCCCTCTTAGTACTATTGACTTCGATGAGCTTGATAGAACCACTGCAATTTTCAGTTTTCCCTACTCTTTTACTGTTGTTAACTCTGTTTCGTCTAGGTCTTAATGTATCTACCACACGTGCCATTCTTACACACGGAGATGCAGGTGGTGTCGTTGAAACATTTGGATCTTTCGTTGTCGGAGGAAATTTAATAGTAGGAATGGTTGTATTCTTAATTTTAGTCATTATTAATTTTATTGTTATTACAAAAGGTTCTGAGCGTGTTTCTGAAGTAGCAGCTCGTTTTGCACTCGATGCAATGCCAGGAAAGCAAATGAGTATCGATGCCGATTTAAATGCAGGCATGATTTCTGAACAACAAGCAAGGGAAAGACGTGAAAAGGTTAGTCGGGAAGCTGATTTTTATGGTTCCATGGATGGGGCAAGTAAGTTTGTAAAAGGTGATGCCATAGCAGGGATTATTATTGTAATAATCAACCTTATTTTCGGAATCATCATCGGTATGATGCAACAAGGAATGGGTCTTGCAGATGCAGCGAGTCATTTTTCACTATTAACTGTTGGAGATGGAATTGTTAGCCAAGTTCCAGCACTGATCATTTCAACCGCTACAGGAATTGTCGTGACAAGGTCAGCATCAAACGGAAATTTAGGACAGGAAATTTCTTCCCAATTGCTATCGTTTCCGAAAATGCTCTATATTACAGGAGGAACCATCCTTTGCTTAGGATTATTCACGCCCATTAATGATTTATTAACGATCCCGATTGCAGGATTGCTTGCATTTGGGGGGTATCGAATGACGCAAGTTCCTCAAGTTAATCAAGAGCAAATACAGGAAGTAGAAGAAGAAAATGAATCGAGCGAAATGAAAAGCCCTGAAAGCGTTGTAAATCTGTTAAATATGGATCCGATAGAATTTGAATTTGGTTATGGATTAATTCCGCTTGTTGATGCTAATCAAGGTGGAGATTTATTAGACCGAATTGTTATGATTCGAAGGCAGTTAGCCATTGAACTAGGCTTGGTTATTCCGGTTGTCAGGATCAGGGATAATATACAGCTTCAACCCAATGAATATCGATTGAAAATTAAAGGAAATGAAATGGCACGAGGGGAACTACTGCTTGATCATTATTTAGCCATGAGTCCAGGAACCGAGGATGATGCTATATCTGGAATTGAAACGATTGAACCCTCTTTTGGATTGCCCGCCAAATGGATTACGGAGGATATGAAAGAAGAAGCAGAAATTTTTGGTTATACTGTAGTGGATCCCCCTTCTGTTGTATCAACTCATATCACAGAAGTCATTAAAACGAATGCTTATGATTTATTGGGACGTCAAGAAACGAAGCAACTCATTGATCATTTAAAAGAAAGTTACCCAATTCTTGTTGAAGAAGTAACTCCTAGCCCGTTATCAATTGGGGAGGTACAAAAAGTACTAGCTAAACTGCTCAAAGAAAATGTATCCATTCGTAATTTACCTATTATATTTGAGACGCTCGCTGATTTTGGAAAAGTTAGTTCTGATACCGATTTGCTTACAGAATATACTAGACAAGCACTTGCACGTCAAATTACGCATCAGTATTCACAGTCAAATGATTCTTTAAAAGTGGTGACACTATCAGGGCAAGTTGAGAAGGTAATTGCGGATGGGGTTCAACAAACAGAGCATGGGAATTATTTAGCCGTAGACCCAACGATTTCACAGCGAATATTAGAATCTATTGCTGCACAGGTGGAACAGCTTTCTTTGCTGGAGCAAACACCGATTGTTCTATGTTCACCCGCTGTAAGAATGTATGTTCGTCAGTTAACAGAACGTTATTTTCCTCAGATTCCAATTTTATCTTACAATGAGCTCGAAGCAAATGTTGAAGTTCAAAGCGTTGGGGTGGTGAATGTAGAGTGAAGGTAAAAAAATATCGTGCTCCCTCTATGAATGAAGCGATGAAACTAATTCGAAAAGAACTAGGAAATGATGCGATTATTCTTAACTCTAGAGTGATACAAACGAATGGTTTTCTTGGCTTTTTTAGAAAAAGAAGTATTGAAGTAGTGGCTGCTCTGGATGCAAAACCTATAGAAAACATTCAACCTATACTGAAAGAGCATCATAAGGTGATTGAAAATCGTGCTCCCAAATTGAATTCAACCATCAAAATACCCACCGAGCAAAAGGATAACATTGCATCAGAAGAACTGCTTAAAGAAATATCACAGTTAAAGTCATTACTGAGAAATGTAAAAATTGAAAGTGAAAATAGTGAAATTCTGCTTCCAAAACCAGTTCAGGAACTAAAACAATTGCTCAACCAACAAGGAATTGATCAAGAGATCATTGTGGAAGTAATAAAAGTGTTAGTAGAACAATGGTATTCAAGAGGTGGAAATTCAACCCAGGAAGAGGTATTTCAATGGGCAAGAGACTATTTAATAAAACTAATTACTCCATTGCCTTTTGGGGGAATCACATTTTCTCATAAATTTATCAATGTGGTGGGACCCACTGGTGTTGGCAAGACAACTACATTAGCAAAAATAGCTGCAGATTGTATTTTGCAATATAATAAAAAAATAGCGTTTATCACAACGGATACCTATCGAATTGCAGCGATAGAACAATTAAAAACTTATGCTAATATACTGAATGTTCCGATTGAAGTCTGTTATAATTTAGAGGACTTCCAAAAAGCAATAGAGTTATTTGATTGTTATGATCACGTATTTATTGATACAGCAGGAAGAAACTTTCGCAATCGTAAATATGTAGAGGATTTAAAAAATATTATTGATTTTAAACGAAATATGGAAACTTTTCTTGTTCTTTCAGTGACATCGAAACAAATTGATATGGAAGAAATATTTCAACAGTTTTCAAGCATTACGATTGATAAACTCATCTTTACAAAATCGGATGAAACATCTACCTTCGGGGCTATGTTTAATATGATTTATTTTCGACAAAAGGCAGCAGCATATATGACGAATGGGCAAAATGTACCAGAGGATATGGTTGTAGCGTCTCCCGAAAATATAGTCAATCGCATAATAGGGGTCGATTAATTTGAAAGATCAAGCGGAGCATTTACGAGCAATCGTAAAAAATCAATTATCGAACACTCAGACTAAAACAATTGCTGTTGTAAGTGGTAAAGGCGGAGTAGGCAAATCAAACTTTTCATTAAACTTTGCTCTGTCTTTATATAAAAAAGGACATTCAGTATTGGTATTTGATTTAGACATTGGCATGGGGAATATTGATATATTAATGGGATTGTCTTCAACATACTCAATGGCCGACTTTTTTTCAAATCAGGTCCCGTTAAGAGAAATGATTACAGTAGCACCTGAAGGAATTCATTATATTTCAGGAGGGACAGGTCTTTCGCAACTTGCAAAGATTAGTCAAGAGTCATTTGACTACTTCACTAAACAATTTTCATTATTAATGAGTGACTATGAATATATTATTTTCGACATGGACGCTGGAATTCACGAAAGTTCATTAAAGTTCATATTATCTGTTGATGAAATCATGGTCATCACAACACCAGAGCCAACATCCATCACAGATGCATATGCGGCAATGAAATATATTACAATGGAAAATCAATCTATTCCTATCTATATCATTGTCAATCGCGCTCAATCGGAAAAAGAGGGAATCTCCACCTATAATCGGATTTCAAAAGTCCTAAATCATTTTCTAAATAAGAATGCTACTTTACTAGGGATACTGCCTGATGATCAAATTATTCCTCAGGCCGTTAGGAAGCAAACACCGTTTGTACAATTAAATGAGAAGGCCCCTGCTTCCAAGGCATTAAAAAGAATAGCAGAAGTATATTGTTTACAAGATCACCCTTCCTCTTCATCCTATCCTAGGATGAATTTTGTAGCAAAGCTGAAGAGATTCTTTTTCGAGAGGTAGTGCACCACCATGGAGAGATTGGAAGAAATAAAAAGTAATGTACTGAAAAAAGATAGGGAAAATCCTTTAATAGGAAATAAGACTACTAACTCAAGCGGAAAATATAGTAAAATAGAATCAAGTGATTTCTACCTATCAGATCAATGGAATCAATTGAAAAATAAGTTGATATTAATAGGCACTTCAACAGGAGGACCTAGTGCATTGCAAAATGTACTGACAAAGCTTCCTAGTAATATTCAAGCACCCATCATCATTTCTCAACATATGCCTTCGGGTTTTACAAAATCTTTGGCAAATCGTCTTAATTCATTATCAAAGATAAACGTAAAGGAAGCTGAAAATAGGGAAGTGATAAACAAGGGGACTGCTTATATTGCACCTGGGGGATTTCATCTAAAATTGAAACAGCTAGGTCAAGATCTAGTTGTTCAGTTAGAGAAATCCACTCAAAAATGTCTTCACTGCCCATCCGTTGACGTCATGTTTGAATCAGCGGCACAGATAAAAGATTATGGAAAAATTGTTGTTGTGATGACAGGTATGGGATCTGATGGAGCAAAAGGTCTTATCTCCCTGAAAAAAAGTGGACAATGTAAGAGCAATTGCTGAATCCAAAGAAACGTCAATTGTTTTTGGGATGCCAAAAGCAGCAATCGCTACAGACTTGATTGATGAAATTAAAGATCTTGAAAATATAGCGGAAACTATTATCAAATATGTTTGATTCAAAAGAGGTGTAGGAAAATGGATATGAATCAATATTTGGAAGTTTTTATTGAAGAAAGTAAAGAACATCTACAATCTTGTAATGATCATTTATTAGAGTTAGAAAAAAATCCAAATGATATGAGTATTATTAATGAAATCTTTCGGTCTGCACATACATTAAAAGGTATGTCTGCAACAATGGGCTATGAGGATTTAGCTAAGCTTACTCATAAAATGGAAAATGTATTAGATGCTATTAGAAATCAAACGATTGTGGTTACACCTGAGTTAATAGATGTCGTTTTTTTAGCTGTTGATGATTTGGAAGAAATGGTGCAATCGATTGCAAGTGGTGGAGATGGGAAACGAGATGTCTCAAATGCAGTCGAAAAGTTAAGATTAATTGAAGAGGCTCAAAGTTCTCCTATCATAGATGCACAAAAGGAAGTCGCTGTGGCTATTGTTGAATCTGATGTAGAACAAACAACAACCTATGATGAATTTGAAAGAACGGTTATTGAACAATCAAAGGAACAAGGGTATTCTACCTATGAGATTTTGGTTTCACTTCGAGAAGACTGTCTACTAAAAGCGGCAAGGGTCTATATGGTTTTTGGTGTATTAGAAGAGTTAGGAGAAATTATTAAGTCCAATCCACCTGTGGAACAATTGGAAGAAGAACAATTTGACCACAATTTTACCATTACAATACTTACTAAAGAAGCGCCAGCGGATATTGAAAAGAAAGTCATAAAAGTGTCCGAAGTAGAGAAAGTAAAAGTTTCATCTATAACACTAAAGGCTAAAAATGATGAAAAACCACAGAATACAATAGAGCCAAAAAGCAGAGAATCTGAACCATTAGATAATCAGGTGGCTCCAAGTGAAATAGCAACAAAAAAGGATAAGAACCAAAGTGAAAACAATGAAAATAAAAATGGTTCTGCTGGAAAAACGGTCAGTAAAACCATTCGGGTCAATATTGAACGGCTTGATATTTTATTGAATTTATTTGAAGAGTTAGTGATCGATCGAGGCCGACTTGAACAAATTTCTTCAGAACTCAATAATCAAGAACTCCAAGAGACAGTAGACCGGATGTCTAGAATTACGGGTGACTTACAAAATATCATATTAAATATGAGAATGGTTCCGATTGACACAGTATTTAATCGTTTTCCACGTATGGTTCGGCAAATTGCTAGAGATTTACATAAAAAAGTGAATTTGGAGATTATTGGTGCTGAAACAGAATTAGATCGAACGGTTATAGATGAAATAGGGGATCCACTCGTTCATTTAATCCGAAATTCATGTGATCATGGTATTGAAACGCCTGAAATTCGAAAAGCGAATGGAAAAAGTGAAGAGGGTACTGTAATCTTAAAGGCTTACCACAGTGGGAACCACGTTTTTATTGAGATTGAAGATGATGGTGCAGGTATTAGCCGTGAGAGAGTATTAAAGAAAGCATTAAAATCCGGGATTGTTAATGAGGAAACGGCGGTTACACTTTCAAATAAACAAGTGTATGAATTGATTTTTGCTTCAGGATTTTCAACTGCAGAAAGCGTTTCTAGTATATCTGGTCGTGGTGTGGGTCTGGATGTAGTGAAAAACACAATTGAGAATCTTGGTGGAGAGGTTACCGTTGATTCGATTGAAGGAAAAGGCTCCCGTTTCTCTATACAATTACCTTTAACTCTATCCATTATTTCCGTCATGCTCGTAGAAATTCAAAGGGAAAAATATGCAATTCCGCTTTCTTCCATAATCGAGACAGCCATCATTAAAAAAGAGGATATCTTACATGCACATAATCAAAAGGTGATTGATTTCCGTGGGAAAGTGGTGCCACTATTGTTCTTAAAAGATTTATTTGAGGTACCAGTTTTTGAAGAAAAAGATGAATTTATTTCAGTCATCATTATTCGAAAAGGTGAAAAAATGGCTGGGCTTGTTGTCGATTCGTTTATCGGACAGCAAGAAATTGTATTAAAATCATTCGGAAATTATTTAAACAATATTTTTGCTATTCCTGGGGCAACCATTCTTGGTGATGGTCAAGTTGCCTTAATCGTGGATTGTAACGCATTACTTAAATAAACCTTCCCTTTTGCATGAGAAGTGTCGTTCAAATTAGAGTGAAAGTAAACGAGGTGAGTGATATGACTGAAACGGTATCAACTGATATCAAATTAATTGTATTTCAACTAGATGGGAAAGAGTATGGAATTTCTGTTGAGTATGTACATGGAATTGAAAAGGTTCAACACATAACCAGAGTTCCGGGAACGGCCCGATTTGTAAAAGGCGTGATTAATCTCCGTGGAGTCGTTACGCCAATCATTGATCTTCGGAGAAGATTTGGTATTGAGGAATGTGAATACTCTGATACAACCCGTGTTATTATTGTGGCAATTGATGATTTGGAGGTCGGATTGATTGTTGATGCTGCAAATGATGTTATTGACATTAAAGAAGAATCAATTGAACCCTCTCCAGAAGTAGTAGGAATTGAAGAGGATGAATATGTAAAAGGTGTCATCAAAGTAGACACGAGATTACTAATCTTAATTGACTTGGCTAAGATTCTTGATCGGAAGGAATTATTAGTTGAAAGTTTAGAGGGTTAGAACCATGAATTTTATTGATAAAATTTCTGTTGACCAACTCGATATTTTGAAGGAAATTGGAAATATTGGAGCAGGGCATGCAGCAACTGCGCTTTCTACGATGATGAGTAAAAAAATAGATATGAAGGTACCTTCCGTAAGAATCATGACTTTTGATGAAATGATTGAATTGGCTGGAGGAGCGGAAAATGTTGTGGCAAGCGTATACTTGCGAATTGAAGGAGAAGCCCCAGGTAATATGTTTTTTGTTCTTCCCTTAACACAAGGAAAAAAATATATTCAACAACTCATTTGTGATCCTAGTTTTTCGTTCGATCAACCCCCTTACGACGAGATGGCCATTTCAGCGTTGCAAGAATTAGGAAACATTCTTGCAGGCAGTTATATTTCTTCGTTATCGGATTTTACAGGATTGGATTTACATCCCTCTGTACCTGCTGTTAGTGTCGATATGCTAGGAGCCATTATAAGTTATGGGTTTATTGAATTATCGGCCTTTAGTGATTACTGTATTGTAATTGATACGGCATTGAATGAAGCCAATGATGATGATGATGTACGAAGTGTTGACGGACATTTTTTCCTAATGCCAGATCCAGAATCATTTGAAATCATGTTTCATTCACTAGGAGTGGCGTTAAATGAATAATAGTCAACAAATTGTGAAAGTCGGAATCGCAGATATGAATGTTGTAAAAGCGCCTGATTTAATTCGAACTTCTGGGTTAGGATCATGTGTGGGTGTCATTTTGTACGACTCCATAAGAAGTATCGCTGGATTGGTTCATATTATGCTACCTGATTCTTCACTATCTAGAAACGACCCTATCAACCTTGCAAAATACGCTGATACAGGCATAAAAGAACTAGTTACCATTATGAGTAAACAAGGTGCCAGAAAATTGTCGTTGAAGGCAAAAATTGCAGGTGGGGCGCAAATGTTTCAATTTTCCTCTGTCAATGAATCGATGCGAATTGGACCGAGAAATGTAGACGCAGTCAAGAAACAATTATCTATCTTACAAATCGCACTTGTTGGAGAAGATGTTGGAGGGAATAGTGGAAGAACGATAGAGTTTGATCCAAAAACAGGTTTATTACAAATTAGAACGGTGAATAAAGGAATATCATATTTGTGATTTGTAGCATTTTTTCTTAATAAAGGATTAAAATCGTCTAATCATGAATGATTTGTACTTTCCTCTCTCAACATATGGGAGAGGTTTTTCATAAATACGTTAAAGGGCTAGGTGCTTTTCTTTGCACTCTTAAGAAAGTATAAAATTGCAGCGCAGTGGAAGTTCGACGTAGTGGCAATTTTTAGGAAAACAGTATAAGTGCAACTACGCCTCTGTCTTCGCCTTGCAGGCTCGCCAATCGGAGAGTTTTCTTTAAAGGAGGGTCAAAATGGTTCATGTTTCTGCTGCAGACGAACAGCGATATTGGCAAAAATGGGTGACCTCTCGTGATGAGGAAGTTGGGAATATACTTGTAAAAAAATATTTGCCTTTAGTGAGCTATCATGTTCAGCGCATCTCAGTTTCATTACCAAAGAATGTTTCAAGAGATGACCTTAATAGCCTAGGGTTGATTGGTTTATATGATGCATTGGAAAAATTTGATCCAACAAGAGATTTAAAATTTGACACATATGCTTCTTTTCGTGTGCGCGGTGCGATCTTGGATGGACTAAGAAAAGAAGACTGGTTACCCAGAAGTTCCAGGGATAAAACGAAGAAGATGGAAGCAGCCATTGAAAAACTAGAGCAGAAGTACTTGCGTAATGTAACGCCAGAGGAAATCGCTCATGAACTAAAAATTCCTGTTGAAAATGTATATACAACCATGAATGAACATTTTTTTGCAAATCCTCTTTCAATGGATGAGAATCCTAACGATAATGAAAATCAGGATGGACCATCGTTTACAATAAAGGATGAGAGAGTGGAACTACCAGAAGATCGTTTGGTAAAATCTGAAGTGATTGAAGAAATGACTGAAATGATTTCGAAGCTTAACGAAAAGGAACAACTTGTCATTAGTTTATTTTACAAAGAAGAATTGACATTAACAGAAATTGGTCAAATCATGGGTTTATCCACTTCCAGAATATCGCAAATACACTCAAATTGTATTTTTAAACTCAGGGAGTCTTTGAAGAAGCTTATGTAATGAAGGTTAGGCTAGAAGGAAAAACCAACTAAGGTTTATTCATAAAAAAATGATCCTCTTTGAAGGTATGTAGATGGGTTGTACATTTCTTAAAGGAAGTGTTTGTCATGAGTCTAAAGGCAATTGAAATGCAAGTAGCTCTTCCAAGAACACTTGATGCAGGTAAAATTCAAGAACAGATGCTCAAGCAGGGTCAAAATATGACGAATATAGCCCAAGATGCTGTACAAAAAGAGTTAGAAAGAAAACGTAATAGTGTTGTGAAGAATGAACAATCAGCAGAAACGAAGCTCCATAAGGATGAAAAAAAACAGGATCAAGAGCGTCAAACGCGTGAGTCTGTGCGAGTCCATTCGGAAGAAATCGAAAGAGAACATCATCCATATAAAGGAATCAATATTGATTACAGCAGATAGAGGGATTATATGACCACTTTGTTTATCATGATTAATCTCATACTAAATATGATCGCTTTATTATCTATTATTATTTTATTTTTACGACAAGGGAAACTCTTGAAATTAGAAGATGATCAAAAAAAAACCGTTAAGGAAATGGAAGAATTACTTTCTTCTTTTGTTTTAGAAATGAAGGAAGACAATGAACAATTGATTAAACGGATTGAGTATCTTAAAAATGATAATCATCGTCCAAATCAAAGCGATCAGGAACAACCAATGTCCATTCAAATACCAATAGAGAAAACAATTGAAAAAGATGAATGGGAAATGGGCAACGACCTCACAAATCGATTAGAAAAGACGGTAGGTAACTATGCAGTTAAAGCCTATCAACAATCAAAACAAGAAAAAGTAGATCCAAAAGCTCCTAAGAAGGAAAGCGGGTATCTTCAAGAACCTAAAAATATAAATCCGGTTCAAAAAGAATCTTTAGCGGATCAAATATGGATCTTGAAAACGGAGGGATATTCCCCAGAAGAAATTGCTCAAAAAATGAAAAAAGGAAAGACGGAAATTGATCTTCTTCTTAAATTTCAAGAAAATCATCAGGAATAACTTGAATGTCATGATTGAATGTGGTATATTATAAAACGGTGTTAATACACACGCTTATGGATCTAAATGAATGGTGCTATATTATATAGTTTTTATTTAGAAATGAAATAAGCGGAGGAAAACAAAACCAATAGGAGGAACTATTATGTCAGTTATATCAATGAAACAATTACTTGAAGCAGGTGTACACTTCGGACACCAAACACGCCGTTGGAATCCAAAAATGAAAAAATACATTTTTACAGAACGTAACGGTATCTATATCATCGACCTACAAAAGACAGTGAAAAAGGTCGAAGAGGCATACAAATGGGTTAAAGAACTTGCTGCTAACGGTGGAACAGTTCTATTTGTAGGTACTAAAAAACAAGCTCAAGACTCTGTAAAAGAAGAAGCGATTCGTTCAGGTATGTATTATGTAAACCAACGCTGGTTAGGTGGAACATTAACAAACTTTGAAACGATTCAAAAACGTATTGCTCGTTTAAAAGATATCGAAAGAATGGCTGAAGATGGTACATTTGATGTGCTACCTAAAAAAGAAGTTGTTCAATTGAAAAAACAACAAGAACGTCTTGAAAAATTCCTAGGCGGAATTAAAGATATGAAAAAAATTCCTGATGCATTATTCATTATCGATCCTCGTAAAGAGCGTATCGCTGTTGCAGAAGCTCATAAATTAAATATTCCAATCGTTGGAATGGTTGATACAAACTGTGATCCAGATGAAATTGATGTTGTTATTCCAGCAAACGATGATGCGATTCGTGCTGTGAAATTGTTAACAGGTAAAATGGCAGATGCTATTTTAGAAGCAAAACAAGGCGAAGAAATGGAAGTTGTTGAAACAAGCGTTCAATAATAGTTTAATAACAACGCTTATTGCTGTTTAATTACAGAGTATGGGTTAGACTGAACAGGAAAAGGTGATAAGAGGGAGTCCCCCTTTATCACTTTTTTTTAAGAACAAAGTATGAAAGGTCTTTAAGTTGCGAATTATTAATGTATGATGACTCTTTTTCGAATTGAAAAGACTCTAAAAATATATTAATCATTAAGGAGATGCAGAAGATATTTGCTCTCGCCTGCTTTAAGATTTTGTTGCTAAAAAATACATAATATCTAAGGAGGAATTCTGAAATGGCGGCTATTACAGCTCAAATGGTTAAAGAACTTCGTGAAAAAACAGGTGTAGGAATGATGGATTGCAAAAAAGCACTTCAACAAACTGATGGTGATATGGATAAAGCAATTGATTTCTTGCGTGAAAAAGGGATGGCATCTGCATCGAAGAAAGCGGATCGTATTGCTGCTGAAGGATTAACTTCAGTTGTTGTTAATGGAAATGATGCAGTTATTTTAGAAGTAAATGCAGAAACAGACTTCGTTGCGAAGAATGAAGCATTCCAAACACTTGTAAGAGAATTAGGTGAGCATTTATTAACAAATAAACCAGCTACTGTTGAGGAAGCTACAGCATCAACGATGGAAAATGGAGCAACTGTTGAAGCTCATATCAATGCTGCTATTGCTAAAATTGGTGAAAAAATGACTCTTCGTCGTTTTACTGTGTTAACAAAAACAGACAGTGATGCTTTTGGTGCATATCTTCACATGGGTGGACGTATTAGTGTATTAACAGTGCTAGAAGGAACAACTGAAGCTGATGCAGCTAAAGATGTATCTATGCATATTGCTGCATTGAATCCTAAATATGTTTCTCATGACCAAATTTCGGAAGAAGAAATTGAACATGAACGTCAAGTGTTAACGCAGAAATCACTTAATGAAGGTAAACCAGAAAATATTGTGGCAAAAATGGTTGAAGGCCGTTTAAGAAAATATTTCGAAGAAATTTGTTTAAATGATCAAGCTTTTGTTAAAAATCCTGATCAAACAGTAAGTAAATTTGTTGCATCAAAAGGTGGTACAATCCGTGAGTTTGTTCGCTATGAAGTAGGAGAAGGTCTCGAAAAACGCGAAGAAAACTTTGCTGAAGAAGTAGCAAATCAAATGAAGAAATAATAGTATAGAATTGATAAGATCAAGATTGTCTTGATCATTACGGGGAACACTTTGTGTTCCCTATTTTTAAAAGTAAGGTAATAAAATGAAGTAAGTATATTACATATGGGGGTTACTATGACCAATCCAAAATATAAACGTGTCGTATTAAAATTAAGTGGAGAGGCCTTAGCGGGAGAACAAGGCTTTGGCATTTATCCAGCTGTTATTAAATCAGTTGCTTCACAAGTGAAAGAACTTGCCGACTTAGGCGTTGAGGTTGCGGTAGTTGTTGGTGGAGGAAATATTTGGCGTGGTAAAATTGGGGAAGAGATGGGAATGGACCGGGCTACAGCAGACTATATGGGTATGTTAGCTACTGTAATGAACTCTCTTGCTCTACAAGACAGTCTTGAACAAGCAGGGTGCGAAACGCGTGTTCAAACATCGATTGAAATGCGTCAAGTTGCTGAACCTTATATTCGCAGAAGAGCTATTCGTCATTTGGAGAAAAAACGGGTAGTCATTTTTGCTGCTGGAACAGGTAATCCATATTTTTCAACAGATACAACGGCTGCATTGCGGGCTGCAGAAATTGAGGCGGAAGTTATTTTAATGGCCAAAAACAATGTTGATGGTGTTTATTCAGCAGATCCGCGAATCGATAAAAATGCAAAAAAATATGATGAACTATCATATTTAGATGTGATAAAAGAAGGACTTGCTGTTATGGATTCTACTGCTTCCTCATTATGTATGGATAATGATATTCCGTTAATTGTTTTTTCAATCATGGAAAATGGAAACATTAAACGTGCTGTAATGGGAGAAAAAATTGGAACAATTGTTAGGGGGAAATAATGATGCCAAAACAAATTATATCTAGTACAAAAGATAAGATGACAAAAGCTATTCAAGCATTCTCTCGTGAACTTGCTAATATCCGTGCGGGTAGAGCAAATGCTTCCCTTTTAGATCGCATTACGGTAGATTATTATGGGGCTCCAACTCCTGTTAATCAATTAGCGGGAATTTCTGTTCCTGAGGCTCGCCTATTATTGATACAGCCATATGATAAAACGGTTCTTGGAGATATCGAAAAAGCAATTATGAAATCTGACCTTGGACTAAATCCGTCTAGTGACGGCAATATAATTCGCATAGCGATTCCAGCTTTAACAGAAGAACGTCGTAAAGAATTAGTGAAAGTAGTAAAAAAAGAAGCAGAAGAAGCAAAAGTGGCGATCCGCAATATTCGTCGTGATGGTAACGATGAACTAAAAAAACTTGAAAAAGCGGGAGACCTCACGGAGGACGATCTGCGTGGCTACTCTGATGATATTCAAAAGGTTACAGATGAATACATTAGTAAAGTAGATACAGTTACAAAAGAAAAAGAAAAAGAAATCCTTGAAGTTTAAGTTTTGGAAAAAGAAAGACCCTCTAACGATTAGGGGGTTTTTTTACTCAGTTGATATGAAAGTAATCTTAACTTTATTATAAATGAGAAATAGTAATATAGAGATATCTTTGCGCATTTTTGGTATGATAAGTACTAGTAAGAATGGAACTTAAACCTAATTCAAGAAATGAATGATCATTGTAAAAGGGTGAGATAATCCTTTTGGAGGAGCTACAAATGTTTGAAAAACTTAAATTATGGAAGAAAGTAAGCGACTCTTCCAATCCTCAAGACCGAATGCGCGAATTGAAGAAACAGCCAATTCCTATCCATATTGCCATCATTATGGATGGTAACGGCCGTTGGGCTAAGAAAAGAGCACTCCCAAGAGTAGCAGGACATCATGAAGGAATGAAGGTCGTCCAAAGAATAACCAGATTAGCCAGCCAGTTAGGGGTAAAAACACTTACAATGTATGCTTTTTCAACGGAAAATTGGAAACGACCTAAATCTGAAGTGGATTATCTAATGAAACTGCCAGAAGAATTTTTAGGGACCTTTCTACCTGAGTTAATAGAAGAGAATGTTAGGGTAGAAATGATTGGTTATAAAGAGGAACTCCCTGCCCATACATACAAAGCTATTGAAAAGGCAATGATTAAGACAAAAGATAATACAGGTTTAATTTTAAACTTTGCCCTGAACTATGGAAGCAGAGGAGAAATTATTGAGGCTGTAAAAAGTGTAATCTTAGATTGTAAAAGTGGTATACTGAATGAAAATGAAATCAATGAGGAAGTTTTTTCAAAGCATCTGATGACAAACGGTTTGCCGGATCCAGATCTATTAATTCGAACGAGTGGTGAAGTGCGTTTAAGTAATTTTATGCTATGGCAACTTGCCTATACTGAATTTTGGTTTACAGATGTACTGTGGCCAGATTTTGGAGAAGACCAGTTTATGGAGGCAATTGAATCTTTTCAAAATCGCCAACGACGTTTTGGAGGAGTCTAACAGAGATGAAACAAAGAGTTATAACAGCAATCATATTCGGTACCATTTTAATCCTCTTTACCATTGTGGGAGGAATACCGTTTATTGTACTTACGTATTTATTTGCATCGATTGCTGTTTTTGAATTATTGAAAATGAGAAATATAAAGCTACTTTCAGTGCCCGGACTCCTTTCTTACATTTTGTTATGGGTATTTCTTCTTCCGTCGAAATATCAGCATTTTTTATATGATTTCAATTTAACAAAAATGGAGTTTACATTTCTGATTGTATTATTATTTTTGACTTATACAGTATTGACTAAGAATAAATTTACATTTGATGATGTTGCATTTTCGCTTATGTCCATTTTGTATGTTGGAATGGGTTTTTATTATTTCATGGAAACACGAGATGCAGGATTAGTTTATATTTTCTATTCTTTATTTATTATTTGGGCTACTGATTCTGGTGCTTATTTTACTGGAAGAGCTATAGGTAAGAGGAAGTTGTGGCCGGAAATAAGTCCTAATAAAACAATTGAAGGATTTCTTGGTGGCATTGTAAGTGCCATAATCGTCGGTATCCTTTTTGGTATGTTTACGGAGATGGACGTGCCCATTCTTTGGCTGTCGATCGTGACTGTTTTTCTATCTGTTTTTGGACAAGTAGGTGACCTTGTTGAGTCTGCATTAAAACGACATTACCAAGTAAAAGATTCTGGGCATATTCTTCCTGGACATGGCGGGATATTGGACCGGTTCGATAGTCTCCTATTCGTATGGCCCTTAATTCACTTTTTACACTTACTATAGAAATTAATCATCCTAACCTAGGAATGTAAGATTCATGACATTAATAAGATAAATATAATAGGGTTATTTAGGCTCGTTTTGTTTTTTAGGATTAGGAGTTGATTGGGATTGAAATATATTAGTTTGCTTGGTGCGACGGGTTCAATTGGGAAACAAACGGTTGACATTATAGTGAAAAATAAAGAAGAGTTTTCCTTAGTAGCAATGTCTGTTGGGAAAAATATTCCATTTGCACGAAAAATAATCAATCAATTATCTCCTGAACTTGTTTCAACGATGGAGAAAAAGGATGCAGATCTACTTAGCTCAGAGTTTCCAGAAATCACTTTCTCATACGGCGACAATGGCATGACCGAAGTGGCTGTATATCATAAAGCAGAGATTGTGGTTAATGGAGTAATGGGAAGTGTGGGATTACAGCCGACTTTAAATGCAATTGAAGCAAAGAAAACGGTTGCCATTGCAAATAAAGAGACACTAGTGACAGCAGGTCATCTTGTTATGGAAGCTGCTAAACGACAAGGGGTGGCCATTCTACCTGTAGATAGTGAACACTCTGCGATTTACCAGGCATTGCAGGGAGAACAAGAAAAAAATATTGAGAGAATCATTTTAACGGCTTCAGGTGGAAGTTTTCGGAATCGAACGAGACAGGAATTAGTGAATGTAACAGTGGAAGAAGCTCTTAACCATCCTAATTGGTCGATGGGGGCAAAAATTACGATCGATTCAGCGTCGATGATGAATAAAGGTTTGGAAGTCATCGAAGCACATTGGCTATTTAACCTACCATATGAAAAAATTGATGTATTGCTTCACCAAGAGAGCATTATACATTCAATGGTGGAGTTCCATGATAGTAGTATTATTGCTCAGCTCGGGAGTCCGGATATGAGAGTGCCCATTCAATATGCCCTCACTTATCCAGATCGTTTTCCCCTTCCATCTGCAAAAAGATTAAATTTAGCAGAAATTGGGTCGCTTCATTTCCAAAGAATGGATTTAGACCGTTTTCGCTGTTTAAAGTTTGCTTATGAAGCTGGCAAGGCGGGTGGCTCCTACCCGACGGTATTAAATGCGGCAAATGAGGCTGCTGTTGAGGCATTTTTGAAAGGCAGCATAACCTTTTTACAAATTGAGGACTTTGTTGAAGAGGCTTTAAATCAACATCAAATGGTCGTGAAACCAAGTTTACCTGAGATTGAAGAAATTGACCGTAAGACAAGGAGTTTTGTTCAATTACTCATAACAAAATAAATATTTTATTACAAAGGTGGTAATAAATTGACTACAGTAATAGCCTTTATTATTATTTTTGGGGCGCTTGTATTTTTTCATGAATTAGGTCACTTATACTTTGCCAAAAAAGCTGGAATCCTTTGTCGTGAATTTGCGATTGGATTTGGTCCCAAGGTTTTCTCTTTTATGAAAAATGAAACGGTCTATACCATTCGATTGCTGCCAATTGGTGGGTTCGTCAGAATGGCTGGTGAAGACTCAGAAATGGTGGAAATTAAGCCAGGCTATCGTGTAGGATTAGTTTTGAACAAGGAAGAAAAAGTACAAAAAATTGTCTTAAATAATAAAGATAAATATCCAAATATTATTGTTATGGAAGTTGAAAAAGCGGATATTGAGCATGAACTCTTCATTACTGGTTATTTGGAGGGGGATGAGGAAGAAGTATTACGAACCTACCCCATACTTTCTAATGCCTTTATAGTAGAGGATGGAACTGAAACACAAATTGCTCCCTATGATCGGCAATTCGCGTCTAAGTCGCTTGGGCAAAGAACCATGGCCATTTTCGCTGGACCGATGATGAATTTTGTTTTGGCCTTTTTTATCTTTATTATTGTTGCCTTATTGCAGGGAATACCTTCAAATGATCCAATGCTAGGGAAGTTGACACAAGATGGTGCTGCCTTTTCTGTTGGATTGAAAGAGGGGGATATCGTTCAAGCCATTGATAACGTGGAGATTTCCAGCTGGTCTGACGTGGTGGAAGTCATTCGTAAGAGCCCAGGGAAAGAAATTATATTTTCCATTGAACGCGAAGGAAATAATCTTGAAATTCCCATTACGCCACGCTTAAGCAAACTAGAAAATGGAGAAACTATTGGTGTAATTGGTGTTTACAGTCCAACTGAAAAATCAGCCCTTCAATCGATTAAATATGGTGCAACTGAAACTTATTTTTGGACAAAAGAAATATTTGTTTCACTTGGAAAACTGGTGACGGGTCAATTTACGCTTGATGCACTATCAGGACCTGTTGGAATATACGAAGCGACAGATACGGTTGCACAAAATGGTATTTATTACTTAATGAAATGGGCAGGTATGTTAAGCATAAACCTTGGAATTATGAATTTACTTCCAATTCCTGCATTAGATGGGGGAAGGCTTTTGTTCTTTGCCGTCGAGGCGGTTCGAGGGAAACCAATTGATCGTCAAAAAGAGGGAATGGTACATTTTCTCGGGTTTGCACTACTTATGTTGCTTATGCTCGTTGTGACATGGAATGATATACAGCGTTTCTTTTTGTAAAATGTTTTTCTTAGCAAAAAAAGAAAATGTTCGTTTGCGATGGGGGCATATATGCTCCCTTCATTATGCTTTTGATAATTTAATAATTAGTAGAGGTGCTAGTAGATGAAACAAAGTAAAATGCTTATTCCAACTTTAAGGGAAGTTCCAGCAGATGCAGAAATAAAAAGCCATCAATTATTATTACGCGCTGGATTTATGCGGCAAAATGCAAGCGGAATATATAGTTATTTGCCATTAGCAAAACGGGTTCTGCAAAAGGTTGAACAAATTGTACGAGAAGAATTGGAAAATGCCGGAGCTGTTGAATTACTTATGCCTGCTTTACAACAAGCAGAGCTATGGCAAGAGTCTGGAAGATGGTATACATATGGACCTGAATTAATGAGACTACACGATCGAAATAACCGTGAATTTGCTTTAGGTGCTACACATGAAGAAGTAATTACAAGTTTAGTTCGTGATGAAGTGAAATCATACAAACGATTACCACTTAATTTATATCAAATTCAAACTAAATTCCGCGATGAAAAACGACCTCGTTTTGGATTGTTACGTGGCCGGGAATTTATTATGAAGGATGGGTATTCCTTCCATTCTTCAAATGAAAGCTTAGATGAGACATATGATTATGTTTTTCAAGCCTATTCAAACATTTTTTCACGTTGTGGCCTGAATTTCCGTGCCGTAATTGCAGACTCAGGAGCAATGGGTGGCAAAGATACACATGAATTTATGGTTTTATCGGATGTAGGAGAAGATACAATCGCCTACTCAGATACGTCCAATTATGCTGCAAATATCGAAATGGCACCGGTTGTTACTCATTATGAGAAGAGTAATGAATCGTTAAAGGCTATGGAAAAAGTATTAACAGAAAATCAAAAAACGATTGCGGATATTTCGAACTTTTTAGATGTGGCGGAACAACAATGTATCAAAACTTTATTATTTAAAGTGGATGAACAATTTGTTCTTGTTCTAGTTCGTGGTGACCATGAAGTGAATGACATTAAGTTGAAGAATCTCTATAATGCTGGGAACGTTGAATTGGCTGAGGCGGAAGAAACGATCAAGATTCTGAACTGTTCGGTTGGGTCTTTGGGACCGGTTGATGTTTCGGGAGTAGAGGTTATTGCAGACCATGCTGTAAAAGCGATTGTCAATGGAGTATGTGGAGCAAATGAAGAGGATTACCATTATATTAACGTAAACCCTGATCGAGATTATCGTGTTGATCGCTATGAAGACCTTCGCTTTATAAAAGAAGGGGATCCATCTCCAGATGGTCAAGGCAGTATTTTATTTGCGAAAGGAATCGAAGTGGGTCATGTCTTTAAGCTGGGAACACGTTATAGTGAAGCAATGAATGCAGTTTACCTAGACGAAAATGGAAAAACAAAGCCGTTTATTATGGGATGTTATGGAATTGGTGTTTCAAGAACAATGGCTGCAATAGCAGAGCAATTTAATGATGAAAAAGGACTCATTTGGCCAGTTAGTGTGGCTCCGTTTGATCTCCATCTGATTGCGATCAACACGAAAGATGAAAAACAGTCTGAGTTAGCTGAAAAATTATACGCTGAGTTTAAGGGAAATCGTTTTGATGTGTTATTTGATGATCGAAATGAACGCGCTGGGGTTAAGTTTGCGGATAGTGATTTAATGGGTCTACCGATTCGAATAACCGTTGGTAAAAAGGCTGGCGAAGGAATCGTTGAAGTCAAAGTTCGTAAAACAGGCGAAATGTTTGAATCACATTATAGTGAATTATTTGCAAAGGTTTCCAGTATTCTTTCTTCTTTATCTTAAACCTCAGAGTTATCACTTTTAGTGATAACTCTGTTTTAATTGTATGCTATAATACCTTTTGTATGTAATTGAAAAAGATCTGAGAAGAATTAGATGGGAGGAGAGAGGTCGAAATGAGCATGGACTCTGGAAGAATTGAGCGATTTCAGCTCTTACTCCAACAATTAAAACTTACGGATGACACGACAGTGCCATACTTTTCCAATGCCCAAATTGAGAAATTGGTCATTGAAAAGAAGTCAAGAAATTGGCATTTTTATTTTATATTTGAACAGATTCTTCCATATAATATTTTTAGCCAATTTATACATCAGCTTGAAACAACCTTTTCACATATTGCGCATACGTCTTATTCCATTAAAGTATTAGATTCTCACTATAACGAGCAATTAGTTGTTGATTATTGGCAAAATACAATACGAGAATTGGACGGGATTTCACCTCCACTTGCAAAACTTTTACATGAACAAGTCCCTGTTTTTCAGGGGAAAAAAATATTAATTAAAGTGCATAATGAACTGGAAGCTCTCGCCATTAAACGTAAATATGTAGGAATCATTTCCAATATATATGAACAATTTGGATTTCCTCCTCTTGTTATCGAAACAGAAATCGCTGAAAGCGAATCAAATCAAGAGTATGAACAATTTTTAAAAGCTAAACAAAAAGAAGATGAAGAGAGGGGAATGCAAGCACTTCTCGATATGCAAAAACGAGATGAAAAAGAAGATAGTGATAGTCTCGAATATTCAGGCCCACTGGTAATTGGACTGACCATTCGTGATGATGCTGAATACAGAAGGTTAGAAGATATTGTTGATGAAGAGCGCCGCGTAGCCATAGAAGGGTATGTGTTTTCGGCTGAAACAAAAGAACTTCGCAGTGGTCGAACCTTGCTTACCTTTAAAATTACCGATTATACGAGCTCCATTCTTGTTAAAATGTTTTCTCGCGACAAAGAAGATGCAGCACTTTTCGGTCTTGTCAAAAAAGGCATGTGGTTAAAGGTGCGTGGAAGTATTCAAAATGATACTTTCGTTCGAGATCTTGTGATGATTGGAAATGATATTAATGAAGTAAAGGCACCCAGTCGTAGAGATACCGCGCCGGATGATGAAAAACGTGTTGAATTGCATTTGCATTCTCCTATGAGTCAAATGGATGCCGTTACACCAGTCAGTGCCCTAGTTAGTCAAGCGAAAAAATGGGGACATCAGGCGATTGCACTTACAGATCATGCCGTTGCACAGTCTTTCCCGGAAGCATACAATGCAGGAGTAAAAAATGATATAAAAATTTTATATGGCGTAGAAATGAATTTGGTAGACGATGGTGTGCCTATTGCCTATAATTCTGCACATCGAAAATTAGAAGATGACACATTTGTCGTGTTTGACGTTGAAACAACAGGTCTTTCTGCTGTTTATGATACGATCATTGAACTTGCGGCTGTGAAAATAAAAGATGGAGAAATTATTGATCGTTTTGAATCCTTTGCGAATCCCCATCACCCTCTTTCTGCTACGATTATCAATTTGACTAGTATTACAGATGATCTTTTGCAAAATGCACCCGAAGTGGAAGCCGTACTAAAGAGATTTCATGCTTGGACAGAAGATGCGGTACTTGTTGCACATAATGCGTCCTTTGATATGGGGTTTTTAAATGAAGGGTATAAAAAAATCGGCATAGAAAAGTCTACAAATCCGGTCATTGATACACTGGAGTTAGCTCGTTTTCTGTATCCAGAAATGAAGAATCACCGGTTAAATACATTAGCAAAAAAACTGGATGTCGATCTAACCCAGCACCATAGAGCCATTTATGATGCGGAAGCAACAGGGTATTTGTTATTAAAGATGTTAAAAGATGCATTCAAACATGACATTCAATACCATGATCAATTGAATGACAATATGGGGAAAGGGAATGCCTATCAACGAGCGAGACCCTATCACTGTGTTTTACTAGCACAAACTGAAGTAGGATTGAAAAATCTATTTAAGTTGGTGTCCATTTCTCATCTGAACTATTTTTATCGTGTACCAAGGATCCCTCGTTCACAAATTGAAAAATACCGTGAAGGAATTTTGATTGGTTCTGCATGCGCTAAAGGGGAAGTATTTGAAAGAATGATGCAAAAAGGGCCCGAAGAAGCAGAGAAGGCTGCAACCTTTTATGATTACCTTGAAGTGCAACCTAAGGAAGTATATCAACATTTAATTGAGTTGGAATTAGTTCGAGATGAAAAGTCTTTAGAAGAAATCATTAGCAATATTGTGAAACTGGGCGAAAAATTGAATCTACCCGTTGTCGCAACAGGGAATGTACACTATTTACACCCAAATGATAAAATCTATCGTCAAATTCTGATTAACTCTCAAGGTGGAGCAAATCCATTAAACCGTCATAAACTTCCAGATGTACACTTCAGAACGACAAATGAAATGCTTGATTGCTTTTCATTTCTTGGGAAAGAAAAGGCAAAGGAAATTGTCGTTGGAAATACAAATAAAATTGCCGACATGGTCGATGTTATAAAGCCGATTAAAGATGATTTATATACACCAAAAATCGAAGGCAGCGAAGATGAAATAAGAAATATGAGCTATATCATGGCTAGAGAAATCTATGGTGAACCGTTACCTGAAATCGTTGAAGCTCGGCTTGAAAAAGAACTAGATAGTATTATTGGAAATGGGTTTTCAGTTATCTATTTAATTTCACATAAACTAGTAAAAAAATCACTTGATGAGGGTTATCTTGTTGGTTCACGGGGCTCCGTCGGCTCGTCATTTGTTGCAACAATGACAGAAATTACCGAGGTTAACCCATTGCCACCACATTATGTTTGTCCTAAGTGTAAGCATTCTGAGTTTTTTAACGATGGTTCCGTTGGTTCTGGCTTTGATTTACCAGATAAAAATTGTCCGAACTGTGGATCTGTTTATAAAAAAGATGGTCAAGACATTCCGTTTGAAACGTTCCTTGGTTTCAAAGGAGACAAGGTACCAGATATTGATTTAAACTTTTCAGGTGAATACCAGCCTCGTGCTCATGATTATACAAAAGTGTTATTCGGAGAAGATAATGTTTATCGTGCAGGAACGATCGGTACAGTAGCAGATAAAACAGCTTTCGGTTATGTAAAAGGTTTTCAGCAGGACAATAATCTTCAACTTCGTGGGGCAGAAATAGAACGCCTTGCTTCCGGATGTACAGGAGTGAAACGTACAACCGGTCAGCATCCTGGAGGCATCATTGTAATCCCAGACTATATGGATGTTTATGATTTTTCTCCGATACAGTTTCCAGCAGATGATCGAAATTCAGAGTGGCGTACCACTCATTTTGACTTTCACTCGATCCATGATAATGTACTGAAACTTGATATATTAGGTCATGATGATCCTACGGTCATTAGGATGCTCCAAGATTTAAGTGGAATTGATCCGAAAACCATTCCAACAGATGATCCTGAGGTTATGAAGATTTATAGTAGTCCTGAATCGCTCGGAGTAACCGAGGAACAAATTATGTGTAAAACGGGCACACTTGGGATTCCTGAGTTTGGAACACGGTTTGTAAGGCAGATGCTTGAAGATACGAAGCCGACTACTTTTTCTGAACTCGTTCAAATATCTGGACTTTCCCATGGAACAGATGTATGGCTTGGAAATGCACAAGAATTAATCCAAAATAATATATGTACTCTACCAGAGGTAATTGGTTGTCGTGATGACATCATGGTGTATTTAATTTATCAAGGTCTTGAACCTTCGCTAGCATTTAAAATCATGGAATCTGTGCGTAAAGGAAAAGGTTTAACGGACGATATGGAAACTGAAATGCGTAAGAATGAAGTACCTGAATGGTATATTGATTCTTGTAAAAAGATAAAATATATGTTTCCGAAGGCACATGCAGCTGCCTACGTACTGATGGGTGTTCGGGTTGCCTATTTTAAAGTGCATCATCCAATTTTGTATTATGCAGCTTATTTCACTGTGCGTGCTGAAGATTTTGAAATGGATGTAATGGTAAAAGGAGCAGCTTCCATTCGAGCCAGAATTGAGGAAATTAGCGGAAAAGGACTTGAAGCGTCTACTAAAGAAAAAAATCTATTAACCGTATTAGAATTAGCTTTAGAAATGAATGAACGCGGGTTTTCATTTGAAAATATTGATCTTTACCGTTCTAGCGCCCATGAATTTATTATTGATGGGAAATCCTTAATTCCCCCTTTCAATTCGATTGCAGGTCTTGGAACAAATGCCGCTTTTAATATCGTTAAAGCACGCGAACAAGGGGAATTTCTTTCAAAAGAAGATCTTCAACAACGAGGCAAGGTTTCGAAGACCATAATGGAATACTTGGATAGTCAAGGTTGTCTTGGATCACTTCCGGAACAGAATCAGCTTTCACTATTTTAAAAGATGAACTCTGTTAAGTCTTTAAGCAGTAGTGTCTAGGGGCTCCGAGGTCTTAAACGGTTCCGATGAGAAGCTTAAAACTCTGGACCATTTTAAGTTTGTCGCCCTGGACAAGCCACTTTCGACGCACAGGATGTGCTAGTGACGATGCTGCCATAGGACGTGGCGCTTTAGTCGGCCGCTTTTCGTTGTTTGCATTAAATATTTGGATATGTTATAGTTTTATTGGAAATACTAAGGATAACTCTGGTAAAAAAGAGTGGGGAAACCCACTCTTTCGTATTGTGTAGGCAAATTTTTGAAGCCACTTTTTCTATTGGAAATGTTTTTGTTTAAGCAATACGAAAGCTTTGTGTAACTCCTGTGATTCAAGCATCATACAGGAGTTTTCTATATTCATCATTAATTGCTATAACGTGTAAAGGAGGGATACCGTGAGCAAAGTGATAGAAACAGTCAGTCAAATAGTCACACCGATATTGGATGATATGGGTCTTGAATTAGTTGACATGGAATATGTAAAAGAAGGAAGAGACTGGTTTCTCCGGGTTTATATCGATAAAGAAGCAGGAATTGATATTGAAGAGTGCGGCCTAGTAAGTGAGAGGCTAAGTGAAAAACTGGATGAAGTTGATCCTATTTTACATAATTATTTTCTTGAAGTTTCTTCACCAGGAGCCGAGCGCCCTCTTAAAAAGGATACAGATTTTGAAAAAGCGATCGGAAAAAATGTGTTTATTAAAACGTATGAACCAATTAACGGTGAAAAGAAATTTGAAGGAATTTTAACTTCTTTTGATAGAATAACTGTCACATTGGAAATGAAAATTAAAACAAGAAAAATAAATGTACAAATACCGTATGA
The DNA here is from genome assembly GCA_963815765.1 of uncultured Bacillaceae bacterium. Taxonomy (GTDB): domain Bacteria; phylum Bacillota; class Bacilli; order Bacillales; family Cytobacillaceae; genus Bacillus_BD. The sequence continues at coordinate 277,363 of CAWFID010000028.1, forward strand.
AAAAATTGCGAATGCCAGATTGGCAGTCACTTTTTCATGATGTAGGAAGTAACTGCAAGCGAAGGGGGAACTTTTATTATGAGCAGTGAACTACAAGATGCTCTGTTAATACTTGAAAAGGAAAAAGGCATTTCTCGGGATGTTATTGTTGAAGCGATTGAGGCGGCACTCGTTTCTGCTTATCGTCGTAACTTTAATCAAGCTCAAAATGTCCGAATAGATATCAATTTGGCTGCGGGAACGATGCGTGTTTTTGCTCGTAAAGAGGTTGTGGAAGAAGTATTTGACCCTCGTCTTGAAATCTCAATTGAAGATGCACGAGGCCTTAATCCTAATTATCAAATAGAAGATATCGTTGAAATTGAAGTAACACCAAAAGACTTTGGGCGAATTGCTGCGCAAACTGCTAAGCAAGTTGTTACTCAACGTGTTCGTGAGGCAGAACGAGGAATTATTTATTCTGAATTTATCGATCGGGAAGAAGACATCATGACTGGGATTGTTCAACGCCAGGACCCTAAATTCATCTATGTTAGTTTAGGGAAGATTGAAGCGATACTTCCAATTAATGAACAAATGCCTAATGAAAGATATAAGCCACATGATCGAATTAAAGTCTTTTTAACGAAGGTAGAAAAAACAACAAAGGGTCCACAAATATTTGTTTCCCGAACACATCCAGGACTTTTAAAACGCTTATTTGAAATAGAAGTTCCCGAAATTTATGATGGAACCGTTGAGATAAAGTCTGTAGCTCGTGAAGCAGGGGATCGATCAAAAATTTCCGTTCACTCCGATAATCCTGAAGTAGATCCAGTTGGATCTTGTGTAGGTCCTAAAGGAACAAGAGTACAAGCTGTAGTGAATGAGTTAAAAGGAGAAAAAATTGATATCGTGGAATGGTCCGCAGATCCAGTTGAATTTGTTGCGAACGCATTAAGTCCGTCAAAGGTTCTTGATGTGATTGTCAATGAGGAACATAAAGGAACAACGGTTGTCGTGCCTGATTATCAACTCTCTTTAGCCATTGGAAAAAGAGGTCAAAATGCAAGATTAGCTGCAAAGTTGACAGGTTGGAAAATTGATATTAAATCTGAAACAGATGCACGTGAAGCGGGGATCTTTCCGCGTGAGGAAACATTATTAACCTACCAAAAAGAAGATGCTGAAGATGATCATGATTTTGAGCAGACTGAAGGGCTATTTGATTAATTAAGGAGGGATGATGATGAACAATCGTAAAAAAGTTCCTTTGCGTAAATGTATCGTAACGGGCGAAATGAAGCCTAAAAAAGAACTTGTTCGCATCGTTCGTTCAAAGGAAGGCGAAGTATCCATTGATTTAACTGGGAAAAAGTCCGGTCGTGGTGCATACTTGTCTTTGAATAAAGAAACAGTAATGTCAGCAAAAAAGAAAAATGTATTAGCCAACCATTTACAAGTTTCTATTGATGATTCCATATATGATGAGCTACTACAGCTAATTGAAAAGGAGAATCTATTTTCCTGATGAATGAAAATCAATGGGTATCATTACTTGGGTTAGCCAATCGAGCGCGGAAAATTATATCGGGTGAAGAGTTGTCCTTAAAGGAAATTAGAGGCGGAAAAGCAAAGCTTGTTCTGTTATCTAAAGATGCTTCGACCAATACCGTTAAAAAAATAACGGATAAATGTAGATCCTATGATGTACCATTTAGAATGATAGAAAATCGAGAAATACTTGGGCATGCAATCGGAAAAGATGCCCGTGTGGTAGTTGCGATTTTAGATGGAGGATTTGCCAAAAAAATGTTAACGCTGCTCGATTAATATCAGCGGGGGTGTATGTATGGGTAAAATGCGCGTGTATGAGTACGCTAAAAAGTTTAATCTTTCCAGTAAAGAAATTATTATAAAATTAAAAGAAATGAATATTGAGGTTTCTAACCATATGACTACAATTGAAGATGATGCGGTGAAAAAATTGGATAGTATTTATAACAATAAAGATAATAGCAAGCCACAAAGCAACCAGCAACAAGCTGTAACGAAACCACAACAATCCGCTCCAACACAAACCCAGCCAAGTTCTCAAACGAATGAAGCTAAACAACCTGAAGTACGAAAAAAGGAAGCTGTCAAAACAGCACCCAAAAAACCTGCTCAGAATACGCAATCTAATCAAAAGGGCGGTTTTAATAATCGCAATAAAGGTAAGAGCAATAATAATCAAAATAAAAACAGAAATAATCAGAATAAAGGTAAACAACAACCAGTACAACCGCAAATCAAACAACAAAAAGAACTTCCTGCAAAAATCACGTTTAGTGAATCTCTAACAGTAGCTGAATTGGCTAAAAAGCTTCACCGGGAGCCTTCTGAAATTATTAAAAAACTCTTTTTGCTTGGCGTAATGGCAACGATTAATCAAGAATTAGATAAAGATGCCATTGAATTAATTGCTGGTGAATACGGTGTTGAAGTCGAAGAGGAAATTAAAATAGACACAACGGACCTGGAAGTGTATTTCACAGAAGAAGACGAAGCAAGTTTGGTTGAAAGACCATCTGTTGTCACCATTATGGGTCACGTTGACCATGGGAAAACAACTCTTCTTGATTCCATCCGTAATACAAAAGTAACTGCGGGTGAAGCTGGTGGAATTACGCAGCATATTGGTGCCTATCAAATTGTTAATAATGATAAAAAAATTACGTTCTTGGATACACCTGGGCATGCTGCTTTTACAACCATGCGTGCTAGAGGGGCAAAAATTACAGATATCACGATTCTGGTAGTTGCTGCGGATGATGGTGTAATGCCACAAACGATTGAAGCGATTAACCATTCAAAAGCGGCAGAAGTTCCGATTATTGTGGCCGTTAATAAAATTGATAAACCGACTGCAAATCCTGATCGCGTTATGCAAGAATTAACCGAGCAGGGGCTCGTTCCAGAAGCATGGGGTGGAGATACGATATTTGTTCCTCTTTCTGCAAAAACAGGAGAAGGTATTGATTCGCTAATTGAGATGATTCTTTTAGTGAGTGAAGTAGAAGAGTATAAAGCGAATCCTAATCGAAAAGCTGTAGGATCCGTAATTGAAGCACGCTTGGATAAAGGCCGTGGCTCTGTAGCAAGTTTACTTGTGCAAAATGGTACTCTTAAAATTGGAGATCCAATTGTAGTGGGGAATACTTTTGGTCGAGTTCGTGCAATGGTAAATGATCTTGGTCGACGTGTGAAGGAAGCTGGACCATCGACCCCAGTTGAAATCACTGGATTAAGTGAGGTTCCTCAAGCGGGTGATCGCTTTGTTGTCTTTGATGATGAAAAGACAGCACGTCAAGTGGGAGAAGCGAGAGCAACAACCGCTATACAAGCACAACGTAATGTGAATTCTAGAGTAAGTTTAGATAACTTATTTGAACACTTGAAACAAGGTGAAATGAAGGATCTAAACATTATCATTAAGGCGGATGTTCAAGGTTCAGCTGAAGCTTTGGGAGCATCTCTACAGAAAATTGATGTCGAGGGTGTTAACATTAAAATTATCCATTCAGCTGCGGGTGCTATTAATGAATCCGATATTACTCTTGCAGCAGCTTCAAATGCGATTGTTATTGGATTTAATGTTCGTCCGGATAATAATGCGAAACGAGCTGCAGAGGCTGAAGATGTAGATATTCGTTTACATCGAATTATTTATAAAGTCATTGATGAAATTGAAGCAGCGATGAAAGGGATGCTTGATCCAGAATTTGAAGAAAAAATTATTGGGCAAGCAGAAGTTCGTCAAACCTTTAAGGTATCTAAGGTTGGGACTATTGCCGGTAGCTATGTAACAGATGGGAAGATTACCCGTAATAGCGGTATTCGCCTCATTCGTGACGGCGTTGTTATTTTTGAAGGTGAAATTGATGACTTGAAGCGATTCAAGGATGATGTTAAAGAAGTAGCTCAAGGTTATGAATGTGGGATCACGATCAGGAACTTTAATGATGTAAAAGAAAATGATGTGATTGAAGCATATATTATGGAAGAAGTGGGACGTTAATGATAGTTGGCTTAGCAGCCTGCGAATTTTTGATATATGATTCTCATTCCTTGAAAGAGAAGCGGGCAGTATTACAACGAGTTATGACGCGTTTGAAACAAAAGTATAACGTGTCAGTTTCTGAAGTCGATTTTCAGGATATGTGGCAAAGAACAAAGATCGCTATTGTGGTTGTTTCTTCTGCGCAAGTGTCTGCTGAAATTGAATTACAACATGCCCTTAAGTTTCTTGATTCATTTCCAGAAATGGAACGAACGATCACCGATATAGAATGGCTTTAATAAACGAGGTGTGATAATGAGCGTAAGAGCAAATCGAGTTGGAGAGCAAATGAAAAAAGAGCTCGGTGAAATTATCGGGCGCAAGATAAAGGATCCACGTATTGGCTTTGTGACTGTTACAGATGTTCATGTGACTGGTGATCTTCAGCAAGCAACCGTATATATATCCGTGTTAGGCGATGAAAAGCAACGGGAAAATACGTTATTGGGTCTAGCGAAGGCAAAAGGATTTATTCGGTCTGAAATAGGACAAAGAATTCGTTTGCGTAAAACTCCGGAAATCATGTTTGAATTTGATGAGTCGATTGATTATGGAAATAAAATAGATATTTTACTCCATCAAATTCAACGTGAGGACCAAGAAAAAGAACAGAATGAATAATTTTATCTAGAATGATTTCTTCTTAATGAGGAAAAAGTAAGAAACAAATAAAGCAAAAAGTGGATAGACGAATGTCTATCCATTTTTTTAAAGTAACTTAATAAAGCTGATACATATAGAATTGAATTTATCACTATTAGCCTACGTAGAGGGTGAGGACTTATTAAATGGAAGGAATAATACCAATTTATAAACCTAAGGGTATGACATCACATGATTGTGTCTTTAAGCTACGTAAGATATTAAAAATGAAGAGAATTGGGCATACTGGTACATTGGATCCTGATGTTACAGGGGTATTGCCTATTTGTATTGGTAAAGCCACAAAGGTAGCTGAATATATAACGGATGCAGGAAAAGTGTATGAAGGAGAAGTAACATTAGGGTTCTCTACTACCACCGAGGATGCTTCAGGTGAAGTTGTAGAAACAAAAAAAGTTGACCGCGTAATTTCAAAAAATGAAATTATAGAAGTGCTTCATACATTCACAGGAACAATTCGTCAAACTCCTCCGATGTTTTCCGCAGTAAAAGTAAATGGAAAAAGACTTTATGAATATGCTAGACAGGGAATTGAAATTGATCGTCCCACACGACTTGTCACTATTTATTCAATTGAACTTCTTGAAGGTAGCTTAAACAATGGGGAAACGACTTCATTCCGCTTTCGTGTTGCATGCAGTAAAGGTACTTATATTCGAACCTTGGCTGTTATGATTGGGGAGGCTTTAGGTTTCCCTGCACATATGTCAGATTTAAGTCGAATAAAGTCCGCAACCTTCTCTCTTTCTGATTGTTTTACATTCGAAGAGATCGAAACAAGAATGGCAGATGGTTCTATAACAGATATTCTCCATCCTATTGAGACAGCTTTATCTCATTTGCCGAAATATAGGATTAATGATAAAATAGCGGAGAAAGTGAAAAATGGTGCTGTTTTGCCTATTCCTGATCATTTTAAGAAAGAAGATCATTTGCTCGTTCTTGAAACAGAAGAAGGGAAAGCATTGGCTATTTATATTCATCATCCTGAAAAGCCGGGGATGATGAAGCCAGCAAAAGTATTAAGATCTGTTGAGTAGGCAATGCCGTTTAGAAAAGGTGAGATATAAAGTGGAAGTATTTTATCTAAATCATCCGCATCATATAGAGCGAGAAGAATTACCATCACTCGTTATGGCTTTAGGATTTTTTGACGGTGTACATCTAGGACATCAAAAGGTCATATTAAGTGCAAAGAAAATGGCAGAAGAGAATGGTTATAAGAGTGCGGTTATGTCCTTTAATCCACACCCTTCTGTTGTACTGGGGAGAAGTGTTCAACACGTAGAATATATAACTCCGCTTAAAGAGAAAATTAGAATATTAAGCCATCTTGGTATAGATTATTTTTTTATTATCAATTTTACAGAAGAATTTGCTCAATTATTGCCACAAGAGTTTGTGGATCAATACTTGATTGACTTAAATGTTAAACATGTTATTGCTGGTTTTGACTATTCATATGGACGGATGGGAAAAGGGACCATGGAAACAATGCTTTTTCATTCTCGAAATCAATTTTCTTTTTCAGTCATTGGAGAAATGAAGTATGGTGAAGAAAAAATCAGTTCAACTTCTATTAGAGCTTGCATTCATAGTGGAGAAATGGAAAAAATAACAAAATTTCTTGGTCGTTTTTATACAACCAGTGGTGAAGTCATTCATGGTGAAAAAAGAGGAAGAAAGATTGGGTTTCCGACAGCAAATGTTGATATAAATGACGACTATTTATTGCCGCCAACGGGTGTTTATGCTGTTAGATTAATCAGGACTTCCACGAACCAAATCTATGAAGGTGTCTGCAATGTGGGATATAAACCAACTTTTCATAAGGAAAAGTTGGATAAACCATCTGTAGAGGTATTTATATTTGACTTTCATGGAGAGATATATGGAGAAAATGTAATCGTTGAATGGCATCGATGGATTAGAAGTGAACAAAAATTCTCTGGTGTCGATGAATTGATCGCACAAATTGAAAGAGATAAGCAGAATGCCCATGTATACTTTGAAAAATGTATGACAGATACTTGCATTTTATAAGAAAAAGTTGTATTCTTATTAACGTATCAAAAAACCTTTGCTTGGCATAGCGACTCACCGACGTATGCTCAGTAAATGGGGATTTGAAATTTAGGAGGTGAAGCAGGATGGCAATTACTCAAGAAAGAAAAAACGAATTAATTAATGAGTACAAAGTACACGATACTGATACTGGTTCTCCAGAAGTTCAAATCGCTGTCCTTACAGAAAACATTAACAATTTGAATGATCATTTACGTACACATAAGAAAGATCACCACTCACGTCGCGGTCTTTTGAAAATGGTTGGTAAGCGTCGTAATTTACTAACTTACTTACGTAATAAAGATGTTCAACGTTACCGTGTGTTAATTAATAAACTTGGTTTACGTAGATAGTCGATAAAAAGCGGGATTTTTTCCCGCTTTTTTGTTAGCAAAAAAATACATACCGATCATTAGGTTTTTGACAATATATTTATAATATATATCTAATGGATGTGCATATTCCATATTGTTTACCTTTATCATTATAATGATATTTGGGTATTTTACAAACAGGCTTAAATTTTTGAGAAACGGTACATAATATTAATAACTATGTTCTAAACTTTAGCAAAAAAGTTTGCTTTCATATACAGAATCAGTATGTGCGATTCCATAAAAAAGGTTTCGCTATTCTTATTGTCATATAGGTAGAGAGGGGTTTTATTTGAATGGGACAAGATAAACATGTTTATTCAATAGATTGGGCCGGACGGAAATTAACAGTGGAAATCGGACAACTAGCAAAACAGGCCAATGGAGCTGTATTAGTTCGTTATGGTGATTCAGCTGTATTATGTGCAGCAACAGCGTCAAAGGAACCGAAAAACGTAGACTTTTTTCCATTAACAGTAAACTATGAAGAAAAATTATATGCGGTTGGGAAAATCCCAGGTGGATTTATCAAACGTGAAGGTCGTCCAAGTGAAAAGGCTATTTTGGCTAGTCGTTTGATTGATCGTCCCATACGACCAATGTTTCCAGATGGATTCCGTAACGATGTGCAATGTATCAGTATGGTCATGAGTGTTGAGCAGGATTGTTCTTCAGAAATGGCAGCGATGTTAGGTTCATCATTAGCTCTATCCGTTTCAGACATCCCATTTGGTGGCCCTATTGCGGGTGTTGTAGTTGGGCGGATTGATGATCAATTTGTGATTAACCCTACAGTTGAACAATTGGAACGTAGCGACATTGATTTAACGGTTGCGGGTAATAAAGATGCCATCAACATGGTTGAGGCAGGTGCAAAAGAAGTACCTGAAGAAACAATGTTAGAAGCGATCATGTTTGGTCATGACGAAATTAAAAAACTAATTGCTTTTCAAGAGGAAATTGTAGCTGAAATTGGAAAAGAAAAAATGCAAGTGGCACTGTATCAAGTGGATTCTGAGCTTGAGGCAGAAATAAAATCAATGTGTTTAGATGAACTAAACAAAGCTGTTCAAGTTCAAGAAAAACATGCCCGTGAAGATGCGATTACGGAAGTAAAGAACAGTGTTCTAGCTCGTTATGTAGAACAAGAAGCAGATGACGCTAAACTTAAAAACGTAAAAGAAATTTTAAATAAATTGGTGAAAGAGGAAGTACGTCGACTGATTACAGAGGAAAAAGTTCGTCCAGATGGTCGAAATCCAGATGAAATTAGACCTCTATCTTCTGAAGTTGGTTTATTACCACGTACGCATGGATCAGGATTATTTACGCGTGGACAAACTCAAGCCCTATCAATTTGTACTTTAGGTGCACTTGGAGATGTGCAAATTCTTGATGGTCTTGGAACGGAAGAATCAAAACGTTTCATGCATCATTATAACTTCCCACATTTTAGTGTTGGAGAAACGGGACCAATACGTGGACCAGGTCGTCGCGAAATTGGTCATGGCGCACTTGGTGAAAGAGCATTATTCTCTGTTATTCCAGATGAAAAGGATTTCCCTTATACGATCCGCTTAGTAGCAGAAGTATTGGAATCCAATGGCTCTACTTCACAAGCGAGTATTTGTGCGGGTACATTGGCTATGATGGATGCAGGTGTACCACTTAAGGCACCTGTTGCAGGTATTGCAATGGGACTAATTAAATCAGGAGATTATTATACCATCTTAACAGATATTCAAGGGATGGAAGATCACCTTGGAGATATGGATTTTAAAGTTGCAGGTACATCAAAAGGTGTAACAGCTTTACAAATGGATATAAAAATCGATGGTCTATCACGTGAGATTTTAGAAGAAGCTTTGCAACAGGCGAAAAAAGGACGTATGCAAATTCTGGAATCCATGCTAGCAACCATTAATCAACCACGTAAACGATTATCTGAGTTTGCTCCAAAAATCTTAACGATGAACATTAAACCAGATAAAATCCGTGATGTTATAGGGCCAAGCGGTAAGCAAATCAATAAGATTATTGAAGAAACTGGTGTTAAAATTGATATTGAGCAAGATGGTACTGTATTTATTTCTTCAACGAACGAAGAAATGAACGAAAAAGCTCAACAGATCATAGAAGATATTGTCCGTGAAGTGGTAGTAGGACAGTTATACCTAGGGAAAGTAAAACGAATCGAGAAATTCGGTGCATTTGTTGAAATTTTCCAAGGGAAAGACGGACTTATTCACATCTCCGAGCTAGCCGAGGAACGGGTTGGCAAAGTGGAGGATGTGGTCAAATTGGGCGATGAGATGCTTGTAAAAGTAATGGAAATTGATCGACAAGGTCGAGTCAACCTATCTCGTAAGGCTGTTATAAAAGAACAACGTCAACAAGAGGAAAGCACTCAGAAATAAAAAAGTCAGGGTGAATCCCTGGCTTTTTTTCACTGTTAAGTATAAACTTGCAACGCTGGAGAAGTTCGGGCTTAGGTGGAAATTTTCGGGAAAACAGTATAAGTGCAACTACGCCTCGTCTTCGCCTTGTTGGCTCGCCAATCGACGAGTTTTCTTTATCTTCATCGAAGCCGATTTACTTGAGAAAGCATGATGAAAAAATGTCAATCGTTCTACCTTGTCCCTCTCTCTCATATTTTGTATAAGAGGGGGCATGAACGATGAAAAAAATGATCGTTTTTGGATGCATATTTTTAATAGCTTTAATGGCAATAAATAATCCACTGACAAATGAATATATCAACGATGTAAAAATAAGTTCTGTTATGGTAATGAAAAATAAGGATTCTCTTTACAATGAAATTGAGAAGAAAGCGAATCAGTATAGTATTCCTGCTATTGATGCTAAAATGGATCCGATCTGGAAGGCTATTCCTGGCTATAATGGCCAAGTGGTGGATGTTGAGGCTTCCTATAAGAAAATGAAAAAAACGGGTCAATTTAATGAGGATTTTTTGACTTTTAAGCAAGTAAAGCCTAAGATTCATTTGAAAGATCTAGCACCTGCTCCTATTTATAAAGGCAATCCTGAAAAGCCAATGGTGAGTTTCATCATCAATGTTGCTTGGGGGAACGAATATCTTTCCGATATGTTAGCTACTTTGAAGGAACATCATGTATATGCAACATTTTTCCTTGAAGGAAGATGGGCCCAAAAATATCCAGAACTTGCCCAAATGATAGCTGATGCGGGACACGAGGTTGGAAACCACTCGTTTACCCATCCTGATATGAAGAATTTGTCTAGTGTGCAAATACAGCAAGAAATCGCCAAAACAAACGGAGTAATTAAAGCGACTACTGGATCAAACCCAAAATGGTTTGCTCCTCCAAGTGGTAGTTTTAAAGACGAAGTAGTAAAAGTTGCCGCGGATGAAGGCATGGGTACGATTATGTGGAGTGTGGATACGATTGATTGGCAGAAACCTACACCTGATGTATTAATCCAAAGAGTAATGGGTAAGGTTCATAATGGAGCAATTATCCTTATGCACCCAACTGCAGCAACTTCTCAATCTTTAGAGCCGCTTATCCTACAAATTAAAAGTAAAAAGCTTCAAATCAATACCGTATCGAATTTGTTAAGTGAGGACCGGATCCTTCATTCGTCTCCGCAAAGATCAAATGATAACACTCCAAGAAATTAAGTTATTTTACAATGACAAGTTTTTGGCAAAAGCAATGATCATAGTATATACTAACTTCGCATAGTGAATAAATAAATTAACTAATGTTAAATACAGCTTTGTTTAATATCAGGAGGGGATTATTTGATAAAGAAATATACTTGTCAAAATGGTGTAAGAATAGTACTTGAAAATATTCCAACCGTTCGTTCTGTTGCAATAGGAGTATGGATTGGTACAGGTTCACGAAATGAGTCACCTGCTAATAATGGCATCTCTCACTTTTTAGAGCACATGTTTTTTAAGGGAACGAAAACAAAAAGTGCAAAAGAAATTGCGGAAGCTTTTGATAGTATCGGAGGTCAGGTGAACGCATTTACCTCTAAGGAATATACATGCTACTACGCGAAAGTGCTTGATAATCATTCTCGGTTTGCGTTAGAAGTATTAGCAGATATGTTTTTTAATTCAACTTTTGATGAAGAAGAATTGGTAAAAGAAAAGAATGTGGTTTATGAAGAAATCAAAATGTATGAAGATACACCGGATGATATTGTTCATGATCTTTTAAGCAAAGCGATCTACGAAAATCATTCGCTTGGCTACCCAATTTTAGGGACGGAAGAAACCTTATCTACTTTTAATGGGGATACATTAAAAGAATATATGCACAATATGTATTCGCCCGAACATGTAGTGGTTTCTATTGCTGGGAATATATCCGAATCATTTATTAAAGAAGTTGAAGTATTATTTGGATCATACGAGGGTGGGAAAAGGGAAAAGCTAGAAGAAACACCTATTTTTCATATGAATCAAATTTCTCGAAATAAAGAAACCGAACAAGCCCATCTTTGCCTTGGTTTCGAAGGCTTGCAAGTTGGACATCCAGATATTTATAGTTTAATCACTTTAAATAATATTTTAGGTGGGAGTATGAGTAGTCGTTTGTTTCAAGATGTTCGTGAACAAAGAGGGCTAGCTTACTCAATCTTCTCTTATCATTCTGCATTTGAAGATAATGGGATTGTAACCATATATGGTGGGACAGGGGCAAAACAACTAGATTTCCTATTTGAAACCATTCAGGAAACGCTTTCTGTTTTAAGGCAGGATGGAATTACGGAAAGGGAACTCCTGAATAGCAAGGAACAGCTTAAAGGAAGTCTGATGCTTAGTCTAGAAAGCACGAATAGTCGGATGAGCCGTAATGGGAAAAATGAACTATTGCTGGGAAATCATCGCTCACTCGACGATATTATAGAACAAATCGACTCTGTTTCTAAGCAGAATGTTGATGAAATGGCCAATAAAGTATTTAACAACAAATTTTCGGTTTCATTAGTGAGTCCAGATGGAGAACTTCCAAAAATGAATTAAAACAGAACAGTCTGTGAAAATCAGACTGTTTTTTTGTTTGTTTAGAAGTCTAAACGTGATAGAAGTTTAGTAAGAATAAAAGGGGGACAATAAATGAAGTGGAGATGAGGGGCTTTGAGACTAAGCGAATTAAGTGGAAAAGAGATTGTGGATGTAAACCAGGCAGTACGATTAGGCGTACTTGGTCAAACGGATTTAGAAATAAACGAAAAAAATGGTCAAATTGAAGCTATGCTAATACCCACCTTAAAATGGTTTGGAATGAAACGACAAGGTGGAGAAATTCGCGTTGAATGGACGCAAATAAAAAAAATAGGCGATGATATGATGATTATTGACATGGAGCCTATAGAGATGGATGAAGGGTAATCACTTTTATAAGAAGATGCTTCCTATATGAACTGGGAAGCATCTTTTTTATGCTCTTTCCTGAATTTATACAAGTGGATTGCTTTAGTGCGTCACCTATTGGGTAAATGCTACATATGATGTTGAAGTAGTTCTTCAGTATAAGATTTTTATTGGTTTGACATAAGGTTAAGTTAAAAGGACAAATGGGTCATCTTTTAGGATTGTCATGAACTCAGGGGAAATAGCAGAAATGACAGAATAAATAAGAGTTCACCTATATGATGAATGATTTTAACTTAGCCACTAATAAAAGAAGGTGAATATTTCATGCTGACAAATATGCAAATTGCAGTAATCGGCGGCGATGCAAGACAGCTCGAAATAATCCGTAAATTAACAGAGTTAGATGCAAAGCTATCTTTAATCGGCTTTGAACAGCTCGATCACGCCTTTTCAGGAGCCAAGAAGGAAAAGATTACGGAGATTAATTTTTCTCAAATAGATGCCATCATACTGCCGGTGGCTGGCACTAGTCTAGAAGGTCAAGTAGATTCAATATTTTCAAATGAAAAAGTCATTCTCTTAGAAGAGATGCTACGAAGTACTCCGGAACATTGCGTCATTTATACTGGAATAACAAATGCCTATTTAACCGGGATTACAGATGGAGCAAAGAGAAAATTGGTCCAACTGTTCAAACGGGATGATGTTGCCATATACAACTCGATTCCTACAGTAGAAGGAACGATTATGATGGCTATTCAACATACCGATTTCACGATTCATGGTTCGAATGTTACTGTACTTGGATTTGGAAGAGTCGGTATGAGTGTGGCAAGAACTTTTCATTTATTAGGTTCAAAAGTAAGCGTAGGTGCAAGAAAAACAGCACATATCGCCCGAATTGTAGAGATGGGGTTCACGCCATTTCATTTAGATGAAATCTCTCATTGGATGAAAAATGCAGATATCTGTATTAATACCATCCCATTTCCAATTGTGACAGCAGGTGTTATCTCAAAAATGCCTACTCATACACTCATAATTGATTTAGCATCCAAGCCAGGTGGAACTGATTTTCGTTATGCTGAAAAAAGAGGGATAAAAGCATTATTGGCACCAAGTCTACCTGGGATCGTAGCACCAAAAACAGCTGGGAATATTCTCGCAAATGTTCTTTCCCAATTACTTCAGGATCATTTTGAAATACGAAAGGAGACTAAATCATGAGTTTAAATGGAAAACGTATTGGTTTTGGTTTAACAGGCTCCCATTGCACATATGACGCTGTTTATCCGGAAATTGAAAGGTTAGTTAACGCAGGGGCTGAAGTCCTTCCAGTTGTTTCATCTACAGTGAAAAACACAGAAACCCGTTTTGGTAAAGGTGAAGATTGGATTGAACGAATTGAAGCATTGACAGGGAAGAAAGCAATTGATTCAATTGTAGGTGCAGAACCGCTGGGCCCTAAAATTCCTTTGGATTGCATGGTAATTGCTCCAATAACAGGAAATTCTATGAGTAAGTTTGCGAATGCAATGACAGATAATCCTGTATTAATGGCAGCTAAAGCGACATTAAGGAATCAAAAACCCATTGTATTAGGTATTTCGACAAATGATGCACTAGGGTTAAATGGGGTAAATTTAATGAGATTAATGGCAACCAAAAATATCTTTTTTATTCCTTTTGGTCAGGATGATCCTATTAAAAAGCCAAATTCGATGGTGGCACGTATGACTATGTTATCACAATCCATTGAAGCGGCACTTATAGGAAAACAGTTGCAACCGGTTATTGTAGAAAGATTTAAAGATGAAATTTAGTTTTTTCGATAAAAGTTTATTGGTTTAGTGATTGAATGTGTTAAAATAAATGTTAAAATAATAGAAAGATGGCGATAGGTTAAAGGATACCGCGCCTTCTTTTCTATGATTTGTATGTAAGAAAGGTCAATAATTAAGCATTAGTCAATAATAACTAATTTAATCTTGAAATGAAAGACATCTTTCATCCATATGATAGAAGCGGTCAAAGTAATTTCCAGAAATAAAAGAAATATTTTTCTCGATTGAAAGGGGAACAACAACAAATGACGCAAAAGACAGGATTTCATGTAGCAGTAGTTGGAGCAACTGGAGCAGTAGGACAACAAATTATTAAAACACTGGAAAATAGAGAATTTCCAATTTCACAATTAACCCTCTTATCCTCAGCGCGTTCTGCAGGATCGATTGTAAAAGTAAATGGGACTGAATATACTGTTCAAGAAGCAAAACCAGATAGTTTTAAAGGAGTAGATATTGCCTTGTTTAGTGCTGGTGGCAGTATTTCCAAGGAACTAGCTCCACATGCAGTAAAACACGGTGCTATAGTCGTTGATAATACAAGCGCTTTTAGAATGGATAAAAATGTTCCACTTGTTGTGCCAGAGGTGAACGAAAAAGACCTTTTAAAACATAATGGAATTATTGCTAACCCAAATTGTTCTACCATTCAGATGGTTGTAGCACTTGAACCAATCCGTAAAAAATACGGATTGAAAAAAATAATTGTATCAACTTATCAGGCGGTTTCAGGTTCTGGTACAGTTGCTGTGAAGGAATTAGAAGAACAGTCTCAAGCGATCTTAAATGGTGAAGAATTTGTGCCAGCGATTCTACCTGTAAAAGGTGACAAAAAGCATTATCAAATTGCATTTAATGCGATTCCACAAATTGATCTATTCCAAGAAAATGGTTTTACTTATGAAGAAATGAAAATGATTAATGAAACAAAAAAAATCATGCATGATCAAGACTTGAGTGTAGCTGCAACTTGTGTTCGTATTCCAATAGCAGTTGGTCACTCTGAATCGGTTTATATTAAAGTTGATCAGGCTGGTGTATCAGCAGAGGACCTGAAGAATCTTCTAAGCGATGCTCCAGGAGTTGTTTTACAAGATGATCCGAATAATCAAGTATATCCAATGCCTGCTCAGTGTGTCGGAAGTAATGATGTATTTGTCGGACGGATTCGTAAAGATTTAGATGTTGAAAAAGGCTTCCATCTATGGGTTGTTTCTGATAATTTATTAAAAGGCGCAGCGTGGAATTCTGTACAAATTGCAGAAAGTTTAATTAAACTTGGTTTAGTGAAATAATTTATATATTCTTTTGAATTCAAAAGATTAAGTGTTTCTTTCGGACGAAGGTTGTTCAAATCATGTAAATGGTTCTGGACGTTTAATGGTGAATTACATCCTGGTAAATAAATCACAATATGAAAAGTTCATTCCATTAATGGATTTTTAGAGGTGCTACAATGAAAATAATCGTCCAAAAGTTTGGTGGGACGTCTGTTCGTGATGATCAGAGCCGCCAATATGCAAAAAGACATATTCAAATGGCTTTGGAGATGAAATATAAAGTAGTAGTGGTGGTTTCAGCTATGGGTCGAAAGGGAGATCCATATGCAACGGATACACTAAATTCACTCATCAATGGTTCTAAAAGTTTAATTAGTAAGCGTGAAACGGATTTACTATTGTCATGCGGTGAGGTCATTTCGAGTATTGTTTTTACCAATATGCTACTACAAGAGGGTATAAAAGCGACTTCACTAACCGGTGCACAGGCGGGTTTTTGCACAAATAAAGACCATACAAATGCGAAAATTATAGAAATGAATTGTGAAAGACTTTTGGAAGAATTAGAAACAAATGATGTAGTTGTTGTTGCTGGATTTCAGGGTCAGGCCAAGAATGGAGATGTTACAACGATCGGTAGAGGTGGAAGTGATACGTCTGCAGCTGCGCTTGGGGCAGCTTTGAACGCAGAGGTCATTGATATCTTTACGGATGTGGAGGGAATCATGACTGCAGATCCGCGAATTGCAGTTCATGCCCGCCCGTTGTCTTTTGTCACTTATACGGAAGTTTGTAATATGGCTTATCAAGGTGCAAAGGTCATTCACCCACGTGCAGTAGAAATTGCCATGCAAGCAAAAGTACCTATTCGTATTCGTTCAACTTATTCGGATCATCCCGGAACATTAGTAACGACGACCTCGCATTTAGAAAAGGGAAACATGATTAAAGAGCGAATGATAACAGGGATTGCCCATTTATCGAATATTACTCAAATTAAAGTGTTCGCTAAAAAAAATCAATATGATTTGCAGTCTGAAGTTTTTAAGGCAATGGCTAGCGAAGGTATCAGTGTGGATTTTATAAATATTTCTCCAAATCAAGTAATCTACACGGTTACGGAAGAAATGACGGAAAAGGCTGTTTCCATTCTTCATGGCCTTGGATATGAGCCAACCATTGAACGGGATTGTGCCAAGGTATCTGTCGTTGGAGCGGGTATGGCAGGTGTTCCTGGTGTAACGTTTAAGATAGTGGGTGCCCTATCGGAAAATGGGATTCGAATCCTACAATCCGCTGACAGCCATACAACGATTTGGGTTCTTATTAAACAAGTAGACTTGGCAACTGCAGTCAATTCATTACACGATGCGTTTGAACTTGAAAAAGAGTAATTTAATATATTGATCGGATCTATGATTTTTTTAAGGAGTGGTCTTATGGCTTTTTTTGGTCGAGTTGCAACAGCAATGGTAACCCCATTTGATAGTAAAGGACACATTGATTTTATAAAGACAACTCAACTTGTTAATTATTTAATAGAAAATGGTACGGAAGCGCTAGTTGTAGCAGGAACGACTGGAGAGTCTCCTACTTTATCAAAAGAAGAAAAAGTAGCTCTATTTGAACATGTCGTTAAAGTAGTTGATAAACGTGTTCCGGTGATTGCAGGTACGGGTAATTATAATACTTATGCTACGATAGAACTTACGAAAAAGGCTGAGCAAATTGGTGTAGATGCTATTATGCTTGTTACCCCATATTACAATAAGCCTAACCAAGAAGGCCTTTATCAGCATTTTAAAGCTGTTGCGGAGATAACTTCTTTACCTATCCTTTTATATAATATTCCAGGTCGATCTGTTGTAAACATGGAACCAGAAACAATTATTCGATTGTCGAACATTAGCAATATTGTCGCTATAAAAGAAGCAAGCGGAAATCTAAATAATATGACAAAAATAATTGCTAACACATCTGATGATTTTGAACTATATACAGGTGATGATGGAGTTACGCTTCCCGTACTTTCAATCGGAGGTGTAGGAGTTATTTCTGTTGCCTCGCATGTGATTGGGAATGAAATGCAGGAAATGATTTCTAAGTTTTTCAACGGCGATACTAAGGGTGCGGCAAAGATTCATCAACATCTTTTGCCAATTATGGAAGAATTATTCAAGGCTCCAAATCCAGTACCAGTAAAAACGGCATTGCAGTTAAAAGGAATGGATGTAGGATCTGTTCGACTTCCCCTTGTTCCTCTAACGGAGGAAGAAAGAACGCGCTTGTCAAGTCTTTTGATAGACTACTAATAAAAAGGAAACCCAGCCGATTGTCTTGGGTTTCTTTTTTTGTTTCCAAGGCACTTCTGTATTTATTGGTTGTAAAGGTTTTCTTAATTCAAGTATAATAAGAATAACTGATTTAGGTCGGCATGATAAAAATAGGAGGCAGCTTGATTTGAAAAGAACAGAAAATGAATGCATTAAACTTATAGCTTTAGGGGGAGTCGGAGAACTTGGGAAAAATATGCACGTGGTCGAGGTAGATGAAGAGATATTTCTTATCGATGCGGGGCTTATGTTTCCTGAAAATGAAATGTTTGGAATCGATATTGTGATTCCCGATATAAGTTATTTAATTCAAAATCAAAGTAGGGTTAAAGGAGTCTTTCTAACACATGGTCATGAAGACCATATAGGGGCACTTTCCTATTTATTGAGCAATATGGATGTTCCCATTTATGGGACGAGGTTAACAATCGAGTTGGCACGAATGAAAATGAAAGAACAGGATTTTCATCAAAAAGCGCAGTTTATTGAAATTACTTCTGATTCCGTTATTGAATTTGACTCGGTAAAGGTCACCTTTTTTAAAACAAATCACAGTATTCCAGATTCGGTGGCGATTTGTATTCATACCTCGGATGGCGTTATTGTTCATACTGGAGATTTTAAGTTTGATCAGGCCGCAGGGAAATTATACAAAGCTGAAATTGGAAAAATGGTAAAAATAGCTGAAGAGGGAGTTCTGTGTTTATTATCTGATAGTACGGAAGCTGAAAAGCCAGGATACACAAAATCGGAAGCCGTTGTTGCTAGAGAATTAAGTGATGCGTTTTATAATGCAAAGGGTCGGGTTATCGCAGCATGTTTTGCTTCGGATTTAAACCGCATTCAACATATTTTTGATGCTGCGTTTGAAACAAAACGTAAGGTAGCCATTGTAGGGAAAAGTTTACAAAGAGTGTTTGATATAGTCATTAAACTTGAATATCTGCAGGTACATGATGAAATTATTATTCCTGTTTCCGAAATTAATCAGTATGAGGCAAATGAGATTGTCATTTTGACATCTGGCAGTCAAGGTGAACCGATTGAGGTTCTGCAAAAAATGGCGAAACAGAAGCATAAATTCGTTAACATTCAAAAAGGGGATACCGTTGTTTTTGCCGTTTCGGCCATTAAAGGGAATGAAATTTTTATCGCTCGAACAGTAGATATGCTCTTCCGTGCGGGAGCAAATGTACTAGGAGGTAAGGATTCCTATCATACTTCTAGTCATGGAAGCCAAGAAGAATTAAAGTTTATGATTAATATGATGAATCCAAAATTATTCATTCCTGTACATGGTGAGTATAAAATGTTAAAAGCTCACGCAGATGTGGCTAAGGAATGTGGATTAACAAATGATCAAGTATACATCAGTGAAAAAGGTGAAGTCATTGAATTGAAAAATGACCGCTTTCGCCCTGCTGGTAGAGTTCCGGCTGGAAATGTTTTAATTGATGGAATTGGGGTTGGAGATGTCGGCAATATTGTCTTAAGGGATCGCAAACTGTTATCTCAAGACGGTATCCTTATTGTTGTTGTGACCTTAAATAGAAGAGAAAAGAAAATTTCTTCTGGTCCTGAAATCATTTCAAGAGGTTTTGTTTATGTTCGAGAGTCAGAAAAGCTACTTGAGGATGCTTCACAAAGAGTACGTGAAATTGTGGAACAAACCATTTCTAGAGATTCTTTCGATTGGGCAGTCATTAAACAGGAAATGAGAGACAGTTTAAATCAATTTTTATACGAAAAAACAAAGCGCAGACCAATGATCCTGCCAATTATTATGGAAGTGAAGTAGGACCAACTAACTGTTTAAAGTTCAATTAATAAGGCTGTGACCTATTCGTGTTCACGAATAGGTCATTTATTTATTGTTTTTACAAGGAACCGAGTATACTAAACACGAACTATATAATTATAAGCAAACTTTGTGTTCGAGGTGACTAAATGGAAATTTCAAAAGTAATTGAAAAATTGGCTGGTAGGAAGCCAGAGATTCTTGGACATAATCAACTTCTGAAATATGCTGTACTTCTCCCACTCATTGAAGTTCAAAACGAAACACATATTTTATTTGAAGTAAGATCCTTGAGTTTACGAAGACAACCAGGAGAAATCTGTTTTCCAGGTGGGAAAGTGGATCCAGACGATTTAGATCAGAAACATTGTGCTGTTCGTGAAACAACGGAAGAGTTAGGTATAAAGAAAGAGGATATTGTGGATGTAATCCCTCTCGATTATATGTTGTTAAGCACTCATAATATGATTTATCCATTTATAGGAACGATTACTACTCCTGAACTCATTAAACCCAATTTATCTGAAGTAGGCGAAGTATTTACAGTACCCTTATCTTATTTTCGCAAAACGAAACCAAGAATTCATAAAATTAATTTTCAAATCGTTCCTGAAGAAGGATTTCCTTTTGATTTAATTATTGGAGGAGAGAATTACCAGTGGCAGCAACGGCCTATAGAGGAGTATTTCTATCAATATGATGGAAAAGTCATCTGGGGGTTAACTGCAAGGATCTTAACCAACTTTTTGAATTTGTTGGATTTGGAAAAGTGACGCTATAGCTCTTGAATCAATTCCTTATTGCATGAAATGACTCTTTCTCTCTCATACTATTCCTATGTTATATAAATGAAGGGAGTTAATGAGATGGATAAGTTATTTTTTCGAAATAGCAGTGACACAGAGGAGCAGGAAGCACCTAAAGAGGATCGTCCATCAAGCCTAATGGAAAAAATACAACAGCTTGGGCAAACGAGTGTACCACAGCTTTCGCAAGATTCAAAAATTCATTGCTTATCAATCATTGGTCAAATTGAGGGGCACCTACAGCTTCCGCCACAAAATAAGACAACGAAATATGAACATATCATTCCACAATTAGTAGCAATTGAACAAAATCCTAAGATAGAAGGGCTGCTGGTGATCTTAAACACAGTGGGTGGCGATGTCGAAGCAGGGCTAGCCATTTCTGAAATGATTGCCTCTCTATCGAAGCCAACTGTATCGATTGTCCTGGGTGGAGGTCACTCAATTGGGGTTCCAATTGCGGTTTCATGTGACTATTCGTTTATCGCAGACACTGCGACAATGACGATACATCCGATTCGTTTAACGGGGCTGGTGATCAGTGTTCCTCAGACCTTTGAATATTTGGATAAAATGCAGGATCGTGTTGTCCGTTTTGTGACAAAGCATTCAAAAATTAGTGAAGAACAATTTAAGGATTTAATGTTTGAAAAAGGAAATTTAACAAGGGATATCGGTACAAATGTGATTGGAACAGATGCAGTGGAATATGGCCTAATTGATGAAATCGGTGGAATTGGAAAAGCATTAAAAAAATTAAACGAATTAATTGACCTTAACAATGCTGGAAATGAGAGGCTCGTGCAATGATTTTATATACGACAATGCCGCAGGAACTTGTTTTTCAAACACCTGAATCAGAATTTGGTAAACAATCCGTTGTTGAATATGGAGGTATTCCTTTGCTTGTGGAAAGGGATGAGAATCAAGATTATCGTGTCGTCCAAATTATGAGCACAGATCCATCCCATTATTTAAATGATGCATGTTGTCCAGGTGCCATTCTCCCGAAAAGGTAACCGAATAATCCGCTTATACACAAACCGGAACATGAGGAAAAAAATTCTAGCTTGGGCATATGTGTTCGGTTATGCAGTATGTTATAATATTAGTAATGAAAGTTAAGAGCAGCCTTAAAGGCTGCTTTCTTCTTTCATAAATTATAATAGTAATTAGGTGATTTCATGGCAAAAAGAAAACGGCGACAAACAAGCAATAGTAAAAGTCTTCTCAAACAAGCTATTCAATTTGAATTAGTCGCTCTGTTGTTAATCGCGATTGCCATTATTTCATTGGCAAATCTAGGCAAGGGCGGCCATTCGATCGTATTGTTTTTCCGTTTCTTTCTTGGTGAATGGTACTTTCTTGGACCTATTGGGATGATTATTTATGGTGGGTATTTAATGTGGAAGCGACAAAGACCCCCTATGTATTCGGTAAAGTTAATGGGTTTGTATATTATAATTGCCTCTGTCATTTTACTCACACATATTCCTCTTTTTGAATTACCTTCGAATGGAAATCGATTTGGAAACCCTAGTGTTATTGAAATTACATGGGATTTATTTATGAAGGAAGCACGGGGTCAAGCGAATCCAGATGGACTAGGAGGAGGAATGGCAGGAGCTATTCTATTTGTGCTATTTTATTTTTTATTTGATGAAGCAGGCACAAAAATCTTTGCGATTGTGCTAATGATGATCGGTTTCATTTTATTCACAGGAAAGACTTTTGGAGGGGCTTTGAATAAAATTTTCAGTTCTTTATGGAGCTTTATAACAAAACAATGGTTTGGATTTAAAGAAGACATGAAGCATTGGAGACAAGGTCTGAAGGAAAAGCGTGATTTGAACCATGCTCTGAAACAGGAAAAAAGGACAAGGCTTGAGCTGGAGAACCAAGAGACAAGTAGTAGCAGTCCGATCATTCATGTAGCTGTGCAAGCACAGGAGGAAAGCGTTAGACCGGAACCTATTATTTCAAACTTTGCAGATCGTGCTTACCAACAGAAAGATGAACAACAAAAAACAGTAGATGAAAAAGTGGAAGAGGATGTGATAGAAGAAGAGTTGCAACCTATCACATTTACTGAAATTGAAAATGTCGACTATCAACTGCCACCAGTGGACTTATTAAAGCAACCCCGACTTACGGATCAGAGTGGTGAATATGCTTTGATCCATGAAAATGCTGCAAAACTTGAGAGAACATTTCAAAGTTTTGGAGTGAAAGCAACTGTCACACAAGTCCATCTCGGCCCGGCAGTTACAAAATATGAAGTGCATCCAGATGCTGGGGTTAAGGTAAGTAAAATTGTTAGTTTAACAGATGATCTTGCTTTAGCATTAGCGGCAAAGGATATTCGTATGGAAGCACCTATACCAGGAAAATCCGCGATTGGAATCGAGGTACCTAATTCGGAAGTGGCCATCGTTTCTTTGCGTGAAGTACTTGAATCAAAGAAAAATGATAAGCCGGAAGCAAAGCTAATGATCGGTCTAGGCCGAGACATAACCGGAGAAGCCGTACTAGCGGAACTAAATAAAATGCCTCATTTACTTGTTGCTGGTTCAACAGGTAGCGGAAAAAGTGTTTGTATAAATGGAATTATTACGAGCATTTTGATGAGAGCAAAGCCACATGAAGTAAAAATGATGATGATTGATCCAAAAATGGTTGAATTAAATGTGTACAACGGAATCCCCCATCTCCTTGCGCCCGTTGTAACAAATGCAAAAAAAGCCTCTCAAGCATTACAGAAAGTTGTAAATGAGATGGAAAGACGTTATGAATTATTTGCTCACTCAGGTACGAGAAATATAGAAGGGTACAATGAACATATTAGGCGGCATAATGTGGAAGAACAAGGACAACAACCATTATTGCCTTATATTATTGTCATTGTTGATGAGTTGGCAGACTTAATGATGGTTGCTTCATCTGATGTTGAAGATTCAATCACAAGACTTGCTCAAATGGCTCGTGCAGCTGGAATTCATTTAATCATTGCCACGCAAAGACCTTCTGTGGATGTCATTACCGGGGTGATTAAAGCCAATATTCCATCGAGAATTGCATTTGCCGTTTCTTCTTCAACAGACTCCAGAACCATCTTAGATATGGGGGGAGCAGAGAAATTGCTGGGCCGGGGAGATATGTTATTCTTCCCTGTTGGGGCCTCAAAGCCAGTCAGAGTCCAAGGGGCCTTTTTATCGGATGAAGAGGTAGAAGAAGTCGTTGAGTTTGTCATTGATCAACAAAAAGCACAGTACCAAGAAGATATGATTCCTGACGATATTCCTGAAAAAGCACGAGGACAAGTGGAAGATGAACTATATGGGGATGCGGTAGATTTAGTACTTGAAATGCAAACGGCATCTGTTTCCATGCTGCAAAGGAGATTTCGTATTGGATATACTAGAGCAGCAAGGTTAATTGATGAGATGGAAGCTAGGGGAATAGTGGGTCCATATGAAGGTAGTAAGCCTCGTACTGTTTTAATGGGGAAACCTTCAGATGAAGTGATTTCATGATGAACTATAAAAAGGTGCAGATGCAAAAAAATCTGCACCTTTTTATGTTGATTTTGTTAAATAATGCACATGATTAGAACCTATGCATTAAACCCCGCGCTTGTTGCCCCAAATATAGGTGTGTAATTGGGGAAGCACTTTTACATCCTTGAAATGATCATCGCGCATTACTTTATCGATTAGCATTTCGTATTTATGAAGCAACTTCATAATCAATTGTTGATTATCTGCTGTTTGACTATCATCATTTCCTACTTGTAAAAAGAGGGGAATCGCAGGATAGCGATGATGAATATTTTTAGCATACTGATAATCTTCATCATCAAATATAACCACTTTTAAAGAAATATGTTGTTCTCGTTTACTATGGGTTAGTTGCTTTAGGATGTTATCTAAAATCGTAAAGTCAGTTATCATGTTCGAGCTTGGCGGTTTTGGTGAAATGGTCAATTCATCAATATCATAAAACCATTCCTGCCATTTACTTCCTTGTGTTTCTAAACAAATGGTGATTTGATGCTGTTTTAATAGTTGGATTAAACTACTTAAATTGGTTAATAAGGCAGGGTTCCCTCCAGAAATCGTAACAAAGGAGAATCCATTTCCACCAAGACGTTTTAACTCATTCCAAATTTGAGTTGCGTCCATTTGCTTAATATCATCTTTTCCGGAACCATCCCAAGTAAAAGCAGAATCACACCAAGCACAAGAGTAGTCACAGCCAGCTGTTCTGACAAACATGGTTTTCTGTCCAATGACCATTCCTTCGCCTTGAATCGTGGGTCCGAATATTTCTAAGACAGGAATACTACTCAACTTCCATCCACTCCCGTCTTGCTTCTGCATAGGAGGTAGGTGTTTCGTAAAGACGAACGAATTCAACTCTTGCTCCCGAATCGATTTGCTTTATCTTCTTGTTTTTGAAGGACTTCATGTAATTTCTCGTATATCCAAACTACTATGTTTTCAGCTGTCGTATTCATAGGAGGCAAGGTCTCGTTTAAATATCGATGATCTAAAAAAAGTTCAATTTCTGATTTCCAAATTTCTTTTATATCACCAAAATCGATCATAATTCCTCTATCATCTACAAATCCACTTATACCTAAAATGACCTTATACGTATGTCCATGTAAATTCTTGCATTTTCCTTCATAGCAATGGAGGTGATGGGCAGCATCAAATGTGAATTCCTTGCTTACAAGAACTCGTTTAGCATGATATTTTAATTGTTGTTTTTGAATGTCTTCATCTATTTTTTGTAATTTGTCTACAATGTGAAAACCATACATATTTATCATCCCTTTCGACTTGCCAAGTAACTTTCAAGTCCTTTTCTCCTTAGGTCACATGCAGGACATTCCCCACATCCATCAGCTATTATTCCGTTATAGCAGGTTAAGGTTTTTTCACGTACGAAAGCGAAGGCACCTAAATCATCAGCCATTTTCCAAGTTTCTGCTTTATTTAACCACATTAATGGTGTGTGAATAACAAAAGAGTAATCCATTGACAAGTTCAACGAAACGTTTAATGATTTGATGAATACATCTCTGCAATCAGGATATCCGCTAAAATCTGTTTCACATACACCCGTTATGATATGCTTTGCACCTATTTGTCTAGCTAAAACACCTGCAAAGGATAAAAACAATAAATTTCTGCCAGGAACAAAGGTTGAGGGCAATTCCCCATCGACTCCATTTTTAACTTCTATATCATCCCTTGTTAAAGCATTAGGAGCTAATTGATTTAATAGACTCATATCTAGAATATGATGTTTAATGCCAAGTTCAGAAGTAATATTTTTTGCACAATCTATCTCAGCCCGATGTCTTTGGTTATAATCAAACGTGACAGCTTCTATTTCTGCAAAATTTTCCAATGCCCAGAATAAACAGGTTGTACTATCTTGTCCACCACTAAAAACAACAACGGCTTTATCTTTTTTCATTTGTAATGCTCCTTTAAAGATAATGTGTATTTTACTAATTGTAATATTCTTATCGATTATCAATCTTTTCAGGATACAAGTCATGGTTCATTAAACGATAATCGGCCATGTTTTCGAACTTGGTCCCAGGTTTTCCGTAATTGCAGTAAGGATCAATTGAGATTCCACCTCTTGGGGTAAATTTCCCCCAAACTTCGATATATCTTGGATCCATTAACTTGATTAAATCGTTCATGATGATGTTCATACAATCCTCATGAAAATCACCATGATTTCTAAAACTGAATAAATAGAGCTTTAATGATTTACTCTCCACCATTTTTATATCCGGAATATAACTAATATATATGGTTGCAAAGTCCGGCTGTCCTGTAATCGGACATAGACTTGTAAATTCTGGACAATTGAATTTCACAAAATAATCGCGGTTCGGATGTTTGTTATCAAATGTCTCTAAAATATGTGGAGCATACTCAAATGCATATTTTGTTCCTTGATTTCCTAACAACGTAATTCCGTCTAATTCCTTCTCTTTTCTTCCAGACATAAAAAATAAGCCTCCCTTATATGTTCTTAGAATCATATAAAAAGCCCATAGCATAAGAAAATAACTTTGAAAAAAATAAAACCATATCCGCAGTTGGATATGGTTGATAGGTGACATCAAAGCCATAGTTTTTTATAGAGGGTGTCTGCTATGAACCTCTTTCGATGAAACCATCGAATCATATGTAAATAATACGCTAATATTAAATAATTTTGATCTGCTTGTCAAACAGTATCTAATTTGAATCAGGTCATGATGAATTTTTTAGCGCTTTCATAAAACTTGTCATATAGAAATTAGTCAAGGTATAGTAAGAATATGTAATTATATTTAGGAGAATATAGAAAATAACCAGCTGAATGTTTACATATGTTTAAGAGATGAGATATTAAAGGAGGAAAGGTTTTATGGGAATGATTTCGGAAAATGTGTTTGAGTTAAAAGGGATTAAGTTACACGTCGTCCCTACAAACAAATATAAAACAAATACGATCGTTTTTAAAATGAAGACTCCCTTAAATAAAGAAGACATAACAAAACGGGCATTGCTGCCTCATGTATTACAAAGTAATTCTAAAAAATTCCCAACAACCGCTAAGCTCAGATCCTATTTAGATGAACTGTACGGGGCTACTATATATGTAGATTTAGCCAAAAAAGGTGAGTACCATGTGATTAGTTTTACGATGGAAATTGCCAATGAAAAGTTTTTGTCAGATCAAAGCCCACTGCTTCAAAAAGCATTTGAGTTTCTTTGTGAGGTAATAACAAACCCAAATACTATTGAAGATGCGTTTGATCAAAAGACCGTTGAGAATGAGAAACGATCTTTAAAGGCACGAATTCAATCCGTTTATGATGATAAAATGAGGTATTCGAATGTCCGGCTCATTCAGGAAATGTGTAAAGATGAACCATATGCTTTATATGTTCATGGAAACCTGGAAGAAGTCGATGCGATAACCGAACAAAATTTATATGACTATTATAAACAAGCCCTGGCAGAGGATGAATTAGATCTATACGTGATCGGGGATGTGGATAGCAATAAAGTAACGAGTGTTGTAAGTCAGTTATTTCAATTAGAAGAACGGAAACCCACTACCGTTGATCGAAAAACGATCCATAAGAAAGAAGACGTTCAAGAAATTAAAGAGGTCCAAGATGTTAAGCAGGGAAAATTAAATATCGGTTATCGAACCAATGTAGTTTTTGGTGATGAAGATTATTATGCTTTACAAGTATTCAATGGGATTTTTGGGGGGTTCTCCCACTCCAAGCTTTTTATTAATGTACGTGAAAAAGCAAGTCTTGCTTATTATGTTGCAAGTCGCCTTGAAAGTCATAAGGGATTGATGTTTGTGATGTCAGGAATTGACAATAAAAATTATGAGCAAGCTGTTTCGATTATAAAAGAACAAATGAAGGCTATGATTGCGGGTGACTTTACTGAAGAAGAAATGAGTCAAACAAAAGCAGTGATCAAAAATCAATATTTAGAAACCATTGATACGGCAAGAGGTACAGTTGAGATCATGTATCATAATATTGTTGCTGGGAAACAGCTTTCATTTGAAGACTTAATTTCTAAGATTGATCTTGTAACAAAGACTGAGATTATGAAAGTAGCAGCCAAAGTTGAACTCGACACCATCTATTTCTTAACTGAGGGGGGCGAATAATACGATGAAAAAAATTGAATTTACTCAAATTCAAGAAGAGATTTTTCATGAGAAACTTGAAAATGGATTAGAGGTATATATCCTACCAAAAAAAGGCTTTAATAAAACGTATGCTACGTTTACAACGAAATATGGTTCGATCGATAATCACTTTGTTCCCCTTGATAAAACAGAGTTTATAAAGGTGCCGGATGGGATTGCTCATTTTTTAGAACATAAGCTTTTTGAAAAAGAGGATGGAGATGTTTTTCAACAATTCAGTAAACAAGGGGCATCAGCCAATGCGTTTACATCCTTTACCAGGACGGCTTATTTATTTTCCAGTACATCAAATGTGGAACAAAACTTAGACACCTTAATGAACTTTGTCCAAGAACCCTATTTTAGTGAAAAAACAGTTGAAAAGGAAAAAGGGATTATTGGTCAAGAAATAACGATGTATGATGATAATCCTGACTGGCGTCTTTATTTTGGTTTAATCCAAAATATGTATCAAAATCATCCAGTCAGTATCGATATTGCTGGTACTGTCGAGTCTATTTCTCATATTACAAAAGAATTATTGTATGAATGTTATGGAACTTTCTATCATCCAAGCAATATGCTCTTGTTTGTCGTGGGTCCAGTTGATGCGACAAAAGTAATGGAACAAATTAAAGAGAATCAAACGAATAAGAAATATAATAAAGTACCAGAAATTAAACGCCAGTTTGAGCAGGAGCCGCTTAAGGTAGCGAAGCAAAAGCAAGTATTGCAAATGAACGTACAGACATCAAAATGTCTGGTTGGGATTAAGGCCAAGCATGTCGAACAATTCGGAGCAGAGATGCTAAAAAATGAATTAACCATAAATATCATTTTTGACCTTCTGTTTGGTAAAAGTTCGAAAAATTATCATGAACTCTATTCGGCAGGCTTGATTGATGACACATTTTCGTACGATTATAGCCAAGAAAAAGGCTTTGGTTTTGCGATGATCGGGGGAGATACAAATGAACCAGATCAATTAGCTGAAACCCTGAAAAAAATGTTAGTATCAGCTAAACAAAGTGACATTTTTACTCTTGAAGGCTTAGAGCGGACGAAAAAGAAAAAAATCGGGACTTTTTTACGTGCTATTAACTCACCTGAATATATTGCTAATCAATTTACAAGATATGCTTTTAATGAAATGAATTTATTTGATGTAGTTCCAACATTGGAAAGTATTACAGTGGAGGATGTTAAAGCTGTAATAGCTGATTTTATAGAAGAAGAACGATTTACTGTCTGTCAAGTGGTTCCGAAACAGTAGCAGATTGTGTTTTAGCTTGTTGATTCTTTAGACCCTATTGGGTAAAGATCAACAAGCTTTTTTTAGGACATAATATTGAAAAATGGTACAATATTCTTGGATTTAGTAAGGACTTTAGAAAGAAGTGAATATATTGAAGAGATTTGCCTTAATTACCGGTGCAAGTGGTGGAATTGGTCAGGCACTTGCCATCAAATTAGCAAGTGAGGGCTATTCGCTTTATTTACATTATTATCAAAATGGAAAAGGGATTCGAGAATTATTGGAATCTCTTGCGCCATTTAAAGGTGAATATATTCCGATCCAAGCAGACCTATCTGTACCCGATGGTTATAAAAAAATTGCTGAAAATATTTTTTCTATTGATACGATTATACACAATAGTGGGATTAGTCATTATGGATTATTTGCTGATGTGGATGAGGAAATCGTTCGAAAAATGACAATGGTTCATATCACATCTCCGCTTATGCTCACAAAGGAGCTTTTGCCAAAAATGATTCGGCAGCAACATGGTAATATTGTTTTGATGACTTCTATTTGGGGACAAACGGGTGCTGCCTGTGAAGTGATCTATTCAACAGTAAAAGGTGCACAAATATCATTCGTGAAATCATTAAGTAAGGAATTGGCTCTGAATGGAATTCGTGTTAATGGAATTGCTCCTGGTGCAGTGAACACAGCTATGCTCTCTCAATTCACTGATGATGAAATGGAGGGTCTCAAAGGGGACATTCCAATGGGAAGGTTAGCAGAACCATCAGAGATTGCTGAGAGTGTCTCTTTTATTATTTCCCAAAGGGCGAGCTACATTACGGGCCAAATTCTAAGTGTAAACGGTGGTTGGTATACATAAAAAAAGTGGAATGAGCTCAGGTCGTATGTATAAATAAATCTCAATTAAGTAAAATAACAGAGTACTACTTAATAGGAGGTTTAAAGATCATGTCTATATTAGAGAATTGGCAGCAATGGAAAGACTTTTTAGGTGACCGTTTAAATCAAGCGGAGGATCAAGGATTAAGTGGAAATACGATTAATGAACTAGCCTATCAAGTTGGTGACTACTTAGCAAAACAAGTGGATCCTAAGAATGAACAAGAACGAGTTCTAGCAGATCTATGGTCAGTTGCAAGTCCAGAAGAACAACATGCGATTGCGAACATCATGGTGAAGCTTGTACAAAATAACGGAACGAACAAATGAAGTTCTGATGAATAAGAAATGCATGATTATTGGGGGGACTATGGAAAAAGCATAGTTCTCTTCTTTTTTGCTTAGGACCGATATATAATTTGGTTAGTAAAGAAATGAGCATAATTTTTAGTGGAATCGTTCAGGAGGAATATTTTCCCTTTCATCTTTAAATAAATTCATATATGATAGAAAGGAGATATATGGATAGAGGTCATTTTTGTATTTCAGCAATTAATTGATTATTCGTCTTTTTTCTATCTAGTTAATAAAGGGGTTCTATGCTTCAACTTGTAGTTGTAGGGGGGTTGTGGATGGAGAAAGAAGAGTGGTATTTAGAATATGAAATACAATAAAATAGGCCGGGGTTATTAGGGGATATTTCTTCATTACTAGGAATGATGTCCATTAATATTGTTACCATTAATGGTGTCGATGAAGGTCGTCGGGGGTTATTGATCTTAGCAAAAGATGATAAACAAATTGAAAGATTAGAGTCTATTTTACTGACAATGGACACAATAAAACTAATCAAATTGCGAAAGCCAAAATTACGTGATCGTTTAGCGATTCGACATGGTCGATACATACAAAGGGATGCAGATGATAAAAAAACATTTCGATTTGTTCGAGATGAACTAGGAATATTAGTTGACTTTATGGCTGAATTATTTAAACAGGATGGGCACAAGTTAATTGGAATAAGAGGAATGCCTCGAGTTGGGAAAACAGAATCAGTGGTTGCGTCAAGTGTGTGTGCAAATAAACGGTGGTTATTTGTTTCATCCACTCTATTAAAACAAACCATCCGAAGTCAATTAATTGAAGATGAATACAATAAAGATAATTTATTCATTATTGATGGGATCGTTTCAACTAGAAGAGCAAATGAGAGACATTGGCAACTCATTCGTGAAATTATGCGACTGCCATCAGTAAAAGTTGTTGAGCATCCAGATATTTTTATTCAAAATACGGAATATACAATCGATCATTTTGATTATATTATAGAACTTCGTCATAGTCCGGATGAAGAAATAACGTATGATATTGTGGATAAAAACCATTTGTTTTCTTCTGCGGAAATTGAAGAATTTGACTTTTAAGTAGTTGGAAGGTGTTATTATTGTCAGAATTAGGTAATCGATTAAAAGAAGCTCGATCATTAAAGGGGTTAAGTTTAGATGATCTACAAGAAATAACGAAAATTCAAAAGCGTTATTTAATTGGAATTGAAGAAGGTAATTTCAGTTCTATGCCTGGTAAGTTTTATGTACGGGCCTTTATTAAACAATATGCTGAAGCAGTAGGTCTTGAACCTGAAATTTTGTTCGAAGAGTTTAACAGTGAAATTCCGAACACTGTCAATGATGATATTCCTGGGCATCTTTCGCGTGTTCAAACAAGAAAATCCTTAACAGATAACAGTTCGAAGGTTCTAGATGTTTTACCAAAGGTGCTTATTTCAATTGTGGTTATTGGTATCATTGCGTTTGTATGGTATTTATTAGCCCAAAAAAATGCGGGGAATTCAGCTGAAAAAACCGCTCCACAAGATAAACAAGAAGTAACCTATGAAGAATCTACTGATCTCTCTGCAAATGATAAAGCTAAGCAGCCAGAAGACAAAACGCAAAAAGACTTAACAGCTGAAAAAGAAAAGGTAGTTGAAGAACCTGCTCCCCCTAGTCAAGAATTGACAGTTTCAGAAGCGAATGGGAATAAGACTTCTTATGAATTGAAAAATGCTGATAAATTTGTTTTGAAGATTGTATCTACTGGAGAAACATGGGTGAATATTAAAAATAGTAAAGGTGATTCTGTCTTTCAAGGGATGTTAGCAAAAGGTGGAACTGAGAGTCAGACAGTCGATTTAACGAATGAAACAGAAGTTGTTGTAGTAGCAGGTAATTCTACCGAAACGGAGATCTATGTAAATGATCAAAAGTTAGAGTATGCTGTTTCACCTACTGAAGAAGTACGTCAAGATATTACAATTCGCTATTTAAAAACGAACCAATAGTCATCATACAAGCTGATGACTATTTTTCTCGTATGATTTAGGGAAAGTGCATACACGATAAAGCGTTGTTAAAATTGTTGGAGGTTAAACAAAAATGAATGTACCAAATAAAATAACCATTTCACGTATTTTTTTAATTCCTATTTTTCTTATTATCATGTTAGTTCCTTTTTCATGGGGAGAGATTACTTTATTAGGGGCTTCCATGCCTGTCACTCATTTTGTAGGTGCTTTAATCTTTATTCTTGCATCTACAACCGATTGGGTTGATGGATATTATGCCCGCAAATATAACTTAGTTACCAACTTAGGGAAATTTCTGGATCCACTTGCCGATAAACTGCTTGTTTCAGCAGCATTAATTGTGCTTGTTGAATTACAGTTAGCTCCATCATGGATCGTGATCGTCATCATAAGCAGAGAATTTGCTGTTACTGGACTACGTCTTGTGTTGGCTGGTGAAGGGGAAGTTGTCGCTGCCAATATGCTTGGTAAAATCAAGACATGGACACAAATTGTGGCGATCTCGTTATTACTATTACATAATATTATTTTTGAAATGATTTCGATCCGATTTGATATGATTGCACTTTGGATAGCGTTATTCTTTACCGTTTGGTCTGGGTTGGATTATTTTGTTAAAAATAAACAACCTTTCTTAAACTCAAAATAAAAAGATCAGCTTATTTATTGCCATACGAAAAGGGGAGTGCCTATGAATGCAGAAATAATCGCTGTTGGATCAGAGTTACTATTGGGACAAATTGTGAATACCAATGCGCGTTTCCTATCTAGTCAGTTAGCTGATATGGGAATTAACGTGTTTTACCACACTGTTGTAGGGGACAATTCAGGCAGACTAAGAAAAATAATTGAAATAGCTGAAAGCCGTTCCAACATGATCATATTTACGGGTGGGCTTGGACCAACGAAAGATGACCTAACGAAGGATACGATTGCTGCTCATTTAAATAAAAAACTAGTCCTAGATGAACGGGCATTAGCGCAAATCGAAGAATATTTTAATCGGGTAGGCCGAAGTATGTCCGATAATAATCGGAAACAAGCATTAATAATCGAAGGGGCAGAAGTGCTGCAAAATGATCACGGAATGGCTCCAGGTATGGCTATATCTCATCAGCAACATCTGTATATGTTATTCCCTGGACCACCAAAAGAAATGGAACCTATGTTTCTCACGTATGCAAAACCCTTTATTACGGATAAACTTCCATTGCAGGATCGTATTCTTTCTCGGGTGCTTAGATTTTTTGATATTGGAGAATCACAATTGGAGACAGAAATTGAAGATTTAATAGATGCTCAAACGAATCCGACCATTGCTCCTCTTGCAGGGGATGGGGAAGTAACATTAAGGATTACCGCAAAGCATCAATTGATTGAAAAAGCCACAAGGTTGATTGATGATATAGAGAGAGAAATTCTTTCGCGAGTGGGTGAACACTTTTATGGCTATAATGATACTTCTCTTATGGAAGAACTGACAAAGCTGTTAAAAGAAAAAAAGTTGACGATTTCGGTAGCAGAAAGCCTAACAGGTGGGATGTTTCAGAAGGAGTTTACAGCTATTCCAGGAGCAGGATCCTTATTGATGGGTGGAGTCGTTTGTTATACGCCTGAAGTGAAGCAAAAGGTGTTGCATGTTAAAAATGAAACAATTTCCAAGCATGGTGTCGTAAGTGCAGAATGTGCCAAAGAACTTGCAGAAAATGTAGCTAATCTGATGGATTCAGATATTGGCATAAGCTTTACCGGGGTTGCGGGTCCTGACGAATTAGAAGGAAAACCAGTAGGTACCGTTTTTATTGGGATTAAGGTAAAAGGAAAATCAACCGTAGTGGAGAAATTGAATTTAGGCGGAAATCGAACGAATAATCGCATCCGTTCAGTAAAATATGGATGTTATTTTTTACTTAAAGAATTAGAAAAAGGCCATCTGTAGAAAGCTAAATAAGGTTTAGGATCTCCTTTGATGTTTATAAAGGGGATTTTTTACATTTTTGACATGAACCTTTTTTCTATAAAAAAGTATAAAATGTTATAATTAGCTTTCAAAATATAAAGTTGGACAATGAGGGATTTTTTAATTTTCACAAGGATTGATCATTGAAAATGAACTTTTTTATAAGGAATTCGTCTATTTTGAGCGAATAATGGATCAAAAAAAATAACGAATAAATGTTCGATTATTTGATAGACAAAATAGGTGAAAAAGGATATAGTAAAAATAGAATTCTAGGATCAAAGAGCGGTAATAGGTTCGTTAAAAACCGCGTTTTTAGTAGTTTAATAAAGGAGGAAATACTTAATGAGTGATCGTCAAGCAGCCCTTGAACAGGCGTTAAAACAAATAGAAAAACAATTTGGAAAAGGATCCGTTATGAAGCTGGGGGAGAAATCCGATGCTAAGATTGAAACCATTTCCAGTGGTTCGTTAGCGTTAGATGCAGCCTTGGGAGTGGGTGGATATCCTAGAGGACGGATCATTGAAATTTATGGTCCTGAAAGTTCAGGTAAAACAACGGTTGCACTTCATGCGATTGCGGAAGTGCAAGCAAAAGGCGGACAAGCAGCTTTTATTGATGCGGAGCACGCCCTTGATCCTGCATATGCTCAAAAGCTTGGGGTTAATATTGATGAGTTGCTTCTTTCTCAGCCTGATACTGGTGAGCAAGGATTAGAAATTGCGGAGGCACTTGTAAGAAGTGGTGCCGTTGATATCATTGTAGTAGACTCTGTAGCAGCCCTTGTTCCAAAAGCGGAAATTGAGGGAGAAATGGGTGATTCCCATATGGGGCTACAAGCTCGATTAATGTCTCAAGCACTTCGTAAACTTTCTGGGGCGATTAACAAGTCCAAAACCATTGCGATCTTTATTAATCAAATTAGGGAAAAAATCGGGGTTATGTTTGGAAATCCGGAAACAACTCCAGGAGGCCGTGCCTTAAAATTCTATTCAACCGTTCGTCTTGAAGTCCGTCGTGCTGAAACCTTGAAGCAAGGTACCGAAATGATTGGTAACCGCACGAAAATTAAAATTGTAAAAAATAAAGTAGCTCCACCATTCCGTGTAGCTGAAGTAGATATTATGTATGGTGAGGGGATCTCCAAAGTGGGAGAAATCGTCGATATTGGTTCAGAATTGGATATCCTTCAAAAAAGTGGATCTTGGTATTCCTATAATGATGAGCGTGTAGGTCAAGGTAGGGAGAATGCAAAGCAATTTCTTAAAGAAAATCCGGATATTCGTCACAAAATTGAAATGCAAATTCGTGAAAGTTATGGTCTTGATGGCGAAATAAAAGCTCCGGTAATCGAAGAAGTCGAGCAAGATGAATTAGATTTTCAAGATGAAGAGTAATCGATTGGCAAAATCTGTTTAAACAGATTTTGCTTTTGTTATATTTTAGCAAATGCAGTAGTGGCAACTACTTGACAATGAAAATACACAACTATACAATTAAATTGTATATTTTACATTTCTATTGAGTAGGAAAAGAATTGTGCTGGATCATTATTTTTAAAAATGTACATGTCGAAACTTTAGAAACGTAACAGAAATAAGTTCATAGCAGAAGGAGGTGAAATGATGAACCTAGTAGCAGCTATCATCTCCATTTTGCTTGGCCTATTCGTCGGTGCAGTTGTTGGCTATTTTGTTCGTAAATCCATTGCTGAAGCAAGGATTGCCGGAGCAAAAAATGCTGCAGAACAAATTATTGATGATGCAAAACGCGATGCGGAGTCATTAAAGAAAGAATCCTTATTAGAAGCAAAGGATGAAATTCATAAGCTTCGTAATGAAGCAGAACGTGAAATTCGAGATCGTAGAAGTGAACTGCAAAAACAAGAAAATCGTTTACTGCAAAAAGAGGAAAATCTTGATCGTAAAGATGATACGTTAAATAAACGTGAAGCTCTTTTAGAGAAAAGAGATGATTCTCTTAATAAAAAACAACAGCATATTGAAGAGATGGAAAGCAAAGTGGACGAGATTGTACGAACTCAACAAACAGAATTGGAACGTATCTCGGGCTTAACTCGTGAAGAGGCGAGGAACATCATTTTAGAAAGAGTTGAACATGAAGTAAAACATGATGTTGCCGTAATGATAAAAGAGAGCGAGACGAGAGCAAAAGAGGAATCAGACAAGAAGGCAAAAGAAGTCTTGTCACTGGCTATCCAACGATGCGCTGCTGACCATGTTGCTGAAACAACAGTATCAGTAGTCAACCTTCCAAATGATGAAATGAAGGGACGCATCATAGGTAGGGAAGGACGAAATATTCGTACGTTAGAAACACTTACAGGGATCGATCTTATTATCGATGATACACCAGAAGCAGTTATTCTATCTGGTTTTGATCCAATTCGTCGTGAAACAGCACGCTTAGCACTTGAAAAGCTTGTTCAAGATGGAAGGATTCATCCGGCTCGTATTGAAGAAATGGTTGATAAAGCTCGTCGCGAAGTGGATGAAAATATCCGTGAAGCTGGTGAGCAAACAACGTTTGAAGTCGGAGTTCATGGATTGCATCCTGATTTGATCAAGATTATCGGTCGCTTGAAATTCCGTACAAGTTATGGTCAAAATGTGTTGAAACATTCCATTGAAGTAGCACAGTTAACAGGTTTATTAGCTGCAGAGCTTGGTGAAGATGAGGCACTTGCGCGTCGTGCAGGACTACTTCATGATATTGGAAAAGCCATTGACCATGAAGTGGAAGGAAGTCACGTTGAAATTGGGGTAGAACTTGCAACAAAATACAAGGAACACCCTGTTGTTATTAACAGTATTGCATCGCATCATGGCGATACAGAACCAACGTCGATTATTGCTGTATTAGTGGCGGCTGCGGATGCTTTATCAGCAGCACGACCAGGAGCGAGAAGAGAAACACTTGAAAATTATATCAAGCGTCTTGAAAAGTTAGAAGAGATTTCTGAATCCTACGATGGTGTAGAAAAATCATTTGCTATTCAAGCTGGACGTGAAGTACGTATTTTAGTGAAACCAGAACAAATAGATGATCTTGAAGCGCATCGTTTAGCTCGTGATATCCGTAAAAAGATTGAAGAAGAGCTCGATTATCCAGGTCATATTAAAGTGACTGTCATTCGTGAAACGAGAGCAGTTGAATATGCGAAATAAAGCGGTGTATCTACACCGCTTTATTTTATGAAAAAATCGGATTACAAATCATATTAAGAAACAATTTAATAATTTTTTAACAAAAAATGAAATTTATTGGGAAAGGTTTTTTACATGAATATATTATTTATTGGTGATGTAGTGGGTTCCATGGGAAGGGATATGATTCAAGAATATGTTCCTAAATTAAAGGAAAAATTTCGGCCGCATGTAACCATTATTAATGGGGAGAATGCTGCGGGCGGAAGAGGTATAACGGAAAAGATTTATCGCGGATTTCTTGAAGTGGGAGCTCAAGTTGTTACATTAGGAAATCACACATGGGATAACCGTGAAATTTTTGAGTTTGTAGATAAGGCCAAATATCTTGTCAGACCCGCTAATTTCCCCGACAATAATCCTGGACAAGGAATCACATATTTGAAAATAAATAGCGACGAAGTGGCTGTTATTAGTCTTCAAGGTCGAATCTTTTTACCACCTATTGACTGCCCTTTTAAAAAGGCAGATGAGTTAATTGAAGAGGCACAGAAGCGAACTCCCATTATCTTTGTTGATTTTCATGCAGAAGCAACTAGTGAGAAACAAGCAATGGGATGGTATTTAGATGGCAGGGTATCCGCTGTGGTGGGAACTCATACACATGTTCAAACAGCGGATAATCGAATACTGCCAAAGGGAACAGCTTTTATGTCTGATGTCGGTATGACTGGGCCTTATGATGGAATTTTAGGAATGGAACGAGAGGTTGTTATAAGAAAGTTTTTAACAAGTATGCCGGCTCGCTTTGAGGTTCCAAAAGATGGCCGTTCACAATTAAGTGGAGTCTATATTGAAATCGATAAAAAAAATGGGAAAGCTAAGAAAATAGAGCGGATATTAATTAATGATGATCATCCATTTTATTCATAAAAAGGAAAAGTACTGTATAAAAAACAGTACTTTTTTTAATTTTCAGATGGTTGCAATTTGACAATATAAATGAAAAATAAATGTTGCGATTTAATACACAAATCCTTTGCATTTTCTTTTTGCCCAAGCTGGAATAAGTCAATTGTTTCCTGAATATAGTAACAATGGAATCATAGTACCTAAGTTGTTCGTCCAACGAACATATGGGAGGGGCTAAACAAGGAGGAGCTAGGAATGGAAATATTAAAAGTTTCAGCAAAGTCTAATCCTAATTCTGTAGCTGGTGCACTTGCAGGGGTTCTACGAGAAAGAGGTGGAGCAGAAATCCAAGCAATTGGGGCAGGTGCATTAAATCAAGCGGTAAAAGCAGTAGCCATTGCAAGAGGATTTGTGGCACCTAGCGGAGTAGATTTGATTTGTATTCCGGCATTCACTGATATTCTCATTGATGGTGAGGAACGAACAGCGATAAAATTAATTATTGAACCAAGATAGAACAGCACAAATAAAAGAAAACCTGTTTGCTATAGGCAAGCAGGTTTTCTTATGAAATTAGTATATAAAGAATATTTTAACTTGTTGCAAAAATCTAATAGAAGGGGTTGCTTTTTTTTGCACTTAGGTCTAGAATTGAAAACGTTTAGTACTAGTTAATATCAAATTATTTAGAAAATTTAAAATGAATTTTGGGCATTTTCATAGTGAATAATTCAGACAAGTGCTATACTTAAGGGGTATAAATAGACAATATTTGTTCACGTAACTAAAGGGGTGTGGATTATGATCAATCAGCTTTCTTGGAAAGTTGGCGGGCAACAAGGGGAAGGTATTGAGAGTACAGGAGAAATATTCTCAATTGCTTTAAATCGATTAGGATATTATTTATACGGATATCGTCATTTTTCATCACGAATTAAAGGTGGACATACGAATAATAAGATTAGAGTTAGTACGACTGAAGTTCGCTCTGTTTCCGATGATCTTGATATTTTAGTAGCATTTGACCAAGAAACGATTGATGTAAACTTTAAGGAATTGCATGAGAAAGGTGTTATTATTGCAGACTCTAAGATCAATCCCAAAAAGCCTGAGGAGACTAAAGCCTCATTGTATGCGGTTCCATTTACAGAAATTGCTACAGATTTAGGGACGTCTTTAATGAAAAATATGGTTGCAGTTGGAGCAACGTGTGCAGTATTGAACTTAAATATTAATGTATTTGAAATAGTCGTTCAAGAGATTTTTGGACGAAAAGGACAACAGGTCGTTTCAAAAAATATGGAGGCCATTCAAGCCGGTTACGATTATTTAAGAAACCAAATAACAGAAAATTCTCACATAATGGAACTTGATAAAGCAGATGGAAAAAAACGTTTATTTATGATCGGTAATGACGCCATTGCATTAGGAGCTATTGCGGGTGGGTGTCGTTTCATGGCAGCCTATCCAATTACTCCAGCATCTGAGATTATGGAGTATTTAATTAAAAAACTTCCTGCACTTGGCGGGGCAGTTATTCAAACAGAAGATGAGATTGCTGCGGCTACCATGGCAATTGGAGCAAACTACGGTGGAGTTCGTGCGATTACCGCATCTGCTGGACCAGGTCTATCGCTTAAAATGGAGGCAATTGGATTGTCAGGTATGACAGAGACTCCGCTTGTTATTGTTGATACTCAACGTGGGGGGCCTTCCACTGGGTTGCCAACGAAACAAGAGCAATCAGATTTAATGGCCATGATCTACGGAACGCACGGAGAAATTCCGAAAATTGTTCTAGCACCAAGTACGGTTCAAGAAGCATTCTATGATACAGCTGAAGCTTTTAATTTAGCCGAAGAGTATCAATGTCCGGTTATTATCTTATCTGATTTACAATTATCTTTAGGTAAGCAGACAGTAGAACCCCTGAATTTTGATAAGGTAGAAATTCGTCGCGGGAAGTTAATTACAGAAGATTTGCCGGAAATTGAAAACAAGGGTTACTTCAAACGTTACGAAGTCACAGAGGATGGCGTGTCTCCTCGGGTTATTCCAGGTGTAAAAAATGGAATTCATCATGTAACTGGTGTTGAGCATGATGAAACTGGAAAACCGTCAGAGGGTGCTGTTAATCGAAATTTACAGATGGACAAACGTTTTAGAAAAGTTGAAAAGATAAAATTTGACACCCCTGTTTATAAGAATGCACCACATGATGAAGCTGATTTGTTAATTATTGGATTTAACTCCACACGTGGTGTGATTGAAGAGGCTATGGGGCGTCTTCAAAAGGATGGTATGAAAGTAAACCATGCGCATATTCGTTTAATTCACCCATTTCCAACAGACGAACTATTGCCACTGGTCCGCACAGCCAAAAAAATTGCTGTTGTTGAAAATAATGCTACTGGCCAATTGGCAAATATTATTAAAATGAATGTTGGGCACAATGATAAAATAAATAAAATATTGAAATACGACGGAAATCCATTTTTGCCACATGAAGTTCACACAAAATGTAAGGAGTTGTTCTAAATGGCAACCTTTAAAGACTTTCGAAATAATGTGAAACCTAACTGGTGTCCTGGTTGTGGAGACTTTTCAGTTCAAGCCGCCATTCAAAGAGCTGCAGCAAATGTAGGACTAGAGCCTGAAAATCTTGCTGTTATTTCAGGTATTGGATGTTCAGGTCGTATTTCTGGGTATATCAATTCATACGGTGTCCACGGAATCCACGGCCGTTCTTTACCAATTGCACAAGGAGTGAAAATGGCGAATCGGGACTTAACCGTTATTGCTTCTGGTGGCGATGGAGATGGATTTGCTATTGGTATGGGACACACTGTACATGCGATTAGAAGGAATATTGATATTACGTATATCGTAATGGATAATCAAATCTATGGACTAACAAAGGGTCAAACTTCCCCGCGTTCATCTGTGGGATTTAAAACAAAGTCAACACCAGAAGGTTCCATTGAGCAGGCAATTTCTCCTATGGAAATGGCATTAACTGCAGGTGCGACATTTGTTGCACAAAGCTTTTCGACAGACTTAAAAGAATTAACGGCAATTATTGAAGCGGGCATGAAGCACAAAGGGTTTTCATTAATCAATGTATTCAGTCCATGTGTCACTTATAATAAAGTGAATACATATGATTGGTTTAAGGAAAATTTGACGAAGTTAAGCAGTATTGAAAACTATGATTCGTCTAATCGCGAAGCAGCAATGCAAACATTAATGCAACATAAAAGTTTGGTAACGGGTCTAATCTATCAAAATACAGAGCAGTCTTCTTATCAAGAACTATTAACGAGTTATTCCAAATCACCTCTTTCAAAAGCTGATTTAAATATGGATGAAGCCTATTTTGATAAACTCGTGTCAGAATTTGTCTAATAAATGGGTTCGTGTACGAGTAAAGGAAATAAAAAAGTCCTAATTAAATAGTTTAAGCGAATAAGCGAGTGATTGTATTCAAAGTCACTTGCTTATTTTAATGATACGTCTAAGAAGGACAAGTAGATGGAGTAGAGATGACTAATTTTAGCCTAGTATTCCTAGAAAGACTTTTAACTGTCTATTGTTTTCAAACTTTCGAGGCATTATACTATAATAATGTGTATAACTCTATTCATTTATCCAATTTGCTAAAGAGGAACATCAGAACTGATGATCCTGCATTAAATGTTATAGAGTACGAAAGGAGAGCAACAGAATGAATGAACAACAACGCTTAGATAGTCAGAAAGTAGCAACAACAAATTCTTCGGACAAAAAATCCGCAAAGGATTATAGTAAATATTTTGAAACGGTTTATACAGCACCTTCCTTAAAAGATGCAAAAAAACGTGGGAAGGACGATGTGCACTATCAAAGTTTTGATATCGATCCAAAGTTTAAAGGGATGGGTGAGGGGCGTAAATTCTACCTAAGGACCTACGGGTGTCAAATGAACGAGCACGATACAGAAGTCATGGCTGGAATTTTTCTTGCATTAGGTTATGAACCAACGGATTCTGTTGAAGAGGCAAACGTCATTTTATTAAATACCTGTGCCATTCGCGAAAATGCTGAAAATAAAGTGTTTGGTGAACTTGGACATCTGAAACATTTGAAACTGGAAAGACCTGATTTGTTAATTGGTGTTTGTGGTTGTATGTCACAGGAAGAGTCCGTTGTGAACAAAATCTTAAAAACGTACAATCAAGTGGATATGATTTTTGGTACTCATAATATCCATCGTTTACCTAATATTTTACAAGAAGCCTATATGTCCAAAGAAATGGTCGTTGAAGTATGGTCTAAAGAAGGCGATGTCATAGAGAACCTTCCTAAGGTTAGACGCGGCAATATTAAAGCATGGGTTAATATTATGTACGGATGTGACAAATTTTGTACGTATTGCATCGTTCCTTTTACACGAGGAAAAGAACGAAGCAGGCGCCCCGAGGATATCATTCAAGAAGTTCGTCAGCTCGCAGCTCAAGGTTATCAGGAAATCACTCTCCTTGGTCAAAATGTAAATGCGTATGGAAAGGATTTTACTGATATGACATTTGGTCTAGGGGACCTAATGGAGGAAATTCGTAAAATTGATATTCCAAGAATTCGCTTTACGACCAGTCATCCACGAGACTTTGATGATCATTTGATTGAAGTACTTGCAAAAGGTGGAAACCTTGTTGAACATATCCATTTGCCTGTTCAATCAGGATCGACAGAAGTGTTAAAGATTATGGCACGTAAATACACTAGAGAAGAATATTTGGAATTGGTTCGGAAAATTAAAGAGGCCATTCCAAATGTTTCCTTAACGACAGATATTATCGTGGGTTATCCGAATGAAACGGATGAACAATTTGAAGAAACATTATCGCTTTATCGTGAAGTCGGTTTTGAAGCAGCTTACACGTATATCTATTCTCCACGTGAGGGAACACCGGCTGCAAAAATGCAGGATAATGTACCGATGGAAGTGAAAAAGGAACGCCTGCAGCGTCTGAATGCACTTGTGAATGCGTCTTCCGCAGAAGCAATGAAAAAGTATGCGGGCAAAACGGTGGAAGTGCTTGTTGAAGGGGAGAGTAAGAATAATCCAGATGTTCTGGCTGGTTACACACGCAGTAGCAAGCTGGTTAATTTTATTGGTCCCAAAACAGCTATTGGTAAAGTAGTAAAGGTTAAAATTACAGATACAAAAACATGGTCATTAAATGGTAATATGGAGGAAGAACTCGAAGCGATTGAGGTGGAATAAATGGGGAAATTTTCTAAGGATGAAATTGTAGCTAAGGCAAAAGATTTAGCAAAAATGATTGCTGAAACAGAAGAGGTAGATTTTTTTAAGCGAGCCGAAGCACAAATACATGAAAATGAAAAAGTGCGTAACCAATATTTCAACAATTAAAGGGTTGCAAAA
The DNA here is from genome assembly GCA_963815765.1 of uncultured Bacillaceae bacterium. Lineage (GTDB taxonomy): Bacteria > Bacillota > Bacilli > Bacillales > Cytobacillaceae > Bacillus_BD. The sequence goes on from CAWFID010000028.1 coordinate 321,705, forward strand.
GCAAGCCGTAAATCTCCAACACTACGGAAAAGTAGAGGCATTAAAGAAAACAGAGGAAAAAATTGCCGAACTAGAAAGGCAAATTGATGAGATTCCAGTGGTGGATGAATTCAAGCAATCACAAGCAGAGGTTAACGATCTGTTGCAGCTTGTAGCATCAACCATCTCTAATTCAGTCACAGATGAAATATTAAAATCTACCGGTGGAAATTTATTAAGCGGTGAGACCGGCGCTGAAATAAAAAACAAACACTGCTCCCATTAAAGAAAGAGATCAGTCCTTCAAAGTATAAAGTAGGTTTTGGCAAAGTCCAAGCCTGCTTTTTTTATTGTGGAGTACGATCAAGGTAAGACTGATTTGGCTTTGGGAGGAATCATATTTTATAGAGTGTAATAGGATATTTCATCCCATTGGAACCTTCCCATTCCTAAAGCATACTATGCAATATGCCTATATTTTTTCTGATATTCAGCAAAAAAATTATCGCACACTAGTCTTCTATCACGCATAGGATGAATTGAAAATGAATGAGGAGGTTTCGCTCGCAATGGGAGAATACAGAGAAATCATCACAAAAGCGGTCGTAGCGAAAGGACGTAAATTTACTCAGTCCAATCACACGATTTGCCCTGCACATCAGCCGTCAAGTATTTTAGGTTGTTGGATCATTAACCATACGTATGAGGCGAAAAAGGTTGGTAAGACGGTTGAAGTTAAAGGCTATTATGATATTAACACTTGGTACTCCTTTAATAGAAATACAAAGACAGAAGTTGTAACTGAGCGTGTTGAATATTGTGATGTCATTAAATTAAAATATCGTGATCCGGATTGCCTTGACGATCATGATGTAATTGCACGCGTTATGCAACAACCAAACTGTGTGGAATGTGTTATTTCTACAAATGGAGAAAAAATTAAAGTCCATGTTGAGAGAGAGTTTATTGTTGAAGTAATTGGAGAGACAAAGGTATTTGTAGCTGTTTATCCAGAACAATGTGAAAATGAAGATGATCACTGGGGATTAGATGTAGAAGATGAGGATTTTGAAGAATTAAATCCAGATTTTCTTCATGAGAAAAAAGACAGAAGACTAGGAGGAATTACGTTTGTGAACTAGGAAGCAAAATTGGCACTGGAGAAGTTCGACGTAGCGGCAATTTTAGGAAAACAGTATAAGTGCAACTAGTCTCTGTCATCGCCTTGCAGGTCGCCAATCAAGTTCTATTTGGATAAAGGGTCTTGAACTTTGAAAAACATCCCATCTAGAAATAAAAGTCCATATGTTATAATGGAAAGATAAAAATAAGATATGTAATTGGAGGAAATGATGGTCGCTTATACGCCAATGATACAGCAATATTTACAAGTAAAGGCAGACTATCAAGATGCCTTTTTATTTTTTCGCCTTGGCGATTTTTATGAACTTTTTTTTGATGATGCGATAAAAGCATCTCAAGAATTAGAAATCACGTTAACGGGTCGTGAGGGTGGTGGAGAAGAACGCATTCCGATGTGTGGCGTTCCTTACCACTCAGCTGCTTCCTATATTGAACAACTTATTGAACGAGGTTATAAGGTGGCAATCTGTGAACAGACAGAGGACCCCAAACAAGCAAAAGGAGTGGTCCGTAGAGAAGTAGTCCAACTGATCACTCCAGGTACCATGATGGAAGGAAAAGGGTTAAACGAAAAGGAAAATAATTATATCGCTTCTATTACGAACTTTCCAGATGGGACATTTGGATTTGTCTATACGGACTTATCTACAGGTGAAAATAAGGCAACCTTATTAAATGGAAACTTCAGTGAGGTATTAAATGAACTTTCGCTTTCGGGTGCAAAAGAAGTTGTTGTTGCTTCAAACTTTAATGATGATTATCAGCACAGAATAAGGGAGCGTCAAGTGGTGACTCTCTCTGTTGAAGATGATGAACTGGTAAAAGAAGTGTTTCAGCACCTTTTCACTCAGGAAATGGAGGAAAAACAAAAAATTGCCATGGCAAGACTGCTTAATTATTTATATCGTACACAAAAACGTAGCCTTGATCATTTGCAGTCTGTTTCCTCCTACAAAGTCAATCACTATATGAAAATTGATTTTTTCTCAAAACGAAACCTTGAACTGACGGAAACCATCCGTTCAAAAGGAAAAAAAGGATCTTTAATCTGGCTGCTTGATGAAACAAAAACCGCTATGGGAGGTCGCTTATTAAAGCAATGGATCGATCGTCCTCTAATCGATAAAAAGGCCATTTCAGTAAGATTAGAGCTGGTTGAGACCCTTATAAATGCTTACTTTGAAAAGCAGGATCTAAGAGAAAAATTGAAAGAAGTTTATGATTTAGAACGACTTGCCGGACGCGTGGCTTTTGGAAATGTAAATGCTCGTGATCTCCAACAATTAAAGCGGTCTCTCCAGCAAATTCCTTTTATTCAAAAAATCGTTGAACAACTCGATAATAAAGAAGCCAAACAATTTGCAAATCGACTCGATTCATGTGAAGACGTAGTAGATTTATTAGAAAAAGCAATTGTAGAGAATCCACCCATTTCGATAAAAGAAGGAAATATCATCCAGGATGGATACAATGAAGAACTAGATCGTTACCGAGATGCAAGTAAAAATGGGAAGCAATGGATTGCCCAGCTTGAAAAAGAAGAGAGAGAGAAAACGGGCATTAAATCGTTAAAAGTAGGATACAATCGTGTCTTTGGTTATTATATTGAGGTAACAAGAGCAAACCTGCATCATTTAGAGGAAGGTAGATATGAACGTAAGCAAACATTAACAAATGCAGAGCGTTTTATTACACCTGAATTAAAGGAAAAAGAGGCATTAATTTTAGAAGCAGAAGAGAAAAGCACGGAGCTCGAATATGGCTTATTTTCAGCGATCCGTGAGCATGTGAAAGAATACATTCCAAGACTCCAAAAATTAGCGAAAATGGTGAGTGAGCTCGATGTACTTCAGTGCTTTGCAACCATTAGTGAGGAAAGACATTATGTAAAACCAATCTTCTCAGATGAGGGAAGAATGCTGTTAAAAGAAGGTCGCCATCCAGTTGTGGAGAAGGTCATGAATTCAGACCGATATATTCCAAATGATTGTGAGATGAATAAGGAACGAGAAATGCTACTTATTACGGGACCCAATATGTCTGGTAAAAGTACGTATATGCGTCAAATTGCGTTAACTGCGATACTGGCACAAATTGGTTGTTTTGTACCGGCAACTGAGGCTATTCTCCCCATATTTGATCAAGTCTTTACACGCATTGGTGCGGCAGATGACCTTGTTTCTGGCCAAAGTACTTTTATGGTGGAAATGCTCGAAGCAAAAAACGCGATTACAAATGCCACGAAAGACAGTCTCGTATTATTTGATGAAATAGGACGTGGAACTTCAACCTATGATGGAATGGCTTTAGCACAAGCAATCATTGAATATATTCATAACCGTATTGGCGCAAAAACCCTTTTTTCAACCCATTATCACGAATTAACGGTGTTAGAGGAAGAGTTGGAACATTTGTATAATATTCATGTCAGTGCCATTGAGCAAAATGGACAAGTGGTGTTCTTGCATAAGATCAAAGAAGGCCCAACGGATAAAAGTTATGGAATCCATGTGGCTAAGCTTGCAGAGTTACCAATGGAACTGATCCATCGTGCAAACGAAATTTTAACATCCCTTGAAAACCAAAACGGGGATGCTGTGGATAAAAAATCTGACATGAATCGTGAACTATTTGAGATTCAGAAGCAGGTAGAAACGAAAGACATAGACGTAGGCCATGACGAAACAGAGCCTATCCCTTCTATGGTAGAAGAAGCTCAACTTTCCTTTTTTGAGGAAAAAGAGACCCTATCAAAGAAACTATTGCCTACAACAAAAGAAAAGCGTGTGCTTGAGAAAATAAAAGAGTTGGATATCTTGGACATGACTCCAATGCAGGCGATGAATATTCTCTATGAACTTCATAAAAAAGTTAAAAGTTAATGGTTCGAGAGGGGGAGATGGTTTGGGGAAAATTATTCAACTGGACGATGATCTTTCCAATAAAATAGCAGCTGGTGAGGTTGTTGAACGTCCAGCCTCTGTCGTGAAGGAACTGGTTGAAAATTCAATTGATGCCGGGAGTACGATCATCGATATCGTAGTGGAAGAAGCAGGGCTTTCCAAAATTAGAATCAGTGATAATGGAGAAGGAATGGAAGAGAGCGATGTACCTAAGGCATTCAGCCGTCATGCAACGAGTAAAATAAGAAATGAACATGATCTTTTTCGGATACAAACTCTTGGATTTCGCGGTGAAGCATTACCAAGTATTGCATCTGTATCAAGGTTAGAGTTAATCACATCAACCGGATTAGATGGGACAAGGATTTTTTTGGAAGGTGGAAAAGTAGTTAAGCTTGAAAAAGCAGCGAGTCGAAAAGGAACGGATATTACCATAACAGATTTATTTTATAATACACCAGCACGTTTAAAATACTTGAAGACGGTTCATACAGAGCTTGGGAATATTACCGATGTGACAAACCGATTAGCCCTTGCACATCCAGAAGTATCGATACGGCTTATCCATAACGATCGAAAGCTGCTGCATACGAATGGAAATGGGGATGTTAAACAAGTATTAGCGGCCATTTATGGGATCAATATTGCCAAGAAAATGATCCCCATACAGGCCACGTCACTTGATTTTACCCTTAATGGATATATGACACTGCCGGAAATTACAAGGGCATCTAGAAATTATGTATCAACGATGATTAATGGGCGTTATATAAAAAACTATCCTCTCGCCAAGGCTGTTTTAGAAGGGTATCATACTTTACTACCGATTGGCCGCTATCCCATTAGCTTACTTAATATTGTGATGGATCCGATATTAGTGGATGTGAATGTTCATCCATCTAAATTGGAGGTTCGGATTAGTAAAGAAATTGAATTAAATAAATTAGTGACGGAAACCATTCAAGCCGTTTTTAAAACAAAAACATTAATTCCCTCAGGATTGGTTCGGGAGAAGGTTGCAAAGGAAAAAACAGAACAAACCATATTGAATCTAGACCACGTCCCAGTCAATTCTGTTGTTCATGAAGACGATCATGGGTCTAAACCATTTGCAGGAGAAAATGTCTTTAGCAAATCGTTAAGTTCGGATGAGTTATATCGATCTCATTCATTTGAAAACAGGGAAGAGTCGGTAGAAACGAAGAAAAAAGAGGTTGATCATTTTAATCATCTACAAGTACAGGCCTCTAGTAGAGATCAGAAGATGAGCAGCGAACAACTGGATCATAAAACCGTTCAAGAATATCGTAAGGCAGGCGAACCGGAGTTAGATTCACTTCATAGCGAAGAAGTTGAAGATCGTCCATTCTTAAGTGAAAATGTACCGAAACAAGAAGAAATGAATAGGTCTTCTCAAACAATCATAAGCAGAGTTCCACCGCTCTATCCAATCGGGCAAATGCATGGAACCTATATATTTGCTCAAAATGAACATGGATTATATATTATCGATCAACATGCCGCTCAGGAGCGGATCAAATATGAGTATTATAAAGAAAAGGTGGGAATGGTAGCGGACGAATTGCAAGAATTGCTCGTTCCGTTGACATTTGAGTATTCTACCGATGAGTATGTGAAGATTGATCAATATAGGAAGGAACTTGAAAACGTAGGTGTTTTTCTTGAACCATTTGGTCACAATAGTTATATTGTTAAAGCACATCCACAATGGTTTCCACAAGGTGAAGAGATCGAAATCATTGAGGATATGATTGAACAGTTGCTTACAATGAAAAAGGTGGATATTAAGAAATTACGTGAGGAAGCAGCGATCATGATGAGCTGCAAAGGATCCATTAAAGCGAATCGTCATTTGAGAAATGACGAAATTCAAGCATTACTAGATGAATTGAGGCAAACAACCGATCCGTTTACCTGTCCACATGGACGACCCATTCTTATACACACCTCAACCTATGAATTAGAAAAAATGTTTAAAAGAGTGATGTAAATTCATTCAAGAATTCATTCTAAAAAGAAAATGTCCATTTATGGCTGCTAAACCATAAATGGACATTTTTATTTTGCTGCATTGGCTAACTTACTCATATACTGCAGTGATTTACCTGCACCAATAGCAACAGATTCTAGTGGGTTCGGTGCTAAAGCAACAGGAACAGAAATTTCATTTGATAACCATTCTTCCATTCCCTTTAATAAAGAGCCACCACCAGTTAATATGACACCACGGTCAACGATATCGCCACTCAGTTCAGCTGGGCTGTCTTCAAGTGTTGCTCGAATCGCTTCCAACACTTGTAATAAGGACTCTTTTATGGCGCCTCTAATCTCATGCGAAGAAAGAGTGATGGTCTTTGGTAGACCTGTGACCAGATCTCGTCCTCTTGCTTCCATCATCATGACTTCATGATCAACTAAAGCATATCCAATTTCGATTTTAATATTTTCCGCTGTTCGTTCGCCAATCAACACATTATATTTTTTTCGAACAAATTGAACAATATTATCATCAAGAAGGTCACCGCCAACCTTAACCGTATGGCAGGCAACAACACCACCAAAAGAGATGATGGCAGCTTCTGTTGATCCACCTCCAAAGTCAACGACCACGTTCGCAATCGGCTCATCTACAGGCAAACCGGCTCCAATTGCCGCTGCAACAGGTTCTTCAATTAAATATACGTTTTTAGCTCCAGCATTACGTACAGCATCTTGTATGGCTCTACGGTCAACGCTAGTAGAACCAAATGGTGTGCAAACAACAACATTGGGCTTTCTTAATGAAAATCCAACCGACTTTGACGCTTTAAGAATAATATGTCGCAACATCGCTGTTGTTGTATCATAATCAGCAATGACCCCATCTTTTAGAGGTCGAATAGCCACTATTTTTTCTGGGGTTTTTCCAATCATTTCTTTAGCTTCGGTGCCAACGGCGAGTACTTTATTTGTCACGGAATCAATAGCGACAACGCTGGGTTCATTTACTACAATTCCTTTATTTTTACTATATACAAGCGTATTAGCTGTTCCTAAGTCAATTCCAATTTCAGCATTCGATAGCATTATTATTCACCTAATTTCATAAAAATATATGATAAAAATCACTTATATAACAGTATCATGAAAACAAGAGCGAAATTCAGATGTTATACAAACTTAAATGAACTGTAATCTACTTTGAAAAAACTTCCTATTGTAAAAGGTCGTACTTCATAAATAATTTGATCCTATTGATCAATAAAAATGTGCTAATGTATTAAAAGAATATTAATTAGAGTACGAATAACAAGGGGTTATTATGGTGATAATGGGTGATATTTGATCGGGTTCGAATTTAAATGAATTATGGTATGATGAGGAAGGTAGCTATTGGGCAACACAATAAGGAATGGAGTCTTGCAATCATAGTGGGCTTTATGTGTATAATAGGCTAAACCGAATTTATGAAAAAGGTAGTGTGAAAGGATTGACCATCAAAAAAAAGCTCCTTGTTTTAATTGGACCGACTGCAGTTGGAAAAACACTAACAAGTATTAAGCTGGCTAAAGCCTTTAATGGTGAAATTATTAGTGGCGATTCGATGCAGATCTATAAAAAAATGGATATTGGAACAGCAAAAATTACATCAGCTGAAATGGAAGGAATCCCACATTATTTGATCGATATTAAAAATCCGGATGAACCGTTTTCAGTTGCTGAGTTTCAAGAATTAGGACGGCAAAAGATTTCCGACATTACAAACAGGGGAAAACTTCCCATGATCGTAGGAGGAACCGGTTTATATATCCAATCGGTGCTATATGATTATCACTTTTCAGAGGCACCATCCGATGGTAGTTTTCGCAGCAGGTTAGAAACTCTAGCTGAAAAAGAAGGCAATATCGTTCTTCATGAACAACTCATGAAAATTGATCCTGAAAGTGGAAGAAAAATCCATCCTAATAATCTTCGTCGTGTGATTAGAGCAATAGAAATTTTTCATTGTACAGGAAAAACAATGAGTGAACTTCAACAATCACAGTCTATCGAATCCGTATATGATGTTGCAATCATTGGTTTAACATCGGAAAGAGAGAAACTATATGAACGAATTAATAAACGGGTTGATATCATGATGGAAAATGGGTTACTTAATGAGGTAGAAGCCCTTTTTCAACAAGGTTACAAAGATTGTCAATCGATACAAGCGATCGGATATAAAGAATTGTATGAATACTTGAATGGCAAGGTTCTCTTAGATGAAGCTGTTGAACAATTAAAACAAAATTCACGACGCTATGCTAAAAGGCAATTAACTTGGTTTCGAAACAAGATGGATGTAAAATGGTTTGACATGACAGAAGCGAATACCCCTATTTTATTAGGAAAAAAAATAGATGAAATTTCATCTTATATTGAAGGAAAGCTTAAAATTAAATCGAATACATAATACTAGAGAGAAAAGAGGAGGATTTTTGATCATGAAAAACGCTGTCAATATTCAAGACCAATTTTTGAACCAACTCCGTAAAGACTCCACAAATTGCACGGTATTTTTATTAAATGGATTTCAAATAAGGGGTCAAATAAAAGGGTTTGATAATTTTACTGTTTTATTTGAATGTGAAGGGAAACAACAGCTTGTTTATAAACATGCGATCTCTACATTTGCCCCACAACGGAATGTGCAAATTGATTTAGATAATCAACAAACAAAATAAATGATGAAATAAAAAGGCATTCACATCCAACATTGATGTGAATGCCTTTTTTGATTTCAACCTGTGGGTTAGGATAAAAATCGTTTATAGAGTTTTTAAAATATAATGATGAAAACTAAAAGGATGCTGGAGACTATGAGTGACACCATACATAAAGGATGGAATTAAATGAAATATCGATAATCTTTTAATGAACGACCTCATTCTTGAATACAAATAGAATAAGTGTTTTTTGATACGAAAAACAATAGGTTTAGAGAAATGACTTATTACGTTTTGACCTTTATCAAAAAATAGAAAGATTAAGAAGACTTGTATCAGTGGAAGGTCTTTCAACACAAATAATAGAAATTGGGCGTACACTGTTTGAAGAGAATGTGAGGTGAAAAGTTTGGAACAGCCGATGCGAATGAAAAATAACGGCCAAATCAGTATTGTTCTGAACGCACAGAAACGAAATCCGATTGGTGGGGAGAACAGCATGAATTCAGCAGCTCCAAAGAGCATTCCACCTGAGCATTCGGCTTTAAAGGAGATTGAGGAAGAACTTGGGGCACTTGTGGGAATGGAAGAAATGAAGAGAATGATTAAAGAAATATATGCCTGGATCTATATTAATAAAAAAAGAGAAGATAATGGGTTGAAAGCCGGTAAACAATCTTTGCACATGATGTTTAAAGGCAATCCAGGAACAGGAAAAACGACAGTAGCAAGGTTAATTGGGAAGCTATTTCAAAAAATGAATGTGTTATCTAAAGGTCATTTAATTGAGGCTGAAAGAGCAGATTTAGTGGGAGAATATATTGGACATACCGCTCAAAAAACAAGAGATTTAATCAAAAAAGCCATAGGAGGAATCCTTTTTATCGATGAAGCCTATTCACTTGGACGTGGCGGTGAGAAGGATTTTGGTAAGGAAGCAATTGATACCCTTGTTAAGCATATGGAAGATAAGCAGCACGAGTTTATCTTAATTTTGGCAGGCTATTCTCGTGAAATGGATTACTTTCTTACGCTTAACCCTGGGCTTCACTCGCGCTTTCCACTTGTCGTTGATTTTCCGGATTATTCGATCAGTCAACTAATGGAAATTGCGGAAAGAATGCTCAAGGATAAAGAATATACCCTCAGTCATGAAGCAGAAAAGAAACTGCGTGATCATTTATTTTGGATAAAGAATACCATTAACCCTGTCAGTTTTTCGAATGGCCGTTATATTCGAAATGTGCTTGAAAAATCTATAAGAACACAGGCAATGAGATTGCTCATGCAAAATAACTTTGATCGTCACGAATTAATGACCATTAGAAGCAATGATCTTGTGTTTGAACTAGAATAGGTTTCTAGTATAAAAAAGGTTCGTTATCGCTTCATTTAGTGAAGTGATAACGAACCTTTTATGATTAAAATACATGAATACTTTGTAGAGCTTGTTGCATATCCGATTTTGTTTGTAATTCATCGTTTATTTCTACACCTAATTCAATCATCGTATCAGCAATTTTTGGACTAATTCCTGTTATGATTGTAGAACAGCCTAATAATTTAATTCCTTTAACAATCTTAAATATATGATTAACAACGCTTGTATCAACGTAAGGAACCCCTGATATATCAATAATTAATTGTTTTGCCTTCAAATCATTGACACGTACGAGCGTTTTTTCTCTAATTTTTTTGGCACGATGGGAATCTAAATTTCCTACAATCGGAAGAATGCACACATTTTCAACAAGCGGAATAATGGGAACAGATAAGTCTTCTACGATTTCACGATGACTTTTTAATAATTCATCCTTATATTGAACATAACTGGCTGTATAAACATCAATAAATAGATCAATAATATTATTAATTTGACGCTCTAACCTAAAATAATGATCTGTACTCAAGGAAAATTCAGATTCCACATGAAACGTTTTTAATGCATTCCATACAATGCCTCTTGAAGATTGAAAGAGCTCCCAAGCCAAATGAATGGGAAATTCTAATTTTGCGTGTCTAATGCCTCTTTGCTCTGCAAGCTCTCTTATGGTTTCTGAATTTAGTTCTAATAGATTGGCAGCCACAATATTCATGATTGGATTACCTAATGTTTCGAGGTCTTCCAAGACACCATTTTCCTTTAAAAGAGAAATGAGATAGCCTTTATTATCTTGTAGATATTGAAGCCAGTAACTAGTATTTAGACTTAAATTTTCATTGAAATAGTGTGATAAATTTTTTTTGTAGTCTCTCGCTTCAGACAATGGATAACCTCCTAAGGAATGGATTCAAGGCAACAGCTGAGGATCAGTCCTAAACGGATGCTCTATAAAAGCACGTCGATCATATCCGCTTAGGAGAACAGGTGTATATCTTGCAAAGCCTGTTGGAGATCTGATTGTGTTTTTAGTTCCTTATCTATTTCAATTCCTAGTTCGATCATGGTGTCCGCAATTTCAGGGCTAATCCCAGTTAAGATCGTAGAGCATCCTAATAACTTGATTCCTTTTACTATTTTAAATAGATGGTTAACAACAGCCGTATCGACATATGGTACGCCTGATATATCAATAATGAGTTGTTTCGCTTTTAATTCGTTCACTCTTACTAGTGTTCTTTCCCGAATCTTTTTCGCACGGTACGTATCAACGTTCCCAACAATTGGAAGAATACAAACTCTGTCAGCAATCGGAATAATGGGAACGGATAATTCATCCACTGTTTCCCGGTGACTTTTTAGTAATTCTTCCTTGTAGCTAACATAATAAGCCGTATAAGAATCGATATATAAATCGATGATGTCATTGACCTGTCTTTCCAATGCAAAGAATTGCTCAGTCTCAAGATCTTTTTGAGTTTCGAGATAGAAAGTTTTGATTGCATTCCATATAATTCCTCTACTTGATTGGAAAAGCTCCCATGCTAAATGGATTGGGAATTCTGTTTTCGCACTACTTACACCACGCTCTTTAGCATGATCCATTATTTCTTCTGTTTTTAATTCATTAATGTTTTGTGCAAGCATAAGCATAATCGGATTTCCAAACTTCTCATAGTAATCGAAATCACCATTTTCTTTTAATAACGAAGAAATATAACCTTTATTCTCTTTAATGTATTGAATCCATTCATTCGTATAGGATTCAACATTTTGAATTAAAAATTGAGATAAGTCTTTTTTTGAGTCAATCGTGTGAATCATTGTTTGCCCTCCCATAAATGTGTCCACGTGCTTAGTCGTTTTAGGAAATGTTAGTAAAAAGGAAGTACCATGGCCTTCTTCACTTGTCACACTTATTTTTCCGTTATTACTTTGTATCGTATTAAAAACTTGGGCGAGCCCCATACCTTTTCCGTCTTGTTTTAGAGTAAAGAAAGGTGTGCCAAGTAAACGAAGCTTATCCTTAGGAATTCCAATCCCAGTATCTGAAATTCTGATTTGAACGGTTGAAGCGTCTTCGGTTTGTTCAATCGCTAATGTGCCACTTTTCGGCATTGCTTCAATTGCATTTTTAATGATATTAAATAATGCTTTTTTAATTTGATCTTTTCTTCCTATAATAGATGAACTCTCATGTTCAAAATGTTTAATCACATTAATGGAATAGAGTTGATTTTGAAATAGTAATAGAATTGACTCAATTTCAGCATTTAAATTAAAGGTTGTTTGTTTTTCCTGAATAAACTCTGGCTTAGAAACGTTCATTAAATCGTTTAGGATATGAATAGCACGTTCAAGTTCGCTTTGAGCAATTTGAGAATATTCCTCTTTATACGTTGTATCCATTAACTGAAGAAAGCCTTTTACTGCGGTCAATGGATTACGAACTTCATGAGCAATTCCAGCTGCCATTTCGCCAATAGAGGATAGCAAATGGCTGTTCCAATTGTTATGGTCGTAAGCATTTTGTAAATATTGGACATTAAACATATAAATATGAATTTTATTTAATAGGTCATCTTTATAAGATCGATGAAATAAAAAAAAGTATGGTTGAGAATCGATGTTGACAATAAACTCATTTAGTTTACCCATGAAACATTCATGGAGTTTTGCTTTTATTTCTTTATTTTTAATACAATGAAAGAGGTATCCATTTTCATTTCCGTCTGAAAGTAGTAATCGTTTTCCTTCATTGTTAATCTTTTGAATCATCCCATCAGGAGTAAGCTCAACCAAACCATAAATTATTTTATCTGTAGTGGTTGCTGTTATCAATGTTCCTAGCCTGCCCTTCATTTAGCCATTTTACAGCTTTGACCTTTGTACCCTTATTGATTGTGCTACTGATTTCAAATTCGTCCATTAACCGTTTTACTCCAGATAATCCCAAGCCTAAGCCGGTTTTAGAAGGAACAGAATTATTTAATACTTGATCTAAGTTTGGAATCCCTGGACCTTGGTCAATAGCCGTAATTTCTATTCCATAGAATGGGATTGGCTTAATAAAAAGTTCTCCTTTTCCAGCATAGTAAACAATATTACGGGTTAACTCCATTATGGAGACAACTAATTTCGTTTGTTGACTTTTATTTAACCCATTTTCATCTGCAACCCTTTTTCCTATTGTACTAGCCATATACACATCATCTTCCCGTTCAATTACAATCCTGTACAAGTTTTCCACTTTTCCTCCTCTAAACCAATTAACATAAGAAATGTATTTACATGAGAAATATTTTAGCATATTTTCAGAATAATATGCATTAATTTGATTATGTTTTTTAAAAAGTGTAAAAATTTCGTATGATCATTGGAATTTGCGTTTTTTACTTTTATAAAATCCATATCTTCTCATTTATTTGAAATAACTTTTGAATTCATGTATTTTAGTAATGTTACAGTACCATAATTTCAAAATAAGATGATTATGGGTGGCAGCATAAAATTTTCAGAAGAAAGTTAGGAAACGAAGGGGAGTTGTACGATGAAACAAATTAAATCAGAAGAAGAATATCAAGGACAAATTAATCAAGATCAGTTAACAGTAGGAGTATTTACAACTACTTGGTGTCCAGATTGTAAGAGACTAGCAATGTTTATTGATGAAATTACAGAGGAAAACCAAGACAAACAATGGTTCACCATTGATCGCGATGATTTTCCAAAAGTCTCAGACGAACAGAATGTAATGGGGATTCCGTCCTTATTGGTTTTTAAAAACGGTGAAAAACTTGCACATTTGCATAGTGCAAATGCTAAAACGGCGGATCAAGTAAGAGAATTTATAAACAGCCTTTAAAAATAGAAGGAAATAAAAAAAGTGAGAGAGTATCTGCGAGATGCTCTTTCACTTTTTATTCTATAAGTGGTTTGTTTTGAAATTATTATTTGTTTAGGGAGAAAAGTTTTAAGAGTGGATGTTTTTTCTTATCAATAATCTTTAACTCTTGCATCACGATATCATTCTTATGTTCCTCTACCCATTTTTTTAGGGCATTCTTATCTTGACAATGAGTTAAGTAAGTTTCCCCGCCTTTTCCCACAGCGTTCACGACATATCTATTTGCCATATTTCCCATGTATTAGTCACCTTTTTAAAATAATGTAGTTAACCATCAACTTAAAGTACGAGCGTTAATAGATTCATTTTGATAAACAAATAGGGTCGTTCGGAAACAATTAAACTTAAAAAGAGCCTATGAATAATCAATAATACACAAATTCCATTAATCAATATGAATACCAATCTAAAAGTTAAAGTCTGTATTTTATCTTCGAAATACATCATAATGCGCTAGCCGAGTTTTTGTCAATATAAATTTCAAAACCTTTATGTAAGCTTAATAATGTAGACCGGATATAAAATACCTAGAAACAATTCCAAGATGATGGATTATATGTCATGCTATCTATAAATATGAAATAGAAAAATAATAATAATAATAATTTTATTCAGTACTTTTACATTTTCTTTAAATTTTTGCTGGATTCGTACAATCATCATTTTTTTATATATAATGACAAAGGAGAATTGGAGATAGGAGGAATGAATGAAACAACGAAATTATTATTTTGATAATGCTAAATTTATTTTGATCTATTTTGTCGTTTTTGGACATATCATTCGGTCTTTTATTGATGAAAACGAAATCATTTATTCCTTATATAAAGTGATTTACTCTTTTCATATGCCTGCATTTATTTTAGTTTCAGGTTTTTTTGCAAAAGGTTATTATCAAAAAGGTTATATCCTTAAACTGATCAAAAAGCTTATTTTCCCTTACCTTATCTTTCAATTGATCTACTCCGTTTTTTATTATTTTTTAAATGAACAATCTGAGATAAAATGGGATCTATTGAATCCTCATTGGTCATTATGGTTTTTGATCAGTTTATTTTGCTGGAACTTGATGCTGCTGTTTATTTCAAAATATAAAGCATTTACTTCCATAATAATATCACTTGCAATTGGTTTATTGGTTGGATATGTCGACTATGTAACCAATTTTTTTAGTTTATCGAGAACCTTTATTTTCTTTCCATTTTTTCTAGTAGGTTATTATTTAAAGAAGGAACAGATTAGCTCCCTTCTTAAGGTCAGGTACAAGTGGCTAGCGTTCGCTATTTTCATAATGGTATTTGTTTTCTTTTATCTCCATCCAACAATCAATTATGAATGGCTTCTGGGTTCCAAGTCTTACAGTGAACTAAGTGCGGACTCTGGTGAGGCTATTTTTAAAAGACTAGGGTTTTATCTATTGAGTATCATCATGGTGTTTGGTTTCATGACATTTGTTCCGCGCGAACAATATTTCTTTACCCACTTAGGTAAAAATACTCTATATGTATATTTACTTCATGGTTTTATGATCAAGGTATTTAGGAAAAGTGATATACTGTATTACTTTGATGATCCGGATAAATTTATGTTACTAGCCTATATGGCATTTCTTCTAACGCTCGCTTTGTCAAGTAAAATTCCGACTTCCTTGATTGAACCTCTCATTGAATTGAAAATTTCGAGACTAAGACAATTAATCAATAGTGGGCAAGTTATGGTCAAATATTACCTGATCAAGCTGCAAGGCAGTATTCATTCTGATAAACAGAAACAATCGATTCAAGAGATTGGAAACGACAACAACTACAGGAGATTTGGATCCTACAACAATGATCTTTAGCATTTTACTCTGATTATTTTGCCTAAAGTATGGTAAATGGCGACTTTAATAGATAAAATATATATTAAAGTCGAAAGATGTATAAGAATCCAATAATACCATATAGTAAAGAAAATAATAGGGAGCACATATGAATACAATTACTGTACGACAATTAGCGGATAAATTAAATTTAGAAATCTTAGCAGGTGAAACAGGACTTGAATGTGTCATCGATAATGATGATATTCATCGACCAGGTTTAGAATTGACCGGATATTTCAAGTTTTTTCCAAATGAAAGAATTCAATTATTAGGCAGACAAGAAATCACTTATTTGCACTCGTTAACGAAAAAAGAACGTGATGAAAGAATTGGAAATGTCATCAAAAAACATCCACCTTGTATGATTATTACACGTAATCAAGAAGGTCTATCCTATTTAATCAAGCACTGTAATGAAGAAGGGGTAGCCCTTCTTCGTGCGAAAGAAAAAACGACAAGAGTCATAAGTAAGTTGAATAGTTATTTAGAAAAAGAATTGGCAAAAAGTATTGGAATTCATGCAGTTTGTATGAATGTTTTTGGAGTTGGATTATTGATTAGAGGAGATAGTGGCATTGGGAAAAGCGAATCTGCTCTTTCTTTAATTGAAAAAGGACATCGTCTGATTTCGGATGATTTAGTTATTCTGAAAAGAATAGATCCTGAGAACATTAATGGGAACACATAATCAAACGAATCGTGACTTTTTATTATTACGAGGAATTGGGATGATCAATGTTCCTAGACTTTACGGTTCAGGTGCTTTTCAAGATGAAACAACGATTAATTTAGATATCCTATTATCCCCGTGGGATGAGAAAAAATTTTATGATGGAATTGATCATCCAAATGAATTTGTTGATTATTTAGATGTGGCAGTTCCTCATATTGAAATTCCAATTCGTCCAGGTAGAGATGTGGCTAGTTTAATCGAAGTGGCTGCAAAAAATTGGCGGCTTGAGCAACAAGGTTACACTGCGTTTAACGAATTCAATGACCGCCTTCAAAATCTAAATTGAAGAAAGTTCAATTGATCCATAATGGTCTAAAAATAATGGAACATAAAAAGCTCAAACAACCTTTGAAACGGAAAAGTTGTTTTGAGCTTTTTATGTTCTTTCAGTATATAAAGATTTTAACCCTTTTTTTATCCAATATTTTACGGCTTAGAAAAAATCGTTCAGGTTTGTTGAGTTAGTGCGAATTTCATTGATTGCTAGTTTTACTTTTTGATAAACATTTGTGTCCAATAGTGTCCATCTGATACGTACCCTACACCAATATGGGTATAAGTACTGTTTAAAATGTTTGCGCGGTGTCCAGAACTGTTCATCCAGGCATTCATCACTTGTTGGGCAGAGGTTTGCCCTTGAGCAATATTTTCTCCTGCTGCTTTATAGCGGATGCCATAGTTTTTCATCATATCAAACGGTGATCCGTATGTAGGGCTAGTATGACTAAAATAACCTATGTTATGCATATCCAAAGATTTGTGCTCTGCTACTCTAGCAAGCTCCCAATCATATTTTAATGGGGATAAACCATTTTTTGCTCTTTCTTGATTGACTAACTGAATCACTTCTTGTTCCACTGAATAACCATTTTGTGATGGAACGTTGATCTTTTGACCTGGGTAAATCATATTAATGTTTGGAATTTGAGGATTTGCTTGGATTAGTTCATCAATTCCAGTTGTTGTTTTTAAGGCAATTTTCCAAAGCGTATCTCCTGCTGTAACTGTGTATGAACTTGCAGCTAAGGAAACAGTAGGGAAGAGTAAAGATAAGGCTAATGTTGGAGCGACAATTCTTTTAGTGATTTTTTTATGCATATTAGTACCTTCCTTAATTTTCTTTTACTAATTAAGCATAAATAATTTCAACAAAATAGTCATTATAAAAAATATGGTAGGAATATTGCAAAAGTATTACAAGGGATAACCCATCCATAGGTACCTACTAATCTAATTATTTATGATAACAGGAACTTGTAAAAATCGTAGTAAAAATAAAAATCAGCCTCTTGTAAGGAGACTGTCAGTAATTAGATTAATTAATTCTAATTTCTCTAAACTTAGATGTTGCAAGGAAAAATCATGATTCAACACACTTCGTTTATCTTCCTAAATAACACTTCCATACTCTCTTGAATAGGTATAATCCGAATATAAGGAGAGCAAGAAAGGCAAGTATAGAAATAAAAATGGATAAATAACTTCCAACAACTCCAAGTGGAAGAAGAAAAGTACCGATTACCCCGAATGTTACTAGTAGAAACAAGACCACACCCGTTAAAAACCCAAGGAATAAATCAAAAACGCTACATGAAGAATAACCATTACTCATAGAATTCACCACCCTATCAAATGGAATGCTTGTTCATCAATATAGTATGCGGATGCTTGAGAATTGGTTTTACACTTGCAAAAAAATAGGCACTAAAGAGATGCAAATACGGAATATTATTCAATTAATTTCTTCAGGGCTCTATAGAAAAGTAGATAACAAACAATTATTCAATTAATTAAACACAAAATGGGAAAATAGCCGTTTCATATGTTGTCCATTCTTAATACTTTAAAAAGAATACAATTTTCATAAGGAGTTGAAAGATTTCTAATAAAGGCTAAAAGTGGAGCGTTGTTGATGACTTTGCTTGTATTTTCGTTGCTAGATTCATATACAAGGAAATTCTAAATCGGAATAAGATTACAAGGCTGTATCACATTTTACAAGGAACTGTTATGTAATGGCCCTTACCAAGAAAAAAGATTAATATTCTAAAAAAATTTAAAAAAGAGGTGTATTACGATTGTCGAGACGGTAAATGGAAGGAATGGAAAGAAACCAGAGAATGGAAGGAATGGAAACCTGATCACCATGAACACGAAGATGAAAGTCACGATCATTCTCATTGTGATTGTGGTGGGAAGGGACATTGTTTCAAATGTTGCAAGATAGAGAACTGTAAAGAATGTAAAGACTGTAAAGATGGAAAAGATGGAAAAGATGGAAGAGACGGGAAAGACGGGAAAGACGGAAAAGACGGAAAAGATGGGAAAGACGGTAAGCCAGGTCCACAAGGTCCACAAGGCCCAGCAAGGCCAGCACAAGGAGCACAAGGAGCACAAGGAGCACAAGGAGCACAAGGAGCGCAAGGAGCACAAGGGGCACAAGGAGGAGCACAAGGAGCACAAGGAGCACAAGGAGCGCAAGGGCACGAGGAGCACAAGGAGCACAAGGGGCACAAGGAGCAAAGGAGCACAAGGAGCACAAGGAGCACAAGGAGCACAGGAGCACAAGGAGCACAAGGGGCACAAGGAGCACAAGGAGCGCAAGGGGCACAAGGAGCACAAGGAGCACAAGGAGCAGCACAAGGAGCACAGGAGCACAAGGAGCACAAGGAGCGCAAGGAGCACAAGGAGCACAAGGAGCACAAGGAGCACAAGGAGCACAGGAGCACAAGGAGCACAAGGAGCGCAAGGAGCACAAGGAGCACAAGGAGCACAAGGAGCACAAGGAGCACAAGGAGCACAAGGAGCACAAGGAGCACAAGGAGCACAAGGAGCACAAGGAGCACAAGGAGCACAAGGAGCACAAGGAGCACAAGGAGCAGGAGCACAAGGAGCACAAGGAGCACAAGGAGCACAAGGAGCACAAGGAGCACAAGGAGCACAAGGAGCACAAGGAGCACAAGGAGCACAAGGGGCACAAGGAGCACAAGGAGCACAAGGAGCACAAGGGGCACAAGGGGCACAAGGAGCACAAGGAGCACAAGGAGCACAAGGAGCACAAGGAGCACAAGGAGCACAAGGAGCACAAGGAGCACAAGGAGCACAAGGAGCACAAGGAGCACAAGGAGCACAAGGAGCAAAGGAGCACAAGGAGCACAAGGGGCACAAGGAGCACAGGAGCACAAGGAGCACAAGGAGCACAAGGAGCACAAGGAGCACAAGGAGCACAAGGGGCAGCTGGACAAGGAGGTATGACACTCTATTTAAGTTCAGATCAATCAATTGGTAATAACGATTTCTTTGGGCTAGGTACTTCATCAAGCAGTTTTTCACGAAATACTGTAGTCATACCACAGGATGCAATGATTACAGGATTGATTTTAAATATTCGTAATAATGATGTAGACGTTAATGAAAGTGTAGAGGCTGAGATATTTATTGACCGAAATTGTGCTTTCAGTCCTCCTACAGCCACAGGCATAGTAGCAACTATAACAGGGCCAAGTGATAGCAGTAATCCAAATTGTTGTGGGATTACTTTTCAAACATTTAGTGTCCAACAATGCGATCTATTATCCGTACAAATTAGAAGGGTTAATGGAAACAATGCCGGTTTTAGTACGGGTGTAGCAGCGACTGTCCTATTTACCATCTCCTAATGAAGAAACAAAGGCTGTCTACGGGCAGCCTTTTTGACGACTATATAAATTGATGATTTATGTAATAGTAGAACGAATTACGAAGTTTTAACCTGTCGAGTTGAAATCATAAAGCTTTCTAAGGTCTTAATGATGCTTGTTTTGTTTTAAAGGTAAAATGATAACGAAGTAATAAAAGTCCCTGTCACATACAGAAATACAGATACTTCACCTTTTGCTTAATTCTTTTTGGAGGTACCATATCTGCTTTCTATTCATAAACTACCTCAGTAAAATATTACTTTTTTGATCTGTAAAATCAATACAGTAAAAGGAATGAAAGGTATTATTTTAGCAGGTGGGAGTGGAACAAGGTTATACCCGTTAACTCGATCGATATCAAAACATTTATTGCTAATATATGACAAACCAATGATCTATTATCCGTTGTCTACATTTGGGGAGAATTATCGGTTCAAATATTAGGTCAAGGTAACGCCTGGATTGATACTGGTAATCATCACTCTCTATATAGAGTCTCACAGTTTGTAAAGACACTTGAGGAAACTCAAAACATAAAAATTGCTTGTATAGAGGAAATTGCCTATCAAAAGGGGTATATATCTAAAGAAAGTTTATATAATTTAGCAAAGTCATTAATGAAAAATGCATATGGAGAATATTTGATAGAGGTCGCCAATTTCAAAAAATAAGGTATGAGAAATGAACGTTAGGGAAACAACCTTTCAGGGCGCATATATCATAGAACCGCTTGTTTTTAATGACAATCGGGGATTTTTTATGGAAAGCTATAATATTTTCTTGAAAAGTATCCAGCAAGAAGTGATGAAACAAAAGGATGTTCTAATTGGTAATTATCTGAAAAATACGGAATTATATTGTAAGTACTATTTCCCCTTAATTTCCCTTAATTTTTTTACAGAAACCTTCCCTTTGGCAAAGCCCGATATATTTTGGTTCTCACAAAAAATTTTATTATAGGAGGGCAAACATGAAAACGGATCAAATTTCACTATTGACAGTCCATCTATTTGTTTCAAACAAGAATTCCAGGGATGGATTGGAAGAAATGTTGCAAAGACTTTCTGAGAGTGGCATTACAATGAAGCTGTATGGTCCTGATGATGCATTATTGGATATACATCCAAAAAATCCTCGTATCTATGTTTCATTGGGACCAGAATGGGAAGAATTTACAACATTAAATGGGTTACCTTTATATGAGAGAAAACGGTGGTTACATTATAATAATCTAGAAGATATTCAATCCTACAAGTTATTTTACTGCTGGCTAAATTATACCGATCCCCTCTCGGAAAATAGGACTATTCCTCGAGTAGATTTTCTTCAAATAATCCATTAGTATCCGTGTTTACAGCTAGTTACAAATCCAAAGATAAAATTCAGCGACCATATCGTTCTCTATTAAACCAGACCTACTCCAATTGGGAATGGGTGATTGTAGATGATTCCGGTGATGGGGATGAGACATATAATAATTTCTTACTCCCTTTAGACGATCCTCGTGTTAGGAGGTATCGTCAAGATTCCCGAAATGGGTATATAGGTGCTATTAAACGTTATGCGGCAGGTCTTATGCACAGGAGAGATTTTGGTCGAAGTAGATCATGATGATGAGTTAACTCCTGATTGTCTTGAAAAGATTGTTCGATGCATTTCAACAACACCCAGAATGTGGTTTTGCATTCGGTGATTGTTCAGAAGTGTATATAGGAACAAACATGCTCATTGGTATGGTTGGGATAGTGGATTTGGATACTATATATATTATCGAGTTTGGGTTCATGAGATGAACAGATGGCAAAATGTATATAAAAATACGGCCATCAATGGGATTACCATTAGTCATTTGGTCGGTTTACCAAATCATCCTCGTGCGTGGACGAGGGACTGTTATCATCTAATCGGAGGTCATCGTGAAGAATTATTGGTTGCAGACGACTACGATATGCTTGTTCGAACATTTCTTAGTACCAAATATGTAGCGATTCCCGATTTACTCTATATCCAATATCGAAATGAAAATGGTGATAATTCTACTTTTCTTAGAAATAAGCAGATTCAGATTCTTGTAGGAGAGCTGAATAGTTATTATAATTCAAGAATAAAAACGAGATTGCAAGAATTGGGTTTACCAGAGCAAATCCCATATAGTCGTGTATGGGAGAGAGATATAGATGATCCCGCGACGGAAATCTGCTCATATTATTCATGAAGATGCCTCCAAAGTTTCGATCCTCTTTCCTATTCCTCACTCTAATTCTGTAAAAGAACATAGCCAATTATTACAGACTCTTCAAAAGGGTATGGAGAACAACTTTAAAGAGATTGAAGTAGTGGTTGTTGGTGATGTTCCTTCAGAAATTGAAGTTTTTGCAGCGAAGGCACCTATGGGAGCCATTCGATGGTGGCCAATGGAGCCAAATGATTCTTTAGAAACATGCATCCAATATGCTAAGTATTGTGCTTCATGTACTGAGAAAGTCGTTGTGCTGCCTTAAGGTCTTTAACGTTTGATCTGATCGGGAGTGTGGGAAATGAACACTGCAGAAAGGGTGAAGGTTTAAAGAGCTTCATCGTTTTTTTTTGCGACCATGAAGGGCAAGTCTTTATAAGGCTGATTGTTCGATTAAAAGATAATAAAAGGAAAAAAGACCTCTATAGAAGGTCTTTTTTCCTTTTATTATCTATGCCTAACTATTCTTTGAGGGTACCATATCTATTTTTTATTCATAAACTACTCTTAGAAAGAGTTTAATTTAAGGTTAATGAACCCAAGTATGGGTTAGGAGGAGAAGGAATGAAAGGGATTATTTTAGCAGGAGGGAGTGGAACAAGACTATATCCTTTAACTCGTTCCATATCGAAGCATTTATTGCCGATTAATGATAAACCTATGATTTATTATCCGTTATCTACGTTAATGCTAGCTGGCATAAGAGAGATATTAATTATATCAACCTCACAGGATACTCCACGTTACAAAGAACTACTTGGTGATGGATCTGATCTAGGCATTTCAATCAACTATGCCATACAACCGTCCCCAGATGGGATTGCTCAAGCATTTATAATCGGTGAACCATTTATTGGTCATGACTCGGTCGCCTTAATATTAGGTGATAACATTTTTTATGGAAACGAATTTCAAAACCTTCTTAAAGGAGCGGTGTGTCAAAAAAAAGGGGCAACTGTTTTTGGTTATTATGTAAATGATCCAGAGCGATTTGGTGTCATTGATTTTTCCGAAGATGGGACAGTCACCTCAATTGAAGAAAAGCCTTCCCACCCAAAAACGAACTACGCAGTGACAGGTTTATATTTTTACGATAATCGGGTCATTGAAATTGCTAAAACCATTAAACCTTCCAATAGAGGTGAACTTGAAATTACTGATGTGAATAAAGTGTACCTAGAATGGGGAGAGTTATCGGTGAAATTATTGGGTCAGGGTAATGCTTGGCTGGATACAGGTACCCATCAATCTCTTTATAAAGCTTCTCAATTTATAAATACAATTGAAGAAACTCAAAATATAAAAATTGCTTGTATAGAAGAAATTGCTTTTCAAAAAGGGTATATTACGAAAGAAAAGTTATATAATTTAGCGTTGCCACTAATCAAAAATGAATACGGGAAATATTTAATGAAATTGGTCAATGACTAGTCCATTAAGTGAGAGGTGGAATATGAACATAAAGGAAACCCAATTTGGAAGGTGTATATCTTCTAGAACCACGTGTATTTAATGACAATCGTGGATTTTTTATGGAGAGCTATAATAAGAGTTTGCTAGAGCACGTTGGAATTGACATAAATTTTATACAAGATAACCATTCTTTTTCAAAAGAAGCTGGAATATTACGCGGATTACATTATCAATTAAGCCCTAAAGCTCAGACCAAATTAGTACGTGTTTGTACAGGAGCCATATTTGATGTGATTGTTGATATTCGAAAAAATTCAACAACATTTGGACATTGGATTAGTGTGATATTAACCGAAGATAATAAGCGTCAAGTACTGATTCCGAAAGGTTTTGCTCATGGATTTTGTACTCTTGTCCCTAACACGAATGTGATTTATAAAGTGGATGAATATTATGATTCAGAACATGACAGAGGAATCCTTTGGAATGACTCAGATATTGGAATTGATTGGCCTGTTTCTATACCAATATTGTCCGAAAAAGATCGTAAACTTCCATTATTAAAAAATATAGAATGGGACTTTTCAATGAAGGAGGAGAAATAAATGAAATTACTTGTGACAGGAGGTGCGGGGTTTATAGGTAGTAACTTTATTCATTATCTTCGCGAGAAGTATCCCAATTATGAAATTATTAATTACGATAAATTAACTTATGCTGGGAATCTAGAAAACTTAGTATCTATACAAAGTTCTAAGCATTATTCTCTTATTAAGGGAGATATCAAAAACCAAGAGCTATTAGAATATGTGGTAAATGGATATGAAGTAGATGTAATCGTGAATTTTGCAGCTGAATCTCATGTGGACAGAAGTATTAAAGATTCAAGTGACTTTGTGACAACCAACATTCTTGGAACACAAATTCTTCTGGATGTGGCAAGGAACAATAACCTCCGTTTTATTCAAATTTCCACTGATGAAGTTTACGGTTCTTTGGGATTAACCGGACTTTTTACTGAAGAGACTCCGTTATCTCCTAACAGCCCCTATTCGGCCAGTAAAGCGAGTGCAGATTTACTTGTACGTTCCTATCATGAAACTTTTGGTCTAAATACAAATATCACTCGTTGTTCGAATAATTATGGACCCT
This sequence comes from uncultured Bacillaceae bacterium, assembly GCA_963815765.1. Taxonomy (GTDB): domain Bacteria; phylum Bacillota; class Bacilli; order Bacillales; family Cytobacillaceae; genus Bacillus_BD. Next base: position 346,802 of record CAWFID010000028.1, read on the forward strand.
TTCAATATCCTGAAAAGCTAATCCCACTTATGATCATTAACGCAATAAAAGAGAAAACATTGCCTGTTTATGGTGATGGCCAAAACATTCGGGATTGGTTGCATGTGAAGGATCACTGTTCTGCTATTGATTTAGTCATTCATAAGGGGAAACCAGGTGAAGTTTACAATATTGGAGGGAATAACGAGAAAACGAATTTAGAAATTGTTAATGATATTGTAAAAGCACTAGGAGCATCAAAAGAATTGATAACATTTGTCCATGATCGATTAGGTCATGATTTTCGTTATGCCATTGACTCAAGAAAAATTCAAAATGAATTAGGGTGGAGGCCGATTTATTCCTTTGAAGAGGGAATAGAAGAAACCATTTCATGGTATTTAAATCATCATGATTGGTGGAGTAAGTTAAACAATAATCATTGATTTTAATTTTTTTGGGGGGCGAAATGGCTATTAAAACGGTTCTTGTTACAGGTGCAAAAGGCCAGCTTGGGTCAGATATTGTCTCATTATTAAAGGGTTCAGGTTATCTCGTTTTTGGGATGGGAAAGACTGAATTAGACATTACAAATGAAGATGAAGTTAATCAAGTTGTGTCCCTTATTAAACCCGATATAATCATTCATTGTGCTGCATATACGCAGGTTGATAAAGCGGAGGCAGAACCAGATATGGCCTTTCTGATTAATGGAATGGGAACACGGAATATTGCAATTGCCGCAGAAAAGAATCATATAAAACTTGTCTATATAAGTTCGGATTATGTGTTTGACGGAGATTCTACCTCACCATATCATGAATTTTCTCCTGTGTCCCCCATAAATATTTATGGAATCTCTAAATTGGCAGGAGAAATGATGGTACGAGACTTTCATTCTCAATTCTTTATTGTTCGAACTTCTTGGATATTTGGTCTAAATGGGAATAACTTTGTAAAAACGATGCTTCGCCTTTCTAGTGAAAGAGAACAACTAAAGGTGGTCAATGACCAAATAGGGTGCCCAACTTATACGGTTGATCTTTCCAAGTGTATTATTCAGTTAATAGAAACAAATAAATACGGGATTTATCATGTATCAAATTCAGGGAGCTGTTCATGGTTTGATTTTGCGAATGAAATTTTTAAACAAACGAAAAATCCAGTTGAATTAGAACCATGTACAACAGATGAGTTTCCACGGCCCGCTAAACGACCTAAGTATTCAGTCTTGGATCACAGGAGTCTCCGTATAAATAATTTTGAACCGATGCCCCATTGGAAAAGTGCATTAGGACAATTCTTATTACAGCTGAAAGGTCAAAAAAAGGAATACAAATAGAAGCTGATTCACTAAAAGAAAAAGCGAATGAGCTGGGGTAGATATAAAAAACAGACAAAGGTGATAGGCACCATAGCTATCAAGTTAACTGGAAAATGATAGTTTAAGTTTTTACTTCCTGTCATTTTCCCTGTTTACTTATGCTTTATTATTAAAATAAACATACTCAAATAAGCCTATTGGATAGACTTATTTGAAATTTTATTTATCATTAGGGGGAGCATATCAAAATGGATGGTGCCTGTCACTTTTGTTAATATGAAAAGTTGTCCAAAATTTAATATAACATTATATTTTGATTATGGAGGATGTAGGAAAACCACCCAGAAATGATGGGGCGGTTTTGAGATTGTTTATCCGTAAATATTATAGAGTTTGCTGATGAGTAGAACTAGCTGATAATGTGCTTTTTAATTGTTGAATTTCATTTGTAAGATTATCAATATGTTCTTCAAAATGATTAGTCAATGACACACATGTAGATATCTTTTCACCATATTCATTAATTTGTGAAAATAATTGTTCTATTTGTTGAAAAAGTTTGTTGTATTCAATCTTAGTGTTTTGTGAAGGGGAAACTGTCATTTCTCCTGAACTATACGAGAAAATTTCCTGTTTTAAGTCCTCTATTTTGTCAGTCATTTCATTTTGGAAAGATTCCAAAGTTAGTTTTTCCTCTTTTAATTGTGTCTTTTCTTCTTTTAGCTTTTCATTTATATCTTGAAGGTTTTGAATTTCTGCTTTATTTTTCAATTTTATATCGTATTGTACAGCAAGTTTCTGTTCTTGTGTAGAAATGTGATTCTGCAAATGGTTTACTTGATCCAGCATTTTTGTGATTTCTTCTTTATAGCTTAGTGTTTCTTCTGTTAGTTGTTTGTTTTTATCAAAGAGTATTTGATTGGAGTGTTGAAGTTTTTGAATCATCTCTTCACTTTGAGTTTGTTTGTCAATCCGCAGTACAAGTTCCTTTTCAATAGAGGTTACTTGGTTTTGTAATTGTTGATTTGAGTGCTTATGATTTTCAACTTCTTTCAGACTTTTTCTAATATCAGATGTTACTTGTTCCAATTTGTCACTTACAGCATTATTTTCCTCCTTTAAATTTTCAATTTGCTTTCTCAATCCTTCTATAAGAGCCTCTTTTTCCATTATCTTGTATTGTAAAGTTAGGTTTATATGGTTCATTTCTTCTATTTGATTTGTAAATTGTTGCCGTTCTCCGAGTAAATGGCTATTTTCAATTTTTAATTTTTCTAGTTGGCTATAATGATAACTCTCCTGATAATCACGCACTTTTAATCTATATTTGTCCAGCTCAGAACTTAAGTAAATGATTTGCTGATGGAGAATAACAGGATTCAAACGATCATCTGGCAATTCATGTCTTTTTTTCATAGGAACCCCCAAAATATGTTTTTCAAGCTTACAACTGGGGAGAATCTTTAAAACATTATTGATGAACGATTTCTTTTAAAAAGAAAAAGATATTTGGTTATTTGATTGAAATTGTTTTTTTTCTTCTTGAAAATAAACAAACCCCTGAGCGGTGATGGACTTTCCATTTTTTGGTTGATCAAAGTTTATTTTAAAGTTAAACATAGTCGTTTCCCCTAGGGGAATTTGTAAAACTTGAATGGGCGTTATCCAATACTCACCGTTCGTTTTAATCCTTTGTCTCCAATCCTCATATACATATTTCCATCCTTTATCTCCACTCATGCTTTTTGTACCTAATGAAGAAACCATTTTGGGTGGTATAATTTGACCTTGTAGAGAAGCACTTTGTACGGGTGTTATCTTAATGCATATCACTGGATTTATTAATGCTTGATTTCCTGAGTTTTTTATATTCAGAATTCCTTCAACTAAGTATTCTTTTAATCCACTCTCTGATTGAGGGAAGAGGATCGTATAATCGAAAAAGACTTCTGCATTTATTATTCTTTTTTTTTCTGGTGGATTTTGGGATATTAATTTTAGTGACTGTGAGTTTTTTTCTTTAATTGTTTCATTTCCTTCCTCTTGTTGTACTTTGTTCTGATTCGGTGGAATATGTGTTTGAGTCATGTTTACTAACCAGTTTTTTAACATATTTTTTGGAAGATAGGAAAAAAAACTATTTTGTTGACGATTGATGTAATAAAAGAGGACTCTTGCGATACACATAGAAAACAATTCTTTATATATTTCCTGATTAGGATTTGGAGGGAGGTGATACTTAAATATTAAGCCTCGACTAGAGGTTAAGGGGAAATGTTTTATTTCTTTTAGTTGAAATGGAATTTTTTCTTTATTCAATTCTGTTCTCAATAGGTTTCGTAATCGTTCATCAACGCCTGAGCTATGTTCAATAAGAAGAAATGCATGTTCATCAGAAGTGTTTTCAAAGGCTGCCACTTTGATTTGTATATGAGGGTCTGTCGCGAGCGACTCCACATTTTGAATTACTGTGTCTGTCCCATTAATAGAGAGGAATTGTTGTAACGTTTGTAATACATCATGGTTTAGTGGGTTGTTAGTTATTGAGGAGAGTGCAATTTGCTTCATTTTTAAATCAGAAAAGAGGTCTAATCTTTTCTCAACTGAACTCCAGTTTGTATGAAGTCCATGTTGTTCACAAAACAATCGAAAACCGACGAGAGAATGGTATGGGAGCACTGTAATTTCTTCATTATTAAAATAAACAGAAATTTTCATGAAGGTTCCCCCTTTAAAGGTAGTGTATTAGGAAGAAAAGAATAAAAATATAACTAAAATTATATAAATATAATTAAATTCCACAAATATATATTAATGAAAATCAGTATAGACAACTCAAAGAAAAAACAAAGAGTTGTAGCGATAAAATAGCTAAAACGATGTAAATTGTGTAGTTTTATTACAGATTAAGACTACATTTCCATTACTATTCAAAAAAATCCTTGTTTATGCCTCTTTAATAATGGTACTAGGATTTACAGGAATTTTGGATGTAAAACAACCATAGTAAAGAAAAAGTGGAGCAAGGGTTGAGTACTAATGTCTATCTAATATTTTTATGTAAACTGAAACCATACTTCACTAACTAATACTGGAGTAGTATAGTTTCATGATTAAGAAAGGCCGTTTCGAGTAAGAATAATAATTGAGGTTAAAGTAGATATTTCAGTTTGATTACTGTTGTTCATTAGTTGAAGTTCACCTCATGTTTTATTATTGAATTAAACAAGTAGGATTAAAAATTTATGTTAAATTTGTTAAAATACCAATCATCATTAAATTTACGTCTTTCTATATAGACTTGTTTTTTTATTAATGCATCATTTTTTAGCACTTTCTTTTGAAGCTCTACAGCTCTTCCATTTGGTATCATTTTACTTATCTTATGAATCCGAGCGGGACTAAAATGTAAATAGGCCAGCCTTAATAAATTATAATAATAATTATCCATGCTTATATGGTAGGGTTGATTTTTCCTAAATAAGTGCAAGACTTTAGCGTTAGGCTGAACATGACAGGAGTAACCAAAGAGCCAAAGCTTGATAGAGAGTTCAACATCTTCATGTCCCCAAGTTGGAAAACCAGTTTCAAAACCACCGACATCTTCAAATACATCCCTTTTTATGGCAAAACATCCACCTGGTAAAATAGCAGTTTCAAATACATTGTCTTGTCGAGTATTCCAATGAGTCCGTATTTTAGAAGCTCTAGGGTTTATCCATAATGTTTGGCCATACCCGGTGAAGTTAGAATCTCCAATTGCACCTATAGCTGGAGCTACCGAATTTGTTTTTCCATTGAGCAAAGGTTCCAATAATCGGTCAAGCCATAGATCCTCAAACTCTAAATGGGCATCACAAAAAACCAGCACATCCCCTAATGCAACTTCAGCCCCAGCATTTCTTGCATTGGCAGCACCAACTCCAGTTGTATTTATAAAATTAATATTCTTATCTAAAAATTCATTTTGAAGAAAATCACAGCAATTGTCATTTGAAAGGTCATTTACAACAATAACCTCAAATGGATAAATTATTTTCACTGAGTATAATGATTCAAGCGTTGTTTTTACGTTGGGACCTTCATTTTTGGCTGGAAAAATAATGGAAACAAAATGTTTTTCTGACAAAAGATATCACTCCTTCTACCATTTTTATTAAAAAATTCATTCAATAGAAAGGAAATCATAATTATCAAGAGATTTTGTACAGGATTGCAGTACTTAAGTATTAATATACCGGAAATACCCGCTTTTCTACCTCTTCTATAGTTAGTTGTCCAGCGATATAGCTGCATAATAGTGAATAATTAAAATGGATGGCAAAAAGACTCCTATAAACTGTACTTGAAGTTGCTTGTAAGTGCACATATGGATCTAATATAAAGGATTCAACATTTTCTTCATCTTTTTTAATTTTTTCAAATTCTTCCTTATTGCCTGTCAGTATTAGATATTTACTCTTGATTGGCGGATAGGATACTATAATGATCTCCTTGTCATCGTTTTTCAAATTATTTGAACCAGGGTTATTACTGCTTTGTTGAATAAAGGAGTTAACCAGATTCACAGAGATTTGTGTTTTTGGTATTTTATGCCGTTTAATTAAATATTTTAGTTTAGGAATATTCCATCTCATCAAATAGTACTCTTCTTGATTTACAGGAATTTTAACCTGAACATTTTCCTCTTCAGTCATTATATAAGGAGCTTGCAGTGCGTTATTTAAAAGCTCTTTGTAATACTCCAATGTTTGCTCTAATTCATTAGGGGGCTGATTTACGATTTTAAACCCATTAGTTTGCACCGAATTTTTCATATATTCAATTGTTAAGAACTTATCAAGCTGAAAGATTTTTTCCAATCTAACTCACCTCTTAGGAAAATTAATTCTTAACTTTGAAGCAAACATTATTATTGAATTTTTTATTTATTTGTTGTCTTATGACTTGAAAATGATAGGTGAAGAGTAAAGGTACTTGTCTTAGAAAATATGAAAAATTATTCGATTATCCGTTAGAAAAATAGAGTCTAATTTTCATTAAGTACTTAGATAAACGAAAAAATTCAATCCTCTAAACATCATATACAAATACTAAAAAATGATTACAGAATTAGGGTCACAATAAAGGGGTTTTAGTACTATGGTATAAATAGACAAGATGAATTAAGCAAAAATGGGTTTATAAAAGACTTAATATGCCTAATCAAAATACTTGGGATTGAATAACATAAAGCGAGGGAGTTAAATTAATTGGACTTGGAATTGGTAAGTAAATGACACCAATAACAGTATCCAATATAATACAATCAAAGTATAATCTATTCACTAAATATAAATTTCATACTTTCCTCAAGTTAATTTACAATGTAATGTTTTCAAACCTGTAGATATTAATGCCAAATTATATCATTAAATATCTTGGAGTGATAAAAATGGATTCACCCAAAAAATTGTATGAAAAATTTCAAAAGACTAGAAAACTCCCTGCTGGAAATAAAGTAAAAAAGGCTGCAAAATTATTAAAAGGTAAAAATAAGGTACTAACAGCAGTCTCTTCAAGTGAAGGTAATGGCAATCAACCAAGACGTAGGAACTGTTGCCACTATTAAGCTTGAGTATTTACAATATTTTGTATTACTGAAATCTTATATAGAACAATTAATTTTCGAAAGAAAGGGCTCTCTTTAGGGCATGTATACAGTATTTTTAGATTGCAAGTGCATTCGCCTTGATGACGATATGAAATAAGTAGTTATTCATTAAATAGTGCGGAGAAATTCATCAAGTATGAACTGGTCTTAAAAAATATTTTATCTAGATAGTTTGATTTTTTCTGAGTTTGGAGAACGATTAGTAGTTAGTCACTCGTATTATAAGGTATGAAATAATGTTGAAGTTATAAGTGATTTTTTATCCTTTCTAATTTAAGTTGTGTTGTGTTGAACGATTTTTAAAAGCCTAAGTAAAACCTTTAGGCTTTTTTTCTTTTTTATAAAATTTTTATATACAGAAAATTCCTAACTTTGGGGAAATTCATTAAAATAGGCCATTGATATAGCACCAATATATATATATATCCATATTATGAAGTGATAACACAACCTATATTAGAAAGGATGATTTTTGTGAAGCCGATTAGAGGATCTCAATTGACCCCTAATAATGTGCAAGAAGAATGTATTCGGGTCCCTAAGGTTTATGACTGGGTTTTTGATGCCATTACAACAGACACTGGAATTGTACTAACTCCTGAATGTGCAGCAGCCGTTGATTTGGCAGTTGCAGAGGGAAGAACTCCACTTGATGTAACATGTGAAGTTCCAGATGTAGGAGGTTTCTTCCCGCTTGATCCACCAGATACAGGTGGTAACGCATTATGTACAGTGTCTTCTAGAATTGAAAGAAGGGAAATTTTAGTAAACGGTCAAGTAAGAGAAATCGCAATTGTTAAAGTTATTTTTACAATTAGGCCACTAATCACAATTATTGATAGTGAAGGAACAGTAATTTGTAGTTTCCGACCTGCAATTAGTGAGTCTCGTCGCCTGGCAGTTTGTGCACCGGAACCTTTTACAAGTGATAATGTATTCTGCCGAATTATTTCTCTTAACTGTGATACAAACTTTATTGAAACAGGTATACCTGATCTTGGTCTACAAGTTATGCTGGATATTTGCTTTGAAGTTCAAGTTGAAGCAGAAGTTAAATTAGAAGTATTAGCAAAATTCTGTTTCCCTCGTGAAAATGATATTGAAATCCCGACTAGTGGTGTATGTCCTCCATTTGAATGGCCAGAGCAATGTAACTTCTTCCCACGTGACAACTGTGACTGTCAAGCGTTTGTTGATACAGATCCAATTACAGGCACTGTGCCAATTACATTTGCTGCAATTCTTGGTTTGATGCTTCGTTGCACTGGATCGTTCACAACTGAATTGAATGCAGAAATTTGTGATAATTGTAATTTAACAGGAAGCACACTTCAATGGATTGTAGAGGATTTCGTTATTCCTACAGGAACAGGAACAGCAACCATAGATCAAAGCTTTACTTTTACCGCTCAAGAGATTAATATGCCGACATGTACTGAGGTTCTGGGTATTACAACCATGACGGTAGATGGTGCTGGTACATTAAGTTTTGCTGATCCAAGTATAGCTGATCGTACTGTATTATTTACTTTAACGCTAGTTGAAAATATCGGATCATTACCAGATGCTTATGCAATTACGTTAACTGATTTGGCTGGAACAGCATTAGTAACCTTCGCAGGTGCTGCTGTAGGATTTGTTCCAGACGAGGACTTAGTTGTACAAGATTGTGTAACATTCCCTAATCTTCTTGGGGACGCCTAATTAGGAACACGTAATTCTTTTAAATTAACTTACTAAAGTGAAATATGGTTTAAAAAAGAAGGGGAAACCCTTCTTTTTTATTTAACAAGTAGAGAAATAATCTGAGTAAGTAACTATTTCTTATACTTACTCAATGAGTATTCAGTAGCTTTTTTGTTTTAAGAAAATATTAGTTATATATTTATTTAGGAACGAAGAGTTTTAATCTTAATCTTAATAGGCAATAGATGATTTTTTTATAAAAAGTAGATTTTATTATACATGCCTATGCAGTTAAAAAACTCTCGAATAGTTTATTAAAGACCAAGAATTTCGTCGAGCTAGAAATATTTCAGAAAGGAATGTAAAAAATGAAGGTAATGACAATTTTGGGCACAAGGCCAGAGATTATACGATTAAGCTTAATTATTAAGAAATTAGACAGGCTTGCTGAAGAACATGTTTTAGTGCATACTGGCCAAAATTTCACTTCCTCATTAAGTGAAGTGTTTTTCCAAGAATTAAAGGTTCGGAAACCCAATTTTATTTTGTCAACCCAGCAATCTACACTAGGGGAACAGCTAGCTAACATGTATAAAAGCTTAGAAATGCTACTCTTAACGGAAAAACCAGATAAAGTTTTAGTGTTAGGTGATACTAATAGCGGCTTAAGTGCTATTTTAGCGGAAAGAATGGGTATTCCAGTTATTCATATGGAAGCAGGTAACCGATGCTTTGACCTTGAAGTACCAGAAGAAAAAAACCGTAGAGTCATTGATGCAATATCGAGTTTTAATCTACCATATACACCCCAAAGTAAAGAAAATTTAATGAATGAGGGTTTTCCGAAAAACAGAATTATTCTTTCAGGCAATCCTATTTTCGAAGTATTGAATCATTTTAAAACCGAGATTGAAAAGAGTGAGATACTTACAAACCTGAAATTATTAAAAGAAGAGTACTTTTTGGTCACTGCTCATCGTGCAGAAAATGTAGATAATGAGCAACGACTATTAGAAATTATGAAAGGGATTAATAAAGTCGCTGAAACATATAACAAAAGAATTATATGCAGTATTCACCCACGCACAAAATCCAGATTAGCGAAAGTAACTTCTTTCAACCTTAATCCGTTAGTAGAGTTTCATGATCCGTTTGGTTTCTTTGATTTTGTCAAGCTTGAGCAGAATGCTATTTGCGTGTTGACCGACAGCGGAACAGTTCAAGAAGAATGCTGCTTGTTTCATGTCCCTACAGTTACCATTCGAAAAACAACTGAAAGACCTGAAACAATTGAGTGTGGAAGTAACATATTGTCAGGAATTAATGCAAATCAAATCGTTAACTGTGTACATGTAATGATAAATCAGAATAATAACTGGTCATTTCCAGTGGGATACGATCATCCTAACGTTTCTGATAAAGTAATTAAATTACTCCTAGGAGGCATGAGCCTTGTTTAATAATCAAATCATTTTGGTCACTGGAGGTACAGGTTCTTGGGGATACGAGTTGGTTAAACAGCTACTAACATATGAACCAAAAGAAATTCGCATTTTTTCAAGAAATGAATCTAATCAATTTACGATGAAGCAAGAGTTTGATAATAACTCCAAATTACAATTTATCATTGGAGATATCAAAGAGAAGGACGTGTTAATTGAGGCAAGTCAGGACGTTGATTACATTTTTCATCTGGCAGCTTTAAAGCATGTTCCAGTTTGTGAACATCAACCACTTGAAGCATTAAAAACAAATGTAAATGGAACACAGAATGTAATAGATGCGGCTATTAGTTGTAATGTGAAAAGAGTAGTCTATATTTCTACAGATAAGGCATCGAATCCTTCCAATTTTTACGGATTGTCAAAGGCAATGGGAGAAAGACTGATCATTCATGCAAATACATTAAATACGAAAACAAAGTTTGTTTGTATCCGAGGCGGAAATGTTTTGGGGACAAATGGAAGTGTTATTCATGTATTTAAAAAACAAATTCAGGAAAAAGGGAAAATTGGTATAACTGATTTGGAAATGACGCGATTTTTTTTAACCATTGAGGAGGCAATTAAGTTAGTTTTTAAAGCAACAATTGAGAGCGTAGGCGGAGAAATTTTTGTTATGAAAATGCCAGCTTGCAAAATTATTGACCTTGCACAAGTTTTAGTCGAGGCTTCCAATAAAAAAGATGTTGGAGTTGAGATACTCGGGATTCGTCCTGGAGAGAAAATTCATGAATTGCTGCTTTCTGAATACGAAAGTCTTACAACAATTGTCTATGATAATGAATATTTTGTTATCTTGCCACCAATATATATTGAGGGATTAAAGGAGCATTATTCAAAATATAAACCTGCTAATCTCATCAACTACAATTCTAGTAAAGACTGGATGAGTAAAGAAGAGATTAAGGAAGTATTGAAGAAAGGCAGGTTCATATAAATGAAAATATTGATCCTTGGAGGCAAAGGAATGGCTGGGCACATCATAACAGCCTATTTACAACAAAAGCCAGAGTATCATGTGCTATATACTTCAAGAGACCAAAATGATAAGGATGGAATCTATTTAGATGTCACTGATTCAACCAAACTGGAAGAAATCATAGATAGCATAAAGCCTGATATTACAGTTAACTGTATTGGCATTTTAAATGATGATGCGAACAAAAACACAAAGCTAGCTTTCCAGATAAACAGTTTACTACCTCATCAGTTAGTAAAATTAACTGAGAGAAATAATGGAAAGTTTATTCACATTAGCACAGATTGTGTTTTTTTAGGTAAAAAAGGCGAATACACAGAGAAAGATATTCCTGATGGTACGTCGTTTTATGCTCAATCCAAACAATTAGGAGAAATAATTAGTGATAAACATTTAACCATTCGTACTTCTATTATTGGTCCAGAGCTTAAAGAGAATGGCATTGGGTTGTTTTTATGGTTTATGAAGCAAAAAGGAAAAATAAAGGGTTACGAAAAAGTTTATTGGAATGGTGTTACTACCCTTGAATTGGCTAAAGCAATTGAAAATATGATTAAGAACGAGATTACAGGCTTATATCATCTTGGGTCAAACCAAAAAATTTCAAAATATAGATTGCTTTGCATGATAAAGGAAATTTTTAATAAAACAGATGTTGAAATTATTCCCGATTCAAACATCGTACTGGATAGAACAATAAAAAGTACAAGAACCGATTACCATTATCAAATTCCAACTTATGAAATAATGTTGAAAGAGTTAAAAGGCTGGATGGAGAGTCATGAATAGGATGCCTAAATTAATAATTACAGGGGCGAGCGGTTTCACTGGTCAACATGCGTGCAGACATTTTGTAAAAGCTGGATTTGATGTTACTGCAATGACAAGGAATAATGCCGTGAATGAACAAGTCAGAACAGAACACTGTGATCTTACGGATAAAGTAAGTGTTAGAAATATAGTAAAAGAAATCAAACCCGATTATCTTCTTCACTTAGCAGGACATAATCACGTAGGAGAATCGTGGCTTCATCCAGTATCATCTTTTGAAGCAAATGTACTGTCAACGCTCTACTTAATTGATGCACTTCGCGAGGAAAATCCATCTTGTAAAATTGTAGTAGTTGGTTCAGCTCTTCAATTTGACCCACAACATATTACAACACTTACACATCCTTATGGTTTAAGTAAAACACTTCAGGTTTTAATTGCTCAGTCATGGCAAGTTCTATATAACATGCATATATCCATTGCCAAGCCTTCAAACTTAATTGGTCCCGGAAAGTCAAATGGTGTTTGCTCGATTTTTGCAAAAAAAATTGTCGACATGGAGGAAAATAAAACAGACAAGGTTTTAGAAGTAAATAATCTTCAGGCACAACGTGATTTTGTTGATGTAAGAGATGCGGTAAGAGCTTATGAAATAATACTGACAAAGGGAGAATCGGGTGAAATTTACGAGATTGCTTCAGGCAAAAGCTGTTCTCTTTATGACATTATTACTAACTATAAACTCTTAACGTATGTCAATTTTGAGATAAAATCAAGTGATGATCAAAAAGAAGAAAAGGTTGCGATTCAACTGGCAAAAGTGATGAATCTTGGCTGGTCACCAAATATTCCGCTTACATCTTCACTAGAAGATATTCTTAATTATTACCGTCAAAATCAATATAAAGTCTAATTCTATTCATTGTAATTGTACTATATGATTTTATTAACGGTATCAGGAAAAAATATACAGGACTATCGCTACTCGATAGTCCTGTATATATTGGAGACGTTTTCTTCTGTAAACTAACTTTATTCGAATCCCAACCATTGTAATTTCATTGATATTAAATACTTTCCCTCTATTAAAAATACTGGCTGTCGAAACTTTCTCGACAGCCTGACCCGAAGGAAACCTTCAGTTTTTAAAGCCTATTAACCTGTGAAATTGCCAGCAGCAGCTGTTCCACCGAACCATGCAGCTTGAACTGTACCAGCAACTGGTGCTAGTGAAGTTTGTTGAATTGTAAAAGTGTATTGAACTTGTCCATCTGCTAACGCTGCAGCAGGTGGAAAATCTGTAACAGTATAGGAAGGCGGGTTTCCATTTGCTAATGCAGTTCCCGAATAATCTGCAGTAAAAATTACAGTTCCCTCTCTTAAGATCTGAACTCGGTAACTATTAGTAGCAAGAAGTCCAGTTACACCACCATCGCATTGAGCTCTACTCGAACATTATTTGCATTTGCAGGTAAAACGCCAGCAGTTTGTATGCCGATATCTCCAATTACCAATGGTGCTACTGGTGCTAAAGGGATTAGAATAGCAGGGCCGCCTTGGGAAATAACAGAAATTCTCTGATCAAGGAATTGAATTGTCATTTTTTTTCACCTCCTTGTTATATGTTACTTACAACATATGATTAAATTTTAAAAAGTGTTTGTACTTCTATCAAAAACAAACACTTGTCTGAATATTATTTGTTAATTTTTTTGTTAAATATATAGGTAATCAAGCGTACAAAAACTAATTAAGGCAATATATAAAATCCTGTTGTATAGAATGCTAAAAAATTATTTTGTATTAACAATTTGTATTTTCACAAAAATTTATTTCTCACTTCCTTATCAGTTATAAGAGCTTAATATATGTGTAATTTAAAATTGATTCGCATTTATACTACGAAATTGAAATGTATAAAGGACTAAGTGAAATTGACGATAAACATATTTAAATAGGTACTTGTACAAGCCACTTTCTATATTTTTCATAATAAAGTTTATATATAATGAAAGGAGGTTACTATATTGGCTAATATTGTATTGGATTATAAAGCGGCAGTACCAAGTAATTCATTTGGTGGATCACCGCCTATAAATATTCCTCAAATACCAAACCAACTACAGATTGCTGATTTAGGATTATTTCTTCCCCAGCTTACACCTTCGGTTGAAGGAAACCGTGTGTTATTGTCTGCAAATGTAGGAATTAGCGCCCAACTAGGTTCACTTTTTAATAATGCAGTTATTTTCCGTATTTACCGGGATGGAGAGGAAATTTTTAATACAACAGTAGATTTACAAAATACACCAGTTCTACCGGCCCATGATTATAATGTCACTATTAGTACAATTGATGAAGCAATTCCATTTGGTTTTCATGTTTATCAGTTAGTAGTACAGGCTGCTATCGCTAATTCTGCACCTGGAGTTTTCACTATTGCTCAAGTTGTGGGACCCGTTACCTTTAGTGGACTTGCGGTTGGAACAACCTAATAATTTTATAACTTTAGAGAAAGGAGTAACGAAATGACTATTAATATTTTGGCGTTTAGCGATACAGTTCCTTCAAGCAGGTTAGGAGCTACCCCCCCTATCGTCATTCCATTTGGATCACAACAAACCATTGCCTCTTTTTCTTTAACCTTAGATGCAGGTATACCGATAAATAATCGGGTAGAATTGAATGCTACTGTAGGCGTTGCGGCAACATTAAACACTCCACAAATCGCATTTCGAATATTTCGAGATAAGACTTCATGATTTTACAACCCAACAAGATCTTCAGAGATAGAAATGAAAAATTATATACTGTTAAAATGACTAACAGCAGATTTTCAAGTATTACCAGAATTCATCACTATCATCTCTCCTCTTCAAGTGATTGGAAGCAGCTGACCCAGCCAGTGTAGCCGGCCCTATTACATTTAGTGGAATGGCATTTGGACCTGTAGCTTAACTGATTACAAAATGATTAATGGAAAGGAGTGATAAAAAATGGCAGAAATTCTTCTTGATTATAAGTCATCTGTACCAAGTAATCAGACAAATGGAACTCCCCCTTTTCCTTTACCTGTAACTCCGGGAATTCAACTTGCCGACCTTGGTATATTCATTACACCACCAGTACCTGCGACTAACCGAATTGAATTGAAAGGAACGGTTGGGTTGCAGGCTGTAACTGGGGCACCTGTCGTATTCCTTCGTATTTTCCGCCAAGTGAATGGAATGGGTCCAGAAGTAGAAATTTTCAATACTAGATTTACACCTGAACCGGCTCCGTTTGAGGAATTTTATACAGCATCCTTCGATACGATTGACTTTAACGTAACTGCAGCAAGCGGATTTATTGTATATCGATTGACAGGTGAGGTCCTAGCTGCTCCAGCAGGTACGGTTAACGTAGTTGGCCCTATTAGCTTCACTGGTTTGGCTATTGGAAATATAGATTAGAAATACTATTATTAATCTAAACATTTGAAAGTCTAATATCTATAACTATAACAAATAAGCGATCACTCGATTTTTTAAGGCTCGCTTATTTGTTGTTGATTAAATATTTATTTATTCTAATCTTAAAATAATTCTCTATACTTTTATGAATTATACTGTTTAGATTGTTCATTGTCGGGCTATGGTCAAAAACTTTATGTATCTTATACGTATTGTTAAGTTCTTACGTTCTAATAATTTGTTCAAATGCTGGAGCACTATAAAATAATGAATAGAAGCCCACAATAAAAAGCGTACTTAAGCATAATGTAATAAAGAAAAAGTTGTGTCAAATACTGGGCCTCGAATGGAAAATGACAGCTTGAATCATCATTATTGGATATTCTATCATTTTATCGAAAAAAAGTTTTTAAAGGAGTGAACTGTTTGTGTCTGCTATGCACCCTTTAGTCACTGTCATTATCCCTTTTTATAATGACGCCTATGTCCCACAAGCGATTGAAAGTGTACTAAAGCAAACCTATCCACAGGTTGAATTAATCCTTGTCAATGACGGTTCTTATGAGAATCAGCAATTAATTACCCCCTATTTGTCTAGCATTATTTATATAGAGCAAACAAACAAAGGGGTAGCTTCTGCATTAAACCAGGGAATAAAACATGCAAAAGGAGAATACCTGGTCTGGCTTAGTTCCGATGATTTAATCAGCCCTTATAAAATAGAACATCAGCTTAATTTTATGCAGGAAAATAACGCTTTAATTAGTTTTACAACTTTTAATATTATCAATAAAGATAATCAAATCACTCAGTATAATGTCGGAAAGTATTTTAAAGATGACATTGAAATTCTTCAAACTTTACAAGAATTTAACCCCATTAATGGATGCACTGTTATGTTGTCTAAAGAAATAATAAAAACAATAGGTTTCTTTGATGAAAATCTAAAGTATGCACAAGATTATGACTACTGGATTAGAACAGCTCTCCATTTCCCTATTCATTATTTTCATATGACGCTGACAAACTACAGAGTTCATGAAGCGATGGGTTCTATCCGCTTTAATAAAGAACAACAATCTGAATTTCATTCTGTCAGAAATAAATATAAAAATATAATTGGTAATCTGATTTCCAAAAAAGAAAAGGTGAAGTGGAAAAAGAAACCATGAAATTTACTTTTCCAATATTAACTTTATGTACTGGTGGGGCACAGCGTATGCTTGTTGAAATTGCCAATGGTCTTGTTGATAAGGGGCATGATGTGACAATCTTAATGCCCTTAGAAGGTAGAATTAATTATCCAATAAAGTCCAATTTGATTCGAAGTAAAAGTGGTATTTTGACAAAAGACGATTACCCTAAAAGCGATATTATTATCTCGAATTACTACCTAACAGTTCCCTCTGCACATGAAGCAAGTAAAAAAGGTTAAAGGTATGCTTATCCGCATGAGTCTGTGTTATGAGCCCTACCTTTCTTAAAAATAATCATCTTTCTTTTCCTCTACCTATTATCTTACAACAAATTTGATCGTATTATCATCGAACCAGCAACAAAAAATTCTTTTGGATCATGGAATAGAGGGGCATATTGTACCAGTTGGCATAAGCACTGGAATTTGAAAATATGCACAACCGTGATAACCAGTATCCTTCTCTACAAATTACAGCAATTGTTCGTAAACCAGAAGGAGGATTCTCCTGGCACCGAGAGCAGGATTACTTAATTGACCAATTAAAAATGGTAAAGACACAACACCCAGATATAATTATTAACTTAATCGTCCCACTAGATGAATTCCATAATTATCCAACACTAAAACGTTTGAAAGCAACGAATCAATTTAGATTTTTTACTCCTGCCGACGATAAAGAATTATGTTATCACTATAATCATACAGATGTTTTTTTCAATTCATCGATTTTTGATACTGCCTCAATTCCAAGTTTGGAAGTGGCGATGAAGTGTGGTGCAGCTCTTGTTACAACCTACAAAGGGGGGAATCTTGATTATTGTCGTCATGAAGAAAATGCACTTGTTTCCTATCGATATGAAAATCGTCTTGCCCATGATATATCTCCGTCTAGGTCAATGATCATTCTTTACGCAATCGATTAGCACTAGAAGGTGAGAAAAAGGCAAAAAAATGGACCTGGGAAAGAAGTATTATCGCCTTTGAAAATACGATAAATGGGATCTTGATGAAACAAAAGAGAAATATCATTGAAATCAGAAAT
Source organism: uncultured Bacillaceae bacterium (assembly GCA_963815765.1). Taxonomy (GTDB): domain Bacteria; phylum Bacillota; class Bacilli; order Bacillales; family Cytobacillaceae; genus Bacillus_BD. Next base: position 364,388 of record CAWFID010000028.1, read on the forward strand.
GTAAGATGTGCTAGATGGGCAAGGTTCATTATTTGAGGATGATGCGTCTTTTAATGATTCTGAGCACACAGAAGAACAAAGCCAACAGACGATCTCTTATACTGTTGTACGAAAAATTCAAAAGAAAAAAAGAAACGATTCGTTGCGTGATGATGTGGAAATAGAAGCGATTCACCATCATCCAGAAAATACAATCTGTGACTGTTGCCACGATCAAATGGTTGAAATCGGTGGTACGCTTGTCCGTGAAGAGGCTAAATTTATTCCTGCAAAGATGATGAAAGTGCAGCATATTGAACATGCCTATGAATGTAAAAACTGTAAAGACTGATTCATCACAATCAGCACAAATTAAACGTGGTAAAGCACCACAACCTGCCATTCAACGGAGCATAGCAAGTCCTAGCGTACTTGCCAAAGTGATGTATGATAAATTTATCACAATACTTACCCCTTTACCGTCAGGTAAAGGAATGGGAACGTTATGGTCTGAATACGAATGATAAGAACCTTTCGAATTGGGTTATTCGTGCTTCACATGATTGGCTATTGCCTATTTATGAACAAATGAAAAATTTGATGATGTCTAAATCAGTTTTACATGTCGATGAAACTCATGCCCAAATTATTAATCGTTCCGATGGCAAATCTGGGGCAATCTAACGCCTACAATTGGGTTTATCGAAGTGTTCCAAGCCAAGGACCAACGATTATTCTGTTTCAAAGTTCATTATCACGTGCTCGATCTGTTCTTGAGAGGCTTCATTGAAGATTATTCTGGAACGATTGTCTGTGATGGATATTCGGCTTATGACAAAATTGCAAGGTGTGACATTTCGCAAATTGTTGGGCGCATGTTCGCCGTTATTGGCTGAAAGCAGACAGCAAAAATGGGCAAATCGGTGTAAAATATTGCGATGATTTATATCGACTTAGAAAGACAATTCAAGACACTTGTCTCCAAGTAAGCGAAGAAAAAAACGGCAAAAATACTCGAAGCCGATCGTGGAAAAATTTCTTGGACTGGGTTGAAACATCACCATTCTACGGGAAAAATGCGCTCGCAAAAGCAGCTGAATACACACTGAACAGAGCCAAATGGACTAAAAGCATTTTTGAATGATGGCCGGATTGAAATTGATAATAATCCAGCTGAAAACGCCATACGTCCAAATGTGATCGGTCGAAAAAACTGGCTCTTTTCCGTCAGCGAAGCTGGTGCAAAAGCCAACGCCATCTGTTTAAGTATCGCAGAAACAGCAAAAGCGAATGGAGTGGATTTCTACCGAATATCTCTAGAAGCTACTGACGGATTTACCGAATCTCGATATCCATCGAAATCCGGAAATTTTAAATCAATATATGCCTTGGTCAAAAAATGATCCAAGCAGAATGTGGCAGAAGTAAAATAGCCGTATATTCTGATGAAAAAAATCAATGATATACGGCTATTTGTGATGCGTACCGAAAAGGTATGCTTATTTTTTATATTTCGGGCTTACGTTGTAGTAAATGAGGTCATTTAGAGGTCTAAGTACAAAAAAAGGACACCGCTAAATAAATAGTGATGTACCTTCAAAAGATATAATGTGCAACATTAAAGACAAGTTATTGATTTAATCAGTTTCTTGTATTATCAATTATCTTTAATTTTACAAAGTAAAGGTGGGGACTATTTGATGGACACTGACAAACTATGGAGTTCATGATCAATGATCCAACTAATAATTTATAAGGTTTCTAAAATTTGCTGCAAAAATATTTATATCTGGTTTTTCCATTAGTTCGTCAATTTGTATATTTAATTGATTTAAGTCAATGGGAATGGTTTCAAAAAAATCCGTTAAGCTTTGGCCATTCCATAGTCTTAATGCTATTTGATCAAGCATGCAATAAAAAGCATATTTAACCAGCTTAAAGTCATTTGGGTAAACATCTAAAAATTTCACATAAGAATTATAAATCGAGTTAATATTAGATAAAGATATCCCTAAAAAATGAAGTGCAATTATACGCATCTGTACTTCCGGGAATTTTCTGTACATACGTACAAAATTTCGGAACGACTCGTGATTATTTGATTTAGCAATGGGATGCTCTTGGTGATATGCAACTAACCCAGTATGATTAATAAAACTGTAACCTCTTTTAAATAATCGGTATCCCAATTCATGGTCGTCCCAACCATATCCAGGATATTCTTCAAATAAACCTACTTCAATAAACCCTTGCGATTTAACAGAGACATTTCCGGTAGCAAATAGAATCCATGGAAAGTGAAACTCTTTAAGTTCATTACCGTAGTTTATGAATAGTTCTTGATAAAATTTTACGAAAGGTTTCACAAAAGAAAGTTTCATAAAGGTTTTATCATAAATATCTTTTTCAGTTAACAACTCAACAGGCTTTCCATCTTCTAAACCTTGTGAAATTTTTTTAAATAGAGGTGGATGATTCTGTATAATTAACTTGAGGTGGGCTAATTGCTCAACATTAAATTGCGGATAGTAGGTAGTATATATCCCCCTTAAAACCATACTTCCGCATACAACTATGTTGTCCTTTTTCATATGAGTAGAGTAATGTTGGAGTACAAAATCAGGTTTCACTAATATTTCAGCATCCAAAAATATAATAATATTTCCGCTTGCATTTTGAATTCCAAGGTTTCAAATCTTTGGTCTTCCTATATTATAATTTGAACGTAAGTATTTTAAATGGAATGAAAAAGAATGTTCATTAACAATGGAATGTGTTTGATCCTGAGATCCATCGTCGGCAATAATGACTTCAAATTCTTTTTATTAAAAGTCTGACATTCTAACGAGTGAAGTGTCAATAAAATTTGAGAAAACTTGTTATAAGTCGGCAAAATAATGCTAACTTTCGGTTTAATTTTTTAACCCTTCTTATAGAATGATCCATTTAAAAAGTCATGGCCCCATACAAGGTTTTCATTGCAAATATTATGTTTGAGATTTAATAATAGATTTTTTCCCTTGATAAACTTTTATTCCAAAGCTTAATAGAATCTATGTTACCTGAAAAGCATTCTCCTTCTTGGTTTCCACCTAAAACACCTGAAGGGTAAACATGTTTAAACTCACTTTTGGTTCCAACTGCAATTAATTCTCCATTAATAAACAAAGATGGAATTTTATTCGCATATACAAGAACTAGCTTAATCAAAATGGAGTTATCGAAGTGTACGAGTAATCTTGTTTTAGGTTTATTCAAACTTTGCTCCAAAACTTGTATTTCATTTCCATTAACTGAAATACCCAACTGCAGTATCTACTTCCTGTACTAAAGGTAGGAGAAATTAAATATGAAGACCGATTGTTAACTGCTTCGTTGGGTTTTATTGGAAGGATAATACACTCATAGGTAAAATCATCTACTATATTTCTAAAGAAGCATTGCGTTGCAACAAACTCATTACCTTTAAAAGTAAATGGGCGATTAAACAAGGATTTGACCTCCTTTCTCTGACAACCAGTTCACTAATATTTTTCTTATATCTCTTCCTTACAAAATTAAGTTTAGACATTTATTCTTTATTATGACAGATAAACCCCATTGTCTCTATTAGAGGTTTTCAAGCATATTGATAAAATTCTCACTATACTTTTCTGGATCAAAGTAAACTTTTACATGTTGAACTGCGGTTAAACGTATATGTTCTCTCAAACTATTTTTTGTCATTAGCTCTATAGCCTCATTGACTGCTTCTTTAATATTACCTAGGGAATAGTACTTCCCAGTTTGATTATGAATAATTGAATGTTTGACCCCATCAGAATCCGTAGTCAGTACTGGACAACGGCAACTCATTGCTTCTATGATTGCATATCCAAACCCTTCAACCTTTGAAGTTGAACAAAGAAAACCACCTGAGTCTCCAATTAACGAGAAGTAATCAGCCATTTGTTCATGAGGGATATTTGATAGAATGGTAAGATTGCTTTTCAAATTTAAATCTTGTATTAACTTTTGAAATTTTTGTCTTTCACTAGGTAAGGACAACGTATGATCCTCAAACATATATAATCTTATTTTTGAATTATATCGCTTAATAAGATAGTATCCGATTTGGAGAAACTCTCTCCAGTTTTTATTATCATCGATACGGCCAATCCATGCAATAATAGGATTGTTCATGTTTTTCAAAGGTTTATAAGTAAACTGTGTAGTATCAAAACAATTATGAAAAATGAACTTCGGAAAGGATGGATAAATTTGATCTAAAAATTTTATGATATGAGGAGTTTTGGAACTTAATATTCCATTACTATTACTTTTAACAAAAGGAACCGCATTATTTAATTCTGCTGAGGCCCTTTCTTGTGACCCAAGTCCTTGAATTTCTAAAATTAATTTCCCCTTATAACCTAAACTTCTGAATTTTGAAAGAGAAAGGTAATCAGAAGTGACAATAACAGCATGAAAATTACCTTTACGAAGTATTTCACTAATTTCATTATCATTATTAGTAATAAAAGTTGGGGCATGATGATCGTTTATTAGTTCCCTTTCTTTTCTGTAATAAAGAAAATGACAATTAATGTTTTTTCTTTTAAGTGCGATACTTCTTTGTCGGTTCAAAGTTTCTACTCCGCCGCTTGGAAGATAATAAACAAATAATACATTCATATTTTCTCTCCCCCTTTAACTTTCCGGATTATGATCTCTTTGTAAAATTTTCAGCTATATAACTGCAAATGAGTGAATAATTATCATGAATTGTAAAAAGGTCTCGGTAAATATCCTTTGTCATCCCATGCAAATGCACAGAAGGTTCTAATACATAAGCTCCAATTGTCACACCTAAGTATTTTACAAAATCAATTTCCTTTTCAATTTATGTGAAAATCCAATAAATATGTCATAAAGAAGCATTGAATCCAAGTCATATATGATAAAGTACATCGTTACTTGCCTTGGTTGTTTCACACCCAACGAAAACCATCATATATATATATTATGGGCTATCCCTATAAAGGGGGGGAATGAAAGTTATAGAAATTTGGGGTGCAGGGTCAGAAATTATACGAATAAGCTTAATAACCAATTAGATACTTAAAAAACTATTTAAAGAGTGGTGTAATTAGTGAAAGAAATAGTAAATGATAGCTTGGAAAAGAATAATGATACAGCTAAAACCGATAAGGTATCCATTGTTATCCCATTCTATAACTGTAGGTATATTGCAAGATCTATAACAACTGCACTAAACCAAACTTACAAAAATATTGAAGTTATTGTTGTTGATGATGGTTCAACTGAGCATGTTGAATTGCTTAAACCATTTATAAAGAAAATAATTTATATAAAAAAGCGCAATGGTGGTACAGCCACAGCCTTAAACCAGGGAATTATTCGTGCTAGTGGTGACTATATTGTTTGGCTAAGTTCAGATGATTTATTATATAGTACTAAGGTAGAAGTTCAATTAGATTTTATGAAGAAGAATAATCTTATGTTCTCTTTCACAGACTATATATATATTAATGAAAAAAATAAAATCATATCTCCCTCGATTGGTCCAGAAAACTCTAATAAAGCTACTTTACTAGAAGAATTAAAACATGGATGTCCAATTAATGGTTCTACGGTTATGGCGAAAAGGGAACTTTTCTCTTCGGTTGGTTTCTTTGATGAATCTTTAGTTTATGCTCACGACTATGACTATTGGATTAGAACTTTTTTAAAGTTTGATCTAGGATATCTTAATCAACCTCTCACTTTATACCGGCTTCACCGAAGAATGGGGAGTAAAAAATTTGCTAAAAAAATAGGTGAAGAGACAGATAGTATACAAAATCGTTACAAAAAGGTACTAGATGAATTCCTTCTCAAGGAGTGTGGTTTAAATGAAAATTAAAGTGCAAGTTCTAGAAAAGAACAAGAGAAGAACGCTGTACTTTAATAACGGTGTTGGACTTATAGATGGTACTAAGATAAAAGCAAATAGTGCAAAAAATAAACATTAATAAAGAAAAATTAAATTATTATGAGGGGAAAATTGAAGAGTACATTAACCATCTTTTAAATACAACAGACAGCGAGAATACGAAGCAAAAGTAAAATATTACGGATAAAAAATCATTGAGAAGGTTAGTGAGAACACTGAAAAGAAAAATAAAATTTATAAAAAAAGAGGATCTATAGTATAGCACCCCTTCGGAATTATTAAACGCCAGTTTGGTTACACATATTTTTTAACAAGAGGACTTGATTCAGTAAACACTGAAGTGAGTCTTATTTGTCTTGCCTATAATTTTAAAGGATTAATAAATATAGTACGTGTAAAGGAATTAGAACGAAGATTCAGAGGGGGGGTGACTCCAAGGTTTTGAAGGATTTGGTTTATTTATCAAGAAAATCCAATGTTTGATGATTTCATCTTTCCGTTCTTGCGTGTAACGTGTTCTATTACTTTCTGTCATATAGATCGACCTCTGTGTAATTTACTTATTCATAACACGTTAGCCTCGTGCGACATCTATCCTAACAGAGGGGGGATTGTCATTGGTTGGGTAGCTGCTATCCTTTTTGTCATTAGGAAAAACAAAGCCCGAAAAGAAGGACAGTAGCCTACCAGGATCAAACCAGAACGGCTACTTTAGTTTGTAAATAAGGATTCTTAGTTAAACAGTTAAAATACATCATTAATTGTCTTTATTGTTTCACATCAAACGAAAACCATCATATATATTTATTATAGGCTATCTCTATAGGGGGGGTAAAAATGGTCAGAGAAGTTATTCCATTTAAAAAGAAAGAAAGAATGGATTCATATATCTTAACGATTGAGAATATCGAAAAAAAACTTTTTACCTCCAAAAACGAAATTCAACAATTGAAAAGCCATTTAAGTAATTATAGTCATGAAAAAATTTATTTCACGAAGCAAATTGAAAAAATTAATACTGCCGCTAAAGTAGTTCAAATAAATCCCATTCAGGGGAAAGACATGTCTATGGCGGATCCAAACAGTCATGAAAAAAGATTACAGCTAGAGCAGTCATTGACTGAAATTCGTCACCATTTGAAAAAAAATTTAGCAAATGAAAATAAACTGAAACAGGATATAAAGAAAAAAGATCAAACCATAAAACATTTTAACATTATGAAAAAAAGTTATCTTCAAGAAATAACGGATTACAGACACACCATCCAGTTGTATGAACGAAGTACAAGTCATTTTTCTCAAGCTCTTGAAGAAAGCAGACAAATCATGAAGGATAGATTGCTGGAAGAAGAAAGAAAAACACAAGACATGGCTAAATCATTTGAAGAGGAACAGTCACAATTTATAAAGAAAATAGAAAAACAAGAACAAACTCTTCTGAATTATGAACATCTTGAGGCAATTTTACAGCAGAAGTTTGAAAAGAAAAATCAACATATATACTCGTTGGAACAAGAGGTAAGCGAGTTGAAAGAAAACATAGAAAATAAAAATCAGCAAATGAGAGCAATGGAACAAGAAATTCAACAAATGAGTCAAAATTTAATTAAATTAAAAGATCAAAAGCCTAAGCAAGAATGGCATGAAATGTATACGATAAAGAAAGGGAGTTGGCTTCGTATGGCCTTGCATTTCTGGAGTAATGAAAGTGAAATACAATATTCTGAAAAAATAGAACAATTAAACAGTACGATTCAAGAGTTGCAGCAAGGATTAAAATATTATGAGAGTTTATTAGAGAAAATGAATAACCATTTTCAACGAGATGAAGAAAACAAAGTGAAATATGTCAATCAAGTAAAAGAACTGAATGACAATTTACAAATTCATAAAGATACTGAAAAAGAATATATAAACAAAATAGAGAAAATGGAAAGTGAACTAAAGAAATATCAGGAGCAACATAATACCTATAAAGAACAAAACGAAGAGATGGAAAAAACCATAAAAGAAATAAAACAACGAGAAGAAGAGTATAGGTCACAACTTGAGAAAATGAAAATCAAGAGTATCGAACAAACAAAGCAATTAAAGGAAACCATGCGAAGTTTTCAAGAAAAAGAAAAGCAATATCATGAACAATTCCAGCTTACATCCAGTTATTCGCAAAGTAAATCGGAAAGAAAACAAGTCAATAAACAAGCAAGACCTAATGACCGGAAACAAGTCAATAAAGAGGTAAAACAACCTAGTATGCAACAGCAGCAACAACGGCAATCTCGATATGACATGTTAAAGCAATATTATCCTCAAGCACAGTCACAACGATCTAGTTTTAATCCATTTAAATAGTCGTAAAGGCTCTTTAGTAAAAAATTATATGGAGTGATAAAAATGATGACACCTCGGCAATTGAATGAGATGTATAGAAAATCAAAAACTGTTCTCACAGGAAAAAAGAAAACGGCAAAATCAAAAATCCAGGCAAATAAACCCCAACAGCCCCTGGTTGCAAAAGTTGAACAAAAGAATTATATATATACATCCGCCACACCCAGCCAAACGAAACGCAGAACATGTTGCGGCCGCTAGGTCTAACAGAAATCGTAACGATCACATTTATATAAAAAAATCAGTATTAAATGGAATGATTGTCCATTGTCAACAGGAAGCTCCTTATGAAGCATGCGGCTTGCTTTCAGGGATAAAGGGAAAAAATGAGACCTTATGGAAAATGAAAAATATGGAACGAACTCTAACTTCTTTTGCCATGGACGTCAATCAAATGGCACAAGTCTTCAAATCAATGAAACAACAAGGAGAAGAATGGACTGGAATCTATCACTCGCATCCAACTGCCGCCCCGTACCCGTCCAGAAATGATATCGTCAATTTCCATTATCCTGAAGTAGCCTATTTTATTGTGTCATTGTCATTTGGAAAGCCTAATGTGAAATGCTACCATATTAAAAATTCTCAGGTAACCCCTCTTAAAATCATCGTGCTAGACGAATCCACTTTTTTATAAGGATAAAAGAAAAAGGGCAGTATAATCCAAACCCTACACTTCTAGCTATAGAGGAGGGAAGCCATGTAAAAGAGCGGAGACGACTGTCCTTCTCTACATAGATCTTTGCAACGCTACATTCCACGAAGCGGTAGAAAAAGGATGTTAGTAAATCACATCAATTGCTTATAATTCATGCTAAATGAAGGAAGCACCCGCATCCGGATATTAGCGTTATCATAAATGTTTCGATTTTGTTTCCGATTCCGCACGAAAGTCCTGTAAAAGAGTGTAGTGAATGAAGAAACAATACAGAAACGGTGAAACCATAAAAAGTTTCACCATTTTTTTTGCAATCTTCAAGGTAAAACCTGTAGGGTGTATGTCCTGATTAAAGGCTAATGACAGGTTCATAGCCCACAAAATAAATGGGAGGTCTTAATCTTAAAACTGTTTAGATTTTCCACTAGGTTTTTCACCAGTAAGATGGGCTTCAAACATGTCAATAATGGCAAGAAATCGTTCGGCTTCACGGAATACGTGATCAGCTAATAATGGATGGATGATGCTTTTAATTTTACATTCCTCGATTAATTCCCTTGCTGTTTTCTTAAAGTCTTTTAATGACGCTACCGATACACGATTTTGATCGAGGAATTGATCTAGAAGTGGTACAGTCTGGGACTGTGGTTTCATAGATTCTAAGTCTCGTGCCTGGAAAATCAATTGATCAAAATCATGACTAAAATTCTGGGCCATATCCACTAACTTTCTTTCAGAGGGATCAAGAAGATGCCCGATAAATTGAGCATGATCGGCCATGATTCTTAAAAAGAAAACATTTTCTTTGATAATGGCGTCAGCAAGGGGGACTAATTTACCTTCATTTAATTCTATTAATCGTTTTCTAAAATAATTGGCTTCCCTACTAGTATGGTCCACTAAAAGGGGGAAGTTATTGGCACCAGGCATTTTACAAGTAAGGATTAGTCCCAAAATTTTTCTCTTGAAAGCAAAGATATGTGTGGCTGCTTGTTGGACTTCCGAATTAAATCTTCTTATTTGTTCAGGATCGGTTTGATTTGTAAAAGTATGAGATCGTTTTTCAATCTGTTCGAACACATGATAAAATTGATTCGCTTCCGCTATTAATTGGGTGTCATCAGCTCTAAATCCTAATTTTAGGAACAATGAGTGTTCTTTCATAATTCTCGACCAAAAACGAATTTCATCTAAAGAGCGAGCAACAAACATAGAAGGCGTTATTCTATTATTTAGATCTTGTACATGTTCAAACTCATTCATCATTACATCCCCTTTAATTTATCATCTTCCGACAGAAGACTCCCACTTCAAGGAATGTGAAGGACGTAGCCCAATGAGTAAGTGGGAGATGAATGTCGGTTGGCGGTAGCCAAAGCAACCTTCACTATGTTATAATAAGAACATATGTTTCTTTAGGTGAGGTGAAGGATATGTTGGTGAACAAGGCTTACAAATTTCGTATCTATCCAAACAAAAAACAAATTGAACTCATTAATAAAACAATTGGTTGTTCAAGATTCGTTTTCAACTTCTTTTTAGGCAAACAAAAAGACAAAGATGCCTATTGGTACATCGTTGAGGAAATGGTTCAAAACGGTCAGCTTCCAACGAATAACTGGAAAGGCAAATGCCTAAACAAATACGAAACGGTTAAGTCTGTTAAGGAATTAAAAAAACAGTATACCTACTTAAAAGAAGTGGATAGTATTGCCTTGCAGAAATCAGTGGAAAATCTAGCTGACTCCTATGATCGTTACTACAAAAAACAAAATAAATATCCACGTTTCAAGTCTAAAAAGAATCCTGTTCAGTCTTATACAACGAAGCATACGAACGGAAACATCGCTGTAATAGACAACTATATTAAGTTACCTAAACTTGGATTGGTTCGCTTTGCTAAAAGTCGCGAAGTCAAAGGCAAAATTTTGAGTGCAACAGTAAGACGAAATCCTTCTGGTAAATACTTTGCATCTATAGCGACTGAAGCAGAAGTAGTCGAGTTGCCTAAAACGAATTCAGCGATTGGTATTGATGTAGGTCTTAAAGATTTTGCTATTTTGTCAAATGGAACCACTTATTCTAATCCTAAGTTCTTCCGTACATGGGAAGAAAAGTTAGCGAAAGCACAACGGATTATGAGTAGACGAACGGTTGGTGGTACAAATTGGTATAAGGCTAAAATCAAAGTAGCTCGTATCCATGAAAAAATGACAAATGCAAGAAATGATTACTTAAACAAAATTTCCACTGAGATTGTCAAAAACCACGACATCATCGGGATGGAAAATTTGTCAGTATCGAATATGTTGAAGAATCATAACCTTGCCAAAGCCATCAGTGAAGTGTCATGGTCACAATTTAAAACGATGATTGAGTACAAGGCAAAATGGTACGGAAAACAAGTGGTAACAGTTGCAAAGAATTTCCCTTCCAGTCAACTTTGTTCGTGCTGTGGCTATCAAAACAAAAACGTTAAAAATCTTGGATTGCGTGAATGGGACTGTCCTGAGTGTCACATCTATCATGATCGAGATCAAAATGCAGCCATGAACCTGAAAAACGAAGCCATTCGTTTGCTTTCGGTATCAGCATAAAAGATAGCAAGATGGCAGGAGACTGTTCAGTCGTTTGTACTGCTAACCGTTGGTGCGACGGGGATCGCCTGCTCAATAACTGAGGGATACCTCGGTGTTCGCAGGAATCTCTCACTTCAATCAGCTCGCAAGAGCGATAAGTGGTGAGTAGTTCAAGTCGCTATGTAAATGTATTCAACGATGTGAATCTTCATGACAAAAAAGTAGGAAAAGCTGTGATTTCGAATCCAACAGAGGTTTGATTCGTTTAACCAGTGATCTTTATAAAAAATGGAATTAAAATGAAGTATTTTTAAAAAAACTAGTTGACGAACAATAAAAATTAATATTATGATTATTTACAAATAAAGCGTATGGCTGTGACGAAGAGTAGTATCTTTTCTTAAACACTTTAGAGAGCTGATGGTTGGTGCAAATCAGTGTGGGTAGAAAAGGGAATGGACTTCTGAGCCCCAAACCGAACCTTTTCAAGTAGTAGGCTTTGGCGAACGTCTCATCGTTACATGAGAAAGATATTCAAACATTTTTGTTTTGATATCTATAAAGTGAGCTGATGATTCAGCTAATGAAGGTGGCACCACGGGTTTCTCGTCCTTTTTGGAGGAGAAGCCCTTTTTGTATGCCAAAAATTAAATTAAATAATCTAAATCGTTGAGTAAGAGTAGTACACAATGGTAATTCGTTACAGAGAGCCGGGTATGGTGTAAGCCGGTACGAATGCGTTGATGGAATGGACTTACGAGAGGGAGCTTGAATCATTTAGTAGGGTTCCCCGGAATTCCACCGTTAAAAGGATAGGGTATCTATTTTCGTACCCGAAAAGAGAGAGCTAGAATTTTGCTCTAACAGAGGTGGCACCGCGGTCAGCATATCGTATCGTCCTCTATTCATATTATTTAATATGGATAGAGGACTTTTTTTATCTCAAAAAAGGAGGAAACAATAGATGAAACCTTTAAACATAGAATCAGAGCTCATCATTGAGGAAATTGAAGGGGATACCTTAACACCCATTTCGATTTATCAAAGGTTAGCGGGAGCAAAGAAGTTTTTACTGGAAAGTTCACTAAAACATGAAAATTCAGGTCGCTTTTCCTTTATTGGTGCAAACCCCTTTATGGAGTTAATCGGACATGGAGGCAACAGTCAAATTAAAAAAGGCCATGATACAGACTATGTATCGGAAAAGCCGTTGGAAGTACTAAAAAAGCTTTTGTCTAAACCAAATACAAAAAGTGATCCACTCTTCCCTTTTGTGGGTGGGGCAGTAGGCTACGTTGGTTATGATTCGATTCGTCAGTACGAAAATATTGGAGAGGTGCCATACGATGAACTAAAAACACCAGATGTACATTTCTTGTTTTTTGAAGTGATTGTTGTTTTTGATCATCTTGAGCAAAAAGTATATCTTGTCGCATCACCACAAATAAATGGATCTTCCCTAGAAGACCTTCAGGGTCAAATAAATAAGTTGCGACGTGAAATAAAGAACGGCACCTCGAATGAAGAGGCAGAAGAAGTAAGTCTTTCTTCTTTTCAAGCAGCCATACCCAAACAAGAATTTATTGATAATGTTCAAAGAGCCAAAACATACATTGAAGAGGGAGATATTTTTCAGGTCGTTCTTTCACAACGTTTAAAGGCACAAATTCAGGGAGAACCCTTTTCTCTATATCGGAAACTTAGGATAAAAAACCCATCTCCGTATATGTATTATTTTGACTTTGATGGATATTCCATTGCAGGTGTTTCCCCGGAAAGTCTAATTAAAGTAACCGGCAGGCAAGTCATCACCAATCCAATTGCGGGAACAAGACCAAGGGGCAAAAGTACTACCGAAGATGAATCATTCGCAAAAGATTTATTATCAGATGAAAAAGAATTAGCAGAACATAAAATGCTTGTCGACCTAGGCCGAAATGATTTGGGCCGAGTCTGTGAGTTTGGAACAGTAAAAGTCACAAAATTCATGCAAATCGAAAGATATAAACATGTGATGCATCTTGTTTCAGAAGTAGAAGGAACGTTAGTGGAGGATTTTGCACCCATTGATGCCTTAACGTCTTGTTTACCGGCAGGAACCGTATCAGGAGCGCCAAAAATAAGGGCGATGGAAATTATCAATGAAATGGAGAACTGTAAAAGAGGAATTTATTCTGGAGCGATTGGTTATGTTTCAGGAAATGGAAATTTAGATTTTGCCTTGACCATCAGAACGATGGTGATTAAAGAAAATCAAGCCTATATTCAAGCAGGTGCGGGAATCGTGCATGATTCGATACCGGAGAAAGAGTACGAAGAAACGATTCATAAATTAAAAATGTTCCTGGAGGGAGAAATAAATGATTTTATTGATTGATAATTATGACTCCTTTACTTATAACCTTTATCAATATTTAGGAGAACTTGGTGAGGATATTGTCGTGAAAAGGAATGACCATATTTCGATAGCGGACATTGAACAGATGAAACCAGAAGCCATTGTTATTTCCCCTGGGCCTGGAAGACCGGAAAATGCAGGGATTTGTGTTGACGTGATTCAAAATTTTTACGAACGGATTCCTATCTTGGGTATTTGCCTCGGACATCAGGCAATCGGATATAGCTTTGGAGCTAAAATCGAAAAAGCACAAAAAATCATGCATGGCAAAACTTCAAAACTTAGTCATACCGAAACCGAATTATTTAAATCTTTGCCACAGCAGCTTGAAGTGATGCGCTATCACTCATTAATTATTCAAAAAGATACATTACCTGCCACTTTTCAAGTTTTAGCTAAATCAATAGACGATGATGAAATAATGGCAATCAAACATAGTATATATCCCCTATATGGCATGCAATTTCATCCGGAATCCGTTGGAACAGGGGCAGGAAAACAACTACTAGAAAACTTTATCAATCAAATTCGAGAGGAAGTTGCCATATGAAAGACATTTTAACCAGTTTAACAGCAGGAGAAGCATTAACAGACCAAGAAATAAAAATTGCGATGGAGCATTTATTTTCAGATGAAATCAGTGATAGTGAAATCTCTGCATTCCTAATTGGTTTAAAGACAAAAGGAGAAACTGTCGATGAAATAGCCGGATTAGTAAAGGGAATTCGGGCTCAAGCCTTATCATTTAACAAAAAGATTCCGAATGTTATGGACAATTGTGGAACAGGTGGAGATGGTGTAAAAAGCTTCAATATTAGTTCGACTTCTGCTTTTGTTATTGCCGCAGCCGGAATTCCAGTTGCCAAACATGGTAATAGAAGTGTTTCAAGTAAAACAGGAAGTGCGGATGTTTTAGAAGAGTTAGGCATCCAATTGAATCTTTCCGTTGATGTAATTGAGGAAATCATTGAAGAAGTGGGAATAGCCTTTTTATATGCCCCGAATGTTCACCCGAAAATTGGTCGAATCCAAAAGGTCCGTAAAGATTTGGGGATACCAACTGTATTTAATTTACTAGGTCCTTTAATGAACCCAGTCGATCTAGATACACAATTTTTAGGGGTTTATCGCCGAGATCTATCGAGAATGTTTGCCGAAGTACTTAAAGCATTAGGAAGAAAACGGGCAGTTGTGTTAAATGGTGCGGGTTCCATGGATGAAGCATCCTTACAGGGCGATAACCATCTTGTTCTTTTAGAAAATGGTATAATAACAGAAAAAACGCTCCATCCTGAAGAAGTCGGCCTTTCTGTGTATCCAAATGAAGCGATCGTTGGTGGGTATGCAAAAGAAAATGCTGAAATATTACAAAATGTTTTGAAAGGACAAAAAGGTGCTTACAGAGACACAGTCCTATTAAATGCTGGAATTGGTATTTTTGTAGGCGGGAAAGCAAATACGATTTTAGAAGGCATTAAGTTAGCAGAGGAAATGATTGATTCGGGTGCAGCATTTGAAAAACTACAGAGATTAATAGAAGCTAGCAAAGTAAAATCAGGGGTGAGATAAATGGCAACGATATTAGATACAATTCTATCAGAGAAAAAAATAGAAGTAGACCAATTAAAAATGAATCAGACAAGATTAAACACTGAAAAAAAAGAATATAGCCATATACCGCGTTCTTTCATATCTATACTTGAAAAAGCAGATAAGTTAACCATTATTTCTGAATTCAAACGTTCGAGTCCGTCAAAGGGCGAGATTAATGGTTCATTAGATCCTATCGAACAAACAAGTAGCTATGTTCAGTATGGTGCTAGTGCTGTTTCGGTATTAACAGATCGTCGTTTCTTTAATGGCTCCATTTCCGATTTGAAAGCGGTTCGTAAGGCCATCGATGTGCCCATTCTTTGTAAAGATTTTATCATTGACCCGATTCAAATTGACGTAGCTAAAAATGCAGGAGCTGATATTATCCTTCTGATCGTGGCTGCCATGGATGAGAAAAAGTTAATGGATCTCTATCAATACGCGAAAGATCATCATTTAGAAGTATTAATGGAAGTGCATAGCGAAGATGAACTAAAAGTTGCCTTGAAAACGGGGGCAAAATTAATCGGTGTTAATAACCGTAATTTAAAAACTTTTGAAGTGGATCTAAGTGTAACAGAAAAACTTGCCCCGATGGTCAAACAAGCCGGTGCCTATTTAATCAGTGAAAGTGGAATTAAAAGTCTGAATGATGTGGAGCGGGTTATGAAGGCAGGTGCGAATGGGATTTTAGTTGGGGAAATGTTGATGAGAGCGGAAGATTTACCAAGTACTTTACTAGAAATGCAACTACCACTTCAAAAGGATGAACGTATATGAAAGTGAAAATTTGTGGAATTCTTAGTGAGGAAGCTGCTCTTTGTGCGACAGAGTATGGTGCTGATGCACTTGGATTTGTATTCGCAGAAAGCAAACGAGAAATTTCACTTGACCATGCATCTTCAATTATTTCCAAGATACCAAAGGAGATCAAAAAAGTAGGTGTCTTTGTGAACTCAAGTATGGAAAGAATCATTGAGGTCGTTACAAAAACAGGAATTGATATGGTTCAACTTCATGGAAATGAAACACCGGAATTTTGTCGTGCCATCCCATATCCAATGATAAAAGCTTTTAGTATTGAAAGAATGGAAGACTTAGAAAATATTCATGAGTATCCTTGTGAATATATCCTATTGGATGGACCGAAGGGGAAATATCACGGTGGAAACGGAATTGCTTTTGATTGGGGAGTCTTGTCTGACTTTGATTTCAAGGACAAAAAGGTCATTCTTGCCGGTGGGTTAAACCCAGAAAATGTGACTGCAGCGATATTGGAAACAAAAGCACATATGGTCGATGTCAGTAGTGGAGTCGAAACCAATGGGGAAAAAGATTTAGAAAAAGTAAAAACATTTTTAACGAATGTTAAAAATGTTCGATTGAATCAGTAACAATTGCACAGCGGGCGTACCATAATAAAGCCAACATCAAAACCCCTTATTAAAAGGGGTTTTGGCATTTAGGTTTCTTTTTCAATGGTTGATTTACGTAAGCGTAAAAAACTCACAAAATTCAAGACAATTGTTTTTGATACAGCATAAGTAGGGATAGCAAGGATCATGCCTAGAATGCCGGCTAAATTTCCGGCTACAAGGAGAAGAATAATAATCGTTGCTGGATGTGTATCTAGTTTTTTACCTAAAATGAGCGGTGACAGTACATTTCCCTCTAGTTGTTGAGCAATTGTGATAACGACAACAACCAATAATGCTTTTGTCGGTGAGTCAAATAATGCAATGATAACAGCAGGTGCCCCTCCTAATAAGGGTCCAACATAAGGAATAATGTTTGTAATGGCAACAATCAGTGCCATCACTAGGGCATAGGGTAAGTCAATAATAACATACCCAATAAAGGCTAGTGTCCCAACAAATAAAGCAACCGTTACTTGACCATTGATATAGATAGCAAGTGTTTCGCTCGTTTCTTTTAATGTTTTTAGCCCTTCTTTTCGATAGGGCGATGGAATAAACTTAGCTACTAAATGAGGAAATTTGTCACCATCTTTAAACATATAAAATAATAAAAACGGAACAGTCACAATCGTAACGGCAATATTCGCGACAACGCCAAAAATACTTGAAATACTGTTCGTAATTCTATTAGGCAGGGTGGCAGCCCAATCTTTAAGGTTTTCTACGACATTATTAATCGAAAAATAATCTTGATTCATAACCCACTTAAATTGATCTGAACCTGAAAGTTGATCCAAAAAAAGCAGGGTTTGAGTGTAATATCTGGGCACATCATTTACAAATGCAGTAATCTGCTTTGAAATCATAGGGATAAGATTTCCGATAACAAGAGCAATTAGACCAATGATCACTAAATAAATGACAACAATCGCAAGAATTCTAGGTAGTTTGATCCGTTGGAGATAACCTACGAATGGATTTAAGAGAAAGTACAAAAATCCAGAAATCATAATAGGAAAAAACAAAGTGGAGAAGAAAATACCAATTGGTTGAAATAAAAAAGTGATTTTGGTTGATACGTAAATAATGCTAACAATGATCAGTATTTGAAGTGTCCAGGATTGAAATTTCTTTTTAGTCAAACGTTTCACCTTTTCGTCTATTTAGATAGTAATATTATAACAAAAATTGAAAGATATACATAATTTAATGTTACTTCTAAAAGTAGACCTCTTAGAATCAATAAAAATAGTGAAAGATAAAAAGCCCATGCACGTAGATGTACTAGATCTATGTGTGTGGGCTTTAAGAATCAATAGGATTTTATTTAATTGATCAAGGCTTGAAGTGGAGCGGGGATTCTTCCGCCACGTTGAATCAATTTTTCTGAACTAAATGGATTTACCCCCATGACAGGTGCACGTCCTAGGAGACCTCCAAATTCAACCATATCTCCTTCTTTTTTTCCAGGAACAGGAATGAGTCTGACAGCAGTCGTCTTTTTGTTGATCATACCAATTGCTGCTTCATCTGCAATGATCGCAGAAAGTGTGGCTGGGGTTACATCCCCAGTTAAGGCGATCATGTCTAGTCCAACGGAACATACACAAGTCATGGCCTCAAGCTTTGAAAGGGTAAGGGAATGATCGATAATTCCACGAATCATGCCGTTATCTTCACTCACTGGAATAAAGGCACCGCTTAATCCACCCACATAAGAACTTGCCATGGCACCGCCTTTTTTCACTGCATCGTTCATTAAAGCGAGGGCTGCAATCGTCCCGTGAGTTCCAACCCTTTCCAAACCAATCTCCTCGAGGATTTCAGCAACACTGTCATTCATGGCATTTGTTGGTGCAAGAGATAAATCCATGATTCCAAATGGAACTTGAAGTCGTTCTGCTACAACACGTCCGATTAATTCTCCGGCACGGGTAATTTTAAAGGCTGTTTTTTTAATGATATCGGCAACGACTCCGAGATCGGCATCAGGGAATCGTTTTAAAGCATTTAGGACCACACCAGGACCACTAACACCGACATTTAAAACGACTTCCCCTTCTCCGGCACCATGGAAAGCACCTGCCATAAACGGATTGTCTTCGACCGGATTACAAAATACAACAAGCTTTGCGCAGGCTAGACCATTTTGGTCTTTTGTCATTTCTGCTGCATCCTTCATAATGACACCCATTTGTCTGACGGCATCCATGTTAATGCCAGATCTTGTCGTCGCAACTGAAACAGAGGCACAAACACGTTCTGTAACGGTTAATGCTTCTGGTAGTGCGTCAAGCAATGTTTGATCCCCTTTTGAAATCCCTTTATGTACAAGTGCAGAATAGCCGCCGATAAAATCGACTCCGAGCGAAATAGCTGCACGGTCAAGTGTTTTAGCTAATTCTACCGCTTGTTCCTTTGTGGCAGACCCGAGAATTTCAGCAATTGGCGTAATCGAAATGCGTTTATTTATAATGGGAATGCCAAATTCTTTTTCAACCTTCTCCGCTACCTCTTTTAAATCTTTTGCATAAGTCGTTATTTTTTCGTAAACTCGTAGATTCATTTTTTCAAAATCAGAGTCAGCGCAGTCAAGAAGATTAATTCCCATTGTTACGGTTCGGATATCTAAGTTTTCAACCTGAACCATCCGAATGGTTTCTAGCATTTCATGTAGATCAATATTCATTTTGTCAACTCCTCTCTTTACACACGGTGCATGGCTTGGAAAATTTCTTCAAGTTGGATGTTTATGTTCATATTTAATGCTTTTCCAACTTCAAGTAGTTGCTTTTGGAGTGATTCGAGATCTTTTAAATCCGCTACGTCGACAATCATCATCATCGTAAAAAAATCTTGTAATATCGTTTGACTAATGTCTAAAATATTAATCTTATTGTCAGCCAGAACATTTGTTACTTTTGCAATGATCCCTACCTGGTCTTTTCCAACAACACTTACAATTGCACGTCTTTGATTCATTTTCTCACCTCATATAGTTTAGAAAAATAGTAATACAGAGATTACTTTTAGAGCTAGTGATACGATTGTTAAATGAGAAGTGATAGAGAAGGAACTTTCTATCTTATATTTTAAAATATTATGAAAAAATAGCAATGATATTTGTTGCCAATCATACACTTTTTTAATAATTCATAACATTTTTTTAAAAGATTTGTTAAAATGCAAGTAAAAATGATATTGAAAGAATATAAAAGATTGAAAAGTTACATTGGTATTCCATTTCCGATCTTGACATCTAATTGGATCATCTTCATAATAGTAAAAAAATGAACGTTAACGACGGAATAGTAAGAGACCCTTAATGTGACAGAGAGAGAGGTTTATAGCTGGAAGACCTCCCCGCAAGTAAGACCCTGAACCTACCGTCGGAGTCCTATGTAAAAGCATAGGCGCTTTTCAGGAGCGTTATCATGTCGAGTGGGATGTATTTATGAATGCATCCAATTAAGGTGGTACCACGGAAATGTTAGCTCTTTTCGTCCTTTGTAAGAGGATGAAGAGGGCTTTTTTATATTAGATTTGGAAATATTCTTAATTCATATCATTAAACATAGATATCTGAAGTGGAGGGCTGGAGAATGGAGAAAAAACGCATTGTTGTAAAAATTGGAAGTAGTTCACTGACAAATTCAAAAGGGGAAATTGACCAAGAGAAGTTTATTGACCATGTCGCAGCGGTGGCTACCTTAAGAGCGCAAGGTCATGAAGTTTTGTTGGTATCATCAGGAGCAGTAGCAGCTGGATTTTCTCGACTAGGTTATCCAACAAGACCTGTTACGTTAAAAGGCAGGCAAGCGGCAGCGGCAGTAGGCCAAAGTCTTTTGATTCAGTCATACAATGAACAGTTTAGCAAGTTCCATATTGTGCCTGCACAAATTTTATTAACGAGAAATGATTTTTCTAAAAAGGATCGTTATCGGAATGCATTTTCAACCATTTCTGAATTACTAGACCGGGGAATACTACCCATTATCAATGAAAATGATACCGTTTCTGTAAAAGAGTTAACATTTGGTGATAATGATATGCTTTCAGCGCTAGTAAGTGGTCTAGTTCATGCTGAGCAGCTTATTATTTTGACTGATATTAATGGTCTTTATGACTCAAATCCCCATGAAAATCCCCATGCAAAAAAGTGGAGTCATCTGAATGAAATTACAGATGAAATCATGGCTTTCGCTGAGGGGACAGGATCAAAAGTAGGAACAGGCGGAATGAAATCAAAACTGCAGGCAGCAAAAACAGCCATTTCACTTGGCGTAAAAGTATTTATTGGTGTTGGAAAAGGTAGTGACAAATTGCTTAATATCCTTGAGGGAAATGGGGATGGAACGTATATCGGTGATGACACACTTACGTTGGTAAACAACCCGAAACAATGGATTGCTCTTCATTCCGAAGTATCTGGGAAATTATATATTGATGAAGGGGCTGAATTGGCCTTAACTTCAGAGGGAAGAAGCTTATTACCAGCAGGTATCTACAAAATAACCGGTTCTTTCGAAAAAGGCGATGTGGTTGAAGTTTATGGAAAAAATGGGTTAATTGGAAAAGGAGAAATTTTTTATTCATCTGAAGAATTAAGTAAAGTATTAGGGAAACGCAGTGAAGAAGTTAAGAAAGAGATCATTGTTGCGACAATTGAAGTGATTCATCGTGATAATTGGGTAAAATCAAAAAATTAGGAGGGACCTGTTATGAGTGAAATCGTTGAAAAAGGAAAAGCGGCTAAAAAAGCCAGTTTTGAATTAATTGGAAAAACAACAAAAGATAAAAACGATGCTTTAGCTCGTATTGCCGAACAGCTTTTGATCGATCAGGAAGAAATATTGATTGAAAATGCAAAAGACTTAGAACAAGGGAAACAAAAAGGACTTTCAGATTCTGTATTAGATCGGATCATGCTTAATGAAAAGCGGATAAAAGATATGTCAGATGCGATTGGGCAACTAATTGAATTAAAGGATCCAATCGGTGAGACTCTTGAAACGATTCAAAAGGAGAACGGTTTACAAATTGAGAGTAAAAGAGTACCGATTGGTGTAATAGGCATGATCTATGAAGCAAGACCGAATGTGACGATTGATGCGGCAACATTAGCATTAAAAACAGGAAATGCCATGATTTTAAGAGGCAGCTCTTCTGCTAAGTATTCGAATCAGGCTCTCACAAAAGCCATTCATCGAGCACTTGAGAAAACAAATATTCCTAAAGAAGCCATTCAATCCATTGAGGATACAAGTAGAGAAAGTGCAAAAGAGTTATTCCACTTGAAAGAATATTTAGATGTATTAATTCCGCGTGGTGGGAAAAATCTTATTGATACAGTCGTGAATGAAGCATCTGTACCGGTTATCGAAACAGGAGCAGGGAACTGTCATATCTATATAGATGAAACAGCCAAGCCTGAGATGGCTGTTCAAATTGCGATAAACGGAAAAACACAACGACCGTCTGTTTGCAATGCCATCGAATCAATTCTTATTCATGAGAACTGGTTCAAACAATATGGAACACAATTAGTAAAGAGTTTGGAAGATAAAAACGTGGAAATCATTGGAGATTCGATTGTATGTCAAGCATTTCCTAATGCGAAGCAAGCATCGGAAGAAGATTGGTATACTGAATATTTATCTTTAACTGTCGGTATTAAAATCGTTTCAAATGTCAATGATGCGATCGTCCATATTAACCAATATGGTACAAAGCATTCTGAAGCGATTATTACAGAGAATAAAGAAAATGCCACAAGATTTTTAACTTTAGTGGATGCTGCAGCAGTATATCATAATGCATCAACTAGGTTCACAGATGGTTTTGAATTTGGTTTTGGTGCTGAAATTGGCATTAGTACTCAAAAATTACATGCACGTGGGCCAATGGGATTAAAAGCATTGACTTCCAGTAAATACTTCATCAAGGGTAATGGGCAAATCCGCGGATAAAAATGGAAGTGTAATTCGCTGGTAATAGAACAAAGGGTAGCTATAATGGCTACCCTTTTTCGTATCTAAAAAACCGTATTTCCCACCCAAACTATATTTCATTATACCAACGCGTAAAAATCATGTTGAAAGTATGTTGAATTGGGTAAAGTAAAGAATGGAAGCGAAATGTCGAAATTTGAGTTTTTTTATTTGTTGTAATAATATTATAGAGGAAACTTCCAATGTGGGATATAAAAAACCCTCCTGGTTTAATGTGATCATCTGGGAAAATATACCACCTTTGTAACGTGAGAGTAGGCAAGGCTCATGTTTTTTATTATTTAGGAGGGAATTATATGGACGTGTTGAATCAAATCTTAACAACCTATGCCTCATTCTTTGATTGGAGAATGTGGGGAGAGGTACTTACTGATCCCGTATCATGGGGATATATTGGCACATTAATTATTATGGAAGGTCTGCTTTCTGCAGATAATGCCCTTGTGTTAGCGATTATGGTTAAGCCACTGCCGGCCAAACAACAAAAGAAAGCCTTGATGTATGGCTTAATTGGAGCGTACTTCTTCCGCTTTTTATTTATAGGTATTGGGATTTATCTTATTAAGTTTTGGTGGATTAAAGTAATAGGCGCACTATACTTAGCCTATCTCGTATGGAAGCATTTTAGTAAACCTGGAGAATCAACGGAAGCACATGAGGTTAAAAAAGATAGCTTTCTTGTGCGGATATTTGGAACCTTTTGGTCAACGGTCATCTCAGTAGAACTGTTGGATCTTGCTTTTTCAGTTGATAGTATATTAGCGGCACTAGCGGTTTCTGAAAAGGTTTGGATCTTATTGTTAGGTGGTATGCTGGGAATCCTTATGATGAGGACGGTAGCGAGAGTATTTCTCACACTTATTGATAAAATACCTGAACTCGAGAATACGGCCTATATTTTAATCGGGATTATTTCAGCTAAAATGTTGGCAAGTGTTTTTGGATTTGAACTTAGCCATGTGGCGTTCTTCAGCATCATTATTCTTGCATTTATCATCACTTTTATTATCCACTATGTGAATCAAAAGAAGAGTAAACAACAAAACACTGAAACAGTTGAAGATAAAAAAGACATCCTTTAAATCATTGTAAAATAGAAACATCATTCTAAAATATTCCTTAATAGTAGAATGATGTTTTTGTCTTTACGTGTAAGAATAAACCTTCCAGTATTCTGATTATTTCTCGGGAAAGCGCAGAAATAGACATTTCCCAATTTATTATTGTCGTATATTGTGAATGTTTTGTATAAAAATCAAAAAAGTGTCAAATAATGCGGAAATTGTTTCCCGTTTTTTAAGTTTTTAGTGAGAATTCGATTTATGACGTTTAGGAAATAGGGAAATCATTCAATACATTCCGTTATAGATGCATCTTACTTGAAAATTTTTCTTGTCTCCGTAAAATAGAAACTAGGATAATGGGGGAGAGAAAATGTTAAAAACTACGAGACAATTAGTGAATGTAGAAGAAATCATGACCATTTTGCAGGATATTGTTGAAAACTCCTATGAAGAGATAAAAAATGAAGAGATCCTTCTGTGTCTTGAATGTTCTGATGTTGATTTAGAAATTGCGACCTCCAATCACTTTGAATTTCATGAAGCCATCAATAAAAACTTTGAATTAGATGAATTTGGGGATATTATCGATTATGATGGACATCGACAGTTGATGTATGAACTATATGATTATTTTATCGAGTTGCATAAGGACAGTGGTTTATTTGACTTTTTTCCTGAAGGGAACTATCAAGTAGAGGGAAAGGTTCTCGTTTCAGATTCGGATATCATTGCACCAAAAGGGAAATTTTATGCACCATTTGAACATGCTCTTTTGGATGAACAATGAGATGCTTATTAAATGAGCGATTAATAAATTGACAATTTTCATTAATACGATTATAGTAATTCATATAAGCATAATGTGAATTACTTTTTTGTTTATTTTTTTGATATTAAAACCAAGTAAAACGATTGGATATATTAGAATAAAATCAAATTAAGACTGAGCCATTAAAAAATTCGAAAATGAGTAGAAGGGGAGATTGAATCATGAGAGAACAATTGATTATAAAATGGAAGAATGAAGGATTGGCAGCCACCCTGGATCTTCCTGAAAATCTTCAGGCTTGCAAGAAATACCCCCTTTTTATTATTTGTCATGGCTTTATTGGAAGTAAAGTAGGGGTGGATCGGCTTTTCGTAAAAGCAGCGGAGGAATTAAATAAAGATCAATATATCGTATTACGTTTTGATTATTCAGGATGTGGGGAGAGTACTGGGGATTACGGTAAAATGGGATTACATGATTTTATTGATCAAACGAGAACCGTCATTGATTATGCATATCAATTGAAACAAATAGATCGTAATCAGATTACCTTGCTTGGACATAGTTTAGGTGGTGCTACGGCTGTGTTAACAGCTTCTAGAGATACGAGAATTAAACGATTGGTACTGTGGTCATCTGTTGCACATCCGTATGAGGATATTAAACAAATCGTGTGTAGAGATCAAGCGGAATCTTATAAGAATCTAACCGAAATGGACTATATGGGTTACACACTCACTAAGGGTTTTTTTGATTCTTTATTGCCCTATCAACCATTACTTGAAACAGTTGACTTTCCAGGAAATGTCCTTATTTTGCATGGTACAAGTGACGAAGATATTCCCGTTCGCTATGCAAAAGCGTTTGAAGAATCCTTTGCAAAAAGAAGTTCAGGAACTTGTACGAAACACGAAATAGAAGGTGCAAATCATACCATTTCTAATACAAAACATTTTTTGGAGTTCATTCATTTCACTCGTAAATGGGCAAATAATGAAATTTCCATATCAACACTCAGGAGTGTATCAATTTGATACATTTTTAACTTTTTTGAAGATTAACGATAGATAATTTTGCGGTAATTCATTTGCCTTTCAGACTTTATTATAAAGAATGAAACCTTTTATCTATTTAACCGTATGAATAACTGGCAAAAAAAGATTAGGAGTGTTTGATATGGAAAATGAAGTAGTAGAGAAACAAAAGAATCCAATGCTTTTTAGCATGTTCTGGAGTCCTGGGGAGCAATTAAATCGAATTCGCCAGAATCCAAAAATTTGGATTCCACTGCTGATTGTCACGATCCTGTACATAGTAGGTACCACAATTATGGCTTTTACGATGAAAGTGGAGGATTTCAGGTTACCTCAAATGACATCACAGGAAGCTGAAATGGCTTCTGCAATCGGTAAGGCTACCGCGGCGGTATCCGGCTTTTTCGTGCCTATTATGACCATTCTCATATCAACTGTCATTTATTTAATCATCGTTAAAATTGCAAAGAAAGATACGACGTTTAAGCAATTGTTCTCCATGAATACATTTATTATGGTTGTTGGTGCTGTTGGACTTATCCTTAATAATTTAATTGTTGCAGTGATGGACGGGGAAGCAGGAGTATTTATAACGAGTTTAGCCTATATATTGAATCGTGATTCAGCTTTATTAGGAACGTTTGAAGTATTCTCCATTTGGCAATGGATTTTAACGGCAATGGGCTTACATCGAGTAGGACAGTTATCGAAAACCGTATCTGTTATCATCGTCATCATTTTTTTCTTAATTGGTCTTGGTTTTACAGCAATCGGTAGCTTGGTTTCAGGATTACTAGGGTTATGATGCGTTCGCGCGGAGTAGAAAAGTAGAATTGAGAAAACGGAATAATCTAGGAATAGGAGCACTTAAACGAAGTGCTCTTTTTTATCATTGGGTTTATGTTCTGTAAACATAAACCCAATGATAAAAAAGAGCTTTAGGAGTAATCCTAAGAGGACTAAAATTTATGCAGTCAATATGGCTATAAAAAGCATATATTAGTAGTGAGGTGATAAAATGATTAAAGTGTTTATTGATCCAGGTCATGGAGGATCCGATCCAGGTGCTGTAGGGAATGGAATTCAGGAAAAGAATGTCACATTACAGATCGCTACTCAAATTCGTGACATTTTATTGGATGAATATGAAAACATTTCGATTCGAATGAGTCGTACAGGTGATCAAACTGTTAGTTTAAATGAACGTACAAATGCTGCAAATAATTGGAATGCTGATTTTTTTCTATCTGTACACATTAATTCAGGTGGTGGAAGCGGATTTGAAAGCTATGTCTATCCAGGTGTTGGCAGGTCAACCGTAACGTACCAAGAAGTGATTCATCAAAAAGTTCTTGAAAAAGTTCAATTAAACAATCGTGGTTTGAAGCAATCTAGTTTTCATGTCCTTAGGGAGAGCAACATGGATGCTGTATTAACAGAAAGTGGATTTATTGATCAACCAGGAGATGCTAGTAAGTTAAAAGATTCAAACTTTTTGAACAACCTAGCAAGAGGACATGCATACGGAATTGCAACCGCATTTGGTTTACCAAGAAAAGCGAATGTTCCAGAAACACAACCCTCAATAAAACCCAGTACACCGATAAATGGATTATTTAGAGTGCAAATTGGTGCCTTTCAGGATAAAGCAAATGCAGAGAAAGTAATAGAAAAAGCGAAAGCTAGTGGTTTTCAAACCTATATAAGTGAAAAAAATAATCTCTATAAGGTACAAATTGGTGCATTTTCAGTCCGAAATAACGCTGAAGAACTAAAAAGGAGAGCAAATGACGTTGGATTAAATGCCGTCATTGTAATTGAATGAAAGGAGCAGCTGAAGCAGCTGCCTTTTTTACATAATAAGAGTGGGTTTGTATATGATTCAAAAATTGAGAAGTGATTTTTCGCACAATTAAGATCATGAGTATATATTTATTGATAAAAAGATTAAGGAATTGTTCATATATGGATTAATTTAATATAATAAGTGGTAGATATTCAATATACAGGATCATTAAATCAATAAAGTTTGGATGCAAAATTTAAACTTATAAGGAGTCTTTTTATGGATTTTAATCAATTACATTCACAAGAAGAAAGATTGGAGATGATGGGTAAATTATCTTCTGTTTTTTTTACTAGGGCCAAGGATATAGATGAAACAGGGGCATTTCCATTCGATAATATAAAGGATTTAATTAAATCAGGATATACCACTTTAACCATTCCTGCAAAATTTGGGGGTAAAGGGATAACTTTACTAGAACTTGTTCAATTACAAGAGAAGATAGCAGAAGGGGATGGTGCCACGTCCCTGTCAATTGGATGGCATATGGGAATTATAAAAAATCTAGATGAAAAGAACGTTTGGGATGAAAGGGTGTATAGTCAACTTTGTGCTGCAGTCCAAAAAGGTTCACTTATCAATTCTGCTGCAACGGAACCGCAGACCGGCAGTCCAACACGTGGAGGGAAACCACAAACAACCGCTGTGAAAAAAGGAAATCAATGGGTGATTAATGGACAAAAAAGCTTTACAACGATGGCACCTGTACTTGATTACTTTATTGTTAGTGCAGGGATTCAAGGAAGTGATGAAGTTGGAAACTTTTTAATTCATAGATCAAATACTGGTGTCAGTATAAACGAGACATGGGATAGTATTGCGATGCGCGGCACAGGAAGTCATGATTTAATTTTAAGTAACGTGGTTGTCCAATCTCATGACTTAGTTGAAAAGCTTCCTAGTAAAAAGAAAGCAAGTGGTTGGCTATTACACATACCAGCTTGTTATTTAGGTATTGCTCAAGCTGCTCAGACAGAAGCGATTCGTTTTGCTAAATCGTATTCACCAAATAGTATAACAGGGACTATTATTACTCTTTCGAATGTCCAACAAAAAATTGGTGAGATGGAATATGAACTAGTTAAATCAAGACATCTATTGTACGCGATAGCAAGAAAATGGGATGAAGTGAATGAGGAAAAGAAGGAAAGCATGATTTCGGAATTAGGTGCAGTGAAAATGGCTGTAACAAATAGCGCAATCCAAATTGTTGATTTAGCTATGCGAGTAATAGGCGCTAGGAGTCTGTCGAGAAAAAGTCCATTGCAGCGGTATTATCGAGATATAAGAGCAGGCCTTCATAATCCGCCAATGGATGATCTTACAATCCAACTATTATCTAGGGAAGCGATTGAAAGAGAACTAAATGAAAAATAAAGGTTTGAAACGAAGTACAGAGTCAATATCACATAAATATAGATAGGGAGCTAGACTAGATGAAGTTAGCTCCCTAATGTTTCAATTAAGCATCCTTACCACCGATGTGCTTTGCGGTTACTTTTCAAAATAATTACGGTTTGAGTCTCCTGTGTTTCTCCATTCACTTGCGATTTTGTGCGTTTCCGTCTTGTATTAGCGTGATGAAAAAGCTCAGAATGGGAATCTAAATGATCTTTGTAACTCATCCGAATCACCTCTTCATTAGGATACCTGAAACAAATGATAATCCAATGGGATGTCTATTGAAATTATCTATTATAGCATGGTTGATTTTCAATCAATTTATTCAGTATCCAAATTATACATAGCGTACCTTCCTGTTTGATGGTGTTTTCCATATTCAGGTGCTTGATTTGGTCATGTTGATATGGATAGAATAGACGTATCGAACTAGGTGATCAATAAAAATTCATTTGAGAAATGAGATAAAAAAATGGACAAAGGTTTTTTTAATGTGATGGAAGAAATAGTAGCAACGCTGGTGGATGTAACAATGATGAGTCCGGATTATCAAACATTCTGTCATTGTCAAAAATGCAGAAATGATATTATTGCACTCAGTTTAAATAATCTCCCTACACATTATGTAACACGAGAAGAGGGAAGGATCTATGTTTTTGAACAATTTAATCGAGAAGAAAATCGAAAATGGATGAATAAGAAAATTATTCAGGCTATTCATGTTGTTGGAAAGTATCCAAAACATGACCAATAATGCTTATTTTTAGACGATCTTAATTTTTTATAGCGCCCTTTTATTTTAAATGGCTTTTTTATTCATTTATCTAAAAACAGTGATACAGCCATCCCATGGTTGTATTTTTTTTGATTAGATTTGATTGCTGCTTTAGTTGTGGGAGTAGTCAGATAAAAGACAAAGGGATCGATAAATTATGTTATAATAGTAGTTAGAATTAAACTCATTATATTGAAAAACTTATAACGTGTATGATATCCCTATTATACCATTCTAACGACAAAAAATCGGAGGAACAAACTTGTATGAATATGTATGAAATTATTCTTAAAATTATTAATCAAAAAGGACCAACAAGTATTCCTTCGATCTGTGAGGATATCAATCATGATTCTATTTATATGCAACATAGGAATACACCTGTTCAACTATCACAAATCAAATCAGTCATAACCAGAAAAAGGGATCTGTTTTCTGTTCAAGATGATGTAGTTTCACTGCTTCCAGAAAAGGAACTAGTGAAGTTAACGGTCCAAGTTGAAAGTTCTGAAGGAAGATGGTTAAAAGTGCAGGTGGATTTTATCAAAGAGGATTTCACTTTTTTTGAATGGAATTTTGATTCAACAAAGAAATTAGAATATGAACCGCTTATACATGGAAATATAGATGAATTCAAACAAGCGTTATACCATGTGAAAATTTGGAACTGGGATTTGAACTATGAACAAGAAGGGATTATAATTGATGGAATGTGCTGGAAAATATGCTTAGAAACGAAGGGGAAAACATATAAAAGCCAGGGCTTACAAACCTTTCCAAAAGAGTGGACAAGATTTTGTCGTGCACTCTCGAATTTGATTGGAAAAAAGTTTTCATAAAGAGTGGACACTTTATGTCCAGTACTTGAATAAGCGAAATGATACATGGCTTGGATAACAATACATTCTAAATGAATGTAAGGATATTAGGAAACTAATATCCTTTTTCAATTTGAAATAGAGAAGTTCAAATTGAATGAAAATAATGTTACTATAAGAAACAATCTAAAAGGATTAAGGAAGTTATATAAACTGGGGGCTTTTGTTTTGAAAGATATTACAATACAACAACTACTTGAAATGGATTCATGTGTACCTATAGATGTACGATCACCAGATGAATTTGAGGAAAGTTCGATCCCAAATGCTATAAACATCCCAATCTTTACGAATCAAGAAAGGAAAGAAGTTGGCACTTTATATAAAGAGCAAGGATCCGCTGCTGCTAAATGGCGTGCAATGGAAATTGTGTCTCCTAAGTTACCGCAAATTTTGGGGTCAATAAAACACATAATCAACGAAAAGAAACAGCCTGTTATTTACTGCTGGAGAGGGGGAGCGAGGAGTAGGTCAGTTGCTACATTCCTTGAATTTGCTGGTGTTGAGTCCGTACGATTAGATGGGGGATATCGATCCTATCGACAATATATTCTTGAACAGATTCCGCAGTTAATACCCGATCAAGCGATTGTATTACACGGAATGACAGGTTCTGGAAAAACTGAAATATTAATCGCTCTTCAGAAAAAAGGATAC
Source organism: uncultured Bacillaceae bacterium (assembly GCA_963815765.1). Taxonomy (GTDB): domain Bacteria; phylum Bacillota; class Bacilli; order Bacillales; family Cytobacillaceae; genus Bacillus_BD. The sequence continues at coordinate 395,774 of CAWFID010000028.1, forward strand.
CCCATATTAGATTTAGAGAAAATGGCTGCACATCGGGGTTCCCTTTTTGGCACAATTGGTTTTGCAATCGATGGTCATAACCAAAAGACATTTGATACTCTTCTATTTGAGAGTCTCTCTAGGATAAAGGGGTCTACTTATTTCTTAGTTGAGGCTGAAAGTAAGCGAATTGGAAAAGCTGGACAGCCTGATGAGTTATATGAAAACCAATTAACGGGAATTAATTTATATTTAGAGGCATCTATGCAGACAAGGGTAGAGAGAATTTTTAAAGAATATGTAGAACCTAATTTTAATGAAGAATGGTTTCATACGATTATTATAAAAAAGCTTGAGCTACTTAAAAAAAGATTTAAAAATGATGCCCTTCACAAGTCCATGATGGAAAATGCTTTTAATAAAGAATATAAAGAGGTTATTCGCATTTTATTGGAGTATTATTATGATCCACGCTACAATTATAAGAAAAATGAGTACAAAAATGAGTTTGCAATGATTCAGGCAGATGATCTCGATGCAGCTATAAAAGAAATTGAATGGCATATTGAAAAGTATCGTTCAAAAAAGAAGGAACTCACTTCTCATTAATAAAGTAATTTTTAATGTACTAGGTGATATTATAAAAATTTCTACTTTTGGATAGAAATAGCCCAGAATAAATCTAAATAATTTTTAAATGAAAAACCGATGACCTCCAATCTGGCCAGGAGTCATCGGTTTTCTTTTGATCACACTCTAAAGATAGTATAAAATTGCAGCGCTGGAGTGTTTCAGGCGTAGGTGGCAATTTTTAGGAAAACAGTATAAGTGCAACTACGTCTCTGTCAAGCTTTAAAGGCTCGCCAATCGGCGAGTTTTCTTTATAATACATTAAAATATCTTGCTTCAGGGTGTGCAAATACAATGGCCGTTACGCTAGCTTCGGGTTCCATCATAAACCCTTCTGTCAGTTCAATGCCAATATCTTCAGGTGAAAGGAGACCGAATAGTTTTTTCTGATCCTCTAGGTTAGGGCAAGCTGGATAGCCAAATGAAAAACGTTGGCCTTGATATTTAGCGGCAAAACGATCTTTCATCGTGAAGTTAACTGGATCCGGGAAGCCCCAACGATCACGAATCTGGCGATGGATGAGCTCCGCTAATCCTTCTGCCGTTTCCAATGCTAATGCTTGCAGTGCATGATTTTCTAAGAAACGACCCTCGTCTTTTAACTTTTCAGCTACTTGTCGAATGCCTTTTCCAGCAGTAACGGCAAAGAATGATACATAATCCATTTGACCGCTAGAAACAGGCTTTAAAAAGTCGGCTAAGCAAAGGTGTGGATCTGAGTCTTGTCTTGGAAATTCGAATGTTTCAATGATTTTTCCGGGATGCTCCGGGTCATAAATTAGAACGGTATCTCCATCAGACTGAGCAGGGAAAAATTGATAGACAGCAGCTGGTGAAATCCAACCATTCTGTGAAGCATCTAGCATCAATTCATTGACCATATCATTTAATTTAATGGCTTTCTCATCTCCTTCTTTAAGGAGGTTTACGAGTTTTCCTTTTAATCCAAGGTGATGGCCTATTAATGTCTGCTTATTAATATAAGGTTGAACATGGGATAGAGAATAAGATTTTAACAAATGCCGTTTTGTATCCTGTGGAACAAATACAGGGACATCTAAGTTTACCTTTTTCCTTACTTTTACAGCAACTGAACCACTGGGTCTTTCATAAGCAGGGAGTGGTGCAGCATTGTCCTTATCAATTTTTGCTTGAACTAATTTCTCGAATTCAACCGGATCTTGAAGCTGGTTAGCTAGGGAAAGACCAACCATAGCATCTTTTGCATAAAGAACAAGTCCATCATATTCTTTTGAAATTTTTGTATCCGTAAATTTGCGTGATAGTGCAGCTCCACCAACTAAAATAGGTACGTCAATCCCAGCTTGCTTCATATCATGAGCGGTGATCACCATCTGTTGAGCGGATTTAACAAGTAAGCCCGATAATCCAACCATATCTGGTTTTTCCCTTTTGATGGTTTCAACTAATTCAGCGGGAGCAACTTTAATGCCAAGGTCGATTACTTCATAGCCATTATTACTTAAAATAATATCGACAAGGTTCTTCCCAATATCATGCACATCACCTTTTACAGTGGCTAATACAATCTTTCCTTTAGCAGCAGATGTGTCATTCTTTTCCATATGTGGTTCTAAATGGGCAACAGATGCTTTCATCACCTCAGCACTTTGGAGAACTTCAGCAACAATTAACTGGTTTTCATTAAAAAGACGACCGACTTCTTTCATACCATTCATTAATGGTCCGTTGATAATATCAAGTGGTGCTGGATACTCTTTTAAAGCCAATTCTAAATCGGGAATTAATCCTTCTTTCGTACCTTCGAGCACATAGTAGGCGAGTCGTTCCGCTAACGTCATGTCTGGCAGGGTACTTTTTGTTTCTTTTTTCTTGCCACGGTAAAAATCAGTAAACTGAGCCAGTGATTGATCCGTTGTATCAAAAAGGAGCTTTTCAGCCATTTCAACTTCTTCTTTAGAAATGGATGCAAATCGTTCCAGTTTTTCGGTATTAACAATTGCATAATCAAGTCCTGCTTGTGTGCAATGATATAAAAAGACTGAATTTAAGATTTCACGGCCAACGGGTGGAAGTCCAAATGAAACATTGCTGACACCAAGAATGGTCTGTACTTCTGGGAATCGTTCTTTAATCATACGAATTCCTTCAACCGTTGCTTTAGCTGAACCAATATACTGTTCATCACCTGTTCCGACTGGGAATACAAGTGGATCAAATATAAGATCTTGAGGCGGAATATGGTACTTTTCTACTAATAACTGATACGATTTTTCGGCGATTTCTAATTTCTTTTGGGCGGTTACTCCCATTCCTTCTTCATCAATGGTCCCAACTACAACAGCAGCTCCATATTTATGGATTAGGGGAACGATGGCTTTAAAACGTTCTTCTCCATCTTCCAGATTAATCGAGTTAATGATGGCCTTACCTTGTGAGTAAGAAAGGGCTTTTTCAATAACGGCATCATCGGTGGAATCAATGACGAGTGGAACTTTTACTTTTTTGACAAGTTCTTGAATAAAGTTCGTCATATCTTCAATTTCATCGCGGTCCGGATCAGCAAGACACATATCAATGACATGTGCTCCACGTTTTACTTGAGCACGCCCGATTTCAGCTGCTTCTTCAAATTTTCCTTCTGCAATGAGACGTTTGAATTTTCTTGATCCAATAACGTTTGTCCGTTCACCAACCATTATAGGACGAAGTTGAGGGTCATCATAAATGAAAGGCTCAATACCGGAGACCATATGAAAATGATGGTCTTGATTGCGTCTTGGCTGATAATTCTTCATTGTTTCTGATAGGGCACGAATATGTTCAGGAGTCGTTCCACAACAGCCACCTACAACGTTTAGCCAACCTTCAGAAGCGAATCCTTCCAATTTGTGTGCAAGAGATTCGGGTGTTTCATGATATTGACCTTCCTCATCTGGCAGTCCAGCATTTGGGTAACAGCTGACAGCAATTGAGGAGAGATCAGACAGGGTGCGAATATGATCTTGCATGAATTCAGGACCCGTTGCACAGTTTAATCCAACCGAGATTGGATTCATATGTTCAATTGAAATGTAAAATGCCTCAATCGATTGTCCTGCTAAAGTGGTTCCCATCGGTTCAATGGTACCTGAAATCATAAGAGGAAGAGTAATTCCTGTTTTCTTAAAGGCTTGTTTGATTCCAATAAAACCTGCTTTAACGTTGAGTAGATCCTGACTTGTTTCTAATAGAAGGGCATCGACACGACCATCAATAAGGCCGCAAGCTTGCTCTTCATAATGCGAAATAAGTTCTTCAAAAGAAATTCCTCCTGTGACACTTAACGTTTTTGTTGTAGGACCCATGGCACCTACAACAAACCTGGGCCAAGAGGGAGTCGTGAAGCGATCTGCTGCGGTTCTGGCAATTCCTGCAGCCACTTTATTAATTTCATAAGCCTTCGAACCAAGTCCATACTCATCCAACACAATCCTGGCTGCTCCAAATGTATTCGTTTCGATAATATCCGCACCAGCTTCTAAATATTGTTCATGGATCTGTTGTATGACATCAGGTCGTGTAAGGTTTAAATTTTCATTACAGCCATCCAATTCTTCTCCACCGAAGTCTTCAGCAGAAAGATTGGCTCTTTGCAACATCGTACCCATGGCACCGTCCATAATGATAATTTTTTCTTTCATACGTTCAGTTATTGTTGTTGTTGACACGATGTTTCCCCCTTAACTTCTCAGTTGTGTGATGTGCATACTGTGATAACTCGACAGATATTTCATATCTCATAAACGGGGTAATGAGATAAATTCCGTTAAATAGTTCAGCAGCAGTATCGATTAATGATTTTGTTATGCGAATACCTTCTTGTACAGCTTGGATTGGATCATCCTGTAATGATGCCATCATATCACGAATGGGATCAGCGATTTTTATTCCTGGTACTTCGTGATGAAGATATTCTGCATTTTTACTACTTGTTAATGGCATAAGTCCAATATAAATAGGCGTATCAAGGTGTTTCGTTTCTTCGTAAACACTAATTAGTTTTTCTTCAGAATAAACAGGTTGTGTAATAAAGTAATCTGCACCATAGGAAACTTTCTTTTCAAGCCTTTGAACCGCTTTATCAATTTGTCTAACATTAGGGTTAAAGGCAGCTGCAACAGAGAAAGAGGTTTTTTGACCTAAGTCCTTGCCAGAAAACGATAATCCTTCATTTAATTGTTTAATCATTTGGATCAATTCAAATGAAGAAACGTCATAAACGGACGATGCTCCCGGGAAATCACCGACTCTTGCAGGATCCCCAGTAATGGCTAATAAATCATTTAAGCCTAAAGTATGAAGCCCTAGGAGGTGAGATTGTAAACCAATAATATTACGATCTCTGCATGTTAGGTGGATTAAAGGTCGCATATCTGTTTTTGTTTTTACTAAATACCCTAAGGCAGAATTTGAAATTCTGGGTGATGCAAGGGAGTTATCGGCTAACGTAATCGCATCAATTCCCGCTTCTTTTAAAGCTTTTGCACCTTGAAAAAATTTAGCTGTATCCAACTTTTTTGGCGGATCCAGTTCCACAATGATCGATGAACGCTCTTTGACAATTTCTTGTAGAGGAGTGAATTCAGGTGCTGAATTCCTGGCTGTTACAGTTATTCTCTCTTCTTTAATAATCGTCTTTTTCTCTAGAACAGGCTTAGTACCTTTCAATGCAGATGCAAAAGCGCGAATGTGCTCTGGTGTCGTTCCACAACAACCACCCAATAAACGAACACCTTGTTCGCGGAAGAAATGAGCTGATTTTCTAAAGTAATCAGGCTCACCATCATAGTGAAATTCACCATCTGTATACGATGGAAGACCCGCGTTTGGATAAGCAGACAAGTAGGCTTTAGTTGGGAGAGGTATTTGTTCTAATGCCAACAACATATGATGTGGACCAAGTCGACAGTTTAAACCGACGATATCCGCACCTAGATTTTCCAGTCTTTGCATCGCTTTAGCGACGGGTACATGATTTTGTAATAAACCGATTTCCTGCATGGAAACTTGAGCAATAATAGGCAATTGGGTTGCTTTCCTTGCGATTGCAAGGACTGCTTCTAATTCATCTAAATCATAATAGGTTTCTAGTAGAATCCCATCTACACCTTCTAGTAATAAACTATACAATTGTTCGCGGAAACTGCTCTTAATTTCCTCAATGGAAACAGATTGCGGATTAATACCCCGATTACCCCCGATACTTCCAACGATGTAAGATTGAGGAGTTGAGGCTTGTTTCGCAAGTTGAACGGCAACCCGATTTATTTCTTTTACTGATTTTTCTAATCCATAGCGGCTAAGCTTTAAGCGATTAGCCGCATATGTATTCGTTTGGATAATATCAGCACCAGCATCTAAATAGGCTTTATGGATGCCGACTATTTGTTCAGGGTGTGATAGATTTAATTGTTCCAAACAACTATCTTTTCCAAAAGAATAGAGTAGAGTACCCATAGCTCCATCAGCGATTAATATTTCCTTTTCCATTCTTTTTAAAAAGCTCATATGATTAACCCCTATCATGGATTAAATTTTTTGGATTGGCGGCTTCAAGGGCACTTGAAAAGTCTTTGATCAGATCATCTGGGTTCTCTAGGCCAACTGAGAGTCGAAGTAGACTGTTTGTAATTCCTCGCTGTATTCGTTCAGATTCAGGCATAGCTGCATGTGACATTTTTGCAGGGTAGGAGAGAATCGATTCGACTGCACCGAGACTAACGGCAAATACAGGGATTTTTACTTGGTTAACAAATGTCCTAAATACATCCTCATTGATAAAATCAAAAGAAAGGACTGCACCTGCTGACCTTGCCTGAGCTTTCTGAATATCATATTGAGGATGATCAGGGAGCCCTGGATAATACACTTGATTGATGAGTGGGTGTTCTTGGAAAAATTTTGCTAGTTTTGCAGCTGCTGTAACAGAGTGTTCAAGTCGCACATGAAGCGTTTTTAAGCCCCTTAGTACAAGCCATGCATCTTGAACTCCAAGAATAGCCCCAAATGAATTTTGTAAATAATAAAGTTTATCTGCCAAAGCAGGATCCTTTACAACCGCTAGTCCTGCAACCACATCACTATGACCGGATAGAAATTTAGTAGCGCTATGCAAGACAATATCAGCACCAAGTGTTAGTGGTTTTTGATGTGCTGGTGTTAAGAACGTATTATCAACAAAAGTTAATGCATCTTGTTCTTTCGCTATTTCACTTATCGCTTTAATATCCGTAACTTTTAAGGTTGGATTTGACGGAGTTTCAACATAAAATAGCTTTGTATTTGGACGAATGGCTTTTTTTACTGCTTCAAGGTCTGTCATGTCAACAAAAGTATGGCTGATTCCAAAACGGACTAGAACGGTAGATACCATACGGAATGTTCCACCATAGACATCTTCAGAGATTACAACATGATCATCTTTGGAAAGCAGGAGGAAAGCAGTTGAGATTGCTGCCATTCCAGAGGAAAAGGCAAAACCTCTGCACCCTTCTTCTAATTCAGCAATGACATCTTCTAAGGCTTCCCTAGTAGGGTTGCCACTACGAGCGTAATCGTATTTTCCAAATGTATCAATGTCGGATTGATGGAAAGTAGAGGCGTGCTGTATAGGGACACTAACAGCACCAGTAGTAGGATCTATTTTATGTTTATTATGAAGTAAATTGGTTTGAAAAGTATATTCATTAGTCATTTATGACAACCTCCCTTTTTGCAGCTGCAAGTGCTTGAGTTAAATCATTTACGAGATCTTGTACATCTTCAATTCCTACTGAAAAACGTAATAATCGATTATCCACACCTGTTTCATTGCGGATTTCCTCCGGGATATCCATATGAGTCTGGGTGGCTGGGTACGTAATAAAGCTTTCAACGCCGCCAAGGCTTTCGGCAAAGCAGATTAATGATAAATTTTGTAAAAATGGGTTTACCCATGTTTCATCTAAAATTCGAAATGAAATCATTCCGCCACGGCCTGGGTATAGGACATCCGTAATGCTCTCATGTTCTGACAAAAATTGTACAAGCTTTTGTGCATTACTCTCATGTCGCTCCATCCGTAGAGAGAGAGTTTTCATTCCGCGCATTAAGAGCCATGAATCAAAGGGACTTAAAACGGCACCTGTAGCATTATGAAACTTAGCAAGGTCCGCACAAAGTTCTTCCCCTTTTGCAACGATTAGGCCTGCTAGAACATCATTATGACCACCTAAGTATTTCGTTGCACTATGAATAACAATATCGGCTCCTTGTAGAATTGGTTGTTGTAGAAGCGGAGTGTAGAACGTGTTGTCTACAATGAGTAACACATTATATTTTTTAGCGATTAGAGCTACTTCTGCAATATCGGTTTGCTCCATGAGCGGATTTGTTGGCGTTTCAAGAAAAATGGCTTTTGTTTGGGGTGTTATTTCCTTTTCAATATTTTGCACATTGCTTGTATTCGTGTATTTACTATTTAAACCCCATTTTTTAAATCCTTCTTCTAGTAATCGATAGGTTCCTCCATACAAATCTTTAGAAACAATCCATTCATCACCAGATTGGAATAAGGACAAAACGGTAAAAATGGCAGCCATTCCTGAACTACAGGCATATCCTTGATCACCAGATTCTAAATCAGCAATGGTTTGTTCGAGAATTTGTCGGGTTGGATTATTTGTGCGAGTATAGTCAAATCCTGTAGATTGCCCAATTCCTTTATGACGATAAGCCGTAGAAAAATAGACAGGTGCATTGACGGTACCGGTTGTTTGTTCGCTCCGATTTCCAATTTGCGCTAATTTTGTATCCATTTTGTACATAAGTAACACTCCTTTTTCTTTGAAAAGGGGAAAGGGGAAGTCCATAACCGCCTTTTAAATGCTTTTTTTCCTATTTGTGTACTTGGTTAAGGACAAATATCCTCATATAAAAAAAAGTCTTCAAGAAGAAGACTTTTTATCTGAATAAATAGCTTCTTCTTATCTGTCAAGTTTTTGTAACTTGTTGGAATTAGCACCTTTTCAATGAGCGGATACATTGAAGGTTGCTGAGGTGTCTGTGGGCCATACCCTCTACCTCTCTTGATAAGAAAAGAATATATAATTTATTAAACTCTACTACATTCATATAAAACTTTCAATTCTTTTTTGAAAATTTATAAATAACTGCGAATGCAATAATAGTATCTCATATTATAGAAGGCTTGACTATTTAATTCTGTTTTTTAAACTTCAATTATATATGTCGCATTTATTAAACCAACATAAGAAACGTTTGGTCGGCCTGCTTGACTCGAGCCTTTATTTATGTAGGAAATAACAGCGAAGTGAAAGTAGGTCGGCCAACCATTCAGGTCGGAAAATTAAGTTGGACTTATATAGATGAGCGAAGGATTATTTTAAACGTCATATTTAGTTGCCTCGTGGAGAGGATTTTCTATATACTAGATTATATATAATAAATGAAGGAGTTGTTTGAATGATCCATCTAGATTGGCATGAACGTAAAACCATTAAAAAAGTAAAGTGTGTGCATACAAATGCTAATAAATATGTTGTATCTAATGTATTGACCCAAGGGGAATTTTATGATGTAAAGAACGAAAGTGATGAATTTTATTTTGTTATTGATAATAGCGGAAAAGTAGGGGGGTTTTACAAAGATTACTTTACGAACGAATAAGGAATAGAAACGGGGGTGATTCACATTTTGTGAGCCACCCCTATTTTTTACCTTCTTGTTGGGAAGACACGTTGTATCATTGTATTAAATTCATCAAAAAATCCTGCAATGGGATGCCCATTTCTAATATCATTCGCATATGAAGTCGTTCTGGTATAAAAATCAGGATTTACGGATACATAAACATGATCAATATTTCGATCCGTTGACTTCACAATATCAGAGATTTTTTTCTCAACATTTCTTTCTAATTTGTTTCCAGCATTCACATCTAATTTTGCAGCAACATACGCATTATTGTCTGTCACAAGTACATTTGCTTGGTCTACTTCACGCAAGGCTACTATTTTTTTTGCAGCATTATCAGCAACGGTTATACGATTATTGTTCTGATTGATTTGATTATTATTCCGATTTATTTGATTGTTATTTCTATTAATATTATTGTAATTAGTATTATGATCAACGACTGGATAATTGTTAGCGTTACCCTGATTAGGGTATTCAGTAAAACCGTTTGGGCTATAATTTACATTTCTAAATCCATTATGGTTCGGATTTCGCGAAGCAGTTTCATTTGCGTTGTTATTGTTTGTACCACAAGCGGTGATAAACAAAGTCGACAATGTTGCTGTTGCAATTAGGGTTTTCCATTTCATCCAATAAAACCTCCTTAAAATATCGTACATTGTTAGTTTGACAAAATTTTTTCGGATTATTCGTTTTTAGGAATAGTCAATTATTAGAAGGTTTTAATTTGTTCAGAAAAGGCATATTAAATTTTATCTACAAAAAAACTCTGTCGGCAATTGCCGACAGAGTTTTTTTACCCTTTTTGTGTCTTTGAATCCGTTACCTGCTTAGGGGTTTGATATAATTTCCGACCTAAATAGGTTTGAAAGATTAGAAAAGTACCTCCAACAACCCAATAGAGGGGAAGTGCGGCTGGAGCGCTTAATGAAATAAACACGATCATCACGGGAGACATTAGACCCATATACTTCATTTGCTGCTGCTGTTGTACTGGCATACTGGATTGTGAAATTTTGAATTGAAAAAAATAAACGATTCCTGCTAATGCAGTAAGCCAAATATCAGGTTGACCAAGATTAAACCATAAAAAAGTATGGGTAGCAATTTCATGAGAATCACGAATGGCATAATAAAAAGCCATTAATACAGGCATTTGAATTAATAATGGCAAGCAACCCATGTTCAATGGATTGACACCATGTTTTTGATAGAGCCCCATCATTTCTTTTTGGAGTTCTTGTTGTTTTGTTGGATCTTTAATTGTTTTTAATTTTTTTTGTATTTCATCCATTTCTGGTTTTAATCGATCCATTTTTTCTTTCATATTGGCCTGTGTCTTATATTGCTTTAACATTAGCGGCAATAATATAATCCGTACAAGCAATGTTACCAAAATAATCGCTATTCCATAATTATCATTAAAAAAATGAGCTGTCCCTAGGATTATTGAAGTAAAGGGTTCAACAAAATAAGTGTGGAAAAAGCCAGTATTTGCTCCAGTCTGTGTTGAACAAGCAGATAAAAATACCGTTGTCATCAATAATAACAAGGTTAATATAAAATGTTTCTTTCGTATCATATGTGTTATTTCCTCCAAATATAGTTTTATTTAATAACTAATTGTGGTGGAAATAGAGGGATCTGGTTCATCACCAGGTTTTTCTTTTCTTCTAATATATTTAATGATCCAAATTAGTAGAGTATTGCAATGCGTTAGAAGTTTCATCTGCAACAATGGGCTACTCGCTTCGAACTGCATATCTGAAGTTGAATATATGAAATGAACAAACTGATCATTGGTTTTCCATATCCATACTAATTGAATGGTAAGCCCAAAAAGAATACTTGCATATAACGTGTAATCCGTTTGCAAATTTGCAGTATCCAATAATAAATCAAACAAAAATTTCACCTCTACTATTAACTAATTAAACGAAGTAATTGTTGCAAGTATATATGATTTAATTTGATTAAGCAATGAAAGTATAGATAGAAAGAGGTCTAGTGAAAATAAAATTCATTCATACTTAGTGGCATTTGATGAATCTCTATTTCCTCTTTCTCATGTTCATCCATGACTAAAATGATGGGTCTATTTCACAATAATGAAATAAAGGCTATAATATGAATATAAATAATCCATTTAAGTTAGGGATTTAAGGATACTATTTTCTTGGTACTTATGAGAAAAGTGGAACAATTGGAGGATTAATCATGGAAGAAAAATTCTTGGATGATGGTTTAGCGCTGCACACAGACTTGTATCAAATAAATATGATGGAAACCTACTGGGAAGATGGGATACATAATAGAAGGGCTGTATTTGAGGTCTATTTTCGTAAGTTACCATTTGGTAATGGTTACGCTGTTTTTGCCGGCTTAGAAAAGGTAATTGAATACTTAAAAAATCTACGGTTTACAGAAAATGATATTGCCTATTTAAGAGATGAATTAGGTTATCAAGATGATTTTCTTGCCTACTTAAAAGATCTTCGATTTACTGGATGTGTTCGTTCAATGGCTGAAGGAGAGATTGTATTTGGCAATGAACCCCTTATAAGGATCGAAACAACACTTGCTGAAGCACAATTGGTAGAGACGGCTATTTTAAATATTGTGAACTACCAAACATTGATTGCGACTAAGGCGGCGAGAATAAAATATATTATTGGTTCGGAAACGGCTATGGAATTTGGGACAAGACGCGCACAAGAAATGGATGCGGCCATTTGGGGAACTCGTGCCGCGTATATAGGTGGTTTTAGTGCAACATCAAATGTGCGAGCAGGGAAGCTATTTGGGATTCCTGTTGCGGGAACACATGCCCATTCACTAATTCAAGCATACATTGATGAATATACCGCTTTTCATAAATATGCAGTTCGACATAAAGATTGTGTATTTTTAGTTGATACATATGATACATTACGATCAGGAGTACCTAATGCCATTAAAGTGGCTAAGGAATTAGGCGATCGTATTAACTTTATTGGGATCCGTCTTGATAGTGGAGATCTTGCTTATTTATCGAAAGAAGCAAGGAGAATGTTAGATGAAGCAGGGTTTCCAAATGCCAAAATAACGGCTTCAAATGATCTGGATGAATATACGATTATGAACTTGAAATCACAAGGCGCAAAAATTGATACTTGGGGAATTGGTACAAAACTAATAACAGGTTATGATCAACCAGCTTTAGGGGCTGTATATAAAATCGTTTCTATTGAAGATGAACATGGAAAGATGGTTGATACGATTAAAATTAGTGGGAATCCAGAGAAAGTATCTACACCTGGTTTAAAAAGAGTTTACAGAATCATTAATTTAGCCAATCAGAAATCTGAAGGAGATTACATTACTTTAGACGACGAAAAGCCAAATGAAGAAAAATGTTTGAATATGTTTCATCCCGTTCATACCTACATTAAAAAAGACGTTAAAAATTTTGAGGCAAGGGATCTTCACCATGATATTTTTATTAATGGGAAATTGGTATACGAAATTCCAAATATTAAAGACGTGCAAAGTTTTTGCCATAATAATTTAAATTATCTCTGGGATGAATATAAACGTTCTTTAAATCCAGCAGAGTACCCAGTGGATTTAAGTCCAAAATGTTGGGAAAATAAGCGTCGTAACATTGAGATTGTAAGTAATAAAGTGAGCAGAAATCATAACGAACTGTAATTTTTCTATTTTAACTATGAAAGGCAGGAAGATCATTTGACCATGCAAAAACAAATTATGCATGAATTGCATATTCAACCTGTTATTGATTCAAAAACTGAAATTAGAAATCGGATTCATTTTCTAAAGGAGTATGCTCTGAAAACAAAGGCTAAAGGATATGTTCTTGGCATTAGTGGGGGGCAGGATTCCACTCTCGCTGGGAGGTTAGCTCAATTAGCGGTTGAAGAACTCAGAGAAGAAGGCTATGATGCTAAATTTATTGCCGTTCGATTGCCATATGGGGTACAGCAGGATGAAGAAGACGCTAGGAACGCACTTCGGTTTATACAAGCCGATCAGGAGTTTGTTTTTAATATTTCTAGCGCAGTAGATGCAGTTAAAAAAGAATACGATGATCAAACAAAGGGCGAATCTTTAAGGGATTACCATAAAGGGAATGTAAAAGCTAGAATGCGTATGATTGCTCAATATGCGATTGGTGGGCAAGACGGACTACTTGTCATTGGAACGGATCATGCTGCTGAGGCAGTTACAGGGTTTTATACAAAGTATGGGGATGGGGGAGCGGATATTCTTCCATTATCGGGTCTAACAAAGAGGCAAGGAAAGCAGTTATTAATAGAACTAGGGGCGGAAGAAAGTCTTTATTTAAAAGTTCCAACTGCAGATTTATTAGACCAAAAACCTGGGCAGGCCGATGAAACAGAACTAGGGATTTCCTATGATGATCTGGATGATTATTTAGAAGGAAAAGCTGTTTCACCTCAAATAGCTGAAAAAATTGAACATCGTTACTTGGCAACTCGACATAAAAGAGAAATGCCAGCGACGATGTTTGATCAGTGGTGGCAATAAAACCAACTAGAAAGAATTCGTCGTATTAAGCAACTAATCGAATGGATTAAAAAGGAGAAAGAGGCTGACAGTGTCAGCCTCTTTCTTATATAAAGGTTACATTTTTGGTTAATATTTGATACGCTTCTTTCACTTGAGTATCACTTGGGGGTTCAATATCTTTCAGAGGGTAATCAAGTCCAAGTGTTTCCCATTTATAAACCCCCAACTTATGATACGGCAATATTTCAAGCTTTTTCACATTTTTTAACGTACCGATAAAGTCACCAAGATCGTTTAGATCCTGCTCATCATCTGTAATACCAGGAACAAGCACATGTCGAATCCAAACTGGAATCTCACGTTGGGATAAGAAACGTGCAAATTCAATAATATGGTCATTCGCCATTCCTGTTAATTGGATATGTTTTTTTCGATTGATATGTTTTAAATCCAATAGGATGAGGTCCGTATAGGATAAGAGTTCGTTTAATTGTTCTTGGAAAAGTGGTGCAGTAGAATAGCAGCCACCAGAAGAATCAATGGTTGTATGAATCCCCATTTTTTTGCATTCCTTAAATAATTCAATCAGAAATGGAAGTTGTAAAAGAGGTTCACCACCACTAACGGTAATACCACCGCCTGATGATTTGAAAAATGGGAGGTAGGAAGTTAAGTCTTGGATAATTTCATCTACGGACATTTGTTTTCCTTGCCCGATTTCCCAAGTATCTGCATTATGACAATATTGACAGCGAAGAAGACAACCTTGTGTAAAAACGATATATCGGATACCGGGTCCATCAACAGTACCAAACGTCTCGATTGAATGGATATTTCCGTACATAATAAATTTCTCCCTTCGAATTTAGGGTTAGGACAACAAGGTGTTTACCAGGAGGCCTTATTTGTTTTTTTTTGTGACGACGAAATGAACTATAACAGAAAAAACTTTATATAAAAAGGGGAGAAGGGTTGTAGGTCCTTCTCCCAGATATCATTAAGGTTATGCCATTACAGGTTCTTTTGGAGCGCCAACTAAACCTTCATGGAATGTACGATTGATAACATCGATTTGTTGTTCACGAGTCAGTTTAATAAAGTTAACGGCATACCCAGATACACGAATCGTTAATTGTGGATATAGTTCTGGATGATCCATTGCATCTAACAATGTGTCACGGTTCAACACGTTCACATTAATATGATGTCCACGCTTAGACATATAGCCGTCAAGCATACCAACCAGATTTTTTACTTGTGCTTCATCTTCACGACCAATAGCTTTTGGTGTGACTGTAAATGTATTTGAAATCCCATCTAATGATGATTCATAAGGTATTTTTGCTACAGACGTTAAGGAAGCAAGAGCACCTTTTGTATCACGGCCATGCATTGGGTTTGCACCAGGAGCGAATGGCTTACCGGCTTCACGTCCATCAGGTGTAGCACCTGTTTTCTTTCCATATACCACGTTTGATGTGATCGTTAGAACGGATTGAGTGTGTACAGCATCGCGATAGGTTTTGTGCTTTTTAATTTTGTTCATAATCTCTTTAACAAGTTTTACTGCGATTTCATCAACAAGATCATCGTTATTTCCATACTTTGGATAGTCGCCTTCAATTGCATAGTCAACAACTAAGCCAGTTTCGTCCCGGATCGTTTTTACTTTCGCATATTTAATCGCGCTAAGTGAGTCTGCTGCAACGGAAAGTCCTGCAATCCCACAATGCCATTGTGCGAAGAACCTCACGATCATGAAGCGCCATTTCAATTCTTTCATACGCATATTTATCATGCATATAGTGAATAACATTTAATGTATTAACATACAATCCACATAGCCAATCAAGCATTTTATCATACTTGGCCATCACTTCGTCATATTCTAAGTACTCAGAAGTAATTGGTTGATAAGAAGGACCCACTTGTATTTTCTTGTTTTCGTCAATACCACCATTAATCGCATATAGTAATGCTTTTGCAATATTAACACGGGCACCAAAGAATTGCATTTGTTTACCAATTCTCATAGCAGATACGCAACAAGCAATACCATAGTCATCTCCATAAATTTCTCTCATCATATCGTCATTTTCGTATTGAATAGCACTTGACTTGATGGACATCTTTGTTGCATATTCTTTGAATGCTTCAGGTAATTTAGTTGACCAAAGAATGGTTAAGTTCGGTTCTGGAGCTGGGCCTAAATTATCTAACGTATTTAAGAAACGGAATGAGTTCTTTGTTACTAATGGACGACCGTCAAGAGCCATACCACCAATTGATTCAGTTACCCAAGTAGGGTCTCCACTATATAGATCATTATATTCTGGAGTTCTTGCGAATTTGACCAGGCGTAGCTTCATCACAAAATGATCAACTATTTCTTGAGCTTGAACTTCTGTTAATGTACCGTTTTGTAGATCTCTTTCAATGTAAATATCTAAGAAAGTAGATGTACGGCCAAGGCTCATTGCTGCACCATTTTGTTCTTTAATCGCTGCAAGGTAACCGAAGTATAACCATTGAATAGCTTCTTTAGCGTTTTGTGCAGGTCCCGAAATATCGTATCCATAAGACGCAGCCAATTGTTTTAATTCTTTTAATGCACGATATTGTTCACTGTATTCTTCACGGTCACGAATGACGTCAGGTGACATTGTACCGTCGCCGATAAATTGATATTCTCTCAGTTTTTCCTGCATTAGGAAATCGACACCGTAAAGGGCAACACGACGATAGTCACCGATAATTCGACCGCGACCATAAGCGTCAGGAAGGCCTGTAATGACACCAGCTGTGCGTGCTGCTCTCATCTCTGGAGTATAAACATCGAAAACACCTTGGTTGTGCGTTTTGCGATAGTCAGTAAAAATATGTTCAACTTCTTTATCCAATTCAAAACCGTATGATTCTAAAGCTGTTTTAGCCATACGAACTCCACCGAAAGGCATTAATGAACGTTTAAATGGTTTATCCGTTTGGAAACCAACAATTTGTTCCATTTCTTTATCTAAATATCCCGGACCATGTGAAGTAATGGACGATACGATTTTTGTATCAGCATCTAAAACACCGCCAGCTTCACGTTCTTGTTTCGTTAATTCCATTACCTGATCCCAAAGTTTAGTTGTTGCTTTTGTAGGACCTTCTAGAAAGTTTTCATCGCCAGTGTATGGAGTTACATTTTTTAAAATAAAGTCGCGTACATTTACTTCTTTTTGCCAAACTCCATTATTGAACCCTTGCCATTGTTGCATGGTCAAATCACCTCATATATTTAATTATCGTGATAAAAATATTTATATAACAGATGTTACATGATTTCTATATGGTTAGTATAACAGAATTGTGAAAGTCTTAACATGACAGATTTGAACATTTTATGAATATTACTCATTTTTGCTGATTTGAAAGCACTCTCAATATTTGGCAGGATTCGAACTGTTCCACAAACACAAAGTATTTTGAAAACTGTTATATACAAAAAATAACACCTGTACTATATACACAGGTAGCTTCTGAAGCACTGTTATAATATAAAAGTATGTTTCTGCTGAGAAAGAGCCCGATCGAAATACTTTGGGAGGCGCAAAGTTAGCCTTATAAGGAAAGAAAAAATCTGGAACGGAAATAAAAAGTAAACTTTAACACAGCCAAATCATAGAGAAGTGACATGATCAGAATCCTGTGCAGGGGTGCTATTATTTTTGACAATGTTTCACTAAAGATATAATGTTCATATATGACATTTATTACACCCGGTCTTTTATGGGAGTGTAAGAATACATAAGTGAATGGTTTATATAATTTTTAGTCGAGAGGTGGGTTACATTGATTCATTTATTTACTCATAATGATTTAGATGGATTAGGTTGTGGTATTTTAGCGAAGATAACTTTTGGTGAGGGAGTTGAGGTTCATTATAATTCTGTGGCTCGATTTAACTCCCAAGTTGAACGTTATTTTGAAGTAACAAAGAAAAGTCAACAAAAAGAAGACTTTTTATTGATGACGGACTTGACTGTTAATGAAGCCAATAGCAGGAGGATTGATGAATTTGTAAAAGAGGGGGGCCAAGCCCAGTTCATTGATCATCATAAAACGGCCTTGCATCTAAACGAGTTCGATTGGGCAACCGTAGTGGTTAGTTATGAAAATGGAAAGCTGACATCGGCAACCTCGTTATTTTATGATTATTTAATGACAAATCAACATCTAAGTTCAAGTCCTGTAGTTGAAGAATTTGTTGAATTAATTCGTCAGTATGATACATGGGAATGGGAAAAAAATAATTTAATAAAAGCAAAACAGTTAAATGATTTATTTTCATTGTTTTCATTAGATGATTTCGAAGGTAAAATGATTGAACGCTTAAAAGGTGATGAAAACTTCTCTTTTAACGAGTTTGAACAGCAATTGTTAAAAATGGAAGACGAAAAGATTAATCGTTATATTAGGAAGAAAAATCGTGAACTTGTACAGACTTTCGTTGGTGAACATTGTGTAGGGATCGTGCATGCAGAAATGTACCATTCAGAGCTGGGAAATGAACTTGGAAAAGCAAACAGTCATTTAGACTACATTGTGATCTTGAATATGGGTGGTAAAAAAGTTAGTTTCCGAACCATTCATGATCATGTGGATGTTTCAGCAGTCGCCGAGAAATTTGGTGGTGGAGGCCATGCCAAAGCATCCGGATGTAGTATGAATGAAACGGCCTATAAGCTTTTTGTAAACGAAGTGTTTCCACTAGATCCATCCAGAATGGATGCACCCAAAAATCAGCACAATGTAAAGAATAACCCGGATGGTTCATTATATGAAAATCAAAGTCGGGAAAAATGGTTTATTAAACAACACAATAGTCAGTGGATCGTAGAAAATAAAAACAAAACCTTACCATTAACTTTTAATGCATTTACCGAGGCAGAGCATTTTGTAAAAAGACAATACACAGCAGCATTGGCTCGAGATGATCAATATGCAGAATTTATAAGGAATCTAAAAAAGAATTAAAGAATGGGGTGTCAGGCACCGCAAAAAGACAACTGTCTTTTTATGGTGCCTGACACTTTTTTGTATCTAAAAAAGTATAATCCCACTAAAACTTGACAAGATAAGGGTGGAGGTGTGGAAAATGAGTAAAATAAAAAAGGATCCATCTAAAACTGGTTTAAGTTCTGCACAGGTAGAAGGACAAGGGACGACAACAGAGGAAACAGGCATGAGAGAAGCATCTTCTTCACGAAAAAAACAAAAACGCTCATAATAAAAACGCAAAGGGAGAAGATTTCTCCCTTTGCGTTTTTACGTTCATAAAATGGAACGGATCTATTAGAAGTTGATTGTAGATTATTCTTGGTACATTTCAGCCACTTGTTTTTGTAGTTCTGTATCTGATAAATATTCATCATAGGTTAATTGTTTGTCAATTAATCCTTTTGGTGTTAATTCAATAATACGGTTTGCGATCGTTTGAATAAACTGATGGTCATGAGATGAAAAGATTAATGAACCTTTATAGCTCGTTAGACCATTATTCAAAGCCGTAATGGATTCAAGGTCAAGATGGTTCGTTGGTTCATCGAGAAGCAGGACGTTTGCACCGCTTAGCATCATTTTTGATAGCATACAACGAACTTTTTCTCCACCAGACAAGACACTTGCCTTTTTCATTACTTCTTCTCCTGAGAAGAGCATTCTTCCTAAGAATCCTCTTAAAAAGCTTTCACTTTCGTCTTGAGGAGAGAATTGACGCAACCAATCTACGAGATTTAAATCACTACCTTCAAAGAACTCGGAGTTATCTTTTGGAAAATAAGCTTGTGATGTAGTGATTCCCCATTTAAAAGTCCCACTATCTGCTTCCATTTCGTTCATTAAGATTTTAAATAAAGTGGTCTTTGCTGTTTCATTTGCACCAACCAGTGCAATCTTGTCATCTTTATTCATAATGAATGAGATATTATCAAGTACCTTAACACCATCAATGGTTTTTGATAATCCTTCTACTCTTAATAAATCATTTCCTATTTCGCGATCTGGAGTAAATCCGACATAGGGATAGCGACGAGAAGACGGTCGGATATCATCCAACGTTATTTTATCCAGTAGTTTTTTACGTGATGTCGCTTGTTTTGATTTTGAAGCATTAGCACTGAATCGAGCAATAAAGGCTTGTAATTCTTTAATTTTCTCTTCTTTTTTCTTATTTGTATCTGAAGCCATTCGTGTAGCTAGTTGGCTAGATTCATACCAAAAGTCATAGTTCCCGACGTAAATTTGAATTTTTCCAAAGTCTAAATCTGCTATATGCGTACAAACTTTATTCAAGAAATGACGGTCATGGGAAACAACGATGACCGTGTTTTCAAAGTTGATTAAAAATTCTTCAAGCCATTGAATCGCTTTGATATCTAAATGGTTTGTCGGCTCATCCAGTAGTAATACATCAGGCTTACCAAATAAAGCCTGGGCAAGTAGAACTTTAACCTTTTCTCCACCGGTAATATCTGCCATTTTCTTCGTGTGAAGACTTTCGTCAATTCCAAGCCCTTTTAATAGGATGGCAGCTTCAGATTCAGCTTCCCAACCATTTAATTCAGCAAATTCTCCTTCAAGCTCTGCAGCCTTCATTCCGTCTTCATCCGTAAAGTCTGCTTTCATATAAATAGCATCTTTTTCCTGCATCACTTCAAAGAGGCGGGTATGTCCCATAATAACAACCTTTAAGACCTCTTCATCTTCAAATTCGAAATGGTTTTGTTTTAATACAGCAAGGCGTTCGCCAGGTCCTAATTGAACAGAACCTGCTTGTGGCTCGAGATCGCCAGAAAGAATCTTTAAAAAAGTTGATTTTCCCGCTCCATTTGCACCGATTAAGCCATAACAATTTCCAGGCGCAAACTTAATATTTACATCTTCAAATAATTTACGATCTCCGTAACGAAGACCTACATTGCTAACTGTAATCATTAATTTCAATTCCTCCAAAACACAATATGAAATGATTATACCATTTTCAAAGCAGAAGAGCGACCTCATTCAAATTCTAAAAACCAAAAGGTCAATCTTTATCGATTAAACGAGGTCAGTTGTGATAAATCTCATGAAAAGATTGAAAATATATAATTTTTGTGAAACTTCTATCTATATGCAGGAAATCTGGTTATAAAAATCGTATTTAAGAGAATAAATGATGTCATGATCATATTTTGTTTTATTCATAATTTATTCATAATTATTTTGTATGATAAAATTAAAGGGGTCATAAAAGGAGTTATAAAAATGGCTAGTAAACAACTCATTGAATTAGTTCATGTATTAAAACAGTCAGGCATCCAGATTAGTTTTACCAAACCACGCTCAAAAATCTCATTATATTTACAAGAAGCATCAGATAAGAAGCCAGATGGAAAGAACTCATTACAACGTAAAAACAATAGTAAAAATAAGCTGACAGTCCTTAAATTTGTATGATAAAAATGAGCAGAAAGTGTTTAAACATTTCCTGCTCATTTTTTATCGTACGAAAGATTTAAAACGAATTAGGACTGGAAATAACGAAGAATTTAACTTCATTCAGAACAGAAGTTCTCCACTTCTAAAGTTAAGGGATGAATACAAATGGCACTTCGATTCAGTGGGGGTTCAAACCCCGGCTGAATGAAGTTAAGCCTCCGGCGGATGTCACGGATTTTTTAATTGTAATTTCTCGAGCAAGCTCGAGAAAAATCCGGACGCAAATTCGACGGGCGAATTTGATTGAGGAATACTTTCCATTTTAATGAGTATGCTATATGTAATGAAGGCACAATCTATTCATTTTAAGAAGTATTTTAAAAAAGAGTCCACTACTATATTTATATTTACTGTTAAATTTTTTTATTTGGATCATACTAATAATGGTCATTTATTTTCATTTTGTTTTTGATTTACAAATCTATAAGGATAGACAGTAGGTATCTTGAACGTAATAAGCTTACTATGTCAGTGCGATTCATGGTAAACTTATTATATAACGGTAGGGGGCGATTCAGATATTTTTTAACAGGAAGGGTCAGGATGATAAACTAGAAAACATAATGATGGATGTGGAAGTATATTCTTGTAACGATGCTTCTTGTAATGGGTGGATGAGAAAAGAATTCGCTTCGGAGGATCTTAACTGTCCTCTATGTGGGAACCAAATGACAATGGAGATTCGTGAATTGCCTAAAATTTAACTACACTTTAATGTGTAGTTATTTTTTTGGGAGAATAGAATGATGAAAGGATTTGTTCATAAAACATACACAATTAAAGCGTTTACATATGAAGATAAAGAGTTATAATAAAGATGTAGAAAAGATAAATAGATTCTACGACATAAGGAGTTAACACTTTTGAAGACTCAACCATATAGTGTTCGTTTCGAAAAAATGGTTAAGCCAAAGACTATAGCCGTTCAGGACTTGCGCATTAATTGTTCCAATAAGGGTTGATGTATTTTATTGAATAATGAGCGAAGGTTCGGGAAGGTAGAAAGAAAACAACTAAATACAAGGGGGAATTCAAACGGAAAAGGGTAAATAAATAGGCTTATATGATTTAAAGGGGACATAACTAGAAAATACGAATTTTGGAAAAGGCTTGAATTCTAAATTAGTAACTGTTTAATGGTAGTAAGTTATGACAAACTTTAAATAGGATACGCTTATGAAAACTCTTGACCAAAATCTTATACGAACAAATAGTAAATCAATCATTTACTATAGTATAGGATGAAAACCCAAAAAACCTTGAAAAAGATTAAATTATTGATCGGAAAATCAATAATCCAATTCAAAAACAAATGAATGCGAAACAAACACATATTGGCTGTATAGCCTAACTTGAGTGAGAATCATTATACTCACTATAAAAGTTTAAATGTTCGCATATCAGCTGATAATGGTTGGGTCCTCAAAAGTGTTAATCGTAAAGCCCTCCGATATGGAGGGCATTTTTGTGTACTAGATAATCGAAAAGAGTGTTGACATAGTCAACGCTCTTTTTCTGAAAAAATCCGAGTATTTTTGGTAAACGACTATTTATTTGCTAAATGAATGAATGCCACTTACGATCTCTATCTATTTTTACACATTTAATTTAATATGAGCTATTATAAGGAAAGTCTTTTTGTTAAATTTTTAGTGGAAGATTAGAAGGAGTAGTAGATGAAAAGATTACAACCTGTTTTTAATTTATTGAAACAAATATGGCTAAAAATGAGTCCGCCCATGATCCATTTGCTTCAACGTGTTTTAAAAGCGATCAGACATTTCTGGAAGAAAAAACATCTTACACAATTTCTTTTACTCGGAACATTAACCTGTATTTTACTGACTATTTTATTTTTTGCTTATACGGCTTCACAAGCAAATGTTCAATCTCTCCAGGCTGGATTAAATCAAACAACAATCATCTATGATAAAGATGGAGATGTTGCAACAGAGGTGGATACGAACCGGGCAAAAGGGGTAGATGTGAAAAACATACCTGATTATGTTTCTCGTGCCGTTATTGCTATTGAAGACCGTCGTTTTATGGAACACAATGGATTTGACATAGTGGGTATGTCAAGAGCATTTCTTAAAAACCTATTCTCGGGAACAATAACGGGTGGTGGCAGTACGATTACTCAACAACTTACCAAAAATGCACTACTTTCACCAGAACAGACCTATCGAAGGAAAATAGAAGAGTTATTTCTAGCAGTTGAAATTGAAAAATATTATACAAAAAGTGAAATTTTGAATATGTATTTAAATCAGGTGTATTTTGGAAGTGGAGCTTGGGGAATCGATCAAGCAGCGCTGGAGTATTTTAATAAAGATATTAACAACGTTACGATTAGTGAAGCAGCCTTGCTTGCAGGATTGTTACAAGCGCCCTCTGCATTAGATCCTCATAATCACTACGAAAGGGCGATAGAAAGAAGAAATCTTGTACTAGCTAGTATGAAAGAGTTAGAAATGATCACTGAGGATGAATACAACAAGGCAAAGCATGAAAAAATTAAAATGGTAGATGGTGGAGGAAATGGTATAAAACGAGAGTACCCCTACTATGTAGATGCTGTTCTTGATGAAGCAATCAATCAATATGGTTTATCACAAGAAGAAATAATGACAAGAGATTATCGAATTTATACAGAGATGGATCAAAATATTCAAGCATCTTTAGAGAGTGTGTTTGAACAAGATCGTGTATTTCCTAATAATAAAGATGGCATCATGGTCCAAAGTGGCAGTGTCCTTCTAGACCCGAAAACGGGAGGAATCCGTGGCCTTGTCGGTGGTAGAGGAGAGTATGTATTTCGAGGCTTTAACCGGGCAACTCATATTAAAGCACAACCCGGTTCTACTTTAAAACCTTTAGTTGTTTATACACCTGCACTTGAAGAAGGATATAAAACGACGTCAATGCTAAAAGATGAGAAAAAAGTTTTTGGTGACTATGCACCACAAAATTTCTCCCGTACTTTCCAAGGAGAAGTGCCTATGTATGAGGCAGTTGCTCAGTCCCTAAATATGCCTACTGTATGGCTGCTGAATGAAATCGGCTTGGATAAAGGAATGGCCTCGTTGGAAAAGTTCGGTATTCCTTTAGAAAAGGAAGATCACTACTTAGGAATTGCTCTTGGTGGGATGAGTAAAGGAATTTCCCCCGTACAGTTAGCTGAGGCATATTCTGTTTTTGCAAATGAAGGGAAACGTAAGGATAGTCATTTAATTACCAAAATATTAGGTCCGACGGGAAATGTCGTGGCTGAATATAAAGATAAAACGACAAAAGTGACCTCAAAGAAGGTTGCCAATGAAATAACCTCTTTATTATTAGGTGTGGTTGAATCTGGAACTGGGAAGGGTACACAAATCCCAGGAATGCCAATTGCAGGTAAAACGGGTTCTACCCAATTACCATATGAAGATATTAATGGAACGAAGGATCAGTGGTTTGTTGGATATACACCGAATTTAGTGGGGGCTGTGTGGCTTGGGTATGACAAAACGGATAGGCAACATTATTTATCCTCGAGTAGTTCAGAAACGGTAGTACCTATTTATAAAAAGATTATGGAAACTGTGAAGCCATATATGGAACACGAGGAATTCACTGTAGAGTCTGTACAATCCAAGAAAAAAGCTGAAGAGGAAAAGAAACAACCACTTAAAGACCAAACAGAAAAATGGAGAGAAAAACTTAAAGAAGAAGCTCCTAAATGGAAAGAAAAATGGGATAAAGGAATTGAAAAGGGAAAAAACCTTAAAAATAAAATCGAAAGCATTATTGGGCAATAATTCAATAAAACATAAATTTTCAATATAATTTATCTTTATAAAGTATTTTTTTATGATAAAGTATTACTATTAGTTTTTCATATTTAGTTTTTATATTTAGATTGGAGACGAAGAACCATGTCGAAAGAAAACATCAGCGTTACATTGAACACAAACTGTAAACCAAAACCACAAGATGATCAGCTGGAATTTGGAAGAGTTTTTACAGATCATATGTTTGTTATGGATTATTCAACGGAGCTTGGTTGGCATGATGCAAGAGTGATCCCCTATCAACCTATTGAACTTGATCCAGCTGCTATGATTTTTCATTATGGTCAAACTGTTTTTGAAGGACTAAAAGCCTATTTGTCAAAAGATGAAAGAGTCTTACTGTTTAGACCGGAAAGAAATTTCCAAAGATTGAATCAATCAAACGATCGTCTTTGCATTCCTGAAATTGATGAAAAGATCGCCTTAAATGGTTTAAAACAACTAATAAATATTGATCGGGAATGGATTCCAAAATCAGAAGGAACTTCTCTCTATATTCGTCCTTTTATTATTTCAACTGAGGCGTCTCTTGGCGTTCACACTTCAGCAACCTATAAATTTATGATTATTATGTGTCCTGTAGGATCTTACTATAAAGAAGGCATTCACCCGGTTAAAATTGCTGTTGAAAGTAAATATGTTCGAGCCGTTGCTGGTGGAACGGGTACTGCTAAAACTGCAGGTAATTATGCTTCAAGTTTGAAAGCACAGGAAGTTGCAGAAGAGAAAGGTTATTCTCAAGTGTTATGGCTTGATGGAGTAGAAAGAAAATATATTGAAGAAGTAGGCAGTATGAACATCTTCTTTAAAATTAATGGAGAAGTGATTACACCTGCACTAAACGGAAGTATTTTAGAGGGTGTTACAAGGAACTCTATTTTACAATTATTGAACCATTGGAATATCCCAACCACTGAACGCAGAATTTCAATGGAAGAGGTATATCAGGCATATCAAGATGGTCTGTTGGAAGAAGTATTTGGAACAGGTACAGCTGCGGTTATTTCTCCAGTAGGTGAATTATACTGGGATAATCATAAAATGGTTGTAAATGGTGGAACTACAGGGGAACTTTCCATGAAACTTTACAGTACTTTAACAGCCATACAAGTGGGCAATGAACCAGATCCATTGGGTTGGGTTGTAGAAGTTACTCAAGACGAAAAATAAGAAATAAACCAGGATCGTCGTTTAAATAAAGGGGAGGGGGATTTATAAATGATTAAAGCTATTCTGTTTGACCTCGATGATACTCTGCTTTGGGATCAGAAAAGTGTAAAGGAAGCCTTTTCTGCCACTTGCTTAGTGGCAGCTGAGAAATATGGTATTGATTCTGATGAGTTTGAGAATGCTGTTAGGGAAGAGGCGAAGGCACTTTATTCAACCTATGAGACGTACCCTTTTACACAGATGATTGGCATCAATCCATTCGAAGGTTTATGGGGGAACTTCCTGGATGATGAAGAAAATTTTCGTAAAATGTCAGAAATTGTGCCGATGTACAGAAAAGAATCTTGGAAAAAAGGTTTATTGAGACTTGGCGTAGATGATGATGAGTTTGCGGCTATACTAGCGGAAAGATTCCCGGAAGAAAGACGGCGTAAACCATTCGTGTATGAGGATAGCTTTGCTGTTTTGGATCAGTTAAAGGGTAAATACAAATTACTGCTTTTGACAAATGGTTCACCAGACTTACAAAATACAAAGCTTACCATTACACCAGAATTAGTCCCTTATTTTGATCAGATTGTGATATCTGGTGCATTTGGAAAGGGCAAACCAGATCCATCCATTTTTGAACATGCACTCTCTCTACTTGAAGTAAGCAAAGAAGATGCTTTAATGGTTGGAGACAACCTCATGACGGATATTTTGGGTGCCGCACGTGCTGGCATCAAATCGGTTTGGATTAATCGTCATGACAAAGAGAGAAATGAAGTGGTGCCGGACTTTGAAATTCGTCATCTATCAGAGTTATTTGATGTTTTAAATCAATTTAAATGAGTAGACTAAGGACGTTATCGGGTTTTTATGAAATCGATTCAGCAGGATAAAAATATATTGAAATAATGCTGTGAATTGTCTGTGATAGGAGTTTTGTTTACATGAAATGTAAAATTAATCGTCATGCTGCTAAAGTGTTAAAAGAAATGATCACAAGTGAAGAAGGAACAGGTAAGTTGATTCGTGTTTATGTGACACATATGCACGGAGATCATGCGCATTATGATTTACGCTTGGATACTCCAACGGAACACGATGAAATTGTTAAAACAGATAAAGATATTGATATTCTACTGGATACAAGAGAGAAATATTTAGACGGTGTTTGGATTCAATACTTTTATGTACCTAAAGAAGAATTTGTGATAACAAATCCTGTTTTAGACCGATTGCATCACAGTCACCACCATTAAGAAAACGATTTATGCCTCGGATTTATTTTGGATCCGGGGTTTTGTTATTTTCACATAAATCCTATTAAAATATTTGGATGTATGTAAAAATAATGGTGAGTGAATAAATGAGGAAAAGGTGGTCAAATGGGAAATACTTTATCAGGAAAACATATCATATTGGGAGCAACACGAAAAACGGAAGAAATGTCTAAGTTAATAGAGAAGCAAGGAGGAACTGCAAGTGTTCGTTCGCTTCAAGGTACGGTATATAAAGCAGATGATGATGTGAAACGTGATTTAAAGAGATTCGCAGAAATCGGTGCAGATTGGTTTATTTTCACAACAGGAATAGGATTTCAAACACTGATTGAACAAGCAGACGATATAGAATGCAAAGATGATTTTTTGATGCAGGTTAAGAACGCCAATGTGGCCTCCAGGGGTTATAAAACAGCAGTTGCATTAAAGAAGTTCCAAATAGACACTGTTGTTTCTGACGATGATGGAACAACAAAAGGATTGATTCGTCAGCTTGAAAAGGTTGATTTTTCTGGGAAAAGTGTAGTTGTTCAGCTACATGGTGAAAAAGCTCCAGTACTTATAAAGTTTCTTGAATCAAAGGGTGCGGTTATTTCACAATTATTACCTTATCAGCATATTCCTCCCGTGCAAGAAACCGTTGAAACACTTTGTCAGGAATTAATGGAAGGGTCTGTTGATGCCATTTGCTTTACAACAGCCATTCAAGTGCGTTCATTGTTTGATTATGCACGTGAAAAAGGGTACTTGAAAGAGGTGCAAGCTATTTTTAAGGACAAAACTGTTGCGACTGCAGTGGGAAAAGTAACGGCAGAGGCTTTAGTTGAGGAAGGGATTGAACGTATCGTAGTGCCGCAGCATGAACGTATGGGGGCTATGATCGTAGAACTCGTTCATTTTTTTGAGGAATCATCCAATTAAGTTTCTTGTATAAGTTCTCTTTTCTTTGTGATTTAATCCTATTAATGATATGATTATTCTTGTTTTATTTTAACAAAAGGAGATGTTGATAATGGCTAAAAAAGGATACATAGTAATGGAAAATGGAGAAAAAATGGAGCTTGAATTTTACCCTAATGAAGCTCCTGACACAGTTAAAAACTTTGAGGATTTAGCTAACTCAGGCTTTTATGATGGAGTAATCTTTCACAGAGTAATTCCAGGCTTTGTATCACAAGGGGGCGACCCTTCTGGTACAGGGATGGGCGGACCTGGTTATACAATCAAATGTGAAACAGAAGGAAATCCACATAAACATGAAGCTGGATCATTATCAATGGCACACGCTGGTAGAGATACTGGAGGTAGCCAATTCTTCATCGTTCATGAACCGCAACCACATTTAAATGGCGTTCATACTGTTTTTGGTAAAGTAACATCAGGTTTAGAGACTGCTCTAAAGATGCAAAATGGAGACAAGATGACAGAGGTTAGAGTATTTGATGCTGAGTAATGTCAGTCAAGGGGGGAGCTTATAGCTCCTCTTTTTTTGTGGATTTAAAAGAAACATAGCGATCATTATGATTATAATTATACATTTTTATGATTAATTATTGACATATTACTAGAATAAAGTATGATATATACAATTGAATACAATTTAATAAGGATGATGATTACAATGACTGAGATAAGAAGAGCGAAAATATCCGATATAGAACCTCTATTCAAATTAATTAGTGTTTATGCAGAAAAAGAAATTGTTTTGCCTCGTTCAAAAGAATCGCTTTATCAAAGTATTTTTTCAATTTTTGTAGCAATTGTTGACGGGAAAGTAGTTGGTACTGGCAGTTTAGCGATTTTAGATAAAGAATTAGCAGAGGTTCGTACGCTAATCGTGGATCCTACTATGGAGAAGAAGGGGATAGGAAAACTTCTGGTTCAAAGAATTATGGAAGAAACAAAGCGATTAGGCATTGATAAGTTGATCACTTTAACCTATCAAGCAGAGTTTTTTAAAAAGTGTGGATTTGAAATAACCGTAAAGGATAATATGCCACAAAAAGTATGGAAAGACTGCATTAACTGTCCAAAATTGCATCAATGTGACGAAATTGCCATGATTATGTATGTAAACGAAAAGGTTATATCCTAAGTTGAAAAAAGTCAAAAAAAGCAAGGAGGCTTATACACGCTTCCTTGCTTTCGTTTTAAATCACTTTTAAAGAGCTTTCAATGTATCTGTTAACACAGGTACAATTTGTTTTTTTCGTGATACGACACCTTTTAATAAAACCGTATTGTTATCCAGTTTTGAATTAAAAGCTGTTTCGACGGCATGAGTCATTTTACCAAGTGCTAGTCCAACAGAATCGTTTGTCAATATGTCTGTAACAACAAAAAAGAATAGATCTAGTTGTCTGTCAGAAATTTGCTTGGAAAGAGATTCTTCAATTTCCTTTTGACGTGAAAGAACATCGTTTGTATCTACTGCATTTACTTGTGCAACCACAACTTTGTAGTTCCCCATTTCAAATTCTTTTGCATCTAAAGAAGTTAATTGTTCAATCGTTTTATCACTAAGATCCGCGCCTGCCTTTAACATATCTAATCCATATTTTTCTGCATCCACGTCAGCGATTTTAGCCAATTCATGTGCAGCTGCAATATCTTGTTCCGTACATGTTGGAGATTTAAAAAGTAAAGAATCAGAGATTATGGCAGAAAGCATTAAACCAGCGATTTCTTTTTTAATGGCAACTCCGTTTTCTTTGTAAAGCTTATTTAAAATGGTTGCTGTACATCCAACGGGTTCCGCACGGTAATAAAGTGGATCGCTCGTTTGGAAGTTAGCAATGCGATGATGGTCAATCACTTCAAGAATGCGAACTTGATCGATATCATCTGCACTTTGCTGGCGTTCATTATGGTCTACTAAAATAACTTGGCTAGACTCTGCTGCCACTTTTTCCACCAGTCGTGGAACATTTACTTGAAAATGATTTAAGGCATATTGAGTCTCACCGTTAATTTCACCAAGACGAATCGGCTCAGCATTTACGCCAAGTTCAGATTTTAAATTTGCATAAGCAATAGCCGAGCAAATTGTATCAGTATCAGGATTTTTATGTCCGAAAACAAGTACTTTTTCCATATTTGTGCTCCTTATAGTATAAATAATTTAATCATGAAATTTCCACCATACTTAAAATAAGAAATTTCACTTAATCAATATGTTACCACATTTTTGATAAAAAATAGTTATTTTCCTACATATTTTTCTCCATTTCCTATTATTCTAGTCTGGTATATACGATAAACCATTTAAATAATCATCAATGATACGAAATGTATATAGGTCCAACTTCATTTTCCGACACGAATGGTTGGCCGACCTACTTTCACTTCGCTGTTATTTCCTACGTAAATAAAGGATTGATCAAGCAGGCCGACCAAACGTTTCTTATGTTGATTTAATAAATGCGACATATATAGCACTTATTATTTGAACAAATTAGTTAAAACAGAGTAAGATAGAAAAAATCTTAGTTGACGTTCTCTTTTAGTATGTCGTTAAATGGTTTCCAAAATGGAGGTTGAATTATGAGAGATGTTACATTAATTGATATTTATAATCATCGTATTGCACAAAAATACGTGAGTCGATCTGGATTCGTTCATGCCATTGCGGTTGCCTACCACGCTTTTCAATTTGCAAAAAAACAAGGTGTTGATGTAGATAGTGCGGCAAAAGCAGGGTTCCTACATGATATTGGACATTATACATGGTATAAAGATGGAAATTGGGACTATGAATTGTATCGACAAAATGATATACATGCGATTAAAGGGGCAGAAAGAGCTCATAAATTATTGATACGCCTAGGGGAAAATCCAATAAAAGCGAAGGAAATTGCCTTGGCTATTCTATTTCATACAGATTCTTATTTCCCAGGGGGAGAAATTGTTCGAACGCCACTACAAGCAATTATTAAACAAGCAGACGAAAAAGATGAAGAGCCAGGGGGCAGCCATCATTATAGAAAAATGGAGCAAAATCGTTTGTTTCGGCTTTTAGAGCGTTTAGATCAAAAAATTGATAGGGAATATTCAAAAAAGCTTTCATAAGTGCCTTAAGAGAAGGTGCTTTTTCTTTTTTTGTACTGCATATTCTCCATTAAATCGAATAGGTTTATAAATGTGCAAAGACAATAAAGGAGGAAGTCCTCATGTATGCTCATATACACAGGGTAGAAGTAAATGCTCCTATTCCTAATGTTTGGAAGTTTGTTCGTTCGATCGACGGTTGGGCCCCGCTCGTTCCGGGTTATATAGAACATGAGATTCTGAATGAAAGAGAATCCATGTGGAAGTTTAAAAGTGAACTTGGCATGATGAAGAAGATGATTGAGTTAAAAGTGGTGATCACGAATTGGCTTGAGCCTAGTAAAATAACCTTCGATTTGAAAAGTATGAATGAAAGGCTGCAGGGGAATGGATACTTTGAAGCGGTTCAAATTTCCGACAATAAAACAAGTATCGCTGGGTGTATAGCGTTAACTGCATCTGGAACATGGGCAAAAGTGGTTAATCCTTTATTGAAAAATAATATACCTATTCTAACTGAAGAACTTACCCAATCTGTAGGGCACAAAATAGAGACATTAGAAAGAAATTTATACTGAAATATTGAAAAAAGATGGATTAGTGTGGGGAGTATTTGCCTGCTTATCGATCTTTTTTATTTTAATAAAACAAAAAAGTACAAACCTTTTGAAAAAATATTATATTTTTTATAAAAAAACAGTTCACGAGTATTTTAAAATGTGTTATCCTTTATTCATAATTAGTATAACATATTTAAATGCAACGATGTTTCATGTTTGTGTGAGGTTAAATATGTTTTTACATATGGACTACATCTATAGGACGATGAAAAGAAATGATGATCTTATAGGACTTTTTATGAAAAGGGTGTGAATATCATATTGTCAGAAAGAGCAGTGGTTTATGTAGTATCGGATTCAGTTGGTGAAACGGCAGAATTTGTTGTAAAGGCAGTGGCCACTCAATTTAATGGTGGACATGTGGATATTCGTCGCCATTCCTATACTGAGGATACAGAAGATATTGAACATGTAATTCGTATGGCAAGGAAAAGTAATTCAATCATTGCGTACACGATTGTGATACCGGAGTTAAAGAATTATTTAGACAAACGGGCAAAAGAAGAGAACGTTTTGGTGGTTGATTTATTAAATCCACTAATGGATGCCTTTATGGAAAAATTTAATAAAGAGCCCAATCATCAGCCAAAGTTATTAAGACAGTTAGATGAAGAGTATTTTAGAAGAGTGGAAGCAATCGAATTTGCTGTTAAATATGACGATGGTCGGGATCCGCGTGGCCTGTCAAAAGCAGATATCGTACTGATTGGTGTATCGCGTACATCCAAAACACCACTCTCTATGTATCTCGCACATCAAAGTTTTAAAGTAGCCAATGTACCTTTAGTTCCTGAGGTTCCACCTCCTGATGAACTGTATACCATTCCGCGAAACAAATGTGTCGGTCTTATTATTACACCAGATAAATTAAATGAAATTCGTACAGAGCGACTCAAATCTCTTGGGTTAAAATCGGAAGCCAATTATGCTAGTTTTGAAAGAATTCTTGAAGAGCTGGATTACGCTGAAAAAATAATGAAACGGGTTGGTTGCCCGGTATTGAATGTTTCAAATAAAGCGATTGAAGAAACAGCCAGTTTAATCATTGATGTTTTGAAAAGTGAGAGGAGAAGAAAACAATGAAAAAATTTGTTTATTTATTTAATGAAGGAAACAGTGAAATGAAGGAACTGTTGGGAGGAAAAGGTGCTAATTTAGCAGAAATGACGAATATTGGTCTTCCAGTTCCATTTGGTTTTACGATATCTACTCAAGCGTGTAACGATTACTATGAAGCAGGTAAAAGAATATCCGAAAATGTTGAAAAACAAATTCTAGAGGCATTAAAAGCTTTAGAAGAAAATACGGGCAAAAAACTGGGGGATCCAACGAATCCATTACTAGTTTCAGTACGTTCAGGATCTGTATTTTCAATGCCTGGAATGATGGATACCGTATTAAACTTGGGGATGAATGACGAAACCGTTAAGGGTGTAGCAGAGCTAACAGGTAATCCTCGTTTTGCCTATGATTCTTATCGTCGTTTTATTCAAATGTTCAGCAATGTTGTATTAGGAATTGACGGGTTTTATTTTGAGCAACATTTAGAGGAAGTAAGAGAGCAAAAAGGGTATCATGCCGATCCTGAAATGACGGCTGAAGATTGGCAGGAAGTGATTGTTGGTTATAAGCAAATTGTAAAAAAACATACAAAAAATGATTTTCCACAAGAACCACAACAACAAATGTTTTTATCGATCAATGCCGTATTTGATTCTTGGAATAACCAACGGGCTATTGTGTACCGCCGCTTAAATAAAATAGCTGATCACTTAGGAACGGCTGTTAACATTCAAAGTATGGTATTCGGAAATATGGGAAATGATTCTGGAACAGGGGTTGCGTTCACACGAAATCCATCCACGGGTGAAAATGTTCTATATGGAGAATATTTGATTAATGCTCAAGGGGAAGATGTGGTTGCAGGAATTCGAACACCACAACCCATTCACATTCTAGAAAAAGATATGCCAGAAGTGTACAAAAAGTTTACAGCAACATGTGAATTGCTTGAGAAACACTATAAAGATATGCAAGATATTGAGTTTACGGTAGAGCGTGGAGAACTTTATATTTTACAAACTCGAAATGGAAAACGGACTGCCCAAGCAGCGATCCGTGTGGCAGTAGAAATGGTTCAAGAAGGAATTATTGATAAAAATACTGCATTATTGCGTGTTGACCCAGAGCAGTTAGATCAACTTCTACACCGTCGTATCGATGATTCATATGAGCGAAAACAATTAGCAAAAGGGTTGCCTGCATCACCGGGTGCTGCAACAGGTGCAGTTGTGTTTGATGCGGATGAAGCTGAACAATTAGGGAATGATGGTAAAAAAGTTATCCTTGTTCGTTCAGAAACAACTCCAGATGATATTCATGGTATCGTTGCTGCACAGGCTGTTGTAACGAGCCGGGGTGGAATGACAAGCCACGCAGCAGTAGTAGCAAGAGGTATGGGTAAAGCATGTATTTGTGGTTGTGAATCGATCAAAATCGATTTTAAAGCGAAACAATTTACAGTTGGGGAAACTGTGGTTAAATATGGTGACATAATTACGATTGACGGCTCAACAGGTGAAGTGATGCTTGGGGAAATACCAATGATTGATCCACAGCTATCTGATGAGTTCCGCGTGTTGCTTTCTTGGGCAGATGAAGCAAGAGACCTTGGTGTTCGTACGAATGCAGATACGCCTGAAGATGCAAGTAAAGCACTTGAGTTTGGCGCAGATGGCATCGGTTTGTGTCGTACTGAGCATATGTTTATGGATCCAAAAAGACTTCCAATCGTTCAGGATATGATTTTAGCGGAAACAATGGAAGATCGTATGGAAGCACTTGATAAACTATTAATCATGCAACAAAGTGATTTTGAAGGTATCTTTGAAGCTATGCAGGGTCATCCTGTTACCGTTCGTTTACTGGATCCACCAATGCATGAGTTTTTACCAGATAAGGAAGAACTTTTAGTTGAAGTGACAAAATTGCAAATTACAGCACCTGATTCAGAAGAATTGATTGAAAAGGAATATCTTTTGAAAAAGGTTAGTCAATTAGCTGAAATGAATCCGATGCTTGGCTATCGTGGTTGTCGTTTAGGAATGCTAAACCCAGAAATTTACGAAATGCAGGCAAAAGCGATCTTTAATGCTGTTGTGACTTTAAAGAAAAAGGGACTTCCTGTAAAACCTGAGATTATGATCCCGCTTGTGGGCCATATTAATGAGCTTAAGCCTATGCGTCAACTTGTGATTGAAACAGCAGATAAGGTTAAAGAAGAAGCAGGAATTGAATTTGATTATTTAGTTGGAACCATGATTGAAATTCCACGTGCG
This sequence comes from uncultured Bacillaceae bacterium, assembly GCA_963815765.1. GTDB lineage: Bacteria > Bacillota > Bacilli > Bacillales > Cytobacillaceae > Bacillus_BD. The sequence continues at coordinate 431,440 of CAWFID010000028.1, forward strand.
GCTCTTACTGCCGATCAAATCGCAGAAGAAGCTGATTTCTTCTCATTTGGAACAAACGATTTAACACAAACTACATTTGGATATAGCCGTGATGATGCGGAAGGTAAGTTTTTACAAACGTATATCGAGAAAAAAGTGTTACCTGAAAATCCATTTGCCGTGCTTGACCAAGAAGGTGTAGGTAAATTAGTGGAAACAGGAGTTAAGCTGGGACGCTCAGTGAAACCGCAATTAAAAACAGGTATTTGCGGAGAACATGGTGGGGAAAAGAGTTCAATTGAGTTTTGCTACAGAGTTGGACTAGATTATGTTAGCTGTTCACCATTCAGGGTACCGTTAGCACGATTGGCAGCAGCACAAGCAACCATCCGATTTGGACAAAGAGAAGAATCAGCAGTATTAACTTCAAAATAAAATAGAAACGAGAGAGCATGCTTAAATCGTGCTCTCTTTTTCGTGTGTTTTTGTACATTCAATTGATTAAATGAATGTTATAATGATGGCAGAAGATTTAAGTTTTTAGATAAAGGATGAAGAAAATGAATATTAAACGATTAAGTGATATGCAAAAAGTGCTTGATGATCGGATCATGAAGGAGCACGGGCTAGAAAATAAAAATCTAGAAGAAAATAAAATTCTGGCGTTACTTGTTGAAATTAGTGAATTGGCAAATGAAACACGATGTTTTAAACATTGGAGTAAGAAGGGTCCTAGTGAAGAAAGTGTGTTATTAGAAGAATATGTGGACTCTCTTCACTTTTTCTTAAGTATTGCCAATCACCATCAATATGATGTAGATCGATTATATAGTCAGTATGTAAGTGGTTTTAACCCAAATGACAACCCTGAATCTCTTGTATCAGCATTTAAAGATAGTATGACAAAAATCTTAAAGATGGAAGTGAAGCCGGATCGCTACCACTACATTGATGCTTTTTCCGCTTACTTACATATTGGAAAATTGCTGGGGTTCAGCTGGGATCAAATTGAACAAGCTTATGTTCGAAAAAATGAAATCAACCATCATCGGCAAGACAATGGGTATTAATAACCCATTCACTCTATAAAAATCAAATAGGGAATGACTATTTGAACCATGAATAGCCATTCCCTATTTTTACGTGATTTCATTTGAACTATAATGAATCATTATAACAAGGGGGAATATGATGAAATTAGTATCTTGGAATGTAAATGGCATCAGAGCATGTGTGAAGAAAGGGTTTTTAGATTATTTTCAAAAAGTGGATGCTGATATTTTCTGTATACAGGAAACAAAGTTGCAGGAAAATCAAATTGAACTTGATTTGGAAGGTTATCATCAGTTTTGGAATTATGCGGAACGAAAAGGATACTCAGGAACAGCTGTCTTTACTAAGGAAAAACCATTGACTGTAAGTTATGGGATTGAATTAGAGGTACCTGATAATGAAGGTCGAGTGATTACATTAGAATATGAGGACTACTACTTAGTTAATGTGTATACGCCTAATTCAAAACGTGATTTGACTCGGTTAGATTATCGGTTAATTTGGGAAGACGCTATGATGAAACATTTGGCCAATTTAAACAAATATAAGCCGGTTATTTTTTGTGGAGATTTAAATGTAGCTCATAAAGAAATCGATTTGAAAAATCCTAAATCGAATATGGGTAATTCCGGATTTACAGATGAAGAAAGAGGGAAAATGACGACTTTATTAGAAGCAGGGTTTATTGATAGTTTCCGCTATTTTTACCCAGAAAAAACGGATTCATATACTTGGTGGAGCTATATGAGTAAAGTTCGAGAGCGGAATATTGGATGGCGGATTGATTATTTTATTGTTTCGAAAGCATTAGACAAGAAATTAAAGGACGCATCGATTCATTATGATATTTTAGGAAGCGATCACTGTCCGATTGTGTTGGAAATGGATATGCATGATTAATGGATATGGTATGGCAGGTTTGCCATGCCGTATTTTTTTATCTTGTGAACAAATTGTGAGAGTTACAGCTATAAAGATACATAATAAGATTATATTCTTTGATAAAACAGAACATTAGTTCTATAATTTAGATAAAAAGAAAGGGAATAACTTTAATATAAGTGTAAAGGGGTTGTAAAATGGAAAAATTAGCAATTATATATCCTGCCGCGGTTGAGCGAACGAAGCAAAAAGTACATGATGACATGATTTCTTATATGCAAGAGAAAGAAACGATGCCTTCGATTGAAGACTATATGAGAGAGCGAAAGCATTATATTGAGCAAATTTGGATAAATATTTGGATCAATCATGCAACAAACAAAGTTCCACGAGTAGAAAAGAAACAGCTTTTAGATGCAAAAGGTCTACTCGTAGATGATGTGGATCGAAAAACGATCAATCATTTATTTCGAAATGAAATGAAGACCTATCAGCCATTTCTTGTTGAAAAGTGGCTCCAGGAAAAGTATTCGATGCAAAGTGAAGAATGGACTAAATTGTATGGTAAGGCTAGATCGGACTATTTGAAACGTAAAAAAGAGCGGGAAATGGCCATGGCAAGTGAACGTATGGCAGAAAGGGTTGAAAAAGAGGTCAAGGAAATAATAAGTAGTAAGCGGCATTTATTTTATCTTCAGACTAGAAAATTTGTTGCTGACCGGATCAAGACTGATTTTCAAAGTAAGATAAGCTACCAGCGCCAAGAGCCTTCTACAATAGAAAAGAAATTGATTGAAAATGGACCCTTTCAGCCTTCTAGTTATTCCACTGTTAAGGAATTTTTCTCTGAGTTAACCGGTAACATTCAAAAGAGGTTTGAATGGGGTCGGTATGATTATGAATACGAAATGTATGGTGATGTCTATCAGTCATCCATTTATGAATTTTTAAGTGATATTGTTCCCGGAGTCATAAAAGAGAACATTTTAACGAATGTAACAGCTGGTTATGAGGAAGGTTTTGTAGCTTCTGTTATCAGTGAAATAGTAGACGAGTTGTTAATGGATTTAAGTGTTGATTTTATATCCTATCTTGAAGATGAAATGATGATGGATGTTTTAAAGTTAGCAGAAATCCCCTTTGAAGAAAAACGGCATGAAAAGATCTTTATCGAGGATGTTCAGTCCCGAGAGATAAAGAAAGCACAGGAACGGGCAGAAATTGAGCGAAAAAAAGAAGAAGAGTCTCGCATTTTAAATGAAATTTTTGAACGGGAGTATAATCCACCATCTAGCAGGAATGTTCAGTACATCCTACACATTGGAGAGACGAACACAGGAAAAACCTATCATGCCCTGCAAAGGATGATGGCAGCCGAAAGCGGAATGTATCTGGCACCACTACGCCTCTTAGCACTTGAAGTATCTGATTTATTAAATGCACAAGGTACTTTGTGTTCGTTGAAAACAGGTGAGGAAGAAAAAATCTTGCCAGGTGCCCGTCATATTTCTTGTACAGTCGAAATGTTTCATGAGAAGGATTTCTATGATGTAGTGGTCATTGATGAAGCACAAATGATTGCGGATAAAAATCGTGGCTTTTCTTGGTATAAGGCAGTAACAAAGGTTCAGGCAAAAGAAATTCATATTATCGCGAGTCGAAATGCTCGTGAGATGCTGGTTCAGCTTTTGGGGGACTCTGAGATGGAGATCATTGAATATAAACGGGATATTCCACTAGAGGTAGAACAAAAGGAATTTAAAATTAAACATGTGAACAAGGGGGATGCATTAATCTGTTTTTCGCGAAGAAGGGTTCTTGAAACAGCCTCTAAACTGCAGAATGATGGACATTCCGTTAGTATGATTTATGGCAGTATGCCTCCAGAAACAAGGAAGAAGCAGGTTGAACGATTTAGTAAAGGAGAGACCACGATCATCGTATCTACGGATGCCATTGGAATGGGATTAAATCTACCCATTCGACGCATTGTTTTTTTGGAGAATATGAAATTTGATGGAACTTCCAGACGAAGACTAACTTCACAGGAAGTGAAACAAATTGCTGGTCGTGCAGGGCGTAAAGGACTCTATAATAAAGGGAAAGTTGCTTTTACGGAAGATATTAACAGGATGAAGCAACTCCTTATTCATGAAGATGAGCCCATTCAAACGTTTACCATTGCTCCAACGAATACAGTATTTGAGCGGTTTCAAAAATATTATCATGATCTTGGCACATTTTTTGAACTATGGCACAAATTTAAGAGTCCACAAGGAACAAAGAAGGCAACTCTTGCCGAAGAGGAGGAATTGTATCAGCTTATACGTGGAACGGAATTGGAAGCGCGTCTTTCCATGATGGATCAATATAGCCTCTTACATTTACCTTTCTCCACAAGAGAATCTGAGTTGATAAGACAATGGAAACGGACCGCAGAAGCGATTGTTTCTGGAAATGAACTGCCAGAACCAAAAATAAAAAAACGCACCTTGGAAGATCTTGAACTCTCCTATAAAACGATTGGACTTCACCTATTATTTCTTTATCGTTTAAACAAACGAACGGATGCTATATACTGGGAACGTTTACGTGAAGAAATTAGCTTATTAGTTCATGAAAAACTAAAAACAGAAGTAACAAATATGCAAAAAAGATGCCGTAAATGCAATAATAAATTACCATGGGATCACCGTTTTCAAATTTGTGATTCATGTTACTCACAACGGTATCGACATTATGATTATTTCTAGTAGAACGAAAAAAATATGAACTATGATGTGAATCACTAATGGGAGTCTCCATGTATGATACATTGTATTTGAGAAATATTATCAATAACGATGATCTGCGTATAATATGATTTCATGGGGTGAAAAAATGAGCCAAGAATTAGTAGATCGAATATATGAATTACTTGAAGAAGTAATAGACCCTGAACTAGGGATTGATATTGTCAATTTAGGTCTGGTGTATGAAGTGGAAGTGGATGAAGAGAAGCAGGCGTTGATTAAAATGACGATGACATCAATGGGGTGTCCAATGGCGGGTCAAATAATGGCGGATGCCAAAATGAAGATATCCATGAACATAAAAGAATTATCAAATATCCAAATTGATATTGTATGGAACCCACCTTGGGGGAAAGATAAAATGTCACGCTATGCCAAAATTGCACTAGGGATCCACGAATAATAATCGTTAAAAAGAGGCTGAACCGAATGAAATCGGGTTCAGCCTCTTTTGTTTAACATGATATTTTTACTCATTAGAGTGATTCATAAAGTAAAGACATTCTTCTACAAAATTCTTTATATTTCCTTTGTTGCGACAAATATCAACATTCAAAACTTTACTCAAGTTCAGATATTTGATACCATAATAGTATTAGTAGTATATTATTTCCTATTTTTAATAGGTTCTTAGTCTACTAAAAGTTATTTGAAATAGCCCATGTTCTGAGAAATTTCCTGACTGGCACTTATTACCTTTTTAGCGAAAGATGGAATTTTCTGTTGCTGGATTCTCTGCTTCGGACCAACCACAGAAAGGGCAGCAATTACTTTTCCAGTATAATCATAAATGGGGGCTGCAATTGTAATAACCCCTTCAGAGAATTCCTCTGCGCTAAAGGCATAACCATTTTGTCTTATTTCATTTAGATGTGATCGTAATTGCTCTGGATCCGTAATGGTATTTTTCGTGTATTGTTTTAATCCATGATTAATGATGGTTTCAATTATATCAGGGCTGGAATAAGCCAAGAGTACTTTTCCTGAACTAGTTGCATAAGGGGGGTTCCGTTTTCCTACATGTGTTAAAAAACGGACAGGGTGATTACATTCAACTTTCTGTAAATACACAACTTCTAAATGGTCAAGGATTGAAATGTGAGCGGTTTCACCAAGAGTTTCTACTAATTTATTCAGAATGGGCTGCGATTCTCGAACAATGTCCAGATTGCTGTTAATAATTCCACTCAAGGTAAGGATGGAGAACCCTAAACGATATTTTTTCGTTTCAGGATCTTTGAAAAGAAATCCTTCACTTGCGAGCGTTGCCATTGTTCGACTTACCGTACTTTTGTTTAACTCAAGTGCAGAAGAAATATCACTTACTTTTTTCTCGGGTTCATCCATTGTAAAACAATTTAGGATTCGTAAAGCATTTTTAACAGATGAAAGATAATTGCTACCTGTATGATCTTGTTCCATAAGTAGTGGCCTCCAGTATTTCATTTATTTCATATAAGTAAACATAGTTGCTGTATATGAGAAAATATAACAGAAAAATGGGAGAAAGAAAAGTTTTATTATGGTTTATTTAGTATTAATCCATATTTGACTATTGTTAGAAACAAATTAAATAAAATTATTTTAAATGTTTCATATAGAGCAACTAGTGAGTTGTATGTGAAACTAGAAGGCGTTATCATTACTTTAGAAAAACAATTCAATCGATTTAAAAAAAGGGAGGAAATAAAAAATGGCAGTAGAAACAACAAATCTAATTGTAGAACCTAGTGTAAAAGCATTTGATTGCTTACATTTTATTGATGGACAATTTGTAGAATCTTTAAATAAGAAAACTTTTAATAATGTGAACCCAGTAACGGAAGAAGTATATGGTACAGTTGCAGAAGGTGGAGCTGAAGAAATTGATTTAGCGGTTAAAGCTGCTAAACGTGCTTTTGAAGAAGGTCCTTGGGGAAAAATGAGTACACAGGAACGTTCAAATATCATCCGTAAAATTGGTGATATCCTTTTAGAACGCCAAGAAGAAATCGCTCAATTAGAATCTCTAGATACAGGTAAGCATCTTAAATTCTCACGTCACGTAGATGCACCTCGTGCGCCAAAAAACTTCCATTTCTTTGCTGACTACATGATTTCAGTAGGAACAGAAGCATACCAAGATGAAATAAATAAAGCGCTTAACTACGGATATCGCCGTCCAATCGGAGTCGTTGGATTAATTCAACCATGGAATCTTCCATTATTCTTATTAACTTGGAAATTGGCGCCAGCTCTAGCAGCAGGATGTACAGTTGTGATTAAGCCATCTGAATTAACACCAATGACAGCAACAAAATTAATGGAAATCATTAAAGAAGCTGGCGTTCCAGACGGAGTTGTAAACATGGTTCACGGTTTTGGACCTGGTGCAGGTAGTGCGATCAACCAACACCCTGACATTGCTGGTATCGGATTTATCGGACAAGTATCTACAGGTGTTAGAATCATGCAAGAAGCTGCTCCAACATTGAAAAAACTTTCTTTCGAATTAGGCGGTAAAAACCCTAATATCATTTTTGCAGATGTAGATATTGATGAAGTTGTTGATGGTACGATTAGATCAAGCTTTACAAACCAAGGGGAAGTTTGTGTAAGTGGTTCAAGAATTTATGTAGAGCGTCCAATCTTTGATGAATTCGTTGAAAAATTCGCAGCTAAAACAAGAGCATTAAAAGTCGGCGATCCATTTGATATGTCAAATGACCAAGGTGCATTAGTGGCAAAAGTACACTATGATAAAGTCATGAGCTACCTGAAAATCGCGGAAGAAGAAGGCGGTACTTTCGTAACAGGCGGTGGACGTCCTGAAGGAATAGAAAAAGGATATTTCGTTCAACCAACGATTATCACTGGTTTAGACGACAACTCTCGTTGTGTTCGTGAAGAAATCTTTGGACCAGTTGTTTGTGTTCTTCCATTCGACACAGAAGAAGAAGTGATTGCAGCAGCAAACGATACTCGTGTGGGTCTAAGCAACACAATTTGGACAAACGACATCCGTCGTGCACACCGCGTAGCACAATCCATTGAATCTGGATTATCTTATATCAACTGCTGGTTCTTACGTGACCTAAGAACGCCATTCGGCGGTACAAAAGACAGTGGTCTTGGCCGTGTTGGCGGAGTACACAGCTGGGAATTCTACACAGAACTTACAAATATCTGTGTGAAACTATAAATCTATTAAATTAGAAGAAACGTTGCACGGTTTGTTTTGGAAGGACCGTGCAACATTTTCATAGAAATTTATTCAATAGTCAAATTAAATTTACATAGGGAGGATAAAGAATATGACAAGTAAAATTGAAAAATTTGCTGCTCAACTAGCGCAAGCAGAAGCTACACAAGTAGGGATTGACCCTCTAACTGTAGTAGATCCGGAGATTACGGTTGATGAGGCATACTACATTCAATTAGAAAATATTAAGAAGAAGTTAAGCGAAGGGCAAAAAATTGTTGGAAAGAAAATTGGCTTAACATCTGTAGCAGTACAAAAAATGTTAGGTGTGGATGAGCCAGATTATGGACATCTATTAGACAGCATGGTTGTAGAAAATGGTGGAACAATTGACACGAAAACTATGCTTCTACCAAAAATTGAAGGTGAAATTGCTTTCGTCTTGAAGAAAGACTTAAAAGGACCGAATGTAACGGCTGTTGATGTTATTCAAGCAACAGATTATGTTTTACCTGCACTAGAAATTGTTGATAGTCGTGTACAAGATTGGAAAATCAAATTACAAGACACTGTAGCAGATAATGCATCATCAGGCTTATATGTACTAGGTGGAAAACCAACAAAGCTTGAGGATATTGATCTAGAGTTACTTGGAATGGTTTTATCACAAAATGGAGAAATGGTTAATACAGGTGTAGGTGCAGCAGCACTTGGAAACCCTGCAACATGTGTAGCATGGTTAGCAAATCGTTTAGCAGATTATGATATTTCTCTAAAAGCTGGTGAAGTGATTCTTTCAGGTGCACTTTCTGGTATGGTCGTTGCCAATGCAGGAGATTCTTTCACTGCAAGATTTGCTCATTTAGGACAAGTAAGCGTTAATTTTAAATAATCGTATAGAACTTAATAAATTGATTCAAACAACCCGAGGAGGAAACAAAATGTCAAATGAAATCATTAAACAAATTAAAGACTATTTAGTAGCAGCAGAAGTTGAAAAACGTGAAGTGGTTAAAGTAACTTCAACTATTAAGCCGGATTTAACGGTTGAAGAAGCCTATCAAGCACAAGAACTACTTGTTCAAACAAAATTAGATCAAGGTCACAGAATCATTGGTCCTAAAATGGGCTTAACAAGTAAAGCAAAATGGGATCAAATGGGTGTATCTGAACCGATTTATGGTTATGTATTTGATTATATGTTAGTAGATAACGGTGGAGTTGTTCCTTTCCAAATTCACCCAAAAGTAGAAGCTGAAATTGCTTTCCTTATTGGTGAAGATATCGAAGGACCTGGAATTACAGGTGCTCAAGTATTGGCTAAAACTGAGTATGTATTACCAGCAATTGAAGTAATCGACAGCCGTTACGAAAACTTTAACTTTACACATACAGATGTTATTGCCGATAATGCTTCTACTTCAAGAGTTGTATTTGGTAATACATTGAAAAAACCGAGCGAATTAGATCTTGATTTAGTAGGGGCAACTTTATCTATTAATGGTCAAATTAAAGATCTAGGAGCTGGTGCGGCCGTTTTAGGACATCCAGCTAATGCGATTGCTGTTCTTGCTAATATGCTTGCTAGAAAAGGCGAAAAAATCAAAAAAGGCGATCTGATTTTATCAGGTGCATTAACAGGCGCTATTTTAGTAAATGTTGGCGACTTTGTTAGCGCGAAATTTGATGGCCTAGGTGAAGTTACACTCACAATGGGAGAATAATTCTTCCATTAAATACACTTTTGATCAGAGAGGGGGATTCATATGCCACTTATTCAAATTAATATCATGGAAGGCAGACCACCTGAAAAAATTACTGAGTTAATTAGTAATGTGACGGATACTGTTTCTGAAACATTAGGTGCTCCCAAGCAAAATGTTCGAGTGCTTGTTACAGAAATGCCAAAAACACACTGGGGTATAGCAGGTGTACCGGCTTCTGAAGCTAGGAAATAGATTTGTTTAGTATGAGAATAAAATGATTATAATGGATGATAAAAAAGACGTTTAACTTTTGTTTAACGGGTTCTCTTTAAGGGGACAAAACAGACAAATCGCATACAAAATCACACATCTACTCGCAATTTTACGAGTAGGTGTTTTTTATTGATATAAAGCCATTCGTTTTACTATATAAATAAAAATGGCACTCATTTTAGCATAAAATTAGCAGTGTACAATAGCCATTGTACACAACATTTTTAGTGCGATTTTATGTGCTAAAAGTTATGCTAAAACCTTGGATACTTTGTAAAAATCGACTCCTGTACTGCGTTTTGGTATTTCTTACAAAAGGTTTAAAATTGAGGATATTTTGTATCTAAGATGAAAATAAAGTAGTAGAATTAAGCTGACAATCCAATGTAGGAGGGGAGACTCAATGAGTCCATTATTAGGATTGATTCAAACACTGATTATAATGGGTTTAATTTTTATTTTGGCTTACAAATATGTTGATATTCGAACAAAAAATACCCATTTTGAATGCCCACATTGCCGTTCATCCTTTAAATTATCAAAATCAAGTTTCGCATTGGCTTTAAAAAGAAATTTGTATGAACGAATGGTGACTTGTCCTGTTTGTGGCTATAAAGGTTGGATGGAAATAATAAATGATGAAAAGTAGGAACTAAGTAACAAAAATAGAACAAGAAAAACGCTTGGTGATATTCCAAGCGTTTTTCTGTGCTATTTTATACATTTTTTTAGGTAAAAAACCAACTGTTTTTAATGTTGAATCATATGCGATTTTAAATGTTTTTTTTATTTTTGTCCCCCAGAAGAGAACCCGTTAACTTTTGTTAGCGTCTTTTTTGTTGGAAAAAAGTGAAAGTGTTTGGAAAAAGATTTGCTATTTACTCATTAAACCTTCAATATTAATAACGTTAAAATTTATTTTGGTTATTAGAAGGTAGGGAGATACATTGTCAAATTTCATTTCATTAGGGCTGTCTCAAAGTATAAACAATCATTTACTAGAACAACAGATATCAACACCAACACCGATTCAACAGAAAGTGATTCCTGTGGTGCTGAACGGTAGGGATGTGATCGCGCAGGCACAAACGGGTACAGGAAAAACATTTGCATTTATATTACCCATTCTAGAAAAGCTCGATCCTCAAGCAGAATTTATTCAAGCACTCATCGTAACACCTACACGTGAATTAGCATTACAAATAACCAATGAGATTGAAAAAATGATCATTCATAAGGAAGCCATCCATGTATTAGCCGTTTATGGAGGGCAGGATGTTGAAAAACAGCTAAAAAAGCTGCGAAAAAGCATTCAGATTGTGGTAGGTACACCTGGGCGATTGCTTGATCATTTAAGAAGAGGTACGATCGATTTTTCACACATTTCTTCACTTGTGCTTGATGAAGCAGATCAAATGTTGCATATTGGCTTTATCAAAGAAATAGAGGATATCATTTTAAAGACTCCGAGATCCAGACAAACATTGTTATTTTCGGCGACGATGCCTGATGAAATTAGACAACTTGCACAAAAGCATATGCATGATCCGGAATACATTCAAGTAGAGAAAACACAGGGACCTGCACAAACGGTTAATCAGTTAGCGATTCAAACGACCGATGAGCAAAGCAGGCAACATTAATTGAATTAATTGAAACAGATCGTCCGTTTTTAGCCGTTATTTTTTGCCGAACCATACGGGGTGTCTCCAAGCTTAACGATGCTCTGAAATCTCATGGGTTTTCATGTGAAGAATTACACGGTGATTTGTCTCAAGCAAAGCGAGAAAGAGTCATGAAACGGTTTCGGGATGCGGA
>CAWFID010000029.1:0-19137 GCA_963815765.1 uncultured Bacillaceae bacterium
ATACATTTACTTTATCGGACGTTCAAGTGTTAGAATTTCATCTTCAAGTGAGGAAAATTGTTGTTCAACAACCTTTTTCACATCATAAACGGCAGCGTTATAAAAATGCGGGGCCAGTGATTCCTTCACGAAATCCAATACACGTTCTGCTGCAAATTCAGTAATCTCTTCTTCTCTTTCTTGGGAAAAGAAATACTGAATATCAGAAATCATTACTTGTTGTTGCTCTTTCGTAAGCTTAAAAAACAAATTTAATTCACTCCTTTAGAACCTATTTGGCTTCCTTTTTATGGACATCATTACTGTTCTACTTGTTATTTCCATTGCCCTTCCTTCACTCACCTCCATTATGCCACTTTCTTCTACTCTATTGAATAAATTTCTAACACCATATATAATGAGAAACAATTAAATCATACAAATGTTTTCTAGGGTTCCGTAGCGTATAGGTTAGTTTGTCTGAATAGAAAACTCACAGCATGGCTGTGTCACGGAAGGAAAAAAGCCTGGGAGATACTGTTTCGTTAAACAGTCATCTCTTAGGCTTTTTTCTGTGAGGTTAACTATGGGAGGTGTTTTCTATTGAATTCAAAATGGTTTAAAGTATTGATTGCCGCTATTTTTGAGGTTCTTTGGGTCATTGGATTAAACCATGCCGATCATATATGGTCATGGATCGGAACGTTACTATCCATTTTCCGGGCTTCTACTTAATGATTATGGCTGGTAAAACCCTTCCTGTAGGTACGGTTTATGCTGTTTTTGTAGGATTGGGTACTGTAGGAACGGTATTAGCAGAAATCCTGTTCTTTGCCGAGCCTTTTCAAATCGGGAAAATCGTTTTTATTTTGATTTTATTAATAGGAGTGGTGGGTTTGAAATTAGTTACTTCAGATCCCGTTAAGGAAGGGGCTGACACTTAATGGCATGGGTTTCTTTAGTTTGTGCAGGTTTGTTTGAAATGTTTGGCGTGTTAATGATCAATAAAATTCATAGAGATCATAACTGGCAATCTGCTCTCCTGCTCATTCTTGGATTTGGTTTAAGTTTTCTATTACTCTCACAGGCCATGGAAACCATACCGATGGGGACAGCCGATGCCATTTGGACTGGTATTGGTGCTTCTGGTGGGGCTCTATTAGGCATGGTTTTATATGGTGAATCTAAAGATTGGAAAAGAGTTGTATTTATTATCATGATTTTAGGGTCCACGATCGGCTTAAAGCTCATCTCCTAGAGTCTTTATTAAAAAGGACGTTTCTATATTAACAAATAAGAGACCCCAGGATTCAATAAGTAATCCTAGGGTCTTCTTATTCTCATATTTATCCCTTACTATTTTCTGAATAGACTTGTTTCATCAGGATGTCGATTTCCTTATACAATAATTTAAGGATTGAAACGTACTTCGGATGACATCCCCACGACTAATAATGCCCACCAATACTCCATTTCTCTCGACCGGTAATTTTTTTATTTGTTTTTTCCCGAATAGCCGCGATGTTTTCGATTTCCTCATCCCAGTCAACCTTGTACACTGATTTTTCGGCAATTTCCATAACGTTTAAATCCATGATTTGGTTTGCCCGATCCTCAAATGCCTCAAAGTCACCTTTAAATAATTGTGTAAAAAAGAAGGCACCTAAAACCATATCTTCATGCTTCCCTATATAACGCATGATATCACCATCACTGATATAGCCAACCATTTCATTTCTGTCATTTACAACAGGCAAACCGCTTATACCGTATTCAATAAATTTTTCAATCACAAAGCTTACTAAATCATATTCTTTCACTTTTATAACATGGTATTTCATAATTTCATGTGCCTGCATACCTCTACCCTCCCCACAATCTTTAAATTCTGCGATCCGCACCCTTTCACAAGAAAAATAAAAATCTTCTATGATTCTTTTACAAGTTGCACAGTATCCGATTGTGGATGATTTCACCATGATGAATCACTAGATTTATTCACATAGATTAAGCCGTTGTTTCTACCTTTTTAACACTCACCTTATCTTTCTTCACCCTCGAAGCAAAATGATCTTTTTCAACAAGAAATGAAACGAACAAACTACCGACAATGGCCCAAAGTGGAGCTCCAATATTAAAGAAATTCACACCTGACATTCCAATTGTTAAGGCAAAAAAAGCACCCATTTGAAATTTACTATCTGAAAAGGCCGTTTTAAGAGAGTTGATCAAAACACCTAACATAGCTAATCCAGCAATCACAGTAACAATTACACTAGGCATAGCGATCACTATAGGTACAACGAATGCGGCAAATAATCCAAATACTGAAAAGAAAAATCCATTTGCTACTGATGCTGCATAACGGCTTTCTTTTTTGCCAACTTCTTTCGCCGAACAAATCGCTGTCATCGGCCCTGCAATGTTAATCGCGTGTGCCCCGAAAAATGAACCAATAAACCCAACCATTGAACCATACACCGCCATCCCACTATTCGGCGGTTTGTATCCTTGCGCCATTAAAACCCCTGTTGCTTGAGCATTTTCCGTGCAAATAATCAGTAAAGCGAGCGGAATTCCAATCGACACGATCGCATCCAGACTAAATGCTGGCATCATTAATTGTGGCAGGACAAATGAATCCTGAACATTCTGAAATTTAAATTCACCCATCAATACTGCCAACACAACGGCTACAACTAACGCAGATAGCACCGGCGGAACCTTTTTCAAAAATCGGGACGAAAGTAAAAATACTAAAATAGCAGACCCCGCGAGTATCGGAGCAACCGTTACAGATGTTATCATTTCAGTCGTAAAACGGATCATGACACCAACAATCATCCCCATGACAATTGGAACTGGAATCCATTTCATTACTTTATCAATTAACCCCGATGCACCAAGAAGTATGACAAGAATATGAGCTACGATATAGGCACCGATCGCTTCTTGTAGTGAAAAATGAGTTAAAGCACCCGCAACTAATACGGCACCGGCGATGGAATGGGCACCCGAAATAGGCTGACGATACTTTAATGACAAAAAGATCCCTAGTAATCCACTAAAAAAGTAAACAGCAAATATCCAACTTATCGTTTCAGCATAGGTTAGCCCACCACTTGTCGCTCCCCCGATAATAATTAAGGCAGGACCTGTACAGCCAAAAATGGCTGCAACTAAACCCGCACTAACGGTATTAACATTTAAATTCTGTCGTAAATCCTTAAAGCTTGTACGAAAATGATTCTCCTTCATAGTAACCTCCTAATTTTATTCCCACTCTTAAAATGTAATATGTGTTAATCATATGAATATTTTTCTGAAAAATCAAATATTACAGTTGCAAATCCGATCTCATTCTCCTCCTTTCGATCAAAATCATTTAGTGATATTCTATAATTAGTATGATAAATCAAAAAATTCTTTTTGTACTCATCCAATTGGATTGTTCTTATCTAATCCAATTATTAATTCGATATCAATGAATAACATCGAGGTGAATAAACCATGGAATGGTCGGTGAATCGTGAGGCTGATAAACCTCTTTATCAACAAATCTATGATTTTATCGAAGAAAAAATTGCCTATGGAGAATTACCCGCAGGAACCTTATTGCCTTCTGAACGCAAGTTGGCAGAACAATTAAAAGTTAATCGAATGACCATCGTTCATGTTTACGATGAACTTCAGGCATCCGGCTTGGTGGAAAGAAAAAAAGGGAGTGGAACCCGAGTCAGTACAAATAAATGGGGAATTCTTCCACAAGGAGTAACAAATTGGAGGAAATACACAGAGAGTGGTACATTTTTACCTACTTACCCTCTAATTAGACGCATTCGTGACGAAGCGAAGAGTATGAAAGATGGATTCAATTTATCAAGTGGTGAATTATCTGCTGACTTATTCCCAGCTCGCTTTTTACAGGCTTCTTTTGCTGAACAAACTTTTCCTCACAATTTAGGTCATGTCCATCCACAAGGACATTTGAGCTTTCGTAAGACTTTAGCGGACTATGTAAAAGAGTACCATCATATTCAGACAACTAGTTCCTCTATTCTTATTACCTCCGGGGCACAACAGGCTTTATATCTTATTACTCAATGCTTACTAAATCCTGGAGATGCTGTCGCAATTGAAGCTCCTTCCTACAGTTATTCACTTCCATTGTTTCAATCTGCTGGCCTAAGAATATTTGCTTTGCCCGTTGACGATAATGGAATAAATCCAGACGACATTACGGTACTTCATCAGAAGCATCAAATCCGTATGATTTTTCTAAACCCAACCTTTCAAAGTCCAACAGGAACGGTTCTCTCGGATACTCGTCGAAATAAATTATTGGAGATTTCTTCCCAATTAGGGATCCCCATTGTGGAAGATGACCCTGTCAGTTTGCTTTCTTTTGAAGATAAGGAGCACTTTCCGATTAAATCCTATGATCAGAGCGGCAACGTATTGTATATCGGATCGCTGTCTAAAGTGATTGCTTCAAGCCTGCGGGTAGGATGGATCATCGGGCCCCAAACGGTCATTAACCGTTTAGCAGATGTGAGACAACAAATTGATTTTGGCATCAGCATTTTCCCACAATTAATTGCCAATCAATTCTTACACTCACCTGAATATCCAAAACATCTTCATTTCTTGCGACAAGAACTTTTGGAACGTAGAAATGAAATGATTTCTGCCTTAAACGAACATCTAGGGAACAAAGTGGAGTTTTCCATTCCTAATGGTGGTCTACATATCTGGTGTAAAATAAATCAGAATATAGATGACCGAAAACTAGTTGAAGAAGGCATAAAAAACAACATTTTGTTTATGCCTGGCAGTGTGTACGGATCACCAAATGGTTTTGTTCGTCTGACATATGCTCATTTAAAACGAGAGTCAATAAAAGAGGCCATCTCTAGATTTGCTGAAGCTCTTTCTCGTATATAATGTTTGAAAATCATTCTAGTGCTAATCAGAATCCTTCTCAATTTCTAATTTATTATGCTTTCTTTTATAAATAAGAAATAGTTACGTGTAACGTTTCCATGTCAATGGAGGTATTTTTACCTCCATTTATTAAAATCGCTGTCCTCTCCTTCTTTTTCTCTCTTTTTCAATTCGATGAACGCCTTAAATTCTTCTAAAGTTACATCCGATTCCTTGATCTCTTTAACAATTTTAAGCCATTCGTGATTTAAATGATTAGTTTCCATCCTTTGATCCCTCCAATCATTATTTTTTTAATACATTACTAATCATTCAACACTTTTTAGGCCGTTTTATATAAAAACGATTCTATTTTCCTAACCAAATAAGACTTAACTCCCCCTCAAAGTCTTTCTTAAAATCTAGTCATAAGATCCCACTAACAATCTATTTCATTTCAAGTACATACATTGTAGGTTTATTTTACTATATTGGAATATTTTTTATTCTACCCCCTCAAAATCCTCGATTATATTCGAATAGATGTATTGACTAAGTGGCCACTTAAGTAACTTCCGAGGTGATAATCATGAAATTCCAAACCAAACAAGATAAAAATAAAATCGCAAAGAATACACTCGCAATTGTCCTAGCAGGAAGTTTTGCTTTCTCTCCTGCCTTAGCTTTCGCAGCTCAAGAAACAACCGAAGAAGAAAATATCAAGAAAATTGATTTGCAGGCTCTATCCTTAACAGAGGAAAATTCTGCTGAAGAACATGATACAGTAACGGAAGAAACAACCTCTACGACTGTTGTAAGCGAAGAAACCCCATCAGAAGATACTCAAAAAGATGCTCCCACTCTTGTACCTGGAAATTTCTTTTACTTTACGAAAGTGGCATTAGAAAAGATCAAGCTTGCCCTTACATTCAATGATGTAAAAGAAGCTGAGTTATTAACAACATATGCGACTGAACGATTAGCAGAAGCGGAAGTCCTTTTTTCTGAAGGAAAGGAAGACATGGCACTCGAAAACATAAAAAAAGCACTTGATCATTTTGAAAGTACAGAAACCATTATCGAGTCTGAAAAAGAATCCGTTGCAACTAGTACAGATGAAGAAAAAGAAAATAATACATCTACTAGTGATACCGCTTCTGCAGAGGATGAAAATCAAGACGACTCCTTGGTAGAAGTAGAAAAAATGGTTTCACAAAATATTCTTTCCCTAAAAGCAGCGATGGAAAAAGTGAAAAATCCAGTAGCAAAAGCCGCCTTAGAAAAAAATATTAAAAAGAGCTATGCCAAACTAGAAAAAAAACTAGCTAAACTGGAAGAAAAGGCTCTTAAGTTCACTTTGACTGAAGAAAAATCAGAAGATAAGGAAGTTGCTGATGGTCAAGATGCAGGAGAAGTAGATCAACAAACCTCATCCTCTAAGAATGGAGTAGGAGTAGAACAAGATGCTTCAGTCTCTAAGAATGAAGCAGACCCTGAAACGGAAGATGCAGCCACATCTAATGAAGAACCTGTAAAAGCACCTGTTCAAGAAAAAACTCCAGCTCAGGCAAAGAAAGAAACACATGAAGTTATGAAACAACAACAAGTACAAATTAAAGAAGAAGCAAAAGAAGAAATAAAAGAAATCAAACAAGAGGTAAAAGAAAATCGTATGAAACAAAAGGAAGAAGCAAAACAACAGAAAAAGGCTGATCAACCAAACAGGCTAGAACAGGAATCAAATGGAAAAGGCCAAGATAAAGCGAACAAAGGAAATGAAAAATAACTTGAACTTGTAATGAAGGATAAAGGGCTCACAAAGAGCCTATTATCCTTTATCTTCTATTTCATAGCCAACCCCATTAAATGTATTTTACTACTATGATATAATGGTTTCAGTCTGGGGGTGAGGCTAATGCTAGGTTTATTGTTTATGGCAAAGAAACAAAAAAATTCGCTTGAAGAGAAAGTCCGTTTAATACAACAGGGAGATCTAACCCTACAAAATGAACTAATCCATGCTTATAAACCATTTATTGCAAAAACCGTCTCTTCTGTATGTAAAAGATATATAAATGAATCTGATGATGAATTTAGCATGGGGCTTATCGCTTTTAATGAAGCCATCCAGAAATATAATCCAGAAAAAGGAAGTTCTTTAATCAGTTTTTCTGAAATTCTCATTAAACGTAGAGTCATTGATTACATTCGCTTGCAATCTACTAAATATCAAACGATCAGCATGGATACAAGCAGTCAAGATGGACAAGACCACCACGAACAACACTATATCGATGTCGAGCTTTCCATCAATCATTACGAGAAGAAAAAGGATGAAGAATTTAGAAAAGAAGAAATCCTTCAATTCATTGATAAATTGCATCAATTTGATCTTTCATTAAAGGATTTGATTGAATACTCACCAAAACATGCAGATGCTCGTAAGAATGCCATTATGGTGGCAAAAATTTTAGCTGAAAATGAATCACTTAAAAATAGTTTATTAAAGAATAAACGACTTCCTATGAAGCAATTGGAAAGCTTTGTACCACTAAGTAGAAAAACGATTGAACGTAATAGAAAGTATATCATTGCCATTGCACTTATACTTATTGGGGATTATGTTTACTTACAAGATTATATAAATGGGGTGTTGGAAACGTGAAAAAAGGAATCATTATGGACGTAAATAAAAGATTTTTGACTATTTTAACCCCTGATGGTGAGTTTTTACGTACCCGTAATTTAAATAAAAAGGTTCAAATTGGACAAGAAATTGACTTTTCTCTTGTTGAACAAAATAGAATAAGTACCCTTCTATCTTTCTTTCATTTTCAGCCCCATAAAGGCAAGTTTGTGGTTGCAACAGCCTTAGCGCTCGTTCTCATGATCTCTATTCTTCCCTCCCAACTAAATAATCAAGTGTATGCTTATATGTCCATTGACATCAATCCTAGTATTGAACTAGGTGTTAATAAAAAGGATCAAGTCATTGAATTGATTCCCTATAATAAGGACGGAGAGAAAATAGTCAGCCTGCTTGAAAATTGGAAACATGAGGATGTTAAATATGTATTGAGAGACATTTTCAATGAAATGAGCAATCAAGGCTATCTAAAAGAGAATCATGAAGTCGTTCTGTCAACCGTTTATGTTACGGAAAAACATAAAGAACGTGACCTTCACTTACAAAAAGAATTAACAAAAGATTTGAATGAAATGAAAGAACTTATGCAAAATGAAGATGTTGATGTAACAATTGTGAATGGAACGCTAGAGGATCGAACGAAAGCCATAGAACAAGGCTTAACGACAGGCTTGTATAAAGAAAATAATAGGAAAACAGAGATTAAGGAAATAAAAGTGAAAGAAAACAAAAAGATAGAAGAAAACAAAAAGATAGAGGAAAACAAAAAGATAAAGAAGAAAACAAAAAGATAGAGGAAAATAAAAAGATAGAGGAGAACAAAAAGATAGAGGAGAACAAAAAGATAAAGGAGAACAAAAAGATAAAGGAGAACAAAAAGATAAAGGAGAACAAAAAGATAGAAGGAGAACAAAAAGATAAAGGAGAACAAAAAGATAAAGGAGAACAAAAAGATAAAGGAGAACAAAAAGATAGAGGAAAACAAAAAGATAGAGGAAAACAAAAAGATAGAGGAAAACAAAAAGATAGAGGAAAATAAAAAGATAGAGGAAAATAAAAAGATAGAGGAGAACAAAAAGATAGAGGAGAACAAAAAGATAGAGGAAAATAAAAAATTAGAAGTACCTTCACAGCAAGCAAAACAGCAGCAAGTAAACCCACCGAATCCACAAAAGGAAATGACAAAAGCTGAACCAACAAAACCAACAGAGAACATGGAAAGTAGTAAGGATCGCACCCCTTCTATTCCTCCAGGACAATTAAAAAAAGAAGAACGCTCAGATGAAAATACCCATAAAACAAATGCGGTAAAGATTGAACCACCTAAAAAGGAAAAAGTGGAAAGCAACACATCAGATAAGAACAGTCAACCAAAAGAAAATGATAAGAAGAATCAGGGGAATAACAGTAATCACAATAATCAGGTTGTACCGGAAAATAAATTGGATAAGAAGTAACACATCCTCTATCCATTCACTTAAAAAAATACTCCTGCAAAAATATGGTCCATTTTCTCAGTATGAATCTAAATACACTGGGAAGACGGACCATTTATATATTATATTCATCTTTTAATTAATCCTACTAGTCTAATATAACAAGATAGCTCTTCGACTAAATCTTTCTACTAATCTATTCAATAAAATTTACTATACTACACAAAATAACCTTTAATAATAATTAAACAGAAACAATTATTGCACAAAACTTACATTGCAGCAAATTCAAAATCACTTGGCTTTTCAGCTTTAAGTTGATCCAATTCAAAAAAGAGATTTTTGTACTCAACAATTGATAGTTCACCGTAAATATAACTTTTTTGAAGATAATCTAATAATTCATTTACATGGATTGGAGTACGCTTTTTAACTTGTTCAAAACGATTTTTCAACTCTTCTAACATAGTTATCACTCACTTTATTTTTAATTTTAACAACGTGCTAATGTTGTAAATATTATAACATGTAAATGGTTTCATTATTATTAAAAAAAAATTCAGACTTACGACATTATTTGACAATAACTTTATCATCCCTTTTGATTGATCAGCTCTGTCGACCCTACCCTACAAATCTTTTCAAGACTACAAATTAATAAAAGGCGCACTAATCTTTACAAATTATTAATAATATTTAACCGTAGTTCCGTGATCATAGTATTAGGTTTTCTTCTCTATTATTCCCAATCCTCATGTTCCGCCCCCTAACACGTTACTTACGTTGCATCTAATACCCCACCTCTTCCTAAACGATCCATACTTTGGGTTTATTTTTCAATGTAATTACAGAAGTTACAGTTTTTTCATAAATCCTTTAGATTGGTTTGTTACCTTAATGTATAGAGCCTACTTTATAGAAAAGACCATCCGCTAAAAAATAGACTTATGGAGGTAATTTCAATGAGTTTTAGCAATAAGGGCATGAACAGTCGTAACTTTTTAAAAGTCGGCGGAATGAGCACGGTAGCATTAACATTAGGAACAACTGGATTATTCTCACCACTAACAAATGCAACAAAAGGACTTGCAGCAGAGGCTACTGGCAATCCAACAAGCGGATTTGACGGTTATGGTCCAGTTGTATCGAACAAGCTCGCTGCCTTTGCCGAGGATCAAGGGATATCCCCACTAGAAGCCGCTGCATTAGAGCGTCACGGTATGCCGATCATTTAATTCGTTCATTCTTAAAGTGAGACATAAAATTAACTATTCATTAGAAGGTGAAGTATGCTACAAAATATTGGAATCCCAGGCTTAATCATCATTTTGGTCATTGCTTTAATTATTTTCGGACCATCCAAATTGCCTGCGATTGGACGGGCGTTTGGAAACACGTTGAAAGAATTTAAAAAAGCAACAAGTGACCTAGTTAAAGATGAGAATGAAGAAAACGATCCTCCCTCAGACAAAAATAAAGTAGTCTCCATTAAAAAGTTAGAAAGTAAAATGGAAGATAAATAATTCTCATCCTTAACATGAATCTTAAAATCCAATTAAAATGAAACAACCCCAAAAGGATGAAAGGTTCCAACCATATATTCGTTGGAACCTTTCATCCTTTTCTACTCACAATCATTCGTTGATGAAGGAGTAACCCCCTATTCATCCCTCTTTGATAAGCAATAATCGCATTCCATCAAGTAAGACTCTGCTTGCTCTTCGATTATTTGCCCACATTCTGAACACTCCTTTTTCGGTAAACTTTTGAAATATTCTACTGGACTTTGCAACATTATTTTCATCGCTCCTTTTTATAATACAGAATTATTTTATTACGATCTGTTATGTTACAGTATATGTAGATTTACATGAATAATGTGGGCTTTTTTAAAAAAAGATCAACCATCGAGCTATTCTAAGATGCTCTACCATTTGCACATGAATTACTACCGTTAACAACATCAATATGTATTCAAAATCAACATTCTTCTATAAACAGGCTAAACTAAACAATAACTATTAAAATTATACTGAAATGTCAATACATTTAGGTATTAAGAACTATTAACAACCCTTTTCTTCTGTTAGAATAGAGTAACAAGTAATATTTCTGCTATTTTAAGAGAAAGGGCTGCCCGAAACATGGCTTACAAAAAAGGGATAAAACTTAAATATGCGATAAGTTTTCTTGTGATCCTAACTGCCTTCTGTACGACGACTGTTATTTGGTATACCTCTTTTCATGCACTTAAACAAACATTAACGGATCAATATCTCGAAAGTAATTATCTATATGCTCAAAAAACAGCTTTGAGTACAAGTGTTTTACTGAACAATATGCAGCAAAATACAACTTCTCTAGCATATATCCTAGGAAAACATGAATTTAAGCAGGAGGAAATTGATGAATGGAGAAAAACGTATAGTAGCTATTTCAATTCCATCTTTATCACTAATTCAGATGGAGTCTTACAATTCGTAAGTCCCATTGATCAAAAGAGCAAAGTACAACCGGGTACAAAGATTACCTCAGACCTTATGAAACAAGCCTTAAAAAAGCAGGAACGATTTATTTCCGAACCCTATTTAGCACAGTCAGGACATTTAATATTGCTTATATCCTCTCCTATTTTTGATGAAAATGGTCATTATAAAGGTGTCGTGGATGGAACCGTGCATCTAGATTGTGATGGTTCACTTGAAAATATACTCAATGAACATAAATTTTTGGATGGATCATCTGTTTCTGTCGTCGATCAGTCAGGTAAAATCATTTATCATCCTGATTCAAATCAAATAAATGACTCTCCTAAAGATCATCCTCTTGTGAAAAGTATCACTAAAGGAAAACGTGGTTCCTCCAAAATTATTAATAGCAACGGAATTGAATATTTTGCAGCTTACGCAGTTGTAGAACAAACAGGGTGGGGAATCCTTATTAAAACGCCTACCTCTGTTATTGAAGCACCTTTACACAATTTAACAAAAAAAATCATTTTTCAATCTCTACCCATTTTATTACTCATTTTGGTATTCGTTTGGTTTTTAACAAATAAACTATCTAAACCACTTAATTCATTAGCGAAATTTTCTGAGGAAGCTGTCAATAAAAAAAGAGCACTTACATTGCCTTTCGATGACTTGAAAATGAAATCCCATATTTATGAGATTCATCAACTTTACCGTCATTTAAGTAATTATCTTGTCTTATTAAACAATCAAATTAAGCGCGATGGACTAACAGGTTTATATAATCGGAGAACCTTTAATTACGTTATGAAAGAATGGTTTGATAATCATATACAATTCTCCATCATATTACTGGATATCGATCATTTTAAGAAAGTAAATGATACATTTGGACATCAAGTAGGTGATGATGTATTAAGACATCTTTCTTCCATGATGCAAGAAACTTGTAGAGATGAGGATTTATGTTTTCGATATGGTGGAGAAGAATTTGCTATCTTGACGACTGTTCAAAGCGTTCATGATGCCTTCAAAATTGCAGAACGATTGAGAATCAAGTTCTCTCAGGAGCCCAATCCAATAGGTCGTCCGATTACCATAT
The DNA here is from genome assembly GCA_963815765.1 of uncultured Bacillaceae bacterium. Classification (GTDB taxonomy): domain Bacteria; phylum Bacillota; class Bacilli; order Bacillales; family Cytobacillaceae; genus Bacillus_BD. The sequence continues at coordinate 12,559 of CAWFID010000029.1, forward strand.
CATTCGGGATCTCCTCCTATCAAAGTGAAGATTTGAGTTGGGATCAAATGGTAAAAAGAGCCGATTCCGCTCTCTATCAATCCAAAATGAATGGTAGAAATCAAACGACTATTTATGAAGAAGGCAATTCCATTGCACAATAGGATCATCTTAACATTTTCTTGATATTTTCTTCTGAGGTTCTGGACGGTTGTTCGCTAAGATGTAGTTGTAGGATAACTAGATAACGAAAAGGAGATGTTTATTATGTTATGGAAGAGAGTCTTGGTTGGAGGAGCTTTTGTTGGTGTTTTCACCTTGGGAGCGTTATTTTCTCCTATTGGTCAACCGAAAGCTAATACAGAAGAACAAAACATTGTTAAGAATCCTTCGACTGTCCTAACAGCTACAGAGAACGATACAGCTCAACTAGCGAGAAATAATAATACTTGCCCCATGTATGGAACTCCAATGGGAAATGGATTTGGAATGGGTCAGTACTTCTCTGGAAATATGTCAGAAGTTATTGCTGATGTGCTTGGAGTAACACTTGATGAACTTCAAGCTGCCCGTTCTGAAGGAAAATCAGTAGCTGAGCTTGCCAATGAAAAAGGGATTAATAAGGATGAACTAGTGAACAAGATGATCCAATCAAGAAAAGCCGACCTAGAGCAAGCGGTGACAGATGGAAAATTGACACAAGAACAGATGGATGCCATGCTAGAAAATATGGAAGTAAGGATAACAAATGCTGTTGAACGTGAAAATGTGGGTCCTATGCATGGAAACAGAGGCGGACATATGATGGGCATGGGTCAAGGTGGTAATTTTTAATATATGAAAGGCTCTGGAGCATTGCTTCAGAGCTTTTTTTCATACGAGCTCGTGACTAATCACTCTTTTTCGGATAGAAAGCATAGAATCCTTGGTATAATGGAAGCAATAGAGTCAGGAGGCGTAGCTATGACCAGGATTGCCGTTGTAGATGATGAAATAAAAATACGAGAAATGATAACATCCTATTTAACCAATGAAAGTTTTGAAGTCGTGGAAGCTGAGAATGGAGTAGAAGCCATTCATTTAATAGAAAATCAGAAGATTGACCTTGTGTTGTTAGACGTGATGATGCCACACATGGATGGTTTACAGGCTTTGCGAGAAATCCGAACACGCACGAAAAAAATGCCTGTTATTATGTTGACAGCTAAATCGGAAGAAATAGATAAGTTGTTAGGACTTGAAATGGGAGCGGATGACTATATCACAAAGCCTTTTAGTATGCGTGAGCTTGTTGCTAGAATTAAAACCGTTTTAAGAAGAAGTGCACCTGATCCTGAAAATGAAGAACCCGATGAAATTCTCAAATGGGGAGAGATTGAAATTAACCTGGATACCTATGAAGTAAGGGTTCAGCAAAATTTATTAAATCTGACCCCTACGGAATATAAAATTCTCGTGACACTTATCCAAAAACCCGGACGTGTATTTAGTCGCCTTCAATTAATGGATAGCGCAATGGGTGAAGCATTCATTAATTATGAACGCTCCATTGACACGCATGTAAGTAACTTAAGAAAGAAAATAGAGAAAGACCCTGCTCACCCAGAGTATATTCATACTGTTTATGGAATTGGCTATCGCTTTGGTGAATTTAAATGAAACTTCAAACGAAATTGATCATTTCCTTTTTTGTCATGATTTTGTTGATGGGGATCACTCAATCTATTTTTCTGCAATCCAGAATTCAATCCACTTTCAAAACTTACTTAGATCAATATAACATTGGGTATATGGAGCGAATGAAACAAAATCTCGAGCTTCATTATCTTGAAACTGGATCATGGGATAAGGTTCAGGAATTGTATTTTACTAACACTTCTTCAATGGAGCAAGGCCAGGGGCAAGGTCACGGAATGATGATGCGTGGGTCAAACATGAACATGTCCATGTCAAGTGCTGATCTTATTTTACTAGACAATAATGGAAAAGTGATTGCGGATACTACTCGTACTCGAATAGGTAAAAGTGGACTAGCTTTAACAGGAAAGAAGCAGGATTTGATTATAAATGGTGAGAAAAAAGGAACCCTTCTACTCTATCAAACAGAATTTCAAAAACTCGAAAAAGAGTTTATACATTCTACTAATTTAGCCATTGTTATCAGTGTTTTTATCGCTTCCATTATGGCTGTTTTGTTCAGTATATGGATTTCTAAGAAAATCACGAATCCTTTACGTCTTTTAGTAAGGAGTACGAAACAAATTACACATGGAGAAAAGTGGAATGCTGTTACAATCCCGACAAAAGATGAATTTCATGAACTAGGAGAAGCCTTTAATGAAATGGCAGATCAATTGGAAAGAAATGAAAATGTAAGGCAGACACTTGTTGCAGATGTTGCACACGAATTACGAACTCCCCTTTCCATTCTTCAAGGAAAATTAGAATCGGTGCAAGAAGGTGCCATTCAACCGACTGAAGAGGTTATTCTTGAACTTACAGATGAAGTTTATCGGTTAAAACGCCTAGTAAATGATTTACAACAATTAAGTCTAGCAGAGGCAGGAAAACTTCCACTAAACAAACAGCAGGTGAATATCAAACAACTTATCAATCGGGTTTGCAGTCATTTACTGTGGCTTGCAGAGGAAAAAGATATTTCACTCAAATATGACAGTATTCCAGCTCATTATAATATCGAAATCGATGCGGATCGAATGACACAAGTAATAGTCAACTTGATAGGAAATGCTCTTCAACATACACCCGAACAAGGATCGGTGGAAATGACAGCCCAAGAAACAAAGGATTCACTGATACTCAAAGTTTCCGATACCGGTTCTGGCATCCCGGATGATGTACTACCTTTTATTTTTGATCGTTTTTATAAAAGAGATCCTTCTAGATCTCGCACAGAGAGCGGAACCGGTCTTGGGTTATCAATAGCTAAAGGTTTCGTTGAAGCACACGGTGGGTCAATCCATGTTGAAAGTGAATTAAACAAAGGTACTATTTTTATTATTATCCTCAAAAGAAAAGAGTCTTAGAGAGAAAGTAAAAATCTACCTAAAAGAGGAGATAAAACCTTTTTAGGTAGATTTTTTTGAAATCTCCTGAATAAATATCCCATTATAAAATACCTAACCAAATTTTTATAGCGGTTCCTAGAATTAATAAAGCTAAAATGATTTGTAATATTTTTGTGTTTACCTTTTTTCCAGCCATAGCTCCTAATGGTGAAGCAATTAGACTAGCAATGATCATGATGAAAGCTGGAAAATAATCCACTTGTCCTGTTGTGATCTTTCCTACCGTCGATCCAATTGAGGAAATAAAGGTGATCGCTAATGATGAAGCAATCGTCATTCTTGTTGGAATCTTTAACACCACTAACATAATTGGAACTAATAAAAAGGCACCTGCTGCCCCAACAATTCCAGCCCCAACACCAACGATTAACGCTAATATGGCGGCAAGCCATTTGTTAAATTTCACTTGATCCATTGGGATATCGTCTAGACCTTTTCTTGGTATAAACATCATAATAGCAGCTAGTAAAGCTAAAATACCATAGATCAAATTAATGCCACTTTCTGACATTAGCTTTGAACCATATCCACCTAGAAAACTACCGATTAAAATACTTACTCCCATATAGCCAATTAATGTCTTATTGAGATAGCCATCCTTTCGATAGGCCCAAACACCCCCAATCGTCGCAAAAAGTACTTGAATGGCGCTAATTCCTGATACTTCATGTGCACTAAATGCTGCTAGACCAAATAATGGTGGAATGTATAACAGCATTGGGTATTTTATGATGGAACCCCCAATTCCTACCATTCCTGAAATATATGAACCTATAAATCCGATTAAGAAAATGGTTATAATAAATGCAACATCCAACTTTAACTCCCCCTTTAAGAAAAAGGAACCTGGTTCGTTCCTTTTTCTTATCCTTTTTTAATCCAAAATTTAATAACCTCAGTCTCTTCTTCAACCTTCAATAATTCATGTCCACCTGATCTTGCCCATGCGGTAAGATCATTCTTTGCCCCTTTATCCGTTGTATGAATTTCCAATACTTGACCGGTTTCAAGAGTATCCATTGATTTTTTCGTTTTCACAATCGGCATTGGACAGGCTAACCCTTTTGCATCTAACACTTTTGTAACTTCCATTTAATAAAACTCCTCTCGTATACCTATATAGGTATTTTTATATCAAAAATTTTTTACTTTTTCTTAGAACAATTAATCCACATGATGAACAGCACAACGATTTGGTCCAATTTCAAGTTCTTGCATTTGTTCAATATCTGCTGACTGTACACCACGGTTAATCGATACAATCGCCTCAAAGTTTGGTGGTTTGACCGAACTTGCAGACTTTTCTACTTGATCAAGAAAGTTATCTTCTGTTGTTTGAAACATTTTTTCATTGCGTTTACGAATATCCCCAAGTGTCGCACCAACATAACCCGCCTCATTCAATTCTTCATCAAGGCTCGCATAGTGGCCTGGAAGAACAATGACATCATCCGCAATTTCTGAAACCTTTGCATACACGGTGTTATATAAATCCTTAGCCCATTCTCTTACTTTGTTTCCAAGGTCCGGACGTCCTAATCCACTGACAAAAATCGTATCCCCTGAGAGTAATAGCTTGTTATTAACAAAGAATGAAACACTTCCTGGCGTATGACCGGGTGTTTTTACCGCCAAAACTTCAAGGTTGACTTTGTTAAATTGAATCTTGTCATATTGTTCTAAAGGATTGAAGTCGAATGTAGCTCCTTCACTTTTCATGATGTAATATTGAGCACCCGTTTGATCTGCTAATTGTTTTCCGCCTGAAATATGGTCTGCATGAAGATGAGAATCAACAATATGCGTAATTTGAACACCTGCCTCTTTTGCTTCCTCTTCATATTGTTCTACAAATCTTGCAGGATCCACTACAAGTGCTTCATCTCCTGAAACAACCATATAAGAAAGACATCCTTTTCCAACACGGATAAATTGATACACCCTTATCTCTTGATCCTCATATACTTTGGTTTTATATAGAAATTCACTCCAAGACTTCATGCCACCCTTGAAGTAAGAAACGTAAACCCCTCTTCGACTAGCATTTCTGCAACAAAAAGAGAAGAGCCTTCTTTTGCACAAACTACTAAAACTTGCTCATCCTTTGGAAGTTGTTCTAAGATTTCTTCAACCCCATCAAGCAATTCAAAATAAGGAATATTAAAATACGCAAAGTTTTCTCCTTCAATTTTCCAATCTTTATAATCACTTTCATTACGAACATCTAAAACAAATAAGGCTTCTTTATTTAATACTTTATCTGTAACTTCTTTTGCCGACCAAGCATTTACCGTCATACAAATTACCCCCTAAGGTATATTATTATCTAAAAAAATATAATTTAAAATGTTAGAGTTACATCTGCATCTTTTGCATACTCTAAAAAGGTAACTGCTCCGCCTACTTCAATTCCATCAATAAATGCAGCTTTTTCTAATCCCATAACATCCATTGTCATCTGACAGCCAATGAATTTAACACCCAATTCTTGTGCCATTGCAACTAATTCAGGAATCCCTGGAACATTTGCATTTCGAAAACCCTTCTGCCATGTTCTTTTCCCTCAGGCATTGGAAGCTGTTGATAAGCTTCTTTATGAATCAAATTTAATCCTTCAAATGTAAAAAAAATTGCTACATCTAGATCAGTTGCTGCTGCAGCAGTTGCGATATTAAACACCTTATATGCATCAAATAATCCACCATTACTTGCGATAATCGCTACTTTTTTACTCATTATAAATTCCTCCTATTTTTTAATTGCCATCATAATCTTATTTGGATCAAACCCTAAAACCCATTTACCATTAATCTGTGTTTGTGGAACACCTAATTGCCCTGTTTTTTCCACAAGTTGTTGCATCAATCTAGGTTGAGTTTCAACATTTACTTCTTTAAACGAAATCTTTTGATCGAATAAGAAATTCTTGAACATTACACAATACGGACATGTAGTAGTTGTATAAACTGTCACAGTATTCATATTTAATTCCACTCCTTATAGATTTATTTTTGTCGTTTCCCCAGACCACTGGCTCATTCCTGGTACAACATTGATCACATTTACAAATCCTTTTCAGTTAATTTTTGTGAAGCAAAATCACTGCGGCTACCTGTACGACAAATGACATAAATTTCATCGCCTTTGTTTAGTTCATCCAAATGTTCATCAAGTTCACCTAAAGGAATAGAGATTGTGTTAGGAATATGGTTAAAGGCATACTCAGCTGCTTCCCTTACATCTAGTATAACCACATTTTTATTCTCTTTTAATACCTTCTCTAATTCTTCGTTACTTACTACATATGGATGTTTTCTTTCAATTGTTTCTTCATTAGATGATTTTCTTAAATAATGCCTAAATACATCTCCTTCTTCAATAGTACCTAAATATTGATGTCCGGTACTTTCAGCCCACGCTTTCATATCAGCCTTGGATCCTTTATCTGTTGCTTGAACTTCTAATACATAACCAGGATTTAAATTGGTCATCGCCTTTTTCGTTTTCACAA
>CAWFID010000030.1:0-18325 GCA_963815765.1 uncultured Bacillaceae bacterium
TAATTTAGCGCAGAACACCCGTGACTTTAGTCGTGGGATGAATGGGCTTCGGTTATTGACGGGCTTTTGCCCGGCAATAGCCGACATATATAATTAAAAATAAGAGGATAAAGGCTGATATTAAAAGTAAATTATCTTAACATATGTTAAAATATAGTTGAGGTGATTTGCATGTTAGAAGTCCATCATGGACGTGGTTATGTCTATTCCATTCAGTATCATCTCGTTTGGTGCGTTAAGTATCGCCATGAAGTATTGACTGATAAAATTGAGTTCGATATCAAATTAATCATTCAAGATATTGCAGATGAACATGAAATAAAGATCATGGAAATGGAAACGGATAAAGATCATATTCACTTGTTAATCGAATGTAAACCACAACATTACATTCCTAATGTAGTCAAAGCACTCAAAGGGGTTTCAGCTAGAAGATTATTTAAACTTCACCCGGAATTGAAGAACCGATTATGGGGTGGGCATCTTTGGAATCCGAGTTACTTCATTGCGACAGTCAGTGAAAACACCGAAGAACAAATTCGTAGGTACATTCAAAACCAACAAAAAAAGTGATCTTATCACTAGTCAAAGAGGACGGAAGGAGCTGAACCAAGATGGCAACACCAACATATGTTTTAACCTTACCTTTAAAAACTGAAAGATGGCAAGAACACATCTTGGAAAAACGATTAGACATTGCACGAACAATCTACAATGCCTGTCTAGGAGAAGCCTTGCGTCGATATAAATACATGATACGTAATCCAGGCTATTGGAAAGCGGTCCGTATGGAAAAAGGAAAAGAACGTAATCAACGTCTTCAACAATTCAAGGAACAATACGGTGTTCAAAAATATTCTTTAAATATGTATGTACAAGAAATGGGACGTAAATTTAAAAAAAATATCGGCTCTCAAATGGCTCAAAATATCGCAGAACGAGCATTTCTAGCTGTTGAAAAAGTCATGTATGGAAACGGAAAGAGAGTTCATTTTTGTCCTGTAGGTCAATTTTTTTCGGTCGAAGAAAAGACCAATAAGACGGGTTTTCGTTACTTTGAAGAACGAAAGACCATGGAATGGCTTGGCCTTGTCATGCCCATTATTCTCGATTCAAATGATGAGTACGCTCATGTCGCTTTGTGTGACAAGATTAAATATTGTCGATTACTCAAAAAAAGAATTCGTGGTAAAAATCGTTACTTTGTTCAAATGGCATTAGAAGGATTTCCGCCAAAAAAAAGAAATCAAAAAGATTCTGAAAATGAGAAAGCTCGTGTCGGATTAGACATTGGAACATCCACCCTAGCTTATGTAAGCGAAGAAGAAGTGGGTCTATTAGAATTAGCAGAAGGAATCCCAGTAGATGAACGAACAAACGTATTCTAAGCCGTAAGTTAGACCGACAACGTAGAGCGAACAATCCGAACAAATTCAATGAAGATGGCACGATCAAAAAAGGAAACAAGGAGAAATGGATTCAGAGTGACAATTACAAAAAAACAAGAAAAGAATTGGCGGAGATGCATCGAAAGATAGCAGACAAACGAAAACAATCGCACAACAAGCTAGCGAATCATCTTCTTTCTCTCGGTTTAGATATTCGAGTGGAACAGATGAGTTTCAAAGGATTACAACGGAAAGCAAAGGAAACAGTTGTCAATGAAAAGACAGGGAAAATAAACCGCAAGAAACGTTTTGGAAAATCCATAGCCAATCGTGCGCCAGCGATGCTTATATCCATCATTGACAACAAACTCAAATATCATGATTTAAGCATCAAAAAGATTGATACAGCTAAAGTAAAAGCTAGTCAGTTTGATCACTTCACTCAAAACTATGTAAAAAAAACACTATCAAAACGATGGAACCATTTTGAACAAGGTGATGTGCAACGTGACTTATATAGTGCCTTTTTAATCATGAATACGACGGAAAATCTACGTGAAATGGATTTAGAGCGAGCAAATGAAGCTTGGGAAAGATTCTTTGAATTACATGAACAGGAAATAGAACGAATGAAACATTTAAACAAGAAACAATTAAGTAGTATCGGTTTGTAAAGCAAAGGATCTAAGGGTTTTGAATCGAGCCCACAGGACGTTAAAAGTTACACAAGTAGCTTTGTCCAAGAAAGTCTAAGGGAAACCAGCTCAGTGGTTGATGTTAGCATTCTCGCTTGCGATAAGTCATTCAGACGAAGTTTGGACAGTACCTTAGAACCTCGTGACTTTAGTCATGAGAGGTTCAGCTAATAGCTTTAAGCTCTTCCAAAGCCTTGATGGCAAGCATCAGATTAAATAAACTGACCAAAACTTGAACATTAAGAAACTCCAGTTTTGGAGGATGGATAAGACAGCTTGCAATCGCTAATACTAGTGAAATTGTAAAGACCATGTCTTTTTTTTAAAGGCCAAAATTCAAATAGATTCTTTTTTTCTGTTGAATTAAGATAGATTCTTTCACATTACACCACCGGTCATCTATGTTTAGTAGATATGAAACAGTTCTGTTGTGGAAAATGGACAAATATTCCAAAAAGAGTATCCTCCTAAAAGGTTCAATCACAGAACATAGATTACGATAAATTTAAAACCTTTCCCTGTCAATGATTAAATATGAAAACGTATTTACCCTGGATGTTGACTTGTTTATAGCCATTTCTGCCTTAAAATTTTATAAAAAAAACGATAATACTCAAAATGAAACTGAAAAATTTAAACTAGCTTATCAGTTGATTCAGCAAAAGAAGATCTTTCAGAACCGGAACGCTAAATGGGATTGGCATAAGCCAGCTATAAAAAAGCAAGGGGGACCAGTTACAAAAAGATGGTCCCCCTTGCTTCTTAACATTTTTTAAAATCCCTTTCCCTCTCCATAACCCATGGGGATGACTTCTGCTTGTTGATAATCTTTTAATATCTAAGCGTTTTTCAATCTTTCATTTCCAGCCTTTCTGTTTGTCTCCATCAAGTCAATGAAACGGTCAAATAAGTAGTTTGCATCTTCTGGTCCCGGGGATGCCTCCGGATGGTATTGGACCGTGAAAGCTGGATATTTATTGTGTTTTAAACCTTCGACGGTCCCATCATTTAAGGCGACATGTGTGACAGTTAAATCAGTTCCTTCTAAAGAATCCATACGGACTGTGTACCCATGGTTCTGCGAGGTGATTTCGATCCGATTCGTTTCTAAATTCCGAACAGGATGGTTTGACCCCCGGTGGCCAAATTTCAATCTTTCTGTATCGGCTCCACATGCAAGAGCTACCAATTGATGACCTAAGCAAATGCCGAACAATGGTATTTTCCCAAGCACACCTTTAATCATTTCAATACCCTCTGTTATTTCTTTTGGATCCCCAGGCCCGTTACTTAACATGATGCCATCTGGGTTTAAACGTAATACTTTTTCCGCCGTTGTATCATAGGGGACAACTAAAACATCACAGTTACGCAGAGATAACTCACGTAAAATACCGTGCTTCATGCCGTAGTCGACAAGCACGACTTTAAAGCCTCGTCCGGGACAAGGGTATGAACGTTTAGTTGATACCTGTTTCACTTGATCTCTCGGCCATTCTGCTTTCTTTAAATCGCCCACTACTTCTTCAACATGAACATCCATGCTGCAGATTTTGCCTTTTAGAATCCCGTGTTCGCGGATTTTTCTCGTAAGCTTCCTTGTATCAATTCCTGCTAAGCCTGGAATATCCTTCTCTTTTAAATATTCATCAAGTGGATATTGACTGCGGAAATTTGAAGGATATTCACAAAATTCTTTTACAATCAAGCCGTTAATGGTTGGTTCAATCGATTCAAAATCATCACGGTTAATTCCGTAGTTACCAATAAGCGGGTATGTAAGTGTAACAATTTGACTGCAATAAGAAGGGTCCGACAAAATTTCCTGATAGCCGGTCATTCCTGTGTTAAATACGACTTCACCCATTAACTCCTTTTCACTGCCAAATCCTGTTCCGACAAATACAGCACCATCTTCTAAAATAAGTTGACGTTTCATATTGTTACACACTCTCTCTTCCATATGTAATGATCCTTCTACCCAGCTATTTCTCGATAGTAAACTAGGCTTTCCTGCTTCACGTATGTATATTCTTTTCCTACTATAAAAATTCTTTACCTCTAGAGTCATAAAGAAAAATAACAGAAGTAAATGTTCACCGCTTTTATAGAATTCCTTTGGCAGCCTCACGGGATTACATTAAACGGATTTTTATTCAATAGTTAAAACAACTTCTTACTCTATCTGTCTTTTGTAAGTCAACACCTATAATCCCCTTATTTGGAAGTATTATGTATTAAATTACAATCCAGTGTCAGGCACCGAAAAAAGACAAAAAGGCTAATATTGTCCATATTAGATAGACATCCCTTCTCCGAAAAAGAAACAAAAAAATCGTCCTCTTGCTTCACAAATGGTCATAAACGTATACTGCCTTTTTGCCTCTTTTTCCATACAGAAAGAGTGAAAGGCTGGTGCAATCAGAGGAGTTTCAATATTAAAGATAACTAGGAGCTATCACAGATAGAGAGAAAAGGTTTGTTAAGGAGGGGGGAGCTCAATAAGCCATCAGAACAGATTCATTTGCTGCGTCAGTTATTTATATCCCAATAAATGGCGGGAGTTCTTCCAGATCTACCCTAAAAAAAGAGGAGCAGCAAAGGCTGCTCCTTGTATAGACTAATTTGCTATTCTTGCCTGTAGATCAGATAATCTCAAATTAAAATAAACTTTATAAACCTCATAAGCGCCTTCAGTAAAGCAGGAATGTGTAACATAGTCCCCTTTATAGAGTCTACACTCTTCATCAAATAGAAAACATTCCTGACCTGTTTCTGCTGATTCCATCAAACTTAAAATAAGGTCAGGTTTCTTATACGTCTTTTCTCGAAGCATTTCTTGGGTTTGAGCATTATAAATTTGCAATTTATACATTAGAGCACCTCCCAAATGTTTTCTAATTAATCATACAATATTTTGGAAGCGTTTTCCTTTGGTAAATGTGGATTTTCTATGAACAATGAGTACTGGTTTAATAAACCTTGCGGATGGAATTTTTATACGACAATCTTCTGTTTGTTTAATAGCAAGTGATTTGTACATCCGTCTCTACTTCATTTCTCCACAGACATGGAAAACCGGTAATAGTTCGAAAAAGAAAATCTAATATATATTTTCCCAACTAATAGTTTCTTGGTTTTTATTCATATGTAAATATCTATGAATGGGTCTAAAAGTATAAAAAAACCAATAATTGTCGCAAATTTGTAATAATTAGGGCAGTCACTGAGCAGAATAACTTTTACAATATGAACTAAGGAAGGTGAATTAAAAATGAGAAAACCTAGAAAACGCCCATTTTCAGAACTTGTAAACGAAAACAAACGTCAATTATTAAATGATCGAGAAGCAATTAAAAAGATTGAAGAGCGATTGGAACAAAAACATTTAAGAAAAGCAGAATAAAGATAAACGATCTGTTTTCAATTTTCAAAACTTATAAACGTTAACATAACTTTATATATATGAATGATCTTAATTGATTTTTCAACATAACCAGAGATCCAACCCGCTGGAACTTCTTTTGCTGGGCATGTGTCAAGATATGAGAAGGGGACAAGAGGATAGGGGGCGCAGCTCAAATGAGATCACTCCACAGGCGGCCCCAAAAATCTTGTTTCAAGATGGTCTCTAGGGTATTGTTAAATAAATTGTGTTAAGAAGGGTCTGTATGACTATAATGCTGCAGGTCCTTTTTTATTGGTTTTCCGAAAAGAACACCCGTGCAGGGCGTAGCCCGTCTTTAGACATGGGTGTTCTTTTCGGTTGGCTTTAGTCAAAGTTATTGCAGAACTCGAACATTTGTGCTATTCTGCAATTAGTACAAAGTGTTCTTTGAAAACTGAAGATATGAGGTTCTAGCAGGAAGAAACGTCTGCTAGGTAAAATCTTCAACGTTAGTGCTACTTAAAGCTCCACGAAAGAAGCTAAAATGCAAAGTAGGGAGCGTAGCAAGAACAGTACAAAAGTAATCCCAATGGCTTTTGCCTAACGGGATAGCGGCTGTGTGTTCCCAGCCACTAGGGTCAATGTGCGTTAGCATCAACCCTGAAACTCGTGACTTCAGTCATGAGAGGTTCATTTGTGTCCATGGATTGTTGATTATTCCTTCTAACTTCCTCAACATTGGTGTCACTATAGATTCTTGTCCCATGTCCTCCTGTAGTTTTCGCTAGTAGTTCTTTTACTTCATTATACGACATGCCTGAACGCTCATTTTGTCTTTTTACAGCATCAATGTTTGTCCCAGCCACTGTGAATGTATCATGGTTATTTTCCATTATAAGGATGCCTCCATTCTGTTTCCTATTAGTTTCTCTCAAAAGGACTTAATTAATCAGGGGTTTTTAAAGATATTGGAAAATATATAGGATTTGAAGGTAACGCAAATTCAGGCAATATTTTAAGCAATATATCCCCTATAGTGAAATGGGAGAGGATACATTGAAAGAAGTTTTGGAGCTTAATCATTCGGAAGTCATACTGCTAATCCAGAAAATAAACAAAATAACCATAAGAGTATGGAGCATTTTAAACTAGAATTAGAGAATTATATTTACTATTACAATCACAAACGAATTAAGGCGAAATTAAAAGGTATGAGTCCGGTCCAATAGCGAACTTGCAAAGCAGTTCTTTTTCTACGTATTCTTCAACTTCATGAACATGGAGCTTTTTTAACTCTGCTTGACTTTGCATAGTGTAACCGCAAATAGAGCAAGTGTAGTTATTATCTTTTAATACTTGCACTCTAATCTTTTTCCAAAGAGTGTACGTAATAGATTTTCTTACTGTTTTATAATGAAACGCACTTGGTTTCCAATCAATTGTTAATTTTAAATTAGAAAAGTCTTGTGTCATCTTAACAACCTTTCTTCATTATATGAATGTTTATCATTAAGAATAGGAGCCAGACATCCCCTAGATATTGGAAGGTGCCTATTCAAGTTAGAAATTATTTGTTGTGTTATAATGTTTTGATGTTATGAACAAAAATTAAAGGAGTTAAAATTCGTGCCCAATTCGCAATCTTTATGGACCAAAACTTTTATGATGATGATGATAGCAAACGCATTTGCTTTTTTCGCTTTTGATATCCTGTTACCAACTCTCCCGCTTTTTTTATCAAATCATGGAGGACTCGATGTATCCCAAATTGGATTGATCATCGGGAGTTTTACATTTTCTGCAATTATCATTCGCCCTTTTACTGAATTTTTTACAGATAAATTTGGAAAAAAGAACGTGTTAATCGGCTCAATTCTTATTTGTTTAATTTCTACCCTCGGCTATTATTATGGCACAAACTTTAGCTTGGCACTTTCCATTCGTATTCTACATGGTTTCGGTTTTGGTCTCGCTGTTACGATTCTTTCTACTTTAGCAGCTGAGATTATTCCGAAAGACAGAAGAGGAGAAGGAATGGGGATGATTGGTAACGGAACAACGGTTGCTTTAGCACTATCACCTTTCATTGGATTATGGTTAGTTAATTCATACGATCCATTTATATTATTTGTGATAGCAGGAATAAGTTTACTTATATTCCTGTCTTGTATTTGTTTTATTTCATTTCCAGAAAAAGTGAGCGCTACTAATCAAAAAGAAACATCATTCTTCAAGTCTTTAATTGAACCTTCAGCTATTTTCCCTTGCATCCTGATGCTTTTGTTTGGCATTTGCATTGGCGGCGTCATTAGTTTTATGGCACTTTATGCAAAAGAGTTGAGCATTGAAGGAGTGGCATGGTTTTATTTTGTGAATACGGTAAGCGGGTTCTTAATCCGTTTCATTTCAGGGAAAGTTTTTGACCGAAAAGGGCATGCTTGGGTGTTAATCCCAAGTTCTGTTTTCATTATTATTGGGTTTATTTTATTATATCAATCTACCACTTTAAGTGATTTACTAATTGCTGCTTTGCTATATGGAATGGGTACAGGAGCATTATTCCCTTCTCTACAAGCTTGGACACTGAATAATACAACGCCTGAACGATTTACGAAGGTAACAGCTATGTTTTTCAATTCGTTTGACTTAGGAATCGGGGGAGGTTCAGCTTTACTTGGTTTGATTGCTGCAAAAACGAGTTATGGTACAATTTATCTACTTTCATCTTTCGTCATGGTGTTTTTTCTGTTTGTTTATTGTTCCGTTTTATTTATACAGAGACAAAGTTTATATAAAAATTACAGAAAAAGGAATATAGAGAATGCATCATAGGCAGTGTGATCCAATTCCTGGTGATTATTTGGTCGAGAACCACTATGGATACAGAGTGATTCACTTAGGAAAATCATGTATCGAATAACCCTTTGTTATGGAAGCAACCTAGATTTTCTAGGTTGCTTTTTACGTGCGTCCGGCGTGGGTGCAGTCTATAGGGTGAGAGTCCCGAATCACGAAGGCAGTAGTAGTGATTAGCTTAACGCAAGGGTTCATTTTGCCGAATACGGGAGTCGATATATCGATTGATAAAAATAAAAAAATCAATATACAATCGAAATTCAGCATTGTAATCCCGGTCATGATATTTCTTTTGAGGCGGGATTCCCGGACTGTATATTATTAAATCCTTAAAACAAATATGCTATATGCAAAGAAACTAGATGGTTATTAGAAAGCAGGGGTACGGATCTCTTGCTTCCAAGGACTGAAAAAGCAGAAGAACCGTCCGAAAGCTTTTATGAATGTTATTTAAGAGGGAGGTAAATAAGAAATGTTGCACCTTCCTCAACTGTACTATCTACGGTAATGGTTCCATTATGTGCTTGAACAATGGTTTTGGTGATGGAGAGGCCGACGGACTCCGACCGTACTGCCTTGTTCGAGAATGATCGATTCGATAAAAACGATCAAAAACATAGGGAAGTTTATCTTCTCGATGCCGGGCCCATTATCTCGAACGGAAAGTTCTACTTGATGATTGATGATAAATAGAGAAATCTTTATTTTTCCCGTAACAGAATCAGTATGTTGGACGGCATTCTGGAAATAGGTTTAAAATGACTTGCTTGATTTTATCCGCATCATAATTTCCTTTTATACCCTCTGTTAAATCAAATACTATGTTTCTATCTCCTGCTAAAACGCTTAATTGCTGGTTTCATTTCTCGAACAAGTTCGGTTAGATTCGTTTGGGACAAATGGAGTGCGGGTTCACGGTCCATCTTAGCAAGAAACAATAAAGTTTTCTACCAATTTGATAATACGTTTCGATTCGCCGAGCATACTGATTTAAAGCATGATAAAGCTGCTCAGGCCGGTCTGCAGCACCTCGTAATAAAACTTCTAAAAAACCATGAATGGAAGTAAGGGGTGTCCTCAATTCATGAGAAGCATCGGCAATAAAACGTTGCATTTGTTCTTTCGTTTCCCTTTCATACTCAAAAGATGCATTTAAACGTTCTAGCATTTCATTATATGAGTTCTGATAAATGATCCATTTCCTCTTGTCCTTGATTAACAGGTAAGTGCTCTGTTAAATTATCTACATTTGTATTTTTTACGAGCGTTCACAATGTTGGAAAGAGGAACAAGTGTTTTTCTTAAAATCGAGTAAATACAGAGTTAACCCTAGCCACTGAGGGCAACTATCAGAAAGAACAATGAATGTAAGAAGCTGCTGGAAGTAGATACATCACGTAAATGAGCTGTGTTACTCCCCATCTGAAGAATGTATTCAGGAGCAGTTTCCTATTGACTCATTTGGATTTGTAGGGATTAATCGTAAGTGGTCTGAATACAATTAACTGCTCTATTCCGTCACTGATTGCGTACAATTTTATATTCGAGTCTGTTGGTGATTCGAAAACCCCTCTATTATGTTTTGATAATCTTCTTTTGTCTAAATGAGGGGAGGACAATCCTGTATTTCCAAACAAATCCTCAACAGCTTCCATTTTGACTGATAATCGCAAGTGAGAATATCTTGTGAAAATAAGGAATTTCGGCTTGTTAGGAGCAGGATTGTCTGCGCGGGGTTGAACTATTTGTTGAAAACTGAAAGCCTGAATTCGAGCGCCAAATATCATGGCGGTAATAGACGGCCATTTTGGCTTTTAGACATTTCAGCTTCGTTATCGTATAAAAAGTCTTTCATCACCCAATATTGCAATACACCAATAATAAGGAGAATAAAAGAGAGAATAAATAAGGTTCGGGTTAGAGAGTTGATAACGTAGGGAACGCCGTACAAATACTTTTTTAATAAAAGAAGGCATGCGCTGTCATCATGGTAGATCCACACGGTACCCTGCTCCCCGAACGGTACGAATGAGCATATGTTCCTTATCTTTCAATTTATCTCGGAGAGAACGAATGTATACCTCCACGATATTTTCCTCCCCTTGAAAATCGTAGCCCCATACCTTATCAAGAATAGTTCCCTTGCTCAACACGATTCCATGGTTGATCACAATGAATTTAAGCAACTCATACTCCGTTGGTGACAGTTCTAAGACGTCACTGTTATAAAGGATTTCTTTCCTGCGATCATCAATCTTAAAGGGACCATAAATCACTTCTCCAAAGAGATTTGGAAATTGATTACGAAGACGAGCATGAATTCGAGCGAGAAGCTCATCAAAACTGAAACGGCTTAATCACATAGTCATCTGCTCCCAATGTTAGTCCCTTTACACGATCCTCCACTTCATCCTTTGCTGTCAGCATAATGACGGAGACAGGAGCACCGTTTTTTTTGAGCATCTGGCACACTTCAAATCCATCCATGCCAGGCATCATGACATCTAGAATCGCAACATGTGGTTGAAAACTCTGAGCCAGATTCACCGCATTCATTCCGTCTGTAGCGGTTTGTACCTCAAAGCCTTCATTTATTAAACCCAGTTCTAAAAATTGTAAAATATGTGGTTCATCATCTACCAACATGATTTTTATTCCCTCAAGTGTGGTCAACTTACTCAAGCCTCCTGTGTTGAAACTATTCCTATTATGTTTGATTATACTGAAGATTTCCTGAACGTGGTCTGAAATACAGCTGAAATTTTGTCTTTTTTCTTATTTAACATGCTAGAGGCAAGGCAACTTACCTTTTCAGGAAACATTCAGCTTGTATTCAAGTTTATTTCAGGTTGAAAAAGTATAATCCGGATATGATCTAATCGGTACATAAAAAATAATGAAGGAGTTGCCAAACATGATATCACGTTTAAAAAGCAGGATGCGATCTGCTTTTAGTATTCATCGTATTATTAGCTGCTTTCCTAAATGGATATAACATTTGGACAGATCAATATGCAAATACGTATTACACAACAGCAGTATCTAGTATGCTGCAAAACTTTCATAATTTCTTTTTTGCTTCTTTAGATTCGGCAGGGTCGGTGACAGTAGATAAGCCGCCCGTCGTGTTTTGGATTCAAACGATAAGTGCTTATCTTTTTGGTTTACACGGTTGGAGCGTTATTCTTCCACAAGCATTAGCTGGTGTTGGTTCAGTTCTGCTTATTTACTTTTTAGTGAAACCGACTTTTGGTGTGAACAGCTGCAAGACTAGCAGCATTAGCACTTGCAGTCACTCCGATTGCTGTTGCCGTGAGCCGTACAAATAATATTGATAGTATGCTCGTCTTTACGCTTTTATTAGCTGCATGGCTCTTGTTTAGAAGCGTTAAGCGCACGAGCATATGGAGTCTGCTTGGTGCTTTTGCAGTGATCGGCGTGGCCTTCAATATGAAGATGCTGCAGGCCTATATGGTGCTGCCAGCTTTCTATTTATTCTATTTTTTGGCCGCTAAAGTGGATTGGAAGAAAAGAATTCGTTTATTGGCTGGAGCCACGGTTGTCCTAGCTGCCATTTCCCTTTCATGGGCGGTCATTGTGGATTCCATTCCAGAAGATCAACGTCCATACATTGGCAGCAGTGAAACCAATTCAGTACTTGAACTAGCTTTTGGCTATAACGGAATTTCCCGTTTGACAGGAGATCAAGGCCGAGGTAGAGGTACACCGCCTGCTCAACAGCAGCAAAATGCGAACGATACGATGAAGAACGATGGAACCCAAACTCAAAGCAATGCAGACTCTATCAACAGTACAGATGAAAAGCAAACATTACCACCCGGCAGTTTTGAGGGAGGAAAATGGCCTGGAGGAGAATGGGTGCTCCAGGTGGAAAAGCAGGCGGCAGTTTTGGAACGGGCGAAAAAGGGCCACTCCGTTTGTTCCAGTCTGAATTATCCGGACAGGCAAGTTGGCTTATTCCATTTGTTGCATTTGCTAGTGTCAGTTTACTAGCTGGTTTAAGAAGAAAAAAATGACATCAAGCATAAAGAAACGATATTTTGGCTGGCATGGTTAATTCCGGGAATGGTATTTTTCAGTGTGGCAGGTTTTTTCCATCATTATTACTTGATTATGCTCGCTCCTCCGATCGCGGCTTTGTTTGGGGCCGGATGGACACATTTGTTTGAGGATTATAAAAGGAATTCGAACTGGAGATCATGGCTTCTCCCAATCGCTGTTATCGTTACGGCAGGATTCCAATGGTATATAGTTCATCCATATGATGCCATGATTGGGGCCGGCTGGTCTATGAGTATTGCGGCAACAGGAATTGTCTTTGCTCTAGTGCTTATATTTTTCAAGTATAGAGAAGTGAAATTGAACCATGCAATAGCTGTTGCAGGACTGCTTTTGCTATTAATTGGGCCAATTTATTGGGCGACAACGCCGATTACGTATGGTGGAAACAGCATGATTCCACAGGCAGGTCCGGGAATCGGGAAGTATGGGTGGATTTGCTGGGAAAATGCCTGCTATGAATGGTCAAGAAGGTGGGTTTCCAACCATACCTAATGGAGAAAATTCCACAGACTCAACGAATAACGGACAGCCTGATAAGCCAATTAATTTTGAAAAGCTTTCGGACACTTCAAGAGATAGACAAGGCGGCATGGATAGCGTGCGCTTAGATAAAAAGACGTTGTCTTATTTGAAAAAGAACAATACGGGTGAAACGTATTTATTTGCTACAACAAGCTATCAAACGGCAGCTCCTTACATGATTGATGAAGGGGAATCTGTTATCACAATGGGCGGTTTCTCTGGTTCTGATCCGGTTTATACAGTTGATAAATTAAAAAAATTGGTTTCTAATGGAAAAGTCAAGTACTTCCTCATTTCAGATGGAGGCATGAGAGGCGGCAGTTCTGAAGTGACACAGTGGATCAAAGAAAATGGCAAAGAAATCCCGTCTAAAGAATGGCAGACAACTCAAAATAGCGATGACAAGGGTTTAAATATGAGAGGTCCGGGAGGCTCGAATATCCTGTACAAAGTGACATTGTAAAAAAGGAGAGAGATCAATGAGCAATCCTATACGTTATTCGATTGTGATACCCAATGTATAACGAAGAAGAAGTGATTGAAGAAACCTATCGGAGATTGAAAAATGTGATGAGGGATGCAGATGATACCGTATGAGTTGTTGTTTGTCAATGACGGTAGCCAAGATCATTGCATTGACATCATTCAGGAATATGCGAGACGGGACAGCACAGTGAAGGTCATTGATTTTTCACGAAACTTTGGTCATCAGATTGCGATAACAGCTGGCATGGATTATGCGCTTGGAGATGCGATTATCATTATTGACGCCGATTTACAGGATCCCCCTGAATTAATTTTGGAACATGATTAAAAAATGGAAACAAGGGTATGAAGTGGTCTACGCGAAACGAGTAAAGCGAAAAGGGGAAACTTGGTTTAAAAAGTGGTCAGCAAGCGTATTTTATCGTGTGCTTCGTGCCTCTACAGATATAAGTATTCCCGTGGATACCGGAGATTTTCGTTTGATTGACCGAAAGGTTTGCGAACAAATGAAGCGAATTAACGAAAACAACCGATTTGTTCGAGGTTTAGTCAGTTGGGTTGGTTTTCGACAGACGGCCATTGAATATGAGCGGGATGAACGGCTGGCGGGCGAAACAAAATATCCTTTGAAGCGAATGATTAAACTTTGCATGGATGGCATTATATCATTCTCATACAAACCATTAAAGTTGGCGGTTTATGCTGGAGCCCTTCTGTCTGGATCTGGATTTCTATACTTCCTATATGTCTTATACCTTGCCCTTTTCACTGATGCTACGATGAAAGGATGGCCTTCAATGATTAGCATCATGCTGATTTTTAACGGTTTTATCCTGCTTATACTTGGGATTATCGGTGAATATATTGGAAGGATTTATGATGAAACGAAAAGAAGACCACTATATATTGTGCGGGAATTTAATGGAGATACGAGCGAAGGATCAGTTGAAGATCCCTCGTGAAAGTTTTTATGAATAAGAGCCTAGCAGAAATCATTAAATTTTTGCTGGTAGGTACGTTGAACACAGGTATTGATATGGCCGTTTTTACTGTGTTGGTTACGTTCGGGATACCCATTATACCGGCACAGTGTGTGTCTTATGCATGCGGGATTGCAAATAGCTATGTTCTGAACAGATATTGGACATTTCGCCAAAAAGAAAAACAAACGATGAAACAACCAATCAAATTTATTTGTGTGAATCTTGTAACTCTTGCAGTCATATTTCTCATCCTTAATGGGATGCATGATGAGTTAAACCAGTCCTTGATGGTTTCTAAATTGACGGCAACCTTAGTAGGAATCTTCATCAATTTTATGGGAAGCCGATATTGGGTATTTCGGACTTTTTCTCAGTAAAGAAGCAAACCTCAATGAAAAAAATTAAAATACGAATTGAATAAATTTACCAAGCATGTTTGAATCATTTGTGAGCTGCTAATTTCTGAAGTTCATTAACGGTAATAAACTTATATCCTTCTTTTGATAATGATTGTAATATTCCTTCGATTGTTTGAAGTTCCTCGCCAGTATCATCGTACATGGCGTGTATCAAGATAATTGAACCAGGTTTTATATTCTTCTTCACATCATTCATTTTGTCAGTAGCAGAGGTGGAATAGGTATCTGGTTCAATATTCCAAGTTATCGTGTCTCTATTATGTTTATATAAGTAATAAGGCAATCCTACGAGTTTTTTTCCATTTGGAGGTCGAAAATCTATTTCACCTTTATATCCAGTTTTTCGAATTAATTTGTCTGTTTTTTCAATTTCTACTTTTATGAAAGAAGGCGATTTAAAAACCATTCGTTGATGTGAATACGTATGATTGCCAATTTGATGACCTTCATGAGCAAGTTTTTTAGCTTCTAGAGGATTTTTCTCCATTTCATTGCCGATCAGAAAAAATGTTGCCTTTGCATGGTATTGATCCAACAAGGGGAGAATTTTATCCACATTTTTTGTTGGACCATCGTCAAAAGTCAATGCAACCACCTTTTGCTTGGTCTCCACCTGATTGGTTAGTCCGCCAAACAGCTGGAATGTTCGGGAATTCATTAATTTATAGATGCCAAATAATAGAAGGGAAACGAACAGAATCCCTAGTCCAATAAATATTAATTTCTTTTTCATCAATACCACCTATCCTTCTATAAGTTTTTTAAAAGAAGCGAGGGGATGGTTCTTTTATTTCTGAAAATTTAAAAAATAGACAAGTTCGAGTAGTTACAGGCACTAAAACGAAAGGGAATCCCTTTAGATGCAAAAGGGATTCCAGATATGGAGCATTCGAGAAAGAACTCTGTAAAAGAACATAACATAAAATCTCTATCATTTAGATATGTTCTTCATTACGAGACTAAAGCTTCTTATTGGAAACACCTGTATTACATTACAGTGTTTCCAATACTATTACATGATCGCGGTAGGAATATAGTAAAGGTTGTACCTTTTCCGATTTGACTCGTTACTTTGACTTTTCCATTTAATTCCTCAATCACACGATAAGCAACCATCATTCCCAGTCCTGTTCCCTTCTGTCCTTTTGTCGTAAAGTAGGGTTTCCCTAATCGCTCCATTTGTTCAAGATTCATTCCAACGCCTGTATCTTTAATGAAAATCTCATACATCTTTTCATTAGATTCCATTCCTATTATTAATTGGCTGCCATTCGGCATCGCTTCAATTGCATTTTTAAAAATATTTAGAAATGCTTGTTGGATGATTCTTTTCTCACCATTAATCCAACAAATTGTAGCATATATAACTTAGATAAATATCTAATTATAGGAATATATTAACTATACTGCTGAATATTTATGGATGCAAATAGGAAGCGGCAGGGCGGTTCTCCTGCATCCAAGGACTGCAACAAACAGAAAAATCGTCCGAAAACAAACAAATGGAAAAGTTCATATAAATAGATATGAATAAATGTACGTATTAGTGTCTCATAATAACAATTTCAATTCTATGATCAGGATCCACTGTAATAACAGTATGCAATTGTAGCAAATTAAAGTAACAAAGCCCTTTTGTTGCAAAGATAAGCTAAACGAAATATATTTTTTAAAACAAGGCTCTGTTAAACAATCGTGTTGATTCTCAAAGTGGCATTGGTGTACGCGTGCACTAAGTTATTCATTCGAATAAAACACGTGCCAACACACACCAATGCCGCCTATCAACCATAAACATGAACAGAGCCTTAAATAAAATGGCATTTAATAAGGAGATTCCCCTAAAATGAAAACTGAAAAAGAGAAAATGTTGAATGGTGAACTTTATAATCCAGCAGACCCAGAATTATTAAAAGAAAGATTAAATGCTCGAAGATTAACCAGATTATATAATCAAACAATCGAAACCGATGAAAATAAAAGAACTGAACTATTAAAAGAACTGTTTGGTTCAACTGGAAAAAGTCTATACATAGAACCAACCTTTCGTTGTGATTATGGTTATAACATTCATGTTGGAGAGAATTTCTATGCGAATTTTGATTGTGTATTTTTGGATGTTTGTGAAATTCAGATAGGTGATAACTGCTTTATTGCACCAGGCGTACATATATATACAGCGACACATCCACTAAATCCAACTGAAAGAATATCAGGTGCAGAATACGGAATACCAGTACATATCGGTCACAATGTTTGGATTGGCGGGAAGGCGGTTATAAACCCTGGAGTTAAAATAGGAAATAATGTCGTTATTGCTTCAGGTGCAGTCGTAACAAAAGATGTACCAGGATAATGTTGTCGTAGGTGGAAATCCTGCAAAAATAATTAAACAAATTGAAATATAGATGAACTTAATGAATTATCTTGCGGAAAAACGGATCGTTTCCGTCTTACACCATGAGGCAGTATTAGATTAGGTAAAGTTTTGAAAAAGCAGTAATAATTAAGAGGCTGCCCCCTTGGCAGCCCATCTTTCAATTATGTGACACAGTAATAACGATAGATTATCCCCAGTCATTTTACTAAACAGGCTATTGAATGTTTTTACTATTTGGCTGCTGAATAGATACATGTTTAGGCAGTTCTGGATATGTTTGCTCACCTGAAGCATTAGGACCGGTAAGGGTATTTCTTTTATCCAGGACTTTCCCTGTGTACTCGAAAGAATGTTTATTCTCCATTGTTTTCACCTCCCTTTTAATAGGATGGTTGAAAACCAATTACAAATGACAGGTAATTTTTCCTTAAAAAAGACTCCGTTTTTTCAAGCCTAATTATGTTCAGAAAGCTTTATGTTTATTCGCTGCTACAGAAAAAAAGCAAGTCTTGATTTTACTAAAGTATGCAGTTTAGTTGAAGAGAGTTGTTTGATTGTATCTCAACAATCGGCATCCTTGCTACTGAATTTGGAGGTATTATATTGAAGAATGATTTATCGATCACATCATTAAAACCGATAGTGGATCATCACTCTAAAGTGTTAATACTAGGATCCATTCCAGGTGTGGAATCATTAAAGAAACAACAATACTATGGAAATAACCGCAATCATTTTTAGCGTATCATGTACACGATTTTTCAGCAAGAGGAACTAGATGATTACAATGAAAAGATTTCATTTTTAAAGAAACAGCAAATTGCCCTTTGGGATGTCATTTATACCTGTTTACGTGAGGGAAGTCTTGATTCCAAGATTAAGGAGGAACAACCTAATGATATTCTAGGTTTACTCGAGCGGTACCCTAACATTCAATTTATTGGATTCAATGGTGGAAAAGCGTTTGCTGTTTTTAAAAAGAAGATTGGATTTCATGGACTAAATGGAATCCATTATATGAAACTGCCTTCCACAAGCCCAGTACCTGGGAAAAATGTGAAATCGTTTCAGGGAAAATTGAAGGATTGGCAGATTATCAGGGATTATGTAGGGAAGCAGGAGGGC
>CAWFID010000031.1:0-171208 GCA_963815765.1 uncultured Bacillaceae bacterium
TTTAGATCATCATTCATTGTGAGGGAGGTTTTGTTCATGGATATGCGTGAATTGAAAAAAGACATTATCCAATACAGTAAAACAATTGGAATTGATAAAATTGGATTTACAACAGCATCTCCTTTTGATGAATTGAAAAATCGCCTGATACGGCAGCAAGAGCTAAATTACCAATCTGGTTTTGAAGAACCAGATATCAACAAGCGTACAAATCCAAGTCTTTTGTTGGATGGGGCTCAATCCATTATTTCAATTGCCGTTGCTTATCCTTCTAAAATGACGAATCGGGTTGTGAGTAAAAACGGGGAGCGAAGAGGGATTTTTTCACGGGCATCTTGGGGAATGGATTATCACATTGTTTTACGTGAGCGTCTGAAAAAACTGGAAGCCTATATAATAGAAAGAGTACCAGGAGCTCTCTGTAAATCAATGGTTGATACGGGCGAATTAGCAGACCGGGCTGTTGCTGAAAGAGCGGGGATTGGTTGGAGTGGGAAAAATTGTGCAGTCATTACTCCTGAATTCGGCTCCTATGTTTATTTAGGGGAGATGATTACAAACCTCCCATTTGATTCAGATACCCCCATGGAGGATCAATGCGGTACATGGAATAAATGTATAGAAGCTTGCCCAACAGGGGCGCTCGTTCAAGGTGGACAAATAAATGCTCAAGCCTGTATTTCTTTTTTAACACAAACAAAAGGAATGATTGCAGAGGAGTTTCATAGCAAAATGGGTAACAGACTTTATGGCTGTGACTCGTGTCAAACTGCTTGTCCAGCGAATAAGGGAAAAGACTTTCATTTTCATCCGGAAGTGGAACCAGAGCCTGAAATTGCAAAGCCATTATTAAAACCTATTCTTAAGTTAAGTAATCGCCAGTTTAAGGAGAAATTCGGTCATGTTTCGGGAGCTTGGCGTGGGAAAAACCCCATTCAGCGAAATGCTATGATTGCTCTAGCACATTTTAAAGATGAAACAGCACTTGAGGATTTGGTGGATCTATTGAATCATGATCCACGTCCGATGATACGTAGCTACGGCTGCTTGGTCCATTAAAATAATCGCAGGGAATAAATCTACAGCAATACTCAAAAAGGCCTTAACAGTAGAAAGTGATGATGCGGTGAAGGCTGAAATTGAAAAAGCATTAAACAGATAAGGGGGAGAATTCCTCCTTTTTTTGTTTTAGTGAAAATGATTGATAGAATCCAGAAAAGAAATGAAACTCCTTTCATATATATAGAAGGAAAGGGGTGAGATCATGCGACAACAGATTATAGATTTAATTGAAAAGCGAGCACAGCAATGTGTTTCAAGCTCAAGAAATTCGATTCGAAGTTGTGAAAAAATAGAGAAAAAGAAAGAATCCATGTTCAGTAGAAATGCTGAGATGATTAAAGTAAAAGCCAATGGTAGGATGGATCAAATTAGAAAGCTTGAAGAAGAAAAAGAAGCGGTCACCTATTGGGTTCATTTTCAATACTTAATTCAGCAGGGAAATCGTATTTATATGGAAGAGGAAGTTGAGAAAAGAAAGGCTGAGTTTTATAAAGGAATACTTGTGGATGATAAGGAAATCAACCGTTTCAAGTAGAAAAAGTTAATGAGACTTTTAAGCCCGCTAATTGAAGAAGAAGGGGAGAAGAAAGAGGAGGAGGTTTTCGCTATAACCGTTTGAAGGCCGTGCAATATGCAGAAAGATGGTGGAATGACCATAATCCTACCTTTAAAAAGTTTGATGTAGACTGTACGAATTATATATCACAATGCCTTCATGCAGGTGGCGCTCCGATGAGAGGTTATCCAAATCGAGGTAATGGGTGGTGGATGAAGAACAATAATTGGAGTTTTAGTTGGTCTGTAGCAAATTCATTAAGATTATATTTGCCAGCTTCCACAACAGGGTTGAGAGCAAAGGAAGTGTCCAGTCCAGAGCAATTATTACTGGGTGATGTCATTTGCTATGATTTTCAAGGAGACGGCCGTTTTGACCATAACACAATCGTAACAGGAAAAGATGCTCAGGGGATGCCGCTGGTAAATGCACATACGACAAATAGCAGAATGCGGTATTGGGCCTATGAAGATTCCACAGCGTATACGCCAAAAATAAAATACAAATTTTTTACGATTGTTCATGATGAGTCATCAGCCAAGTAGTATAAATGTTGGCAGAGGCTTCTTTTGAACAAGAAGGGAGAGTGATATAATAGAGTTAACCCCCCAGCCCAAGTCTTTCGATTTTCAAAGGAAATTTATGAGCAGGCTAAGGTGAAATCTGACGCGAACACGTCAAGGTGCATTTGATATTAGAGGTGAAAAGGAATTGGCAATACACGTAGTTTTATATCAACCAGAAATCCCAGCAAATACAGGTAATATTGCTCGCACATGTGCGGCAACTGATACACATTTACATTTAATTCGTCCACTTGGTTTTTCAACGGATGACAAAATGCTGAAACGGGCAGGTCTTGATTATTGGGAGTTCGTCAATATTACGTATTATGACTCACTTGATGAATTTTTTGAAAAAAATAAAGGTGAATTTTATTATATTGAAACATTTGGTGAAAAGACTTATTCCGATTACGATTTTAGTGAGCAAGATCAAGACTATTATTTTATGTTTGGCAAGGAATCATCAGGCTTACCAATAGAATTATTAGAAGCGAATCGTGATCATTTTCTACGGATCCCAATGACGACGAATGTCCGTTCACTAAACTTATCCAATACGGCTGCAATTCTCGTATACGAGGCCTTGCGCCAACAAGATTTTAGGCATATAAAATAACAGAAGGAACCTTTTTAGGTTCCTTTTTGTTGGTAGTAAAAGGAATATGAGTTAATATTAAGGTATATCTACATAATGGAAGGATGATATGAATGAATCAAACGATTGAAACATTATGGTCACATCGGTCGGTTCGTCATTTTGAGGAAAAGCCATTATCGAATGAACAGATTGAAATGATCGTGATGAGTGCACAAGCTGCTTCAACATCAAGTAATATTCAAGCCTATTCCATTATTGGTATTACAGATCCAGATAAGAAAAAGAAACTGGCTGAATTGGCAGGGAATCAAAGTTATGTGGAGAAAAACGGGCATTTCTTTGTATTTTGTGCTGATTTATACCGCCATGAAATCATTGGAGAAATCGAAAATCAAGATGTTATGGCATCAATTGAAAGTACGGAAAAGTTTATGGTGACGTTAATTGATGCTTCGCTTGCAGCTCAAAATGCAGCGATTGCTGCCGAATCGATGGGATTAGGAATTTGTTATATTGGTGGAATCCGCAATCAACTTGATGAAGTATGTGACCTCTTAAAGACCCCACAAAGGGTGATTCCCCTTTTTGGTATGGCTGTTGGCTACCCTGAAAAAAGAGTGGATCAAAAACCACGCTTACCCCTATCACATATTTATCATGAAAATGAGTACGAACAGGATGTATTGAAATATAAAAGTCAGTTGGAAGAATATAATGAGATCGTTTCACAATATTATAATGAAAGAACCGGAGGAATAAGAAAAGATTCGTGGACGGAACAGATGGTAGGAATGCTTGGCAACCCGAGAAGAATGTACATGAATGAATTTATCAAAAAACAAGGTTTGGATAAAAGATAAAATTTTGTTCATAGAAAACCTGTAACAAAATAAGAAAAGGTCGCATTTGCGGCCTTTTTCTTATTTTATATTAGTTGGTTTATCATCATATCCTGCTGTAAAGATGGCGGCAAGGAAAGTAACCATTACTACGAGAATTAGGATCGTACCCATTTATATGTATCCCCCTCTTTTTAAAATGATTCATTCATCCGTCATGTATCATTCAATTCAATTGTAAATGGTGACTTCATTATACCCTATTGTGAAAAGGTTGTGAATAATAAAATTGAATATTTAAAATATAGTAAAAATAATAGGAACATTGCTATGAGTTAACCATTCATACAGCACTAAGAAATGTTTCTAAAAAGGTAAGTTCATAGGTTCGTCAAAGGAAATCTTCTAATTTAGAAGCCAAGTTATTTCCTTTTTCGGCATGTCACCCTTAGTGCGAGCATACAGTATATTAATCAGCTTTGATAAAACTTGCAAAACAAGCTATTATTGCCTACTTAATTGTAACCCATATACGCATTGTAATTCGATAATTACTCATGCTGTGACTCTTGCGGACAGAATCCCTCGATTAGACTTTTGGGAATACACTATTTTCAAAGGGGGGATTTTTTTCTGACCGCTAAATGGGGAAAAAGCGACAGGGGAGGTCCATATGGATATATTAAAAAAAATTGAGCTATATCGAAAAGAAGAAGAAATGCTTAAATGGGAAGGGACATTTAGGGAGTATTTAGAAGTTATAAAAGAAAAGCCATGGGTGGCTCAATCAGCACATTCACGTGTATATAGTATGATAAAAGATTCAGGTGTGGAGGAAGAAAAAGGGGTAAAAAAATATGAGTTTTTCTCGAATCAGCTTTTTGGTTTAGAAGAATCGCTTGAGAGACTTGTAGAGGAGTATTTGCACCCATCGGCAAAACGGCTGGATGTCCGAAAAAGAATACTACTCTTAATGGGTCCCGTTAGCGGAGGTAAATCAACATTAGTGACGATGTTAAAAAGAGGATTAGAAGCCTACTCGTTAACAGATAGAGGAGCTGTTTTCGGTATTAAAGGCTGCCCAATGCATGAGGATCCTCTTCATTTAATTCCTCAACATCTACGGAAAGACTTTTTTGATGAATATGGAATCCGAATTGAAGGGAATCTTTCACCTTTAAACCTTATGAGACTTGAAGAAGAATATGGCGGTCGAATTGAGGATGTACAGGTTGAAAGGGTATTCTTCTCTGAGGATCGACGAGTTGGGATTGGAACCTTTAGTCCATCTGATCCAAAATCTCAGGATATTGCGGATTTAACTGGAAGTATTGACTTTTCAACCATCGCCGAGTTTGGTTCCGAATCGGATCCGCGTGCCTATCGTTTTGATGGGGAATTAAATAAAGCCAATCGTGGGATGATGGAGTTCCAAGAGATGTTAAAATGTGATGAAAAATTCCTATGGCATTTACTTTCACTTACGCAAGAAGGGAATTTTAAAGCGGGAAGATTTGCGCTTATAAGTGCAGATGAGCTGATTGTGGCCCATACAAATGAAACCGAATACCGTTCCTTTATTTCGAATAAGAAGAATGAGGCCTTGCATTCAAGGATCATCGTTATGCCAATTCCATATAATTTAAAAGTGACAGAAGAAGAGAAAATCTATGAAAAAATGATTAGTGAAAGTGATGTATCGAATGTTCATATTGCCCCCCATACTTTGAGAGTAGCTGCCATGTTTACGATATTAACTAGATTAAAAGAGCCTAAAAAAGGTGACATTGACCTTGTGAAGAAAATGCGTCTTTATGATGGTGAAAATGTGGAAGGCTTTAATTTAGCAGATGTAAATGAACTGAAAAAGGAGTATGGGGACGAAGGAATGAGCGGGATTGATCCGCGTTATGTAATCAATCGAATTTCTTCTACCATCATCCGCAAAGAAATGACAAGTATCAATGCATTAGATGTACTTAGTTCATTAAAAAAAGGACTGGATCAACATCCGTCTATTACACCGGAATTACGTGAGCGTTATTTGAATTTCATTTCAGTTGCCCGTAAAGAATACGACGAAATTGCTAAGAAAGAAGTGCAAAAAGCTTTTGTCTATTCCTATGAAGAATCTGCGAAAACATTAATGGATAACTATTTGGACAATGTAGAAGCCTATTGCAATAAAATAAAGCTTCACGACCCGATTACAGGCGAGGAAATCAATCCAGATGAAAAACTAATGCGCTCCATTGAGGAGCAAATTGGTATTTCTGAAAATGCCAAAAAGGCATTCCGTGAAGAAATCTTGATTCGAATCTCTGCGTATGCACGAAAAGGAAAAAGATTTGATTATAATTCTCATGATCGTCTTCGTGATGCGATTCAAAAGAAATTGTTTGCAGACTTAAAAGACGTTGTCAAAATTACGACATCATCCAAAACACCGGATGAGCAACAATTGAAAAAAGTAAATGACGTAGTGGCTCGTTTAATCGATGAACATGGATATAATTCTACCTCAGCAAATGAATTACTACGATATGTAGGAAGTTTATTAAACCGTTAAAAAGATAAATAAGAATGAAAAAAGAGATCACCTAAAAATGGGTGGTCTTTTTTTTATATTTTATAAATGTTCCACATAATTGTAAGATTAGTCACATTTGATTAAATAGTTCCTATGTTATAATAACTTTACTTGAACTAGTTCCTTTGGATTATGCAAACGTTTTCTATTAGGGA
The DNA here is from genome assembly GCA_963815765.1 of uncultured Bacillaceae bacterium. GTDB lineage: Bacteria > Bacillota > Bacilli > Bacillales > Cytobacillaceae > Bacillus_BD. The sequence continues at coordinate 6,367 of CAWFID010000031.1, forward strand.
TTTATTAATAAAAAATTAGATTATTTATAAAGGGGGCTTCTAGAGTGAGAATATCCATTGGTAAAAAACTATTAGGTGGATTTTTATTTATTCTAATTTTATTAGTAATTGGCAGTACAGTTTCAAATAATCGCATTAGTCATATTGATAAATCTACGAAGAGCTTATCACAGGAAATGTGGAGAAAGCGATGATGGCTAAAGATTTAGATATCTATTATATCAATCAGTCAATTTCTATAAAAAATTACTTATTAACAGGTAATGATCAATTTTTAGATCAATATCAAACCTATGCTGAGGAAGCAACAAAAACCCTCAATATGATGGAGGGAACCTATAAAAGGGCTGAAGACAAAGAAATCATCAAGCAATTGTCAGCATTGCAAGTGAGATACTCTGAACTGATCAAAAAAGAAATTGAGTTTAAGCAAAATGGTGATGTAATCGGATATACGAACTTGATGAATACGACTGAAAAAACGATTTCAAACGTTTTTCAAAAGAAAATAGTAGACTTAGATAAAGGACAAGACGCACAAGTATCCACTGGATTAAATGAAACGACAAAAGTAGTAGGGAGCACAAAATCCATTGTACTTTATTTAGGGATTTTTAGCTTTATCATCGGTATGTTTCTCGCCTACTACATTAGTCGATCCATTTCTATACCTATTAAACTGGCGGCTGAAGCTGTTCAGAACGTATCTCAAGGAAACCTACATATTGATCATTTAAAGGTCAAGAATCATGATGAAGTAGGAGATCTTATTCATGGTATTAATATTATGAATCAAGATTTGCGGGAAGTTGTAAGCAGAATCTATGAATCTTCATCAAGTGTTGCTTCAAGTAGTGAGGAACTCGCAGCAAGTGCAGAGGAAAGTACGTCAGCTTCAGAGCAAGTATCTAGGATTACCCAGGATAGCGCAGAAGGAATTGAACAACAACTTTCACAATATGAAGAACTTTGCGGTTCAATAAGTGAGATGAATGATGGCATCCATCAAATTACGGAAAATAGTGAAGAAATGCTCAAGATTACGGAAAAAACAAGCTTGCTAACACACGAGGGAGAACAAACCATCAATCTGGTTGTTGGACAAATGAATCAAATTAATCAATCGGTTATAAAAGCAAGTAATTCTATTATTTCATTAAGAGAACGTTCAAATGAAATCAGCCAAATCACTGATATTATTACAGGGGTTGCTGAACAAACTAATTTATTGGCCTTGAATGCTGCGATTGAAGCAGCTAGGGCTGGAGAACATGGGAAAGGATTTTCGGTTGTAGCAGAGGAAGTAAGGAAATTGGCAGAGGAATCGAAGAGGTCAGCTAGTCAAATTACGGTCATGATCAGCCATATTCAGACGGAAGCAAACCAATCTGTAAAAATGATGGGCGAGGAAACCATACAAGTGGAGCAGGGATTAAAAGAAACAGAACATGCACATGAAACATTTGCTCTTATTTCACAAGCAATGAATGAAGTCACCGACAAAGTAGTGGAAGTATCTTCTTCTGTTCAACAGTTGCTGGCAGTAAGTAATCAAATCTTAGAATCTATTGATTTAGCAAAAAGGGTTGCAGAAAAAAGCGTTCTCAGTAGCCAAGAAAGTGCTGCGGCAACTCAGGAGCAATTTGCAGCCATGGAAGAAGTGGCGGCATCTGCACAGTTTCTGTCACAGATGGCAGAAGACCTTCAATCTATTATTTCTAAATTCAAACTTTAAGATGTTTCTCTTAAGAAGGGAGTAATCGTCCATGAAAAAAAATATATTCTTGTTGTTGATCGTAAGCATAATTTTAGCTGCTTGTTCTAACTCTACTACGACCGAGCAAAGTAATAAGGATGAAAAAACATATGTGATAAAAGCGGGGCATGCTGCATCGAAAGAACACTTTGCCCAAAAATCATTTGAAAAGTTTAAAGAACTCGTTGAAAGCAAGAGCAAGGGGCGTATTAAGGTCGAAATTTATCCAGAGGGCGAACTTGGTGGAGAAAGAGAAATGGTTGAACAAGTTTTATTAGGTGATTTAACTATGATCGCTCCAGCATCAGCGCCATTAGATGCTGCGACAAAGAGCATGGCAGTTTGGGATCTTCCTTATTTATTTAGTGATCGGGAAACGGCCCATAAAGTGCTGGATGGTGAGGTCGGACAAGAAATTCTGGATTCTCTTTCCGATGTTGGTTTAAAAGGGCTTGTGTATTGGGAAAATGGTTTCCGCCACCTAACAAATAGTAAACAGCCTATTACAAGCATCAATGATATGAAGGGATTAAAGATGCGGACGTTAGAGAATTCTATGCAAATAAAAGCATGGAATTCAACAGGAGCAAATACTACACCTATTGCTTTTACTGAATTATATAATGCACTAAAGCTGAAAACAGTTGATGCTCAGGAAACACCTCTTTCACTTATGTATGCATCAAAATTTTATGAAGTTCAGAGCTATTTAACTTTAACGGGACATACTTATTCACCATGGCCAGTCGTTATAAACAAAAAGTTTTATGATGATCTTCCAGATAATTTACAACAAGTGGTTATGGATGCAGCGGTTGAAACACGTGAATATAATAGAGAATTATCTAGAGCAGACGAAGAAAAGTCACTGACTCTTCTAAAAGAAGAGGGAATGGAAGTGATACAATTGTCTGATGAACAGAAACAAGAATTTAAAGAAGCAATGAGCGGAATTTATACAGATGTTAAAGCAGATGTTGGTGCTGATCTCTTCGATAGGCTAATGGCTGAATCCTCTAAGTAAAATGAAATTCATATTCTATTAAAAAAATCGGTATATGAGCATATACCGATTTTTTTTCGATTGGCATTTCTGATTTTATATAATGATCATGTGGGCTTGTCCATTGTAATGATGGGCGAATAATCCATTATTCAAATTATTTGTAAACTATTTTGTCTTATTGCATATGATAGAGTAATCCAGATTTTTAAGCGATGTTGACACTACGTGATATTGTATGCATGAGTACCAAAAGTGTGCAGAAAAAATGATTTGTTAAGGAGGGGTTGGAATGAGCAAAAATGATAACCATCAATTTATTATCTCTAAAGAAGATTGGTCCCTCCATCGCAAAGGCCATGATGACCAACAGCGGCACCAAGAAAAAGTTCAAGAAGCGATTCGAAATAATCTCCCCGATTTAATTACGGAAGAGAGTATTATCATGTCTAACGGTCGAGAAGTGGTGAAAATTCCGATTCGTTCTCTTGACGAGTATAAAATTCGGTATAACTATGATAAGAACAAACATGTGGGCCAAGGCGACGGAGACAGTAAGGTTGGTGATGTGGTTGCCCGTGATGGTTCGGAAGGACAAAAGGGTCCAGGAAAAGGTCAAGGTGCAGGAGATCAACCTGGTGAAGATTATTTTGAAGCAGAGGTTTCATTAATGGAGTTAGAGGAAGCTTTGTTTAAGCAATTAGAACTGCCAAATTTAAAACGTAAAGAGAAGCCAGAGCATCTTGTAGAAGACATTGAATTTAATGACATTCGCAAAACAGGGTTAATGGGGAATATTGATAAGAAAAGGACGATGATGACCGCATTTAAGCGAAATGCCATAAGTGGCACACCTAAATTTCATCCGATTTATCAGGAGGATTTGAAGTTTAAGACGTGGAATGAGATTGTCAAGCCAGATTCGAAAGCAGTTGTATTGGCTATGATGGATACAAGTGGATCGATGGGAATTTGGGAAAAATATATGGCTCGGAGCTTTTTCTTCTGGATGACAAGATTCTTAAGGTCTAAATATGAAACGGTAGAAATTGAATTCATTGCCCATCATACGGAAGCGAAAGTCGTCTCGGAAGAAGACTTTTTTTCAAAAGGAGAAAGTGGAGGAACCATTTGTTCATCTGCTTATCGAAAAGCTTTAGAGCTCATTGATCAAAAGTATCATCCAGATCAATTTAACATTTATCCATTTCACTTTTCCGACGGTGATAATTTAACCTCAGACAATGCTCGGTGTGTGAAACTTGTGGAGGAATTGATGAAAATATCGAACCTGTTTGGTTATGGGGAGGTCAACCAATACAATCGCCACAGTACCTTAATGTCCGCTTATAAAAATATTAAAAATGAAGACTTCAAATATTATATCCTCAAGCAAAAAGTAGATGTATTCAATGCAATGAAGAGTTTCTTTCAAAAAGAAGAAAATAAGCAATTTGCCTAAAAAAACGGTAGGGAAAACCTACCGTTTTTTAGGTATGCAAAAATTTAATACAAACCGGATGAGGTACTTCAATATCCGCTTGTAATAGAGTTAATTTGCCGGTTACAGAATCTCTTCTATATACGACGAGATTACTTGATTCTTGATTTGAACCGATCACGAATGTTTCCGTTGGATCTAACGAAAAATCCCGTGGCCAAGCTCCCTCGGATGAAATATACTCCACAAAGACGAGTGTATTTGTGTCTTGATCCACACGAAACACAGCAATGCTGTTATGTCCGCGATTTCCAGCGTATATAAAGTTACCATCTGATGAGATGTGAATGGCACTGCATTGATTATTTTCAGTAAAATGAGTGGGAATCGTCGAAATAGATTGAACTTGTGTGAACGTACCTTTTTCTTCATCATATTTGACAACAATGATTTCAGAACTCAATTCTGTCAACAAGTAAGCATATTGCCCGTTCGGATGAAATACAAGATGTCTGGGACCACTGCCTGGTTTTAAATGGAGTTGACTTACTTTCATTAATTGATCATTAAGTAGTTTGTAGGTTAGCAATTGATCTAGACCAAGATCAATGACCGTAATAAATTGTTCATCGGGAGTGAAGGCTGCGAAATGCGTATGTGGTTTCTGGTCTTCCGTTACACCCTTATGCTCTACAATCGATGGTTCCCCATTAATTGAACCGTTCTCTTTGTTTAAAGTATAAGCTTCTACCAAACCTTTATGATAATTGCCGGATAGTAAATAACGATTATCACGATCTAGACTTACATGACAGGGTGGGGATCCTTCTGCTGTCAGTGTATTGAGTAATTGAAGTTCTCCATTTGAGTTATTAAGAGTAAAAGCACAAACTCCCCCGTTACTCCCTTCTTTTGCAACTGAATATAAGAATTGATTATTGGAGCTAATGGCTAAATAGGTGGGATTATCTAGCTTTGCTGCAACCTTGATATCCTCTATTTTTCCAGTATCTGCATGAAAGACGAAAGAGTAAATGCCTTCGCTATCCCCTTTTGTATATGTACCGATATACCCTATGAACGATTGTTTGCTACTCATCTTTTACTAAACCACCTTTGTTTCATTTATGATTATTTATGCAGATATGATTTTATCATACTGCTCATTTAATAAGCGAATTTAGACAATAAACAATACTGCGCACAGAGAAATAAACTTTCAATGGAATAAGTACAGTGGAAACTGTATATGTTTAATAACGTCCTAACATTTATTTATTGAGAGTGAAAAATGAAAGAATTGAGTGCAAAATAAACGTAAGAGGTAGGAACGAATGGTGAAAAGGATACTCTTTTATCTATTAGGTATGTTCATTGCTTGCATGGGAGTTACGTTTATTCTGAAATCTAACGCAGGGGCAGGTCCACAAGATATTGTTTTATTAGTCCTAACTGAAAAAACAGGGTTAACATTTGGGACTTGGGTCATTATTTCTCAAGGTGTTTTCTTGTTATTCAATTCCCTGCTATTAAAAAGAAGACCGGAATTTGAGTCTGTTATCACAATGATCATTTGGGGAATCATGATGGATTTTTGGATGGAACTCATTTTTGTCAATTTACATCTCTGGTTAGATTCACCCTTATTAAGGTGGGGATGTTTTCTATTAGGTGTGTTACTTATTGGGATTGGTGTGGGCATTTATTTAACCCCTAATTTACCAAGGATGCCCTATGATGGGATGATGGTCGCCTTATGTGAAAAGTTTAAATTAAGTTTAATGGTGTCTCGTACAATTTTAGAAGTTACCTTCGTTATTATAGGGGTAGTTATTGGAGGGAAAATAGGGGTCGGCTCCATTGTTTTAGTACTTTGTATTGGAACAATTATTCAATTCTTTAATAAGTTATCTATGAAAGCATATAATATTAATATAATAAAATAAAACATCAGGTGCTAGGCACCTGATGTTTTATTTTATTAAGAAAAGCAGAGTTGTTTCGCGGATGTAGCTTCGTCGAATTCTTGAGTAAGACGATCTATGATTGTGGCAACAGGCAGAATTTCATTAATTTCCCCAACTCTTGATCCAGCAAAAACAAGTCCGTTTTCAATGTCACCGTTCATTGTTGTGAGTAAAGAGTCCATCGTACAAAAACGATAAGAACAATTTTTTAGACAATCCAGACATTTTTCTATTTTAACATTGTCCGGACGTGAGATTAATTCACTAAATTTATTTTTAATAACCCTGCCATGTAAACCAACAGTGGTTTTGACAAGAAGGGTATCTTCTTTACGTGCCTCTACATATCTTTGTTTAAAATTTAATGGTGCATCACATTCTTCACTGGCTACAAACCTAGTTCCCATCTGAACACCAGATGCTCCCATTTCAAACGCTTTTGCAATATCAGCACCCGTTAGGATTCCGCCTGCAGCAATCACAGGAATGGTAACGGCTTCAATTACTTCAGGAAGAATGTCAAATACAGGTCTGTCCGTTCCAAGATGTCCACCTGCGTCAAATCCTTCCACTACAACAGCTGAAGCACCTAGTCTTTCGGAAATACGTGCAAGCTTTGCTGAGGAAACAATAGAGAGAACGGGAATGTTGGCTTTTTTGCCCCACGCATACATATCACGCGAGATACCAGCTCCGGAAATAATAAAGTCAACCTTTTCCTCTAGGGCAACTTTCATTTTGTCAGCAAAGTCATTCATAGCAAATAACATATTTACACCGATATAACCTGAATGATTGGTAACTTGTTCCTTCGCTTTTCGAATATGATAACGTAATTCATCTATAGAAATTCCAGTTCCGGAAATGATGCCAATCCCACCTGCGTTCGCTACAGCAGAAGCAAGACCGCTAAGTGAAATCCCAACACCCATTCCTCCTTGCATAATCGGAACTATTGGAGTCATATGGCCAATCTTTAATTGTGGAAAGTTCAATTTAATACCCCTTTTCATCGTTTTCATACCTAATAATAAATTTAGTATATCAGCAAAATTATTTTATAATAGTTATATTTATAACTAGTCATCATAAATATTCATATGTAAAATAAAAAACACTACACAAAAACCAGCCTTGAGGACTGGTTTTTGTGTAGTGTTTTTTTGCTATTGTAGTTGTTGACCGCCAGTGGAGGTTGTAAAACTATTCACGATTGTTTGCATATCTTGTTCAGAAAACTGTGGTACTTGGTAGTATTGATGTTTGTTCTGATATAAGAAAAGTTCATAAGCCATTTCAATATAGTTAGGAATAGAATCAGCCATCACTCTTCTGACAACAGGATTTGTGACTTCAACTGAGGCTTTGGTTAAATCTCCTGCCCCCACTTTCATTAAGCCCATCATATAGCCAGAAATACATTTATCCCCTGTTTCCGATGCACTTGTTTTTGGCTTCATTGGTTGACTCGGGCTTAATCCATAAACAACATCATTCGTTTGAGTCATTTGATAACGAGCAGTATGATGAGAAGGGTTCATACCAGATCTAAAACATTCAACAAGAATATTATATTGATCAAGGAGAAATTGATGCTGACGATTCCAAATATCCAATAATTCAGGATCCTTTATATATTGCTTATAGAGTAAATAATGATCCAATGTTGTAAGCTGGCAGTGTAGAACCTCTTTAACATCCATTACTTCATGTCCACCATGTTTTGTATCAGTAGGCTGCATATTCGGCATTGTTTGCTGCTGTTGTGTAGTCATCATGATATGAATTACCCCCAGTGTAAAATTGTAGACTTTTTGTCATACACCTTTATTGTGTTAAAAAAGACTAAAATGATAACTGGTAATAAAATGAGTTTCATTCCATTCTGTCAGATGAATAATTTAGAAAATAAAGTTCAATATAAAATAGGTAAGTCCAGCTGCAGTAGCGGAAATAGGTAATGTAATGACCCATGTAATGAGCATTCGCTGTGCGGTTCCCCACTTTACGCCTTTTAAGCGGTGAGAAGCACCGACTCCCATAATAGCTGATGAAATGACATGTGTAGTACTAACAGGTAATCCAACAAAAGTAGCCCCAAAAATAATCATTGCACCGGAAAGATCTGCTGCTACTCCATTGACAGGCCGTATCTTCATGATGTTGCCACCAACCGTTTTTATAATCTTCCAACCACCAACAGAAGTACCAAGTCCCATTGCGGTGGCACAAGCAAATTGTACCCAAAATGGAATATCACTTGAGGAAAGTTGACCACTGGCAATTAAGGCCATTGTGATAATCCCCATTGTTTTCTGTGCATCATTGGTTCCGTGTGTGTAAGCTTGTAAAGATGCAGTGAAAATTTGGAACACCCGAAAACTTTTATTTGTTTTCGTTAAATTATTATTTTTAAATATTACTTTGATAATGCCATACACGATATAACCAACTACAAAGGCAATAAGAGGAGAAATGATGAGTGCCTTAATAATATTGAGAAAACCGCTGTAATTTAATGCATTGAATCCTGCTGCAGCAATGGCAGCACCAGCAATAGAACCGATAATGGCATGTGAAGAACTACTAGGAATTCCAAAATACCAAGTGAGTAAGTTCCACGAGATCGCTGCAATAAGGGCGGCCAAAATAACGAGTGAGCCATTTGGTAGTGTAAAAGGATCTACAATGTCTTTGGTAATGGTTTTTGCTACACCTGTAAAGGTCATTGCACCGATAAAATTCATGACGGATGCTAATATAATCGCATGTCTTGGCTTTAGAGCCTTCGTTGAAACCGCTGTAGCAATTGCATTTGCCGTGTCGTGGAACCCGTTGATAAAATCAAATGCCAAGGCAAAAATGACAATCAAGATCGTTAAAATAAAAATTCCATCCATTAGTCTAGTCAATCTCCTTATGCATTCTTCATAATAATTGTTTCTAACGTATTAGCAACGATTTGACAGTAATCCGCAATATTTTCAAGACTTTCATAGATGTCTTTATATTGAATAATTCGAATAGGATCTTTTTCAACTGAAAAGAGTTGTTTAATGGATTGGCGTTGAATGCCGTCACACTGTGATTCATAATCTTTAATTTTAATAGCATGCTGCCGGATTTGTGGTAACTTTTTACTAGTCAAAAGATCAACTGCATCCACAATTTCATGAGAGCACTTTCTGATAGCCTCGACAAATCTCAGCATATAATCATCCGCTGTAGTAATCGAGTACATTTCAAATAATGCAGTAGTATGTTCAATTCCATCTAAAACGTCATCCATACTCATGGTTAGAGCAAGAATGTCTTCACGCTCAATAGGTGTAATAAACGCATTATTTAATTCTTTAATGACTTCATGAACGTATTTATCTCCTTTTGTTTCATATTCTTTCATTGTTTCTGAAAAGATTTTTAAATCGCTGACATTTTTCAATTTGTAGTCAGAGAAATAGTTGGCCGCTTCTTTAAGATTTGTAGAGATGTCAATTAATAAGATAGCAAACTTGCCCTTTTTCTTAAAAACCATTTTGTTACCTCCAATTATTTATCCAAGGAATCTAAGTCATTCAAACGTAATTATTTTATACGAAATTTGTCGAATTTAACATAATTAAAACAAAAAGTTTACAATATCTTAATATTAATGATCTTGAAAAATTAACAAATATTAAATATTTATGTGGTGCGAATTGTAAAAATCCGAAAAAAGTCATTAATAAAAAAGAGTAAGCAACCAATCATTCGGATGGATGCTTACTCTTTGTTAAGATCATAAAGTTGTCTCTTTGTATGATTTGTAGTGAAAAAATAATAATAGCATTCTTTCAATAAATTAGGATGAGTAAATAAAGTTCAGTAAATAATAGATTATTCCAGCTAATGCAGCACAAATTGGTAATGTCATGGCCCACGTAATAATCATACGTTGGGAGGTTCTCCATTTCACTCCTTTTGCACGTTCGGAGGCACCAACCCCCATAATAGAAGTTGAAATGACATGTGTTGTGCTCACCGGTAACCCGATAAAAGTTGCCCCAAAAATAATCATCGCACCAGAAAGGTCAGCGGCCACTCCGTTGGAGGGACGGATTTTCATGATGTTCCCACTAATGGTTTTAATAATCTTCCAACCACCGAAAGAAGTGCCAAGACTCATGGCAATGGCACAGGATAACTGTACCCAAAACGGGATCTCATTTGTTGAAAGATAGTCGTTCGCAATAAGCGCCATCGTAATAATCCCCATTGCTTTTTGAGCATCATTTGTTCCATGTGTAAAGGCTTGTAACGATGCCGTGATAATCTGGGTAAATCGAAAACCTTTATTCATTTTCGTTAGATTGCTGCTAGAAAATAATAATTTGAAAATGCCATAGACGATATAACCAACAAGAAAAGCAATGATAGGGGAGAGGAGAAGTGCCTCAAGGATTTTGATAAACCCGCTGTAATTTAATGTACTGAACCCGGTTGCAGCAATGGCAGCACCCGCGATTGCTCCGATAATAGCATGGGAAGAACTACTGGGAATTCCAAAATACCAAGTAATTAAGTTCCAGAAAATCGCAGCAATAAGAGCCGCCAATATCATTAATGTGCCATTTGGCAATGTAAAAGGATCGACAATACCTTCTGTAATGGTTTTTGCTACACCTGTAAAGGTCATTGCACCGATAAAGTTCATAAGAGATGCTAATAAAATTGCTTGTCGGGGCTTTAGAGCTTTCGTTGAAACCGATGTAGCAATGGCATTTGCTGTATCATGGAATCCATTAATGAAAGCAAAAGCTAAGGTAAAAAAGATAATGAAGATCGTTAAGATAAGAAGTCCATCCATTTGTCAAAACTCCTTATGCATTTTTCATGATTATGGTTTCTAATGTATTAGCGACATTTTGGCAGTAATCGGCAATATCCTCTAGATTCTCATAGATCTCTTTGAATTGAATAATCCGAATAGGATCTTTTTCAACTAAAAAAAGATGTTTAATGGATTGTCGTTGAATGCCGTCACATTTTGATTCATAGTCTTTAATTTTAATGGCATGCTGTCGGATTTGTGGCAGCTTTTTCTTAACGAGAAGGTCGATGGAGTCTTGAATTTCATGTGTACTTTTATGAATGGCATCAATAAATTTAAGCATGAAATCATCAAATGTCGTGATGGAATACATTTCAAATATGGCCGCACAATGTTCTAGTCCATCTAATACGTCATCCATACTCATCGTTAAAGCAAGGATATCCTCACGCTCAAAAGGTGTTATAAAAGCATTATTTAATTCGATAATAACCTCATGTACGAATGTATCTCCTTTTATTTCGAATTCCTTCATTGTTTCTGAAAGAATTTTTAAATCACTTACATTTTTTAATTTATATTCAGAGAAAAAGTTAGCAGCTTCCGTAAGGTTTGTAGAAATGTCCTTCAATAAGCTTGTAAACTTATCCTTTTTTTTGAAAACCACTTTGTTACCCCCCATGCATTCCCGATATGTAAATGTGTTTATTTTATCTAATATTTGTAAAGTTTGATAGACATAGATCAAAAAAATTACATAATCTTAATATTTATGTTCTTGGAAAAGTAATAATAACATAGTGGAAAAATAATTAACTAACCTATTTAGACCTAATGAAGTAGTGTTTTCCACTTTACCCCTGATTCATTTCAAACATGATATAATAAAAGCAATTTTACGAGTGGAGGTCTTCTAATGACATATAGTATTACCCATAAAATGCGTTTACATAATAGTGTAGAAATGCCTCAGTTTGGGCTTGGGGTGTACAAAGTAGAAGATGGAAAAGAGACAGTTGATACTGTAAAAGAAGCGATCAAACTGGGATATCGGTTAATTGATACTGCTGCTTTATATGGAAATGAAGAGGGCGTAGGAAAAGGGATTAAAGAGAGCGGGATTCCCCGGGAAGAGCTTTTTATTACGACTAAGGTTTGGAATACTGATCAAGGTTATGAGTCAACACTTGCGGCATTTGAAAAGAGCATAAAGAAACTTGATTTAGATTATATAGATTTATATTTAATTCATTGGCCAGTAAAGGGAAAATATATTGAAACCTGGAAAGCGTTAGAAAAACTTTATCAAGAAGGAAAAGTCAAAGCAATCGGGGTTAGTAATTTTCAAATTCACCATTTAAAAGACTTGATGGCTAACTCGACGGAAAAGCCTGTTGTTAATCAAGTGGAGCTGCATCCAAGATTAATACAAGACGAAATTAGAACTTATTGCAAGGAAATGGATATCGCTGTTGAAGCTTGGTCCCCGCTTGCAAGAGGTATATTAATGGACGATCCAACCTTATTATCAATTGGGGAAAAGCATGGAAAATCGGTAGCGCAGGTTATTTTAAGATGGCAATTGCAAAATGATATCATCATCATTCCGAAATCTTCAAAATCGGCAAGATTAAAGGAAAATGCTGATCTATTTGATTTTGCACTGTCAACAGAAGAAATGACCAGGATTAGTAGTTTAAATCAGAATGAACGTGTAGGTCCTGATCCAGATAACTTTAGTTTCTAATAGGTTATTGCATGGTAAAAAATCCAGCATGAAGGTCATGCTGGATTTTTTTGTTGAAATGTCTCATATTAAAAACCATAGGGATCAATCCCTTTAAAAATCTCTGGTTTGTCAAGAAATGGGGCATGACAAGTAATGCGTTCTTCCGTTAGTGGATGAGTAAATTCGAGCTTCACGGCATGCAAGGCTTGTCTTGGAAAGGCAGGTTTTCCTCCGTATAATGGATCACCTACTAAGGGATGACCGATATGATTAAAATGCACACGGATTTGATGCGTTCGTCCTGTAGCAAGTGTGCATTTAACGAAGGTGAGCTTCTTTTGGTAATCGATATTTAGTACTTCAAAATGTGTGATGGCCTGTTGTCCATTTGGAGATACCCGCCTTTTTGTTGCATGATGGCGATCTCGTCCGATGGGTTCCTGGATCGTTCCTTTTTTATGTGGAAGCACTCCATGAACGATAGCAAGATAGGTACGTTTAATTTCACGTTCTTCTAGCATACGATCGAGCAGGGAACCAATGAAAGGATGCTTGGCAAATAGTACAGCACCAGTTGTATCACGATCAAGTCTATGGATATGCTTTACTTGTCTAAATTCTCCCTTTGCCAGCAAGTGGAAAGCCACTGCATTGGCAAGTGTATTATTTTGTTCAAGCGAGTTGGGGTGTGTATCCATGTTGGCTGGCTTATTAACCACAAGAAGATGGTCGTCTTCAAATAGAATAGGCACATCATAGAATGTTGGATGTACGCCAAACTCTGCCTCTTGGAAAAAGTGAATTTCGAGAGAATCCTTTGCTTTAAGTGGAGCTGTCCAATCGGCTGCTTCGCTGTTTATTTTCACTGCTTTTTCCATCCGTAAGGAATGAGTTTGTTTTTTAGGTGAATGCCAAATCGTCCGAAATAACTGCTCTACAGAATAGTTTGACCATTTTTCAGGAATGATGATTTCAAACCATTCACCATTGCGGTTTGTTTTTAACATATGCTCTCCTTCTAATGACGGATACAATAAACAAACTCAGTATCCTTTTTCATGAATGTCGTGGTGATAATTACCACCATAATAACATATGAAAATATGTTATTCTAACAGTATCTATTAGAATGATGATTGAGTGATAAAAGGTGGGTTTTATGTGAAGGTAGTACAAGCGTCAACTCCTTGTCAGGAAGAAGAGATCAAGAAGCTCATTAAACAAGTGTATTCGGAGGTATTTCCAATCTATTTCTCTGACATAGAAATTCAAAAGTATAAAAAATGCAATGTGTTACATATGTCCGGAGAACACTTTGAACAATTCAGTACATTAAAAGATGCCTATCAAGTCATAGCAAGCTTGCAAACCTTAATTACGATTCTTAAAAATAAAAGTTTTGATGATCAATATATCGAAATCTTTTATAAAAATGTCTCCACTTTAGTGGAATATGACTTTTATTTTCCTTTTGAATATGAGCATTTTTCAGAATCAAAAATGAGAGGAAATGAAAGATTAAGCATATTTACAAGTGCAGCCAATGAGCTACTAGTTTAGCAAACAAAAAAGGCGGTCAAGGACAGCCTTTTTTGTTTGCTTACATACATTTAGTTCAGACTATTTTCTGTAAACCATTGTCTATATTCAGCTTCTTCCCTTAAATCAGAAATTCGTGCTACTTCTTTTCCATCTTTATATTGTACGATGGTGGGTGTTCCTTCGATCGCATAGTCATCCCACCCTTGTTCGAACTCCAATAGATTATATTGTACGAGGTCTACTCCCAACTCTTTGGCTAATGGAGAGACAATCGGTGTGGCTTGTTTACAATAGCTACAAGTTGATTGAAAGAAATAAACAGTTGCATCCCCTTGATCCGCTAATTTTTGTTCCAGTTCATCAGGCAAGATAATATTTTGATAATTTTCATCCTCTAATAAAGCGATTGTCTCCGGATGAAGGGAACTTTTCTTGTAAGGATTATCCGCAGATACTTTTTCATCATTTTGCCTATTGGTTAAGTAGGCAAGACTCCCAAATAGTATAATGATAATTCCCAGAAAGATTAAAACCTTCTTCATTGATTACGCCTCCTTTGATTTATTCAAAATGAGATAACTGCAAGCAAAAATCATAATAAAAGCAATAAGTGCTAAAAACGGGATGGTAATAAATCCAAACCAATTGATGTATTGACCTGTACAAGGAACCCTTCCACAAGCGGGCCCGATATCTGCCATAAAGCTAAACTTTTGTAATGAATAGTGGTATAGAGAAATACATCCTCCAACTCCTGATAAAACCATTGAATAGAGAGCTATTTTATAATCTTTTTTAACAGTGGCAATGCCTAAAATCAGAACCAATGGATACATAAGAATACGTTGATACCAACACAGTTCACAAGGTTCATACTGACGAATTTCTGAGAAATATAAACTGCCGAACATAGCTATGACAGATACTGCCCAAGCTATAAAAAGCAATGTTTCACGGGCATCTTTTTGATTCTCTTTCATTGGGGGCTCCTTTATTAAGATGAATTTATACCTTCTGAATTTTTCTACACTATTGAATTATATAGGCGGGAAAAAACGGTGTAAATAAAATTGCTTGCTCACCCAGCAAATAGGGGCTTTCTTTTACTTCAAACTATTACTTGAATACCTATTTTGTGTTTTCTTCATTCTTTATTTTATTAATTCCATATTTTGCGGTATATTTTATACAATGAGTCTAAATGTATTGATCGTCACTAGAGATGGGATTGATCAATTCAGAAGGGTGTGTACATATTGGATTGGAAAGAAAAAGCTAGAAAATGGGTGCAGTACGAATTTTTAGATGAAGTGGTAAAAGGACAATTAGACCGTATTAAATCAGATGAGAAAAGTATGGAAGAGGCCTTTTATAAAAACCTAGAATTTGGTACAGGTGGTATGAGGGGTGAGATCGGTGCTGGAACGAATCGAATGAACCTATATACCGTTCGAAAAGCATCCGCAGGTCTTGCTGCCTATATTGAAGGCAATGGCTTAGAGGCGAAAAGACGTGGAGTAGTTATTGCATATGATTCACGCCACTTTTCCCCGGAATTTGCCATGGAAGCCGCAAAAACGCTGGCAACTAGAGGCATTCAAACCTATGTATTTGATAAGCTTACCCCTACACCAGAACTTTCTTTCGCGGTACGATATTTACAAGCATTTTCTGGTATTGTTGTCACAGCTAGTCATAATCCTCCAGAGTATAACGGATACAAAGTTTATGGTTCTGATGGTGGTCAATTGCCTCCTGAAGGAGCAGATGTGATCATTTCAAAGGTAAATGAGATTGAGAATGAATTAGCGATTGAAGTCGAGGATCAGGAAACCTTAATGGAGAAGGGTTTAATTACATTAATTGGTCCTGAGCTGGATCAAGCTTATACGGAAAAGTTGATGACCATCTCAGAAAATCCTACTATTTCTGATGAGATTGATGTGAAAGTTGTCTTTACTCCACTTCACGGAACGGGTAATCTTCCAGTACGCAATGGATTAAAGGCATTGAAATATCAACATGTGACTGTTGTGAAAGAACAGGAGCTTCCAGATCCTGAATTTTCCACGGTGGAAAGTCCAAATCCTGAAGAACATGCTGCATTTAAATTGGCCATTCAAGAAGGCAACAAAATAGGGGCAGATGTATTAATTGCCACTGATCCAGATGCGGATCGATTAGGGATAGCGGTAAAGAATCCTAAGGGTGAGTATGTTGTGTTAACAGGAAATCAAACGGGCGCTCTGCTTCTGCATTATATATTATCTGAAAAACAAAGGAAGGCAACACTTCCGAAAAATGGAATCTTACTGAAGACCATTGTGACTAGTGAGTTAGGGAGAAAAGTGGCAGAGTCCTTTGGTGTTGCAACATTAGATGTATTGACAGGCTTTAAATTTATTGGTGAAAAAATAAAAGAATACGAATCCACTGGTGAGTATAAGTTTTTATTTGGATATGAAGAAAGCTATGGTTATTTAATTGGTGATTTTGTGCGTGATAAAGATGCGGTTCAAGCAGCCTTAATGGCAACGGAAGTGTGTGCTTTTTATAAGAAAAAGGGTATGAGTCTTTATGATGCACTATTGGCCCTATTTGAAAAGTATGGTTATTTCCAAGAAGGGCTTCGCTCTTTAACTTTAAAAGGAAAAGATGGAGCAGAGTTGATTCAAAAAACACTTGCTTCATTTCGTGCCAATCCATTGCAGGATTTAGGTGGCTTAAAGGTGACAACTGTTGAAGATTACTTATACAGTACGCGCACAGAATCGGATGGTACTGTGACAAGCATTAACCTGCCAAAATCAAATGTTATTAAGTACCATTTTGAAGATGGAACATGGGTTTGCTTAAGGCCATCAGGAACTGAGCCAAAAGTCAAATTTTATTTTAGTGTGTTCAGTTCAAGCTTAGAGGAAAGTAAGCAAAAGCTTGCAAAGACTGAAAGTGAATTTATGGAACTTGTACAACAAAAAATAGCGGATTTGAAATAAAAAGTGGAGCTAAAAACACGATTCCCAAAAAAGGATTCGTGTTTTTAGTTTGGAAAAAATTCTGATCTTTTTAATGAAACATCTGGAGCTTATTATTTGTTACTTCACCTTCGTTTAATGCAGTTGCATGATCAATGTAGCGAAGTAAGCTATATAATTTTTTTTCAATAATGGAATAATCCTTTTCAAAATTATAGGCATGTAGAAAATGTTCTATTTTCTTTTCTAAAAAGTTATCTGTTGTTCGTACCATTAGGATAAGTAGGTTATCCCATTCGGATCGGTGTGTGTAATATAATGCACGGTCATAATCCATTTTTATCATCTTTTCCTTGCCTCCTCTTTCAGGAGTTGATATTAGTGTATGGAAGATACTAAAAATGTTGCAGTGTAAATGTTGGATAGTTTTAACTTCATTCAGCAAATGCTTTTGTACCGAAAGCTTGCGACAGGTACAGAAGTCCTCCACTTCTAATGGTTCAGAGCACCATTAGGGACAAACAAACACTCATGTTTCCGCTTGTTTTCTCATACATTGTGATAAGGAAGCAAGAAGGGGGACTAGGAATGAACGAAAGTGATCGCAAAGGCCTGGAGTTTGCAATTAATGAAATTACAGAAATTGCAACAGGGTTTGGACTGGACTTTTACCCAATGCGTTATGAAATTTGTCCGGCAGATATCATTTATACATTTGGAGCTTACGGAATGCCAACTCGATTTTCACATTGGAGTTTTGGAAAACAATTTCACAAAATGAAACTTCATTATGATTTCGGTTTATCCAAAATTTATGAGCTTGTTATCAATTCAAATCCTTGCTATGCATTTCTACTCGACTCTAATTCGCTGATTCAAAATAAATTAATTGTTGCTCATGTGCTTGCCCACTGTGACTTCTTTAAAAATAATATTCGGTTTCAGAATACGAAACGTGATATGGTGGAAAGTATGTCTGCTACAGCAGAAAGAATCCGAAAATACGAGATCCTTCATGGAAAACAAGAAGTTGAAGTATTCCTAGACGCGGTTTTGGCGATTGAGGAACATATTGATCCCTTATTGATGCGGCCAAAGCTTGCATGGAACGTAAATGATAAGGGGTTTGATGAGGAAATTGAAAAAACACCTAGTCCATATGATGAGCTATGGAATCTTGATAAGAGTGATCAGCCGCTGCCGGAAAAAAAGACGATAAAGAATCACTTCCCTCCACAGCCCGAGAAGGATCTTTTATTGTTTATCGAAAGCTACAGCCGAGAGCTTGAAGAATGGCAACGGGATATTCTAACCATGATGAGAGAAGAGATGCTCTACTTTTGGCCGCAGCTGGAAACGAAAATAATGAATGAAGGCTGGGCGTCCTATTGGCATCAGCGAATCCTAAGAGAAATGGATCTAACAAGTTCAGAGGCGTTGGAATTTGCTAAGTTAAATGCTGGGGTAGTTCAACCTTCCCGAACCGGAATAAACCCTTATTATTTAGGATTAAAGATATTTGAGGATATTGAAGAACGATATAATCATCCAACAGATGAAATGAAGAAAAGAGGAGTCATGCCCCATTCAGGTCGGGAGAAAATATTCGAAGTAAGAGAAATTGAATCAGATATTTCATTCCTTCGTAACTATTTGACAAAGGATTTAGTGATGCGGGAAGATATGTATCTTTTTCAAAAACAAGGAAAAGATTATAAAATTATTGGGAAGGAGTGGGAGGAAGTTCGCGATCAGCTTGTCAATATGAGAGTAAATGGAGGCTTTCCATACATTACGGTAAATGATGGTGATTATTTAAAAAATGGAGAATTATACTTAAAGCACTGGTATGAAGGGATTGAATTGGATTTACGTTATTTAGAAAAGGTCTTACCATATATTCATCAGCTTTGGGGGAGAATCGTCCATCTCGAAACGATGAGTGAGGGTAGAGATATTTTATTTACGTATGATGGAAAAAGTATTCAACGTAAATTTATATAAAATAGGATGAATAATGGGTTGGATCGAAGCGAATAAGACAAAAAAATGCAAGCTGCATGATTTGCAGCTTGCTATTCTAGTGCTCAGGCAGTGGACTCTTTTGCTTTTCAACTTCAATGAACAGAATATGATGGCCTTCTATTTCTTTAACTGTAAAGATATAACCCTCGCTTGTCACTTGATCTCCTAATTTGACATCAAAATGTTGGGATAAAAACCAGCCGCCAAATGTATCGATCTCTTCTTCAGAAAGGTTTGTTCCAAGCAAATCATTTATATCTTCCATTAATACTTTGCCGCTGATAATATAATGATCTTGGTCAATTTTACGAATATCTGCCACTTCATCTGTATCAAATTCGTCCCGTATTTCTCCAACAATTTCTTCGATGATATCTTCAACCGTGACAAGTCCAGCTGTTCCACCATACTCATCATGCAAAATAGCCATATGTGACCGTTCTTTTTGCATTTTTAACAAAAGATCGTGGATGGGTATGGTTTCAATTACTCGGATTACAGGCTTAATAAAAGGAATAATCGAACCTTTTGGATTTAAGGTAGATTGATGGATGGATGCAGTTAAAAGTTCTTTAATATTAATGACACCTTCAATATTATCTTTATCTCCATTAATGACAGGGTAGCGGGTATATTTTTCCTCTCTGATAATGACGAGAACTTCTTCCATGGTCATATCAATTGGAAAACTAATCATTTCAGTACGTGGTACCATAATTTCCTTTGCAATTCGATTATCAAACTCAAATATGTTATTGACATATGTGAGTTCGGATTTATTAATCTCACCACTTTTATAGCTTTCAGATAAAATAATGCGCAATTCTTCTTCGGTGTGAGCTAACTCATTCTCAGAGGCTGGTTTTAGACCAAATAATCCGACAAGTACTCTCGCAGATCCATTAAGGATCCAAATAAAGGGAAACATGATCTTATAGAATAAAATAATGGGCTTTGCTACAGATAAGGTAATGGCTTCAGCCTTTTGGATGGCAAAGGTTTTTGGAGCCAATTCTCCTACGACAACGTGAATAAATGTCATAAGGCTGAAAGCAATGATAAAGGATAAAATATGTGTTAAGGACTCATTCAATTGTAAATAATGAAAAACGGGTTCTAATATTTTTTCGATGGTCGGTTCGCCCAACCAACCTAAACCGAGTGCTGTTACGGTTATTCCAAGTTGACAAGCAGATAAATACTCATCTAAATGAGTAATCACATGCTTGGCAGCTTTTGCTCCAGGTTTGTTTTCCTCAATTAGTTGATTGATTCTTGAACTTCTTACTTTAACAATCGCAAATTCAGTTGCAACGAAAAAAGCAGTTAATGCAATTAAAATGGCAACAAAAATCAAGTTAATAGTGATCAATAATGGGCCTTACGAATGTAAGGCATACACCTCCTGGAAATACTTATGAAATAAAATGTAATATGATTTTTATATATAAAATTTCGGTATTCTGAATCCTTTATTTAATCTTACTAGACCTTCTTCAGAATAGTATACTTTTTTTATTATATCATAATGAAAATAAAGTATGTTGTATTTTTAAGGTGGGGCAATTTCACCAAAAAAGTATACAATCGATGTATGCTTTTCCTATACTCATATAGATAAATCGGATAATATAGTAGATACGAGATATGATTACTCTTAATTATGAATTTAATTTTTATACAGAAGGGGAATTCGATCCATTATGAATGAACTCACAAAACTATTTCAGAACAAGGGTGTAAAAAGGGTCATTATATTTGTTCTCATTGCCCTCATATTATATAGCCTGAGAAGTATGATTAATTTTATATTACTAACATTTATTTTTACATTTTTAATGGATCGACTGGTGAGTCTTGTCACCCATAAAATCAGGCTGAATTGGAAGTTAACCGTATTAGTTTCTTATACCACAATTGTAGGGTTTCTCACTTATGGAATCATAAAATATTTACCAATTGTTATATATGAAATTACGGCGCTCATTAAGCAGGTAACAGCGTTTTACCAACAGCCACAAGAAAATGAAGTAATGAATTATTTAGTAAGTTACCTTGAAAAAAATCAAATCTCTCAATATTTAGAGCAGGGCTTAACATTTGTGATGAAATATTTCACAGATGTCAGTCAATTCGCCTTACAAGTGTTACTCGCTCTTCTTTTAAGTTTGTTCTTCTTATTAGAGAAGCCAAGATTGGTCCTATTTACAAAGAAATTTCAAAAGAGCAAATTAGCTGCTTTCTATAATGAAATTGCATTTTTTGGTAATAAATTTGCCAGTTCATTTGGTAAAGTGATTGAAGCCCAGTTTATTATTGCGATTGTTAATACGATTTTGTCGGTGATTGCCTTATCGTTTATGGGGTTCCCGCAATTATTTGGACTAGCGATCATGATTTTTTTCCTTGGTTTAATCCCAGTAGCAGGTGTGATTATATCTCTTATACCACTTAGCTTAATTGCCTATTCGATTGGTGGTTTAATTCAAGTCGTATACGTTCTCCTTATGGTCGTGATTATCCATGGGATTGAAGCATATATTTTAAATCCTAAACTAATGAGTTCTAAAACAGATTTGCCGATTTTCTATACATTCATTGTATTAATTTTCTCGGAGCATTTCTTTGGAGTTTGGGGATTAATCATAGGGATTCCGATCTTTGTTTTCTTTCTAGATGTTTTAGAAGTAACCAATCGTGATGATAAAACGGGCCGACCATAATTGATCAGTATTCATGGATTTAATAATGCTAAGGGGTTCTTTTATGATTAAATTACATCATGTGAGTAAAACCTATTCAAAGTTTCAGGCCATTAAAGCCATCTCCTTAACAATAAATAAGGGGGAGATTCATGGAATTATTGGAGCTAGTGGAGCAGGTAAATCAACGTTGTTGCGCTTAATGAATCTTTTGGAACTTCCTGATGAAGGTGAAGTGGAAGTGAATGATCAAAAGTTAACAAGTTTGTCTAATAGACAACTTAGGCAAGCACGAAAATCAATTGGTATGATTTTTCAGCATTTTAATTTAGTGGGTAATAAAACGGTTTACGAAAATGTTGTTGTATCCTTAGAATTGGCAAACTATCCAAAGAAGGCAAGAAAAAATCGCGTGATAGACTGTCTCAAATTTGTCGGGCTGGAGAGTTTATTGGAAAAATATCCATCTCAATTAAGTGGTGGTCAAAAACAACGTGTTGCTATTGCAAGGGCATTAGCAAATGAACCACAAGTTTTGTTATGTGATGAACCAACCTCTTCTCTTGATCCAAACACAACAGCTGAAATATTAGGGGTTTTAGAAACTATTAATCGTAGTCTCGGTGTTACCATTGTCATTGTCAGCCATGAAATGGAAGTGATAAAAAGCATCTGTACTAAGGTGACAGTAATGGCAAATGGAGAAATCTATGATACGGTATTAAGCGAACCAAAGGGGATTCAAAATATAGATCATAGTCCAAAATCCTTCATAGATCAACTAACAAAGGGTGGTGAGAGGGATCATGCCTGAAATTTTAGTTCAATATGAAGCTGAAATTTGGCAGTCTATTGGAGAAACCTTTGTCATGGTGGGGGTTTCTATTTTTGCTGCGGTTCTAATAGGACTCCCGGTTGGGACGTTGCTTTTTCTTTGCAGAAAGGGCCAAATGCTTGAGAACCGGTCTGTTTTCTCTCTATTAAATTTATTGGTTAATATCACTCGTTCCTTTCCATTTTTACTTTTGGTTGTTTTTTTGATACCATTTACAAGATTAATCATTGGAACGGCTATTGGTACAGCGGCCGCAACTGTTCCGTTAGCGATCATCTCGATTGCGCATTATTCGCGACTAGTCGAGCAGTCCTTATTGGATGTACCGAAGGGTGTGATAGAAGCGGCTATTTCCATGGGTGCGTCTGTGAAGGGGGTTATTTTCAAATTCCTTTATGTTGAGGCACGGTCAGGGCTGGTTCTCGGATTAACAACCTCAATTGTTAGCTTTATTTCTTATTCGACGATAATGGGTGTAGTCGGAGGCGGCGGTATCGGAGATTTTGCCATTCGATACGGCTATCAACAATTCAAAACTGAATTAATGATTTATGTGATTATTATTATGGTTATTTTGGTACAAGTCATCCAATTTATTGGATCATCCGTATCAAGGATGATCGATAAAAGATAAACAACAGGAGGGTAACAGCATGAAAAAAATACTTTTACTTATTTTGGCGGTTCTATTTATTGCAGCAGGATGTGGCCAAAATAAGGACGAAAAGAAGGAAAATGCAACTGAAAAAAAATCAGCGGCAAAAACTGAAGAAGCGACAACCTTAAAAGTAGCCTCATTAATACCGCCAATGACGGAAATTCTTGAGCTTGTAAAACCAAAACTTGCAGAAGAAGGGATTAATCTCGAAGTGGTTGTATTAGGTGATAATGTCCAACCTAATACTGCGCTTGCAGCAGGAGAAGTAGATGCAAACTTCTTCCAACATGTACCGTATATGGAGGAATTCAATCGCAATAATAAGGCAGAACTAGTTCCGATTGTGCCGATCTATTTTGCAAATTACGGTGTCTATTCGAAGAAATACAAATCAATGGATGAGTTACCAGAAGGTGCCGTCATTGCGATTGCCAATGACGTATCAAATATTGATCGTTCATTGGCACTGTTAGCACAACATAATGTCATCAAGTTAAAAGAAAAAACAGGTGTCTATTATACAGAAGCTGACGTTATTGAAAATCCAAAAAACTATACATTTAAAACGGTCGATCTTCTTATGTTAGCAAGAATGTACGATGATGCAGATGTTGTAATTATGACACCTGCTTATGCTAAACCACTTGGATTGACACCGAAAAGTGATGCACTCCTTACTGAAGGAGTTGAAAATGACTTTGCTATTACTCTTGTAGCACGCAAGGATAATGCTGATTCTGAGCCAATTCAAAAGTTAGCCAAAGCCATGACGAGTCCAGAAGTACGCAAATTTTTAGAAGAAAATTATGATGAAACGGCTATTCCAGCGTTTGAATAATGAGAGAAAAGAGCCATTTCTGTTGTAAAAACAGCAGAAATGGCTCTTTTTCCTAGTGAAGTCCAGCTGCGGTGGCTAGGGACTCGGGATCATAAGCCAAGCCGGGGATGAGGTTAAAGTGCGAACCTCATCCCCGACTCGTCTTATGCCTGTCGTCCCTGGTCAAGCCACCTTCGCATCCTAGTGAATAGCTCTTTTTTTGAATCTTCCTCCTCGGACTTCGGTTATGTTTGCGATGGCTAGGAAAGCGGAGGTGTCTATGTCTTCAACGATGGATTTTAGTTTCGCTTCTTCGAGCCTTGTGATGACACAGAAGATTACTTGCTTGTTGTCACCGGTATAGGCACCTTCACCGCTTAAATAAGTGACTCCACGACCAAGGCGGGCTAATATCGTATCGCCAATTAATTTGTGATTATCACTAATAATCCAAACTGATTTTGATTCTTCTAATCCAGTAATCATAAGATCCATCACTTTGTATGCAATGAAATAAGCAATTAGTGAGTACATAGCTCGATCCCATCCGAAAACAAAGCCAGCAATCGTAAAAATAAAGATATTAAAGAACATGACAAGTTCCCCTACGGAAAAAGGAAGTTTCTTATTGAATAGGATGGCCAAGATTTCGGTTCCATCAAGCGAACCGCCAAAACGAATCACAATTCCTACTCCTGCCCCCAAGACAATTCCACCAAAAACAGTTGCTAATAAAAGATCTTCTGTAATGGCCGGAACATCATGTAAAAGAGAGGTGGTAATCGATAAAATCGTAATGCCTAGAAGAGTAGAGAGAGCAAAGGTTTTTCCAATTTGTTTATATCCAATAAAGAAAAAAGGAATATTAAGAATAAAGATAAAGATTCCTAATTTCCAGCCTATAAAATGGGATAAAATAATCGAAATCCCGACAATCCCACCATCGAGAACTTTATTTGGAACAAGAAATTCTTCCAATCCCACTCCCATTAAAATAGCCCCCATGATGATAAAGAGAGATCTTTTTGCAATCGTTACTTTGGATAGTTTTTTGTGATTTTTTGCCACCAATATGTCTGTAGGTGGTGATTCCATGCGTTTTCCCCCTTGTATTTAATACCATGTTTCTCTAGTTTATATAGAACTTTCATTTAGTACAGTAGGTAGAAAGGTTTGTTCAGTCAATCGCTTACTTAAACCAACCTTTCTTTCTAAACCAAATATACATACCCATCCCAATGACAGTCATAAGGATCATGACCCCGAAGTAACCATATTGCCACGTTAATTCTGGCATATTCTCAAAATTCATTCCATAAATGCCTACAATAAAGGTTAGCGGCATAAAGATGCTCGTGAAAACGGTCAGTACTTTCATGACACGGTTTGTTTGATGGGAATTATAGGAAAGATAGCTATCCCTTATATCTGCTGTAATTTCCCGATTGGCATCAATCAGTTCAGATAACTTTAATAAATGGTCATAAATGTCTAAGAAATAGGCTTTGTTCTGCTCAATTCCTGGTAATCGTTGAGAATTTAACATTCTATACATAAGGTCTCTCATGGGTGTTACGATTTGCCTTAATGAAAGTAAATGATGGCGGGCATCAAATAATTTATCGAGTAATTCCTCCATGGATTCATTTTGGGAATTCTCTTCAATGGAGTTAAGAGTATCTTCGATTTTATAATTGATCGGAAAATAATTGTCTACGAGCTCATCCATGATGCGATGTAGAACTTTATATGTATCCCAATCTTTCGTTTGTGGATCGTTGTTGTGAATGTTTTTCCATATTTTATTAATTTCCTCAGAGTGTAAATGATGATAGGTTACGATATAAGATTTATTAACAAAAAGGTTTAACTCCTCTTTTGCTAAAGTGACTGGATTGATCCGATAGGTTACAAAAAAGGTATGGTCTTCATAATAGTCTAATTTTGGTCTTTGTAGACGATAAAGGCAATCTTCAATCGCGAGTGGATGAAATTGTAAGGGCTCTCTAAGTTTAAGTGTCTCTTCCTCATCCGGTTGATCAAAATCAATCCAATACCATAAATAATGATTTGATTGGAGTGATTCAATTGGAACATTTCTTTCCAATTGATTTTCTTTATTAATCGCAAGGGTTCTAATCAATCAGCAAGCCTCCTTTGTGCGGTTTATTACTATTTGTATTTTCATTATATATGGAATGTAGTTAAAAAATAAAATCCTTTACGTAAAAGAGTAAAAGAAAAAGAGTTTGGTTTACCCTCGGTCGTTCTCTGGTAAGCCAAACCCATTTCTTATTTGATGCCGCTATAACCACGATCTAACATGAAAAGCTGCTGATAGCGTTCATTTGTTTCTAATAGTTCGGAATGGGATCCATTCATGATGACTTTGCCTTTATCAATAAAAAGGACCTGATCCATTTGTTCGATGCCGATTAAATGATGTGTGACCCAAATAACGGTCTTATCTTTTAAGGTTGTAAATATGGTTTCCAATAAAGAGAGCTCTGTTTGTGGATCGAGTCCAACAGTCGGTTCGTCTAATATAACAATAGGTGTATTCTTTAATAGGATACGAGCTAAAGCAATACGTTGTCTTTCTCCACCAGAGAATCGTTGTCCGGATTCTTCCATCCCAGTATTCAATCCCTTTGGAAGAGAGTGGATATATTCTTCCAGATTCACTTGTTTAACAACCTGCTCGATTTCCTCTTCGGAGGCAGATTGTTTCCCTAATCGAATATTATTTTTAACACTAGTAGCAAATAAATAGGGTTTTTGGTTCAAGACACTGATCATATCAAAAATATTTTCACCATAACTTTCCGGAGGATAGCCATTCAATTCAATGCTTCCAGCAGAAGGTGACAGGGCACCAAGTAATAACTGAAGGAAAGTCGATTTTCCAGCACCGCTTTTCCCAAGTATCGCTATTTTTTTACCTTGTGGAATAGAAAGGGAGACTTGTTGTAGTGCATCCATCTCCTCATTTTCATAACGATAATATACATCCTTTATGTCAAGAACGGCTTTAGCCACAACAGGAGCAGTCATTTCTGATTTGCTTGATGATGGCTGCGGGACATATTGTTCAATCTGTTTCAGTCGTTTCAAGGATTCATGGTAAGTAGGAATTCGTTCAATAGCATGTGAGATCGGAATTAATCCTTCTATAATTGGGATCGTTACGAGAGTAAAGGCGGCAATATAGGGTGGTGCAATTTCTCCTGCTTGTGCTTGATTACCTGCCCATAGACCAACGAAAATTAGGATGATACCTGTAATTAATTGCAATTGGAAAGCTCGCGATTGGTTCCAATGACGGATCTTTTTATCGATATCATTACTTTCTTGGCTGTCTTTGGCATATTGTGTAAGAAAGTGTTCCTTTTGTCCGCTGATAATCCAATCTCCTAAACCAAATATCGTATCGGTTAAGGTTTGATAAAGACGACTTCGCTTTTGTTTTTGCAGCACTTGTCGCTTTTTTAATAGAAGGAGTGAAATGATGGGATAGACCACTACAATAAGACTCAAACAAAGTGCGATCCAGAGCGCAAATAGCCAATCAAAAAAAGCAAGTGACATAATAGAAGCAACGAATAAAACGATGGTTACGAGTGTCGGGAAAATAGTCCGAATGTATACATCTTGTAAATGTTCAATATCATCGGCTAATGTTCCGATTAAATCTCCTGTTTGAAATCGTGAGCGGATAAACAATGCTTGTGGTTCTAATACTCCATAAAGCTTTACGCGCATTTGAGAGAGAATTTTTAAAACAGCATTGTGACCGGTTAATCGCTCTAAATAATGTGTGACGGCACGTGAAATACCAAATGTACGTACTAATACGACAGGCACATAGATCATTAGAATGTTTTCAGGTCTTTGTGAAGCTCTTGAAATCAAGTAACCAGATGTAAAGGTGAGTAGAGAAGCACCAAAGACCGTTAACATAGCAAAAAAGATGGCAAGCAATATGGAACGATTATACTGTTTCAAATAGGGGGTGATGTAGGTTTGAAAAAGTTTCATTGGATCGTTCCTCCTGTCTGGGCTTGTATAAGTCGATAATAGGCACCTTTCTTGTCATATAATTCATCATGTGTTCCGGTTTCAACCAGCTCACCATCTTCTAACACAAGAATGAAGTCCATTTCCCGCATCCAATGTAAGCGATGCGTTGCAAAAAAGACTAGTTTATGATCTAAATGGGGTAATAGAAGACTTTTAATTTCATGTTCTGTTTCAATATCTAAATGGGCTGTTGGTTCATCAAACAACATGATTGGACGATCTTGCAATAGGGAACGTGTAAAGGCTATCCGTTGTTCTTCACCACCGCTTAGAGTTCGTCCACCCTGACCAATTCGTTCGTCTAATCCATTGGGAAGGTGTTCGATCAATTGAGTTAAACCAGTTACTTTGATAGCCTCCTCAATCTCAGGGTTGGTGGAATCTGGTGCATATAAGCGAATATTTTCAGCAACAGTACCGGAAAAGATATAAGGATGTTGCGGGATATAGATGATTTGCTCCTGCCAACCAGGGGTAGCGAAATTTTCTAGTTTCAATTCATTCACTGTGAAGGATCCACTCGTTGGTAGTGAGAATCCTGATAAGACATCAATTAAAGTTGATTTCCCCGCACCAGAGGCACCAATAATACCGACTTTTTGAAAACCACTGACAGTAAAACTCAAATTAGTTAGAATCGATTTCTGTTCCTCTTCAGATCTTTTATTCAGATGATGGACAGTAAGAGAACTATTATCATTCCATTTCGGAACCTGGATGGTTTTAATAGGATCCGTGAGAGTTACTCTATTTAATAGCTTATGTATTTGTTTCCCTGCATCTTTCCCATTCATCGTGGCATGATAATCATTCCCTAAGTCCCGGATCGGTTGGAAGTATTCAGGTGCAAGGATTAAAATGGCTAATGCAGCTTGTAAGCCAATGGCCCCATCGATCAGTCGGATACCAAGTTCTACGGCAACAACAGCCACTGAGAGACTTGAAAAGAAATCTAAAGAGAACGTCGATAAAAACGCAATACGTAAAGATCGATTTGTTGCAATCCGATATTTATTACTGACAGATTCAATCGCATTTTGATGGGATTTACTTCTGCCTAAATATTTTAATGTGACAAGTCCTCGTAACGAATCGACAAAGTGGCGTGATAGTAATTGATAGGTACTCCATTGTGCAGTAGTGTGTTTTTGTGCAACAAGACCTAATAAAATGAGAAAAGCGATCATGATGGGCATGGTTACTACTAAGACAACACCTGAAAGGGTATCCGCATTAAAGATATAAATGAGTAGGACAATGGGTATACAAAACATGGAAATGGCACGGGGGATAAACAGTTCAAGATATGTGCGGAAATTTGGAATACCTTCTAAAGCAAGAGTAATCATATTTCCTGAACCATTCTTTCCAATTCCCCGCGGGCCTAATTCAAATAATTTACGGATCAGAAGGTTCTGTAAATCAAAGGATGTTTTTTCAGCAAAACGAAAAGAAAGTCTTTCTTTTACCCACTGAATGAAATGTCTAACAATAAATACACCGGCAAAACCGAAAAAATAGGGAAGGACAGCAGTAGTTGCTGTCCCTTTAAACATGTCTGTAATCGCCGTTGCAAGCAGCAGCGCTTGAGAAATAATGGCTATGGTCTGGCAGACTGTAAGTATTCCTACTATGAACATATGTGTTTTTATACCTTTATAGTGGAAAAGTTGTTTATCCATTAATATTCTAAATGCTCCTTATCCGTTACACGTTTACGGAAAACGTAATAACTCCAAATGGTATATGCGAGAACAATAGGTACCATTGTAAGAGCCACAATGGCCATTATTTTAAGTGAATATTCACCTGATGCTGCGTTATAAACCGTTAGATTATAGGCAAGATCTGTTGAACTAATCATGACATTTGGAAATAGAATGATGAATACAGAAGCTGTTACAAGTGTGATAATGAGCCCTGTTGTAGCAAAGCTAAAGCCTTCTTTTTTCTTCTTCAGTAATGGGAAGAGTAGTAAGTATAGGGCAATGGCAACAGCATACAATGGAATGAGTATGGCTCCTTTTTCGGTGAAAGCATCTGTATAGACTCCAGTTAAAATAACGAATAAAACAATCACGGCAGCACAGGCAATGTAGATTTTACGAGCTGCTTCACCAGCACGTTCCCTTAGAGTACCTGTTGTTTTCAATGAAATGAACATTAAACCATGCATATAGGATAACAAAACAAAAGCCAATCCACCAACAATCGTGTAAAGATTCACAATGTCAGTGAAACTTGCATACATATTCATGTCTTGGTCAATAGGCACACCTTTTATTAGACTAGTAAATAGTACACCCAATAAGAATGGAGGTAATAAACTTCCTAAGAAAATGGACCAATCCCAGGTTTTAACCCATTTCTTTGAGTTCATTTTCCCTCTAAATTCAAAAGCAACACCACGGGCAATTAGGGCGAGAAGTAAAACAACAAATGGTAAATAGTATCCACTGAATAAAGTGGCATACCAATGTGGAAAAGCAGCAAACATAGCCCCACCAGCAGTAATCAGCCAAACTTCATTCGCGTCCCAGAAAGGCCCAATGGTATTAATAAGAACCCGTTTTTCTAAATCATTTTTGGCTAGGAATTTTGTGCTCATCCCAACGCCGAAATCAAATCCTTCTAAAAATAGAAACCCAATAAATAATACAGCGATTAATACGAACCATATCTCACTTAGTTGCATGAGTGAAGCCCCCTTCATTGAAAGGATCTGAAGCACTGATATTGTCTTTTGCTTTCTCGTTTGGTCCTTGCTTAATGTATTTTACAAATAAAACGACCATGGCAACACCTAATAGTGTATAAACGAGTGAAAAGGATACAAGTGAAAAAAGAATTTGACCAGCTGATACATTTGGCGAAACACCGTCAGCCGTCTTCATGAGACCATTTACAATCCACGGTTGACGACCCATTTCAGACATCACCCAACCAGCAGAGTTGGCGATAAATGGGAAGAATATAGTTGCAACCAATCCTTTTAGATACCAAGATTTATGTTCGAGTGATCCGCGGCGTTGGAAGTATAGGCCAACTAAGGTTACTAATACAAGTAAACCACCGAGACCAGCCATAATTCGGAAAGTCCAAAATGTTGTTTTTACAGGTGGAATATAATTCCCCTCACCGTATTTTTTTTCATATTCTGCTTGGAGTTTGTTCATACCATCTACTTTTCCTTTAAATTCCCCGTAAGCTAAATAGCTTAATGCGTAAGGAACTTCAAGTCGCATAGTGGATACCTTTTTTTCTGTATCGATATTAGCGATAACGGTCCATGCAGCTGGATCACCACTATCTTCCCATAATCCTTCAGCGGCTGCCATTTTCATTGGTTGTGCACCCATGAGATATTGTGATTGGGAGTGTCCTGAAAAAGCAATTCCTAGACTTGATATTAATCCAACAATTAACCCAATCGTTATAGAACGTTTGAAGAAATCAAGATCACGTTTTTTCAAAAAGTTCCATGCACTGACACCGACAACAAAAAAGGCGCCCGTTGCCAAGCTCGAGAAAATGACATGTGGGAAGGCAACTAATAATTTAGGATTTGTGATAATAGCAAGGAAATCAGTTGTTTCGGCACGCCCATTTCGAATAGCATAGCCTACAGGGTTTTGCATGAATGAGTTGGCTGCCAGTATCCAAAAAGCAGACAAGGCAGTCGCAATAGAGACAAGCCAAATGCATGCTAAATGTAACTTTTTCGGTAGCTTATCCCAACCAAAGACCCATAATCCAATAAACGTAGATTCAATAAAGAAGGCTAGAAGTGCTTCAATAGCTAAAGGAGCACCAAATACATCTCCCATGAACCGAGAGTAACTTGACCAGTTCATTCCAAATTGAAATTCCTGAATAATACCGGTCACAATTCCCACCGCGAAATTTATAAGGAAAAAAATACTCCAAAATTTCGTCATTTTTTTGTAGATTTCTTTCTTTTTGACTAGATAAAGCGTTTGCATGACTGCGACCATAAAGGCGAGACCAATTGATAATGGAACAAAAATAAAGTGAAACAATGTTGTGGAAGCAAACTGAATTCGTGCGAGCATAAGTTCTTCCATGAACTAAAACCTCCTACGATAGTTTCATATCTATTCTTACTATAGCATTACAAATTTGGAAGTTTGTGAACATTGCGCGAATAAAATTCGACAATTTTAGTAACTCGAACAAAAAGTGATAATAATAATTGACAAATAATATTGACTAAAAAAGTGAATAAAAAAATACCCAAAATACATTCATTTTGGGTATGGATGGATAAATAATTATTCATTTTTTTGATAGATATAACCATGTTCTTTTTCGTTACTAAGCAGAATTGGATGTCTAGAACTCAATCCTTTCTTAATATAACACCTTTGATTTCGTTAAAGCTATAGGGGAGGGAAGTTCTAATTCTCGTTGTTTATCCTGATTGAGTAATTCAGTTAGAAACTTCTCATGTTCCATTTTGATGACTTCGATGTATTTAATGTGGTGGTCTTCCATGTCTAGAATTTTAAAAGAATATGAACCATGGTTAAGGATATCCCCTTGTTTGGCTTCATAATTTTCCGTGAGAATCCAACCACCAATCGTGTCAACATCTTCATCATTTATATCAAGTCCAAGCAAATCATTAACTTCGGTCACAAGAACTTTTGAATCAAAAATAAAATGTCCATCTTTTACTTTTCGAACCTCTGACACTTCATCCATATCAAATTCATCACGAATTTCTCCCACGATTTCTTCAATGATATCTTCCACAGTCACCAAACCAGAAGTTCCACCATATTCATCCATAAGTATGGCCATGTGAATGCGTTCCTTCTGCATTTTGACAAGCAGGTCTTGAATCGGTGCTGTGTCAATTACTTTAATAATGGGACGAATATAAGATTCAATTGTTATGGATGTTAAGTCTTTAAAATCTAAGATGTCCGTTACAATTTCTTTTAAATTGATCATTCCAATGATATGGTCTTTATCACCATCAATAATTGGATAACGTGTGAATTTTTCAACATGAATAATCGAGAGAAACTCATCTAAGGTTTGTTCCTTTGAAAGGGAAACAATTTCCGTTCTCGGAACCATAATCTCCTTAGCGATTCTGTTATCAAATTCAAAAATTTTGTTTACATACTTAAACTCTGATTGGTTTATTTCGCCATTTTCATAGCTCTCTGACAAAATGATTCGAAGTTCCTCTTCTGAATGGGCCAATTCCCGTTCTGATGCAGCCTTGAGTCCAAAAAGGTGAATGATAAATTGCGCTGAATGATTTAACACCCAAATAATTGGAAACATAAGCTTATAGAACAGAATAAGAGGGCGTGCCGTTATTAATGAAATCCACTCAGCCTTTTGAATGGCAACTGTTTTAGGAGCAAGTTCTCCAACGACCACATGCAGAAACGTTATAATTGTAAAAGCAACAGCGATGGATAGAATTGTAGATATTGATTCTGGAATATGGAACCAAACAAGTATTGGATGTAGAATGTGCTCAAAGGTTGGCTCACCAAGTGCACCAATTCCCAGTGCGGTTACTGTAATACCTAATTGACAAGCAGATAAGTATTCATCCAAATTTGAAATGACTTTCTTTGCTGAAAGGGCTCTTTTATTTCCTTCTTCAATTAACTGATCAATTCTTGAACTTCTAACCTTTACAATAGCAAACTCGGAAGTTACAAAAAATGCTGTCAAAGCAATTAAAATGGCTATAATCACCAAGTTTAATATGTCCAAATAAATTTCCTTATCCTGTCTTAAACAGGTAAGGAGTCACCTCCTGATAGTACAAAATTTTTTAGTCATACGTCATTTTTGCCAAGGATTCAATGAGAGCTGCGCTTTCTTCATTTAACATTTTAGACATGGAATCATGCTTGTAATGTTGAATGATAGGTAAGAGCATGGAGAGATCCTGATTTAACTGTTTCATTTGAATAGTCAATATTTTTAATTGACTGTTCACTTCGCGATTTTGAAGCTTATTATGATTCTTTAATTCTAGTTTTCCTTTAATCTCATGAAGCGGCAGATGAACCTTTTTATATTCTTCAATCGTTTTTAAATCGTCTAGAGCATCTTCGGGATATATTCTATAGTTGCTCTTTGAACGTTTTGCATTTAATAAACCTAAGCTGGTGTAATAGTCAATGGTTCTTTTTGAAACGTTCGCTAAATTTGCTAGTTCTCCAATACGATAGACTGCCCCACTTTTCCACCCCATTCTGAATTTTTTTATTTAATTTAATTATAAGGTACGCTAAACTATACAGTCAAACGTTTCAGTTTCAGTGTGCATTTCTCAAATTATATGCAGCAACATTCAGCACTATGAAAATTAATAAAAAGAAAAATCTCAGGGCATTTAGTCATGATTTCGATTAAGCCATTCATGAGATAACAGTCCGTAAACAACCAAATCATGATAATGATCGTTAAGAAATTCACCATCTCGAATGAGCCCCTCTTGTTTGAATCCGAGGCGTTCAGGAATGGCACGACTTTTTTTATTATGAAAACCACAACGAATTTCAACACGGTGTAGTCGTAATTGTAGGAAAATGTAGGTGAGGACTGCTTGTACTGCTTTGGTCATAATGCCGTTACCTTCGTACCCTTCTCCTAAGAAATATCCGATGGTTGTTTGTCCGTTAGACCAATCAATGGAGTGGAGGGTGATGACACCTGCTAATTTCCCATTGAAACGTATTCCGGCATTAAAACCATTATGATCTGCATATTGCTTTAACCATGTGTGAATGATAGGAAGGTATTGATGTGATGAGGTTATACTATCTACCCAGGGCAGCCATTCTCTTAAGTGATTTCGGTTTGTTTCAACAAGCTGAAATAGTTCCAAACAATCGCGATAGTGAATAAGCTGCAAATTGATTTCATGATCCACTTTTATATTGGGCATTACGTACACTCCTCTTTTGGGAACATCATGATCCCTTTTCCATATGATATGGCTCAATGTGGATTAATGCTTTTGTTACTTGATGTTTTTCAAGGAGTATTTCTTCAATTCTTTCTGTTATTAATGAAGGAATTTATTTTTTAAAAAGTTTCTATTCAGATTAGGAGCGGCTATTAATCTAACTTTCATAGACAGGCTTCCAATAAAACCTTATCAAACAAGGAGCTTGTGGGTCTATAGAAACATTATTGTAAGAATGCAAAACTGTTGAGGTAATAAAAACTACCTATTGGAAAGAAGTGGAGTGGACTCGTTCTATAGTTTTTTTAAAAAAAATCATAAATCATGATAGAATAAGATAATCATTCTCAATTAGATATGATAATATATAAGTGGGTGATGGATATGTTAGGAAACCTACAAAAAGGTGAAACAGGAAAAATTATTGATTTATCAAAAGTAAATCGTTTGGTTAAAAGGAGACTTCTTGATTTTGGGATAACAGAAGGTTCAGAGGTTTTTGTCATTAACAAGATGCCTTTTGGGGGTCCTTTAATGCTTGAATCAAGCGGACAATGTGTTGGAATCCGAAAAAAGGAAGCCTTAAGAATTGAAGTGGAGAGAATATAATGGAAATTGCACTTCTTGGTAATCCAAATACGGGGAAAACCTCTCTTTTTAATCATTTAACAGGTTCCTACGAATATGTTGGGAATTGGAGTGGCGTGACGGTTGAAAAGAAAATTGGTCTATTTAAAAATAAAAAAGATGTATTAATCGATTTACCAGGAATTTATACTGTTAGTCCACTTTCACAGGATGAAGCAGTGGTGTCACAATTTTTTGTACATGACCATGTAGATAAACTATTAAATATCCTTGACGCTTCTCAATTAAAAAGAAATCTTCATTTGACCATACAAATTCTAGAATATGGGAAACCAGTGGTTATTGGGTTAAATATGATGGATGTGGCAAAAAATCGTGGAATTGAAGTAGATGTGAATGCGCTTTCTGATTACCTAGGTGTTCCGGTAGTGCCAATTATTGCACGGACTGGTGAGGGGTGTGATGCGTTAACACAGATTATAACCAGCGAACAACAGTCATATACAGAAAAAAATCTTATTTATTATGGGAATGAGATTGAACAGGCTGTCTTAACGATAGAAAATCTACTTTCAGATTCAACCACACTTTCATCTAGATGGCTTACACTTCAATTGCTTGAAGGAAATCAAAGTATAAAATCATATTTATTGAATTTTATTGAAGAAGATACTTTGAATACATTGATTCAAGAAATTGAAGAAACAATAAAAAATCAACATGATGTTAAATCAACGGATCAATATATTTATAATAAAAGATCCGAGTTTATTCATAAAGTTTTAGCTGGGGCCATTGTGAATTCAAAAGATAAAAAAGTGACTTTTACGGATAAGGTAGATCGAATTGTGACCAATCGTTTTCTTGGAATTCCAATCTTTCTATTATTAATGTACCTTATGTTTATGTTAACGTTCGATTGGCTGGGATTTCCGCTTTCAGATATTCTAGATTCTTTTATTACAGGCACTTTAACATCCGGAATTGAGTCTTTTTTAGCTCTTACAGGTGCTTCTGCATTCATACATGATTTAATTATTGATGGAATAGTCGCAGGTGTTGGTGGTGTTTTAGTGTTTGTACCACAAATCTTTATTTTATTCTTTTTTATTTCAGTATTGGAAGATTCAGGTTATATGGCACGGGTGGCACTTGTTATGGACCGGATTATGGAAGGCATTGGTTTGAATGGGAAGGCATTTATCCCTATGATCATTGGTTTTGGTTGTAATGTGCCAGGAATCATGGCGGCAAGGACGATTGAAACGCCAAGGGAAAGATTACTAACCGTTTTATTAACACCGCTTATGTCATGTTCTGCGCGTCTCCCAGTCTATGCTTTATTTGTTGGAGCTTTTTTTGTTCAATATAAAGCGTTAGTGGTTCTCTCGTTATATGTCCTTGGAGTCTTGCTTGCTTTAGTACTAGCTAAGCTATTCTCTAGTACGATACTTAAAGGGGATAATTCTTTATTCGTCATCGAACTGCCTCCTTATCGTGTACCACAGGGAAAAGCATTGTGGAGAAGTACATGGGATAAAGGAAAAGGGTTTATCAAAAAAGCAGGGACATTTATATTTGCTGGATCCGTCCTAATTTGGCTTTTTGCTTATTTAGGACCAGGTGGGCTGAATGTTGATATGGATCATAGCTTTTTAGCTGCAATTGGAGGAATCTTTGCCCCTATTCTTGCACCTTTGGGATTTGGTACTTGGCAGGCTGGTGCTTCTTTGATAACAGGATTTCTTGCGAAAGAGTCAATTATTTCTTCTATGAATATTATCTATTTCGTTCCAGATCAAGCATCGCTACAAGGATTACTGGCCACACAATTTACTTCACTAGCAGCGGTTAGCTTTATGGTCTTTATTTTAATTTATATTCCTTGTTTAGCCACAACGGCAACGATTTATAAAGAAACGAATTCAAAAAAGTGGACAGCTTTAGCGATAGGATATGCCTTAGTATTAGCCTATATTTTGTCGTTTATTATTTATCAGGGTGGTAAATTATTAGGTTTAGCATAACGAAAAGAGGGTGGCAAAAAATGATCATCAACATTGTGCTGGGTACAGCTATTTTTGGATATGCAGGTTGGGCGCTGTTTCGTCATATCAATAAATCAAAGGAAGGCAAATGTGCTGCATGTAATCTAAAATCTTCTTGTGATAGTAACTGCCTGCCAGAGATCAAGTCAACTGTAAAATAATCTCATTTCCTATAAGAAGCCCCCTTTTTTGAAAAAGGGGGCTTTATCCATTTACTATGAAGTTGTTTTTATTAAAAAATACTGCATTACTTAGAAAGAACCACCAAGTTGTTGTTCCGCCATTTGAACAAGGCGTTTTGTAATTTCTCCTCCAACAGATCCGTTAGCACGAGAAGTCGTTTCTGCTCCTAAGTTTACACCAAACTCATTAGCGATCTCATATTTCATTTGATCTAAAGCTTGTGATACTCCTGGAACTAATAATTGGTTTGAAGAATTGTTGTTTGGCATTGATGCGCACTCTCCTTCATTCATTTTTTTTGGTGGACTATTTTGGAATTGAACCAAATTGATGTTTCCATCAAGCAACCAGCACAGTCCAATCATTAATGGGAAAATAAGTAATTCTTGTTACATAATAACCATTTATTCGGTAAAGATAGTGTAGTGAGTTTTTTTGTTGCGGTTTATTGCTTTGTACTCTCTATTATGGTTAAAAAACTTCATGCTATTCGTCTATTTGACTAGGTAATTTTTACCTTTTTTTAATGCTCATTCTAAAGTTTCTGGAGGATGCGAATGATGGGAATATGTCCTGTTTGTAATGGTTTTAAGAAATTAGAGCTGAATTGTCCAAAATGTGGTGCAACGATAAATGATACGGGTAGATTAATGGATTATTTTGATGATTATAGTGCCTATATGCCTATTGATCAAATGAAACTGGAAGACGGTTATCAAGAAGATTTTAAGAAGGAGCAATGTCCACATTTTTTGAAATGTGATCAATGTAGTTATGAAGAAACTTATTTCATTCAGGAATAACGAGTTGTCTGAATGTGGGGTCTATTCGGACACAATGAATTTTAAAGACCAAATCATGTTGATTTGGTCTTTAAATAAATATTTTTTGTACTTTTATCCGCAAAGATGAAAATTGTTTGTATATTCTTGGAGGACACTTTTCTAGTTATTTATTGAATTTCGTGTGGGGGTACTTCTGCTTCTAAATCACGTGCTTCTTCAATATTGGTTACGTTTTCACGATAATGGACGGATCCACCTGACATTCCTTCATTAATCATGCGATCGATGTCGAGGTATAGCTCATCACGACCTTCGTAATCTACCCCTTTTTCAGTTGTTTTCTTGCTCATTTGAATTTCCCTCCTTTTATAAACATATGAATAGGTTACCAAAATAAATCTATTGTCATACAAGGATCTTGATTATTAAATGGTGAATATCAACAAACTCAAGAACGGTACAAAATGGTAATTAGATCTATATTTTGGTATGATGAAGTGAATTTTGAATTTGAAGAAGGAGTGATTGGATGGCTGTTAATTTACATGATTGTGCCTATGAACTGGAAAAAGCAATTAGAAATAGTGATGAATATAAAATGTTAAAGAAGCAATTTGCTGAAGTGAATGGTGATGAATCTGCAAAACAAATGTTTGAAAAGTTTCGTCATATACAAATGGATCTTCAACAAAAACAAATGATGGGACAAGAAATTCCGCAAGAGGAAATTGCACAAGTACAAATTTTGGTTGCTGATGTACAAAAGAATGAGAAAATTTCTAAACTAATGGAAGCAGAACAAAGAATGAGTATGATTATAACAGAATTAAATCAAATCATTCTTAAGCCATTGGACGAAGTATACGGTTCGTTAAATCAATAAGACAAGTATGATTCATGAAGAAGGCACCTAAGGGAGTCTTCTTTTTTCATGCGCTCTGGGCTTTGTTCTATTCCCCTATTTCCGATCATAATCATTAGTAAAGGATTTTTTCACCAAGAATAGGGGGAGCAACGATGATCTACCGTATGCTTGCCGTCAATATTGACGGAACACTTCTTCAAACAAATGGAAGAATGAATAAATTAACGAAAGAAGCCATCAATTATGTACAACAAAAAGGCATTTATGTAACCCTTGTAACATCTCGCAGTTTTCTCTCTGCGAAAAAGGTCGCAAAAGCTTTAAAGGTTAATTCCATTTTAATCACTCATAGTGGAGCTTATATCGCAAAAGAAATAGGAAAACCCATTCAAGCTTCTCGAATTGAAGATAATACTACGTATGACTTGGTTCGTTTACTTGAAGGGTTTCCATGTCAAATCAGGCTTGTTCATGAACACTATTCACTTGCTAATAAATATAAACTTAGTCATAATTTGCTTGCAAAGACTGTATTTACTTCAGGTGACCCAGTATCGTATTCACAGCAATTTGTTGACTCAATCGGAGAAACAATTGTCGATGAACCTACCAGCCCTTCAAGTATTGAGGTGTATTTTGAATACAAAGAAGACCTTAAGGATGTAAAGGAGGCAATTGAAAATGTGTTCTCTGAGGTTGAATGCATACGATTGGATGAATTGCGGTTAAATATCGTTTCAACAGGTGTTTCAAAATTTAATGGCCTCCTCTATTTAGCTGAAAGAATTGGTATTCCAAGAAGTCAGATCGTTTGTATCGGGAATGACCTTGATGACATAGAGATGATTGAAGCCGCTGGTCTTGGAGTGGCTATGGGAAATGCTCCTGTTGAAGTGAAAAGGGCAGCGAATTGGATTACTCGTTCACAAGATCAGAACGGGGTTGCCTATATGATCAAAGAACACTTCCGAAAACAACAACCAATAGAGTTTTTAAGAAAGATGAATATCATCAAATAAGTTATGATGTTCGTTTTGGAAATTGAACTAAAATGATTTCTCAATTATATGTTAAAAGTCTGCCTGTTAGCAGGCTTTTTTTACTGTATTTGGATCTAATCATAATAGCTCTTTTAAAAAAATAGTCAGAAAAGTGAACCTTACTCTAAAGTAATTCGTAGATAATGATAAAGGGGGATGAAAAATGATGTTAGAGCTTAAGGAAGTCACAAAACGATTTGGAGACTTTACTGCAGTGGATCAATTAACGCTATCAATCCCGGATCAGGAAATGTTTGGTTTCCTCGGTGCGAATGGTGCAGGGAAAACAACTGCATTTCGAATGATTTTAGGTTTATTGAGCCCAAGCAGTGGGGCGATTACATGGAATGGAAAGAAGATTGACTATTCAACAAGTCCGTTGATTG
Organism: uncultured Bacillaceae bacterium; assembly: GCA_963815765.1. GTDB lineage: Bacteria > Bacillota > Bacilli > Bacillales > Cytobacillaceae > Bacillus_BD. The sequence goes on from CAWFID010000031.1 coordinate 47,569, forward strand.
GCTATCTTCCCGAGGAAAGGGGTTTGTATCCAAAGCTTAAAGTTCGGGATCAAATGGTATATTTAGCAAGACTTAGAGGGATGCCAAAAAAAGAAACATTAAAAGAGTTGGATTATTGGCTTTCACGATTTAAAGTACCAGAATATGCAGATAAAAAAGTAGAAGAGCTCTCGAAAGGGAATCAGCAGAAAATCCAGTTTATTGCTGCTATTATACATAAACCTAAATTGCTGATACTTGATGAACCATTCAGTGGTTTAGATCCAGTGAATGTGGAGCAATTGAAAGAAGCAGTCATTGATTTAAAGAATAATGGGACAACCATTGTCTTTTCAAGCCATCGAATGGAACATGTAGAAGAAATGTGTGAACACCTATGCATCCTCCATAAGGGAAAACCAGTTGTTCAAGGGATACTGAAGGATATCAAACGATCGTATGGGAAAAAGAACTTAGTGATACATGCTGATTTTGATCTGAAGGAATTGAAGCATTATCCAGGTGTTACGAATGCTAAAACGACCACTGAGGGCATTTCTTTACAAATTAAAGATGAAGAGGTTTCTACACATATTCTAAAGAGTATTGTTGATAAGGGATTTATTTCAAAATTTGTCTTAGAAGAACCTTCTTTAAATGACATCTTTATTGAAAAGGTGGGTGCTTCCTATGAGTAGGTTTTGGGTTATTCTTTTTCACACATATGTAAGTAAGCTAAAAACAAAGTCATTTATTATTACAACGGTCGTTACGGCTCTTATATTAATTGGATTAACGAATATGACAAACATAATCGATTATTTTAGCAAGGGGAATGGTGAAGAAAAAGTTGCTGTAATCGATGAAACAGGTGAATTATTCCCGCTATTTGAAGCACAACTCAAAACAGTCAATGAAGAACTCATCATTGAAGAATTTAAGGGATCCGAAACGGAAGCAGATGATCAGGTTGAAAGTGGACACTTTCAAGGTTTGTTGATTCTTGACTATGATAAAGCCATGCTTCCAATCGCGACCTATAAATCATTGAGTGTTGCCGATTTTGCGATTCCAAGTGATTTACAAGCGTCTCTTCAACAAGTAAAGTCACAACTTGCAGCCTCTCAACTACAGCTAACACCGGAACAACTTGGAAAGCTATCGGAACCTGTTTCTTTTGAACGAATTGCTTTAAAGGATAATGCAAAAACACAGGAAGAATTAAGCGAAGCACGTGGTCTTGTATATGTCATCCTGTTTGTCATTTATTTTGCTGTCATTATGTATGCGAACATGATTGCCATGGAGGTTGCGACAGAGAAGTCTTCGCGTGTAATGGAAATATTGATTTCTAGTGTGTCACCCATTAAGCAGATGTATGGGAAAATTCTCGGTATTGGTTTGCTAAGTTTGACACAGATGGCCATTTTATTGTTAACTGGGTCTTATTTTATGAAGAAGAATCTTCAAACCATGCAAGGGGGATTCTTTGAGTTTCTTGGCTTTCAAAATATCCCGGCTTCGACCATTGTGTATGCCGTTATATTCTTTATTCTCGGTTACTTTCTCTATGCCACTCTTGCGGCCTTTCTCGGATCGCTTGTCAGCAGAATTGAGGATGTTCAGCAAATGATTACACCAATGACCATGCTCGTTGTTGCTGGGTTTATGATTGCCATGTTTGGATTAAATCAACCAGATACAACATTTATTACAGTCACATCATATATCCCGTTTTTTACGCCCATGCTTATGTTTATGCGCGTTGGGATGCTAACCTTGCCAGTTTGGGAGCCGCTTCTTGGAATTATTATTTTGGTTATCACCATCGCGATTCTGGCTATATTTGGTGCCAAAGTATATTCAGGTGGGGTCCTTATGTATGGGAAATCCAATTCATTTAAAGATATTAAAAGAGCTCTACAGTTAATCAAAAAGGATTAAGGAAGAATAGCGTATAGATATTTACTTGGATTTGAAATATAAGAGATCTTTTTTCATGACCCCTGCTAATGAACGAGCAGTTCGGAGTGAAAAGGGGTCTCTTTTTCAATATTTCATATCCAGGTTTAACAAATTGTAATCCCCCACTGATAGAAGTTTTCCTTATAAGAACGTGCATTCGATTTTGGCGGATGGTAGAATGGACATAAGATGATTTCTTCAGAACTAAAAAGGAAGCTGGAGTGAGTATAGTCAATGAAACAAATAACGTTTATTCATGCAGCAGATTTGCATTTAGACAGCCCCATGATCGGGCTTTCGCATTTGCCAACAGAAATTTTTGAAAGACTAAAGGAAAGTACGTTCGTTGCGTTAAAAAAACTTGTTGATGAGGCCATACATCATCAAGTTGATTTTGTTATTCTTGCCGGTGATTTATTTGATGAACAGGATCGCAGTGTACGTGCCCAAATGAGGTTGCGAAAGGAAATGGAAAGACTGAACCAGGTTCATATTCCTGTTTTTGTCATACATGGAAACCATGATCATTTAAATGGGGAATGGATTCATTTGGATATGCCAAGGAATGTTCACATTTTTGGTGAAAAGGTAGAGTTCAAAAAATATGTAACGAAAGAAGCTGTAACCCATTTGTATGGATTTAGTTATGAATCGCGACATATTATGGAAAGACGCCTAGATGAATATGTCAAGCAGGAGGGGGCTGATTTTCATATTGGAATATTGCATGGACATGGAGAAGGAACAAGTGGTCATAGTCCTTATGCTCCCTTTCATGTAAAAGAGCTTATTGATAAAAAGTTTGATTATTGGGCGCTTGGGCATATTCATAAACGCTCTATTCTTCACGAGAATCCTACTATTGTTTATCCTGGGAATATACAGGGGCGAAATAAAAAAGAAACAGGAAAAAAGGGATGCTATCTGGTTAAGTTGACTCCGAATGAGACAAAGCTTGATTTTATCGAGACGTCTGATATTCGCTGGAAAACACTTGAACTTGATGGACAGGGGGCAAGTAGTTTTCACGAGTTGTATTTGCTCTGTCAAAAAGGAATGGAAGAACAACGTCACCAAGGTAAAGGAATCTTATTATCCCTTACTCTTCACCATGTACTTCTCCCAGACAAGGAGTTAAGCAGTGTGTTGAATGGGGATCTATTACAAACTCTGCAGGATGAAGAACGAGAAGAACGGTCATTTGTGTGGCCGATAAAAATCGAAATAGAAAGAGCCTATGATTGGAATCGAAGTGAGCTGGAAAAAGAATCTGATTTTTATTATGAGCTTTTTCAAGCATCCGATCATTTAGAAGTGGTAACAGAGAGTATCCGTCCGCTTTATGAGCATCATGTGGCAAGAAGGTTTCTACCGGAACTATCTGAAAAAGAAAGAGCGGTAATGAAGCAGGAAGCATTACAAACACTTCTTCACCTATTACATCAGCATTAAGGGGAAAATGATATGGAAATAATGGAGATTTACATATACGGTTATGGAAAGTTTGAAAATGTTAAATTCTCTAATTTGCATAAACAACAAGTATTCTACGGAGAAAATGAGGCAGGTAAGTCCACAATCATGTCCTTTATCCACAGTGTATTATTTGGGTTTCCTACTAAACAGCAAACTGAACTGCGCTATGAACCCAAAAAAGGAGCCAAGTATGGCGGACAACTTACGGTTTTTTTTCCTGGTAAAGGAAAGACCGTTATCGAGCGGGTAAAGGGAAAAGCAATCGGGGACGTTTCTGTTCACATAGAAAATGGAATGATAGGTGGGGAAGAGCTTCTCAAGGAATTGCTTTCTTCAGTGGATAAGAATTTATTTCAATCCATATTCTCCTTTAACCTTCAGGGATTACAAAATGTTCATCAAATAAAGGGAGAAGATCTTGGTCGTTTTTTATTCTCAGCAGGAAGTATTGGTTCAGACCGTCTATTAAAAGCAGAAAATGAGCTTGTAAAAGAGTTAGAATCTCGCTTTAAACCAAACGGAAGAAATCCGCTCTTGAATACAAAATTGAAGGAACTTCGAAGTTTGCGGACTGAGCTGCAAACAGCAGAGGAAAGCAATGAGAAGTATACCAGTTTATTAAGTAAAAGAGAGTCTGTTGAAAAACAGATTGAGGATGTGAAATCTGAAATCATTTCACTAAGTGAACAGCAAACTCGTTTGGAAGAATGGAGAAAAGTCGCTCCCTTGTTTCAACAAGAAAAGGTCCTTCAAAAAGAATTACTTCCATATGATCATCTTGATTTTCCGGAAAATGGTCTTGAACAGCTGGAAAGACTCAAAATCGTGCAAATACAGCTTGAAAGGAAAATACATATTCTCAAACAGCGAATGGATACGTTAAAAACGGATATGAAGGCCATTCAGCCGGATTTTGCTCTGCTTGAGAAAGAAAATGAAATCAATAGGATTGTCGAGAGCTTATCATTATTGGAAAAATGGAAGCAGGATCATAATCAATTGCAGGTGAAATTGAAGAATATAGAGGAAGAAATTCAAAGGCTCCAAAATAATATTCATCTTCCCCTTTCGACAAGTGATCTATTAAGCGCAAATACAAGTGTTTTTATGAAGGAAAAAGTAGACCGTTTAAAGGCTAATCAGCAGCGTTTAACTGAAAAGCAACGTGAACTTGATGAACAATTTCAAGTAGAGAAGAAACGGTTGGAGGAATTGGAATCGAAGGAAGTTCTGCTCAGAGATCAGTTAATGCCGGAAAAGGAACGGAAAGAATTAATAGACCGATTGATCAGCATGGAATCAAGTGGAAATCTCGCTGAAAAGCGCCAACAGGTTCGTGATCGATTAGCACGATTAACAGCTTCGCATCAGCAGACTGTCGATAAAGGGAAGAAGGAAAAATGGCAGTTTTTCTTTATGGCTATGTTGTTTATGATTCTTTGTGGATGGGGAATAGCTTCTCAGGAGCTTTTACTGGTCCTGGTAGGTGGAATCTGTTTGCTTCTTTCTGTCTTTTTCTATATAAAAAGTAAATCGACGGTCAGTGAGGAAGTGTTCCGAACTGAAATGAAGGATTTGCAAGAGCAGAAGATGGAGCTCGACAGGCAATGGCAGCAGCCGTCAGAGCATATTGAGCTTCTAAAACAAAAACTTGAACAGGATTCACTCCTCCGGGAGCAATCTGTACACGTAAAGGTAAATCTCGAAAGACAGCAAGAGCAATATCATTATATCATTGATCGGTATGAGTTATGGGAACAAGAGAGAGCCAACCTTCAAAAGGAATTACTGGATGTTGGTGAACAATTAATGATACCTGAAGAAATAGCATCTAAGTATTTATTTGATGCTTTTCAAATGATCGATACTCTAAAAAAGCTGCTCCAAGAGAAGGTTTATACGATTGAACAGATGAGTTTGAATCAAGAGGCCATACAGAAAATAATGCTACCTCTTCAGGAATTGTCACTGCAGTTTTTAAACGATGATCAATTGTCTCCGCATGAAGTGGCTCTCACATTAAAAAAGAAATTAAAGGTGGAGCTAGAAAAGCAAATCCAATACAATGAAAAAAATGATCAATTAGGTAAGCTTCAAGATGAACGAAAAGAAGATCAATTCGAATTGAACCGGGTTATGGATGAAATGGCCCTTTTATTTTCCACGGCAGCTGCTCAAAATGAAGATCATTTTCGAGAACTGGGAAAGGCATCTGCATTAAAAGGAGAGCTAATGAATCAATGGAACAGCCTTTCGATTCAGATAAAGTTGTCTTCGTTCACGAAAGAGGAAGCTGAGGAATTTTCCAACAATAAATCCATTGAATTATCGATCCAAAAAATCATGGATATGAAGGATAAACGGCAAAGTGAATTATCCCAATTACATGAGGATTTCGCGTCCTTAAAGTACAATATACACAGGATAGAAGAGGGCGGGACGTATGCAGAACTTCTACATCGATTCAAACAGTTAAAGTCTGAATTTGAGGATGATGCTCGTGAATGGGCACGCTTTGCCATCGCGAAAGAGATTCTTCAAACAACTATAAATAATTTTAAAGTAGTGCGTTTACCTAAAATGCTCCATAAGGCAGAGGAATATTTGTCGTTTTTAACAGGAGGAAATTACTGCCGTATACTGACCAAACAAGAGGGAAGCGGTTTTCTAATTGAAAGTAAAGACCATGTACTTTATGAGGCCAACGAATTGAGCCAAGCAACAACTGAACAAGTATATGTATCATTGCGTATAGCACTTGCGGTTACTCTGTATGAAAAATATAAGTTTCCGATTATCATTGACGATAGTTTTGTTAATTTTGATGCTAAGCGAACTAGTAAAGTAGTGGAACTATTGAAAAGGCTAGAGGAACATCAAGTGCTATTCTTTACTTGTCATGAGCATTTATTACAATATTTTCAATGGGCAAAAGTAGTTCATCTAAATGAGAAAAAAATAAATAATTATAGTTGAAGGGGGCAAGAAAAGCATGACAAAAGGAATTCTTCTTTATAATGTGGGCGAGACTGTTGAACTTTTTTTACTCATAAAAAGTTCAGTTAGAGGGGTGGCAAGTAATGGGAAACCTTTTTTAACCATTGTTTTTCAAGATAAAAGCGGGGAGATCGAAGCCAAACTTTGGGATGCATCTGAAGAGGATGTGCAAAGTTATCGAGCACAGCAAATCGTTAAAGTCTCAGGAGACATTCAAAGTTATCGAGGAAGAAATCAACTGCGGATTAAACAAATACGTCCAACCACCTCTAATGATCTCGTAAGACTAGAGGACTTTCTTGAAACAGCACCTCTGGGCACAGAGGAAATGTCTAGTAAACTTACACAGTATATTTTCGAAATGAAGAATTCGAATATACAACGAATCACGAGACATCTATTGAAAAAGAATTTGAAGGAATTTTTGGAGTATCCAGCGGCCATGAAAAATCATCATGAATTTGTTTCAGGACTGGCTTATCATGTTGTCAGTATGCTCGATCTAGCCAAAGCCATTGCCGGTTTATATCCCAGTCTAGACAAGGATCTTCTCTATGCAGGAGTGATCCTCCATGATTTAGGGAAGGTAAAGGAATTATCTGGTCCCATTTCAACGACTTATACCATTGAAGGAAATTTACTAGGCCATATTACGATTATGGTGAACGACATTGCTCAGGCGGCAGGGGAGCTTAGCATTACTGGCGAAGAAGTGCTTATTTTACAACACCTAGTATTAAGTCATCATGGCAAAGCAGAGTGGGGAAGTCCAAAACCTCCTCTTATTAAAGAGGCTGAGATTCTTCACTATATCGATAATCTTGATGCAAAAATGAATATGCTTGATCGGGCTTTAGAAAGAGTAAAACCAGGTGAATACACAGAACGTGTATTTGCTCTAGATAATCGGGCTTTTTATAAGCCGAAGTTTCAACAATAATGAAGTGATCACCGAACATTTTGATGGTTCATTAGACATAATCTTTACGACTCAACATAAAATGTATGGACAACCATTATTCGTAAAGAGGTGAATGTGATGGATATTCCATTTTGGGTCTATTTCGTTGTTATGGGGATTATTTCAAGTGCATATATGGTCGTACGGACAGGGAAAGAAGAAAAACTCATTGAAGAGGAAATCATCGAGCGTGAGGGAGATATCTACATGAAACGATTAGAACAGGAACGCGAAGGTAAAAGGGAGTCTGAAAAATCATTGGGTGTGTAGAGAAATCATGTTTGGTCAAAAAGAAAAAGGGCTGTCCCATTTAAAGGTTCATTTACCTTTGGGGCAGCCTTTTTTATGAAAGGATTAAGATTTTAGAGATAGAGATTATTTCTTATCGCTTTTCGAATCACTCTTGGTATCATTAGTACCTAAAACATCTTTTAAATCTTTGTCTTTAATTTCAACTTTGGCATCTTTTAATTCAGAATCAATGATTTTTTGAACCTTGGCTGAATCATTCAGTATTGAAAGCTTATATTGTTCTTTCATTTCGTCTTTTACTTCTTCAAATGGTTTTGCTTCTTTCTTTTCGGTTACTTGAATAATGTGGTAACCAAAATCAGATTGAACGGGTTGACTAATCTCATTTACTTTTAGTGCATATGCGGCTTCTTCAAATGGAGGAACCATTTTTCCAGCACCAAACCAACCAAGGTCTCCACCTTGTTGGGCAGATTGTGTATCTGTTGAATTTTCCTTTGCTAGCTTTGCAAAGTCTTCACCAGCATCGAGTTTTGCTTTTATTTCTTTAGCCTTCGCTTCATCCGCGACTAAAATATGACGAGCTTTAATTTCAGGCTTGTAATTTTCTTCGTAATATTTTTTCACATCTTTATCACTAATATCTTTCACAACAGCTTTTTCAATAAGAAGGTTGGTCTTTAACGTTTCTTTAAGAGCTGCTTCGTCTTTGAAGCCAGATTGAAGAAGGGCCATTTCAAAGTTTTCACCAAGCTGATCTTTCATTTCTTTCACTTTCGCATCTACTTCTTTGTCTGTTACTTCGTATTTAGCAGATAGAACTTTTGAATAGATCAGTTCTTGAAGGACGGATTGTCCAGCTTTGTCTTTCATAGCATTGTAAAGATCCTCTTTCTTAATGTCTCCAGCTTCTGATTTGACTACTACATCGCCACTAGCACCGTTACATGCCGTTAAAGCTAGTACGCCAGTCGCTAATGTAAGGGAAAGTATCCATTTTTTCACGTATTAACACTCCTAATATTAGTTTAAATCGTTTCATTAACATTCCTAACTATATCATAAATCAGAGCCAGAACAAATTATAAGAATAGGCTATTACTATATTTTTTGGGAAATTGGGTGTTTGACCATCCCATAAGAGGAAATCGGACATATGATAAAACGAAAGCAAAAGGAGGAAGGGTATAGATAATATCGCATTGTTCACTCTCTAATTGGTGATCTATTGCTACTAAGAATCCTTCATAAAGCCGTCTTTTACCTAAAAATTTGTATGTGGCTGATAAACCTAAGAACTTCTTTTCAGCTAACCTGTATATGGTCTATCCATTGTAAAGGAGGTGTTACTATGGGCAACACACACGGCGGAGGTTTTGCATTAATCGTTGTTTTGTTTATCTTATTAATCATCGTTGGTGCATCTTGGCTATAAGTCCTTATCGGAAATGGTGGCTTGTTTAGCACCCTTCTATAGTTCCTTTATATGAAAGGAGGGTATTATATGTCAGGTTCAAGAGGAAATTTTGGTGGTGGCTTTGCGTTACTGGTTGTTCTATTCATTCTGCTCATCATCATCGGAGCATCTTGGCTATAAGTTAGTAACCATTTGAAAAGGTATGAAAAAAAGCGTTGAGAGGGTTCTCAACGCTTTTTTCATCCTTATAATAGATGTTCGTTCAAATTGATTACGAAGCAAATAGGATTTCCACGTAGGAAGAAATTAATAAGATGGTTACGAGAATATTAATCGTATGAAAGACCTTAGGCTGTTTTTCCTCTGGAATTTCTTTTGTCAGACAAAGATTATTTGTCATCTTATTAATATAGAATAATATAAATATCGCAAATAGGATATAAAGGGAGATCATTAATGATTTCCTCCTTTTGAGAGGCTGATTGTATTTCTGAAATGGCGAATAATCCTCTAAGTGAAATCGTATGATATTTACATTAGCAAATATTTAATAAAAAAGATAGGATTAAATTCATTAAATAACTAGTTAAACGATATGAAAGCTAGTAAGATAAGTGGTAAGTGAATAAAGAACGAAAAGCGGGGAACGGTAATGGATATGGAAGATCTTTTAAAAAGGATTAAACGTTTAGAGTATCATCAGACTCTATTGATAAAAATGAATCAACATTCACCACAAGCATTTTATAAGTTAATTATTGAAAAATCGCTTGGGGAAGAGGACGTAAAGGAATTCCATTCACTTTGTGAGGAATTGAACAAAGATTGGGAAGAACAGAAAGCGGAAGGGTTTGTTTATTTTCATCCGCTTTTAAATAAATTCACAAAGAAGTTACATCCGGCACTACAAGCTAAGGAAACCATAGAAGCTTGTATCACACAGGGGTTATACTTCCCACTAATGACAGAGTTAAAAAAGTATTTATAATACTAAAATTATCTATGATCTGTTAAATAAGTTCTGTTTTCATAGGAATCTTTCTTCTAAGTTTTCCCTCAACATCATCGAAACCATCTTCAATATTGTTAAATGATTTTTCGAATATCTCCATGAAGTCATCCCCATAAATATTACGAACGATCGCCATCATTTCCATAATTTCAGGAAATTTACCATATAAATCTTTTAAGGGCATCGCGGCTGAATAAACTGCGTTTTGATTCGGATCATAAGATTCCATGATTTTTAGAAAAATAGTTTCCCCTTTTTCTGTCAGCTTAATATACGTATTCCTCTTATCATTCTCTTTTTTGGAGAATTGTAAAAAGCCGCGTTCCTCTAATTTCTTTGAAAAGTTAAAAGCGGTTGATACATGCATGACGCCAAATTTGGCCACATCTGAAATAGAAGCTCCATTTAATTGGTAAGCGATCCATAAAATATGGTGCTCATTAATGTTTAGATCAAATGGTTTGATCCATTGTTGCCAATCCTTTTCAATTGACTTCCATAATGCTTTGCTCAGTTGACAGATTCTTTGACTAAATAATAAGGCTTCCTTAATTGAATACTCTTTTTCTTCCATCCTCTTAATCCCCTTTTTAATATCTCTGCATACTCATTATGCCAATAAAATAAAAATTAATAAAGTAAAAATTTACTAAATTTTTAGATATTATGTAAAGCCTTGAGCATATTCTTATAAAAGATAGTATTTTTTTGTTTTTTAATATTCTATTTTTATAATACTCTGTTTTCGCTGAAAAAGAAAAAAATCCTTCTTAAAAACGGAATTTTTTTAAATTTTTAAATTATTTTGTATTTTATAAAGGAGTGCAAAGAATGTCGGTCTTATTTTTTATCTTGAGTATAGCTTCTTTTCTATCTTGTCTACGTATTATTATGGCAGTGAAGAGAAGGGGAATGTATCCGCCGAAGTACGTATTAATAAAAAATGGAAGAAATATGGCCATTCTGGGCATTGGATTCTTTCTGATTGGGTCCATCATCCGTTTGTTTCGTTAATAGGGCGACATATAGATAAAGAAAACTCGCCGATTGGCGAGCCTGCAAGGCGAAGACAGAGACGTAGTTGCACTTATACTGTTTTCCTAAAAATTGCTACTACGACGAACCGCTCCAGCGCTGCAATTTTATACTTTTCTAAGAGTGTAAACAAAAGACCCGCCAAATGACGAGTCTTTATGATGTTTTATTACAAGATGTAAAAGCTTTAGTTATTGACTAATTGCTTGTTTACTTGAGAATTTTGTTTTCTTCAGAATGGTCATTGCCACTGGGTATAACACGATCATGACAATCGTATTCACTACTGCTGCTGGTAAAACGGCCGCTGCAAACATACCAACGAATTGCCCTGGTAATCCAACAAGGAAATAGGCAGATCCTAAAAATACAGTACCTGAAATCAATGTGCCAAGTGCAGTTAATATAGCAACTGAAACGATTGACTTTTGGAATTTTGAAAAGACAAGAAATAAAGCTAAAAAGATAAAGGCTGTTACAAATTTGTCAATAATATTAGGGAATAATCCTCCAGGAAAAGAACTGGTTATTCCTGAAATAATTCCAGTTGTGAGACCTAGTAATAAAACGCTCTTCCGATCTGGAAATAAAATAATACCTAAAAACATCATCGTTAACATCATGTCTGGCTTCATTCCAAGTGCAAATCCAGGTACAACAGCATGTAAAACAGTACCCATACCAACCAAAAGGGCAATGGTAACAAGTTTCTTCGTATTCATAACTAATCTCTCCTCTGCTCGTCTAAAGCTATTTTTTAACTCCTCCTATAGTGCACTATTGCCTATAGCGAAAAGTTTATTATATTATAGCATACGAATGAACTTTTGAAATCAAAAAATTCTCCTAGAAGGAGAATTTAAAGGTTTTTGTTTATATCAGATGCTATTTTTTGTAGGTCTTCTGAACTGTATTCGCTTTGATTATCCTTCCAAACAGCTCCAAAGCCATCTCCTTTTCCGTAACGAGGGATCAGATGCATATGGAAATGAAAGACCGATTGTCCTGCTTGTTCACCATTATTATTCAAAAGGTTTAATCCAAGCGGATTAAAGGTTTCTTTTAAAGCCTTTGCAATGGAAGGGACAACTTCAAACATATTTTTTGCGATTTCTGGAGTTAGTTCAAATAGGTTTTCTTTATGTACTTTAGGAATAATTAAGGTATGACCTTTTGTTACTTGGCTTAGATCAAGGAAGGCAAAGACGTGTTCATTTTCAAAAACTTTTGCTGATGGGATCTCACCATTAATGATTTTACAGAATATACAGTTACTCATCATAATCAACCCTTTTAGCTTATTTCAATTCAAAGACATTGTATCATAAGCTGTTTTTTTTCTAAAGAAATGGTTGGTCCTAATTGTTATGTATTAAAAAAGGGCAGGATTCGCTAGGAATCCCACCCTGATGCAGGGGAGTTTCATTTCATATACTTCGTTCTATTACAGGTTCGTTTCTGCGATAAACACCTCATTTGGTTTAATAAATGTTTGTGTTTATTTAAGTTAGTTCCTGTTAGATTCCTGCGATAAACACCTCATTTGTTTTTAATAAATGTTTGTGTTTACTTTTGGAAATTCTGACCATGATTCAAGCTAACCATCCCCTATTTCTTATAAGTTTTACAACGTATAATCATCGGTAGAGTGGTCTTTGACAAACACCTCATTTTCAAAGTGATTTGAAAGAATTGGTGTAAATATTATCTTGGCTTTCAGGCAACTTGTGCAATGCAAACATCCCCTTTATAGGAACGATCTAAGCATATGGGTTATTGAATGAACTTGTCTTTGACAGACACCTCATTTCAACTTTGATGATTTAAATCATCTTTTGTCTTTCCCCTACATAAATTAGAATGTCCACTTTTCGAAATCTATATACATGTTTGTTAATGTTTTTTTAATTCTTTGTTAATCTTATGTTTATGCTGCTTTAATCTGAATTTGTCTAAACTGGACAAGCAGGGAACCTATTTCTTACAATAATAAAAGATCATTCATTAGAGGAAGGACGTTATGCAATGTCTTTGTTACAAATTAAAAACATAACAGGCGGTTACACTCGAAATCCTGTTTTAAAGGATGTTTCCTTTGAAGTGGGTGAAGGTGAACTCGTTGGCTTAATTGGCCTAAATGGAGCAGGGAAAAGTACGACAATTAAACATATTATTGGCTTAATGGAGCCGCATAGTGGGGAGATTAGGATCCATGGTTCCACGTTTGAACAGGATCGTGAAAGCTATAGAAGACAATTTACCTTTGTACCGGAAACTCCGGTTCTCTATGAAGAGCTCACACTTGAAGAACATCTACAGTTAACCGCCATGGCGTATGGGATTGAAGAAAGGGTATATAAAGAGCGAATTAACGTTCTTCTAAATGAGTTCAGGATGGAAAAAAGGTTGAAGTGGTTTCCTGCTCATTTTTCAAAAGGAATGAAGCAAAAGGTCATGATTATGTGCGCATTTCTTGTACAACCATCTCTTTATATTGTGGACGAGCCCTTTGTTGGACTTGACCCACTTGGGATTCAATCATTATTGGATTTAATGAAGAAAATGAAAGATAATGGCGCCGGAATTTTAATGTCTACCCATATTTTAGCTACAGCCGAACGCTATTGCGATCGTTTTATTATTTTGCATGAAGGAAAAGTGCGGGCACACGGAACACTCGAACAATTGCGCAAGGAGTTTGCTATGCCGGAAGCGACTCTCGATGATCTCTATATTCAACTGACAAAGGAAGAAAACAATGTTTAATGAAAAATTATTGTGGAAGGAACGATTCGGCCGGACAAGCAAAGAACTTTCCCGTTATCTCCGCTACATATTTAATGGACATCTTGTTATTGTATTCGTGTTTCTCATTGGAACGGGTGCTTACTATTATCAGGATTGGTTAAAAACATTACCGGAAACCTTTCCTTCTGCGGCTATTATGTCCGTTTGTATGGCATTTTTAGTAACCTATAGTCCCATTTATACGTTTATGTCCGAAGCAGACCGTATTTTTCTCCTTCCGTTAGAAACAAAGCTGGGTGGTTATTTTCGAAAATCTTTTTTGATTAGCTTTTCCTTGCAGGTTTATATACTGCTGATTGGTTTGGCTTTATTCATGCCGATGTATGCGGCAGTGAACCAAGGGAATTTTAAAAGCTTTTTCCCCTTTTTAATGGCGATCTTAATTGTGAAGGTTTTCAATTTATTCATTCGCTGGTATGTGCAATATTATGGAGAAAAAAATGTTTTGAGTATGGATACGCTTATTCGTTTCATGGTTAATCTTGTCTTTCTCTATTTATTATTTTCTAATGCGGCGTTTTATTTAATAATCGCTGCTGCAGTGATTCTCTTCGGCTTGTCCGTGTATTATAAAAACAAACAAAGGAAAAAGGATTAAAGTGGGAATACCTGATTGACCAAGATGAAAGAAGAATGACGTCCTTCTATCGTTTGGCTAATTTGTTTACCGATGTGCCTAAATTAAAGAATCAGGTAAAACGGAGAAAATGGCTTGATAGTATGCTGGTTGGAATTCCCTTCCAACAAGATCAAGCATTTACCTATTTATTTATGAGAACCTTTTTGCGTTCAGGAGATTATTGGGGACTTTTTGTACGCTTAACGCTCATTGGAGCAGGCGTCATTTATTTTCTAACGTTTGGAATCGGACAAGTGATTATGGCTGTTGTGTTTATCTATTTAACAGGTTTTCAGCTGCTTCCGTTATGGAAACACCATCAGTATCATTCTATGCTAGAATTGTACCCTTTAAGCGAAAGCAGAAAAGAAATATCTTTCTTAAATGTTCTTCGTAAGGTTTTACTTTCGCAATGTATTCTCTTTGCGCTTGTTTTATTCGTTAAGGGAGAATTTGCGGTTGCCTTCATCACCTTACTTGTCGGTATTGTTTTTTCTTTTTATTTCGTATCGATTTATACAAAAAGAAAAATAAAAGGATAAAGACGATTATCATATGAAACTCATCGTTCTACTGATGCGTATTAAATACAGAAGGTGGTGTTTAGATGCGTGAGTATGAAGTAAAGGCATATGAGGAAGTGCTTGAATGGAAGAGAGGAATATTGAAGCGTCCAAAGATGGTTCAACGGATATCTAAACAAGTACAGATAAAAATAAATGAAAAAATACCTGATAAAGCGCATGAGATTATAACGGAAGCCATCAAAAATTTTATCAAAGTAACGTTAGCAGGTTCACAGATTACAACGAAAAAAAGTCTGACTGAGGATGCAACCCTTGAAGAAAGAGACAAACTACTCAAAGAGAAATTATCGATTTATCGAAAAACTGCTGTCGTTGAAGGTGCGGGTACTGGGGCAGGAGGTTTTTTATTAGGATTGGCAGATTTTCCTGCTTTATTATCCATTAAAATGAAATTTTTATTTGAAGTGGCGAATATTTATGGCTTTGATACGAAAAAGGTGGATGAGCGTATTTTTATCCTCCAAGTGTTTCAACTAGCCTTTTCAAGTACAGAAGTTAGAAAAGAAACGTTAGAGGTCATCGAAAATTGGGAAGTAAGAAAAGCAGACTTGCTTGATTTAGATTGGAAAGAGTTCCAACAGGAATATCGTGATCATATTGATTTTGTGAAAATGTTCCAAATGATGCCCGTAATTGGAGCCGTTGTTGGTGCTTTTGCCAATTATCAGCTTCTGGATCAACTGGGTGAAACTGCCAAAAATTGCTACCGAATTCGACATCTAACAATACCCCCTACGCATGAAGTGTAGGGGTTCACTGTTGTGTTCACAATGATAGAGCCCGAAATTGAATGGAAGAAGCAAAAGTGATCACTGTGAAGGTTTAATAGAGCACATTATCTGTCATTCATTCACTTCTAGGTGTATTGAGAGGCAGAGTATAAAGTAAAAGGTATCAATTGTTTTTTGGAGCTCATTTTCTTCTATAAACTTTTTCCAAATATTCTATAGTATAATTTTTTTGTTGATTATTTAAAAATTTTGCACCGAGGGGATTGGGGAAATGAGAAAGGCAAAGGGTATGTTTATTATTTTAGGATTGGCTATAGTAGCTTCCTTGTATTTTGTAGTCTTGGCAATCAGTAAAGAGCCATCCTTTTTAGATCGTGTTTTGGCTGATGTTGTAACAAGCGTTTTCCAAGAGCCAAGTTATCCACTTTTTAGGGCGATTTCAGAATTAGGAGATAAGCTTGGGATTGGGGTTGTGGCCTTACTCGTGCTCCTTTGGTTGTGGCTGAAAAAACGTGATTATATCGGAATGGCTGTACTTGCCTTGGCCGTTGCACTTGGGAACGAAGTGAGTAAATGGATGAAAGAGCTTGTTGGTAGAGAACGACCTCTATTCGATCAAGTGGAAGTGGCTGAATCGTTAAGTTTTCCAAGTGGACATGCCATGGTGGGCTTTGTTTTGTATATGCTTGCCGCACACTTTATAGCGGAAAATGTAAAGTCAAATAGAGTTAAACGAGCCATTGGATTCTTTGCTTTTGTGATTGTTTTGTTCATCGGTTTAAGTCGGATTGTGCTTCAAGCACATTTTCCAACAGATGTATTAGGTGGGTTCACCATGGGGGCTGCTTGGACCATATTGTGGATCCTACTTTACGATTGGTTGTATGAAAGGTTTCCGAAAAAATAGAAGCTATCCTGTGATGGCTTCTATTTTTTTGAACAGAATGCGCTGACGCCGATATTCACTATAGGATGTGGTTTTTTAGTGGAGGTTACTCTTGCAGTACCTCTTATCATCTTCCGACAGAAGACTCCCACTTCAAGGAATGTGAAGGGTGTAGCCCAATGAGTAAGTGGGAGATGAATGCCTATCCCTTTCTACAGAATATGTGGCTCCTAAAAAGGTGTGATAGCAAAACCATCTGCAAAAGAGGAATATTTTGTGAAAGGAAACGAAAGTGGAAAATAGCCACTAGAAGTGGATTAGGGAATATCATTCTTGATTTTCTTCTTCATCCTCTATGACGATCGAATATTTCATACTAAAAGAAGGTCGTGGGAAAACTTTTGATTTTTGCTTTTTAGAATGTTTCTTCTCAACTGTATTTGAAAGGACTTGGTCAAAGGAATTTAAGGTTTTCCAATTTTTAAAAGCTCCTTCATTTTTCCATAGGGTGAAAATAACATAAGTATCCCCAGAAAATGGACGGAGCACTCGGATCGCAATAAAACCGGGTTCGTTTTCAATGTCCCCTATAGAGTTCTTAGAGTGGTATTCAAATAACGGTCTTCCTTCATCGCGTACAGGAATATGATTAAAAACAGCAATTCCTTCATGTGCAAATTTACCTAAAGATTTTATCACTTCGTATTTTCTCGGTTCTTTAAAAATAGAATGTCCCTCGGTTTCATGAACCAAAAGGGAAGTCCCTTCATTTTGCATGAATAGCAAGACTTCATTTGGATGTTCTTCAATGAGTTTTTTTAAATAGATATCTGTGCCGCTTGTAAAGAAAATATTCATTGTATCACCTCATTTTTTACCTTCATTATATCTACTATTTTATGTGTAATCCTCTTTTTAAATGTAAAAACGTCAATATTTCAACAGTTAACAAGGTAAACTATACAACAATAGTTGAAGAAGGTAACATGGGATTGTTATAAAATTCATATTTGTATTATTTCTAATTTTAAACTTAATATATTACACTAGATGGTAGATTGTTCTAAAAGGGGGATATTTTTAATGGAAAAGCAGGTCAAAGATACTTTTTTAAAAGCGGCAAGAGGCGAACAAACGGATTTCGTTCCAGTTTGGTATATGAGACAAGCAGGGCGGTCGCAACCTCAATATAGAGAAATTAAACAAAAGTATTCATTATTTGAAATTACGCATCAGCCTGAGCTGTGCGCATATGTTACAAGATTACCGGTTGAACAATATGGCGTCGATGCGGCGATCCTTTACAAGGATATTATGACACCACTTCCTGCTATTGGAGTTGATGTGGAAATCAAATCTGGCATTGGTCCTGTCATTTCAAACCCAATTACTTCATTAGCTGACGTTGAGAAATTGGGAGAAATTCATCCGGAAGAAGATGTCCCGTATGTTCTTGAAACGATAAAAATTCTTACAAAGGAACAGTTAACCGTTCCACTCATCGGTTTTTCAGGTGCACCATTTACGCTCGCAAGTTATATGATCGAGGGAGGTCCTTCGAAAAATTACACAAAAACGAAAGCGTTCATGTATGCAGAGCCTAAAGCTTGGTTTGCCTTGATGGATAAGCTTGCAGAAGTCAGTATTACATATATCAAAGCACAAATTCAGGCAGGAGCAAAGGCCGTTCAAGTATTTGATTCTTGGGTAGGGGCATTAAATGTTGAAGATTATCGTTATTATATAAAACCGATTATGAATCGTATCTTTACTGCCTTAAAGGAAGAAAATGTTCCCATTATTATGTTTGGTGTAGGTGCAAGTCATCTCGTTCTTGAGTGGAACGATCTACCAATTAATGTAGTAGGACTTGATTGGAGACTTCCTATTCGTGAAGCAAGAAGCTTAGGTGTAACAAAATCCATTCAAGGGAACTTAGATCCAGCTTTGCTGCTTGCGCCTTGGGAAGTGATTGAAGAAAAAACAAAAAATATTCTGGATCAAGGAATGGAAAAACCGGGTTATATTTTTAATTTAGGACATGGTGTATTTCCGGAAGTTAATCCAGAGACATTGAAAAAATTAACCGCTTTTGTTCATGAATACTCTGCTCAAAAGTTATCTAAAAATTAGTACTAGACACGACAACGAAGGGATGTGTTTCGATAATGAAAAAGAAAATGGGTCTTCTTGTGATGGCCTATGGAACGCCCTATAAAGAAGATGATGTCGAACGTTATTATACACATATAAGAAGAGGGAGAAAGCCTACTTTAGAAATGTTGGAAGATCTTTGCAACCGGTATGAAGCAATCGGCGGAATTTCACCACTTGCAAAAATTACCCTTGAACAAGCGAAAAAGTTGGAAGAACATTTAAATGAAATTCAAGATGAAATCGAATTTCATATGTATCTTGGTTTGAAGCATATTGAGCCGTTTATTGAAGATGCCATAAAACAAATGCATGAGGATGGAATAAAAGAAGCAATCAGTATCGTGTTGGCTCCTCATTTTTCTACTTTCAGCGTTCAATCCTATAACGGAAGAGCCCAGGCGGAGGCTGAAAAAATAGGAGGGCCTAAGATTAACTGCATTGAGAGTTGGTATAAGGAACCGAAATTTATTCAGTATTGGACAGATCAGGTAAGAAAGATTCTTCTTGATATGACTGAAGAAGCACGAAATCAGGCTGTTTTCATTTTTTCTGCCCATAGTTTACCTGAAAAAATTATTGGAAGCGGAGATCCATATCCGGATCAATTGCATGAAACAGCGGATTTAATAGCAAAAAATGCTGGTATAGCTCATTATGAGATTGGCTGGCAAAGTGCTGGCAACACGCCGGAACCATGGATTGGGCCTGATGTACAAGAGTTAACCAGAACGCTATTTAAGGAAAAAGGGTATAAAACATTCGTATATGTTCCTGTTGGATTTGTATCCGATCATCTTGAAGTTTTATATGATAATGATTTTGAATGTAAGATTGTATGTGATCATTTGGGAGCAAGCTATGATCGTCCAGAAATGCCGAATAGTCAGCCTGCATTTATTGATGCGCTTTCAACCGTTGTATTAAATAAATTAGCTTCGTTAACGTGATACGAACCACAGCTAATCAAAAAAAGAAACTGCTATATAAATAGACAGTTTCTTTTTTTATTAAAATTAATAGTACGAAACTATTAATAGATCTTTTATAAGAGAATGAATATTTTACAAAACATTTTAGAGATCATGTAATCCTAGACAATGGTCACACGTGTTTCCATAGCAATCAGCTTGTTCTTCAATTGTATTGCCGCATTCTGTGCATTTCTTTGCTGGTAGATTCTTAAAAAATTCTACGATACTTTTTACCATGATGAACCCTCCAATAATGTTTTTAAATATTTTGTAACTTCTTTGTTGAATTCATTGTATTACAACAGGTTGGTTTATGTCAATGTCTGTTTTATGACAAAATTAAATGGGTGAAAATAATGATTGAATCGTATATGAATTGTGTAAATACACATTTTGAATGGATAATAAAGTGTAGGTGATCAATAAACTTGGAGGTGTTTTAATCATGAAGGTAACGATCATAGGGCATTGGGGTGGTTATCCAAAGGTAGATGAGGCGAGTTCGGGCTATTTAATTGAGCATGAGGGCTTCAGGCTTTTGCTCGATTGTGGGAGTGGTGTCCTATCTAAACTGCAAAATTTCATACTCCCTGAAATGCTTAATGGAGTCATCCTTTCACACTACCATCCGGATCATATTGCTGATATTGGTGTCTTGCAGCATGCGCGATTAATCCGAGGTTTATTAGGTGAGAAAATGGAGTGTTTGCCGATTTATGGGCATTCATCAAATAAGCAGGAGTTTGCTAAGTTAACTTATAAGGAGATTACAAAGGGGATTGCTTATAATCCGAATGAAGTGTTAAAGCTTGGACCCTTTTCCATATCATTTCTCCAAACAAACCATCCAGTTGCGTGTTACGCTATGAGGCTTGAAGCGGGTGGTTCTTCCGTTGTATACACTGCAGATACAGCTTTTAAAGAGGAACTCATCACGTTCTCACATAGAGCGAATCTTTTGCTATGCGAGTGTAATTTTTATGGCCATCAGGATGGGAGTCAGGCGGGGCATATGACGAGCTATGATGGAGGTAAATTAGCTCATGCCGCACAAGTTGAGCAACTTATTCTGACTCATTTGCCGCATTACGGGGATATAGAGCAGTTAAAAGTAGAAGCGGCAAACTTGTTTAAGGGTTCAATCACTTTAGCACATAAAGGATTGAATCTGAAATTATAAAAATGGTAGTACTACCCAATAAAGGAGCTGGGTGGAATGAAGGTTACCTATCATGGTCATTCAGTGGTGAAAATCGAGTTTTGAGATAACAATGATAAATTGAAGTTAAAGAGCAATATCGGTATGTTCCCTAAAAAAACATAGCTGCTATTGCTCTTTTTTTGACTTTTCTTAAGCTTGTTTGCATAGAATGTTATAAGTAGAAAAGGAGTGAATGGAATGAATAAAAATAGATATGTACTCTGTTTGCTAGCCTCTGGAATGCTTTTATATTATGCTGTTCCACGTTTATCCGTTTCAAGTACTAGTGTGGAAGGTATATTTGCAATTACTTGGCTATCATTCGCCTTAATGGTTATTGCTGGAAATCTAACAGGACTGTTATATACACCTCGAAATCAAAAAGGGCAACAGATTAGTGACGATCAAGTGAAAAAACGGATCAAATCGCGTCATTATCATTAAAATTCAACAAGGAACAAATTGAAACAGTTGGAAAAGACCCTTATAATAGAATTAAAATAACTGAAATTATGTAAAGGATGAGGGTCTTGGCTACAAAACATGAGCTAATTTTACACTATATAGATGGTTTACCAGTCGGTGAAAAAATATCTGTAAGATCGATTGCCAAGGCGTTAGAGGTCAGTGAAGGAACCGCTTATAGAGCAATCAAAGAGGCCGAAAACAAAGGCTTTGTAAGTACCATTGAAAGAGTCGGAACGATCCGAATTGAACAAAAGAAAAAAGAAAATATTGAAAAACTAACTTTTGCTGAAGTTGTAAATATTGTGGATGGTCAAGTGCTCGGAGGAAGAACAGGTTTACACAAGACCCTTAATAAATTTGTTATTGGAGCCATGAAATTAGAAGCCATGATGCGCTATACCGGAGCAGGAAACCTTCTGATTGTGGGAAATCGTATCGATGCACAAGAACTTGCCTTGAAAGCGGGAGCAGCGGTTTTAATAACAGGTGGATTTGATACTGAGGAATCTGTAATAAAACTAGCCAATGATTTAGATATGCCGATCATTTCAAGTAGTTATGATACTTTTACGGTTGCTACGATGATCAATCGGGCAATTGAAAATCAATTAATTAAAAAGGAAATTATTCTTGTAGAGGATATATTAACACCTTTTGAAAATACAAGTTATCTAAAAAATACGGATCAAATCTCTGACTGGTTATTATTGAATAAAGAAACTGGACATAGTCGTTTCCCTGTTGTTGATCACAATTTGAAGGTACAAGGGATCGTTACTTCAAAGGATACGATCGGTCATGATGAGGGCGTAGCCTTAGAGAAAATAATGACTCGAAATCCAATGACAGTAAGTAGTAAAACCAGTGTAGCATCAACCGCTCATACGATGGTTTGGGAAAGTATTGAAATCATTCCTGTTGTGGATGATTCCAATCGTTTAGTAGGAATCATCAGCCGTCAAGACGTATTAAAAGCATTACAAATGGTACAACGACAACCACAAGTTGGGGAGACGATTGATGATACGGTCACCAATCAACTGAATTTGATGAAAGGGAAAATAAAAGGAGAGGACCTGTATCGATTTGAAGTAACTCCACAAATGACCAACCACCTAGGAACGATATCATGTGGTGTGTTTACAACGATTATAGCCGAAGCAGCCAATCGGGTGATCAGAGGGTATAAAAAGGGTGACCTAGTTGTAGAAAACATGACGATCTATTTTCTGAGGCCTGTACAAATAGATAGTATGATTGATATTTATCCTAGAGTACTAGAAGCAGGCCGAAAGTTTGGAAAAGTAGATATTGAAGTATTTAATGAAGGGCAGATTGTTGGAAAAGCCATGATGACATGCCAGCTTATTGATAAGCATTAATAACGAAAAGCGGTTTTGCCTGAAATGTTTGGCATAACCGCTTTTGTTTTATTGTGCATTCTTTGTTTCCTGTGCTTCTAACAAGGTAAGTGGTAGAAAGTACTTGTAGGCTTTAATACCCGAAAAAATGCTTAGGAATCCGATTATAATAAAAACTGCAGCTACAATATAGGTCACCGTTGATTGAAATAAAAACAGTTGATTGATTCCAAACAAAGCAACGAATGCTCCCAATGAAATACTAGATTTACTTGACAGCCATTTCTTTTCAACGGGGAGTTTGGAACGAAAGTACTTTGCCTTATAAAAAATATAGAAGGCTAGGGCAATCATAATGAATATGACCAAAATGGGCATCGATGTTTTCCTCCAATTTTCCAAATATACTATATATTTTAATGATTTTTGAAATAAATTACTATTATTTGAACTTCATTTCTTTTTCTTTTAGTCTATTTATGCTATTAATTAAGTATTCATATAAATAAGAAGGAGAAACAAATGAAAGAAAAAATACTTGATACCATTAAACAATATAACACCATTATCATTCATCGACATGTCCGTCCGGATCCTGATGCTTATGGTTCACAAGGAGGACTTGCGGAATTATTAAAAGCATCATTTCCTGAGAAGTCCATCTATACAGTTGGCAGAGAAGAGGAATCGTTAAACTTTATGAGACGTCTTGATGAAATATCTGATGACACATACAAGGGGGCGCTTGTTATTGTATGTGATACGGCAAATCAAGAGCGGATCGATGATAAAAGATACAAGCTGGGTGATAAATTGATCAAAATTGACCATCATCCAAATGAGGATCCATACGGAGATTTGTTGTGGGTAGATACATCAGCAAGTTCTGTAAGCGAGATGATTTATGAGTTTTATCTTTTCGGAAAGGATAAAGGACTTAAATTATCGGATGAAGGTGCAAGACTTATATATGCTGGTATTGTCGGAGATACAGGACGTTTTTTATTTCCGAGTACAAGTGATAAAACATTTGCTTATGCAGGAGAATTAATTCATTATAACTTTTCTCGTACGGATATTTATGAAGGAATGTATAATCTAAAAATGAATATTGTGAAGCTGAATGGTTACATTTTGCAAAACTTTTCAGTTGAAGCAAATGGAGTTGCCAGTGTGAGGTTGACAAAAGAACTACTAGAACAATTCCAGGCGGTACCATCCGATGCTTCTTTGTTAGTCGGTACATTAGGAAATATCCAAGGAATTACGGCATGGGTTTTCTTTATACAAGAAGAAGATCAAATCAGAGTAAGACTACGTTCAAAGGGTCCTATCATTAATGGGATTGCCCGCAACTTTAAAGGTGGTGGACATCCACTTGCTGCAGGGGCATCCATTCATGCGTGGAGTGAAGCGGATTTAGTGATAAAAGAACTTGAAGAAGCATGTGGAAAATACGCCCGGAAATAAACCGGGCGTTATCTGTATCCAGTTCCAGCGCTTTTGTTTTAGTCTGCAATGCTTATTTCAATCTCAATGGACAGAGTGGTATAGATCGTCATTTCGGTTACCTTTAAATTGTAGCGTTTATCACCCACTGGTATCGTTCTATTCTCAATGATTTTTTTGATTAATTCACGGCTGTTATTAACAGTGTCAATATCCTTAGCCATCATCATTCTGATGTCTTCCTTCACCTTATCTTCCATCTCAAAAACACTTAGCGGGTCAAGGTGATATTTTTCTTTGTTTTGAATTTTAATATAAATGCTCTGAACGGTAAGTTTAGCGCGACTTTCTTTGTTTAACTTTTTAAATTCATCCTGCCAAATGGTCTTTTCTTTTTTTAAGTCCATGATTTGATTTTGCTGTGTTTGTATTTTTATACTATATTTCTCCTGCCACACACCAAAAATATACAAAAAGATAAACCAACAGATGATTCCACCGATTGCCATTCCAGCAAAAAAATGTTGCCATGTTGGTTTTCGGTAGTAGGGCGGTATTCTCATAAAGAAATGTGCTCCTGAGTCAACCAATTAATAATTAATGCTCCTGTTTGGGCTCCTCCAAGGGCAGAAAGAATTAATAAGAAATGTTTGAACAAATCTTTGGTGTGACCGTCGTAAAAACCTCTCTCAAAGGTATATACGGTATCAAATGTACCACCAATGGCAGTGACAATGGCCCAAATTTTAATCATATTGGAAAGCCGATAGATTTCGGTTAAAGGAGGTTTTCCAGTTAAAAAAGCAGCCATCCCACCAATAATAGCTCCTCCTACCAAAACCCCTAAAGCAATAAAGTAGCTTTGTAAAAAAAGAGGGAAAAAGGGTTGCTCCTGCATATGATCCCATCCTTACATCAATATTCATCCTTCTATAAACATATGGACAAGTATGAGAAATTATGATTAAACATGAAAGTAAAAAACAGAACATAGTTTCTTTTTTAGAGTAAAACTTTATAATAGTATCATAATGGAATAAGACGGTAAGGAAGTGTTTGCTCGTGTCTTTTATTCATCTTCATGTATATAGTGCTTTTAGTTTATTAACGAGTACCGCATCGGTTGAACAGCTTGTGAGGGATGCAAAGGCAAAAGGATATACAGCGTTAGCCTTAACCGACAGAAATGTGATGTATGGGGCTGTTTCTTTTTACAAAGAATGTTTGAAGCAATCGATAAAGCCCATAATAGGATTAACCGTTGATGTATTAAGTGAGGAACGAGGATGTGAGGCATATCCGCTTGTTCTTTTAGCGAAAAATCAAACAGGCTTTCATCATTTATTGAAAATAACGAGCGCTGTCCAAACGAAATCGCCAAAAGGAATCCCGATTAAATGGCTTAAACATTATTCAGAGGGACTCTTTGCATTAACACCAGGTACTGAAGGGGAAATAGAACGCGCCCTTTTGGATGGAGAGGTTGAAAAAGCAGAGAGAGTATTGAACCTTTATCAACAATTATTTGGAAGCGATTCATTTTATATAGGTATACAGGATCATCAAATTTCGATGGAGCGATCCTTGAATCCAAAACTGATTGATTTTGGAAATAACCATAGAGTAGGACTTGTTGCAACGAACCAAGTGTTTTATTTACAACAAGAAGATTCTTTTGCTCATGAATGCCTGCTTTCCATAAAAAATGGTGATAAATTACAAGATCAAGAGAGACAACAACTTGATAGCGATCAATATTATTTAAAAACTCCCCATGAAATGACCGAACTTTTTGCAGATCAACCCAATATATTAGAGAATACGTTAAAGATTGCAGAAGCATGTAATGTTAGGATTGAGTTTCACAAATCGAAACTTCCTAAATTTCCAACAGAAGATCATCAATCTCCGGAAAAGTTACTAGAGGAGCTGTGTTGGAAAGGTTTCGATGAAAGATTAAGGAATCAGGACGAAGAGGCGAAGAAACGACTGAAATATGAGTTGAGCATCATCCATAAGATGAAATTCAGTGATTACTTCCTGATTGTTTGGGATTTTATGAAATTTGCCCGAGAAGCTGGGATTTTAACGGGGCCAGGTAGGGGTTCGGCTGCAGGATCACTGGTAGCGTACACCTTGTACATTACGGATGTTGACCCGATTGAGCATCAATTACTCTTTGAACGTTTCCTTAATCCAGAACGAATTTCGATGCCTGATATTGACATTGATTTTCCAGATCATAGACGTGACGAAGTGATTCAATATGTTGTAAAGAAATATGGTCAACTTCATGTAGCGCAAATCATGACATTTGGTACATTAGCTGCAAAAGCCTCTCTTCGCGATGTGGGGAGAGTGTTTGGATTAAATACGAAAGAATTAGATCAGTTATCTAGGACGGTTCCATCAAAACTAGGTATCACACTTGCGGAAGCTTATCAAGAATCTTCGGCTCTGAAAAGTTATATAGATCAATCAGGTGAACATCAGCGTTTATTTGAGACGGCTATGAAGCTGGAAGGTTTACCAAGACATATCTCTACCCATGCAGCGGGTGTCGTCATTAGTGAACAGCCTCTTGTGGAGGTCATTCCCATTCAGAATGGGCATAATCAAATTTATTTAACTCAATATTCAATGGAGTATTTAGAAGAGTTAGGATTACTCAAAATTGACTTTCTTGGATTAAGAAATCTTTCGCTGATTGAGTCTATTTTGAAGTCTATTTTTCACAGAACTGGTACAAAATTGGATATAAAAACGATTCCAATGGATGATCCCTCCACTTATCAGCTTATCAGCAGTGGGCAAACAACGGGAGTCTTCCAATTAGAATCCGAAGGAATGCGCAATGTATTGAAAAGGCTTCAACCGAATCGCTTTGAGGATATTGTAGCTGTCAATGCTCTTTATCGACCAGGTCCGATGGAGAACATTCCTCATTTCATTGATCGTAAACATGGGCGAGAGAAAGTAGTCTACCCACATCCAAATTTAGAACCCATTCTTGAAAACACGTATGGAGTCATTGTGTACCAGGAGCAGATCATGCAAATTGCTGCTACCATGGCTGGTTTTACCCTAGGAGAAGCAGATTTATTAAGACGTGCAGTAAGTAAAAAACAAAAGGAAGTACTAGATAAAGAAAGATCCCATTTTATTTCAGGTGCTGAGCAAAAGGGCTATGAAAGAGGAACTGCAAATCAAATCTATGATTTAATTGTCCGATTTGCCAATTATGGCTTCAACCGAAGTCATGCAGTAGCTTATAGCTTTATTGCTTATCAACTTGCCTACTTAAAAGCTCATTATCCAGTCCATTTCATGGCATCAATTTTGACTTCTGCTTCAGGAAATGAAGGAAAGATTGCTCAATATATTCGGGAATTGAATACAATGAATGTTGCGATCCTGCCTCCTTCTATTAATCGAAGTGGCTACACATTCCTAGCAGAAGCGGAAGCCATTCGCTTTAGTCTTAGTGCCATAAAGGGCGTGGGAGTAGCTGCATTAAAGGAAATCTTCTCGGCAAGAAAAACGAAAAAGTTTGTGGATTTATTTGACTTTTGTATGCGGGTATCTGCTAAGATTGTGAATCGAAAAACAATAGAAGCACTGATTTATTCAGGTGCATTTGATGAATTTGGTGAAGATCGAGCGATTTTGTTGGCGAGCTTGGATGTAGCACTTGAACATGCTCAACTTGTTAGGCCAATGGAGGGAGAACAAGGAGATTTATTCGCTAATGTTGAATTTAATATCAGACCAAAATACATGGTTGTCGAGCCGATTGGGGAAGAGGATAAACTTCGCCTTGAAAAGGAAGTGATGGGCTTTTATTTATCCAATCATCCAGTATCCATTTATGAGAAATACTTGTCTCAGTTAAACATCCATTACTTGTATGAATTTATTCCACCAATGAATGATGGAAAAGCCGCTGTCTATATCGGTGATATGAAAAAAATTCGTACAAAAAAAGGTGAACAGATGGCCTTTTTTACCATTAGTGATCAAACTGGTGAAATGGAGGCCGTTGTATTCCCGAATGTATTAAAGAAAATGGCTGTATTTTTACAGAAAGGAAATATTCTGGTGATTGAGGGGAAAATTGAGGAAAGACAGGGGAAAATCCAGTTTATTGTTCAAAACGGTCAAGGGATCAAGGAAGCTATTCAGTCAATCCCAACCAACAAGTCAAAACTGTATTTAAAAATCCCAATAGAGAAAGAGACCGTCGAATCTTTACAGAATTTAAAAGAGATCATCAGAAAATATCCAGGCGCAATAAGCGTGATTCTCTATTATGAAAGTACGAAAAAAAGCATATATTTAGAAAAGCCCTTACTTATAAACCCAAGCGAACAATGTTTAGCGGAATTGATAAAAGTGATCGGAAAGGGTAACGTGTTTTTGAAATAGAGGAGCCAATTGCTTCTTTACAAGATATTAAGTAATGTTATATTGTTGAGTAGGAAATTGGTCAGATCACTATAAAATACTTATTTGTTGCTCATTCAGAATGGGTTCTTAAAAGATTATATGAGCAGGCATTTTGTGCTTTTATATTAAAGGGAGTGGAAGAGTTGACATTAAGAGAAGAAGCTTTATATATGCATCGGGAAAATCAAGGGAAACTTGAGACAACAGCGAAAGTGAAAATTCAAAATGGAAAAGATTTAAGTTTGGCATACTCCCCTGGTGTTGCAGAGCCATGTAAAGAAATATATGATCGGCCTGAATCTGTTTATGAATATACAATGAAAGGGAACATGGTTGCAGTTGTAACGGATGGGACAGCTGTACTGGGACTTGGAAATATTGGCCCTGCTGCAGCACTTCCAGTTATGGAAGGAAAAGCAGTTTTATTTAAAAGTTTTGCTGGTGTCGATGCTTTCCCAATTTGTTTAAATACAACAGATATCGAAAAAATCATTGAAACGGTAAAGCTTTTAGAACCCACTTTCGGCGGTGTGAATTTAGAAGATATTGCAGCCCCTCGTTGCTTTGAAATTGAAGAAAGATTAAAGAAGGAAACGAACATTCCTATTTTCCATGATGATCAACATGGTACGGCTATTGTAACGGCGGCAGGACTATTAAATGCTTTAAAAATCGTCAATAAAAAAATGTCGGAAATAAAAGTCATTGCCAATGGAGCAGGTGCGGCAGGGATTGCGATCATTAAGCTTTTATATAGCTTTGGAGTTCGTGAAATTATTATGTGTGATACAAAAGGAGCGATTTATGAAGGTCGCCCAACCGGGATGAACGATGTAAAAAATGATATAGCCAAATTTACAAATCGAAATAATAAAATGGGTAATTTGCAAGATGTTATTGTGGGCGCAGATGTGTTCATCGGGGTTTCAGCGGAAGGTGCACTTACGAAGGAAATGGTCAAAACAATGAGTTCAGATCCTATTATATTTGCAATGGCTAATCCAAATCCAGAAATCACACCTAGTGATGCAAAGGCTGCTGGTGCTGCCGTAATTGGCACAGGCAGATCGGATTATCCGAACCAGGTAAACAATGTTCTAGCTTTTCCAGGGATTTTCCGTGGAGCACTAGACGTTAGAGCCACTCACATAAATGAACAAATGAAAGTGGCTGCTGTTGAAGCAATTGCAAGTCTTATAAGTGAAGATGAATTACGCGCAGATAATGTGATTCCGAATCCTTTTGACCCTAGAGTGGCCCCAGCAGTTGCTGCAGCCGTTGCAAAAGCTGCGATGGAAACAGGTGTGGCGAGAATGAAGATGGACCCTGAGGATATTAAGGAAAAGACGCGTAAGTTAGCTAGTATTGGAAAAAGTGAGTGATAACAAGTACGTGAAGGTCGTTCAAGCTATCCCAAAGGTTTACATTGAAATGATGAAACAATAGAGAACGATGAGTACAGTCTATAAATTAAAAATGGTGATCCATTGCCGTCTGAACGCGAATTGGCAGAGCGTCTAAATGTAGCACGCTCTTCTGTTCGTTCGGAGGCACTTTAGAGCATGGGAACTTTTTAGGGTTAATTGAAAGTGATTGTCTGAGATTGGTCTTAAAAAGAGCAGGGCATGAACCATTGATAGAGCTGCAAAGATGGGTTGTAAACCATGCTTTTAGAGAATGAGTTTTTCAGAAGATCGTTTGAGCTTTCAGGCAATCACTTATTATTAAAAATATGGAGTCACCTGTGACAGTTTCTAACAAAATTTATTGTACTTATATTATAAACGAGTAAGAACGTTTGAAAAAAGAGAGCGAGCAGTTTTTTATATTGTTCATAGAATAAACGAGGGAGGTCTCACTTTGCTTAAAGATTTTTTTACAAAATCGAAGAAAAAATATGCAACTATTCCTTCGGAAAATGGAAAGCAAGAAGTTCCTGAAGGAATATTAACAAAATGTCCAAATTGCAAAAAAATCATGTATTCAAAAGAATGCTTAAAGAATTTAAAAGTTTGTTCACATTGTGGCTATCATTATCCAATGAACTCAGAGGAACGGATTGATTCGTTTTTAGATGAGCAATCTTTCGAAGAATTAAATGGGAATATGATCTCTGGAAATCCATTGCAATTTCCGGGATATGAGGACAAACTTCAACAGGACCGTCAAAAAACAAATTTAAATGATGCCGTCAAAACGGGCATAGGAACAGTCAATGGTATAAAAGTTGTCGTCGCTATTATGGACCCTACCTTTCGAATGGGAAGTATGGGCTCTGTCGTTGGTGAGAAAATTACACTTGCTATTGAAAAAGCTCATGAACTGTCTGTCCCATTTATTATTTTTACAGCCTCAGGTGGAGCTAGAATGCAAGAGGGTGCACTTAGTTTAATGCAAATGGCGAAAACGAGTGTGGCATTAAAGCGGTTTAGTGACCAAGGGGGATTGTATATTTCAATCATGACGCACCCTACAACAGGTGGAGTTTCAGCAAGTTTCGCATCCCTAGGAGATTATAATTTCGCCGAGCCAGGTGCCTTAATTGGTTTTGCTGGGAAAAGGGTAATTGAACAAACCATTCGCGAAGAGCTTCCAGAAGATTTCCAAACTGCTGAATTTCAATTAAAACATGGTCAGCTTGATGCGATTATTCCTCGTTCGGAATTGAAGGATCAATTGACAATGATACTAGATATTCATCAGCCAAAGGAGGGAGTTGAATGGTAGGAGAATTTGAATTTGAAAAGCCTATTATGGAACTAAAGCAGAAGATTTCCGATTTAAAGGATTTTACGAAAAGTGCTGAAGTGGATTTATCATCAGAAATTGAAAAACTAGAAATGCGATTGAACAAATTAGAGAATGAAATATACGGCAATATTACACCATGGGATCGAGTCCAAATTGCTCGTCATCCCAACAGACCTACAACATTGGATTATATCTCCAGGTTGTTTACAGATTTCTTTGAATGTCATGGTGATCGCACATTTGGCGACGATGAAGCAATTGTTGCGGGGATTGCGAAATTTAAAGACTTACCAATTACTATTATTGGTCATCAACGAGGAAAAGATACGAAAGAGAATATTCGTCGGAACTTTGGAATGCCACACCCAGAAGGGTATCGAAAAGCTCTTCGATTAATGAAACAAGCAGATAAATTTAATCGACCGATTATTTGCTTCATCGATACAAAGGGCGCCTATCCTGGAAAATCCGCAGAGGAGAGAGGACAAAGTGAAGCGATTGCCCGCAATTTGTTTGAAATGGGAGGGTTCACTGTTCCTATTATATGTATAGTGATTGGCGAAGGTGGTAGCGGCGGTGCTCTAGCATTGGGTGTGGGAAATCATATTTTTATGTTAGAAAACTCAACGTATTCTGTTATATCGCCAGAAGGTGCCGCTTCTATCCTTTGGAAGGATTCTGGTCTAGCCAAAAAAGCTGCTGAATCTATGAAAATTACGGCTGACGATCTAAAGAAATTAAAGGTTATTGATGACATCATTCCCGAGGTAAAAGGCGGAGCTCATAAAAATGTTGATGCAGCAAGCGCTTGAGATTGAGAAAGTACTTCTTCGTTCATTGAAAGAACTCAAAGTGATGGACAAGGAAGAATTAGTTGCTCACCGTTATGAAAAATTTAAAAATATGGGTGAAGTTTCATTTTTAAAAAACTATATTGAAGTTCATTAAACGTACCTATTTAGGTGCGTTTTCTTATTAGGGCGATCTAGTTTGGTCCTATAAATAAATTAAGCAATAGTGGTAAAAATATAGAGATAAAATAGCGTCATAGCAATAAAACGCTTACAATAGAATAATAATTCCGCCTTTTAGTGAAAATGGATAGATTAGGTTGAGATACAAGTTTCTTCGTGGTATTTTAAATATAATCTAGAGTATTTTGTTTGGAGAAAATGGATATAGGAACACTACTGCATGATTGAACCTGACCTTAAGCTATCCGTTTTTATATATTTTCAAAATTTGTTAAATGAAAATGTTGTTTCTGCATGAATCTATGTGAAAAATGAATTCTCTTCTTCAGGTACATATCGGAATATCACTACACTAGACTACATTAGCTGATCCAACTTAATTTTTTACAAAGCCTAATATACTTGTATACGGGGGAGAGATTATGAAAACAATAGGTGTGTTAACTAGTGGTGGAGATGCTCCAGGAATGAACGCAGCTGTAAGAGCCGTTGTCCGGAAGGCCATATACCATGATTTGGAGGTTTATGGGATTATCGGTGGTTTTGCAGGATTAATTTCTGGAAATGCAAAAAAGCTTGAACTAGGGTCTGTTGGTGATATTATTCATCGTGGTGGGACGATGCTTTTTTCAGCTAGATGTGATGAATTTAAGACAAAAGAGGGCCAATTAAAGGGAATTGAGCAACTGAAAAAATGGGGAATTGAAGGACTTATTGTGATTGGTGGCGATGGTTCGTATCGAGGGGCACAAGCTTTAACAAAGCTTGGTTTTCCATGTATAGGTGTGCCTGGAACAATCGATAACGATATTTGTGGCACTCAATTTACGATTGGATTTGATACTGCCTTAAATACAGTTATTGATGCGATCGATAAAATAAGAGACACCGCAACTTCACATGAACGTACTTTTGTCATAGAGGTAATGGGAAGAAATGCAGGTGATATTGCTCTTTGGTCAGGGCTAGCTGGCGGAGCGGAAACGATCCTGATCCCAGAAGAAAATTATGATATGAAAGAAATCTGTGATCGCCTCAAAAAAGGTCATGAACGAGGCAAAAAACATAGTATTATCATTGTTGCTGAAGGTGTCGTAAGCGGCATTGAATTAGGCAAGAAAATAAAAGAATTAACAAATTTTGATACTCGTGTCTCTGTGCTTGGTCATATGCAACGAGGAGGTTCGCCAACTGCCTTTGACCGTGTGTTAGCGAGTCGACTGGGTTCGCGTGCAGTGGAACTGATTATGGCTGGAATAGGCGGAAGAGCAGTTGGGATTGAAAACAATAAAGTGATTGACCGTGATTTTGCGGAAGTATTAAATGAAACACATAAAATTGATTTTAATCTTTTAAACTTAGCAAATGAACTATCCATTTAAGATATTTATACATAACCTGGGAGGCTGGAATGAAATGAGAAAAACAAAAATTGTTTGTACAATTGGACCTGCAAGTGAAAGTATAGAAAAACTTACGCAATTATTGGAAGCGGGTATGAATGTTGCACGTCTAAACTTCTCACATGGAGACTTTGAAGAACATGGTGCAAGGATTAAAAACATTCGTGAAGCGTCTAAAAAGACAGGAAAGAATGTTGCGATTTTATTAGATACAAAAGGACCAGAAATTCGAACTCATACTATGGTAAATGGAACAATTGAATTACAAGCAGGAAGTAAAAGTATTATCTCAATGACAGAAGTGGAAGGAACTCCAGAGAAATTCTCTATTACCTATGAGGGTTTAATTGATGATGTTCAAGTAGGTTCCAAAATTCTACTCGACGATGGTTTAATTGGTCTTGAAGTTGAACAAATTGATAAAGAAAATGGCGAGATTCATGTAAATGTATTAAATACGGGTACATTAAAGAATAAAAAGGGTGTAAACGTTCCAGGGGTTTCGGTGAAATTACCAGGAATCACTGAAAAGGATGCCAATGATATTTTGTTTGGAATTGAACAAAATGTTGATTTTATCGCGGCTTCATTTGTTCGTAGAGCTTCAGATGTATTAGAAATTAGAGAATTACTTGAGAAAAATAACGCAACACATATCAACATCATTCCTAAGATTGAAAATCAAGAAGGTGTTGATAATATCGATGAGATTCTTGAAGTATCTGACGGATTAATGGTTGCTCGTGGGGATCTTGGTGTAGAAATTCCTGCAGAGGAAGTACCTTTAGTACAAAAGGATCTGATTAAAAAATGTAATGCGTTTGGTAAACCAGTTATTACAGCTACTCAAATGCTGGATTCTATGCAAAGAAACCCACGTCCAACTCGCGCTGAGGCAAGTGACGTTGCGAATGCAATCTTTGATGGAACAGATGCGATCATGTTATCTGGTGAAACCGCTGCTGGTAATTATCCAGTAGAATCTGTTCAAACGATGCATAATATTGCTTCTCGTGCAGAATCGGCTTTAGATCATAAAAAATTGTTATCTGCTCAAAGTAAAAACAGTGAACATACGTTAACAGATGCCATTGGACAATCTGTTGCACATACAGCGTTAAATTTAGATGTGAATGCGATTATTTCTTCAACTGAAAGTGGTCACACAGCTCGAATGATTTCTAAATATCGTCCTAAAGCACCGATTGTGGCTGTGACTCCAAATGAACAGGTAGTTAGACGACTTGCCTTAGTTTGGGGTGTGTATCCGCAATTAGGTAAAAAAACATTCTCTACAGATGAAATGCTTGATAATGCTGTAGAAGAAAGTTTAAACAGTGGATTGGTTTCACACGGGGATTTAGTGGTCATTTCGGCTGGGGTTCCGGTTGGAGAAACTGGTACAACCAATTTAATGAAAATTCATGTGGTTGGCGATATTATAGCTAAAGCACAAGGCATTGGACGTAAATCTGCTTTTGGAAAAGTAGTAACAGCAAAAAATGCAGAGGAAGCGTTGGCTAAGGTAACAGAAGGTACAATTCTTGTGACAATTGGTTCTGACAAGGAAATGATGCCTGCTATTGAAAAATGTATAGCTCTTGTAACTGAAGAAGGCGGTTTAACTAGCCATGCAGCGGTTGTTGGCTTAAGTCTTGGAATCCCAGTAATCGTTGGAGCCAAAGAAGTGATGCAAATGGTTAAAGATGGTCAAGAAATTACAGTTGATGCTCAAAGTGGTGTGATCTATAATGGTCATGCGAGTGTGCTATAATAAAAAATAGGTTGTAGGAAGGGAGAAACTCCCTTCCTTTTCTGTCTTAATAGGGATAATGAAGATTCGAAATTAAGAAGTTGGAGTCCTATGCATTTCTAAATAAAGGAGGGTTCAAATGAAAATTTTTATACTAATATTCATTTTAGTTCCTGTTGCAGAACTTGGCGTTCTACTCTTTTCTGGACAAACAATTGGAGTGTGGCCTACCCTAATCCTTCTTATCGTAACGGG
Source organism: uncultured Bacillaceae bacterium (assembly GCA_963815765.1). GTDB lineage: Bacteria > Bacillota > Bacilli > Bacillales > Cytobacillaceae > Bacillus_BD. The sequence goes on from CAWFID010000031.1 coordinate 83,483, forward strand.
GTTGCTTGGATCTTATTTAGCAAAGAAACAAGGAATAAATACGATTCGAAAAGTGCAAGAGCAAATTCAATTCGGAAGGGTGCCAGGGAATGAAATACTGGATGGATTGTGTGTGCTTTTTGGTGGAATATTATTACTCTCACCCGGTTTCCTAACTGATATTTTGGGACTGATTTTATTGCTCCCATTTACAAGAACATTGATAAAACCGTTTATCCTCAAATTATTTCGAAAGTGGATAGATAAAAATACCTTTACAATCATTCGGTAAAAACATTCCGAATTCTCTAATGTAGAAAATGATTGCCTATTGATTCGCTTGGATGCCTTACTCTCCTTTAATATAAGTCCATATATCATGAAATATATTTGCTTTTTGTAAGGTCGTAAGGATAACAAGTGTAATTGGGCCAACGATTAACCCTAAAAAACCAATTAACTTATAACCAACAAATAAGGAAATTAAGGTTGCAAGTGGATCCATTCCTATACTTGAGGATAGAACTTTGGGTTCCATAATTTGACGTTGTACGAGAACAATAACGTAAAGTACGACTAAACCGACAGCTAAATTCACATCCCCAGTAATGAATTCATAAATAATCCATGGAATGAAAATTAATCCAGTCCCCAGATAGGGAATAATATCAACTAGTCCTGTTACAAGCGCAATGGTAATGGCATAATTAACGCGTAAAACCAGTAGGCCGATCAAAATAATAATGGTTGTAATGGAAATAAGTGTTAGTTGGGCCTTAATAAAACCAAAGAAGGCCTTTTTTAGATCTACATAAACGGTTTTGCTGTTGGTTTTGGCACGTTTCGGTAATAATTGGGAAGCCTTTCTTATTAGCCGGTCCCAGTCCTTACTAATAAAAAAGGTTGCAAGGAGAGAGAATATTAATACGGTTGCTGCATTAGGAAACCAGGAGATTATGGTTGGAATGAATCCAAAAAAGCGTTGAATAAAATCCCCAAGGGTTGCCCCGATTGTACTACCTACATTTTGAATATTTTTTAGAATTGTATCCTGTTCACCGCTTCCTAAACTGTTAAATAGACTTGTTAGTTCATTATAAAAGGGGATGATTTGGTCGGCCAGGAAATATTCAATATAACGAATCAAGGTGTCCAATTGGCGTGGAACAACTTTTGCTAAATAATCTGCTCCTGTGACAATTTCAGCCACAAGTAAGGTTATAACCCCTGCGAAAAAAGCAAAAACAAGAATTAAGGTCATGATGACAGAGAGCGTTCTTGGAATTCGTACTTTCCTTTGAAAAAAAGTAACAAGTGGGTTGATGAAAAAAGCAATGGCTAGTCCAATTAAAAAAGGATAAAGAACTTTTGATAGATAATAAGTTCCAATTGATGAAATCGTAATCGTTCCCGCAACAAGTAAGAACCTTAGTGCGCGATTTACATAAATACTGTTCAAAAGGGACCTCCTTTTCATAATAGGTTCACAAGATCATAAGGATATGCTCTCTATAAAGATATTTCCTTAAGAAGACCGATTTTCCTTCAAGTTTAAGAGACTTTTGTCAATACTTTTTGTCAAATATAACTTATGATATAATAATTTAGTAAACAAAGGGGAGAGACCCATTGATAACACAAGCAACATTCTTCTTAGTGCTTTTACTGGCAATAGGGTTTATTGCTAAAAATCAATCGCTTATGATTGCTGTCATTGCCTTGATTGTCATGAAATTAATTGGTTTTGATTCCAAGATCTTTTCTTATATACAAGCAAAAGGAATTAATTGGGGTGTTACAGTGATTACTTTTGCTGTTCTGGCACCTATTGCAAGCGGTGAAATTGGATTTAAAGATTTATCCTCAGCTTTTAAATCTCCTTATGCGTGGATCGCCCTTATATCGGGAATAATGGTAGCACTCCTTGCAAAAGGCGGGGTAACTCTATTAGCGGAAGATCCACATATTACAACGGCTCTCGTATTAGGTACAATCCTTGCTGTTACTCTGTTTAAAGGAGTTGCGGTTGGACCTCTAATTGGTGCTGGTATTGCCTATTTAGCGATGAAGATTATTGATTTGATGAAATGAAAAATGTCTAGTGCCAACTCTATGGTGTTTTATTTTTTTAATTCACAAAAGTCTGACAATTGTTTATAATAAAAGTTGTACTGGTAAAGGCCATTATTTGCATAAACTTGTAAAAAATGTAAGCATTTTCTTTTTTTGACAAAATCGAACAGGCGCTCAACTTCATTATTATTATGAACATAGTCAAGCATCCGGTGCGTGATTGACTGCTTTTATGCAGCATTGACGAAATCTTTGATTGATATTGATTTTCGTAGTTAACAATTAAAAATATTCAAGTGGTAAAAATTTCATTTAATTGAATAGAATAATAGGGTATACAGACATTTTTAATATGTAGGAATTTTTTAAGTAACATTCTAATAAAGAATTATAAAAGTGTAAAATTTGGTTTTTAAAGGAGAGAATGATATATGACAGTAACTCGTGGTCTTGAAGGGGTAGTCGCAACTTCTTCTTCAATTAGTTCAATCATTGATGATACGTTAACATATGTTGGATACAACATTGATGATTTAACAGAGAATGCTAGTTTTGAGGAAGTAATCTATCTTCTATGGCATAGAAAGCTACCCACAGTATTACAATTAGATCAATTAAAGCGTGAACTTGCAGAAAACGCTCAGCTTCCCCAAGAAGTTCTTGAACACTTCAAAAATTATCCCATAAATAAAGTACATCCAATGGCAGCCCTTCGTACTGCTGTTTCCCTATTGGCTTTATATGATGAAGAAGCAGATACAATGGATGATGAAGCAAACTATCGAAAAGCCATTCGTCTTCAAGCGAAATTACCATCCATTGTTGCTGCTTTTGCACGGATTCGCAAGGGCTTAGAGCCTGTCTCTCCTAAACGTAATTTAAGCTTTTCTGCAAACTTCTTGTATATGTTATCTGGTGAAGAACCAAATCCGATTGCTGAGGAAGCGATTAATAAAGCGCTTATTCTACATGCAGATCATGAACTAAATGCTTCTACCTTCACGGCGCGAGTCTGTGTAGCAACACTTTCAGATATTTATTCAGGAATCACTGCTGCAATTGGTGCCTTAAAGGGTCCTTTGCACGGTGGTGCAAATGAAGGTGTTATGAAAATGCTTTCTGAGATCGATTCTCCGGAAAATGTGGATCTATATATCCGTGAAAAAATGGCTAAAAAGGAAAAAATTATGGGCTTTGGTCACCGTGTTTATAAAAATGGTGATCCGCGTGCAAAGCACCTTAAAGTTATGTCTGAAAAATTAACAAAACTAACGGGTGAACCAAAATGGTTTGATATGTCGGTTCAAATTGAAAACATTGTGACAGGTGAAAAGAAATTACCGCCAAATGTGGATTTTTATTCTGCTTCTGTGTATCACAGTCTTGGTATTGATCATGATCTATTTACACCTATATTCGCTGTGAGTCGTGTTTCAGGTTGGTTGGCTCATATTCTCGAACAATATGAAAATAACCGATTGATTCGTCCACGCGCCGAATATACGGGTCCTGGAATGCAAGTATATGTTCCAGTTGAGAAACGAGTAAAATAGATCAACATCATAATATTTTTACTTTTTTGTCAAAATGAGTTTTAATAGAGATAGATGGGGAAGAGTAGAGGCTGAATCTTCGATTATCATTTAGGAAGATCAGTCTCTTCCATGTTTCGCTTCTCCAAAGGGTAAATAATTGTTGGAGGGAAAATCATTATGCAAGGTGAAAAAATTACAGTTGTAAACGGAGTATTGAATGTACCAAACAATCCAATCGTTCCATATATTGAAGGGGATGGAATTGGACCTGATATTTGGGCAGCGGCATCAAGAGTGTTAGATGCTGCAGTTGAAAAGGCTTATAATGGTGAACGTAAGATATCTTGGACTGAGGTTCTTGCTGGAGAAAAAGCTTATAATAAAACAGGTGAATGGCTTCCAAAAGAAACATTGGATGTTATCAGGGAGTATTTAATTGCCATTAAAGGTCCATTAACGACTCCTGTTGGTGGTGGAATTCGTTCATTAAATGTGGCGCTTCGCCAAGAATTAGATCTTTATGTATGTTTACGCCCTGTTCGTTGGTTTGAAGGTGTTCCATCACCAGTTAAGCGTCCGCAAGATACAGACATGGTTATTTTCCGCGAAAATACGGAAGATATCTACGCTGGAATTGAATATGCACAAGGTACGAAAGAAGCAGAAGCTTTAATTGCTTATTTACAAAGTGAATTTGGGGTAAAGAAAATCCGATTCCCTGAAACATCCGGGATTGGGATTAAAACGGTATCTCAAGAAGGATCAAGCCGTTTAGTTCGTGCTGCTATTGAATATGCCATTAAAGAAGGTAGAAAATCAGTAACGCTTGTACATAAAGGTAATATTATGAAGTTTACTGAAGGAGCTTTCAAAAATTGGGGCTATGAAGTAGCTGAAAAGGAATATAGTGATAAAGTATTTACATGGGCACAGTACGATCGCATTAAAGAAGAACAAGGTGTAGACGCTGCCAATAAAGCACAAGCGGATGCAGAAAATGCTGGAAAGATTATTGTTAAAGATGCGATTGCTGATATTTTCCTTCAGCAAATTCTGACACGTCCAAGTGAGTTTGATGTAGTGGCAACGATGAACCTAAACGGAGATTTTATCTCTGATGCGTTAGCTGCTCAAGTTGGGGGCATTGGGATTGCACCAGGTGCTAACATCAACTATGTAACTGGACATGCTATTTTTGAAGCTACACATGGTACAGCTCCAAAATATGCTGGTTTAGATAAAGTGAATCCATCATCCGTCATTCTCTCAGGTGTGCTTTTACTTGAGCATCTTGGATGGAATGAAGCTGCTAAGATGATTGTGAAATCAATGGAAGACAGCATTGCTTCTAAAGTTGTTACTTATGATTTTGCTCGATTAATGGAAGGTGCAACAGAAGTGAAATGTTCAGAATTCGGGGATGAATTAATTAAAAACTTGAAATAAAGATCATTGCCTGTAAATCCTTTAAAACCCTACATTGACAGATTCGCCGTGTCCTTTGACTATAATGGTCTCAGGGCATGGCTTATAAATTCGACGGGCGAATTTGATAATAATAGAGATCATTTTTTTAGAAGATATAAAAATTTCAGCGGAGATATGTCATGTACATGTCTCTTTTTTATGTGTATATTATTAGTATAGGATTAGGATACTTTGGATTGAAGGGGTTTTAAGAATAGTATTCTATACAAACGGAGGATTTTATGAAAAAAAAGGTACTTGTTGTCGATGATGAACAATCAATTCTTACGTTACTTCAATATAATCTGCAGCAGGCGGGTTATGATGTTCTTACTGCATCAGATGGGGAAGAAGGAAAAAACCTTGCTTTAAAGGAAAATCCAGATTTAATTGTCTTAGACTTAATGCTGCCTAAACTGGATGGTTTGGAAGTTTGCAAGCAACTTCGTCAACAGAAAAATTTTACTCCAGTCTTAATGTTAACAGCAAAAGACGATGAATTTGATAAGGTTCTTGGGCTTGAATTAGGTGCTGATGATTACATGACTAAGCCTTTTAGTCCCAGAGAAGTGGTGGCACGAGTTAAAGCGATATTGCGGCGTTCGCAGATTCGAAATGAGGAATCAGATGTTGTACAGTCAAGTAGTTTAGATCACTTGGTTATTAGTAATTTAACCATTTACCCTGATCAGTATGAGGCTTTCTTTGAAGAAAACTTATTGGAATTGACACCAAAGGAATTTGAATTGTTACTCTACTTAGCTAAGAACAAGGGTAGAGTGTTAACTCGAGATCAATTACTAAGTGCAGTATGGAATTATGATTTTGCTGGGGATACGAGAATTGTGGATGTTCATATCAGTCATTTACGTGAAAAAATTGAGCAAAATACAAAAAAACCAGTATATATAAAAACGATTCGAGGATTAGGTTACAAATTAGAGGAGCCTAAAGTAGAATGATCAAGTTTCGGACGAGACTTCTTTTCACTCTCCTAGCTCTCTTTACAACTGTTATTCTTGGACTGGGTATTCTTTTGGGAGAGTTGTTTAAAAATTATTATTTGAACTCTTTTGATGAACGACTTGAAAAAGAAAGTACACTTGTAGCAGCATATGTAGAAGATAATGGTGGAATTACCTCGTTTCAAAAAGATCGAATCACTAATTTTAGTGAAAAGTTGGGTGTAAGAATTTCTATTTTCGATCATGCTGGTATCGTTTTATTTGATAGTGGTGCAATTGAAACAACTGATAATAATGAATTTCAGGATATTGTTAAACGAATTACCACTGATCATAATAATGAATATAAAGTCACAGATCATTCAAATTTGCATTATTATTGGGAACCCATTTTCAATAATGATACAAAAGAAGGATTTGTTCTTCTAAGTACAAAAATGACAGAATTAAGAGAAGCTTACCAAAAGATTTGGTGGATTTTAACCATTAGTTTTGGTTTAGCATTAATCATTATTTTATTTCTTGGAAGTAAAATCACGAATCGTTACACAAAGCCTATTGAGCGGGCAACAAATGTGGCATTTGAATTGGCCAAGGGTAATTATCGGGCCAGAACTTATGAGGATCAACTTGAGGAAACTGGAATGTTGAGTTCCTCTATTAATATCTTGGCTCGTAATCTTCAAAATATGATGAAGGCACATGAAGTGCAAAAAGATCGTTTAGGAACACTTATTGAAAACATGGGGAGTAGCCTGATTCTTATAGACAGTCGAGGTTATATTAATTTAATCAATCGAACCTATAAGGAACTATTTGGTGTAAGAAACTCTGAGTATTTATTCAAGTTGTATTACGAAGTTATTGAAAATAAAGAAGTATGTAAAATTGTAGAAGATATTTTCATGACAGAGCAAAAGGTAAAGAAACAACTTGTTATTCCGATCAAAATAGAACGTCGTCATTTTGAAGTATATGGTGTACCCATTATCGGAACAAATGATGTATGGAAAGGAATTTTACTTGTTTTTCATGATATTACAGAAATAAAAAAGTTAGAGCAGACAAGGAAAGATTTTGTCGCGAATGTATCTCATGAATTAAGAACACCCATTACTTCAATTAAAGGCTTTTCTGAGACACTTTTGGATGGAGCCATGGAAAATAAAGAAACACTTGTGGCTTTTTTACAAATCATCTTAAAAGAAACAGATCGACTTCAATCATTAATAAACGATTTACTTGAATTGTCTAAAATTGAAAATGAAGGATTTAGTTTATCGATTCAATCCTTTAATTTAGTACATTCTCTGGAAGAAGTCATTGACATCCTACACGGAAAAGCTGCGGAAAAAGAGATTACCTTATTACTTGAGGAATGTCCTGAAGAAGTATTCATTGAAGGGGATATTTATCGATTAAAGCAAGTCTTTATTAATATTGTTTCAAATGCCTTGTTATATACTCCAAATGGAGGAAAGGTTTTTATCAGGATTGAAGAATCCGATGAAAAAATACAGGTTCATATAAGCGACACGGGGATGGGAATTGAAAAGGAAGAGATTCCAAGAATTTTTGAGCGGTTTTACCGCGTGAATAAGGCCAGGGATCGAAACTCTGGAGGAACAGGTTTAGGACTAGCTATCGTGAAGCATATATTAGAAGCACATAAGGGGACAGTAATCGTTGAAAGTGAATTGGGAAAAAGTACGACCTTTAGTATTGAATTATTAAAGAAATTCCCCATTCATTAATCGTTTGAAGGAGAATTGCTTTGGTGCAGGGAATATTTACATATTATTAACATCTTCTTAATGTATTTTTTATGGTACATTTACAATTCATTGGTATAGTAATTATTGAAATACCCCTTCATCCAAGGAGCCAAGTAAGAGAGACTTAAGCTGACCTCGCTTTCGTCTCTCTTATTTTTTTGTTTCAAAAAATAGTCAAAGTTTTGAAAGTAAAATGATTATCTTTACATAAGTATATGAATACGCTGAGGTTCGAATAGATCAGGAATACGACGAAACCTTTTTATCTTTAAATCGTAATAGATATATATAGGAAAAAAACAGGAGGAGAGGGGGAAAATTGATGAGTTTAAAGAGGATTTACATGGGTGTAGGTACTGTTTTAGGTATCATCATTTTAGGAGTTGTTGTACTTACAACTTGGTACACAGTAGATGAGTCACAACAAGCGGTCATTCTTACATTTGGTGAAGCGAAAGAAGGAACAAGTGAACCAGGCCTGCATTTTAAATTGCCATGGCCGATCCAACAAGTTGAAAAACTTTCAAAAGAAACCTTTAGTTTACAGTTTGGTTATCAAGAAGAGCAAGGGAAATTAAAGGAATTTCCAGAAGAGATAAAAATGATTACGGGGGATGAGAACATTGTATTAGCAGATCTTGTTGTGCAATGGAAAATTACGGACCCAACAAAATTTTTATATAATTCGGCCAACCCAGAGGAAATTTTATATGATACAACATCTGCTTCCTTACGAAGTATCATTGGAAGTTCGAAAATAGACGATGCCTTGACTTCGGGGAAAGCTGAAATTGAAGCAGATGTTAGGGACTTATTATCAACTTTAATTAAAAAATATGATCTTGGAATCTCCATTTTAGCGGTTAAATTACAAGATGTGGAGCTTCCGAATGATGAGGTCAGAAAAGCATTTACGGATGTAACAGACGCCCGTGAAACAATGAATACGAAAATTAATGAAGCAAGAAAATACGAAAATAAGCGAATTAATGAAGCGGATGGTGAAAAAGAGGCGCTCATCCTTAATGCACAAGGTGATAAATCAGCTCGAATTGAGCAAGCACGTGGAGATGTCGCTCTATTTGATAAGCTGTATGAAGAATATCGTGTGAATCCGGCCATTACAAAAGAACGACTAATCCTTGAAACCCTTGAGCAGGTGCTACCAAATGCTGAAGTCTATATTATGAACGATGATGGAAATACAATGAAATACTTCCCTATTCGACCGCTGGAAAAAGAAGAAGTAAAAGTGGAGGAAACGAACAAAGGAAGTGAAAAGAATGAGTAATGAAAACGTTGTGGATATGAAAGATAGAGCACCTTTCAAATGGCGGGGTTATACGAAAATAGGCATCGCTTTGGTTGTATTAATCGCGGTGATTCTCTTTATTGTCTCGAATCTTTTTATTGTAAAAGAAGGCGAATATAAGGTAATCAGGCAATTTGGAGAAGTCGTTCGAATTGTCGATGAACCTGGTTTGAACTACAAAATTCCATTTTTACAAAGTATGACTACTTTACCCAAATATCAAATGATTTATGATGTAAAAGAAGCTGAAATTAATACAAAAGATAAAAAACGGATGATTATTGATAATTATGTTGTTTGGAGAATTGAAGATCCGAAATTGATGATTGGAAATGCCAGAACGACTGAAAATGCTGAAAGCAGAATGGAAGAGTTTATTTACTCTGTTGTTCGTTCAGAGCTTGGTCAATTAAATTATGACGAGATTATTAACGATGAAAAGTCAACAAGAGGATCCTTAAATGATCGCGTGACAGATAAGGTAAATGAGCTGCTGGCAACAGATCAATATGGAATTGTTGTGATCGATGTTCGGATGAAGAGAACAGACTTGCCTCCTGAAAATGAACAATCCGTTTATACAAGAATGATATCTGAACGAGAATCAAAAGCACAAGAATACTTGTCTATGGGGGATGCCCAAAAGAATATCATCACTGCACAGACAGACAAAACGGTTCAAGAGTTATTGGCAAAAGCAAAAGCAGATGCCGAAACGATTCGAGGGGAAGGAGAAGCAGAGGCTGCTCAAGTATATAATCAGTCCTACTCCAAAGATCCAGCATTTTATTCCGTTTTCCGTACGTTGGAATCCTATAAAAAGACGATCAATGGGGAAACCGTACTTGTGTTACCATCGGATTCTCCATATGCTCGATTACTAATGGGAGCTACAGAATAAACGATTTCAATAAGACACCGTTATTTTCCTTTCCTAGTTTAATCATGATAAACTAGGAAAGAAATAAGGGTGTTTTTTGATTTGGCCTTTTGTACAAGAAAGACGGTGCAAGGCAGGCCTTTATATGAGATTGGAGTGTTTCGAATGACAAAGAAATTAGTATTAATTGATGGAAATAGTATTGCCTATCGAGCCTTTTTTGCTTTACCACTTTTAAACAATGATAAAGGAATACATACGAATGCTATTTATGGATTTACGATGATGTTGATGAAAATCCTTGAGGATGAAAAACCTACACATATACTGGTTGCCTTTGATGCTGGGAAAACGACCTTCCGTCATAAAACCTTTAGTGAATATAAAGGGGGAAGACAAAAAACTCCACCTGAATTATCAGAACAATTCCCTCTTATTCGTGAGTTATTGGATGCGTATCAAATTTCAAGATATGAACTTGAAAATTACGAAGCAGATGACATCATCGGTACACTTTCGCTGCAAGCAGAAAAAGAAGGGTTTGAGATCAAAATTATTTCAGGGGATAAAGATTTGACACAGCTTAGTTCCCCGCTTACAACAGTTGGAATTACGAGAAAGGGCATTACGGATATCGAGGAATATACCCCAGCTCATATTGAAGAAAAGTATGGTTTAGCACCGGAACAAATCATCGATATGAAGGGACTTATGGGCGACAATTCGGATAATATCCCGGGTGTCCCAGGGGTAGGAGAAAAAACGGCCATTAAACTATTAAAGGAATTTCACACGTTAGAAGAACTATTAACCTCCATTGAAAAGGTCAGTGGAAATAAACTAAAAGAAAAGCTGACCACCTATAGTGATCAAGCATTGTTAAGTAAAGAACTTGCTACGATCATGAGAGAAGCTCCGATCGAGGTTCAATTAGATAATATTTATTATGAAGGGTTCGAGAAGGAAAAGCTTTATCATTTATTTAAGGAACTGGGGTTTCAGTCGCTGTTGGATAAGCTTGGACAAGATCTTGTATCCGAAGTTGTGACGGAGTTAGAAGATATTGAGTTTGAAATGGTTGAACAAATAAATGAAGAGATATTTGCTGAACATAACTCTTTTTATGTTGAGGTTCTAGAAGATAACTATCATTATGCGAATATTGTTGGTTTTTCGCTCGTAAATTCTAAGGGGCATTTCTTTATCTCTACTCAAAAAGCATTGGAGTCACCCGTATTTAAAGCATGGGCAGAAGATGGTGAGAAAAAGAAAACGGTTTATGATGTAAAACGAACCGAGGTTGTTTTGCGTCATCATGGCATTCATTTAAAAGGGGTAACCTTTGATTTAATGATTGCTTCATACTTAGCAAACCCATCCGAAACGATCGATGATGTAACATCCGTTGCGAACAGATACGGCTTTCATGCGATTCAAACAGATGATGTTTTTTACGGAAAGGGTGTTAAAAGAAGAATTCCTGAAGAAACGGAATTAGCGGACCATCTTGTTCGAAAAGCACTTATTTTGAATGATTTAGAGGCAAAGCTTGAGGCTGAATTAAAAGATAATCAACAGCTTGAGTTGTATTATGATCTTGAGATGCCGCTCGCCTTTATTTTAGCGGATATGGAGTATCTCGGGGTAAAGGTGGACATTGAACGTTTACAATCCATGGGAGAGGAATTTAAGACAAGATTAAAAGATCTAGAGGAAATCATTTTTTCACTGGTAGGTGAATCCTTTAATATTAATTCACCAAAGCAGCTCGGGATCATTTTGTTTGAGAAATTAGGGCTTCCAGCGCTTAAGAAAACGAAAACAGGGTATTCTACTTCGGCGGATGTCTTGGAAAAGTTAGAAAAGGATCATGAAGTTATTAGACAAATTTTGGATTTCCGTCAGTTGGGGAAATTACAATCGACTTATATCGTGGGGCTATTAAAGATTGTCAATAAAAAAACAGATAAAGTTCACACCATCTTCAACCAAGCTTTAACACAAACAGGTCGTTTAAGTTCTACAGATCCAAACCTACAAAATATCCCTATCCGTTTGGAGGAAGGAAGAAAAATTCGTCAAGCCTTTGTCCCATCTGAAAAGGATTGGTTGATCTTTGCGGCTGACTATTCACAAATTGAACTCCGTGTACTTGCTCATATCTCTAACGATCAAAGTTTGATTGAAGCCTTTAAAGAAGGCATGGATATTCATACAAAGACAGCAATGGATGTCTTCCATGTGTCAAAAGATGAGGTCACTTCAAATATGCGTCGCCATGCGAAGGCGGTTAATTTTGGAATTGTATATGGAATTAGTGATTACGGATTAAGCCAGAGCCTGCATATTACACGTAAAGAAGCAGGACAGTTTATCAATCGATATTTGGAAAGCTATCCTGGTGTGAAAGAATATATGGATGAGATCGTCATGGAGGCGAAGCAAAAAGGATTTGTCACAACATTGTTACACCGCAGAAGATATCTTCCGGAGATTACAAGCCGAAACTTCAATTTGCGAAGTTTTGCAGAAAGAACAGCGATGAATACGCCTATTCAGGGAAGTGCTGCGGATATTATTAAAAAGGCCATGATTGAAATGGCCGATCGATTAAGCAGTGAAGGCTTGAAGACACGTCTATTACTCCAAGTGCATGATGAATTAATCTTTGAGGCTCCTCCAGAGGAAATTGAGAAATTGAAGGTAATCGTTCCAGATGTAATGGAAAATTGTGTTGAGCTACAAGTACCGTTAAAAGTTGATTATGCATATGGCCCTACCTGGTTTGATGCAAAATAGATAGACATGGCTGGTGTCAGGCACCGAAAAAAGACAAATATCTGTTTAGTGTCCGCTAGATAAAGACAAATAGTTGAGAAGGAGGGAGATCGTATGCCAGAGCTTCCTGAAGTAGAAACCATTAAAGAAACCTTACGTGAATTAGTCCTTGATAAACAAATAAAGTCGGTTTCGGTATTCTGGCCCAAAATCATTAAGCAGCCGCTGGATGTAGAACAATTTTCAGATGCCTTAGTAGGACAGACGATTCAAGATATCAATAGAAGGGGAAAGTTTCTTGTTTTTTCCACTGAGATTTACTCGTTGGTATCACATTTGAGAATGGAAGGCAGATATAATTTATTTCATTCCAGTGAGCCTGTTGACAAGCATACACATGTCATTTTTCACTTTACTGATGATACAGAATTACGCTATCGTGATGTTCGTAAATTTGGCACTATGCATCTTTTTCAAAAGGGAACCGAATTTGAAACACCGCCCTTATCCTTACTGGGGCCAGAACCACTTGATGATCAATTTGATCTGAAAGAGTTCGCAGCCAAACTTGCTCGTACGGGTCGATCCATTAAAGCAACTCTTCTAGATCAAACGGTTGTAGTAGGACTTGGAAATATCTATGTAGATGAATCCTTATTCAAGGCGAATATTCATCCGGAAAGAAGCGCACAATCCCTTTCAAGACAAGAAGTACAACGACTTTATGAAAAGATTGTTGATACATTATCTGAAGCAGTAAAAAAAGGTGGGAGTACGGTTCGGTCCTATGTGAACTCTCAAGGAAAAATAGGAATGTTTCAATTTGAACACTATGTATACGGTCGAAAAGGGGAGGGCTGTAAGATTTGTGGAACACCCTTAATTAAAACCGTTGTGGGTGGTCGTGGTACAGTTTATTGTCCAAGCTGTCAAAACTAAAAATATTTTTAATAAGTTATTAACACTGTAAGGGCTCCTTTCATAAACTAAGATAGTTGTTTACTAGGAAGGAGTGTAATCCATTGGCAAACGCATTCTCGATAATATTGTTAGCTTTAGCTGTCAGTTTGGATAGCTTTAGTGTCGGATTCACATATGGACTAAGGGAAATGCGAATTCCTTTTAAGTCAATTGCCATTATTGCCTGCTGTTCAGCTTTGACTTTAACCATCGCGATGTTAATAGGGCATCTATTGCAACAATTTGTGTCACCAGAATTCGCTGGGAAAATGGGTGGGTTTATATTAATAATTCTTGGTGTTTGGGTGATTTATCAATTTTTTCGCTCGGAAAAAGAAAAGGATATATTACCACACGAAAAAGTAATTATTAATTTGGAAATTAAGTCGCTCGGGCTGGTTATTCATATATTAAAGAAGCCAATGAGTGCTGATTTTGACAAGTCTGGAACGATCACCGGGGTGGAGGCCATTATGCTAGGATTGGCATTGTCACTTGATTCCTTTGGTGCAGGAATTGGAGCGGTAATGCTTGGATATTCACCAGGATACTTAGCTTTAGCTGTCGCCTTATTAAGTTCATTACTCGTATTTCTAGGTATGAAGATAGGGACCTACTTGTCTCAAATTACATGGTTGCAACGCTTTACTTTTTTACCAGGGATTTTACTTATTATTATAGGAGTCTGGAAAATATAATTTGAACTCTAATTGCACAAAAGGATGGAATTCTATATGGCATTAATCATTGGATTAACGGGTGGAATAGCAAGCGGGAAAAGTACGGTTGCAAACATGATGAAACAATTAGGAATCACTGTAGTTGATGCGGATTTGGAATCGAGACTTGCTGTGGAAAAGGGCGAAGAAGCCTATAATCACATTGTGAACCATTTTGGCAAAAACATTCTCCTTAAGGATGGTTCTATTGACCGAGCCAAATTAGGTGAAATTATTTTCAATAACAAAGAAGAGCGTATGAAATTAAATGAAATCGTTCATCCTGCAGTTAGAGAAAGAATGCTACAAAAAAAGGAAAGTGCAATGAATAAGGGGGAATCGATTATAGTCATGGATATCCCTCTGTTATTCGAAAGTAATTTCACAGGACTAGTGGATAAAACATTGCTCGTCTTTGTAGACGAGGATATTCAATTACAAAGATTAATGGAAAGAAATCATTATTCAAGGGTTGAAGCATTAGCAAGAATTCAATCGCAAATGCCTTTACTGGAAAAAAAGAGGCTTTGTGATGTCTCCATTGATAACAATGGTTCACTTGAACAAACGGAGGGGCAACTGAAGAAGATTCTTTCACAGTGGGGATTTAAAAAAGAAGCATAGCGCTTCTTTTTTTTTGTATATGTTGGGAGAATGGATAGGTAGGAAAAACACTTAATAATAGTAATAAATTTGCACTTTGGTATATCACTATGAAACTCAATTGTGTTATACTAATTACATGATAAAAGGGAAAACAGTATAACATTTATTGTGGAAGGGGCTAGAAAATGAAAGCGAGAGTAGCAATTAACGGGTTTGGAAGAATTGGAAGAATGGTATTTAGAAAAGCAATCTTGGATGATAATCTAGAAATAGTGGCCATAAATGCAAGTTATCCAGCAGAGACACTGGCTCATTTAATAAAATATGATACAAATCATGGGAAATTTGATGGAGAAGTATCTAGTGAACAGGACGCGATCATTATTAATGGTAAGCGTGTTCAACTATTAAACAACCGAAATCCTGAAGAACTCCCATGGAAAGAGTTAAAGATTGATATTGTCATTGAGGCAACTGGAAAGTTTAATGCACGTGACAAAGCAAGTTTGCATTTAAATGCAGGTGCTAAAAAGGTGATCTTGACTGCTCCTGGTAAAAATGAAGATGTCACCATTGTCATGGGCGTAAATGAGTCAGTATTAGACCTTTCTAAACATGATGTCATTTCGAATGCTTCCTGCACAACGAACTGTTTAGCACCAGTAGCAAAAGTACTTGATGAGCATTTTGGAATCGAAAATGGATTGATGACGACCGTTCACGCGTATACGAACGACCAAAAGAATATCGATAATCCTCATAAAGATTTAAGAAGGGCAAGAGCATGCGCTCAGTCGATTATTCCAACTTCAACAGGAGCAGCTAAAGCGTTAGCGCTTGTCCTACCAGAGTTAAAAGGAAAACTTCATGGAATGTCCCTGCGTGTACCAACTTCAAACGTATCCTTAGTTGATTTAGTTGTTGATCTTAAGCAAGAGGTAACGATGGATGATATCAACACAGCGTTTAAACAAGAGGCACAAGGGAAGTTAAAAGGAATTCTGGATTTTACAGAAGAACCTTTAGTTTCGATTGATTTTAATACGAATGAACATTCGGCTATTATTGATGGATTATCGACTATGGTAATTGGATCAAAAAAGGTGAAGGTTTTAGCATGGTACGATAATGAGTGGGGATACTCTTGTCGAGTTGTGGATCTAGTTAATTATGTAGCTCAAAATTTAAAAAAGTCATCAGCTGTAAAAACGGTCTGATCTAATTTCGAACGATAAAACGATATGCAGAGGGTTACCTTTTTTGGGTAATCCTTTTTCTGTATTCTAAATCAACTCAACTATGATACTATCGGGAAGTGTGCATGAGCACCGTCCTATGCATCCCAAAAACCTTCAGGTGGTCTAAGTCTTCTTCCTGAAACTTAATTCAAAAATTGATCATTATTTTGACTTGTACTAACAGGATCTTTCTAATAAGATAGAAGATAGAAATAAAAGTCGGAGCTGATTGAATGAAATGCCCTGCATGTCAAAATAACAGCACTCGTGTTGTGGATTCACGTCCAGTTGATGAATATCGGTCAATTCGGCGTAGAAGAGAATGTGAAAGCTGCAATTATCGTTTTACAACCTTCGAGAAGGTAGAAGAAACCCCTCTTGTCGTTGTAAAAAAAGAAGGAACAAGAGAAGAATTTACTCGTGAGAAAATATTGCGTGGTTTAATTAAAGCTTGTGAAAAACGCCCAGTTTCTTTGAAACAATTAGAGGATCTTACTTCAGATGTTGAAATGGAATTACGAAGTCACAGTGTTTCTGAAATTAAGAGCGAAGAAGTGGGTGAAATGGTGATGGATCGGTTAGCGAAAATTGATGAGGTTGCCTACGTTCGTTTTGCTTCTGTTTATCGCGAATTTAAAGATATAAATGTGTTTATTGAGGAATTAAAAGAGTTAATAAAAAAAGAACAATCCTGATGAGCTGAAGATTTTCTTTAGCTCTTTTTTCCACTCTTAAGTATAAAATTGCAGCGCTGAAGAAATTCGACGTAGGGGCAATTTTTAGGAAAACAGTATAAGTGCAACTACGCCTAATCATCGCCTTGCAGGCTCGCCAATCAGCGAGTTTTCTTTAAATGAATTTCCGTCTTGTGCTAGGGAAAAACTAACCAAGCGCGTACACTTTTAATAGGAAAGGTTGACTGTCATGACTCAACATTGGCAAGAATTATTACCCATTGATCATTATGTCGTCTCTGCCAATGGTATTTTACACGAATACGATCGGAAAATTCTTACCTTTTTATATCAACCACTTATTGGTGCAAGTTGTTTAAGCTTGTATATGACATTATGGGCGGAATTGGAGGAGAATCGACTTTGGTCGGAATCCCATTCCCATCATAGTTTAATGAATTTAATGGATATGAATTTAAAGCTAATTTATGAAGCTCGTTTAAAGCTTGAAGGAATCGGACTTCTGAAAACGTTTGTTAAAAAAGAAGAGGAACGAAGATCTTTCGTATATGAATTACAGCCTCCTCTTACGCCGCAGCAATTTCTACTGGACGGTATGCTGAATATTTATTTGTATCGTAAAATTGGAAAAGTACAATTTGCACGAATTAAGCGCTTTTTTAGTGATAAAAAACGACATGATGCAGACTTCAAGCAAGTCACCAAACCCTTCCAAGATGTTTTTTCTTCGAATCATTCAAACTTACTATCTTATGACGAAGAGACAAAACGGGATCTTGGAGAATCAGAAGAGGAACATTTCATTGGAAGGCAGCAGCCAAGTCGGATAAAAGCG
Source organism: uncultured Bacillaceae bacterium (assembly GCA_963815765.1). GTDB lineage: Bacteria > Bacillota > Bacilli > Bacillales > Cytobacillaceae > Bacillus_BD. Next base: position 101,300 of record CAWFID010000031.1, read on the forward strand.
GAGGATGTTCATTTCGATTTTGAATTGCTTTTCGCAGGGTTGCATGAGAATTTAATTTCGAACACTGCTTTTACAAAGAATGTAAGAGAAGCGATCAGTAGTCTGGCTTACCTGTATGGAATTGACGCTATTCAAATGAAAAATATTGTCATAAGTGCCATAACAGAGGACAATGAAATTAGTATAGAAGAATTGAGGAAATCTGCCCGTGACTGGTATCAATTTGAGCATCAAGATAAGCTTCCGTTGCTCATTGAGAAGACACAACCTGTCATTTATCAAACAGCTAAACATGAGCCTGTGACAAAGGAAGAGAAACTTGTTCATTATTTTGAAACGACCTCGCCATTACAATTTCTAAGAGATATTGGGGGAGGAACTGAGCCATCAAAGGCAGATGTGAAAATCATTGAAGATGTACTATTTCAGCAAAAATTAAATCCTGGTGTGGTCAATGTTTTAATTGATAATGTGTTGCGGAAAACAGATATGAAGTTAACGAAGAATTATGTTGAAAAAATTGCCAGTCATTGGGCACGAAAAAATATTAAAACCGTCAAGGAAGCCATGGAATTGGCAAAAATGGAACACCGCCAATATGCAGAATGGGCAGAAGGTAATAAATCAGGCAAGAAAACAAATTATAAAAAGAAACCAATTCGAACAGAAGTATTACCAGATTGGTTTGATAATGAAGAGAAATTGGAAAAACCATTAAAAGGTAAGAATAATGAGAGTGCTGAATCAAAGAAACAAGAAATTGACGAGATGTTAAAAAAATTACGTTCATAGTAGGTGGCCTGCATGGAGAGGATCAATAAAACGTTACAACGGTTATCTGGTAATGAAAATTTCCAAAAAAGATATGAAGCAATGAAACAAGAAATTTTAAATAATGAAGAGGTACGAGTATTCCTGCAGGAACACCAGGATGAATTGACTTCTGAAATCATTGAGAGAAACTTAATGAAACTGTATGAATATGGAAATCAAAGCAAGGAATGCAATAAATGTGCAAGCCTTGGCAGCTGCGTTAACTTGATGAAGGGGTATCACCCCAATTTAGTGCTATCTAGAGGTGCTATTGAAATCCATTATGATAAATGCCCTAGAAAAGTAATGGAAGATGAAAAAAGAAAGAATGAAAAACTGATTCAAAGTCTTTACGTTCCAAAAGACATATTAAGGGCCTCATTTGATGATATTGATACGGATGAACGGTCGGACGCCATTCAAAAAGCACTTGCCTTTGTATTAAATTATAAAGAGGGAATTCCAATCAAAGGTCTATATTTCTATGGACAATTTGGAGTTGGAAAGTCCTACCTTCTTGGTGCAATCGCTAATGAGTTAGCGGCAAAAAGAATTCCTTCCATGATTGTCTATGTCCCAGAGCTGTTCAGAGAATTAAAAAGTTCGATCGGTGATTCAACCTTAAATGAAAAGTTGGAGGCCGTTAAAAAGGAACCTATCTTAATGCTGGATGATATCGGTGCGGAGTCGATGTCAAGTTGGGTAAGAGATGAAATTCTTGGTCCGATTTTGCAATTCCGTATGTTGGATAATTTGCCGACCTTTTTCACATCCAATTATGATTTCCAAGGTTTAGAGCATCATCTTACTTATAGTCAACGAGGAGAAGAGGAAAAGTTAAAGGCTCGTCGTGTGATGGAAAGAATCAAATATTTAGCAGAACCTGTACGTGTAACAGGTAAAAATCGTAGAAATTAACCGACTGATAGATCAGTCGGTTTTTTTAGGCCAAAAAGCAAGTAAAATGACTCTTTATCGAAGTTTTCTTGATGTATGCTTCTAATTCAACTTATATCTCCATATATATTTATACAGAGATATAAAGGGGTGATATGGTTGATTGAAGTCCATTTCCAGCAAAAAGAAGATGCAAAAAGGCTGCACACTTTTTTACAACAGCAAACGTCAGCCTTTGAGCCGCTCATTCATACAATTCTTCATTTTGAAGACTCACATATTGTTAAATGTATAAATAAAGATAGTAATAGTATGCACCATAGCAAAAAGCATCTTTTGCAATGGTTAAAAAAATCACTTTGTCAATTTATCTTGACGATCAAAATAAATGACTGGCTAAAACATATATTGTCTACACATTACTTTTATAGTGATGAAGACGAGCAACAACAAATTATTGATATTGTTCACTCTGTTTTAAATGGAAAAAAGGAAGAGCTTACCGTGTTTTTGCCACAGATGAATATTAAAGAATACGTTAGGATTAAGATTGATGATTGGTTCCAAGAACAAGCTAAATTTTCATTTGATGCCTTTGTGACTTTTCGTTTGCGTTCATTCATGATGGAGTTAAAAAAGTATGTTGAATTATCTCTGGATGAATACAAAATGGAACAAGAGTATCAAATGTTTATTCAAACATTAAGGGAATTTATAAGGAATCGTGAACCGAAAGTACATCAGTTGCACGTGTTTTTTTCAGATGACACTACCTTTTATGATAGTGAATTTAACGAAATTAAACGAGCTGATCTGACGAAAATGATTGATCGAAAGCTTTTAATCAATCATCCGGTTTATATTGATTCTGTTACGATCGCACCGTTATTGTCAATTGCGCCTACTAGAATTTATTTATACTGTGATGAAAGAGATCAGCCGCTTATAAGAACGATACAAAATATTTTTGAAGAGCGGGTGATCCGTCATTCAAGGGCTGCTTATTTCGAAAATAAAAGACAGTACGGATTTTCGATCAATGAAAAGATTTAATCTGCTCTTGATTTTTCATTTAGAAGTAAACTATAATAACGTACATAGTACTTAAATAATGAAATGTAATGATGAGGACAAGGGTATTTTTCTTACGGTTTAAAGAGAGGGAAGACTAAGGCTGAAATCTTCCTAACACGAGCTGAATACTTACCACCTCTAAACTTCAACCGGGAAATAACGATAAAGGCAGTTTCTACCTTGTCTAATCGTTCCAGAGTATCGGAAGACGGAACACAACCGTTAACTGTCTACAAGTCGTTTTTGTTTTGTGAAAAAATGAGAAGTAGGGTGGAACCACGTGTCTAATAGCTCGTCCCTTTTTATAGGGAAGGGCTTTTTATTTTGCGCTATACGCTATTTATTAGGAGGAAAAAACATGTCTGATATGGTGAAAATTGCGTTTCCAGATGGAGCAGTGAAGGAATTTCCTAAGGGAACAACAACAGAAGATATTGCTGGATCGATTAGTTCAGGTCTAAAGAAAAAAGCTTTAGCTGGAAAATTTAATGGCACAATGTATGACTTAAAACGTCCAATTGAGATGGATGGAATGATTGAAATCATCACTCAGGATCAACCTGAAGCGCTAGAAATACTGCGTCACAGCAGTGCGCATCTAATGGCACAAGCGATTAAACGCTTATATAAGGATGTTAAGCTAGGTGTAGGCCCTGTTATTGAGGGTGGATTCTATTATGATATTGATCTGGAGCAATCTTTAACACCAGAAGATTTACCTTTAATCGAAAAAGAAATGAAAAAAATCATCAATGAAAACATCTCTATTGTTCGCAAAGAAGTCAGCCGTGCAGAAGCGATTCAGATTTATAAGGAGATCGGCGATGAGTATAAGCTGGAATTGATCGAAGCGATTCCGGAAGATGAAACGGTAACACTTTATGAACAAGGTGATTTCTTTGATCTTTGTCGTGGTGTACACGTTCCATCTACAAGCAAGCTAAAGGAAATTAAGCTTCTTAGTATTGCGGGTGCTTACTGGCGTGGAAACAGCGATAACAAAATGTTGCAACGCATATATGGAACAGCCTTTTTCAAAAAGGAAGATTTGGCCGAACATCTACGTCTTTTAGAAGAAGCGAAAGAACGAGATCATCGTAAAATCGGGAAGGAATTAAATCTGTTCACTCATTCGCAAAAAGTTGGACAAGGACTGCCATTATGGCTTCCAAAAGGCGCAACGATTCGCAGAATCATTGAACGTTATATAGTTGATAAAGAGATTAGCCTTGGTTATGACCATGTGTATACACCGATCATGGCAAATGTTGAACTTTATAAAACATCCGGTCACTGGGCTCATTATCAAGACGATATGTTCCCTGTCATGGATATGGATAATGAACAGCTTGTTCTACGTCCAATGAACTGTCCACATCATATGATGGTTTATAAAAATGGGATCCATAGTTACCGTGAGTTGCCAATCCGAATTGCAGAATTAGGAATGATGCACCGTTATGAAATGTCTGGTGCGCTTTCAGGCTTACAACGTGTGCGTGGAATGACTTTAAATGATGCTCATATTTTTGTTCGTCCAGATCAAATTAAAGCGGAATTTAAGCGGGTAGTGGAATTAATTTTAGAGGTTTATAAGGATTTTAATTTTGAAGATTATTCATTCCGGTTATCTTATCGTGATCCTGAAAATACAGAAAAATATTATGATGATGATAATATGTGGGAAAAAGCGCAAGGTATGCTGAAAGAAGTAATCGATGAAATGGGTGTCGAATACTATGAAGCAGATGGAGAAGCTGCTTTTTATGGACCAAAGCTTGATGTTCAAGTGAAAACAGCTTTAGGCAAAGAGGAAACGCTTTCGACTGTTCAACTCGACTTCTTGCTTCCTGAACGCTTTGATCTTACTTATGTTGGAGAAGATGGCAAACAACATCGTCCAGTTGTTATTCACCGTGGTGTTGTATCCACAATGGAACGTTTTGTTGCTTTCCTAATCGAAGAATACAAGGGAGCATTCCCAACGTGGCTTGCGCCAGTTCAAGTTCAAGTGATCCCAGTATCTCCAGATGTTCACTTTGATTATGCGAAAAAAGTTTACGATACGTTAAAATCAAAAGGATTCCGTGTTGAATTAGACGATCGTAATGAAAAAATGGGTTATAAAATCCGTGAAGCACAAATGCAAAAAATACCGTATATGTTAGTAGTTGGAGACCAAGAAGTAACAGATGAGGCCGTAAATGTACGTAAATATGGTGAACAAAAATCAGAAACCGTTTCATTTGTGGATTTCCTTAGTGGACTTCAGGAAGAAGTAAAACGATAAGTTCATTCTGATCTAATTTGTTTAAAAAAACTCTTGCATGAATGAAGGTTATTTGCTATAATTTTTTCTTGTGGTAAGGAAATAAAATCATTTGCATTGGAGTTTGTATTTCCTTATTTAATAATTTATTACTTCTTTGACAAAGCAACGTTGTTGTGATATAGTAAAGCAGTTATAATTGAATACGATTTATAGGATAAGAAGAAGCACCCGCTTCTCACCTGATTGACGCCATTGGTTGTCTACGGGTTTACGCAAACAATTTGTTGAGTAATTAACGTTTTCGTAAAGTGTGGGTCTTCATGCCCACACTTTTTTTGTTGGGTTAAAGATGTCAACAGGGATCAGGTGATTCTGACCTAAACTTTGTATTCGATAAAATCATGGAGGTGTTTAACTATTAGCAAAGATGTGTTATTAAATGAAGGAATTCGTGCACGAGAAGTTCGCTTAATTGATCAAAATGGTGAACAGTTAGGAATTAAAACAAAGACGGAAGCGCTTGAAATTGCTGCACGTGTCAATCTGGATCTTGTATTAGTTGCTCCAAACGCAAAGCCTCCTGTGGGCCGTATTATGGACTATGGGAAATTTAAGTTTGAACAGCAGAAGAAAGATAAAGAAGCACGTAAGAATCAAAAGATTATCACTACTAAAGAAGTCCGTTTAAGCCCAACAATTGATGAGCATGATTTTAATACAAAACTTCGTAATGCGATTAAATTCCTTGAAAAAGGCGATAAAGTGAAAGCTTCGATCCGCTTTAAAGGTCGGGCAATCACTCATAAAGAAATCGGCCAACGTGTTTTAGTGCGTTTTTCAGAAGCATGTAAAGAAATTGCGACTGTTGAATCACATCCTAAGATGGATGGCAGAAGCATGTTTATGGTCTTGGCACCTAAAATCGACAAGTAAGAGGAGGAATACCAAATGCCAAAAATGAAAACTCACCGTGGCGCAGCAAAGCGTTTCAAAAAAACTGGATCTGGTAAATTAAAACGTGGTCGCGCATATACAAGCCACTTATTCGCAAATAAGTCTACAAAGCAAAAACGTCACCTTCGTAAGGGCTTATTAGTTTCTAAAGGTGATTTCAAACGCATTCGTCATTTATTAGACAATATTAAGTAATAGTTTATAACAGGAGGGAAACCATATGCCACGTGTAAAAGGCGGTACAGTTACGCGCAAACGTCGTAAAAGAGTTCTAAAATTAGCTAAAGGTTATTACGGTTCAAAACATACATTATATAAAGTTGCTAATCAAGCAGTAATGAAATCCCTACAATACGCTTATCGCGATCGTCGTCAAAAGAAACGCGATTTCCGTAAACTTTGGATTGCTCGTATCAATGCAGCTGCACGCATCAACGGACTTTCATACAGCCGTTTAATGCACGGTTTAAAACTTGCTGGTATCGAAGTTAACCGTAAAATGCTTGCTGAGTTAGCTATTAGCGATGAAAAAGCATTTGCTGAATTAGCATCTGTTGCAAAATCTAACTTAAGTAAATAATTTATTTTATAAATAAAAAGCCATTCTCTATTTGAGAGTGGTTTTTTCCATATATAGGAGGGGATAAAATGTCTTATTACGTTCTTATTTTATTTATTGTTATGAATTTAGCTGGGTTATTGATCATGAAAGTGGATAAAAACAGGGCAGTAAAGCATCAATATCGAATTAGCGAGCGTACGCTTTGGGTGGTTGCCATATGTGGCGGTGCAATGGGTTGTACTCTTGGAATGAATACATATCGTCATAAAACAAAGCATCTTTCTTTTAAAATAGGATTTCCGCTTTTAGCTATTATTGAAGGGGTTCTCTATATTTATTTTCTTTATTTGTCATAAGGACGGGCGTTTTCCGATAAACTTTACTGACATCAGGTTATTTGCAGAAAAGAGGTAAGAATATGGATGAAGGTCTGTCAATCCTATTTGTCATGATCGAAGTAGGTGGAATTTGGGCACCGGTTGTTTTTATTTTCTTCCATATTTTTCGGCAATTTTTGTTTATCCCTGTTTCACTTGTTTGTATGGCGGGTGGAATGCTTTTCGGATCTGTATTCGGAACGATTTTCTCTCTGTTTGGTCTAATTTTAAGCTCCATTCTGTTTTATTTCGTCATTGGAAAATTTCCTAAAACCCATGAGAAATTATCTAGATTAAGAAAAAAATGGTTTGGCGAATTTCGTAATGTAACGGTTGCCCAATCGGCTATTTTGCGGTTAATTCCATTCATACATTTTCATTTGCTCAATTTTTGCCTTCTTGAAAAAAATCGTAGTTTTAACACGTATTTAAAAAATAGCGTATTATCGAATTTGCCTTTTGCCTTTTTTTATTCGGTCTTTGGGCAGTTTATTCGCGAATTTACACCATCCCTCATCGCCATTATTTTATTTTCATTAATCCTTCTAGCGTATCTGTTCAGAGAAAAGGCAACTGTTATCAAATGGAATAAGTTTTTTAGAGTTAAAGAAGAAGGTTAATCTGACAATAAGTGGAAAAAACCAACAAATTTGTTGGTTTTTTTATTCATATGGGGTTTTTGGATTCGTATGTTTTTGCATGAATTCTTTTACTGGACTTTTCCAATCAAGTTTCGCATTTGGATATACATCAAGGATTTTACGCTCAATAAAAAGAAAATCTTCTCGTACAAATCCCATTAAAGAAGTTACATTATGTGGCCAAATGAAAATGGAAACGACGTCAAAGGCATTGTCGGTAGTGCCTAGATACTTTTCTCCCTCAATCAGAACACCTTTGTATGTGAGCAGAAAGTTTTTCCGAACATTATGGGGATCATCTAAAAAATAATAGCGTTTTTGTTCATAGGCCAGCTCTAACTTTCGTTTGGGATTTACAATAAACTTGACCATTCTGTAAAGGAGAAAAAGAATGAGGGCAAAAAGTAGTAGGCGTATTAGGATCATCATGGGAAACTCTCCCCTCTCTTTAATACCTTAGTTTACGACTGAAAGGAGAAAAGGTTTCACTAAAAATCTATTTTTTCGTAGAAATAATAAAGTGGATCAAGCTTGTTAAATTCATGTTGCTTGTATATTGATAATTTCCTTCTGTATAATAAGTAAAGAGACGGACTATTATGAAGGAGTCGAAATGATGCCTAAATTAGATGATACGCTAACGATGTTAAAAGAACTAACCGATGCAAAGGGGATCGCAGGAAATGAAAGAGAACCTCGGGAAGTAATGAAGAAATACATAGCTCCATTTTCTGATGAAGTCAGCCTTGATAACCTTGGAAGTTTAATTGCCAAAAAAGTGGGTGACGAAAAGGGTCCCCAGATCGTCGTAACGGGTCATTTAGATGAAGTCGGATTTATGGTGACACAAATCGATAAGAAGGGATTTATTAAATTCCAAACGGTTGGTGGTTGGTGGAATCAGGTTATGCTGGCTCAACGTGTAACCATTGTCACTAGAAAAGGGGATGTAACTGGAATTATCGGTTCAAAACCACCACATATTTTATCACCTGAGGCTCGTAAAAAACCTTGTGAAATCAAAGATATGTTTATTGATATTGGGGCGACAAGTAAGGAAGAGGCAGAAGAATGGGGAATTCGACCAGGTGACATGATTGTGCCTTATTTCGAATTTACTGTGATGAATAATGAAAAAATGCTGCTTGCAAAAGCTTGGGATAATCGAATTGGCTGTGCAATCGCTATAAATGTTTTGAAGGAATTGAAAGGCGTGAATCATCCAAATGTTGTATACGGAATTGGAGCCGTTCAAGAAGAAGTAGGTTTACGTGGTTCAAAAACATCAACGTTCAAAATTCAACCTGATATTGGTTTTGCGGTAGATGTAGGGATTGCAGGTGACACACCAGGAATTTCAGAAAATGAATCACAAAGCAAAATGGGAGAGGGCCCACAAATCGTACTTTATGATGCTTCTATGGTGTCCCACAAAGGCTTACGTGATTTAGTAACCGACACAGCAGATGAACTGAATATCCCTTATCAATTTGCTTCCATGCCTGGAGGAGGAACGGATGCAGGTTCTATTCATGTAACGGCTAAAGGCGTTCCTGCCCTTTCAATTGGCATTGCCACACGTTATATTCACTCTCATGCGGCCATGCTTCATCGTGATGACTTTGAGAATGCTGTAAAACTTGTTGTGGAAGTCATCAAAAAATTAGATCGTGAAACGGTCGATAAAATCACGTATGAATAAGGTTTAAGTTCGCCTTTTATCTAAAAAGAAATGTTTTATAATTGGATAAAGCGGGGTTTGAATACCAAGTCCACATAAAAATAATAATAATAATAATAAAAACTCGCCTATTTACGGCGAGTTTTTATTTGTAAATATTTAGGTTGAACAGAATACCATTTTGGCAGTGAAATCTAGATCGTTCCAAACTCCTATTAGTATTCATTTCGATACTGAGTTAAAGCTTCTATTACTTCGGATTGTCTTTGTTTTGCCCTATCATAATGAGAGCTTAAAGCATATGCGCTAGGTGCTTGCGGTAAGCCTGCCAAAAGAGTTGCTTCATCGTAACTCAGCCCGGCAGGTGTTTTACCAAAATAATTTTCACTAGCTTCGTTAATGCCATAATTACCATCTCCATAATAAATGACATTGACATAAAGTTCTAAAACATCATCTTTGTTATATATTCTTTCAAGGTCAAAGGCTACAAATAGTTCAGCGACTTTTCGGATAAAGCTTTGGTCGTTACTGAAGTAAAGATTTTTAGCAACTTGTTGTGTTAATGTGCTGCCGCCTTGAGTGACTTCTTTTGCTTGTAAGTTGGCGAAAGTTGCTCGGACCAGCGAAATAAAATCGAAGGAACCATGTTCATAAAAGCGATGATCCTCGATGGCAACAATCGCATCCGTGAAATCGGGAGTGATTTCTGCTAGAGGCACGAAACTTGTATCTTCTCTAATAGATGCAACTACTTTTCTAATGGGCAACTCTGAAATGGCTTCTTTATATTTAAAATAGCCTAGTAATCCAATAATTAAACCTACAAGGATGACAACGATTAATCCCAATTTTATTAGTTTTTTTATTAATTTGAACATGGATTTACCTCTTACATATTGACATATATTTTTATTATATCATATGAACGTAAAGCTATTAATGGTTGTGTGTATTGGCCTAAAAGAAATAGATGAATTCGTAAAAGGGTGATGGATATTTTTCAACCCGAATGATGACCCTCATATACACTTTCAATATTATTAATTTGAGCTTGTCGAAAAAGATTTTTTAGTCATAAAAATACTCTTCTTTAGGTATCAGATTTTTATTCTATCATCTGACTACTTAAAGGAGAGCATATCATTTACTGTGTGTTTTTTGAGCTTTTATCACTTTTAACGGGAAAAGGCTCCACCTCAAGATTCATAGTATACAATACAACGAAAATAGGTAGAGTTAACTTCCCGTAAAAGTCCACTGATGGAGGTTTTCTTTATTTCAAGCCATTTTCTAACGCTTGCAACATATCTTGTTTATCCTGGTCAGAGGCATTTTTCCAAATAACTTCAAATAAAACACCCAATCCAGGTAACATTTTTTCTTCACCGTTTTGGATCGCATCGACAATAGTATCCTTGAGCTCATCCTGGGTATTTCCAGAAACATTGTGAATAATGGCATTGCGTAAATTTAAATTCATCCGTAGTTCCTCCTTTAAATAGTAGATGGCTTCCCTGAGCTTAACGTTTATACATAACCTAAACGATTATAGCCTTCCCAATTTTGGATGCATTATGTATGGGAATTAAGCTATAATAGGAAAACAATGTGAAAAATAAAGGAGCGTTAAGATTGAAATATATCGAATCAGTCAAAAATCCAAAAGTGAAGGCATGGAAAAAGCTTTTGACCAAAAAAGAACGTGATCAATCAGGGCATTATTTAATAGAAGGATTTCATCTTTTGGAGGAAGCGTTAAAAGAACAAATAGTCCTTGAAGTCATCGTCAATCAGGATACTGAAATGCCGGTTCATTTGAATCTAGATGGAACAGAAGTTGTGTATGTAAACGAAGATGTGATGAAGGCCATTTGTGATACAGAGACACCACAAGGGATTGCGGCGGTATGTGAGAAAAGAATGGATAGTATGGAAAATACTAAAATGGAAAAACTGTTATTATTGGATAGAGTGCAGGATCCTGGCAATTTGGGTACGTTGATTCGTACAGCAGATGCAGCGGGAATGGACGCCATTATTTTGGGTGAAGGTTGTGCGGACCCCTATAATCCAAAAGTCGTTCGTGCCACACAAGGAAGCTTATTTCATCTACCGATCATTAAAAGGAATTTAGCTACGTTTATGGATGAAATCGATATTCCTATATACGGGACAGCCCTAGAAAACGCAATCCCTTTCCAACAAGTAGAACCATCAGAGAATTTTGCCTTACTTGTGGGCAATGAAGGACAAGGCGTTTCGGAAGAATACCTTGGTAAAACAACGAAAAACTTGTATATCCCGATTTACGGAAAAAGTGAATCACTTAATGTCGGCATTGCTGCAGGAATTTTAATGTACTATTTAAGAAAATGAGTTTGAAACAAGGATTAAAATGTACTATAATGATACAGAATTTAATAAATAAAAAGATGAAGACAGAGAATAGTAGCTTAGGACATCCATTATTAGGGAAAAAATGCCTTGACTGAAAGCATTTTAATGGCACTGCTTAAGGGAATTCACCTCTCGAGTCGACCTCAGGAAGATCCCAAGGATCCGAAAGATGTTCCGGTGAAGAGCCGTTATTTTTTTAATGAAGTGAGTGTATGTTTAGTAATTAAAATTTACACTAATAAGGGTGGTACCGCGAAATAGAAACCTCGTCCCTTTATGGGATTGGGGTTTTTTTGTATTTAAAAAAAGGAGGAAATCTTGATGCAGGAACGTTTAGAAGAACTACAAGTTGAAGCGCTGCAAAAGGTAGAGGCAGCTTCGGATCTAAGAGAACTAAATGATATTCGTGTGGCTTATTTAGGTAAAAAAGGACCCATCACAGAAGTCTTACGTGGTATGGGTAAATTGAGTGCTGAGGAACGCCCGAAAATGGGGGCACTTGTAAATGTTGTTCGTGAAAAGATAACGACTAGAATTGAAGAGAAACAAGCGGATCTTGAAGCTGTAGCAGTCAATGCACAATTGGCATCTGAGACCATTGATATCACACTCCCTGGTAGACCTATTAATAAAGGTAATCATCATCCATTAACTCGTATTGTTGAGGAAATTGAAGATGTGTTTATTGGTATGGGCTATACGGTTGCTGAAGGACCAGAAGTTGAAAGTGATTATTATAATTTTGAAGCCTTGAACTTACCTAAGAGCCATCCAGCACGTGATATGCAGGATTCTTTCTATATTACAGATGAAAAAGTCTTGTTGCGTACACATACTTCTCCCGTGCAAGCAAGAACGATGGAGAAGCATAAAGGCCAAGGTCCTGTTAAAATTATTTGTCCTGGTAAAGTTTACCGTCGTGATAACGATGATGCAACACATTCCCACCAATTTATGCAAATTGAAGGTCTCGTTGTAGATGAAAACATTTCGATGGGTGACTTAAAAGGAACGCTTGAAGTATTTCTGAAAAAGGTGTTCGGTCAAGATCGTGAAATCCGTCTGCGTCCTAGTTTCTTTCCTTTCACAGAGCCTTCCGTCGAAGTAGATATTTCTTGTAAAATTTGTCATGGAAAAGGCTGTCATGTTTGTAAGCAAACAGGCTGGATCGAAGTGCTAGGTGGAGGAATTGTTCATCCAAACGTGCTTGAGATGGCTGGTTTTGATTCGAAAAAATACTCTGGTTTTGCATTCGGTATTGGTGTTGAACGGATTGCCATGCTGAAATACGGGGTTGATGATATTCGTCATTTCTACACAAATGATGTTCGTTTCTTAAAACAATTCCACCATCATGAAGCGTAAGGCGCCTGGAGCTAGACAAATTAAAAAATAAAAGGAGGACCAATGATGTTTGTTTCATATAAATGGTTACAAGATTATGTTGATCTATCTGGCATTAGTGCGACTGAATTGGCTGATAAGATTACAAAAAGCGGCATTGAAGTCGAGGGAGTAGAAAAGAAAAGTGAAGGCTTAAAAGGCGTTGTCATTGGTCATGTATTGGAATGCGAAAAACATCCCGATGCTGATAAATTAAATAAATGTTTAGTGGACATTGGTGCTGAAGAACCTGTCCAAATTATTTGTGGTGCCCCCAATGTTGGGAAGGGTCAAAAAGTTGCGGTTGCTACCGTTGGAGCTGTATTACCAGGCAATTTTAAAATTAAAAAGGCAAAGCTTCGTGGAGAAGTATCACACGGGATGATTTGTTCTTTACAAGAACTTGGGATCGAATCCAAATTGGTGGCTAAAGAATACTCTGTTGGAATTTTTAACTTTCCACAAGATGCTACTGTCGGTGAGGATGCTCTAGTTGCTCTTGGATTAGATGATGAAATTCTTGAATTAAGCCTTACACCGAACCGTTCTGATGCACTAAGCATGCTTGGTGTAGCTTACGAAGTGGCTGCGATTCTTGGACGTGATGTGAAATGGCCAACAATTGAAAAAGAAGAAGCAACTGAAAAAGCATCTGATTATTTAAGGGTTACTGTAGAATCAGCAGAAGACAATCCTCTGTATATGACAAAAATTGTTAAAGACGTTAAAATTGGTCCTTCACCATTATGGATGCAAACTCGACTCATGAATGCTGGAATACGTCCACATAATAATGTAGTGGATATTACAAATTATATTCTCCTTGAATATGGTCAACCACTTCATGCGTTTGATTATGATCGACTTGGATCAAAAGAAATTGTGACTCGTCGTGCAAAGGATGCTGAAAAAATAATCACGCTTGATGATACCGAACGTACACTTTCATCCAATCACCTTGTCATTACAAATGGGTTGGAGCCTGTAGCAATTGCAGGGGTTATGGGTGGAGCCAATTCTGAAGTGAAAGATGATACAACAACTGTTATCATTGAAGCGGCTTATTTTGCGGGTTCAGTTATTCGCAAGGCGTCAAAAGACCATGGATTACGCAGTGAAGCAAGTGCACGTTTTGAAAAAGGTGTGGACCCAGCACGTGTTCGCGAAGCAGGTGAAAGAGCTGCTGAATTAATGGCTAAATATGCAGGCGGTACTATTTTAGAAGGAAGCGTAGAATTCAATGAAATGAACGTTGAGTCAGCAATCGTTTCGATCACATTGGATAAAATAAACGCTTCAATTGGTACCAATATTACTTCAGCTGAAGTGATGGATATTTTCACTCGTTTAAAATTTGATGTACAGGTAGATGGAGAAACATTTATTGTAAAGGTTCCATCACGCCGTGGGGATATTACCATTGAAGCAGATTTAGTTGAAGAAGTAGCTCGGTTGTATGGATATGACAATATCCCTTCAACGCTTCCTATTGGAAGGACTACTCCAGGTGTATTAACGGATTACCAACAAAAACGTCGAATCGCTCGGCGTACATTAGAAGGGGCAGGACTTTACCAAGCGACAACTTATTCATTAACAAGTGTTGAAAAGGTAGCCCAATTTGCTTTAGAAGCAAGAGAATCGATTCGTCTTGCTATGCCAATGAGTGAAGAACGCAGTCAGCTTCGTATGAGTATTTTGCCTCAATTACTTGAGGTCGTAAAATATAATAATGCTCGTCAAATGGATTCTGTTGCACTGTACGAAATAGGGTCTGTATTTTTAAAACAAGATGGTGAACAGCTTCCAGAAGAAGTCGAGCATGTTGCAGGTGCCATAACAGGCCTTTGGGAAGCGAATCCTTGGCAAGGAGAGAAAAAACTAGTTGATTTCTACGTTGCCAAGGGAGTATTAGAAGCATTATTTGATGAACTTGGTTTGACAAAAGGAATCGCTTATCGTCAAGTTGAAATCAAAGATATGCATCCAGGACGTACTGCGGAAATCGTACTGAACGATGAAGTCATTGGTTTTGTTGGCCAAGTTCATCCAACCATTCAAAAAGAAATGGATATTAAGGAAACTTATGTTTTTGAATTGTCCTTTAAAGCTCTTGCAGAGGCTGAAGTGGCACCTATTTCCTATGAAATGATCCCACGATTCCCTTCTATTACTCGGGATATTGCCCTTGTTGTCGACCAAGAAAAAACAGCAGGTGAACTTGCTCACATCATTACAGTGGCGGGTGGCTCATTATTAAAAGAGGTTCATCTTTTTGACTTATATCAAGGCGAACGTATGGAAGCAGGAAAAAAATCACTGGCCTTCTCTCTAAAATATTTTGATCCAGAACGCACATTGACGGATGAAGATGTGACACAGGCGCATGAAAAGGTTCTAAATGCTGTTGCAGAACAAGCAGGTGCCGTTTTACGAGGTTAATTGAAATAATAGCAACGATATTCAAATGTTATGCGAAATGAGAAAAAATCCTCCACTTGGCACATCTGAGTGGAGGATTTTTCATTTTCAGCTTTTTCGAAGCAAATTCATCGCTTTATCCGTATTGGCAAAGTGAAGCTTGACAAAGGAGGGAAGAACCTCGGTTCCTTTTTCTTTTATTAATCGGGCAGCCGCAACATCAACTTGTGCTCCCGCCCCTTTGGGAATTTTAAAGCCGGCCATTTTGCTCAAGCTTTCAAAATGTTGAACAAAGGCATGGCGGGCAATAATGGAAGCTGCAGCAACGGCCGAATGAATGCCCTCTGCTTTTGTACTAAAATAGACATTCTCTTTTTGCACATTTTTTTGGTCTTTTAGATAGTTATAATACACTTCTTCTTTTGCAAATTGATCGATTAAGATCAACTCAGGCTTTTCAGGTGAGATCTTTTTCAAAAGATGATTGATTGCTTGATTGTGAAGGAGTGCTTTTAGTTTCCCTTGTGACATACCAGATTTCTGCATTTTGTTATATTTTTCATTCTCAAGGATCAGTAGACTGTAGGGTAAAAATTGAATGATTTGTTTTGCAATAGCTGAAATTTTATCATCATTTAGGTTTTTAGAATCTTGAACACCGAGTTCCTTCATTAATAGAAGTTGATCCTGACGTACATAGGCAGCACAAACCGTAATAGGACCGAAGTAATCTCCAGTTCCAACTTCGTCTGAACCAATAATGGATAATTCACTAATATTCGTTGGCAAATGTAACGAAGAACGTATTTTTGTTTCTTTCGGTGTTACATTCGAGTTAGGTGAAGCTAAATTGCCCCATTTACCCGCTTCTGCTTCACATCCACCTCCTTGAAACAACACTTTACCAGATTTGTAGGCTGTAATTGTACAATTTGAGGTTTTAGCTGTAAAAAGGCCGCCAGGTGGGGTTTTACCAGTTAAACTAGACCGATAATATTCCATCATTTTAATCATGTCTTCATAGGTTTTCTTTAATACTACATTACTCAAGGGTGGGTCAACTCCTTTATCTAAATCGTTCGTCCTTCTAGACTCTATTTGACATGATTCTGCTTGTTCTCTGACATTTCTAGCTTTTCACCGTTTTCTGTTCATGTTATGATAATAGTTAGGATTCTTTTGATTGGAGGCATGAAGCTTGTCAGAAACAAGAAAAACCCGTACAACGGTGGATATTTATGGTGTTCAATATGTTATAATTGGCACAGAAAGCCCCAGCCATATTCGACTTGTTGCTTCAATGGTCGATGATAAAATGCGTGAAATTAACTCCATGAATCCGTCACTCGGTACAAATAAACTGGCTGTCTTAACAGCGATTAATGTTGTCAACGATTATCTTTTATTGAAAGATAAAGTTGAAGATCTCGAGAATGAATTAAAAAGAGTAAAGGAATGAAATCGTCATGCTAGATCTTGCTGTACTCATTATTTTTTGCTTTGGGTTTTTAATAGGATTAAAAAGAGGATTTATCCTTCAACTCATTCATCTAACTGGATTTATGATTGCTTCTATCATTGCTTACTTATATTACGATCAACTTGCACCAAAGTTAACTCTTTGGGTTCCATATCCGAATATGAGTACGAATTTAACATTGCCATCACTGTTCGATCATGTTAATTTAGAAGATGCTTATTATCGCGCCATTGCATTTGTCGTGATTTTTTTTGCGGTAAAAATGTTATTGCAAATTATTGGAAGCATGCTTGATTTTGTTGCACAAATTCCAGTTTTAAAGCAGTTAAACATTTGGGCTGGAGGAGTGCTTGGTTTCATTGAAATATATCTTATCATGTTTATCTTATTATTTATAGCGGCCCTTTTACCGATAGAATCCATCCAAGGACTATTAACAGATTCTATTTTAGTTGAATTTATGATTAAGCATACGCCGATTCTATCACAATTAATTCAAGACTTATGGATGATTTGATTCAAGTGAAATAACTTCTCTTTCGAAGAGAAGTTTTCTTTTTACACTCTTAGGAAAGGATAAAATTGCTGCGCTGGAGAAGTTCGGGCGTAGGCGGCAATTTTTAGGAAAACAGTATAAGTGCAACTACGTCTCTGTCTTCGCCTTGCAGGCTCGCCAATCGACGAGTTTTCTTTAAGGCAATAATAGTAAAAAGTAAAAAGATAAGTAGGTGACTAGAAATGTCTGTTAATAAAAAGGATATCATTCATTTATTAGAAAAGATTGCCACCTATATGGAAATAAAAGGTGAAAATACATTTAAGGTTTCCGCATTTAGAAAAGCGGCACAAGCCTTGGAACTATCACCACAAACCTTGGAAGAACTAACCGATGTTACCTCATTATCTGGGATTGGCAAAGGAACAGCCGCGGTCATAGAGGAATACAGAACGGAAGGAAAGTCTACGGTTCTTAATGAATTACAGGAATCCGTTCCTAAGGGCTTAATTCCCCTTTTACAGTTACCGGGATTAGGAGGAAAAAAGATTGCCAAGCTGTATAAGGAGCTGGGAATTGAAAGTGCAGATGATTTAGAAATAGCTTGCCGTACGCATAAAATCCAAGGTTTAGCAGGTTTTGGGAAAAAAACAGAAGACAACATTCTTGCGGCATTAGCGAATGCAGGAGGAAGACCAGAACGTTTACCGCTTAGTTTTATGTTGCCAATTGCAGAGAGAATCGAAGAGGTTCTTTCTAATATGGACTATGTCCTTAAATACTCAAGAGCGGGAAGTCTCCGTAGAATGAGAGAAACCATTAAGGACCTGGATTTTATTATTGCCACTGAAAAACCTTTAGAGGTAAAGGAACAGCTTTTAAAAATAGATCATGTAAAAGAAGTAATAGCCGCAGGGGACACGAAAGTTTCAATTATTCTTGATCTGGATTATGATGTGTCTGTTGATTTTCGACTTGTTCAGTTATCAGAGTTTGCTACTACTTTACATCATTTTACGGGATCGAAGGACCATAACGTTCGTATGAGACAGCTTGCTAAAGCAAGAGGAGAAAAGATCAGTGAATATGGTGTTGAAAAGAGTGAAACTGGTGAGGTGATCACATTTTCTTCTGAAGCTGAATTCTATGCTCATTTTGATCTTCCGCTCATCCCTCCTGAAATGAGAGAAGATGGGAAAGAGGTGGAAGAATACAAGGATGATTACGGTCTACTTTCGCTTTCCGATATAAAAGGGGATCTTCATATGCATACGACTTGGAGTGATGGTGCCCATTCGATTGAGGAAATGGTAGAAGCATGTCGGAAAAAAGGTTATCAGTATATGGCGATCACCGACCATTCACAATATTTGAAAGTGGCGAATGGGCTGACAGCAGAGCGGCTTAGAGAACAAAGAGAAGAAATTAGACGATTAAACAAGAAGTATGAGGATTTCACCATACTTTCAGGAGTTGAAATGGACATTCTTCCCGATGGGACACTTGATTATGAGGATGATCTTCTAAAAGAAATGGACTTTGTTATCGCATCAATCCATTCGGCTTTTACACAACCAAGGGAAAAAATAATGGAACGATTAAAGTCCGCCTTGTTTAATGCCAATGTAGATTTGATTGCACATCCAACTGGAAGAAAGATTGGTAAAAGAGAAGGATATGACGTCGATATCGATCTTCTTATTCAACTAGCAAAAGAAACAAATACAGCTTTGGAGCTAAATGCAAATCCAAACCGACTTGATTTGTCCTCTGAAAATATTCGCAAAGCTCAGGCAAACGGCGTGAAAATTATGATTAATACAGATGCACATAAAATGGAAACATTAGATCACATGAAAATCGGTGTTTCAACTGCCAAAAAAGGGTGGATTAAAAAAACAACCGTATTAAATACATTGGATATACATGAATTGTTAGCGTATTTACATGATAGACAGTAGAAAAAAGTCTTTATATTTAAAGGAGGAAACATCTCCATGCAGCAAAGAGTTTTAAAAATACTCGAATTTGATAAAGTAAAAGAACAACTATTGGAGCATGTCTCATCATCATTAGGGAGAGCAGAAGCAGAAAGATTGATTCCCTCTACTGATTTTGATGAAGTCGTACAAAAACAAGAAGAAACTGATGAAGCGGTAAAAGTGTTACGCCTAAAAGGCAACATTCCATTAGGTGGAATTTTTGATATTCGACCCCATGTGAAACGTGCAGTAATTGGGGGGATGCTTAGTTCCCACGAATTAATGCAAGTAGCAAGCACAGTCCATGCGAGTAGACAAATCAAACGTTTTATTGAAGATTTTGCTGAAAACGACCCAAGCATTCCTTCCTTACTAGCAGAAGTTGAGAGAATTATTGTTCTTGCTGAATTGGAACAAGACATCAAAAATGCCATTGATGACAATGGAGAAGTATTGGATAGTGCAAGCGACACTTTACGTTCCCTAAGGAACCAGCAGCGTACAAAAGAAGCACGTGTAAGAGAGCGACTGGAAAGTATGATTCGTTCCTCAAATGCACAGAAAATGCTTTCCGATGCGATCGTAACGATTCGTAATGACCGTTTTGTGATTCCGGTAAAGCAGGAGTACCGTGGACATTATGGAGGAATCATTCATGATCAAAGTTCTTCGGGACAAACCTTATTTATTGAGCCACAAGCGATTGTTCAGCTCAATAATGAATTGCAAAGCATCCGCATCAAAGAACAGCAGGAAATTGAACGGATATTACTGATTTTGTCTGCGCAAACTGGTGAAAATAGCCATGAGCTTGAGACGATTACAGAAGTGCTTGCAAATATAGATTTCATGTTTGCCAAAGCCCGGTACAGTGGGAAAATCAAAGGTAGTAAGCCGATCATGAATAACGAAGGACGAATTTCATTAGTGAAAGCGAGACATCCGTTAATTTCAATGGATGAAGTGGTGGCTAATGATATTATCCTAGGCAAGGATTATACAACCATTCTGATAACCGGTCCTAATACAGGGGGGAAAACCGTTACTCTTAAAACAGTGGGACTTTGCACGTTAATGGCACAAGCAGGTTTGCAGGTACCTGCTTTAGATGGATCCGAGATGGCTGTTTTTGGTGCCGTATATGCCGATATTGGCGATGAACAATCCATTGAACAAAGTTTAAGTACATTTTCTTCACATATGGTGAATATCGTAGACATTTTAAAAACAGTTGATTTTGAAGCTCTTGTCTTATTTGATGAATTGGGTGCAGGAACAGATCCACAAGAAGGTGCTGCCCTTGCTATTTCCATTTTAGATGAGGTGTACAAGCGGGGGGCAAGAGTGATTGCGACTACTCATTATCCTGAATTAAAAGCATATGGGTATAATAGAGAAGGAGTCGTGAATGCAAGTGTCGAATTTGATGTTGAGACATTAAGTCCAACCTATCGATTATTAATTGGAGTTCCAGGACGAAGCAATGCTTTTGAAATTTCAAAGCGGCTTGGTTTAAGTGACGATGTGATTCAATTAGCCCGTTCTTATGTGAGTGAAGACAGTCAACAGGTTGAAAATATGATTGCCTCACTAGAAGACAGTAAGAGACAGGCGGAAAAAGAATTACAGGAAGCAAATGAAGTGTTGAAAAATGCAGAGTTGCTTCAACAAGATTTACAAAAGAAAATGATTGAGTACTATGAAACAAAAGATGCCCTTCAAGAAAAGGCAGCAGATGAAGCTCGAGATATTGTTGAAAAAGCAAAACGAGAAGCAGATGGAATTATTCATGATCTACGAAGAATGCGCATTGAAAAGCATGCTGAAGTGAAGGAACATGAATTAATTGAGGCACAGAAAAAATTAAATGAAGCATCACCAAAAGAAAATAAATCAAAGAAGCCAAGCTTAAAGCAATCTAAACAGCATGTTTTTGAGCCTGGGGATGAAGTAAAGGTTTTAAGTTTTGATCAAAAGGGACAACTTATTTCGAAAGTAACAGAAGATACATGGCAGGTTCAGATCGGTATTTTAAAAATGAAAGTTCAAGAAAGTGATCTTGAATTTATTAAAACACCTAAAGTGGTGGAAACAAGACATGTTGCATCTGTGAAAGGAAAAGACTTTCATGTTAGTCTTGAACTGGATTTACGCGGTGAAAGATATGAAAATGCCTTGGCAAGGGTTGAAAAATATATTGATGATGCATTACTCGCTTCGTATCCTCGCGTATCTATTATTCATGGAAAGGGAACAGGCGCATTGAGAGTAGGCGTTCAGGAATATTTACGCAATCATCGTTCAGTAAAAAGTATTCGTTTTGGTGACCATGGTGAAGGTGGTATCGGAGTTACCGTTGTAGAGTTAAAATAATAGGCGGTGAAGCATCTATGAATCAGTTTTGGCAGAACGAATATGTTCTAATAGCTGCAAATTATAGCGTGATCATACTTTGTATCATTGTTCTATTGGCCGTCTTCGAACTGGTTACGAAATATAAAAATTGGCAGGAAATCAAAAATGGAAATATAGCGGTTGCCATGACAACCGGAGGAAAACTCTTTGCGATTATGAATATATTCCGGTTTTCTATCGAGCGGAATGAATCCTTTTTTGCCATGATTGGTTGGGGGATTTTTGGATTTGGATTACTGTTTGCAGGTTACTTTATTTTTGAATTTTTAACACCGACCTTTAAGATTGATGAAGAAATAGAAAAAGATAATCGAGCAGTAGGCTTGTTATCTATGGCCATATTAATTGGACTATCCTATGTTATTGGAGCTGGTATCACATAAGGGGAGAGCGAAAGTGGAGAAACTGGCAAAAATTCTGTTGATTCTGTGCGCTGTTTTTTTTCTAATCGGAATGATTTATATGATCTTTTTTGGTTAAATGGAAGAAGAACTTACCTAAGGGGTAGGTTCTTTTTTAGGTTCTAAATTCCATTCAAGTACGAATAGACTATAATAAGACACAACATGATTGTATTTCATAATGAGGTGGGGAAGCGATGTCAAATTCAAAGCCGTGGCTTCAACATTATCCTAAAGAAATTCCAATATCATTAACTTACAGTAATGAGCCTCTTCAAACTTATTTAGTAAAGACAGCTTCAGAGTTTCCAATGAAAAAAGCCATCCACTTCCTCGGGAAGGAATTTACCTTTCAATATCTATTTCAATCAGCACAAAAGTTAGCAGGTTATTTACAAAGTATTGGCGTTACTAAAGGGGACCGTGTTGCGATTATGTTACCGAATATTCCTCAGGCAGTCATTGGCTTCTATGCGGTCTTGATGGCAGGTGGTGTGGTAGTAGAAACAAATCCCCTTTATACAGAACGAGAACTTGAATATCAAATGAAGGATTCTGGTGCAAAAGTGATCCTAACACTGGATCTGTTATTTCCAAGAGTCACAAAAGTAAAGGCAAATACTGAATTACAACATATTATTGTTACCGCTATCAAAGATTTCCTGCCCTTTCCGAAAAACCTTCTCTACCCCTTCGTTCAAAAAAAACAGTATGGCCTGGTTGTTAAAGTAAAGCATGAAGGCACTTATCATTTGTTATCCGAAATATTAAAACAACCTAAAAGGTCCCTCAACCCATTTGATGCCCATATTGAAGACATTGCTTTGCTCCAATACACTGGAGGGACAACTGGTCTCCCTAAAGGGGTTATACTCACGCATAGAAATCTTGTTTCAAATGTTACCATGTGCTCGGCATGGCTTTATAAATGTAAACGCGGAGAAGAAACCATGTTAGGTGTGATCCCTTTTTTTCATGTATATGGGGTAACAACAGTCATGATTTTATCTGTTATGCAGGCCTATAAGATGGTTTTGCTGCCTAAATTTGATGTTGAAACTACATTAAAGACGATTCATAAAGAGCGGCCTACTCTATTTCCTGGTGCCCCAACGATCTATATCGCGATTCTTAACTATCCTAAATTAAGCCGATATGATCTTTCCTCCATTGATTCCTGCCTTAGTGGCTCTGCACCATTACCCGTTGAAATACAAGAAGAGTTTGAAAAGGCAACAGGTGGCAAGCTCGTCGAAGGATATGGATTAACAGAATCTGCTCCCATTACCCATGCCAATTTTTTGTGGGATATCCCGAGGAAAAAGGGCAGTGTTGGCGTTCCATGGCCAGACACAGAGGCTAGAATACTATCAATCGAAACAAGCGAACCACTTCCTCCAGGTGAAATTGGTGAAATTGTCGTAAAAGGACCTCAAGTTATGAAGGGTTATTGGAACCATCCAGAAGAAACAGAGCTAGTCCTAAAAGAGGGTTGGTTACTGACTGGTGATTTAGGTTATATGGATGAAGATGGTTATTTCTATGTGGTGGATCGGAAAAAAGATATGATCATTGCGGGCGGATTTAATGTCTATCCTCGTGAAGTGGAAGAAGTATTATATCAACACCAGGGTGTTCAGGAAGCTGTAGTCGTCGGGATACCGGATCCTTACCGCGGGGAAACTGTGAAGGCGTATATTGTACGAAAAGAAGGTTCCCTTGTTTCAGAGGAAGAATTGAATGAGTTTTCAAGAAAGCATTTAGCTTCATATAAAGTACCCCGAAAATATGAGTTTCGTCATGAATTGCCTAAAACGGTGATCGGAAAAGTGTTACGAAGAGTATTAGTAGATGAAGAGGATACGAAAGCGATTGATTAAGAGGATTATATATGTCGTATTTATTAAACCAACATAAGAAACGTTTGGTCGACCTGCTTGATCGAGCCTTTATTTACGTAGGAAATAACAGCGAAGTGAAAGTAGGTCGGCCAACCATTCATGTCGGAAAATTAAGTTGGACTTATATATAAGGATTATAGGTTAATACTATTTTTGGGGGGGATAGAGTGAATATTTATGTGCTTTTGAAAAGAACCTTCGATACCGAAGAGAAAATAGTCCTTTCGGGGAAAAAAATAAACGAAGA
Source organism: uncultured Bacillaceae bacterium (assembly GCA_963815765.1). Lineage (GTDB taxonomy): Bacteria > Bacillota > Bacilli > Bacillales > Cytobacillaceae > Bacillus_BD. Next base: position 125,697 of record CAWFID010000031.1, read on the forward strand.
GGGTGCAGAGTTTATTATTAATCCGTATGATGAATATGCGGTGGAGGAAGCTCTAAGGGTTCGGGAAGCTCACGGAGGCATCGTGACGGTTATTTCTGTCGGGAGTGAGGATTCAGAAACACAACTGCGCATAGCCTTAGCGATGGGAGCGGATAAAGCGGTACTTATTCATACAGATGAAGAAATCGAATATGGTGATCAGGTTACAACCTCTAAAATACTAGCCGCATTTTTAAAAGACAAAATGGTTGACCTAATCCTATCAGGAAACGTAGCCATTGATGGAGGATCGGGTCAGGTAGGACCGCGTGTTGCTGAGTTGCTTGGGATCTCTTGCATAACAACGATCACAAAGCTTGAAATAAATGGAACAAATGTGACGGTCGTACGTGATGTTGAGGGAGATTCTGAAGTAATTGAAGCAAAACTTCCATTATTAGTTACATCACAACAGGGCTTAAATGAACCCCGTTATCCGTCATTACCGGGGATTATGAAAGCAAAGAAAAAACCATTTGATCATCTTGAACTAGATGACCTGGATATTGATGTAGATGATGTTCAAGCCAAAACAAAAGTAATGGAAATCTTTCTTCCTCCTAACAAGAAAGCAGGGCGTGTATTAGAAGGCGAATTAGATTTACAGGTAAAAGAACTGGTTCACCTTCTTCGTACAGAAGTAAAAGTGATTCAATAAGAGATCAGCTTATTCTATTAAAAAATAGTCTAGCTAAAGGTGTCAGGTCCACTCGGAGGACTATAGGCGCCTTGCACTTTTCAACATAGGAGGCAGTTTAATAGATGGCTAAAAAAATGCTTGTGCTTGGAGAAGTTCGTGAAAATTTGTTGCGAAATGTCTCATTGGAAGCAATTGCGGCAGCGAAAACGGCAGCTGCGGGTGGAGAAGTAATTGGTGTATTAATGGGAGAATCCGTCCGTGCTTTAGGGAATGAACTCATTCAGTATGGTGCAGATCGAGTAATAGTAGTAGAACATACGAAATTGGCACAATATACATCAGATGGGTACGCACAAGCGCTCTTAGCTGTAATAAATGCTGTAAATCCAGATGGAATTATTTTTGGCCATACGGCATTAGGAAAAGACCTTTCACCGAAGATAGCCGCGAGATTAGATTCGGGTTTAATATCTGATGTTACAGCAATCGAAGAAATAGATGGGCGTTTGCTGTTTACCCGGCCCATTTATTCTGGAAAAGCATTTGAAAAGAAAATCATATCTGAAGGGATAACGTTTGTGACAATCCGACCAAATAATATCGCACCTCCCCAAAAGGATGAGTCAAGAACGGGTGAGATTACTGCTCTTGGGGTTGATAGGATCGATTTGCGCTCCAAGATCAAAGAAATCGTGCGGAAAGCGAGTGTTGGAGTGGATCTTTCCGAGGCGAAAGTGATTATAGCTGGTGGTCGTGGCGTGAAAAGTGAAGAAGGTTTTGCCCCATTAAAAGAATTAGCTAGTGTGTTAGGGGGTGCAGTGGGTGCAACGAGAGGAGCGTGTGATGCCAAATATTGTGATTACTCCCTGCAAATTGGGCAAACCGGTAAAGTGGTGACACCCGACTTGTATATTGCATGTGGAATTTCTGGTGCCATTCAACATCTTGCCGGGATGTCTAACTCAAAAGTGATTGTCGCAATCAATAAAGATCCGGAGGCTAATATTTTTAAGGTAGCAGATTATGGAATTGTTGGGGATCTATTTGAAGTGGTTCCTTTGTTAACAGAGGAATTTAAGAATTTGCTCGAATAAAACATAATAATCGCGATGATTCGCTTGAGGAAATCAGAATGGTGTATAACTATTTTGATTTTTTTTGAAGAATTTCACTGGAGAATACGAGCTCTTTTTGGGATATCCTGTCACAATTAGGGGTAAAATGAGAAGGAAGCAAAAAAGTAGCAAGAGAAATGAAACGATGTTATACTTTCGTTAGAATTTAGTTATATAAGGGAGGCAACTTTTTATGGCAATTACACATGCAACTGATGCAACATTTGCAAATGAAACAGGCGACGGTCTAGTCCTAGTTGATTTCTGGGCTCCTTGGTGTGGACCTTGTAAAATGATAGCTCCAGTATTAGAAGATCTTGATTCTGAAATTGGTGATAAGGTAAAAATCGTTAAACTTGATGTGGATGAAAATCAAGAGACGGCAAGTAAATTCGGTGTTATGAGTATTCCAACACTAATCGTATTAAAAAACGGTGAAGTAGTGGATAAAGTGGTTGGATTCCAACCAAAAGAAGCTCTAGCAGAACGTTTAGAACAACAATTTTAATTTCATGATTAAATTCCCCTAGCTTAGAGCTAGGGGTTTTATTTTGCCTTGTTTCCTACTTGCTCAACAGTCCTTTTAACCTCTACAATGAGAAGTGGAAACTTTAAGGAGGGTCCGGATAATGAACGATACAATTAAAAATAAACTCATCCTTTTACCTGCACAACCTGGTTGTTATTTAATGAAAGACAGACAGGGAACGATTATTTATGTTGGAAAAGCAAAAGTCCTTAAAAACCGAGTGCGCTCTTATTTTACGGGTTCGCATGATGGAAAAACACTCAGGCTCGTAAATGAAATCGAGGATTTTGAATATATCGTCACATCGTCAAATATAGAAGCCCTGATACTTGAACTGAATTTAATTAAAAAGTATGACCCCAAATACAATATCATGTTAAAAGATGATAAAACCTATCCGTTTATTAAAATAACAAACGAGAAGCATCCACGTCTTATAACGACTCGTAAGGTAAAAAAAGATAAAGGGAAGTATTTTGGCCCCTATCCAAACGTTACTGCAGCGAATGAAACGAAAAAGCTTCTTGACCGCATCTATCCATTACGGAAATGTTCAAAGCTTCCTGACCGTGTGTGCCTTTATTATCATCTAGATCAGTGCCTGGCACCATGTGTATATGAAGTGAAGGAAGAACAGTATCAAACGATTGTCGAAGGTATTACCCGCTTTTTAAATGGGGGATACAGTGATATTAAAAAGGAATTAACAGAGAAGATGACTGCTGCTGCTGAGGAACTTGATTTTGAACGGGCGAAAGAGTATCGAGATCAAATTGTTCATATTGAAACAACCATGGAAAAGCAGAAAATAACAACAACCGATTTTACAGATCGCGATGTGTTTGGTTTTGCGTTTGACAAAGGCTGGATGTGTGTTCAAGTATTCTTTATCAGACAAGGAAAGCTTATTGAAAGAGATGTTTCTATTTTTCCTCTATATAATGAACCGGAAGAAGAAATTTTGACCTACTTGGGTCAATTTTATACAAAGGCGAATCATTTTAAGCCAAAGGAAATACTTGTGCCGGACGCTGTCGATTTGGAATTGGCAGAAGGACTTTTAAACGTAAAAGTTTTGAAGCCGCAAAGAGGGCCAAAGAAAGAGTTGGTTAAGTTGGCTAATAAAAATGCCAATATAGCCCTTACTGAAAAGTTTTCGCTCATCGAACGAGACGAAGAACGATCTATTAAGGCCGTTGAACGTCTTGGACAAGAAATGGGGATTTTTACTCCGCATCGTATAGAAGCATTTGATAATTCTAATATTCAAGGAACCGATCCTGTTTCTGCCATGATTGTCTTTATCGATGGAAAACCAGAAAAAAAGGAATATCGAAAATATAAGATAAAATCCGTGGTAGGACCCGATGATTATGAATCGATGCGTGAGGTTGTTCGAAGAAGATACAGCCGCGTATTAAATGAAAATCTGCCCTTGCCTGATTTAATTATTATTGATGGTGGGAAGGGGCATATTGAAGCGGTAAGAGATGTATTGGAAAATGAACTGGGGCTGGATGTGCCTATTGCTGGTCTTGTTAAGGATGAAAAGCATAGAACGTCTCAACTTTTATATGGAAATCCGCTAGAAATCGTAGGCTTAGCCAGGAACAGCCAGGAGTTTTATTTATTACAAAGAATTCAAGATGAAGTTCATCGGTTTGCTATCACCTTTCATCGACAATTACGAGGGAAAAATGCTTTTCATTCCCTACTCGATGATATTCCAGGGATTGGTGAGAAAAGAAAGAAATTACTGTTAAAAGAATTTGGCTCTGTGAAGAAAATGAAAGAAGCAACATTGGAACAAATGACATCAATCGGTATCCCGCAAAATGTGGCAGAAGAGCTTGTAGAAAAATTAAAAGATTAACATTTTACAAATATGTAGAGAATAGTGGAAATAAAGCGTGGCAAAAGTTCTTCAATAGGGCTTTGCCACGCACTTTGTCATAATGCTCGCTTCGCTTTATAGCAATTTTTATCCTCGTTCTTCATTAGGGTGCCTTACGCTTTTCCTTAAATGGAGTCTTTTTTATCCCATTTGACTGTAAAATGAACAATCCCGTTTCGTTTTCTCGGATGTTCGAATGTTTCAGTGATCATTTGTTTTTGTATTTCAATTTGTTCAGCTAAAAAGCCTGCTTCCAGTTGAAAGTAATGGGGATCTTGGTCTTTCATACGCTGAGTGATCAGGGGACTGGATAATTCTAATTGAAGTTCTTTTTTTGTTTCACTTTTAATAAATAAGTCTCCCCATCCTGCACGTTTAAAAAAATCGATGATTTCGTTAACGTTTTGGAGTGGATATTTTCTCGCTAGTTTTTTACCTGCCCAGTATAAGATCTCAGGAGTATCAGGTCCCAATAGTTCAGGAATCAAAACTTCCCTAATCAATTCATAACCAAATGCAGGAACATATTCAGTATCTGGATCCTGTATTAATTCTTTAGATATCGTTTCCCTCAAGTGAACTCCCCTCTTTCTATAAATCTATTATATACAATTTCCTTTTTTATGAAGACATTATTTTTAAAAAATGAATGGTAAAAAGTGCTATACTGCTATATTGCAATACAGGTGGAAAAATACACCTTCAAAAATAAAGTCTAGTTATAGTATAATTCTGAATTTTCTTTATATAAATAATTTTAAGTATTCGTTTTCTTGACGCCCATTTAGGATGGGGGTAAAATAGAATTGTCATATAATTGCAAGAAAACAAACAATTCTCTTTTTTTCGAGAGTGAGCGGCTGCTCAAAAGGGTTGGGGAATAAACAGAGAAACACTTTTAAAAAAATAAGGGGGTAAAAAAGAAATGGCTGGGAATCGTGAGTTTTTTAATCGCAGATTGCATTCATTACTAGGTGTCATTCCTGTAGGGGTATATCTTACTCTGCATCTTGTTGTGAATCATTTTGCCACAAAAGGAGCGGAAGAGTATAATGCCGCTGTCGAATTTATGGGGAATCTTCCATTCCTAATATTTTTAGAAATTTTTATTATTTATTTACCAATTCTCTATCATGCAATTTATGGATTGTACGTTGCCTTTACAGCGAAAAGCAATCTGAACAACTATAATACTTTCCGAAATTGGATGTTTGTGCTTCAACGTATCACAGGTGTTATTATACTTATTTTCATAGCATGGCATGTGTGGGAAACAAGAATTGCGGCTGCCTTTGGTGCAGATGTTAATTTTGAAATGATGGAAAATATTGTTTCAAATCCCTTTATGCTAGGATTTTATATTGTAGGGATTGTTTGTGCAGTATTCCACTTTGCAAATGGATTATGGTCATTCTTTGTTAGTTGGGGGATTACCGTGACACCGAGATCCCAACATATTTCTACGTATATTACAATGGGAATCTTTGTTGTTCTATCTATAATTGGTGTTCGTGCCATCTTGGCATTCGTTTAATCATTATACTAATCGTAGTTTTATAGATTGTGAATTCATAGCTTTAAATGGACTAAAGGAGTGAGTCAAGAAATGGCAAAAGGGAAAGTAATCATAGTTGGCGGTGGCCTAGCAGGTCTAATGGCAACCATAAAAGTAGCAGAGTCTGGAACACCCGTTGATCTGTTTTCACTTGTTCCAGTTAAACGATCCCACTCTGTTTGTGCCCAGGGTGGTATAAATGGAGCTGTAAACACGAAAGGTGAGGGTGACTCACCATGGGAGCATTTTGATGATACCGTCTATGGAGGGGATTTCTTAGCCAATCAACCTCCTGTCAAAGCCATGACAGAAGCAGCACCAGGGATCATCCATTTGTTTGACCGAATGGGAGTTATGTTCAACCGTACTCCGGAAGGTCTCTTGGATTTTAGGCGCTTTGGTGGTACACAACATCATCGTACAGCATTTGCGGGTGCAACAACGGGCCAACAATTGCTTTATGCACTGGACGAGCAGGTCAGAAGCTATGAGGTATCGGGATTAGTTACGAAATATGAGGGATGGGAATTATTAGGAACTGTTTTGGATGACGATGGCGTTTGTCGTGGCATTGTTTCACAAAACTTAAAGTCTATGGAAATACAATCCTTCCCAGGGGATGCGGTTATTCTCGCATCGGGTGGTCCAGGTATTATATTTGGTAAATCTACAAACTCTGTGATTAATACAGGTTCAGCTGCATCTATCGTTTATCAACAAGGTGCCTATTATGCGAACGGTGAATTTATTCAAATCCATCCAACAGCCATACCAGGTGATGATAAGTTACGATTAATGAGTGAGTCGGCTCGTGGTGAAGGTGGACGTATTTGGACATACAAGGATGGAAAACCGTGGTACTTCCTAGAGGAGAAATATCCGGCATATGGAAATCTGGTACCACGTGATATTGCAACACGTGAAATATTCGATGTTTGTGTGAATCAAAAACTTGGAATCAACGGGGAAAATATGGTTTATTTGGACCTTTCTCATAAGGATCCACATGAGCTCGATATTAAACTAGGTGGAATTATAGAAATCTACGAGAAATTTACTGGAGATGATCCTCGTAAACTTCCAATGAAGATTTTCCCTGCTGTCCATTATTCAATGGGGGGATTATGGGTCGATTATGATCAAATGACGAATATTCCTGGTCTTTTTGCAGCGGGAGAATGCGATTATTCACAGCATGGAGCGAATCGTTTAGGAGCCAACTCTTTATTGTCTGCCATTTATGGTGGAATGGTTTCCGGACCGAATGCCGTTCGATATATTAACGGATTAGAGAAAAGCTCTGATGCACTGCCATCTTCCTTGTATGAAAGCTATGTGAAACAAGAGGAAGAAAAATGGAATGGCATTATGTCAATGAATGGAACAGAAAATGCCTATATCCTTCATAAAGAACTTGGGGAATGGATGACAGATAATGTGACGGTTGTTCGATACAATGATAAGTTGTTGAGAACAGATGAGAAACTCCAAGAGCTTCTGGAGCGCTATAAAAATATTAATATTAATGATACAGCGAAATGGAGCAACCAAGGAGCGACATTTACTCGTCAACTAGAGCATATGATTCAATTGGCGCGAGTCATAACAATAGGTGCTTATAATCGTAATGAAAGTCGTGGTGCCCACTACAAACCAGATTTTCCAGAACGGAATGATGAGGACTTCTTAAAAACAACTATGGCTAAATTTGTTGATAGCACATCAGCACCTGAATTTCATTATCAAGAAGTAGATACATCACTCATTACGCCACGGAAACGAGATTATTCAAAAAGCAAAGAAGAGGGGAAATAGGGATGGCTGAACAAAAGACTGTAACATTTATTGTCACTCGTCAAGCTGATGTTGATTCGGATCCTTATCAAGAGGAGTTTGAAGTTCCATATCGCCCGAATCTAAACGTAATTGCAGCTTTAATGGAAATTCGACGAAATCCGGTTAATAAAAAAGGGGAAGAAACAACACCGGTTATTTGGGATATGAACTGTCTTGAAGAGGTTTGTGGTGCCTGCTCAATGGTGATAAATGGACGACCTCGCCAATCATGTTCGGCTATTGTCGATCAACTAGAGCAACCGATTCGATTAGAACCGATGAAAACATTCCCTGTTGTTCGTGATCTTCAAGTGGATCGTAGTCGTATGTTCGATTCATTGAAAAAAGTAAAGGCCTGGATCCCAATTGATGGTACTTATGATCTGGGACCTGGACCGCGTATGCCGGAACAAAAACGTCAATGGGCCTACGAACTTTCAAAATGTATGACATGCGGGGTTTGTTTAGAAGCATGTCCAAATGTGAATAGTCATTCCAATTTTATTGGTCCTGCTCCGTTATCGCAAGTTCGGTTGTTTAATGCTCATCCGACAGGCGAAATGAATAAGGCGGAACGTTTGGAACAAATTATGGGTGATGGAGGATTGGCGAATTGCGGTAATTCACAAAACTGTGTTCAAGCTTGTCCAAAAGGAATACCTTTAACGACATCCATTGCAGCCCTTAATCGCGACACAACGATTCAATCTTTTAAAAATTTCTTTGGCAGTGATCAAATTTAATAACTTTAAGACCCAAAACCCCTTTTCACTGAAAAGGGGTTTTGGGTCTTAACTTTTAATAAGATATAGTAGAGCTTCATCCTAGTTCATTTTTACACATAACTGCTTGGATGGTAAAATAATCAATTTCTCCATTTAAGGCTTCCCAAATGGGTTTCAATTTTTCTCCACCTGTTTCTTGAAGGGCAACAAGCACACGCCTTTCCGTTTCTGAATCAAAGATTTCGGACCAATTTAGCTTATGCCCTTCCCGAACACTGCGTAAAATATGTTTTTGAATCGTTATTTTTGTTAGTTGTCGTTTGCGGGCGATTTCATCAATGGGCATTCCTTGTATATACCATTCATATGAAAGGACATGACTAGGCTGCTCAAGTTGTTCTTTTTGGCTGGGTTGCTTTTCATGATGAATCCGGTACGGAAATGGAAATTGGTTCAATCTTATTTTCTTGAACAAAGTGGGAAATCTTGTCCATAAAGGATTGTCCATATTTCATGAATTTCGTTTGCCCAACTCCTTTTATCTGTAGCATGGATGGTTCATCGGTTGGGTAGTAGCGGCACATATCTTTTAAGGTACTATCCGAAAAGATGACAAAAGGTGGAACATGTTCATGATCGGCTAACTCTTTACGAAGAACACGAAGAATCTCAAAGAGTTCTAGGTTTTCTTCACTTTCTTCTGTAAGGATGATAGGAGAAACGGTTTTCTTCATCCAAATGTTTTCTTGTCCTTTTAAAACAGGTATGGCATTAGGCGTTACCTTTACGACTGGGTACTTTCCATCTGTCAAATGCAAATAACCTTCTGATAATAAATAGTTAATACTTTCAGCAATCTCTTTCTCCTTTTGATTGCGTAACAAACCATAGGTTGAAAGTTCGTGAAATCCTAATTCGCGAATCCGTTTTCCACTTGATCCTTTCAATACTTGAGCAATCAAAGTGACTCCAAAACGTTCTCCCATCCTCTTGCAACAAGAGAAAATCATCTGCGCATCACGTGTGATATCAATGCTTTCACGATTGTCATTACAACTGCTACATTTCCCGCATGGTATAGTTTGGCTGTGATGATCAAAATACTCAATGATATAGGATTGCAGGCATTTTTCGGTATGACAATACATAACCATTTGGTTCAGTTTGTGGTATTCTTGTTCCCTTTTTTTAGAATCAAGGCTTGTTTCTTCTATTAAAAACTTTTGTAACTGAATGTCCTGCTGAGAAAATAATAAATAGCATTCACTTTCTTCTCCGTCTCGACCTGCCCGACCTGCTTCTTGATAATAAGCTTCGATATTCTTCGGTAAATTATAATGAATAACAAAGCGAACATTGGATTTATCAATGCCCATCCCAAAGGCGTTGGTCGCAATCATAATTTCTATTTCATCATAGACAAATTGATCTTGAGCAGCTTTTCGCTCATCCTCACGAAGTCCTGCGTGATATTTTGCTACCGAAAAATGTTGTGCGGTTAAAAAGTTATATAATTGGTCACTTTCTTTTCGGCTGGAAGTATAGATAATTCCAGACTGCTTCGGATGCTGTTTTAAATACTGAACAATAAAGTCACGCTTATTCATCCCTTTTACGATATGAAAAGATAAATTTTCTCGCGCGAAGCCTGTTTTAAAAGTATCTTCTTGATCAATTTCCAATAAGCTGCAAATATCTTGAGCTACATTTTCAGTGGCCGTTGCTGTTAAGGCTACAATCGTTGGATTTTGCTGTAACTTACGCAAAGAAGAAACGATGGAACGGTAGCTTGGTCTAAAATCATGGCCCCACTGTGAAATACAGTGTGCTTCATCAAAGGCAATTAAAGGGATATCGATCGAATTGAGCAGATCGATAAAATAGGCAGAATCAAATCGTTCAGGTGCGACATAGACGAGTTTATAGACTCCGTTACGGATATGATGCATTTCTTCCTGCAATTCTTTTTGAGTGAGTGAACTATTGATAAAGGTTGCTGGGATATCAGCAGCGGAGAGTGAGTCGACCTGGTCTTTCATAAGAGAAATAAGGGGGGAAATAACAATCGTGGTTCCAGGAAATAGGAGAGCTGGAATTTGAAAACATAGTGATTTTCCACCGCCTGTCGGTAAGATACCAAGCGTGTTTTGTTTGTTTAATATGTTTTGAATAATGTCCTCTTGTCCACTTCGAAAGGTATCGTATCCAAAATATTGACGTAGCAGTTCTTTAGCCTGACCTAACATTTCTTATCACCTAATTTTATAGAATAATATCTATTTTATCATCTTTTCGTTCTATTTTGAGCCTATTTTAATAAAATAACCTTCAATCCTTGTGAAATGGTGTCACTTCAACACAAGAATGCACATAAGATATCGTGACTAAATATATACCCATCCCGCAGTTCATAGCTGGAAAAGCAAGGAGGGTTACAATACTTGAAGGAGAATGAATACACTCATAAGCCATTACTCACCAAACGAGAAAGAGAAGTCTTCGAACTGTTAGTACAAGATAAAACAACAAAAGAGATCGCGGGAGAGTTGTTTATTAGCGAAAAAACCGTTCGAAACCATATATCGAATGCCATGCAAAAATTAGGCGTTAAAGGGCGTTCCCAAGCTGTCATCGAACTCCTTCGCATGGGAGAACTAAAGTTATAATAGTAGCTGGTATCCTTTTTTCAGAGGATGCCAGTTATACATATAAAGAGGTTATTTTAACTATAAATAATGATCTAATCTATATTCATACAATTGAAGGTAATATGAATGTTTTTTTATCGTTAGAACTTGTATTTTTATATAAAAAGATAGAAAATAAGAACAGTCTAGATAAGATGAGAAAAAGAATAAATAAATCGTACTTTTACAAGAAAATGAAAATGAACCATTATGGTATGCGATTAGAATGAGGCGGTATTATTGAAACAACCGATTGGAGTTATTGATTCTGGAGTTGGTGGTTTAACAGTGGCAAAAGAAATCATGCGCCAGCTCCCAAATGAACAAATCCTATATGTGGGTGACAATGCCCATTGTCCATATGGTCCTAGACCAGCAGAAGAAGTAAAAAGCTATACATGGCAAATGACTGATTTTCTATTGAAAAAGGGAATCAAAATGTTGGTTATTGCTTGTAATACCGCAACAGCAGTTGTGTTGAATGAAATCAGGTCAGAACTTTCTATCCCTGTTCTGGGGGTTATCGATCCAGGTGCCCGTGCAGCCATTAAAGCAACGAGAAACCACCGAATTGGGGTAATCGGCACGATTGGCACGATTAAGAGTGCTGCCTATGAAAAAGCCCTATCAAGGTTAAATAAACGTTCTATGGTTACCTCTCTTGCATGCCCTAAATTTGTCCCTTTAGTTGAAAGTGGAGAATATGATGGACCTGTAGCCAAAAAAATTGTGGCAGAAACCCTGCAACCGTTAAAAAATAAAGGTCTGGATACGCTCATTTTAGGCTGTACACACTATCCGCTTTTAGAACATGTTATTAAAAATGTAATGGGAAGTGGAGTCAAGGTAATAAGCTCGGGTGAAGAAACGGCTAGCGAAGTTAGTACCATTCTTCAACATAAAGGATTATTAAATGAAAATGCAGGTGATCCGGAGCATTTCTTTTATACAACTGGTTCGAGCACTATTTTCACAGTGATCGCAATGGATTGGCTTAAAATATCAAACCCAAACGTATCCACCATTAAGTTAGGACAAGAACCTCAAGAGGGCTAGAGGTTCTTTTTCTTGTCTATTAAAACGGCTCGCTTTTATATTAAAAAACACCGTGTGTCATCCTTCCGATAAATTTTTATCCTCTAAGACGGTCTAATTTTTAAATAAACTCGTATATATGTAGTACAAACTGTCTTTGGGGGGATTGTAATGTCTAAATATAAAATGACGATCATATTAACGATTGTTTCTGCTATTACTTTGTCGGGGTGTGGACTCCTTGGTGGAGAAAAGAAAGTTCAAGTCGATCCGCCAAAAGAAATTACTTACAATGATGATGGAAAAAAAGTAACAGAAGAAACCAATGCTACTGAAAAAGAAATGACAGGACAGGAAAATGTGGCTGAAAATACACTAAAGACAGAGCTTTATTTATTAGATAAAAATGGGTTGGTCGTTCCGCAAACACTGGAACTTCCTAAAACAGAATCGGTAGCTAGACAATCTCTAGAATACCTTGTAAAAAACGGACCTGTCACAGACCTGTTGCCAAATGGTTTTCAAGCCGTTTTACCAGATGATACAAGAATAAGTGTGAATGTAAAGGATAAGGTGGCAACTGTTGATTTTTCGAGTGAATTTAAAAATTATAAGGCAGAAGATGAGTTGAAAATTCTACAATCCGTTACATGGACATTGACACAGTTCGATACAATTGAAAAAGTAAAATTGCAAATGAATGGTCATCCGTTAAATGAAATGCCGGTAAACGGAACACCGATTGGGGAAGAGTTAACAAGGCAAGATGGAATCAACCTTGACACTTCGCAGGTAGCAGATATTACCAATACAAAACCTGTAACCGTGTATTACCTTGGAGGAGACACCAAATCATACTATTATGTACCTGTGACAAAAAGGGTCAGCAATAAAATTGAAAACAACATTGATGCTGCAGTAAAGGAACTTGTAAAAGGGCCGGATATCGAATCGAATCTAGTAAATGAGATGAGTCCGGAAGTTAAGTTGCTTGAGGAACCTAAAGTAGAGAAGGGGCAAGTCACACTTAATTTTAATGAATCCATCTACGGCAGTTTTGAGAAAAAGGTTATTTCTCAGCATGTCCTTGATTCGCTTGTCCTTTCTTTAACTGAGCAGCCTGGGATTGAGAGTGTGGTTGTAAACGTAAATGGAAAAGCTGAACTGGAAACTGAAAAAGGTGTAAAGTTAACCGAACCTGTAACGCGCCCAGAAAATGTGAATACAGGTAGTTTCTAAAGAATTAATTTTGCTATACTATATAATAACAGAGGTAAGAGGTGGCAAACGCCACCTCTTATTCCAGTTCATAAAGGGGGTACCATGATGCAAGAAGTGATTATAGCAACAAAGAATCCAGGAAAAGCAAAAGAATTTATTCGAATGTTTGAACCACACGGAATAAAGGTGAAAACATTATTGGATTTTCCGGAGATGGAAGATATTGAAGAAACAGGTCAGACATTTGAGGAAAATGCGATTTTAAAGGCTGAGGCTGTTTGTAAAGAATTTGGACAAATGGTCATTGCGGATGATTCAGGTCTGATGGTAGATGCTCTAAAGGGGAGACCAGGGATTTACTCAGCACGCTATGCTGGCGAGGAAAAAAATGATGAAGCGAATAATGATAAGGTATTGGCGGAGCTTTGTGAGGTCAAAGAGCAGGATCGTACGGCTAGATTCTATTGTGCTCTCGCTTTAGCTTTACCGGGCAAGAATACCATCACGGTTAGCGGGCAATGCGAAGGGTCTATTTTATTTGAAAGAAGAGGGAATAATGGTTTTGGCTATGACCCGATTTTTTTGATCACTGAAATGAATCGATCCATGGCGGAGATGACTCCAGAAGAGAAAACCCAAATTAGTCATCGCGCTAAGGCTTTGCAGCAGTTAGAAGTGCAATTGTCTGAGCTACTTTAAGAAGGAGTAGGAATTATGAAAGTTCTTATTGTAAGTGATAGTCATGGGTTAACGACTGAACTTGAAAAGTTGAAAGATAAGTATCAAGGTGAAGTTGAACACTTTATTCATTGCGGTGACTCAGAGTTAGAGGCCGATGATCCTGCAATCGTGCCTTTTGCTTCTGTCAGAGGAAATTGTGACATAGATGGGCGATTTCCAGAAGAAATGGTAAAGAAGATTGGCCATACAACTTTTCTTATTACACATGGACATCGCTACTCGGTGAAATCAAATTTAATGGCACTGTCTTATCGGGCAAGGGAAGTGGATGCGGATATAGCCTGTTTTGGTCACTCTCATCAATTGGGTGCAGAGATGGTTCATGGAACCCTATATATTAATCCAGGCAGTATTAGGCTGCCTCGTGGCAGAAGAGAAAGAACATATGTGATTTTAGATATTTTGGAAAGTGCTTATCAATTAAATGTGTATGATGTGGATCGAGGAGAAATAAAAGAATTGGCCCAACTTTTTCCTTTTCCCCATTAAATCAGATGAAGGGGGAAAGATTATATTCCTCCTTTGATCCGATATTTTTCAACAATAGAGTGTTGACTTTTAATTTTTGACTAATTATAATATAAATTGTCATTAAAAATAATAAGTCCCAGTAGCTCAGCTGGATAGAGCAACGCCCTTCTAAGGCGTGGGTCGGGAGTTCGAATCTCTCCTGGGACACCATTACTGTTATATATTTGATTGTAAAATTCGCTGGATATTTCTATAAGCGATTTTTTTTATTTTAGGCTATGTTAAAGAATAATGTTGATGTATTGACATTATTTAGGCGTAGGGTGAAAAATCAAATGGAACATATACAATCTCTAAAAAATAAAATAAAAGTCGATCATTATAAACGTATATAAAGCAATGATGTAAGCGGATGCAAGATGGTGATGTAACTTAATAATTCAAATTGTTCTTAAAAATGGTCTTGACTCAAACTTAAAATCAGCGTAAGATAATTTCAATAAATGAGTTAAGAAATTTCGAAAGAAAAGAAAATATAATTCCTTTTCTTCTTTCTTTTTGTGAACACTGTATTGTAAAGTGATTTATCTGAAAACATATTTTATTGCACAACTTAATAATATAAAATGTAGAAGAGGATAAGTAGTTTTGTATGAAGGATTAAACAGAGAGCCGGAATTGCTGGAAACCGGTAAATCCCGTATAGGATGAACTCACCTCGGAGTGCTGACCTGAACGCAATATTGAAGTAAGGTAAGCCGGGTGTATAACACTCGTTATTAAAACGAACAATAGATATTGTTCATAAGTGTACGCGTTGCGTAAACAAGGGTGGTACCGTGGATTGGTTTTCAAAGCCTTTTCATCCCTAGGTCAATTAAATTGGCATGTTGGGGATGAAAGGGCTTTTTATATTGCCAAATTATTCTTTAGTAAGAAAAAGGAGGTTTAATCCAAATGTTGCAAGAAACTGCGTTTGTAGGAAAAAAGGCTGATGAGCAAAAACGTTCAGTTAGCGGAGCAGATTTATTATTAAGAGCTTTGGAAAACGAAAAGGTAGAAGTAATCTTTGGATACCCAGGTGGTGCTGTTTTACCTATATATGATAAAATATATGATTCGAAAATTCGTCATATTTTACCTCGCCATGAACAAGGTGGGATACATGCTGCTGAAGGATATGCAAGAATCTCAGGTAAGCCAGGTGTTGTCATTGTCACTTCAGGACCAGGAGCCACTAATGCTGTTACAGGAATTGCCGACGCCATGATGGATTCTCTCCCATTAGTTGTTTTTACAGGTCAAGTAGCAACAAGTGTCATTGGTACTGACGCATTTCAAGAGGCGGATATTCTAGGGATCACAACACCGATTACGAAACATAATTATCAAATCCGCAACGTTGAGGATATTCCTCGGATTATAAAAGAAGCTTTCTATATCGCGACAACTGGACGTCCAGGACCTGTTTTAATTGATTTTCCTAAGGATATTGCGACAGCAGTCATTGAATTAGGTGATGTAGAAAATGTGGAAGTGAATTTACCAGGGTTTCAACCCACAACACAGCCTAATTATTTACAAATAAGAAAATTATCAGAGGCTGTCAGCTCTGCAAAAAAACCAGTTATCTTAGCAGGTGCCGGAATATTGCATGCAAAAGCAATGGAAGAATTGAAGCAATATGCAGAACAACAAGGGATTCCTGTCGTTCATACATTGCTTGGTTTAGGAGGATTCCCTGCAGATAATGATTTATTTGTTGGTTTAGGCGGTATGCACGGAAGCTATGCTGCTAATATGGCTATGTACGAATGTGATTTCTTATTGAATATTGGTGCACGTTTTGATGATCGGTTAACAGGGAGTTTAAAACATTTTGCTCCGAATGCTATCGTAGCACATATTGATATTGATCCTGCAGAAATCGGAAAAAATATTCCGACCAAAATACCAGTAGTAGCAGATGCAAAAGAAGCACTGAAGCAATTGATCAAACAAGAGGGAAAACAGCCTGTTCATCAAGAGTGGATTGAAAAAGTTAAGAATTGGAAAAAGGATTTCCCTTATTTTTATGATCAAGATGCTAAAGGTGCGTTAAAACCGCAAAAAGTATTCGAAATGCTTTTTGAGAAAACAAAAGGAGAAGCCATTGTTGTTACAGATGTTGGTCAACATCAAATGTGGGCTGCTCAATACTATCAATTTAAACAAGCTGATAAATGGGCTACATCTGGTGGGTTAGGTACAATGGGATTTGGGCTTCCTGCAAGTATTGGTGCTCAAATTGCTGCGCCAGATAGCACGGTTTTAGCAATTTTGGGGGATGGTGGATTCCAAATGAATCCTCAAGAGCTTGCTGTTATCAGAGAGCATAATTTGCCAGTGAAAATTGTGATTATCAATAATATGGCACTTGGAATGGTTAGACAATGGCAGGAGTTGTTCTTTGATAAGCGTTATTCCCACAGTCAAATACCACAACAACCTGATTTTGTTAAACTAGCTGATGCATTCGGAATTAAGGGCTACCGCATTTCTTCAAGTGAAGAGGCTGAAAGTATATTAGATGAAGTGTTACACAATAACGAGCCAGTCTTACTCGATTTTAGAGTAGAGTCAGAAGAAAATGTTTATCCAATGATTCCATCAGGAAAAGGATTACATGAAATGGTAGGTGTTAAACCATGATAAAAAGGATTATCAGTTTAACGGTACTCAATCAACCAGGAGTATTGAACCGTATTACGAACTTATTTTCAAAAAGAAATTATAACATTGAAAGTATTTCTGTTGGTCCTTCTGAGCTTGAAGGTGTTTCAAGAATTATTTGTGTTGTACTGGTCGATAACGAAAATATTATTGAACAGATCACAAAACAATTGAATAAACAGGTCGATGTATTAAAGGTAGTGGATATTACTGATCAATCGATTGTTTCAAGAGAACTTGCTTTAATTAAGGTTCCAACTCTACCTACAACACGTAATGAAATCTACTCACTTATCGAACCGTTCCGTGCTTCTATCGTAGATGTAAGCAAAGATAGCATTGTGATTCAAATTACGGGTGAAACGGAAAAAATTGAAGCTTTTATAGAATTAATCAAACCGTATGGTATTAAAGAACTTGCTAGAACAGGAACAACTGCTTTCCCTCGTGGCATGCAATTGCAATCCAATCAGCAAAAAATTTCGATTGTATAATAATTTAGGTAGTACACCTATTGAGATACAAAGTTGTCAAAATAGGTAAAAAATAAATAATTCAACTAACGTATGTAATTGAATGAAAAAAATAATTAATAAGGGAGTTTTTTACAATGGCAAAAATGTATTATAACGGGGATGCAAACGCACAATTTTTAAATGGAAAAACAGTAGCAGTAATTGGATTTGGTTCACAAGGTCATGCTCATTCACAAAACATGAGAGAAAGCGGAGTAAATTGTATCATTGGTCTTCGCAAAGGGAAATCATGGGATAAAGCAGTTGAAGCTGGGTTTGAAGTGTATCCAGTTGCTGAAGCAACAGCTAAGGCAGATGTAGTGATGATTCTATTACCAGATGAGCAACAAGCAAAAGTTTACAAAGAAGAAATCGAACCAAACCTAAAAGGTCAAGCTTTAATGTTCGCTCATGGTTTCAACATTCATTTCAGCCAAATCGTACCACCTGCAGATTGTGATGTATTATTAGTTGCTCCTAAAGGTCCAGGACACTTAGTAAGAAGAACTTATACAGAAGGTGCTGGAGTTCCTGCTATTTTCGCTATCTATCAAGATGTTACAGGAAAGGCAAAAGAATTAGCTTTAGCTTATGCAAGTGCAATTGGTTCTTTACGTGCAGGTGGAATTGAAACAACATTTAAAGAAGAAACAGAAACAGATCTTTTTGGAGAACAAGCAGTTCTTTGTGGAGGATTAACTTCACTTATTAAAGCTGGATTTGAAACACTTGTTGAAGCAGGCTACCAACCGGAAGTTGCTTACTTTGAATGTTTACATGAAATGAAATTAATTATCGACCTTATTTATGAAGGTGGTATGTCAAATATGCGCTACTCAATCTCTGACACAGCTCAATGGGGCGATTTTGTCAGTGGACCACGCGTAGTAGATGAAACGACTAAAGCAAAAATGAAAGACGTATTAACAGATATTCAAAACGGTACATTTGCAAAAGGATGGATTTTGGAAAACCAAGCAAACCGTCCAATGTTCAATGCAATCAATGCTAGTGAAAACCGTCACCAAATTGAAGTGGTTGGCCGTGAGCTAAGAGCGATGATGCCATTTGTCAACGACGCTAGTAAGAAAGAAGTGGTGGGCAGTGCAAAAAATTAAGATCTATGATGTGACGTTAAGAGATGGAGAACAAACCCCAGGTGTCAATCTGAATCTTTCAGAAAAACTGGAGATTGCGAAACAACTTGAACGTTTATATGTAGATACCATTGAGGCTGGCTTTCCAGCAGCCTCAAAAGGTGATTTTATCTCTGTTCAACAAATTGCTCAAACGATAAAAAACAGTACTGTAACAGGATTAGCAAGATGTTTACAGCAGGATATTGATGTTGCCTGGGAAGCCCTAAAAGATGGGGTAGAACCTCGAATTCATGTGTTCCTAGCTACTTCTCCTATTCATCGTGAATTTAAGCTGAAAATGACAAAAGATCAGGTGGTTGAAAATGCAGTGGCAGCGGTTAAATATGCTGCAGCTAAATTTCCTGTTGTTCAATGGTCTGCTGAAGATGCAAGCAGAACAGAATTGCCTTTTTTAGCGCAAATTGTTGAAGAGGTCATCCAAGCTGGTGCAAATGTAATCAATATACCGGACACGGTTGGTTATGCAACTCCATTGGAATATGGACAAATTTTTAAATACTTAAAAGAAAATGTTCCTTCTATTGCGAAGGTAACGTTATCTACTCATTGCCATGATGATTTAGGTATGGCGGTTGCGAACTCCCTTGCTGCTATAGAAAATGGTGCTACTCAAGTGGAAGCAACGATTAATGGAATTGGTGAACGTGCTGGAAATACGGCTTTAGAGGAAGTGGCAGTAGCCCTTCGAATTAGAGGCGATTATTACAATATTGATACCCGTCTGAATCTTCAAGAAATCAGTAGAACAAGTAGCATTGTGAGCAAGTTAACTGGAATGGTTGTTCCAGGAAATAAAGCAGTTGTAGGTTATAATGCTTTTGCTCATGAATCTGGTATTCATCAAGATGGAGTTCTGAAAGAAAAATCAACCTATGAGATTATTTCTCCTGAATTAGTTGGACTTAATTCCAATTCATTAGTACTTGGTAAGCATTCAGGTCGCCATGCATTTAAAAATCGCCTAGTGGAACTAAGTTTAGTGGGTGAGGATGAAAATGTTGATGAATTGTTTAACATCTTTAAAGATCTTGCTGATCGCAAAAAAGAAATGACAGATGATGATCTTGTTTCGATCGTGCTTGAAAATAAAATTTCAAACGAACAATACTATGAATTAATTAATATTCAAATTCAAGGTAGCGAAACCCAGGAACATACTGCAACCGTTACACTTTCCGGACCTAACAATGAAACCATTAAAGAAGTAGGTACAGGAAAAGGAAGTATTGAAGCACTATACAATACTTTAGAAAAAAGTGTACATGAAACGGTAAATCTACTTGATTACCGCATCCAGTCCGTTGGTGCAGGAAGAGATGCTCTTGCTCAAGTCTTCGTCAAAATGAGTTGTTCTGGTGTGGATTCAAGTGGCCGTGGACTTGCTCAAGATGTATTAGAAGCTTCTGCTAAAGCTTACCTGAATGCGATAAACAGAGTTCTTTATTTAAAAGATTCAGAGTTAGTATAAAGTTAAATAATGGCGCTTCAGCCCATGAAGCTGAAGCGTCAACTAAATATGGTGAATTTTCATAATAAAATGATAGCTATGGAAACAACGGAGGGATTACAATGGAGAAACGAATCGCAGTGTTGCCTGGAGATGGAATCGGCAAAGAAATTATTAAAGGTGCGATTGAGATTTTAGAAACGATCGGTGAACGTTTTCACCACACATTTTCATTTACATATGGAGAAATAGGCGGATCAGCAATTGATGCTACTGGGGTACCTTTACCAGACGAAACCATTACTCTTTGCAAAAAAAGCGATGCAGTTCTTCTAGGTGCTGTTGGAGGCCCTAAGTGGGAAACTCTACCAGTACATCTTCGTCCTGAACAAGGACTATTACAAATCCGTAAAGAATTAGGCCTCTATGCTAATTTACGTCCTACAACTTTTTATCCAAGTCTATCTGATTCTTCCCCACTGCGAAAAGAAATCATTGAAGGTGTCGATATGCTTATGGTGAGGGAATTAACAGGCGGAATCTATTTTGGAAAGCCGAGTGAGCGTAGAGAAGTAAATGGTAAAGAAGCTGTTGTTGATACTCTTTATTATGAAAAAGCAGAAATACAACGTGTGATTAGACAAGCATTTGAATTAGCAAAAACAAGGAAGAAAAAGGTAACCTCTGTTGATAAAGCGAATGTCTTGGAATCTAGTCGGATGTGGCGTGAGGTTGCTGTAGAGATCGGAAAAGACTATCCAGAAATTACACTTGAACACATGCTTGTTGATAATGGTGCCATGCAATTAGTGAGAAATCCTAAACAATTTGATGTGGTTGTAACTGAAAATATGTTTGGTGATATTTTAAGTGATGAAGCGTCCGTCCTAACAGGTTCATTAGGTATGCTGCCATCTGCCAGTCTTTCTGAAGAAGGGCCTTATTTGTTCGAACCTATTCATGGTTCAGCACCCGATATTGCCGGTCAAAACAAAGCAAATCCATTAGCAACGATTCTTTCTGCTGCCATGATGCTTCGAATCTCCTTTGGATTGGAAGAAGAAGCCTCTGCAATAGAAAAAGCAGTCAATGCCGTTCTGGATGCAGGATTTAGAACAGGCGACTTAATGTCTGAAGGAAAAACGCTTGTATCAACGACTGAAATGACTAAAGAAGTAAAAGCAGCTATTCAGTAATCAATAAGTACGTAGATAGAAAGTACAGGACCATGTTCGTTACTAAGGGGGGAATATTGTGGGAAAGTCAATCATTGATAAAATTTGGGAAAAGCACATCGTTCATCAAGAAGAAGGTAAGCCGGATTTATTATATATCGATTTACATTTAGTTCATGAAGTGACATCACCACAAGCTTTTTCAGGGCTAAGAATGAAAAATCGGGTAGTGAGAAGACCGGATAAAACATTCGCGACAATGGATCATAATGTTCCAACAAAAAATCGTTTTGTTATTAATGATAAAGTAGCATTAAACCAAATGACAACTTTAGAGAAGAATTGTCAGGAATTTAATGTGCCTTTGGCAGGCCTTGATAGCCCTGAGCAAGGAATTGTTCATGTTATTGGTCCTGAACTTGGTTTAACACAACCAGGTAAAACAATTGTTTGTGGAGATAGTCATACCTCAACACATGGTGCTTTTGGTGCCCTTGCATTTGGGATCGGAACAAGTGAGGTTGAACATGTTTTGGCCACTCAAACCATTTGGCAATCAAAGCCAAAAACACTAAAGTTAGAAATCAATGGAAAGTTATCTGACGGAGTATCAGCAAAAGATGTGATTCTTTACGTACTATCTAAACATGGAATTAATTTTGGGACAGGCCATGTCATTGAATTTTGTGGTGAGGCAATCCGAAATATGTCCATGGAAGAGCGAATGACGATTTGTAATATGTCAATTGAGGGCGGTGCAAAAGCAGGACTTGTCGCACCGGATGAAACGACCTTCTCCTATGTTAAAGGTAGAAAATACGCACCTGAAAATATCGAACAAGCGATTCAAGCTTGGAAAGAATTGGTTTCTGATGAAGATGCCGTATATGATACGGTCATTGAAATCGATGGAAATGACATTGAGCCAATGGTAAGTTGGGGAACCAATCCATCCATGACAGCTAAAGTGAGCGACAGTATTCCTACTTTAGAAGATTGCAAAACGGAAAATGATCGTAAAGCATTGCAAAGTGCTCTTCAATATATGGGATTAAAAGAAGGTCAAAAAATTGAAGATATTCAAATTCAACATGTCTTCATTGGTTCTTGTACAAATTCCCGCATTGAAGATTTACGTGCAGCTGCAGCAGTAGCAAAAGGTAAAAAAGTATCCTCAGGTGTTCGTGCATTAGTAGTTCCAGGATCACAACAAGTGAAAAAACAGGCTGAACAAGAAGGATTAGATAAAGTCTTTATTGAAGCTGGTTTCGAATGGCGAGACGCTGGTTGCAGCATGTGTTTAAGTATGAATAATGATGTTGTACCTGCAGGGGAACACTGTGCATCCACATCAAATCGTAATTTTGAAGGAAGACAAGGTACGGGCGCAAGAACTCATTTAGTCGGTCCTGAAATGGCAGCAAATGCAGCTATTTATGGAAAATTTGTTGATGTCCGTAAAGTTCACCAATAAAACTAATCGTTAAGGGGGGAAAAACATGAGCGGATTTAAAACACTTACAGGTAAAGCAGTTGCCCTTAATCGGGTCAATGTAGATACCGATCAAATTATTCCAAAACAATTTTTAAAACGTATTGAGAAAACGGGGTTTGGACAGTTTTTATTTTACGGGTGGCGTTATCTTGAAGACGGTAAATTAAATCCTGAATTTGAATTGAACCAACCAGAAAATCAAAATGCATCTATTTTAGTGGCAAATGAAAACTTTGGTTGTGGTTCCTCTCGTGAGCATGCTCCGTGGGCATTACAGGATTACGGTTTTAAAGTGATCATTGCTCCATCATTTGCTGATATTTTCTATCAAAATTGCTTAAAAAATGGTGTACTTCCTATTAAACTCGAAAAAGAAAAGGTTGAGTATTTGCTTAATGCTGCAAAAAACCAACCATATGAACTAACGGTTAATCTTGAAGAGGAAACGTTAAGTGATAACCAAGGGTTTAGTGCTTCTTTTCCTGTTACAGCATATTGGAAAAAAATGCTTGTTAACGGTTGGGATGAAATTGAAATTACCTTGCAGTTGGATGAGGCAATTTCAAATTATGAACAAAAAATAGATAAAGCCTTTGCAAAATAGAAAACGAAACGATAATAAGTCCACAGATTAGCTGTGGACTTATTATCGTTTCATGAGCCTTTATTCCACTCATACTCATGGGGTTTACTTTGGTTTTTTTTATGTGCTACACTTACCTCAATAATTCTCTGGGGCGGATCGATATGAATAATCGGAAGAAAGCAAAGATAGTAGATAATGTGATTCAGTTTCCAAATCTTGAACGAAGACTAACGGAAAAGGGATTAGAACTTTTACAGCAAAAGAAATTTGAAGAAGCCATTTCACTTTTGGAACAAGCAAGTGTATTAGATCCATATAACAGTGATAGCCAAATGGGACTTGTACTCGCATACTTTGATGCTGGACTAGTGGATAAAGCCAAACAATTAGTGGGAAAAATGTTATTTGAAGGTATTGGGGATTATTTTGAAATTATGAATCTTTATCTCATGCTTTTAGTACAAGTGCACAAGTATGATGAAGTTGTATCTGTAATAGAAGAACTACTCGTTAGTGAACATATCCCCAAGGAACTGTTTGAAAACTTTAATCGCTTGTTGGCGTTTAGTCGACGGATGTTAGATCATCCAATCGAAACCGAAGATGACCCATATGAAGCGGTGTACCCAGAGCTTAATCTTTTTGAATACAGAGATCCAGAATCACAAATGAGGATGGCTGCTGAACTAAATGACCGAAACATTCGGCCTTACTTGAAGGAATTGATCGATTACCTACAATCAAGTGAGGGTGGTGCCTTTTTTAAATCACTGATACTCAATATATTAAGAGAACATGTATATGATCAACCGGTTCTTATTCAAAAGTTTGGCAGGGAAATCAAGGTCATTCCGAAAACACTGGTAAGTTTAAATGATCACTCTCAATTAAAGGGAATTACTGAAGTCATCGGCCAAAGACTAGAAAATGAGGATCCTGTTCTTTATGACCACATTAAGAAGTTAGTGGAAAGACAGTTCTTTCTACTTTATCCATTCAATCTTGAACCAGATAATGTGACGATTTGGGCTGCTGCCTATCATTCGTTAGGAAATGAGTATTATGGAAATTCAGGTATGAATGATGAATTAATGGACTCTTATCATGTGTCCTCAGTGGATATGGAGAAGGCGAATTCTTTTATTCGAATGATTGAAGAAATTTCTTATCAGGATATTTAGGGTTGACTGTTGAAACCGTTGAAACCTGTGATATAATGGAATGGTTGCTTTATTATGAAAATCGTAATATAAATAGAATATGATTGATTTTTTTTAACATATTCATTCATTTATTAATGATTAAAAATGAAATAGATTGCTGGAGGGAAAATAAATTATGTCTGCAAAATTTGAAAAATTAGAAGGGAACCAAGGGGTTCTCACAGTTGAAGTAGATGCAGAAACAGTAAGTACAAGCTTAGATACTGCATTCAAAAAAGTGGTAAAACAAATCAATGTACCTGGTTTCCGTAAAGGGAAAATGCCTCGTCCATTATTTGAAAAACGTTTTGGAATTGAATCACTTTATCAAGATGCTATTGATATCATGCTTCCTGAAGCATATGGTTCAGCAGTGGAAGAAACAGGAATTGAACCTGTAGATCGTCCTGAAATTGATGTTGAGCAAATCGAAAAAGGTAAAACTTTTATCTTTACAGCGAAGGTTACTGTAAAGCCAGAAGTGAAGCTTGGCGAATATAAAGGGCTTGAAATTGAAGCATTCGATACAAATGTAACAGACGAAGATGTAGATAATGAAATCAAAACTTTACAAGAGAAACAAGCTGAGCTTGTTGTTAAAGAAGATGGAAAAGCTGAAAATGGCGATACTGTCGTTATGGACTTCGAAGGCTTTGTTAATGATGAAGCATTTGAAGGTGGAAAAGCTGAAAACTATTCACTTGAACTAGGTTCAGGTCAATTCATCCCAGGTTTCGAAGAGCAATTAGTAGGTCTTGCAACAGGAGAATCAAAGGATGTAGAAGTATCATTCCCTGAAGAATATCATGCTGCTGAGTTAGCTGGTAAACCTGCTGTATTTAAAGTAACGCTTCATGAAATTAAAGGAAAAGTACTTCCTACACTTGATGATGAATTTGCAAAAGATGTGGATGATGAAGTTGAAACATTAGACGAATTAAAAGCTAAAATCAAATCTCGTTTAGAGCATGATATCAAACATCAAGAAGAACATTATCTTCAAAATACTGTAGTAGAAAAAGCAACGAAAAATGCTGAAGTTGATATCCCTTCTGTCATGATTGATAATGAAGTGGATCGTATGTTGCAAGAATTTGAACAACGTTTACAAGCTCAAGGAATGAATCTTGAACTTTACTTCCAATTCTCTGGTCAAAATGAAGAAGCCCTTCGCGGTCAAATGAAGGATGAAGCGGAACAACGTGTTCGCGGAAATCTAACACTTGAAGCGATTGTGAAGGCTGAAAATATTGAAGTAACAGATGAAGAAGTGAATGCAGAAGTACAAAAAATGGCAGATGCATATAATATGACCGTTGAAAATATTAAAGCTGCCCTTGGAAATCTTGATGGTTTAAAATCAGATCTTCAAATGAAAAATGCTGTTCAATTCTTAGTTGACAACAGTGTAACGGTTGAAAAACAAGACTAATTAACCTTTTTTAATTACAAGGTGCGATTTTTTATCGCGCCTTGTTTTATATTTTGATAAAATCACATATAATAGTTAAAACTCCTCTTCAATAAATGGTATTACGAAAAGGAGGTAAAGAATCTATATCATATGAGAGAGGACCTAAAAAGTTGTCCTTTTCTGCTTTTACAGGTATGCTTATAGAAGTACATATTTTTATATTGGATCATATTTGCATGAAAAAACACTAATAAAAAGGCTTGGCAATCAAATTTACTTAAGCAAGAGTTATTATTTCCTGTATATTCACAAAATGTGTTACAATTCAATACATAGTTTTATTAGTAATTGATGTTGCGTATGATCCGCATAGTAATAGATAAAATAGATGATGTTATCCAAGGGGTGAAGATTATGTTTAAATTTAATGATGAAAAGGGACAATTAAAGTGCTCATTTTGTGGTAAAACACAAGACCAAGTACGTAAATTAGTTGCCGGACCAGGGGTATATATTTGTGATGAATGTATAGAACTGTGTACTGAAATTGTAGAAGAGGAACTAGGTACTGAAGAAGAGATTGAATTCAAGGATGTACCGAAACCAGCTGAAATTCGTGATATTCTAGATGATTATGTCATTGGACAAGATCAGGCAAAAAAATCTTTGTCAGTGGCTGTTTATAATCATTACAAACGCATCAATTCCAATAGTAAAATTGATGAAGTAGAGCTTGCTAAAAGTAATATTGCTATGATTGGGCCGACTGGTAGTGGTAAGACTTTGTTAGCGCAAACATTAGCTCGAATCTTAAATGTACCATTTGCGATTGCGGATGCTACTTCCTTAACAGAGGCTGGCTATGTAGGTGAGGATGTAGAAAATATCCTTTTGAAACTGATTCAATCAGCTGATTATGATGTAGAAAAAGCCGAAAAGGGCATTATCTATATTGATGAAATTGATAAAATCGCTCGTAAATCAGAAAATCCTTCTATTACAAGGGATGTATCTGGTGAAGGGGTACAGCAGGCATTGCTGAAAATTCTTGAAGGAACGGTAGCTAGTGTTCCCCCACAAGGTGGAAGAAAGCACCCACATCAAGAATTTATTCAAATTGATACGACGAATATCCTATTTATCTGTGGCGGAGCTTTTGATGGAATTGAAACCATCATTAAACGTCGTCTCGGTCAAAAAGTCATTGGATTTGGTTCCGATATGAAAGAACTAGAAGTGGAAGATAAGGATCTTCTTTCAAAGGTATTACCAGAAGACTTGCTTCGTTTCGGCTTAATTCCTGAATTTATTGGTCGTTTACCAATCATTGCAAGTTTGGCTCAGCTTGATGAAGCGGCTCTAATTGAAATCTTAACAAAACCTAAAAATGCACTAGTG
Source organism: uncultured Bacillaceae bacterium (assembly GCA_963815765.1). Classification (GTDB taxonomy): domain Bacteria; phylum Bacillota; class Bacilli; order Bacillales; family Cytobacillaceae; genus Bacillus_BD. The sequence goes on from CAWFID010000031.1 coordinate 153,289, forward strand.
AAGCAATATCAAAAAATGCTTGAATTAGATGAAGTAGAGCTTGAATTTGAAGAGGGTGCACTACATCAAATTGCTGTGAAAGCGATTGAACGGAAAACGGGTGCCCGTGGATTGCGTTCTATTATTGAAGGCATTATGCTCGATGTTATGTATGACCTTCCTTCACGTGATGACATTTCAAAATGTATTATTACGAGTGAAACGGTTCTGCAAAATTCCGCTCCCAAACTTGTTTTGAAGGATGGAACGATTGAAGAAGAAAAGAGAAAAACATCTGCTTAATGAAAAAAACCAAGCCGCACGTTGGCTTGGTTTTTTTAAATGTAAGCATACATGAAAATTTTGTTTACTCAGGCCTTGTAAAGGAAATACTAGTCTTTATCAACTAGTATTAAGTTTACAGGAGGTTATGGGATGAATTGGACAGGGATTGCCTTATTAATTCAGTTATTTTTTGGGATCGTGATTGGATTATACTTTTGGAATTTATTAAAGGGTCAACGAACTCAGAAGGTTACCATTGATCGTGAATCAAAGAAAGAAATGGATCAGCTAAAGAAAATGCGAGACATTTCATTGAGTGAACCTTTATCAGAAAGAGTACGACCATCCAGCTTTCAGGATATTGTTGGACAGGAAGATGGAATTAAATCCTTAAAAGCGGCATTATGCGGTCCGAATCCACAACATGTTCTTATATATGGTCCTCCAGGGGTTGGCAAAACAGCAGCAGCAAGACTTGTTTTAGAAGAAGCTAAAAAGAATTCAAAATCACCATTCAGGCAATCTTCTGTTTTTGTTGAACTTGATGCGACAACTGCCAGATTTGATGAAAGAGGAATTGCAGATCCCCTAATTGGTTCTGTTCATGACCCGATCTATCAAGGAGCGGGAGCTATGGGACAGGCGGGCATTCCACAGCCCAAACAAGGTGCTGTATCCAATGCACATGGTGGGGTTTTATTTATTGATGAAATTGGTGAATTACATCCGATCCAGATGAATAAACTATTAAAAGTCCTTGAGGACCGGAAAGTTTATTTAGAAAGTGCTTACTATAATGAGGAAAATACACAAATTCCTAATCATATTCATGACATATTCAAGAATGGTCTTCCAGCTGATTTTCGCCTAATTGGAGCTACGACCCGAACACCAAGTGAAATTCCACCCGCCATTCGATCACGTTGTATGGAAGTGTTTTTCCGAGAATTATCTCAAGAAGAAATAGCCTCAATTGGGAAAAAGGCTGCTGATAAGGTTCAATTAAACATTCGTGAGTCGGGGCTTGAGATTCTGGCCACATACGCTAGAAACGGCCGGGAAGCGGTTAATATGATTCAACTTTCTGCTGGACTGGCTATCACTGAAGAACGTGAGTACATAAAGGATGAAGATATTGAATGGGTTGTTCATTCTAGTCAGCTAAGTCCTAGAATGGAGCGTAAAGTAAATCCAAATTCAGCAATTGGGCTTATTAACGGTCTTGCGGTACATGGGCCGAATACAGGTGCGTTGTTAGAAATAGAAGTAACTGTAATCCCGACAAAATCGAATGGATCCATTAATATTACTGGAATTGTGGAAGAAGAAAGTATTGGGGATCGAAGCAAATCCATTCGGCGCAAGAGTATGGCGAAGGGATCTGTTGAAAATGTCATCACGGTCCTAAGAACAATGGGTGTTCCGGCAGACGATTTTGATATTCATATTAATTTCCCTGGTGGTGTTCCCATTGATGGTCCTTCTGCTGGGATTGCCATGGCAACCGGTATATACTCCGCTATTTATCAACTACCAATCGATCATAAAATAGCCATGACAGGTGAGATTAGTATTCATGGGGGGGTGAAACCGATTGGAGGGGTATATCCGAAAGTCAAAGCGGCTAAAAAAGCGGGAGTAAAAAGGGTGATTATTCCAAAAGAAAATATGCAATCCATTCTAAATGAGATAAAGGATATAGAGATCATTCCTGTTTCCCATTTGACTGAAGTATTCGAGTTGGCCTTTATGAAAGATTATCGTTCGAGCCAAGTGAGAACAGCTTCGGTTGATTTATCAAAGAAAGAAAGTATCTAACTGAGAATAGCTTCGGTTTGTGTAAGAGATCAAATCGAGGCTTTATTTTTGTATCCTTTTTTGAGATGTTAGGATGGACAAAAGGATTCAGTTACACTTATAGATCCTGTCTTTTTTGTAGAATCCTGTCGCCCAATTAGACACAACAAACTAAATAAGATAAAATTGATTCAAAGTAAAGTGAAATGAAAGTGAAATATTTGAATATGGAGGTGCAAGGTAATGGAAGATAAAGAAAGAACTATCGTACCTTTGCTGCCGCTTCGTGGCTTGCTTGTCTATCCCACAATGGTACTACATTTAGATGTTGGTCGAGATAAATCTGTTCAAGCTCTTGAAAAAGCAATGGTAGATGATCATATTATTTTTTTGACAACTCAAAAAGACTTATCGATTGATGAACCGATAGAAGAAGATTTGTATCATATGGGAACTCTAACGAAAGTAAAGCAAATGTTGAAGTTACCTAATGGAACGATTCGGGTGTTAATAGAAGGATTAAAAAGGGCAGAAATCGTAGAGTTTATTGATGATCCAGACTATTTCTCCGTTGTTTTAAAAACATACGAGGATCCAAAAGAAATCGATACGGAAGACCAAGCATTAATGAGAACCATGCTTGAATATTTTGAGCAATACATAAAAATCTCTAAAAAAGTGTCGGCTGAAGCGTATGCAACAGTTAGTGACATTGAAGAGCCCGGTAGAATGGCCGATATCATAGCTTCACATTTACCATTAAAACTAAAGGAAAAACAAGAGATTTTAGAAATGGTTGATGTAAAGGACCGCATGAACACGGTTATTAAAATTATTCAAAATGAAAAAGAAGTGTTAAGCTTAGAAAAGAAAATTGGCCAACGAGTGAAAAAGTCGATGGAACGAACGCAAAAGGAATACTATTTGCGCGAACAAATGAAGGCTATTCAAAAAGAGCTTGGTGATAAAGAGGGTAAGACTGGGGAAATAGCGGACTTAACTGAAAAAATTAATCAATCAGGTATGACCGATCACGTCAAGCTTACGGCATTAAAAGAATTAGAGCGATATGAAAAGGTTCCTTCTAGCTCCGCTGAAAGTGCTGTGATTCGGAATTATATCGAGTGGCTCATTGCGCTTCCATGGACAAAGGCAACGAAGGATGATATTGACATTGCGAAGGCAGAACGAGTACTTAATCAGGATCACTATGGCCTCGAAAAGGTCAAAGAACGTGTGCTTGAATACCTCGCTGTTCAAAAGTTAACCAACTCATTGAAAGGCCCCATTCTTTGTCTTGTAGGTCCTCCAGGGGTTGGGAAAACAAGTTTGGCACGTTCAGTAGCCACCTCACTCGGACGGAATTTTGTTCGTATTTCACTTGGTGGTGTTCGTGATGAATCTGAAATTCGTGGTCATCGAAGGACATATGTGGGCGCGATGCCTGGCCGGATTATTCAAGGTATGAAAAAAGCAGGAACCATCAATCCCGTCTTTTTACTAGATGAAATTGATAAAATGTCCGGAGATTTTCGTGGAGACCCATCTTCTGCGATGCTTGAGGTACTCGATCCTGAGCAAAATCATAATTTTAGTGATCATTATATTGAAGAAACCTATGATCTTTCAAAAGTCATGTTTATTGCAACGGCCAATAATTTAGCATCCATACCAGGACCTCTGCGGGATCGTATGGAGATTATTTCAATTGCTGGGTATACAGAACTAGAAAAAATTCATATTGCTAAGGATCATTTACTTCCTAAGCAAATTGGTGAAAATGGTCTGGCAAAGTCTCAACTTCAAATTCGTGAAGAAGGGATTCAAACGATCGTCAGGTATTATACACGTGAGGCCGGCGTAAGAAGTTTAGAAAGACAACTGGCAAGTATCTGTCGTAAAACGGCAAAAATTATCGTGTCCGGCGAAAAGAAACGAGTCGTTGTGACAGACAAAAGTGTTGAAGAGTTTCTCGGCAAGCCGATGTTCCACTACGGTCAAGCAGAGCTCGAGGATCAAGTAGGTGTTGCAACCGGCCTTGCCTATACTACGGTTGGTGGAGATACCTTACAAATTGAAGTGTCCTTATCACCTGGAAAAGGGAAGCTGGTTTTAACTGGTAAACTAGGTGATGTCATGAAGGAATCCGCTCAAGCTGCTTTCAGTTATGTGCGTTCGAAAGTACATGAGTTAGGAATTGATCCAGACTTTCATGAGAAGAATGACATTCATATTCATGTTCCTGAGGGTGCTGTGCCGAAGGATGGTCCGTCAGCTGGAATTACGATGGCAACTGCACTTGTCTCGGCCTTAACAGGTAAGCCGATTCGCAAGGAAGTAGGGATGACTGGGGAAATTACGCTCAGAGGCCGTGTTTTGCCTATTGGAGGATTAAAAGAAAAAACACTTGGTGCACACCGTGCCGGGTTAACCAAGATTATCTGTCCAAAGGAAAACGAAAAAGATTTAGATGATATACCAGAAAGCGTACGGAAAGAGATGGAATTTGTTCTAGTTTCCCACGTTGATGAAGTTTTGAAGCATGCATTAAAAAGTGAGGGACAGGAATGAAAATAAAAAGTGCGGATATTGTGATCAGTGCGGTAAAGCCTGAACAATATCCAAGTGAGGATTTACCGGAGTTTGCCTTAGCGGGTCGATCAAATGTTGGAAAGTCCTCTTTTATCAATAAGATGTTAAATCGAAAAAACCTAGCAAGAACATCTTCAAAACCAGGGAAAACACAACAATTGAATTTTTATTTAATCAATGAAAATTTCCATTTTGTGGATGTGCCTGGCTATGGGTATGCAAAAGTATCCAAATCGGAACGTGCAGCATGGGGTAAGATGATTGAGACGTATTTAACAAATAGGGAGCAGCTAAAAGCGGTCCTATTAATTGTTGATTTAAGACATCCTCCAACGGCTGATGATGTGATGATGTATCAATTTTTGAAGCATTATGATTTACGTTGCATTATCATCAATACAAAAGCGGATAAAATTCCAAAAGCAAAATGGCAGAAACATATCAAGATTACAAAGGAAAAACTAGACATGGATCCAAATGACCATATCATTCTCTTTTCATCCGAAAAAGGGATTGGAATGGAAGAAGCATGGTCTGTTCTTGGAAGTTATATGGAATAAAGTAAAAGTGGAAACAAACGTTTCCACTTTTTGCATTTCCTGAGACTTATTTTTTCTTGAAAAATAATAAGTAAACACCGATGAGGATGAGAACGAAGGGCCATAAATGTATAAAAGTTGCGATATTGGTTTCTAACATACCAAACCAGCCCATGACTTTGTCATAGAAAAGCAAAAGACAAGCGAGAGAAAGGAAAAGAACTCCATAAAATAGATTGGTCCTTAATTTTTGATACCGAAGTAAGAATGCAAGAGCAATGATTAATATAAAAACCCCCATTGTATTGGGCCAAATTTTTAGATGATTGATGATGTGGAAGTGCAAACCAAATCCGGTTAAGATCACGCCCGGGAAAATGGATTCATATTCTTTCCCGCCATAGCCTTGGCATAGAAAGGCAATTCCAACAATCATTACGAGAGTAGGCCATGAGATAAATTCAGCAAATAAAGAGATTTTGGCTTGTTGCCAAAAAAAGAACATACCAAAGCCAATGAGAATAATTCCGGGAAAAATACGTTGGTTTTTCAATAAAGACAATCCTTTCAATATCGTTTTCTTGAATATTATCCAATTATTTGTTAATGTACATAAGAAAGAACTTTGTTTTTTCGTTTAAATAAAAAGATGAATCTACTTAATCATATTATCATAATTTACAAGAGAAATTGGTTCAGTTCATTCATTAATCATAGTTTCTTATCTATAAAAGATAGAAATTTCACAAAATATATTCAGAGTTTTGTCAGGAATTCAAAAGTAGACATGCTAATATAAATAGTAGTGAAGGATGTTTATTTTAGGGGGATAAAAAGAACATGCATATCATTGTTGTTGGAATAAATCATAAAACGGCCCCTGTTGAAATTCGTGAACGTTTAACATTTGATCCGTCGCAACTAGGGGATGCGATGAAAGTGTTAAAAGATAAAAAGAGTGTTCTTGAGAATGTCATCCTATCGACCTGTAACCGCACAGAAATTTATGCGGTGGTCGACCAACTTCACACGGGGCGTTATTATGTAAAAGAGTTCTTATCAGAATGGTTTGAAATCGAGCAGGCAGAATTTACTCCGTTTTTATTTATTTATGAACAAGATGGGGCGATGGAACATTTATTCAAAGTAGCGTGTGGATTGGATTCATTGATACTTGGAGAAACACAAATATTAGGACAAGTGCGCACGAGCTTTTTATTAGCTCAAGAGGGAAATTCCGTTGGTACGGTCTTTAATCAGTTGTTTAAACAGGCCCTTACCATTGCAAAACGGGCCCACTCTGAAACCGATATTGGGGCCAATGCGGTTTCGGTTAGTTATGCTGCTGTTGAACTCGCTAAGAAAATTTTTGGTAGCATCGAAAATAAACATGTACTGATTTTAGGTGCTGGTAAAATGGGTGAGTTGGCGATTCAGAACCTCCATGGAAGTGGAGCATCAAAAGTGACCGTTATGAATCGTACTTTTGAAAAAGCAGAGGAGCTTGCCACTCGATTTAACGGGAAAGCCAGATCGATGAATGAATTGGAGTCTGCACTAATTGAGGCAGATATTCTAATCAGTTCTACGGGAGCGAAGCAATTTGTTATTACAAAACAAATGATTGAAAACATAGAGAAAAAACGGAGAGGGAAGTCACTGTTTATGGTAGATATTGCCGTACCACGTGATCTCGATCCGGCCCTTGCCGAACTTGAGAGTGTCTTTCTTTATGATATTGATGATTTAGAAGGTATTGTTGAAGCGAATTTACAAGAACGGAAAAAGGCAGCACAAACCATTTCTTTAATGGTTGAAGCGGAAATTGTTCAATTTAAGCAATGGCTTAAATATGCTAGGAGTTGTTCCAGTTATATCTGCCCTACGTGAAAAGGCTTTAACGATACAGGCTGAAACGATGAAGAGTCTGGAAAGAAAACTTCCTAATATGAGCGAACATGATGTGAAAGTGTTAAATAAACATACGAAAAGCATTATTAATCAAATGTTAAAGGACCCTATTTTACAAGCGAAGGAATTGGCTGGCTGTAAGGGTTCTGAAGAAGCGTTGGACTTATTTATTAAAATTTTCAATATAGAGGAACTCGTTACAAAGCAACATGAAATGAAAGAGGCCGAACTAAAACCGGTATATGTTCATTCAGCAAAGCCTGTCTTTCATTCATAACTGAGGATTGTTTATGATGGAAACTTTAATGGCGCGTCTGCAAGAACTAACCGTTGTACTGTATGCACTATCTGTGCTGCTTTATTTTATTGACTTTCTTCATAATAACCGGAGGGCAAATCGTATCGCCTTCTGGTTACTTTCATTTGTATGGGTTTCTCAAACCGTTACGCTGTTTTTCTATATGCTCAAAATGGGTCGTTTTCCAGTACTCACTCTTTTTGAAGGTCTCTATTTTTATGCATGGGTGTTAATTACTTTTTCAATGGTGATTAATCGTTTATTAAAAGTTGACTTTATTGTATTTTTTACAAATGTCATTGGCTTTATGATCATGGTTATGCATACGTTTGCTCCCGACCAACTTGTTTCAGGGGGAGTAAGTGCAGAACAACTGATGTCCGAACTTCTGTTCATCCATATTACGGCGGCCATATTATCCTATGGAGCTTTTTCGCTGTCTTTTGTTTTCTCCTTACTCTATGTCATTCAATACAATTTACTTAAACAAAAAAAATGGGGGAAGAGATTAGTAAGAATTTCAGATCTTTCAAAGTTGGAACATATTTCTTACGTATTAAATGTGATTGGAATCCCGCTAATCATGATTGGAATCATTCTTGGATCACGTTGGGCATACCTTACCTTACCAGATGTAAATTGGTTTGATGCTAAAGTGATTGCCACCATTTTTGTTATAATGATTTATTGTATGTATTTATATTTACGGATTAGCAAAGGTGTAACCGGAAAATCATTAGCCATGTGGAATATGGCAGCGTTTCTCATTTTATTAATAAACTTTTTTCTAATAGGAAATTTTTCAACCTTCCATATGTGGTTGTAAACAAGGAGGAAATTATGCGCAAAATTATTGTCGGTTCAAGACGGAGCAAGCTTGCTATGACACAAACCAAATGGGTAATCGAGAGCCTGAAGAAATTAGATGATTCATTTGACTTTGAAATAAAGGAAATTGTGACGAAAGGTGACCGAATTGTTGATGTCACTCTTTCAAAGGTTGGCGGTAAAGGCCTTTTTGTAAAGGAAATTGAACAAGCGATGCTCGATCATGAGATTGATATGGCGGTTCATAGTATGAAAGATATGCCGGCAGCTCTTCCCGAGGGGCTCGTTATTGGTTGTATCCCGGAAAGAGAAGATCATCGTGATGCCTTGATTTCTAAAAATCATATTAAACTGAATGACTTGAAGTCTGGTGCCATTGTTGGAACAAGCAGCTTACGGAGAGGAGCTCAGTTACTTCGGGTGCGCCCTGATTTAGAAATTAAGTGGATTAGAGGAAATATTGACACGAGATTGGAAAAGTTAGAAAAAGAAGATTATGATGCCATTATTCTAGCTGCAGCCGGTTTATCACGAATGGGTTGGGCTAGTGATGTGGTAACTGAATTTTTAGAGCCGGAAATCTGTCTGCCAGCAGTTGGTCAAGGTGCACTTTCGATTGAATGCAGAGGTGACGATGCTCAGTTGCTTGAACTGCTTCAGAAATTTTCTAATGCAAAAACAAGTCAAACGGTTCGGGCGGAAAGGTCCTTTTTGAATAAAATGGAAGGTGGCTGTCAAGTACCGATTGCAGGGTTTGCACACCTGAATGATCATAATGAAATTGTATTGATTGGTCTTGTGGCGTCCTCGGATGGCAAAATGATTTATAAAGCGCAATTATCAGGAAACGACCCAGAAAAACTGGGTGAACTTGTGGCGAATAAATTGATTGAATCTGGAGCAAAAACCTTAATTGATCAAGTGAAAAAGGAACTTGAGGGGAAATGACGCTCCCACTCTCCTTGCAAGGTAGAACGGTTTTAAATCCAAGAGGTAAAAACAGTTCCCCGTACTTTTCAAAGGTGGTGGAAAAGTATGGGGGATTCCCAGTTGAAATTCCGTTAATCGATTTTAAACCAATAGAATTAACAGAAGAGCTCAATAGCATCAGGATGAAGATCCAAACTTATGATTGGATTATTTTTACAAGCAATGTAACGGTTGAAACCTTTTTTACATATATCACTCCTGATCATTTGGTCTCCTCTCAAATCGCTGCCATAGGTGAAAAAACGGCACAGGTTTTAGGCGAAAAAGGCTGTAAAGTTCATTTTATACCTACTCAATATGTTGCAGAAACATTTGTGGAGGAGTTTTTATCTCATATTAAATATGGGACAAAGGTGTTACTTCCAAAAGGGAATCTGGCGCGGGATTATATTTCTACTGGGTTGACGAAACATGGGGCCATTGTCGATGAGGTCATCATTTATGAAACCGTTTTTCCAATGGAAAGTAAAGCGATGTTAGAAACGATACTGATTGAAAATAAACTGGATATTATTTGTTTCACAAGTCCATCAACAGTTGACCACTTTATGGGAATCGTTGAAAATGGATTTAGGGACAAACTTCATTCATGTGTGGTGGCTTGTATCGGACCCGTAGCTCGAGAAAGAGCAGAAAAATGGGGATTGACTGTACATGTGGTTCCAAAGCGTTATACTGTTGAAGAGATGATCAAAAGTATTGCAGAATACCTTTGATCCAAACCAAATTAATAGGAGCGGTACAAATGAATTTACAATTTACACGTCATCGAAGATTAAGACAAACAGCCAATATGCGTGCGTTAGTGAGAGAAAACTACATAAGATTAGAAGATTTTATTTACCCGATTTTTGTGATAGAAGGCCAACAGATAAAGAATGAAATATCCTCGATGCCGGGCATTTATCAATTTTCATTGGATCGACTTTCCGAGGAAATGGATGAAGTCGTTTCATTAGGCATTAAATCGGTATTATTATTTGGAATTCCTGCTGAAAAAGATGAATGTGGAACCGGTGCTTTTCATGATCATGGCATCGTACAGGAAGCTACTCGTTTTATAAAAGAGCACTACCCGGATATCATTGTTGTAGCTGATACTTGTTTATGTGAGTATACAAGCCATGGCCATTGCGGGGTCATCGAAGGTCACGAAGTATTAAATGATCCTTCTCTTACGGTACTAACACAAACGGCTGTTAGCCAGGCTCGTGCAGGTGCCGATATTATTGCTCCTTCCAATATGATGGATGGCTTTGTGGCAGCAATTCGTCAAGGACTTGATGAAGCTGGCTTTGAAAATGTACCGATTATGTCCTATGCAGTTAAATATGCATCGGCCTTTTATGGTCCATTCCGGGATGCAGCAGACAGTGCACCACAGTTTGGTGACCGGAAGGCCTACCAAATGGATCCTGCCAACCGTATGGAAGCATTGCGTGAAGCGGAATCTGATGCAAATGAAGGAGCAGATTTCCTTATTGTCAAGCCAGGTATGCCTTATTTAGACATTGTTCGCGATGTAAAAAATCATTTCCATTTGCCAATTGTTACTTATAATGTTAGCGGTGAATATTCCATGGTAAAAGCGGCTGCTGCAAATGGTTGGATCGACGAAAAGGCTGTTGTGATGGAAATGCTAACAGGTATGAAACGAGCGGGTGCTGATTTAATTATCACATACCACGCAAAAGATGCTGCTCGCTGGTTAGCGGAGTAGTCGTTACAAAAAACTTAATGATGATAGTGCCAGAAATTGAGTACAAAAGGAAAGAGGGATCACATATGCGCTCTTATGAAAAATCAAAACAAGCTTTTCAAGAAGCCAAAACATTAATGCCAGGTGGTGTTAATAGTCCCGTACGTGCTTTTAAATCCGTTAATATGGACCCTATTTTTATGGAAAGAGGAAAGGGTTCGAAAATATACGATATTGATGGAAATGAATATATTGACTATGTTTTATCATGGGGTCCGCTGATTTTAGGGCACTGTAATGATCAAGTTGTGGAATCATTAAAAAAAATGGCGGAGTTAGGGACAAGCTTTGGTGCGCCAACATTGATGGAAAATAAGTTAGCTCAACTTGTAAAAGAACGAGTTCCTTCTGTTGAAATCATTCGTATGGTATCTTCTGGAACAGAGGCAACGATGAGTGCGTTAAGACTTGCGAGAGGGTATACCGGGCGCAATATTATTTTAAAATTTGAAGGTTGCTACCACGGAAGCTCAGATTCGCTTTTAATAAAAGCAGGTTCGGGTGTTGCCACTTTAGGTCTTCCAGATAGCCCAGGTGTACCTGAAGGGGTTGCAAGAAATACAATTACGGTAGCTTACAATGACCTTGAGGGTGTTAAATATGCCTTTGAACAATTCGGCAAAGAAATTGCAGCCGTTATTGTAGAGCCTGTTGCAGGAAATATGGGAGTTGTTCCAGCGTTACCAGGTTTTCTACAGGGACTTCGTGACATCACAACAGAGTACGGATCGCTTCTAATTTTTGATGAAGTGATGACAGGCTTCCGTGTGGGCTATCATTGTGCGCAAGGCTATTTGAATATTACGCCGGATATTACTTGTCTAGGTAAGGTCATCGGTGGTGGACTTCCTGTTGGTGCTTACGGCGGCAAAGCAGAAATTATGGAAAGAATTGCTCCAAGTGGCCCAATCTATCAAGCAGGAACGCTGTCTGGAAACCCACTTGCGATGACTGCTGGTTATGAAACACTTCGTCAGTTAACACCGGAACATTATGATGAATTTGAACGTAAAGGTGATCGACTTGAAGTAGGTATAAAAGCAGCGGCAACAAAGTATAATGTTCCAGTTACAGTGAATCGTGCGGGTTCGATGATTGGTTTCTTCTTTACAAATGAACCTGTAATCAACTTTGAGACTGCAAAATCATCAAACCTAGATTTCTTTGCCTCCTATTATCGTGAAATGGCGGAACAAGGAGTCTTTCTTCCACCTTCTCAATTTGAGGGACTTTTCTTATCAACAGAACATAGTGATGGTGATATCGAAAAAACCTTACAAGGTATTGAACACTCGTTTTCAAGATTGTCTATCTGAAATAGCTATTAGAAAAGCAAGACTGACTCTAGTTGGTCTTGCTTTTTTTATCCTAAAAAATCATAAAAGATCGTTCTGATTCATAAATTGTAAATGACATAGTGATTAAGGATGGAATGGAAGGGAGGAGTCGCTTTGTCTTACAGCAATCAATCCTATTTACGATTTACACTGGAAGAATCGATCTGGTTTCAAAAGGGACAGGAAGTGGCTGAATTAGTATCGATTTCATTAGATCCTAGTATTACGATCCAAGAAAGTGATCAATATATAACGATTAAAGGATCTTTGGAATTGTCAGGGGAATATAACCGAGAAGACATTTATGAAGTGGAAGAGGAAGAGGTACTAGACTACTTTTCAAATCCTAAATTTGTACAGTCTGTTGACGTAAGAGAAGAGGGGGTCTATCTTTTCTCACACCATTTTCCAGTTGAAATTACAATTCCAAAAAATCGAATCGAAAATGTATTTGATATTGATGTAGCGGTCGAAACATTTGATTACGCTTTTCCTGAGAGAAGTTGCTTGAAACTGTCTGCGGATCTGATGATTAGTGGATTATATGGCGAACTGCAACATGAACGATCACAGCAGCAGGATGAAATCGAAGTTGTTGAAGAAGATGAGGAAATAGAGGAAATAGACGATAGAGAAGAGGAATCCGCTTCATTTTATACTCCTTTTGAAATTGAAGCGAGAAAAGAACCTGTTATAGAGTCCTTACATTCTGATCCAGAATCAAAACAGGACGATCATTTTGCGCAGTTTCGAAATGAGAAAGTAAAAGCAGAAGATTCCCTGGATGAGAATGATATGAATCATGAACAAGCAGACATAGAATCAGAGGATCATTATTCTGAGAATGAGCCGATGCTTGAAAATTCTAGTCCTGCTGAAATAGAGGAAAATGAAATAAGCGAGGATGAAATAGAGGTAGAACCAGAACCGAGAAAAGAAAACCTCTCCTGAAATTACTTTTTCAGCTAAGCGTAATGAACAACAACAACCCTCACTCCCTGTTGAAGAAGTCATGGATGAACTCGAAGATGTGATGGAGAATAGCGGAATCTTGAGGTGGAAGAGGCTGCGGAACCGGAAGATGAATCCGCTGAGAGCGAATCAGCTAAACCGCAAGGGAAAAAAGGGAAAGGCAAGAATCATAAGGGGAAAAATAAACAAAGCTATACCTTATCCGAGTTTTTTGCACGTAAGGATGAAGAAGCTCATACAAAATTAAAAGTAGTGATTGTTCAGAATGGGGATAGTCTAAATAGTCTATCGGAACGTTATCATGTCCCTGTTGCCCAGTTGCAAAAGGTCAACGAAATTGAACTAAACCAAGATATCTCAGAAGGGCAGGTATTATATATACCGATTGCACAAACCCAAAGATAAAGGCTAAAACGGGCAGAGGGATCATATGAAAGATACAACTAATTTGAAGGAAAAAATTGCGCCAATTTTAAAGCATTATCATATAGAGCCCTATTTTGTTGAATTGCTGGGCAATATTCTCAAAGTGTACAGTAATAAAGGCGTATTTGCTTTAAAGAAAATGAATCCTCAACAAGGGATTGATTTTATCCGCCATATTCAGACTCTTTATCAGAAAGGGTATAATCGGATTGTTCCCATATATCCCACCTTGGATGGTCGATATGCCGTCCTCCATGATCAAAACCTTTATTATCTCATGCCATGGCTGACGAATGAAAAGAAGGATAAGACCATAGAACAATACCAGCAATTATTTCGCGAACTAGCACGCATGCATTCGCTATCTGTTCGTGAAATATCTGTTAGTACAGAAGAACGTAAGGCGCATTATGAAAAAACGCTGGCAGATTTGGAACAGGAAGAGGAGTTTTTGCAAGGGTATTTGGAAACTTGTGAGAAAAATATCTATATGTCTCCTTTTCAATTAATGTTTTGTTCTTATTATCACGATATTAACCAGGGGTTGTCTTATTCAAAAAGAAGGTTGAAAGATTGGTTTGAAGCAACGAAGGATTTAGAAAAAGAACGAGTTGTGATCACGCATGGTAAGATTTCAAATGAACATTTCCTGCATGATGATAAGGGGTATGGATATTTTATCAACTTTGAGCAGTCTCATCAGAGTTCACCGTTGCATGATTTATTGCCATTTTTGGCAAAGTCGTTGCAAGGATTTCCAAAAAGACCTGAGGAATTAGTTGAATGGATTTATACGTATTTTAAATACTTTCCACTCAAAGAGCATGAAATGCATTTGTTCCTAAGTTATTTGGCTCATCCTGGTCCAGTAATCGTAACAGCCCAATACTTTTTCAAAGAAGGAAAGCAGAGAAATGAACGTAAAGCGGTTCAACAGCTGCAAAGAGATTACTGGTTATTGAAAAACACCGAGTTTATTGTTGCTCGAATAGATGAAACGGAAAGACAAATCAAGTTAGAGAAAGAAGCCCAGAATGAAGAGTAAAGTTCTGGGCTTCTTTTATATATGTCGCATTTATTAAACCAACATAAGAAACGTTTGGTCGGCCTGCTTGACCCGAGCCTTTATTACGTAGAAAATAACAGCGAAGTGAAAGTAGGCCGGCCAACCATTCATGTCGGAAAATTAAGTTGGACTTATCTACTAGATATCCATTCAGATTAATTCCATGTGGAAGGCCAATGCGATTAAGATAAATATTGCTAATAATAGGACATCAAACGTGGTTGGAAGTAGAAGTGTTCGGATCCCTTGGAAAACACAAAATGGAATAATAAATTGATGGCAAACGCCCCTGCAAGTTTTTAACCATGACGGAAGTGTGTACGGATTATAACGTTTTGGCTTATAACGTCTTTTCACCCTTAATCTCCTCTCTATTACTCCTTTTTCATATCGTATGTCCAAAATAAGTGATAAGTGTCTAGTTAAGAATAAAATAGACCATAGGAGGATAAAATAAAAAAAGGGAATACCTTATTGACGGTAATCCCCTTTTTTAGGTAGTATATGTGTAGACTTAAAATGATTACATACATAATAAGCGTTGATAGGGAAGAGTACAGTGACCTTTTGCTTTAAAGAGAGGAAACCCATTAGCTGAGAGGGATTCTAAGCAAATCCATTGGAAAGTCACCCTAGAGCTTCTTTCGCGAAAGAACTTTTCGAGTAGTGAAAGACGGATCATCCGTTATCCATATAAGTGCCAGCAGGCTATTTTTCTGCTGGAAAAAAGGTGGTACCGCGAACGCAGCTCCATTCGTCCTTTTAGTGATGAATGGGGTTTTTTATTTTGTAATGAAACAGGAGGAAAATCGTAATGGAACAGAAAGAACTAACAATGCCAACAAAGTATGATCCACAAACAATTGAAAAAGGCAGATATCAATGGTGGTTAGAAGGAAAGTTTTTTGAAGCTAAGGATGATCAAGAAAAACAGCCCTACACCATTGTAATTCCACCGCCAAACGTTACAGGAAAGCTGCATTTAGGACATGCCTGGGATACAACGCTTCAAGATATATTGACAAGAATGAAACGGATGCAAGGCTATGATGTCCTTTGGTTACCTGGGATGGACCATGCCGGGATTGCCACTCAGGCAAAAGTAGAAGCAAAATTGCGTGAGGAAGGAAAAAGCCGTTATGATTTAGGTCGTGAAAAATTCCTTGAACAAACATGGGCATGGAAAGAAGAATATGCAGGCTTTATTCGTGAGCAATGGTCAAAAATGGGTCTTGGACTCGACTATACTCGTGAACGTTTCACGATGGATGAAGGCCTTTCTAAAGCGGTGAACGAAGTATTTGTCAAGCTGTATGAAAAAGGGCTCATTTATCGCGGTGAATATATTATCAACTGGGACCCTGCAACGAAAACAGCGATTTCTGATATTGAGGTTATTTATAAAGATGTCCAAGGGGCATTTTATCATATGAATTATCCACTTGCAGATGGATCTGGGGTCCATTGCAATTGCAACGACTCGTCCAGAAACGATGTTAGGAGACACTGCGATAGCGGTTCATCCAGAAGATGATCGTTATAAGCATTTAATTGGTAAAACCGTCATTTTACCAATTGTCGGCCGCGAAATCCCAATTGTTGGCGATGATTATGTGGATATGGAATTTGGGTCCGGTGTGGTGAAAATTACGCCTGCTCATGATCCAAATGACTTTGAAGTCGGGAACCGTCATAATTTAGAGCGAGTACTGGTTATGAATGAAGACGGTACGATGAATGAAAAAGCGGGCAAATATAATGGTATGGATCGTTTTGAATGCCGTAAGCAAATTGTCAAAGACCTTCAAGATCTAGGCGTGCTGTTTAAAATTGAAGACCATATGCACTCTGTTGGTCATTCAGAAAGAAGCGGTGCAGTTGTTGAACCTTATCTTATCAACCCAATGGTTTGTGAAAATGCAGCCGCTTGCCGATGCGTCCATTGAAATGCAAAATTCAGAAGGAAAAGTGAACTTTGTTCCTGAACGCTTCGAGAAAACGTATTTGCGCTGGATGGAAAATATTCGTGACTGGTGTATTTCTCGTCAGCTTTGGTGGGGCCACCGCATTCCTGCTTGGTATCATAAAGAAACAGGAGAAGTATATGTGGGTCATGAAGCACCAGCAGATAGCGAAAACTGGAATCAAGACAATGATGTTTTGGATACATGGTTCAGTTCCGCCCTTTGGCCTTTCTCCACATTAGGATGGCCTGACAAGGATGCGGCAGATTTCAAACGTTATTATCCAACCGATGCGCTTGTAACCGGTTATGATATCATTTTCTTCTGGGTATCACGGATGATTTTCCAAGGAATCGAATTTACAGGGCAACGTCCATTCAAAGATGTATTAATTCATGGCCTAATCCGTGATGCAGAAGGACGGAAAATGAGTAAGTCCTTAGGCAACGGGGTAGACCCAATGGATGTCATCGACCAGTACGGGGCAGACGCTCTTCGTTATTTCTTAGCAACCGGAAGCTCACCTGGTCAAGATTTACGATTCAGCATGGAAAAGATTGAATCGACTTGGAACTTTGCTAATAAAATTTGGAATGCCTCTCGTTTCGCCTTAATGAATATGGATGGCTTGAAATATGAAGAGATTGATATTACTGGTGAAAAATCAGTTGCTGATAAATGGATCCTAACTCGCTTAAATGAAACGATTGAAACCGTTACTCGTTTATCTGAACGCTATGAATTTGGTGAAGTGGGTCGTGTTCTTTATAACTTCATTTGGGATGAATTCTGTGACTGGTATATCGAAATGGCGAAACTTCCACTTTATGGAGAAGATGAAGCAGCAAAGAAAACCACTCGTTCAATTCTTGCTTATGTGCTTGATAACACGATGCGTTTATTGCATCCGTTCATGCCGTTTATTACAGAGGAAATCTGGCAAAACCTTCCGCATGAAGGTGTGTCCATTACCGTGGCAAAATGGCCTGAAAGTGATGCATCATTAACAGACCTACAAGCGGCAGAGGAAATGAAGCTCTTAGTTGAAATCATTCGTTCTGTCCGCAACAGTCGTGCAGAAGTAAATACACCAATGAGCAAGAAAATCAAAATGATCGTGAAAGCGAAGGATCAAGCTGTGCTTGCGATCTTAGAGAAAAACAGAGCTTATTTGGAG
>CAWFID010000032.1:0-56912 GCA_963815765.1 uncultured Bacillaceae bacterium
GATTTTTAAGTATAGTACCCAAGGTCCTGAAAAGAATTTTAGTCTTATTTTTTATCATCATTCATATGATTAACTGTAAGGAATTAACCAACAAGGGGGGGTCACGATGGGGAGTCGCTTAATCAAAATTTCTGCCGTTTATTTTGTCATTGGGGTCAGTCTGGGATTGTACATGTTTATCGCCCATTCATATGTCCTATCTTCTGTTCATGTACACATTAATTTATTAGGATGGGTGTCGCTTGCACTCGCAGGAATGATTTACACGCTTTTCCCTGATCTTGCTTCAACAAAATTAGCAAAGACACATTTTTGGATTCATAATATAGCACTACCCATTATGATGCTTGGTCTCGCATTTATTCTCAATGGCCAAGTCGCTTTAATACCAGTTGTAAGTATTTCGGCAACCCTTTTAGTTCTTGCTATTATTCTATTTGCTTTCAATATTTTAAGGAACCTCACAGCAAAATAAACCTGCCATTTTGTTTTTAACCACTTTCATAGGAAAGTGGTTTTTTTGATTATTACTCTATCTATATCCTAATCCTCTTAATACAAAAGAAACCTGCTCAAAAAGGCAGATTTCTTTTGTTCAATTACTGTCCCAAAGACTAAACTTAAAAAGCCAAACGTAAAATCGCCATACAAATAATACCTACTACCACGGTACCTAATAAACTTTTCGTAATAATCGCAATGATAAATGCCGGAATCGCAGCTAATAATTTAAGAATATTAGCGGAAATAGAAAATTCATTTTCAGATAATAGTAGATCTTGTGTTAATAATGCAGCCATCACGGCAACGGGAATATGTTTCAACCAACGAATCGCCCATTTAGGTAATTCCATTTGGCTAAGAAGCATAAGTGGAAGAACTCGTGGAATAAATGTAACAAGGGCACACCCCATAATAATGACTAGAATCGTCCATCTTACTTCCATTTTTCGATCACCATCCCGATTGTTGAAGCAAAAATGGTTGCCAATATCACACCAGCACTTCCGGAGTAGTAAAAACTAACAATGACCACGATCACAACTGCACTAAAAGCTACCATAATATCTACAAAGTATTTTTTCTGACTTAAGATTTGAATAACCAATAGTCCAATAAACATCCCAGATAAAGCAAAATCCAGACCGAATGCCTCAGGATTTGGGATCCACTTTCCTAAAAATCCCCCTGCAATATTGGCAATGACCCAATTTAGATACGCGGAAATATTTAAACCTAGCATCCAACGATAGCTTGCCTGTTTTTTATTTTGCAATTGATTAATAGCTACACCAAACGTTTCATCTGTCAACAAAGATCCCACGATCATGTTTTTCCAAGGTGGTAGATGGCGAAAATAAGGAGAAACCGCAGCACTTAATAAAAGATGCCTTAGATTAATAAAGAACACCGTAAAAATAATCGCTGAAATGGGATTGCTTGCAGCAATCATCGCCGCTGCAATAAATTGACCCGAACCAGCATATAAGAGAAGACTCATAAGGGCAATTTCAGCCATACTGAGTCCCGCAGTCTTTTCGACAACACCTGCAGCGAATCCAATACTTAAGTAACCTAACAGAGTAGGCACACAATCCTTTACACCCTTCCAGAAACCCTCCTCGTTTCGGTCGAAAGGGGCATTCAGTTGAAGGTTTTCTTGACGCAAATTGATCACTCCTGTCTATTCGTAAGCTGTACCCCCAAGTTGATCAATATGTATAACAAACACCTTTTAACACAAGAGTTCTATTATTATATGATCGGTGCTTTCATATCTAATTCGCCTAAAATAATTAAAGCTTGGATAGACATCAAAAGTTGGCTGCTAATAATTGGACTTCGAATATCTTTATTTAGTAAATCTTCTATTTTATTCATACGGTATCGCAAGCCACTGATGGATAATGATAATTCATCTGCCGTTTTCTCCAAATTTCCTCCATGTATTAAAAATGTATATAGGGTTTGGATGAACTCAATGCTTTTTTGACTGGCTAAATTCACATTCCCTAACAAGGATTTTGCCATCAATCGTACATCGCTTTCATTCGTTTCATTAATTAAAGTGCCTACAATGCCAAGCTGATCAAAAAAGATGATTTGTTTATTAATAGATGCCATTCTATTTGCACCTAGAGCTTCTCTATAAGCACTAGGTGCATCTTTAATAGAGCCTGTTCTCTTACTAATACCAAGATAAAAAAGAACATTGTGATACTTAGAATACAAGAATTTCATGAACTCCTCAAAAAAAGTTTGTTTATTTTTGTTTTTCATAAAATCATTGGACACATATAGATTAATTTGATGTTTCGTTATATTGATTAAGTATTCTTGTTTTTCTTGAACAAAATATTGCGTAATAGCGGACATAACCCTTAACGAAAATGAGCGATCATTATCAATCGAAGGATCATTAAAATGATAGCTTATTACTCCCAAGAAGTAAGGTTTCGTTAAATCAAGTTGATACAAACTTGACTTTTCAATCATTTCTTCTGGTGTATACTGTCCACTAATCATTTCTTTTAATAAAAAGCTTTTCAATTGATCAAATGAATCTAATTTGGTTTTGTCGTAAAGCGTACAAAGTGAACAAACAGATGCTACTTTCTCTATCATCATTTCCAGTAATTCTAGGCTATAGTGTTCGTGAGTATTGATCATAAATGTACAATACCCAATACGCTTCTCTTGCAAATAAATGGGGTGAGTCAATAACATAAAAGGTTTATTATGACAGTGTATCGTTTTTAGATTTTGTGATGAGAGTTTTTCCTGCTCATTTTTATTGATGTATTGATATAATTCATTTGGCACAATGTTGGATGACAAAATGGTAAAACCAGCCGATGCCAAGAGATGTCCTTTCGTATTATGAATAACAACTGGACGATTTGTTAATGTATATACATCTTGAACGATCGAAACTAAGCTACTTCCTTTTACAACCTCTTCCATTAATTTCTTATGAATATCATTTGCGATTGTTAAATGGTCTCGTTCCTCTAATAACTTTTCATATGTAGGCTCTTTCGTTTCCGATAGAGAAGAATCTACCAAATATTCTAGTTCATTACTGATCTCTTTTCCCCATTGCGATTCACTTTTCCCAACAGCTATGCATTCTTCTCCACCCGTTCCACAACAACTTATTTCTTTAAAAATAATTTTTTGACCACATACTTCCGTCATATAGCCGCTTGCATAACCTACAAGAGCATAACAGACGGGTGTAGAGCTGAGCCCAATTTGACTCAAATGTCCCTCAGCCTCGTAAGAGTTTTTCCAAGAACTTACCATTTCTAAGGTAAACCTATTATGTTCATTCTTAATCGATAATTCACGTAAAGTAGATTCAACAAACCCCTTCTTTGAATGCATAACAGGACCGTATTTGATTCGTTCTTCAATCGATTGAAAATGCTCATTCTCTTTGCATTTTATCGCATCCTGCATTCCCATATCCCACCCATAGCGGAATAGGAATCCTTTTGTTTTCTCAAAACCTAGTGTATGAATTAAGTCTTTTCTAAAGGATCCAAATGCATGAGCATCAACAATAAGAGGCCGATTTTGAAGGTTCTGAATTGGTTGACTATCATTTTCCTTAGTCCCCACATTCTCACTATTCATATACGGCACTATTTTACGCATCCCATTCACCACTTTCTACATAATCAATTCAATTTGTAAATCACTCAAAGGACGAGTTTTACAAAGAAGAACATACCCCTTTTCAACTTCTTCATCCGATAAAGCACTTTTAGCATAGCTATCCATTACATATTTACCTTCCATAACTTTTACTTTGCAATAACCGCATCCTCCACCAACACAAGCATAAGGGACTTTCACCATTTGTTGGCGGGCTGCTTGGACTAACGTACTTTCTGTTGAACATAAAAAGTGTTGATCATTGAGATTAATTCTAAACATTTCAAGGCACTCCCTTCCTCTAATTTAAGATACGAACTATTTTTCGTCAATTATTTCTACATTCTGACAGAACTTTCTTTACTTTTTTGATAGATAAAGAAAACTCGCCGATTGGCGAGCCTACAAGGCGAAGACAGAGGAGTAGTTGCACTTATACTGTTTTCCTAAAAATTGCTACTACTTCGAATTTCTTCAACGCTGCAATTTTATACTTTTCTAAGAGTGAAAAAAGACTGTTTGCCTATCAGCACAAACAGCCTCTTACTTTGATGCCCTAAATATATAGTAAGAAAACTACTATTTTTTTACTTTAATCTCTATAGATCTAACTATTTAAATCGACATAGAGGTCTGATCGTTGTCGGCCACCTACTTTCACGGCTCATGTTTTACTCCGTACATAAAGGCTTATTCAAGTAGGATGGCCGACAACTTAGTTTATGTCGAAAGATTAAGATGAATATATATCTTTGTCATAATAGTCTTTCCATATAAAGATTAATATCATTTATATTGATTGATTCATAATCTGTAGGATTAAGAGAACACAGAACTAAATGTTTCATTTAATTGACGACGGTGATAAAATATTCCTTGTCCAATTTTATCCTCTGTCCATGTGATGGTAGGAAAATCAGAATAAACAGCATATCCACCCGAATACACTTCATTTCGATTTCCAGACGGATCATAGAAATAAATCGTTTCACCTCTTGTAATCCCATGACGTGTTGGAGTTACTTCTATTTCAATATCATTTCGAGCGAGAATATCGGCTGCTTTTAATACATCATACCAACTTCCTAAATGAAATCCGACGTGGTGAATTTTGGCATCCGGACCTTTAATAAACGCTACATCGTGTGCTGTCATAGATGTAGATAGAAAGCTTGCAATCAATTGTTCTCCATCCACACTCACTACTTTTTCAGTTTGAACAAATCCTAACGCTTCCGTGAACAACCTGGTAGTTGATACGACATCATCCCCAGATAATAAAGCATGATCCAGACGATGCGGAGAAATTCCTCTTTGTCCATCTGGCCAAGGATGTGGATTTAGTCTTCCGGTAGCTACTCCTACATATTCGATTTCATTATATAATTCAAATTTTTGTCCAGTTGGAAGTACGAAACGAATTGCTTCACCTTCACCAATACGAGACCGATTGGATACCCGTGAAACCTCACAACCAAACTGTTCAATTTTATGTTCTAATTTTTCTAACGCATCATTGTTTGTTACTTTAAAGGCCATATGATCCATTCCAGCTGAATCAGACTTTTCCAATATCACACTATGATGATCCCACTCATCCCATGCTTTTAAATAGACCCGATTTTCATCTCGAGCCGTAATATCCAAACCAAGAACATTTGTGTAATAATCAACGGATTTTTCAAATTCATGTACTCTTAATTGGATACGTCCAACTCTTTCAATACCATTCCCATTCATTAATAACACACCCCTTAAATGATTTACTAGAATTCTTTCATTAGTTTCATAGTAATCACATAACAAATCCGTTTTCCGGTATACTCAACATCTCATTAACACTATTTAAAACAAATGAAAATAGATATACTCTCCCAAATATGTCTAAATTCATAGTCATTAGTCCTTATTAGTAATGACTCTATGTATGTAATAACGAACTAATGAGTTGAAGTTCAAAGAAATTGAAGTAAGGGATTTCTAGTGTTTACTATTTAACTAATCATCAACTTTCCAAAAGAATTAAGCTGATACCACAATGATAGCGCTTTCAGAATAATTGCACAACAACATAAAGTGTCTGACTTTTTCCAAAAATAAGACAAATTATGCTAGTTTTTTTACTTATTCGCTTTTTATCGTCATAAAATCCCCCTTATTTAATCGAATGATAAGCATGTAGCGCCCGTTCTCTTGAAATGATGGTCAATTAAAGGAAATGGGTATGTGGTTCCAAGTTCGATCCCACACTCGCGTAATTGTTCAATAGCCCTTGATTCTCCTGTAGTCCAATAGGTTGAGAGCTTTTGCTGCCATGGGGAAATTACACAGGGGACGGTTCTTGTGTTTGGTTACACAAGAACCGTCCCCTGTCATATCTTAAAAGAATACATAAAAATATAACGAAGTGTTTCTGTTCACGTGAATATTTTATGACAAATATTACGAAACGACGAGACCATTTTGCAACTGGAACATTTGATAATAGAGTCCTTTTTGCGCCAATAGTTCCTGATGTGTTCCTCTTTCGACAATGTTTCCTTGATGCAAGACGAGAATTAAGTCAGCATCTTGAATCGTTGATAATCTATGCGCGATCGCAATCGTCGTTCTCCCTTTACGCATTTTTGCTAAAGCAGCTTGAATTTCTTCTTCTGTTTCCGTATCAATATTAGCCGTTGCCTCATCGAGAACAAGGATCTTTGGATCCGTAGCAATGGTTCTGGCGAATGCAATAAGCTGCCGCTGTCCACTAGAGAAAGTAGAGCCACGCTCAACGACTTTATGCTCGTAACCATCCGCTAGCTTTTCGATAAAGTAATGTGCACGAACAAACTCCGCTGCCTCTTTTACTTTTTCATCTGTCATTGAATCGTTATGCAAACTGATGTTTCTCTTTACCGTCCCATAAAATAGAAAAGGGTCTTGAAGGACGAGTCCCATTTTTTCCCGTAACTCCTCACGTGAATATTCCTTAATTGAAATACCATCGATGAAGATATCCCCTCGCTCAAATTCATAAAACCTCATCAGCAAATTAATGATTGAACTTTTACCGCTGCCCGTATGACCGACCAACGCTACCGTCTCACCCGGTTTTGCAGTGAAGGAAATATGTTGTAGCACATCCTTTTTCCCATCATAGGAGAAGCTGACATCACGAAACTCAATTTCCCCGTCTTTGATTTTTGTTTCAACCGCATTCTTTTGTTCCGGTGCCATTTCTGATTCATCAAGCAGTCGGAAAACCCTGCCAGCAGCAATAATAGCTTGTTGATACAACGTTAGCTGCCTCATCACTTCATTCACTGGCTTAAAGAAACGATTCAAATAGGTGGTAAAAGCATAGACAACACCGATTTCGACAGGACTATTTAGAGAGGTAATGCCAAAATAGCTCAGTGCCATCATTATAGAACCAATGTACACGACATCGACTGCAGGTCTTAATAGCAAGCTGTCTAGCTTAATATTTCTGCGACCGGCAAGAAAATGCTTTTCGTTGATCGTAGAAAACTCTCTTTCCAGTCTTTTCTGCTGTCTGAACATTTGGATCATTGCCATTCCCTGCAAGGATTCATTCATTTTTGCATTCAGCTCACCTAATCGTTCACGCATCTCCGCATAATAACGTGAACTGTATTTCCGATACATTTTTATGATCAAAAGGACAAGCGGAATAATGATTAAACAAAATGCTGCCAATTTAACATTTAAAATGAACATTGCAATAAAAATACCAATAAGTAAAAATCCACTTTGGATAAAGCTGGCGAGAACCGTTACAAACAGTTCCTTTATTGCCTCTGTATCATTCGTAATTCTAGAAACAATACTTCCAGCTGGAGTCTTATCAAAATATTTTAACCCGAGCCCTTGTACTTTTGTAAAGACATCCACACGAATTTTTTGAATGATTTTTAAGGCAATCTCCTGAAAATGATATTGTTGAAAATACGTAATAAACGACTTTGCTGCCTGAATAGCAAGGTAGCCTCCTCCTAAAACGAGCAATGGCTGAAGAGGAAGATTTCTCGGTGTTAAATAGTGATCAATAAAGTGCCCAATCATTAGCGGTCCAGCAATTTCCCCCAATGTAGCCAGCGTAAGCAGAATTAAGGCAAGGATTATTTTTTTATAATGAGGGGGCGTATAGGAAAGCAGTCGAAAAAGGATCGTACGCTGCTCCTGTTTCGTAAATTCAGTTGGTTTACCCATGAGATCCCCCTTTCTCTACAAGTGCTTCTAACTGCTGATGGAGATACATTTCCTTGTACCAGCCATCCCGTTCCATTAGCTCATAGTGTGTACCCATTTGGGCAATCTCTCCTTCATCAAGAACGAGAATCATATCTGCATGCTGGATCGCACTTAAACGGTGTGCTGTAATAATCGTTGTTTTCCCAGCACGAGTTTCCCTTAATGAGGCTAGTATCCCCTCTTCCGTTTTCGCATCAACGGCAGATAAGGAATCATCGAGAATTAAGACTTCCGGTTGCATTAATAATGCTCTGGCAATGGATATCCTCTGCTTTTGTCCACCGGAAAGTGAGACGCCCCTCTCGCCGACCATCGTGTCATACCCATCCGTAAACCCGAGAATATCCTGATCCATCTTCGCTAATTTCGCGGCATGATGAACCTCCCCGATTGAAGCATCCGGATTGGCAAATGAAATGTTTTCTGCAACAGTAGCAGAAAATAGGAAATGTTCCTGTGGCACATATCCAATGGCTTCACGAAGTCTTTCAAGTTTATATTCATCTATACGTTTTTCGCCAAACAAAATGTCTCCATCAAAACCTTCACTCTCCCGAATGAGTAGTTTTAATAAAGTCGTTTTTCCAGCTCCTGTTTTTCCAACAATGCCAAGGGTTTCTCCTCTTCTTAACCTAAAGTGAATTTGTTTTAATACAGGCTGCTGTTCTCCTTGGTAAGTAAAATCATCAATATGAAACGCAATATCCCCAGTCGGAACTTGATCTAGCGCATCTTTCGTATCTTTTACATCCACTGGTTCGTCCAGGATCGACCTGATCCGGTCATAAGAGGCTCTTCCTCTTTCCAGAATATTAAACAACCAGCCAAATGCCAGCATCGGCCAGACTAAGAGCCCTAAATAGGCATTAAACGAGACGAGCTCTCCCATTGTAATCATTCCGTCTATGACAAACTTTGCACCAAAAGCAATGGATAAGAAAAAAGAGACCCCTACAATACTAGCGACGGTTGGGTCATATAAGGCATCCACTCGCGCAACTGCCAAGTTCTTTTTCACAACATCTGCTGATTGGTGATCAAATTCTTCGATATCTTCCTTTTCTTGACCAAATGTTTTAATGACTTTAATTCCTGTAATACTCTCCTGCGTTTTGTCGTTCAAAGACGAAAAGGCTTCTTGCGCCTTGTAAAACCGTTGATGAAGCAAACGACCATACCAGTTCGTCATAATCGCCATTAATGGCATGGGGATTAAGCAAATCAGCGTTAATTCCCAACTTATCGTAGCCATTACCACAACGACAGCAAGTCCAATCACCAATGAATCTACCATTGTTAATACGCCGGCTCCTGCGGTCTGCTGAACAGCCTGTAAGTCATTCGTCGCATGAGCCATTAAGTCCCCTACTCTTTTCTTTTGATAGAAGGTTTGCGACATTTTCGTAAAATGAGAATACAGCATATCCCGCAATTGTCTAGCAAGCTTATAAGCGGAACCGAAAATCATTAACCGCCAGAAATAGCGAACGACATACATCGAAATGGCTGTGACCGCTAAAACAATCACCCATTTCAGAAGCTGGCTTCCTGTTAAAGTCCCTTCTTTGATCACGTCTACAATAATCCCAATTATTTTGGGCGGAACCAATTCAAGCATCGCTACCACAATTAATAAAAGGATTCCTACAATATAGGGTCTTTTTTCCTGTTTAAAGAACCACTTCAAATCCATAAAAACCTTCATTCAACCACCCCCTGTAAAAACATAAGAATATGAACCCTGTCATCTTCTCTGCACCAAAATAAAAAGCACTCATTTGCGAGTACTTGTCCTCTTTCATTTTTACTGCTAAATGCCGTGAACGGTCGTGTCGGCCGCCAATTCACTTCAAAAACTAAAACCTATGAGCGGATACAAGTCTACAATAAAACTAGAAAGTTTTCAAATGATTGCTCCCACCACTTAATTTTCTATCGAAAATTTGAAGTGGGAGTCATCTTGGCAATTATGATAGAAAGGAATACCACTTCTATGCCATAACTGAAAATCGTTAGCCGTTGTATAGTTACAATAAACATAGATTAAGGAGGTTACAACAGTTTCAAAAAAATTACCAAAAGTTATTAAATAATGCAGAAAGTTAAATAAAAAGGAACTTCCTATTCTCTTGACATTCTCTTTTCGAATATTTAAAATAACATTAGAACAAACGTTCGAAAAGAGGCGGGTAATATGAAGATCACTAAAATGGTGTTATTAGAGGTCAATCAACCAACCGAGTGGGAACCATTAAATCAGTTAATGACGGTTTTTTGTTCGGCTTTACGGTTTGCTTTTAATCGTTTAGAGGAAGGACAAAACGAAAAAGAGCTGATTAAAAAAGTGAATACGCTCTTTCATTTGAATAAACGATATGCAGAAGATGCCGTGATGCAGGCAAAAGCCGTTCTTTCCAGCCAAAAAGAGTTAGTACCGATTCGAGTAGAAGGTGTACAGGCAAAAATTCAAAAAACAGAACAAAAAATAGAGGATTACCAAACCAAGAGAAAAACACCAAAAAAGGTATCATTGGAAATCTGTTTGGAAGGATTGAAGGCCCGTCTCGCCAAGCTAAAAGAAAAAGAAGCCATTCTTTTAAAACATCAAAAAGAAGAGACGATTCCTTCCGTGATTTTTGGTGGGAAAAAGAACTTTTATGAACGGTTGAAAGGCAAACTCACCAACCAGGAGTGGAAGGAATTGCGTTCGAATACCCTCTACTCTCGTGGGGATCGATCGAAGAAAGGAAATTTGAATACGAGAATCACATTCGATGATCGAGACCAGCGATTTTATTTAGAGGTAGCCAACCCGCTTCTTGCAGAAAAAGGGAAACATAGTCCTCGTTTACGATTGGGTCTTCGGATTCCTGAGAAATATTACGATGAACTGGTAGACGTTGTCTTACCTGAGGTGATCGGCGTGAATGCAAAAGGGAAGCCGATCGAAGAATATCAGGTGTACTCGGTTGAAATCAAACGAAAGAAAGAAAAATATTATGCTCACATCACCTATGACTTAGATCCTCCTGGTACAGAATTACGTTGGGATGAACCTATTACATCGGATCTTGTCGCTGGGATCGATGTCAATATTGACCGTGTGGCAGTTTCAATTTTAACGAAGCAGGGAAATTGGCTCGAAAGCAAAACGTTCTATTGTCATGAAATGGAATATGTCCGAAGCAACAGAAGAACTAATCTTGCGGGTGAAATCGCAAAACAAATAGTCGACTATTTATTGGATTGGAATGTAGGAGCTTTTGTTTTAGAAGATCTTACGTTCAAACAAGACCATGATACCAACCATCGTTTGAATCGTTTGACGCATACCTTTGCCAAAAATAAGCTGCAAAAGGCGCTGATTTCAAGAGGCTTAAAGTTTGGCTTTCACATTAAAAAAGTCAATCCTGCTTACACTTCGGTGATGGGCCGATTTAAATACGCTAAGAGGTATGGCCTATCTGTACATGAAGCGGCTTCTTTCGTGATTGGAAGAAGAGGATTGGACTTTGATGAAAAAGTACCAAAAGAATTACTTCAACAACTGAAGAAAAAGGTAAAACCTCATTTGATTTCCCTTCTTGGGTCGATGGAAGAATCCGAGAAGCAATCAAACAGAGGAAAACAAAGGCGTAGGTTCATGGGTATGATGCTCCAAAACATCGAACAATTTAAGGAAAAACATAGTTGGACCTTATGGAATGTGGTCCATAAAACATTATTCATTAAGAACCAGAAATTACAATGGAAGGTGGTGTAGTCCTGGTGCTAAAACCTTGGCGGTAAACTGACCTGGAAGGAATGGTTTGCCGCCCCCAAGCTGGCTCTAACAGAGCGCCACAGAGGGTCTTGTGCAGTAGGCACATGACAAGGATTCAAACCCCTTTCTGATGGAATGGCGTGAGAGTCGCCACAGTAGGTCCCTTTTTCTTGGTTCAGGGGCGATATGTAGTTTTTAGTAAGTTTTAGTAACCAGGTAGAGGATAATGAACCAAAACTGTTTGTTCTGCGGTAACGATGTAGATAAAAGCTATCGATAGGGGAAATTGTTTCTCTTGATAAAAATTGTATTAATTGGTCAAATCGTTCAGCTATTACGCTTGGGAAAGGTGATAAGGAAAGAGAGGTCTACTTTAATATACGGTGTGAAATCTGGCTCAAGCGATATATAGACCTTCGCCAGGATAAAGACCCAGCTATTTTTGTTACTGAACGGCACCCACATAGAATGAGTATTGGACAAACGAGGTATATCATAAAACGAATATCAAGTCGGGCAGGGATCAACAAAGAAATTCATCCACACCAACTACGCCACAGCTATGCCACACACCTTTTGAACAACGGAGCTCCAATTGATGTTATTCAAAGTTTACTGGGACACGAAAAAAGTGAGACCACTAGAATTTATGCTCAGCTGAGTGGAAGCGTTAGAAGAGAATTTTACAGAAAATATTTCTAAAAACGGATGGCAAAAGGCAACGGAAACTCCGCTGCCTTTTCATTATCGCCCCCTATAGTTTAAGTGAAATGTTTCGTAAACTGTATAAAAAAAGAATACACACGGTAGGATACCTTTTTTATTCCAATAGCTCTTTTTGCTTAAAGATTTGTATGGACGAGATGAGAACGACGATGATAATAGCAATAGTTGTAATAAAAGCTAGCAAGAAACTAGAATCTAGTTCTCCTGACAACAAGACCTGTCCTGTGTGCTCAGTCATCGTAGCCGGACTCCATTTCATATACTTTCCTAGAATGGATGTAACCGTCGAAATGGCAAAGACCACAAAAATTGTAACAAAAGCGACACTGCCATTTCCTTTCATTATCGTACTAAAAAAGAGCGTCAATGTAACAACAAAAACTAACCATATGCTGTAGATCACTACACTTTGAAAAATGCGCTCAAAAGCGACTGTTTCAATGAGTAAACTCGTATAATACCAAGAAGCTACATATCCGATAAACAATGAAATGAGTGTAATTGTAAGTAACCCAGCCCATTTCGATAATATATACGAGGAATAAGGAACTGGTTTAATCATGACCATACCTGCTACTCCACTCTGTCTTTCTGCGGAAACGACACCCATTGCACTCAAAACAAGAATAAGTACACCAAGCATCCCATAATTTGATAGAACCTGCATTAATACTTCTGCCCCAGTTGGAGTAGGCATTTCAAGGATTGTACCTTCTGGAAGACCGCCAAAAGTGTCCAAAATTTCCGGCATATAATACGAACTAACCGGCTGCATGACACCTAGCAAAATAAAGACAATTGGAATCCATAAAATTTTATAATTTCGCGCCATTTCCGTCATTTCTTTTCGATAAAGAACAGTCCATTGTGTCATGCCTTCACCACCTTCATAAATAAATCTTCTAATGTTGTTTGAGAAATCTCGAACTTACGAATCGGAAGTTTTCTATCCACGATATCTTTTAATAATGTTTGCTTCCCATTTACCATATCTTTTAATACGATGCTGGCTTTATTACCTTGAATGTTTACTTCAGATACAAAGCTATAACTCGCTATGCTCTTTAGCCAATCGACAGCCTGTGATTCGAATTCAATTTGTAAAATAGGTTGTCGATACTCTTCCATTACACTTCCCAGGCTACCTGATATCGCAATTTCCCCGGCATGCATGATAAGAATGTCGTCACTTATTTCTTCTGCATCGTGAAGGACATGAGTTGAGAAGAGAATTGTCGTTTCCTCTTTAATCTCTCTCATCATGTCCAACACTTCCCGTCTCCCAAGTGGATCGAGTGCTGAAACAGGCTCATCTAAAATAAGTAATTTCGGACGATGAATGAGTGCCTGTGCCAATCCGAGGCGCTGCTTCATTCCACCAGAATAACCCCCTATTTTTCTTTTCTTCGCATTCGTTAGGCCCACTCGTTCAAGTAATTCTTCACTTCTTTTTTCTGCTTCTTTACGATTCAGCTTTGCTAATTGTCCTGCGAAAACAAGAAACTCCTTTCCGCTCATCCAATTATAGAAAGCAGGATATTGAGGTAAATACCCAATAAACTGCCTTAAATCCTTTGCTTTTTCCCCTTTAAAATCAATACTACCTGAAGTCGGTTCCAACAATCCGGATAGCATTTTTAATGTCGTTGTTTTTCCTGCTCCATTTGGTCCAAGTAATGAAACGCACCTGCCTTCTTCAATATGAAAATTGATTCCTTTAACAGCATTCGTATTTCCAAATCTTTTTACTAAATCGCTTGCCTTTAATAACTCCATTAATCATTTCTCCTTCCAACAACGAAATAAAGCACTGGTCCTATTAAGTTGATAATGAGAATAATAAGGATCCACAACCATTTTGGTCCGTTCGTTTTTTCTTCTCTAATACAAGAAACTAATGCGGTAATCCTAAGAATTAAATCTAAGACAAGAATTGGCGCAATCGCTCCCCATGGGATTCCATTTAACAGTTCATTCATTTTTTTCTCCTCCAAATTGTTTATTTACCCTTAATACGATTACGTTCGCCAAATCGTTCACTCACGAAAAAAATAAATAAAAAAAATCTCAGGAATTTGATCCTGAGACCTTTCTTTTAAATATTTTTCTTGCAAAAATAAGATAGATAATAAGATACGTTGGAAATTGAATAAGGCCTAAAAAGCCCCATAGCCAAGCATTGTGTCCCCTCTTCCGCGCATCCCAAAACATCCATGAGCTCTGGCAAATCAGAATGAATGCAATCACGACCCATAACCAAAGCGGTATGCTACTTAGTTCGTTTGAGTTCATTCATTACTGACCTTCTTTCTAGTTTTGTTAAGAGCAAAGGGCAGTAAGATAATCCCCACAAGCTGAAAATAAAGAAAAAGAATTGGCTGACGATAAACGACAGCAATCACAACTGAAAGCACAAATACTGCAACAGAGATAAACGTGAGGAGGTCTTTCCATTGTTTTTTTCGTATTCTTTTTTTCTCTAATTCAACATTCTGTTGAAACCATTGTAAGTTTGGAGTAGATACTGGATTCCATTGATCCAGTTTTTCTAAACCATCTATTAATTGCTTAACCGTTAATTCATCTTCATCATCCAACATAGAATTACTATTTTTAGAATCATACTCCTTCAAGTTCAGCCAACTCCTTTCGTACACTTTTTAGACCATTTGAAACTCGAGATTTTACTGTTCCTTCTGCAATACCCATCATTTTTCCAATTTCCTCATATGAATATCCGTAATAATGCTTTAACACGATTGGCATACGTATTTCTTCATTAATTTGGGCAAGTACATCAAGTACATCTGTCCATTCTTCGTTCATATTGGCTGCATTCCATTTCATTTTTCGGAGCGCTTGTTCCTGCTCTAGCCAGTTTTTCTCCCGCTTCTTTCTACGCTGTTGATCGATGAAAAGGTTCGTTGCGATTGTGATGAGCCATGAGGAAAACTTGGATTCACCATTATACAGTTGGATTTTTTCAATACACTTCATCATCGTCTCTTGTGTTAAATCTTCTGCGATTTGTGGATGAAGGGTAACTTTCATTAAATACTTTACGAGGAACGAATAATTCTGTTGTAGCAGTTTCGAAAGCGCCAATGTATCTCCTTTTTTCGCCTTTCGAATTAAATCCTTTTCATCCATGAGATCTACTCCAAAAAATTATGACCTATATGTAATACGACTAACTGGGAAAAATCGTTCATTTTCAAAATAAAGAAACACAACAAAAACGTTTAGCCATCTATTAGTATTTATTAAGTTTACTTGAAAGTTATATATTTGACCAAAAACCAAAGTATTGTTGCTCATTCAACGAGATCAGACAAGCTCTTTTGGTAACTGTCCAACTGTTTCAATTTGATCTTCATTAAGTTGTCTTAGGAGGCTTGGAATTCCCGTAAATTCATCTGCATTAAGCGGTATTTTTGACAATTCTTCCGTTTAAATAGAGTCATAAAATTCAGAAAAATAGTTTCTTAATTTCTCCTGGTATTCTGCAGAAAGATTTGTTGCTCCATCCAAAATAATCCTTAAATACTCCTTTGAGGGCTTAATATCTTTATTTGATTTATTCACTACAGTATAAGTTGTAACGGAAACTGGATTAGAATTGACGGGAACAACTTCAACTAGAGTTCGCTGATAAAATTTAGGTGCACCTTCCCGTTTATCTAATTCCTGAAAATCATCGACTTCAAATAATACTCCTTCCACATAATCTCCTGCTGCTGGAATGACATCTGCCACTCCTCCTTGCCTTCCCTTCGAATATTTTGTAAAAGCAAGACGATAATCATTTAATGTAGCAGGTCCTAATAGCTTTGCATCTACTGTTCTAGCTAAATCCTTCAAAGACATACAACTTCCATAAGCAAAATATAATGGCATTTTCTATTCCTCCTCAACATTTTCTATGTATTTTATTAATCTATCTCTTCTAAAACCAACATAAACCTCTTTACGTTCTTCTTGCGGAACATAATTGAAACGATGGCTTAATGTGGTTGTTACCTCTTTGGGATGAACAAAATAATACTCTTCGTAAGCTTTAGAATCTGGTGCCTGACCCCCTAAGTACGTAAACCCTTTAGCTCACCGGAGGTCAGGCACCATAGCCATGGATGGTAACTGTCTTAAAATCTATATCATTGTTCTAATTGCCTAATAAGTTGAGAAATCTTTTCCTTACTTAAAATGGCGGATTTCGAATGAGGTGTCTTTGATAGCGTTTTTTCAAAGCATGAAAGTGCTTCTTTATAACAATCCACTGCTTTCATAGTGTCCTGCATGTCTACATAACAATTACCTAATTCTCTAAAAATGCCACCTCTAGTATTGTATCCGTAGATGTATTCTGATGAATATTTTAATAATAGATCACTTTTTTCCACTGCCTTTTCTAATGCTTCAATGGCTAATGAATAATTCTTTTGTTTCCGATATAGTCTTCCTAGTAGATCGATAAGCTGAACTTATTCTATTTCGAGAACTTCCTTGTTTTTCTGTTACCTCTAAGACATATTCAAAAGAATCAACACCAAGTTTGAAAAGCTCTATGCCTTTCTCAAAATCTCCTAGTTCAATATATACATCCATCAAATCAATGGCAGCATGTCCGCGCATTTCATAACCGTCCACATAATCTGGAGCTAGAGAAATGACTTCATTATAGATCTCAATGGCTTTTTGAAAGCTTGTTAATTTTTCCTCTGGATGCTTATTGGTAGAAAATATTCAGCATAAGAGAGCCAACTGTTTCTACTAATTTCTTTGAAGGTCGGATTTTTCCGTTTTCTATAGTATGAGCAATCTCTTTACCGTTTCCTTTAGAAACCATCTTTCGGATTTGTTTTGCCAATTCTCTATCATCAAATTGGAAAAATAATGGAAATTAATCTAAATATCCTCTGTAACGTTCATCCAATAATGGTTCCGTATTTCGATCTTTTATATAGTTATGAAGATAAGCACAAGAATGAAGTTTAATAGATGTATCATTGTATAAGGATTCATTGAAATTTAATAAATACCGTTTATATGAAGTTGCTTGGTACGCTGGATGAACGGTTTCCCTTTCACGCCCACCCAAAAAAGTACGGACGATCCCATCGCCTTCAGATACCTTTGTCTTCTGCCATTGTTTCAACTCAATAATGACTGATATATTTCCTCCATATTATTTCACTCCTGTACAAAAGACCCGAATTTTAAGGTTTTCTTATAAAAAGGATAGACTATTTCCTTATTTTAACACTTAATATGTATTAAAATCCGCAAATTTGAAGATTTCTATTGATATAAAAACAGTGGTTAACAATAAAAAACTGCACCAGTGAAAAATAAACGTGCGGCATTTCTTCAGTTTCTATGTTATTTGGCGTGACCGCTGGGAATCGAACCTAGCTACGATGGCACGCAGGTCACAGACGGTTTTGAAGTTAGAGGGACGTTATCTTTATTGGATCCATTTGGTTTTATATAATAGTGTAAAGTCTTAATTTAATACACTTTTTAACTAGCGACATATCATTCTATTTTATCTAATATTATTGATGGCAATATAATATTGCCACCAATTCACCATCATTTTACCCCCAAATGTTTCCACATTCCACATGGCTTGATTGGTAATCGCAGATATGTGGATGTAGTAGTGTTTACCTAAATTAATGAATTACCATGTCTTTATGCAATAAATCCTATAATGAAAATTGTTGTACCAATTTGGTTGCATTATCTCTATCATCATTCTAAAAGTAAAAGTCCAATAACAATTCTTTAATACCGGAATTATCACTTCTGAGTAATACGGAAATTCAACGCCAATGGTTGAATGGCCATAATATTAACTTCATTAATATTTTTTCACTAATGAATTTAGATTTTTCCATGCAATTGTTTCGAGAATACAAAGAATTCAAAACACCTACGGTTCATTAAAAGAAGTTGACAAGATTAAGGATTGAATTACAGACAGAGGAGGGTCTCCTTCATGTATATTAATCATCTCCATGTTATGATAGTGAGGTAAACCAAAACTTGTCAGCGGAAGGAGGAAAAACTAGTCTCCAAGCCGCAAATCAGATATATGAAAAGAGGAGGTATCGTAAGGTGATTATTCATCCAATCAAAGCCTTTGCTGATAATTACATATGGTGCATTCAAGAAGAAACAGAGGCAGTTGTGGTTGATCCGGGAACAGCGAATGGTGTCCTTGATTACCTCGAAGAAAAGCAGCTTCGCTTGGCGGCCATTCTATTAACACATAAGCATGAAGATCATATCGGTGGGGTGCGGGAGATTGTAGCGAGACATCCGGAAAGTCCTGTTTATGGACCGAAAGAAACGGAGGCCTTGGCGAATCGTGTTGTAGAGGAAGGAGACACCTTTAACTTGTTGGGTCAAACTTTTCAAGTCTTCGAAACGGGAGGTCATACGCATGGCCATATCAGTTTTTTAATGGGAGATGATCTCTTTTGCGGGGATGTCTTATTTTCAGCAGGATGCGGTCGTGTTTTTACCGGTGATTACGAAGCTCAATATGAAAGCTTGCAGAAATTTAAACGCTTGGATGATGATATAAATATTTATCCTGGTCACGAGTATACCGAAACTAATTTACGTTTTGCATACAACATGCAGCCGGATAATGAAAAAATTTCCAAAGTATTGAAAGAAGTCCGGGAATTGCGTACAAAAGGACAGCCAACACTCCCGACAACGATCGGCAGGGAGAAGGAAATTAACCTCTTTCTGCAAGTGGAAACATTGGAGGACTTTATCGAGTTGCGCAACGCCCGTGATAACTTCTAAGGGGATTCGAGTCGGAGTGTAGAAAAGAAGTTCAAAACAATTACTGGATTGCTTTTTGCCGAATGATAAATAGCGAATAATCAGTGCCTGGCACTTTAAAAGAGGAATACTTTTATACTGTTAGTATGATGGCGTTAATAAATAGATATTAGGAGGAGTGTTGAGATGACAAAATATGAATTACCAAACGTGTGGCATTGGGAAGAAGAGAATTCGAATAGAGGCGGTAATCGTCCGACAGCCGGTGAACGTTTCGAACAAAAACTACCAGTCGGAGAGGCACCGTTCCAACTTTATTCACTGGGAACGCCGAACGGTATTAAAGTGACGATTATGCTGGAAGAATTAAAAGAGTCGGGTGTCGATGGTGCAGACTATGATTTGTATAAAATCAATATTGGAGCCGGCGATCAATTTGGTTCAGATTTTGTCAAGATCAATCCTAATTCTAAGATCCCAGCCCTAGTCGATCAAAGTCAAAGTCCACGTGTGGAAATTTTTGAATCAGGGTCGATTCTGCTTTACTTGGCTGAGAAATTTAATAAACTGATCCCGACAGATATTCATGGTCGGACAGAAACCCTTAATTGGCTATTCTGGCAAATTGGGTCAGGTCCTTATGTTGGTGGAGGGTTTGGTCACTTTTTTGCTTATGCGCCAGAGCCTATGAAATACCCAATTGATCGTTTTACTATGGAAACGAAACGTCAATTAGACTTACTGGATAAAATATTAGCTCAGCGTTCTTATATCGCTGGTGATACCTATACTATTGCAGATATTACGATATGGTCTTGGTACGGGCGTTTAGCTTTAGGAAAATTGTATGAAGGCTCTTATGAATTTTTAAACATGGATGAATATACTCATCTCTTGGAATGGGCTCATCGCATTGCGAAACGACCAGGCGTTCAAAAAGGTCTTGCAGCAGAGTATCAGTCGCTTGGGGAGTAGTTTCAAAAAAACAATGTATTGATGTTTTTCTCCTTTAATCATCTTGGCAATATTATTAAAGAGCCTTTCCATTTAGAAAAGGCTCTTACTCACTGTACATCCCTTATTTATCTTTTCTTACGAGTAGTGAACAGCACTCGTGAATATCTGTCTAACGTCGAATTTCAATCGATATCATCGATCAATGTACTTATATAGTATCTATGATAAGATAAAATCAATAAAATTACGGAGGATGATAAAATGGACCAAGTGCTCGTTGAAATTTGTTTACGTGTTAGAGACATTGATGCTACTTTAGATTTTTATACTAATCTTTTTGATTTTGAAGTAGCCAGTCGCAGAGAATTCCCTGAAGATAAATTTGATTTAATCTATCTAAATTCACCAGGTTCTTCAGTACAAATAGAACTTACTTACAATTATGATGCAGATCCATATGTTATAGGAGATGGTTTCAGTCATTTAGGCGTAACAGTAAATGATTTAGAAGAAATGCATAAAATTTGTAAAGCTTCTTCTTATGAAACAGGTGAATTGAGAGGACTTTCAGGTGGAACACCTTTTTACTTCTTTGTTACTGACCCTGACGGCTATAGAATCGAAGTAAAGCGTAAGAAATAATACGTTCTAAATACAAAAATGATTGTAACAGGATTACCCTCGATCCTCTAATTACAAAATAGAGAAACGAGGGTTCTTTAGTTTGCCATTCATTTAAGATACAAAAATAAATGACAAGCACCATCAAATATTTTTGAATGATGCACTATCACCCGTTAACATTGATATATGGTTGGGTTCAGCTCAAGCGAACTTACTTCTGTTTGTATGAATTAGTGTAAATGGATATAGGGCTGTTACCTTTTGTAAAGTAGCAGCCCTTTTTTAATAAAATCAAAACTAGAGTCGTGATCGTAGAACAGTCCATTTCCTTGATCAGTGAGGTTAGGGTTCTCTATTGTCATAACCCTTTATTTGCTTTATAGAATTGAAAACGAACTTGACCTTGTTGTCCAATCGATACAGAGTTTGCCGGAGAGAGTTATAGATTAGACAGAACAAATCCCTTGCCCCGTCTATTTGATTTTATATTCATTTCTTAATAAATAGTTACCATTCCACATAAACTACTATTTCAACTGCGAACTGCGTTTCCTAAGATATTCTTCCAACCCTTTGTCACAACAATATACATAACATCCTTTCATTCCTCTTGTCATTAGGGTTTTGTACGTATTTTTAACGAGATCGATGAGTGGATCTACCTGATCTTTTTTTGGCTTAGCCGGTCTAGCTCCTTTGTCTTTAAACTCATCCCTACGAACTACTAGGGACTGCGTCTTCTCATCATAGCCAAGATCTTTCCCAATAATAACACCGACATATTCCATTTCTAAACCCTGCACCGTGTGTATACATCCTATTTGGTTTGCACAATCAGGGTGAATCGCCCAGTCAATCCGATTAGGGTCATTCCACGGTAAGGCAAAATGATGTTCTTCAATAACAACATCATTTGCTAGTTCTCCATTTTTGACATCCTTTGTCCAATCCCAGGCATAGCCGGCCAAAAGCCTTCCATCTCGTCGATTAACGATCTCTTCTTTTAATTCATTCGGACTGGACACTACCTTAAATTCAAAATCTCCTTCAAGAGTTAAATCAGGATTGTCCTCGTTGAAAATACTCTCTGGAATTCCGGGGTCAGTCCCCCGCTTAATTAAAGCGTTAATCTACTGAGGGACCGACCCTTATATTCCCGGCACCTGATTTTAAATTCATCGTATTGCACCACCCTTTCATTGTTTTTATATAAAAAAAGAGGTAAAAAAGGCCTTATAACTTTTTGACGATATTGTGAACGAGACAGAAAGACTTTCTTTTTGAAGGAAAAGGCATGATGTAAAGGATGTCAGACGCCAAAATTTGTACACTTTTTGCACCTTTTCTTGTTCGATGCAAAAAAATGCTCACCATTTAAAAAAACAGATTCATTTTGCGAATTGAGGCTGAAAAAACTCCATTTGCACCTCGAATTTTCATTTTTGTGGCTGGAAATTTGAAAATTCCCCACAGAAAATGATTGATTCTACATTCGAAACTTTTCCTTTTTCTCGCTATGGTAAAAGCACCCGGGAATACAACGAATGGTGCACAGTTCAGAAGGATCTAAAGGATGGATTTTGAACAATTAGCTGCAGAGTATTCAAACATGATTCACTCTATTGTTTATTCATTGCGCATTTACAAAAATCATGATGAGTTTTATCAAGTGGGATTAATTGCCCTTTGGGAAGGCAGTCGGCGCTACGATGAGAAAAAAGGGCTTTTTTCAACCTATATTTTCAAATTTATAAAAGGGAAATTGTTAACCGCCTTAAAGAAAGAAAAAAAGTGGGCTGACCGGTCTATTCATTCTGAAAATGAGGATGGATTTCACTTAACACATGAGGATACGGTGCTGGAAATGGAAGTTTTATTGAGCCATTTGCAGCATTTGACAGACAGACAAAAGAAATGGGTCATCTTACGCTTCTATTATGGTTTGTCAAATCGAGATATTGCTGAAATGGAGAATATCGCTTTGCGTAAAGTGAGAGCTTGGGGAGATCTAGCGATGAAAAAGTTTATCAATAGCTGATGATAACGTCGCTTATGGTCGGTTGTTTACGCGTGCTGATTTTGAAGGAGAGTAGTTCGTGAAAAGATTTTATAAAAAATCAAATAATTATGAATTTTTATAAAAATTAGTCTTTCTAGAGTAACTAACATATAATTAAATTAAAAGTAATAAATAGAAGGGTGGTTGTAAGATGAACTATAAAAATATGACATTAGATGAACTAAGGAATGATCTGATTGTCGATGGACAAAAAGGGTATCCTTTCTTCCTTTCAGGAGCTTTATATTGGATCGTGATGGGCTTTTTAGGTTTTATATATGAAAGTTCACAGCAATTGGCATTAATTTATTTAATTGCAAGCTGTAGTATTTTTCCATTAGCCATTGCTCTTAGTAAAATCCTAAAAGTTAATCTCTTAAGTACAAATCCGTTAGGTGTTTTAGGGGGAATTATTGGTGGAATCCAAGCTTTCTACCTACCTATTTGGGTTGTCATCTACATAGAACAGTTTGAATTGATTCCAATGTCTATAGGCATTTTAGGAGCTTCGCATTTTTTACCCTATTTGTGGATTTATCGAAGTAAGACTTACGCAGTTTTAACTATTTTCATGACTTTAATTTCATTTATTTTCGGTTATATCTTGATTGACCAGGCTTTTGTACTGTTGCCATTCCTCCTTTCTGTACTGTATCTATTAACATTCATCTCCTTAAAAATAGAAACGAGAACATTTATAAACATACAAGAAAACAAAACGATTTCAAAATAACGAACGAAATAATTACAAAGGGACGGTTCTCCTGTCTCCAAAGTTCAATCCTAATCCACAAAATGAAAGGCACCCTCAAGAAATGGGAGGATGCCTTTTATTCGCTCATTCCTCTAGTTAAAAACATTTTACTTTCGATACGATTCTTTTGATAATCAGTAGCTGAGAGCATCTTGATCCAGGGCATGTTTTTCTGCTTTTTTATCCATTGTATATGAAAATACGACTCATCATCTCATGTATGGATGGTAGTCATAGCAAATAATGATTGCATCTCAGCGCCTGTATAGGCACCAACCACCCTCACATACCGATGTACCAGTTGTACTCCAACTATAACCGAGACAAATTCGTCTTCTGCTCGTAGTTGAGCCACGGTCTCCCTGTCCCCTGTGATAAGGATGAAGCCGTTAAGATCACTACCGTGAGGCTCAAGAGCTACTACCTCAAAGCGGCCGATCTTTCCTTCCTGTTGCAATCGTATACAGTATTGCATTGCATTGTTGAGCGTAGCCTGTGCTGCCTTCTCACGTCCTGGTATAATTTCACCCCAACCATCAGCGAACCTTTTGCCATAGTAAACCTCCTTTTTATACCAAAAAAATATATAATAATTACCAAGCCTAAATCCAAAATAAAAAATAGATATTTACACCAATTACAACTATCTCACAAATGTAATAAAGTCAATATTAACGGGTTCAATACCCTCTGCTCGAAGTCGTGAGTTAATCTGTCCTCGATGATAGTGACCATGCAATGCTACATGAGTTAGAACATCCCGTACAGAATTCTTAAACTCTTTTCCTTTACTATTTGTATAGGATATTAATTTATCTAGGTCCGCATCGGATAAATTTGTAAGAAATGTTGTTATGCTTTCTTCATTTTGCATAACAAGTTCTGCACAGACTTTTATATCGACCTCTGACCAGATGGGTATCCCTGAACTATTCAATCCTCGTAATCTAGTTATCCATACTTTTTCTGCAAATAGGATATGGGAAAATAATTGGCTCACGTCTTGATTTTCATCTTCCATATTTTTCAATTTTTCAAGAATACGTTGATTAGCCCAATTTAAATGCTCATACATCTTTTGGATCGTTTTCAATGAGAATCACACCACCATGATTAAATTTTTTAATTGGATTTCCCTTTAAGCTTAAGGTTTTCATGATTAAGAAGCTTTGAAGCAAGCTTCCCCTTCAGACGTTTTAAAGATCATACAATCTTTGTCATTGATTCCCCCTATATATAGGGATCTTTTTCGGTTTTAGCATTGTATGAATTCCCCTTAATTTGTACCAGAGCCTTTTTATCTTTTTAATTCATCTAGTTTTTTACTTGATTTTCGACGGTACATAACTGTCCAAACAATCGCAAGTCCAATGAATCCATATGTAATGATACTTGAGATGGCTAAAAACGTAGAAACGGAAAGGCTATAGACAAGCGCTACTTTCAATAACGCTTCCCCTAATAAGACAATGCCCCATCCTGCGGTTAGGATTCGTAGAACTCTCCGAACATAAGGGATGTTCCAATTATCAGCAAAGGCAGCCTGTTCTTCCTGCGTTTTTCCGACAGTAAACCGCAAGGCAAAATAATAGATTAACGGTCTTCGAGTGACAAGAGAACCCAGGAAAATGAATCCCAGGATTCCCGTGACAAAAGATTCACGAATCAAAATGAGCCTTTCATCTCCACCAATGAGGGCAGCTAAAATTCCTAGAACAAACCCAACTAACATAAACGCGGCAAATACATCCCATTTTCTATACTTTAGAAAATGGATCACGGTTTCAAGCATCGGAATGAGTGTAGCAATCGTAAGTGCCAAGACATTCGACACATGACCTAGTAAAAGCAAGTAAACCAAAAGGGGCAAGCCCCCGTTAATCAGTAAAGAAAAAATAACTCCACGAACCATTTGTTTTCGTTCCACTTTAAAATCTCTCCTCTGTATACATGCCATGAAACCCAAATGGAATATGATGTGGAACCTCTGCTCTTCCGATTTCTTCCATATTTTGAGCATCTAATGCCAATAAAAATGAGCGTCCCTTCATTCCGTCAAGGACAACCGATAGTAAGACCCCATCATCTTCTTGAGTCCCTTCAGGCGTAGCTACGAATACTGGTTCACCAGGATAGCAATCCTCTTGCGACCAAATCTTAGAATTCCCTGACTTTGTATCCACTTTGATCAACTGGTTATCTATATTCTCTGGATGGAGTCGATTTGTGCTTACACCATAGGCATATCGATAGTTTTGTCCATTATGCTGTTGATAGTGGATGGATGGCAATTCAATACTTTCTGATGATAAAATTTCTTCTACTGCGAAAGAACTACCTGCTTTCAAGATATAACGTTTGAATTGGGGGCGGGCTCCTCTAAAGGAATCCCCTGCAAGTTGATCAATGGTAAGGTTCGTAACTGCTGAAGCT
The DNA here is from genome assembly GCA_963815765.1 of uncultured Bacillaceae bacterium. GTDB lineage: Bacteria > Bacillota > Bacilli > Bacillales > Cytobacillaceae > Bacillus_BD. The sequence continues at coordinate 26,038 of CAWFID010000032.1, forward strand.
TCATCTGAAATACACGCATCAATTATGATATCTTCACCTTGCTCAAACGCATTGATTACGTGAAAACCAAAACCGGCTTGACTTTCTACTTTTCTATGCAACTTCCCATCTGCTTTACTGACAATGAGAAAGCGTAGACCCTGCTCTGGCTTCCAAGTTAAGCTGTCTGTAAATCCTTTCCCCTGCATTAATACCATGGGTTGAATAATCAAAGGAAATTCTAGCAAGATAATAAAGTGTTCGGTGATCGCGAAACTGTGCATATAACCTGGTCGATCGGTTTCAATACTACCAATCAATCGACGACGCGTTGTCATAGGATCAATGGAGTAAATATGATAGATAGGTTGTTTTTCCGAATTGGATCGTAAAATTGATGAGTGAACCAGTGTGAGAATCTAGATGAGGATGAGCTGTGGTCATATGAGCTGGAATAGGATCTTCAAATTGATAAACTCCGACAGTATTTAAAGTATGCGGGTCAAACTCGACAACTCCTGGAGATTCGGTTAAAGCCAAAAAGTGATGATCCAATTTCATGATATGGACGTTGGTGTTATTTTTTCCTCCTGCTGTTCCTGCTGAACCAAAGCCACCTGTTTGTTGTTCAGATTCCATCACAGCTTGATAGGCATCCGTTCGCAGGAAGCGGTTGGAATAGGACACACTTCCGGATTGAAATGAAAACTTATGGATCATCGCTAGCCCATCAAACCAGTGTCCTCCCGTAAAATAGGCAGGACCATTTCGAAACAGGCTACCAGACAACCATTCCGGAATTTGCCCTTGAATCGGTAAGTTTTCAATGACCACTTCTTGATTTAAACTACTTAACCCTTTTTGAAACGTATTCATTGAACATTCCCCTCTTTTTTTAAAAAAATATGCGGTATAATCGTAAACTTACTGTATATGTTTATTTTTCTAGATTTATAGGTTTGTTTTTCTCCACCTAATGGTTGCTGATCCAACTAAAAAAACGAGAGCGACCACACATACCCATGCAAAAGTATCTCCAATCACGCCGTAAATGGTGGTCGTGCCTTTTGTTGGCACTTCAGAGACAAGTACTTTATCACTCGATTTGTTGTAATCCATTTTGGAAAGCTGATTGCCTTTATAGTCATACGCAATGGATAATCCATTATACACTCCTTGTACAGTTGCAAAACCATTTTCAATTCCTCTCATATATCCTTGATAAGAATGTAAAGGGACTATGGCATCCCAATCTTGTTTTGGAATTAACAAAATATCCGGTTTTTTATTAGCCAGTTGATGAATAAATCCAGGAAATTCTTCCTCATAACAAATGGCTGCTGCAACTCTTCCATAGGGTGTGTCGAATGTCTGAAGGATCCCGTCTCCTATCTTATTTTTATCTCCCGGCGGAATCTTCGTTTTCATATAACTAAGTACCGATTGGCCTTCCGGATTAAAGGCAGCGATTCTGTTTTCCACATAGGGATCACCTGGTTTGACTAATGCAGCATAGGCAACCATGAGATAAATATGCTCTTCTTTTGCTAGATTGGCCGCTTCATTTAAAAAGGCAGACTCATCTTCTTTAAAAACAGAGGCATTCATTTCAGACCAAAAAATAATTTTTGAACCAGCACTTGCCTGTTCTCTAGTCTTTTGGAATAATTGATCAATCATAAAGTCACAATAGTCTTTCATCGCTTTCAGATTCTCGACCGATGGATTCGAATTCGTCATTACATCTTTAAGAGCCTTATTGTCCAGCTCTTCGACCGCCTGTGGTACGGAAATCGCACTGACTCTCACTGTGTCAGCTTGATCCGGAATAACATACACCCTAATACTCCCAAATAATAGAATGGCAGCCAGAACGGCAATATACGTATAAAGTCCTTTTCTGATCAGATTAAACTGACATTTGGTTTCCCAAAGCCAATTGATCATGGTACCAGTCCATCCGATGAGGAACGAAATTCCATAAATGCCAGTGATGGAAAGCAGCTGCAAAAGAACGATGTTCGATTTTTGTGTATAAGCAAGCGCACCCCATGTTCCATGAAGACCCCAATCCGAAGTCGAAAACTCAATGACAACTAATGAAAGCGGGAAGATAAAGGTTGCAGCGAAGCTACCTAACTTCTTATACAAAACCCGATCCAATACAAACGGAATAAATAATATGGTTGTGTTTAGCCATGAAATTAGATAGTAAAGGACTGTTGGAGCCTGTATGATGCCTTTCCATTGAATAAAAGATAACAGGACGATTACAAAATAAAGGAATACTACTCCTCTCGCCTTCGTTTGAGTTCTTACAAAGCGAATTAAAAATATTGGTGCAAGCCAGGTGGCGAGTGGAATCGTATAAGTTACATTCGAAAAAAAGAAAAACAAAAGTCCTAAAATGGCAACCATCCACGATTCCCTTAACCCAATTCTAGAATTCATCTCATTTCCTCCATTATCTTCTAAATAACCACCATTACATAACAATCCTTTTTTGTGAAAAAATATTAATCATTTAAATTGCGATATCCAAACACCCCCTTTCGCACAGCCAGTTTTATCATCTAAAAGCTAAAAGATGTTGCCAAGTCCATGACTGACGGATCTGAACAGTAACCACCACTTTCCCAATCTATGAGACTACTTTAGATTGCTTTTTATGTTTCATTTTAGGTATCCTTATTAGCCCTGATGCCACCAAAACTCCAGATATAACTAGAAGAGCTCCAATCATTTGAAATATGGTTATTGGTGTTCCAACGACAAATGAAATGATCATCGTTACAACGGGAACAATGTTAAAAAATAGAGAAGTTTTTCCCGCTCCAATTTCCTTTATGCCTTGATTCCACCATAAGTAACCCAAGACACTGGTAAAGAACGCCATAAAGGCGATGGATCCCCAAGCCCCAATCGGAATGTTTGACAACGGCACAGGATTGGAAGTGAAAAGAGAAACCGTGATTAAACTAATTGCCCCAATAATCATTGAATAAGTTGTTGTCGCCATAGAGTTGCTACCCTTCACAAAGCGACGTCCGAGCACTCCGTAAAGCGACCAACACAAGTTTCCAGCCAAAATAATCAAATCTCCGATTGAAAAGGATAAATTTTTTATGATTTCGAGTGACCCCTGGGTAATAACCAATAACACACCTGCTAAAGCAAAGAATATTCCGATTACTTGCCTTGTAGTAATAGGATCTTTTAATATCAATCGGGCCAAAACAGTTGTTAGTAAAGGATTTGTACCCATTATTAATGCTCCATTTAGGGGCGATGTATATTCCAACCCGACAAAAAAGAGGGCATTAAATCCAAAAATCCCCACTATTCCGAGAACCACATATGGAATGGCATTCGCTTTTAAAGGCGCTAGCTTTACACCTTGTGTGACGGCTAAAATGATAAGCATCATCACCGCTGCCAGACCAAAACGCCATGCTGCGGCGGCTGATGCAGAAAAATAGTCTAATGTGTATTTTGCAAGATTAAAGGTTGCCCCTGTAAAGATAGAAAAACCGAGTAACATCAAGTATATTTTTACATGTTTCATTACTCTTGTGTTTCCCCCTTCAAATCGAAATGATCGATTTCCAGTTTTTCTTTAGTAGTTCGTCATAACCGATTCTCAGCATACTGCTTCTTTCACACTTCCTCTTTCATCAAAGATTGGTCTTTTTTTACAAGTTCATTCATCTTACTTTCGCATTCATGTTCAACACTTTAGTTTATTTATCCAATATTGGATCATGACTAAAAAAATTCATCAAACTAAGATAAATTTCCCCCTTTTAAATAAAGGAATACCTAACGTTCTTTAGTATTTATATGTTATACTATAAACTAACGGTTGTTCATTAGTAAATATTTTTTTATTTTCAAAAATTATCAGACTTTAAATGAACCAGTTCTTTCTACATTCCCGAAAGAACATTTATCCTGTCCAGTCAAATTTGTTTCTCCTTAAAACTGAATAATAGATTAATCCTTAATGAAACGAATAAATCCAACATACATATCACAAAAGAAGGAGCTAGTAACAGTGCAACCAACAACTCACCCAAGAGTTTACATCGATCTAAAATCACAACCTATTACCAACAGTAATAAAGAAAAGATATTACATATGGCGATTGACCTTTTCTCAAATAAAGGATTTAATGCAGTTTCTATACGAGACATAACAAGAGGTGTCGGAATTAAAGAAAGTTCACTTTACAATCATTTCAAATCAAAAGATGAACTTCTAAAAACAATTTTTTGGAATTTCCGAATGGAAACAGCTAAAATCATGCCACCAGTAGAACAACTGGAAACCATTTTTACTTTTATGGGACCAAAAGAATTCCTCGAAAAAGGTTTGAAAAATTTTAAAAACCATATTTCTGATCCTGTCATAGAAAAAATTTGGCTGATTATTTTCTTAGAACAATACCGTAACAGCATTGCCAGAGATATTTATTTACGCGATATAATTGAAAAAACACTACATTTTATTGAATGTGCCTTTAGTAAATTCATCTCGCTTGGACAAATCAAGCCTTTGAATCCTAAATTACTGGCAATGGAGTATCAATATCCTCTCTTTAAAATGATCGAAATCTATATCATGTTACGAATAGATGGCAAAGAAACAGAGTCAATCGAGAGAAGCATGAATGAATATATTGAATTTTTTTGTGAAGCAAATATCATTTAATAAGGATAAAGGAGCGGGTGGATGGTGAAAACAATCTTTCGGACAGATCATAGTGAGAGGCTATTGAATGAGGCCTACGAAAAAACGTTAAATGAATGGGCAGTAGATTACAAAAGCCTATACATTGATACTCGCTTTGGAAAAACACATGTCATCACCGCTGGACCACAAGATGGAGAACCTCTTATTTTATTACATGGTTTTGCGTTTAGCTCTACCATGTGGAAGGATAATATTAAGGATTTGAGCAAATCATACCAGGTTTTTGCACTAGACTTTATTGGAGATATCAATAAGAGTAAGGCCACCAGGCAAATTGAAAGTAAAATGGATTGTGCCAATTGGTTTTGTGATGTTTTGAAAGAACTAAGAATTGAAAAAACAAACGTAATGGGGATGTCTTATGGAGGATTTTTGGCATTCGTATTGGCTATCCTTGTTCCGGAAAAAATTAATAAACTGATTACCATCTGTCCTGGTGCTTCATTACAAAAACAAAAGAAAAGTTTTTTTATAAAATGCCTAATCGCTGGGCTATTTCCAACAGAGAATCATATAAACCGGTTAATGGATTACATGTGTGCAAAAGGAAATACGATTGATGAAACGGTCAGAAATCAATTCATAGTTGCCATGCAAAACTGTCTACCTCGAATGAAAGTATTTGCTAGTTTTTTAACGGATAAAGAATTAGAAAAGATTCCACATCCAACTTTATTATTAATTGGAGAATATGACGTACAATACAATCCTAGATTGGCCATACAACGGGCCAAGAAATTAATCCCTCATATACAAACACATCTAATTGAACAAGTTGGTCACGGAGTTACATTGGAACAGCCATTTGTTGTCAACGAACATGTTTTAAATTTTTTAGACAACTATTAATTGGCGAAAGAAATCTTCGCTAATTTTTCTACAGCTGGAATATCTGCAGGTGCCCAGTCTAAAGATCCCTTGTCACCACTATCTCAACAAAACAGCTACTTATCCTTTGCTGATAAGTAGCTATTTAAATAAAAGTCGTTTCCCCTCTATTTTGGAGTATCTTTCAAATTAGTCTTCTACTTTAAACCAACCTGGAGCATTCGTTACCATATTGAAGAGGGTCAGGGGGACAGGTACATCGACCCACCAAATTTGACATAACCAAGGATCCAGATGATTTTACCTATGAATCCTTTTGTCTATTTTTTAGTTTGCCATTCATTCTGACCATCCACCTACGCAATGGAAACCGGTCTATTAATTCTGAAAATGAGGATGGATTTCACTTAACACATGAGGATACGGTGCTGGAAATGGAAGATTTATTGAGTCATTTTCAGCATTTGACAGACAGACAAAAGAAATAGGTAATCTTACGCTTCTATTATGGTTTGTCAAATCGGGATATTGCTGAAATGGAGAATATCGCTTTGCGTAAAGTGAGAGCTTGGGGAGATCTGGCGATGAAAAAGTTTATCCACAACGGATGATAGCATCGGTTATTTATGCCCGTTGATTTTGAAGGATCATCATTCGTAAAAAATTTTTTAAAAATAAAAATTCATAAGGCCTTTTTCCCCCATTTTTGTGTATAAAAGGAGTGAAAGGAGAGGATAAATATGGCACAAGCAATTATGACCAATTCAAAGGTACTACTTAGTTACGAAACAGGATTGAATGAAAAGGGTGAGCCGATTTTTAAAACCAAAACCTATTCGAATGTAAAACAAGAAGCCACGGCTAACCAGTTGTACCAAGTTGCCCAAGCACTTTCTTCACTCTCGAAGCATCCACTTAGTGGTGTGAAGCGCAATGATGTTTCCGAATTAATTTAATCAATAGGTATTTTTAGAAGGAGAGGATGAATAGTATGGCCAAAACCATTGAATTGCATTTTCTAACCAGCGAAGGAAAAGTAGGAAAATTGAGTGTTGATAATCCCAAAGAGCCGATTGATCCTGTCGCAACAAAACTCGTGATGGACACTATTATTGCGGCGAATATTTTTGATGGGCCCAATATGAATTTCGTCAGTGCGAAGGAAGTTCGTCTTGTCGAGCATAATGTAACGGGTTATGAGTTAGTATAATCGTAGATTTCGTGTTATAGGAGTGCCTTCATTTTATGAGATCACTAAGATGCATGGCACAAAAAAGGATTGAATGATGGAATAAAAAGGCTGCTTTCTTTCGCGAGGCAGTCTTTTTAGTACCAAAAATCAATCCCCATCGTAATAGAAAAGAGGTGTTTATAGTGGAACAATTCATTCCTTTTATTAGTGAGGTCGGCTTTCCCATTGTCGTGACCCTCTATTTGCTCTATCGAATTGAAGCAAAACTTGATTTGGTCGTACAATCCATTCAAAGTCTCCCAGTACGAATAAAGGAATAAAATTCCAAGGGTCAGTCCCCTCTAAATTAAAGCATTAATTTGCTGAGGGACTGACCTTTATATTCGTTTTAAGGTACTCCAAAGTAAATTCTCCGAGTCTTCTCTAAGGATTTTTACAAAAAAATTCTATATTCAGACGTTAGAAAAGGTTATAGTAATGATAAGTTTATTTTACAAAAAGAAAGACAGGTGTGAAAATGAGTAAGACAATCGGGTTTATTGGTGCAGGAAATATGGGAAAGGCCATGATGAGCGGGATCGTCAAAGCGGGAATTGCTTCATCACAGGAGATTATCGTTTATGATGTGTACTTACCTTCATTAGATGCGGTGCAAGCGGAATTAGGCGTTATGACTGCTTCTAGTGAAAAAGAAGTTGTGCAAAAAGCGGACATCGTGATTTTGGCAGTCAAGCCAAACATGATCTCCGAAGTCCTCCATACGATTAAAGGGGACCTTTCAGAAAATAAGATCCTTGTATCAATTGCAGCAGGTGTTACTCTTGAAAGATTAAGCGCAGACCTGCCTGAAAAAACGAAAATTGTTCGTGTCATGCCAAATACACCGGCATTAGTTGGTGAAGGAATGTCAGCACTTTCCTGCAATTCGTATGTAACGAAGGAAGATCAGCAGGAACTCTTAGCTATTTTCAAAAGCTTCGGGGAAGCCGAGGTCGTAAGTGACTCTTTGATGGATGTCGTGACAGGATTAAGCGGATCTGGTCCGGCTTTTGTCTATATGTTTATTGAAGCGTTAGCTGACGGGGCGGTTGCTGAAGGGATGTCACGTCCAAACGCCTACAAATTTGCCGCACAAACCGTTTTGGGCTCTGCCAAAGTGGTGCTGGAAACGGGTAAACATCCAGGCGAACTTAAAGACATGGTTTCTTCTCCAGGAGGAACAACCATTGCCGGCGTAAAGAGCTTAGAAAATGACCGCTTCCGTGCATCCGTCATCAATGCCGTTGTCGCAGCTACAGAAAAAAGCAGAACGTTGTAAGAAAGAAGCCTAGGACTCTCCTTTTTCTACATTTAGAGAAATGCAAGAACGGTTGGACTTGGAGAAATCGAAAAAGTCATACTGAAACTCAAAACAACGATAATAAGATAAAAGGAAAACCCCCAAGATTTGGTATTAACGGGTTCTCTTTAAAGGTGCAAAATAGTCAATCGCCATACAAATAGGGTGAGAAATCGAACGTGATTTTCTTACCCTATTTTTTATTGGTGTATCCATGTTTTTGACCCATTAGCCTATAAAATCGCCATCTAAATCACAAAGTCCATAACCATTTGCAACTAGATATTCTCTTTTCTGTCATTGAACGGCTAAAATAGAGGCAAAAGGACCATCTGTAAATCCTACTTTCATTAGATAGCTCATTTCTATTTTTATACACTCCAAAATATTTCCCATCTTTCTCTTATTAAACAAAACTGCCTTAATGTCGAGAATATAAATCATCTTTACCAAAAGTCATCTTATCTGACACGATTAAATTCGTTTTCATAAATTACTTTCATAATGTTTGGCCGTTCTTATTTCCACTGTCAGGGTTCCTTTTCCTATAATTGCCTTTATTAAAAACGGTACTTTGGTGGTATTCTGGAACCTAAAATCTTTGCCGCCATATGATACGGTTGCATCTCTTCCTATTGGTACATACCCAACCGTCACAGAATGATGATGCTTTTCTACATAACTGACCTTAAGCTGATCCACTGCATTATAGAGAGTAGAAGATGTCTGACAAATGCCTCCCCCGATCCCCATCACTAGTTTTCCATTTAAGGCTTCTTCAGCAGGTTGGTAGCCGTGCGCCTCATCACTCGGTCCCACCGTCGTATTAAAGGAGAAAAAATCATTTATACCCACAATGACATTATTAATCGCCTGTGCTGAAAGCTCGATATTTTTTGTTCTCCCGGCTACGCTTTGATTAAATTGGGTGGTGTATGAAGCAACCACCACTTCGGATAAATAGGCAACATCCTCACTTTTATAATTACTTTCTGTAACGGTAATAGGTAAAGTTACTTCGCTGCCATTCTCTGAAGCTTCCATTATCTTTTTGACAAGTTCGTCTTCCTCTAGAATGATCCTCGGGCTCCCCTTTATAATTTGTCCGTTTGGTCCTATTCGATCAGGGATATTTCTTTTATCATAGCCAGGTGTTGTTTCTGTTCCCCTAGCTGTTTCCCTGGCCCATTTCATTACTTCTTCCTTATAAGGATTGTTGTCATTATGATCATTGCCAGTAGGCTTAAATGTTTTTATTATTCTATTAGTATTCGGATCTATCACATTTACGACGATTTGATCCTCCTCCACACTTTTTTCCTTAACAATGGGATCACTGCCTTCTTTATTCGTTTTTTCCTTACCATTCGGATCACTGCCTTCTTTACTCGTTTTTTCCTCCAATGCTTCTGGCTTATTATCCACCATCGTTTTTTCCGCACAGCCTGATAAAACCAAACTCCCTGACAATAACAACAAAAGTGCCAACTTTCTTTTTTCCATTTTATATGCTTTTCCCCCATCAAACTTTCTACTTTTACATATATTAACGTATTTCCCCATATTTTGTTTCATTAAATTTAAAAAATTTAAAATTTTCAACCAAAATATAGAGGGCGATTCTTGTGTTTCTATAAAGTGATCCAATAAGGGAAAAGAAGAGGCGAAATTGTCTGTCTCTCCTTTTCCCTTATTAGTTTATGAGTTTGGTGAAAAAGAAAGAATTCGTCCTTTAAGTAAGTTAACTAAATAACTCCACGCTTTTCCTTTTGCGGTTTTGTCATTATGACGAAGCATTAGAAAACGAAAAAACGACTTTAATGTTTAGCAGCTGTTTTTTTAAAAGAAAAATTAACCATTCGTATGTTAATAGGGTCTATTATAGCTATCATAGGGATTTATTTTGTTGTACCAACAGGCCATTCATCTTCTTTATTAGAACCTTTTGTAGCAATGATCATGGGATTGATATTGCTTTATAGACCTATAACTGGTGCGGAGATTTTAGGATCACTATTTATAGTGGGAGGAGGAGGACTTTCTACATTTCAACGAACAAGGCTTAATAGTGATACTTAAATACATTTATTTTTTGATGTCGAAATTCTAAGGGCAGTCCCCCACTAAATTAAAGCGTAAATTTATCGGGGGCCCTTATATTCCTTGTCCCATCTCAAGTATTCTTTGATTAACTAGATTCATAAATTCTTCTCAAACCCTTTGTCTACCACATCCAATTTTGACCAATTAATCGTATTTTCAAGAATAATAGCCAATAAAATTCCCATAAAAATAAGTGCCAGTGTCACAACCCAAAATTTATCGAAGTCTTTCGATAGAATTCAGGTTATGACAGGCACTTTAAATTAACTCAGCGAGGGGCAAGCATCTTGATTCATGTATATAAGCCCCCACTGATTGAAACTTCACTTTATTGCTTTTTCGCAGCATTTTCACCAGCAATCCGGCCAAATGTAAAGATATCGGCTAACGCATTACCACCTAACCGGTTACCTGCATGAATTCCACCAGCAACTTCACCTGCTGCATATAAGCCAGGAATAATCTTCCCTTCTTTATCCAAGACATGCGTTTCGGTATCGATTTTCAAGCCACCCATTGTATGGTGGACAGCTGGTTTACGAGGGGTTGCATAAAACGGTCCTTCATCAATTTTCGTGTTAAAAGCATCTTTATTAAAGTCAGGATCATGACCTGCATCAACATAGGAATTATATTTCTCAATCGTTTCTACAAATATTTCTGGATCAATATTGATTTGCTTTGCTAAATCTTCTAAGGTATCTGCTTTGTAAATCACACCTTCTTCTACTTCACGTTTAATTTGCTCACGTGTCGTATAGCTTAGTGCCATTTCTTTTATTTCTTCATCCGCAATAATATAGAATAAACCACCATTTTCAAAAGCAGCTTGAGATAGTACGTCACGACTTTCAAATTCGTTCACAAATCGTTTCCCTTCTTGATTGACAAAGACAAAGTCTGCTGGCGGAACAATAAGTCCGGAGAATAACGCACCTGTTTTCGGGTCAGAAACTGGCATCATTTGTGAGAAACCCATTCCAACAAGATCAGCACCAATTTCTTCACCCATTTGGATCCCATCACCCGTAATGGCTGGAGAATTGGTTGTCTTTATATCATCTGGAATGTCAGACCAGTACGTATTGTATGTTTGTAACATCTTCGTATTGGCACCAAATCCACCCGATGCAAGGACGACACCGTTGTTGGCGTGTAAAATAACTTTTCTGCCATTTGGTTGCGTAGCTTCCACACCAACTACTTGACCATCTTTTACAATAAGGTGTTCCGCCGATGTATCGGTCATTATTTTACCACCATTATTGTTTATATAGGCTGCTAATGTTTCAATAAATTGAACACCCTTATCAGCACCCATTGGTTTATGACCACGACGCCATAATGCGCCAACAGGCATGTCAACAAGACCACGGTCAAATTGAACACCTTTTTCCGTTAACCACTCTACAGATTCGAATGCGCGACTTGTCAACACTTCTACTAAATCATATTGACCAGAAATTGGATTTCCATCACAGTCCACACGTTTTCCGCCTAAATAGGTTTGAATACGGTGTAACTCGATCGTATCGAATAAATAATTTTGGCCGTTATTCATATTTTCAATATACGCATGAATCTGTTCTTTTAATGTTCGGAAGTCGTTCAAATATTCTCCTTCAAACTCCGCTTCATCCGTGTTCATTAAGGCCTCTAATGTTTCCTTTTCACCAGGCAAACTTGGGAATTCTCGTTGCCACGCGGGTTCGGTAGCATTAACGGGACCACCCGTACGAATGGTGTTTCCACCGATTGCTGGGAATTTCTCTAGAACAATTACACTGCATTTATTTTCAAGCACTTTAGCGGCTGCACTTAATCCAGCACCACCTGAACCGATCACAACGACATCCACTGTTTTCTCAATGGTTTCGTTTACCCATTCCACGACTGGTTTTGGACGAGCACGTAATACTTCAGCGTTCGCTCCAGCTAATACAGCCGCATCGGCTACACCATCAATAACGCCTTGGCTTGTTACGGTAGCTCCTGAAATGATGTCTACATTTAATGTTTGACCATCAATAATTTCTTGTGGTAAACGTTCAAAAGCTGGATTGGCAATTCCTTTTGATTCTGAACGATCATCAATTTCAATACGTAAAATTTGATCTTCAGAGAATGTAACTTCCATTGGCAAGTCACCATTGTGCCCTTTTGCCTTAACATTATAAGTACCAGGCTTGAACGTTATTTTTTCATTTTGTAACGCTTTCAGACGTTCATATTTACGTTCTTCTTCGGCACGGTCAACAATCATGAAGTCCATTACTTTCCAAAGCGGTGAAGGGATTCTTAATGCCTTTTGTTCGTTAATGTCGGCAAAATCCTGCACTTCTTCATTATTCATCATTTTGGTTGCCCATTTTGGTTCGACAAGATAGGCTTTACCCACACTCACTAAATCATACCCAATGGCTATTGCCTCGTCTGCATCATTTCGATGGCCAATCCCCCCAACACCCATGATTGGAATTTGCGCTAGTTGTTCAGAGCGTTTTGCCAAATATTTATGAATTAATGGCTCTGGATCTTCCTGATCAATAATCGAATTCCGTTTCCAGTTACCCATCGAGAAGTGGAAGTAATCTGGTTCGTATTGTGCTAATTCATTTAAAAGATACATGGTATCATCAAAGCAAATGCCTGGTTCTTCAATTTCTTCTGGTGAAAAACGATAGCCAATGATAAAGTTTTCTGCACCTTGTTCTTTCGCGACCCTTTGAACCGTTTTTAACACCTCAAGAGGGAATTTTGCACGTCTTTCTCGATTTCCTCCCCATTTGTCATGACGACGATTTGAATGTGGAGAGAAAAATTGTTGAAGTAAATACGTATTGGCACCATGGATTTCTACCCCATCAAAGCCTGCTTCAATGGCACGTCGAGTCGCATCACCAAACATCGCAATCATTTGTTCAACTTGTTCTTTTGTCATTTCAAGTGGAACGACAGCATCCGGACGCAACGCTGCAACAGGGCTTGCGGAAATGGGCTGTGCACCACCATTGAATTTTGGAGAAGCCATGCGGCCGGCGTGATAGATTTGTACAATGGCTTTGGAACCGTTTTCATGGATGGCAGAAGCTAATCTTTTTAAGCCAGGAATTTTTTCATCTGTATCGATGCCAATGGCACCTGGGAATGCGCGACCTTTATCCTCTACAAAACAACTTTCAACAATAATGGCTGCTGCATCACCAGAACGATAGGCATAGTAATCAATGAGTTCTTGGGTTACCGCACCATCGAAATAACCGGATTGAATCGTCATTGGAGCCATTAAAATTCGATTCTTTAACGTTGCCCCTGATTTTAATATTAATTCATCAAATAAATTTACTGTCATAATAAAATTCAAACTCCTTCTAAAAGAGTATGTGATAAATTTCACAATTCTAGGTATTTTTCTTTCTTCCTAACTATAAATTTATTGTAATCCTTCATATTTACATTGTGAAATATTTAATTTACTATAAAATTATAACAAAATACTTATAATCTTAATTCAATTAAACCATTCATACGTATGTCCAACTCTTTCAATAACTAAACTGTTATCATCGTTTATGCTCATAAAATATTTTCGAGGTGCCCGCATGGTCAATACATTTTCCCCAAAAATGCTTCAATACTTAGATAGCATAATGGAACATGGAACATTTACAAAAGCTGCGAAAGCGTTATATATTTCTCAACCTTATTTAACACAATTCATTCAAAATGTTGAAGAAAGTTTGGGTATTACCATCATTGATCGTTCTAGTAAACCGTTACGATTAACCAATACAGGTCACCACTATTACAGACAATTACAAGATTTAATCCAACAAATGAATCGGATTGAGCGAGAATTTCAAATGTATACGAAACCTTGGAAAGAAATCATTCGAATTGGTATTCTTCCTTATTTAGGTAATTATTTGCTACCTTTACTGATTCCGGATTTTTCAAAGGAGTATAGTTTTTATAACTTTGAGATTATTGAACAATTGCCAACGAAAAGTGAAGAAGATTTAGTTAAAAATGAAATTGATTTTTATATCGGTCAAACACCGGAAAAGGTTAATATTACTTTTAAAAGGATTGTCAGTATGGAACAGCGATATTATGTGATCATTCCAAAAAACAGCACATTCTTTATTGAAAACGAAACCATTATTACTGAACCTCATTTGAGCTAAAGGACCTGCTAACAGAACCATTTGTCCTAACGAAACAAGGTTCAGCGATTCGTAAACAGGTAGATGAATTGTTCAATAATTTCCGGCTCGTTCCAAATTTAATCATGGAAAGTGAAAACATTTATACCGTTGCCGACTTTGCTCGTAAAGGGGTTGGTTTAACCATCGTTCCAAAGAATGTATTATTGCCAATTGAAGATTTTAAAGACTACAATCTTTACAAATTACCAGCGGATTTAATCACGATCCAATATTTTATTTCATACTTGCCAGATAAAAAATTGAGTTCGATTGAAGAGCATTTTATCCAATTTTTCAAAAAGAAAATGGATGGTACGCATATTCGTTGATGAATGCTCCCACCACTTATTTTCTAGCGGAAATTTGAAGTGGGAGTCCTCTTGGCAATTATGATTGACGAACATCATTTAGTTTCATTTCACCAACAAAATTTGATTTTTTAAACGATCAGATACGTATAGATCACCATTTTTTGAGATAATCACGCCTTCAATCCCATCGATCATATTTAGCCAGTCTACCCCATCTTTCGCATTTTTCCCAAAAGCAAGGGTTGTCCAAATTTCACCATTAATGGATTGATCAGAAACGATGGTGACACTGGCGACATCATTTTCAATCGGATACCCTGTTTTCGAATCAAAAATATGGTGGTAGGTTCTCCCTGCTACCTTGAGTGTCCGTTCATAAATTCCTGAAGTGACAACGGACTGATCTTTAACTGTAACAACAGCGGCCATCTTACCATAGGATTGGAATGGATTTTGAATCCCAACTCGAAAGTAACCCTCGGGGTGGTTTAGGGACTTCCCAATGGTTACTACATTCCCACCCAAACTAATCATTCCAGATTTAACACCGTTATCTAAAAAGAACGCCTTAAGTAGATCGGCAAAATACCCTTTTGCAATCGCACCAAGATCGATCTCCATCCCCTTTTTTCGTAAAAAAACGGTTAATCGTTCTTCATCTAGTTCGATATGTATTGGATTAATGAGTGGCATACGTTCTTTTATCTCGTTCTCACTAGGGAAATGTGCATCAGCAAAGCCAATCCGCCATAACTTAACTAATGGACCAATGGCAATATTCATTATCGCATTGGATGAAATACTAACACTTTTACCAATCTTAATTAATTTGAATAATTCTTCATCGACTTGAATGGGTTTTAAACCGGCATTTTGGTTGATTTTCATTAAATCCGATGTTGAATCATTCGCACTGAATCGCTTTTCAAAATCGATGATCATTTCCTCTGCTCTCTTGAGTAATTGAGTAGCTTCTGGATGTATGATCGATAATGAAATGACGGTTCCCATTCGATTTATCACGATTGTATTCTCTGTCAATTGATTTCCTCACTTCTATTCCAGAATAGTACATTCCATTTTGAATAAGTGCCAGGCACCATCCAATTCTTTCCCTTGCGTTTCTCGTACGGCACTACATAGATTGGTCTTACCGGAACGACAAAACTTACATTCGGTGCATTCAGCCGTGTATAGTAAAGAAAGTGTCTGTCACTTGTCTAATTAGACTAGTGACAGACACTTTCACCTATTTAAATAATGCTTCAACATCTACTTCGAAATCATTTATGATACTGGATTTAATCAAACCTTGCTTTTCATTTTCAATTAGACGGTATTGATTATCTTCCCCTAATGAATAGACCATAATATTATTCAATATTGGATTGATAATCCAGTATTCTTTAACTTGGAGTTTTTGATAAAGATTTGTTTTAAATATTAGATCATGTGACTGGTTTGAAGGACTAATAATTTCGATAATCAATTCAGGAACACCAATATATTTCTGTTCGGTAAAACCTGTTTTGTCACATATGATGGATAAGTCAGGTATTATAATCTTTTTTTCGTCACTTTCTTCATCGACTAGCTCGATATCATAAGGTGCGGCAAGAACTTCGCATTCCTTTCCGTCTAATAAATGAAATAATAATGCAGATAATTTCATTGATATTCTTTGATGTTTGGTGTTTGGGGAAGGAGACATATAAACGACACCATCAATATACTCCAATTGCTGATCCGTTTCTTTTCTTAATTCCTCAAATTCGTCAATGGTGATAACTCGATTTTTAGGTAAATTCAGAGAAAACACCTTCTTTCAAACCATATCTTATTCATATTATATAAGAAAGGAATGAATAAAACAAAGTTAAAACAGAATGTTTTATCATTACTTTTAATAGAACGAATCCGATTAATGACCCCGCTAGAGAACTAAACGCAAACGCTGGAATAAAGCCAAATAATACTGCTTTTTGACCTAATAATAGAGTCGCTATTGGGTAACAGACGATGTCCCCTATTATGCCTGTCCCGATTACCTCTCCAGTTTATGCCATTGTCAGTTTTCTTGTTTTCTTAAATAAATAGGAGGATAGAAACGTACCAAGGACCTAACGATACGGCTGATAAAACATTAATAAGAACATAAGGACAGTTGCTTGTCCCAGCTCAAGTATTCTCTGATTAACTAGATTTTCACATTTTTATCAAACTCTTTTTCTACCTTATTCAATTTTGACCAGTTAATCGTGTTTTCAAGAATAATGGCCAGTATAATTCCCATTAATAAGCCGCTGCTTAAAAGTGGTCTAACTAGCAGTGGAATGGACCCAAACATCTCAATAGGTATATTCATAATGGCAATACCTAATAAAACCGGAGCGGCAATGCGATAAATGGTCTTAGGGGTAAAGGTCATTCCTTTTAAATTAGAAAGAGCCCCACTGAATAGCTGTAAATAAGCAACAAATAAGACGGCATTCCCTACACTTACTGGTAAAGTAGAAAAAAGATGAATCAGTGCAGGAACTAATCCAAGAACGATAAACATGGCAGCACCCATAATCATGGGTAAAGTTTGAAATATTAGAGTTGATTGTAAAAATCCGATTGACGATATATAAGGTGCATAAGGAACCATTCCAAATGCCCCGGAAACAACTGAATGTATTCCCGTTAATACAAATGACCTTCTGTACTGATTATCAGATGTCGTGGTGTTAACCATTGGTTCAAATCCTTTAATGGAAGCAACTGTATTGGTTGTATTAACGAATCCAGTAAGGATCGCAAATATAATGAGACCTAGACTAAATGTTGGTTTCCCCCACGGAAACAGATTGAGAATCTTTGTTGAAGTTACGACTTCAGAAGGCTCTGCAGGAAAGAAAACCGCATAAATAGCCCAACCTGTTATGATTCCAATTAAAATTGAAAAGTTACGGATGACAGCGTGTCCTTTCACATTAATGAATACGACAAGAATGATTAGGAATATTGACAAAGTGGTCGTTGGCAGATCTATTTGATCTCCTGTTGACAATCCAAGCATCCCTTTTGTGAAAATCCCTATCAACTGTGCCGCTAACAAAAATAACACAGTACTCATGACCACGGGTGTAAACAAACGCTTTAATACTTTCCCCATTCCCAGTGCCCCGAGAACCATTATAAGGCTCCCAGAGAGGATTATCCCAACCGAAAGACCACCGCCTATTTCACTGGCAGTCAACCCTGCTGAAGATGCCGACGCGCTTATACTTAAAATAGCCCCCCACCATATTCCAGATTGTCCTTCCATTAGTGGATATTTATGTCCAATAAATGCTTGAAAAATACAGGCAACACCTGTAAAAATAAATGACCTTTGCAGTGCACTAGCTACCTCCACTGAAGACAAATCAAATGCATCCCCAATCGTTATCGGGATGACTACCGTATTTGCAAACATAAAAAAAAGCCATTGTAATCCGGCAAAAAACAGCATCAACGATGACTTTTGATCCATTACTATTGCCTCCTATGCTGTTTAATTTTCTCAAATTTTATGATCCATTTAGAGATACAACCCTCCACCCGCCCCATTAAGGCTATACATAAGTGACTGACCCACTGGCCTGTTTTGATTATCCTTGATTAATAGTTTTATAATTTAAATAATGTTCAATTATTTTAACATATGTTTTCCAATCCTTATACTTTTCTTGGATTTTCCCTACCAGTTTAGAATCAATCTGATTTTCTTCATTATAAATACCATGGCGACGCATACTTTCGAGTCCATTCATATATTGCTTTACAGACACCGGTTCTAACTTTCTTCTTATTAAGTAGTTAAGTAGCGAAATAAACCCTAACTCTATTCGGATCGCAGGATATTAGTTTTTCCAAAATGATAAAAACCGCACAAGTCAATTCCTGTGCGGTCTTTCTATTCTGTATGGCGGAAACGCCTAGGAATCGAACCTTGCTGACCTAGCACGCAGGTCACGGGTGGTTTTGAATACCATATACGTTTAAAGTTTAATCTCATCTTCTTTCCCCACCGCACCAATTAGCTGAACATTTTTTAAAACAGAATGTTTGATCATTACTTTTAATAGAACAAATCCGATTAATGACCCCGCTAGAGAACTAAACGTAAATGCTGGAATAAAGCCAAATAAAGCTGCTTTTTGACCTAATAATAGAGTCGCTATTGGGTAACAGACGATGCCCCCTATTATGCCTGTCCCGATTACCTCTCCAATTAATGCCATTGTAAGTTTTCTCGTTTTCTTAAATAAATAGGCTGCTAGAAAAGCGCCAATAATGCTTCCAGGAAAAGCAAAGAGCGATCCTGTTCCCATCATATTTCTTAAAATAGAAACGGACAATGCCTGCATGACAGCGTACCAAGGCCCTAACAATACAGCTGATAAAACATTAATAAAATGCTGCATAGGGAATACCTTAGTAAATCCAATTGGTATATAGAACATGTGACTGGTTAATGTTCCAATTGCAATGAGCATGGCTGTTAATGTCATCTTTGATGTTTTACGCATAATAAAAAACCCCCATTTTTTTGAACACTGAGGGTAAATGATAAGCAAGCATAAGAAAGTCCTTTCAATTACAAAGTGACCTAAATGTATGTAGATTGCCATACACTTCCCTACGCTGGTATGAACCAGATCAGGTTAAAGGGTTAAAGACTTTTAGGTCTTACTCTCAGCCGGACTCCTCCGACACCCCCAGTGTTATATATTCTGTTGTATATGAGCTAGATAGATAGGATCTTCTTCTTCATTCTCGTCCTCTAGAAAGAAGAAAATAAAAAGATACTGTATGATATTATCATATTTATATTAAACTTTCAAAGATTCTAAAATAATAGTAATTTTAAATATTCATCGTTGATTTAACAATTAATACCTTCTATTAATTGTTTCACCGCAAATTTAGGATTTTCACTTTGACTAATGGCACTGATCACCGATACTCCATCCGCGCCCGCTTTTATAACACTTGCTGCATTCTGAGCTGTAATCCCTCCAATCCCAACAATTGGAAGGCTTATTCCATTCTGACGAAGTTCTTGAATGATCTGTACTCCTTGAACCGCCTTAGCATCTGCTTTTGAGTGGGTTGGAAAAATGGGACCTACACCAAAATAATCGGCTCCAGCTTGAATGGCACTGGTTGCTTCCTCCATATTATGAATCGAAACACCCAAAATTTTGTTTCCTATTTTTTCTCTCACACTTTGTACAGAATCGTCTTCCTGACCGATGTGCACCCCGTCCGCATTCAATGCAAGTGCAAGATCAATATCATCATTTACGATAAAAGGGATTTGTGCATTCTGACATAAGACTTGAAACTCTTTTGCTAGAGCATATTTATCCATACCGCTTAAAGAACCTTGTCCTTTTTCGCGAAATTGAAAGCAAGTAATCCCACCAGCAATGGACTCTGCCAAAACATCGTAGGGTCTTTTTATACAATTTTGACTCCCCATAATAAAATAAACCTTTAGGGCCTTCCTCAAATCATGTGGATTCATTAAGCTCATATGATGTACCCCGTTTCTCTTATAGGCCCAATGATTGGTAGGACCATGTCCATTTCCTAATTGCAAATCCTCCCTGATAGCAGCCGTTATAAAGCTTTTTGCAACCGATACAGCTTCAAAAACAGTGGACCCCTTTGCGATCTCCGCTGTAATGGCTGCGGAAAAAGTACAACCCGTTCCATGGGTATTTTTTGTTATCATTCGTTTACTTTTAAACATATGTGTATTTTCTCCGTCAAATAATAGATCAACAGATTCATCTGTATCTTGATCATGACCACCTTTGATCACAACGTTTTTTACACCTAAATCTAGTAGTCTCTTAGCAGCCTCTACTTTGTCTTCATGATTTAAAATACGTATTCCGGTTAATTCTTCCGCTTCCGGAATGTTGGGTGTCACGATATAGGCAACTGGCAGTAAGTATTTTTTCATTGCTGTAATCGCTTCATATTGCAGTAATGATGCCCCGCCCTTTGCAATCATAACAGGATCAACGATTACCTTTTTCCAATCGTATTGTTTAATTTTCTCAGATACCATCTCGATGATTTCTGTTGAAAACAACATACCCGTTTTCAGTGCATTGACACCCAAATCCTGTGCCACTGAGTCAATTTGCGAAGAGACAAATTCTGCTGGAATCGGATGGACATCTTGAACACCCAACGTGTTTTGTGCCGTTACAGCGGTTATAGCTGACATTCCAAAAACGTCTAACTCTTGAAACGTTTTCAAATCGGCTTGAATCCCGGCACCCCCACCGCTATCAGAGCCTGCGATTGTCAATACTTTAATCATTTTGCATCCTCCTTCTTTAATTCCTCAAAGGAACCATATAAATCAATTTCAGATGAGGACACTCGTGAAAGTTGATTTAAAAATTCGATTTGAAAGCTTCCAGGACCTTGTTCTTTCGTTTTATGAGCAGCTATTTCTGCAGCTACGCCATAAAAGACTAGAGCAGAAGTAGCGGCATTTAATCCATTTTTCTCAACAGCTGCGAACGCACCGACAACCGTTGATAACAAACATCCGGTTCCGGTCACTTGGGTAAGTATGGGATGTCCATTATGCACAACATAGGTTGTCTGTCCGTCAGAAATGATGTCATCTTTTCCAGTTATAACGATTACTGTATTCAATTTTTTCGCAGCTAAAATAGCCATCTCTTTAACATTTCCTCCTGACTTTCCAGCATCTACGCCTTTAATTTCCCACTTTTCTCCTATAAGATTAGCGATCTCAGCAGCATTTCCCCGAATAATCGCAAACTTTACTTCTTGAAGCAATCTTTTTGCGACTTCTGTCCGGTAAGATGTTGCCCCTACTCCAACAGGATCTAAAATGACAGGAATTCCATACTGATTGGCAGATTTCCCTGCAACGATCATCGCTTCAACCGTCTCACGATTTAAGGTTCCCATATTCAACACAACGGCATTTGAAACTTTGGGCCATGTCAGATGCTTCCTCAACAGCATCCGCCATAACAGGTGATGCCCCAAGAGCCAGCAATCCATTAGCTGAAAAATTAGCCACGACAATATTGGTGATATTGTGTATCAATGGATTTTTCTCTCTTACTCTTTCTAATAATTCTTGAACATTTGCCATTTCCAACTCTACTTCCTCCTTTATATGAACATAATCCCTAATAAAATATAAAAAAGTCAGACCCTATTAATGGACCTGACTTTGTTAGCAAGAAGTAAAGTTTTTTCGACTTCTACTTTCCTACGCCGGTATAATCCGGATCAGGTCCAAAGGGTTAAAAAACAGAACATTTTTCTCTCAGCCCATTTTTGGGCACCCCTAGTAGTTATACTAATATTCACTCTAATCTTAATTCTATATTCATTTATTGTAAAGAAATAAATGAATAATATTGTAGAAACTTGCCCATCCATCACTTGTTGATTCTATTTCACATTCTCTTCCTCAAGCGCTTCAGCTAATTGGAATAAAAAGCGGTAAATCGACACAAACGCTTCTTCAATGGTCTTGATGCCATTAAAATCAGATAAATCATTTAAAGCAAAATTAACATCCCACAACCCATCATTACCATTAAACATTAAATCAAAGGTTGTATCATCGCTACTTAATTGTTTAGTCAAAAATGATTTTAAAGAAGGTCCATATTTTTTTTGTAACTTTAATCCCAACATAACATCATAAGTGCCGAACACACTGTCTGCCTCAAAAGAAATAGCATCCACACCGATCAGGTCAAACCATTCAGATTCTACATAGATGAATTCATTACCATGGTTTTTAAAATAATCAATAGGTTGCTGCATAAAGGTGGATGGTTCCTCTGCCAACAATTCTTCCGTTTCTTTATCACAACGTTCAATGTAAACGTCCGCAAACCGTAAACTAGGATCACTTTCAATGAAAGAAATGGATTTGCCTGCATAATCATTTAACAAATGATGCTTTTCAATATAGGCTCTTTCCTCCTTATAAACCTCTAATTGAATCTTATCGTCCTGTGTTGCTTGTTTCTCCTCAATCCGTTTTGCTAGGTATTGCGTCATTTGCTTTTTTAACATATCGATCATCCTTCATTTATGTATTGAATTTATCTCTTCCTCATACTACGAGAACTCGCTGGTTTATTTTTTCCTTTTTCACGACTCATGGGTGAATGGGATGACGTCTCCACTCTGCCTCTTTTTGATTTATCCTTAAATGAACGGTCGCTTTGCTCATTTTTACTCTTGACACGTGACCTTGGTGCTTGTCTTCCTTGTCGATGATCATCCTGTCTGGAACCTCGATGATTTTGGTCCCTTTTTGGCCGCTGCTCATCCGAACGCTCCTGGATTTGTTTTTTTATGGTAATATTTAATTCTTTTTCTATTGTATCAAGAAGTGACTGGCTATTTGAAGTGTAAAAAGTAATCGCGATCCCTTCCATTCCGGCACGGCCCGTTCGACCAATTCGGTGAATATAGCTTTCGGAATCCTCGGGGATGTCATAGTTAAATACATGGGTAACACCTTCAACATCCAGTCCTCTTGCGGCAACATCTGTAGCCACCAATAATTGAATGTCCGCATCCCGAAACCGTTTCATTACCCTTTCTCGCTTTGCTTGAGACAAATCACCGTGTAATTCTTCACATGAAAACCCATGAGATTTCAAAGCATCGTTAAGCTTGGAAACTCTCCGTATGGTTCGGCAAAAAATAACAGCTAAAAACGGACGATCTGTTTCAATTAATTCAATTAATGTTGCCTGCTTTGCTCGATCGGTCGTTTGAATCGCTAACTGATTAACCGTTTGTGCAGGTCCCTGTGTTTTCTCTACTTGAATGTATTCCGGATCATGCATATGCTTTTGTGCAAGTTGTCTAATTTCATCAGGCATCGTGGCCGAAAATAACAATGTTTGTCTGGATCTCGGAGTCTTTAAAATGATATCCTCAATTTCTTTGATAAAGCCAATATGCAACATTTGATCTGCTTCATCAAGCACAAGTGAAGAAATGTGTGAAAAATCGATCGTACCTCTCCTTAAATGATCAAGTAATCGCCCAGGTGTACCTACCACAATCTGAATGCTTTTTCGCAGCTTTTTTAGCTGTTTTTCAACATCCTGCCCTCCATAAACGGCTAATACATGGATGGCTTCCTTATGAATGATCATTTTTTCAATCTCATTGGTTATTTGTAATGCTAATTCACGTGTAGGTGTTACGATGAGTGCTTGAATAAATTCTGCTTGAGGATCGAGCTTTTCTAGAATGGGTAATATAAATGCAAATGTTTTTCCTGTACCCGTTTGTGCCTGCGCGATCACATCCCTACCGTTCAGCACCACAGGAATCACTTTCTGTTGAATCGGTGTTGGTGTTGATATCTGTTGTTCTAGTAAATGATTGTTTATACTTTGAGACAGCCCTAATGAAATGAAATTTGACAATGTATCTCCCTACCTTCTAATAACCAAAATAAATTTTAACGTTATTAATATTGAAGGTTTAATGAGTAAATAGCAAATCTTTTTCCAAACACTTTCACTTTTTTCCAACAAAAAAAGACGCTAACAAAAGTTAACGGGTTCTCTTCTGGGGGACAAAAATAAAAAAAACATTTAAAATCGCATATGATTCAACATTAAAAACAGTTGGTTTTTTACCTAAAAAATGTATAAAATAGCACAGAAAAACGCTTGGAATCACCAAGCGTTTTTCTTGTTTTATTTTTGTTACTTAGTTCCTACTTTTCATCATTTATTATTTCCATCCAACCTTTATAGCCACAAACAGGACAAGTCACCATTCGTTCATACAAATTTCTTTTTAAAGCCAATGCGAAACTTGATTTTGATAATTTAAAGGATGAACGGCAATGTGGGCATTCAAAATGGGTATTTTTTGTTCGAATATCAACATATTTGTAAGCCAAAATAAAAATTAAACCCATTATAATCAGTGTTTGAATCAATCCTAATAATGGACTCATTGAGTCTCCCCTCCTACATTGGATTGTCAGCTTAATTCTACTACTTTATTTTCATCTTAGATACAAAATATCCTCAATTTTAAACCTTTTGTAAGAAATACCAAAACGCAGTACAGGAGTCGATTTTTACAAAGTATCCAAGGTTTTAGCATAACTTTTAGCACATAAAATCGCACTAAAAATGTTGTGTACAATGGCTATTGTACACTGCTAATTTTATGCTAAAATGAGTGCCATTTTTATTTATATAGTAAAACGAATGGCTTTATATCAATAAAAAACACCTACTCGTAAAATTGCGAGTAGATGTGTGATTTTGTATGCGATTTGTCTCTTTTGTCCCCTTAAAGAGAACCCGTTAAACAAAAGTTAAACGTCTTTTTTATCATCCATTATAATCATTTTATTCTCATACTAAACAAATCTATTTCCTAGCTTCAGAAGCCGGTACACCTGCTATACCCCAGTGTGTTTTTGGCATTTCTGTAACAAGCACTCGAACATTTTGCTTGGGAGCACCTAATGTTTCAGAAACAGTATCCGTCACATTACTAATTAACTCAGTAATTTTTTCAGGTGGTCTGCCTTCCATGATATTAATTTGAATAAGTGGCATATGAATCCCCCTCTCTGATCAAAAGTGTATTTAATGGAAGAATTATTCTCCCATTGTGAGTGTAACTTCACCTAGGCCATCAAATTTCGCGCTAACAAAGTCGCCAACATTTACTAAAATAGCGCCTGTTAATGCACCTGATAAAATCAGATCGCCTTTTTTGATTTTTTCGCCTTTTCTAGCAAGCATATTAGCAAGAACAGCAATCGCATTAGCTGGATGTCCTAAAACGGCCGCACCAGCTCCTAGATCTTTAATTTGACCATTAATAGATAAAGTTGCCCCTACTAAATCAAGATCTAATTCGCTCGGTTTTTTCAATGTATTACCAAATACAACTCTTGAAGTAGAAGCATTATCGGCAATAACATCTGTATGTGTAAAGTTAAAGTTTTCGTAACGGCTGTCGATTACTTCAATTGCTGGTAATACATACTCAGTTTTAGCCAATACTTGAGCACCTGTAATTCCAGGTCCTTCGATATCTTCACCAATAAGGAAAGCAATTTCAGCTTCTACTTTTGGGTGAATTTGGAAAGGAACAACTCCACCGTTATCTACTAACATATAATCAAATACATAACCATAAATCGGTTCAGATACACCCATTTGATCCCATTTTGCTTTACTTGTTAAGCCCATTTTAGGACCAATGATTCTGTGACCTTGATCTAATTTTGTTTGAACAAGTAGTTCTTGTGCTTGATAGGCTTCTTCAACCGTTAAATCCGGCTTAATAGTTGAAGTTACTTTAACCACTTCACGTTTTTCAACTTCTGCTGCTACTAAATAGTCTTTAATTTGTTTAATGATTTCATTTGACATTTTGTTTCCTCCTCGGGTTGTTTGAATCAATTTATTAAGTTCTATACGATTATTTAAAATTAACGCTTACTTGTCCTAAATGAGCAAATCTTGCAGTGAAAGAATCTCCTGCATTGGCAACGACCATACCAGAAAGTGCACCTGAAAGAATCACTTCACCAGCTTTTAGAGAAATATCATAATCTGCTAAACGATTTGCTAACCATGCTACACATGTTGCAGGGTTTCCAAGTGCTGCTGCACCTACACCTGTATTAACCATTTCTCCATTTTGTGATAAAACCATTCCAAGTAACTCTAGATCAATATCCTCAAGCTTTGTTGGTTTTCCACCTAGTACATATAAGCCTGATGATGCATTATCTGCTACAGTGTCTTGTAATTTGATTTTCCAATCTTGTACACGACTATCAACAATTTCTAGTGCAGGTAAAACATAATCTGTTGCTTGAATAACATCAACAGCCGTTACATTCGGTCCTTTTAAGTCTTTCTTCAAGACGAAAGCAATTTCACCTTCAATTTTTGGTAGAAGCATAGTTTTCGTGTCAATTGTTCCACCATTTTCTACAACCATGCTGTCTAATAGATGTCCATAATCTGGCTCATCCACACCTAACATTTTTTGTACTGCTACAGATGTTAAGCCAATTTTCTTTCCAACAATTTTTTGCCCTTCGCTTAACTTCTTCTTAATATTTTCTAATTGAATGTAGTATGCCTCATCAACCGTAATCTCCGGATCTACTACAGTTAGAGGGTCAATCCCTACTTGTGTAGCTTCTGCTTGCGCTAGTTGAGCAGCAAATTTTTCAATTTTACTTGTCATATTCTTTATCCTCCCTATGTAAATTTAATTTGACTATTGAATAAATTTCTATGAAAATGTTGCACGGTCCTTCCAAAACAAACCGTGCAACGTTTCTTCTAATTTAATAGATTTATAGTTTCACACAGATATTTGTAAGTTCTGTGTAGAATTCCCAGCTGTGTACTCCGCCAACACGACCAAGACCACTGTCTTTTGTACCGCCGAATGGCGTTCTTAGGTCACGTAAGAACCAGCAGTTGATATAAGATAATCCAGATTCAATGGATTGTGCTA
This sequence comes from uncultured Bacillaceae bacterium, assembly GCA_963815765.1. Lineage (GTDB taxonomy): Bacteria > Bacillota > Bacilli > Bacillales > Cytobacillaceae > Bacillus_BD. Next base: position 53,339 of record CAWFID010000032.1, read on the forward strand.
CGCGGTGTGCACGACGGATGTCGTTTGTCCAAATTGTGTTGCTTAGACCCACACGAGTATCGTTTGCTGCTGCAATCACTTCTTCTTCTGTGTCGAATGGAAGAACACAAACAACTGGTCCAAAGATTTCTTCACGAACACAACGAGAGTTGTCGTCTAAACCAGTGATAATCGTTGGTTGAACGAAATATCCTTTTTCTATTCCTTCAGGACGTCCACCGCCTGTTACGAAAGTACCGCCTTCTTCTTCCGCGATTTTCAGGTAGCTCATGACTTTATCATAGTGTACTTTTGCCACTAATGCACCTTGGTCATTTGACATATCAAATGGATCGCCGACTTTTAATGCTCTTGTTTTAGCTGCGAATTTTTCAACGAATTCATCAAAGATTGGACGCTCTACATAAATTCTTGAACCACTTACACAAACTTCCCCTTGGTTTGTAAAGCTTGATCTAATCGTACCATCAACAACTTCATCAATATCTACATCTGCAAAAATGATATTAGGGTTTTTACCGCCTAATTCGAAAGAAAGTTTTTTCAATGTTGGAGCAGCTTCTTGCATGATTCTAACACCTGTAGATACTTGTCCGATAAATCCGATACCAGCAATGTCAGGGTGTTGGTTGATCGCACTACCTGCACCAGGTCCAAAACCGTGAACCATGTTTACAACTCCGTCTGGAACGCCAGCTTCTTTAATGATTTCCATTAATTTTGTTGCTGTCATTGGTGTTAATTCAGATGGCTTAATCACAACTGTACATCCTGCTGCTAGAGCTGGCGCCAATTTCCAAGTTAATAAGAATAATGGAAGATTCCATGGTTGAATTAATCCAACGACTCCGATTGGACGGCGATATCCGTAGTTAAGCGCTTTATTTATTTCATCTTGGTATGCTTCTGTTCCTACTGAAATCATGTAGTCAGCAAAGAAATGGAAGTTTTTTGGCGCACGAGGTGCATCTACGTGACGTGAGAATTTAAGATGCTTACCTGTATCTAGAGATTCTAATTGAGCGATTTCTTCTTGGCGTTCTAAAAGGATATCACCAATTTTACGGATGATATTTGAACGTTCCTGTGTACTCATTTTTCCCCAAGGACCTTCTTCAAAAGCACGTTTAGCAGCTTTAACCGCTAAATCAATTTCTTCAGCTCCACCTTCTGCAACTGTACCATATACTTCTTCCGTTACTGGGTTCACATTATTAAAAGTTTTCTTATTTAAAGATTCTACAAATTGTCCATCAATAAAATGTAAGCAATCAAATGCTTTTACACTAGGTTCTACAATTAGATTTGTTGTTTCTACTGCCATTTTTTATTTCCTCCCTTTTTTTAAATCGATTGAATTGTTTTTCTAAAGTAATGATAACGCCTTCTAGTTTCACATACAACTCACTAGTTGCTCTATATGAAACATTTAAAATAATTTTATTTAATTTGTTTCTAACAATAGTCAAATATGGATTAATACTAAATAAACCATAATAAAACTTTTCTTTCTCCCATTTTTCTGTTATATTTTCTCATATACAGCAACTATGTTTACTTATATGAAATAAATGAAATACTGGAGGCCACTACTTATGGAACAAGATCATACAGGTAGCAATTATCTTTCATCTGTTAAAAATGCTTTACGAATCCTAAATTGTTTTACAATGGATGAACCCGAGAAAAAAGTAAGTGATATTTCTTCTGCACTTGAGTTAAACAAAAGTACGGTAAGTCGAACAATGGCAACGCTCGCAAGTGAAGGATTTCTTTTCAAAGATCCTGAAACGAAAAAATATCGTTTAGGGTTCTCCATCCTTACCTTGAGTGGAATTATTAACAGCAATCTGGACATTGTTCGAGAATCGCAGCCCATTCTGAATAAATTAGTAGAAACTCTTGGTGAAACCGCTCACATTTCAATCCTTGACCATTTAGAAGTTGTGTATTTACAGAAAGTTGAATGTAATCACCCTGTCCGTTTTTTAACACATGTAGGAAAACGGAACCCCCCTTATGCAACTAGTTCAGGAAAAGTACTCTTGGCTTATTCCAGCCCTGATATAATTGAAACCATCATTAATCATGGATTAAAACAATACACGAAAAATACCATTACGGATCCAGAGCAATTACGATCACATCTAAATGAAATAAGACAAAATGGTTATGCCTTTAGCGCAGAGGAATTCTCTGAAGGGGTTATTACAATTGCAGCCCCCATTTATGATTATACTGGAAAAGTAATTGCTGCCCTTTCTGTGGTTGGTCCGAAGCAGAGAATCCAGCAACAGAAAATTCCATCTTTCGCTAAAAAGGTAATAAGTGCCAGTCAGGAAATTTCTCAGAACATGGGCTATTTCAAATAACTTTTAGTAGACTAAGAACCTATTAAAAATAGGAAATAATATACTACTAATACTATTATGGTATCAAATATCTGAACTTGAGTAAAGTTTTGAATGTTGATATTTGTCGCAACAAAGGAAATATAAAGAATTTTGTAGAAGAATGTCTTTACTTTATGAATCACTCTAATGAGTAAAAATATCATGTTAAACAAAAGAGGCTGAACCCGATTTCATTCGGTTCAGCCTCTTTTTAACGATTATTATTCGTGGATCCCTAGTGCAATTTTGGCATAGCGTGACATTTTATCTTTCCCCCAAGGTGGGTTCCATACAATATCAATTTGGATATTTGATAATTCTTTTATGTTCATGGATATCTTCATTTTGGCATCCGCCATTATTTGACCCGCCATTGGACACCCCATTGATGTCATCGTCATTTTAATCAACGCCTGCTTCTCTTCATCCACTTCCACTTCATACACCAGACCTAAATTGACAATATCAATCCCTAGTTCAGGGTCTATTACTTCTTCAAGTAATTCATATATTCGATCTACTAATTCTTGGCTCATTTTTTCACCCCATGAAATCATATTATACGCAGATCATCGTTATTGATAATATTTCTCAAATACAATGTATCATACATGGAGACTCCCATTAGTGATTCACATCATAGTTCATATTTTTTTCGTTCTACTAGAAATAATCATAATGTCGATACCGTTGTGAGTAACATGAATCACAAATTTGAAAACGGTGATCCCATGGTAATTTATTATTGCATTTACGGCATCTTTTTTGCATATTTGTTACTTCTGTTTTTAGTTTTTCATGAACTAATAAGCTAATTTCTTCACGTAAACGTTCCCAGTATATAGCATCCGTTCGTTTGTTTAAACGATAAAGAAATAATAGGTGAAGTCCAATCGTTTTATAGGAGAGTTCAAGATCTTCCAAGGTGCGTTTTTTTATTTTTGGTTCTGGCAGTTCATTTCCAGAAACAATCGCTTCTGCGGTCCGTTTCCATTGTCTTATCAACTCAGATTCTCTTGTGGAGAAAGGTAAATGTAAGAGGCTATATTGATCCATCATGGAAAGGCGCGCTTCCAATTCCGTTCCACGTATAAGCTGATACAATTCTTCCTCTTCGGCAAGAGTTGCCTTCTTTGTTCCTTGTGGACTCTTAAATTTGTGCCATAGTTCAAAAAATGTGC